>CAVQZK010000007.1:0-553101 GCA_963718465.1 Bryobacterales bacterium | reverse complement strand
AGGCGCGCAATCAACGGAATCTGCAGCTCGCAGTACAGCACTTGCGTGGGCGGCACGGAGTTCGTAGAGGGAAGTAATCCGGGGCAGTACTGGCTGCCGGGAAACAATGCGGTGATGGGGTCCGCTCAAAGCTACATTCCGGAAACAACCTGGAATGAAAGCGGCGTTAATGGCGGCTCAGGCCTCGCAGGCAGCGGCGGCGGCGCCAGTATCCAGTGGACAAAGCCAAGTTGGCAAACCGGCACGGGCGTTCCGGCGGATGGCCATCGCGATGTTCCGGACGTGTCGCTCGCCGCGGCAGAGCACGATGGATATCTCATTTTTTATAACGGCGCACAATCAGCCGTGGGCGGCACGTCAGCCGCAGTCGCCTTCATTCGCCAGTCTCATGACTCATGGTGATCAAAAAACGGCGGATCACAGGGGAACATCAATCCCGTTCTTTACGCATTAGCAATCAAGCAGGCGATTGGCGGGGCTGCGGTTTTTCACGACATTAGCTCCGGCAACAATAGCGTCCCGGGAGTCACCGGCTATACGGCGGGTGCCGGATACGACCTGGCGACGGGCTTGGGGTCGGTGGATGGGTCGGCGCTGGTGAATCACTGGCGCGATGGCGCAATAGGAAGCTTCACACTAACTGCCGCGCCGGCTGCGTTGCAGGTGCAAGCGGGGAAGAATACTTCCGCGACGGTCAGCGTGGCGGTGAGTTCCGGGTTCAATGCTCCTGTCTCCCTTACTGTCACCGGCATGCCTAGCGGAGTAACAGGCAGTCTAAGTGCGACTGGTTTTGCCGCACCCGGATCCGGCACAAGTACCTTGAATTTCTCAGTGAGTACCGCGGCCGCGGCAGGCACCTATCCGATCACTGTGACAGCAACAGGCTCGGAACAAACGCAAACGGCTACTATCTCTTTAACGATTACGGCAATACCTCTCAATTGCCAACCGACCGCAAGTCCGGCCAGTTTGTCGATGGGTCTGAGCCAGGCGACAAATGTCACAGTGACATGCACGAACCCGCAAGGCCGGTTTCCCTCCGCTTTAGCGTTAACGGTAAGCGGTCAACCCAGCGGAGTTACGGCTACATTCTCGACACCGGCTCTGATACCTGGCACGGGCTCGACTACCCTGACAATCGTTTCCGGCTCCGGCGCGGTAGTGGGTAGTTCGATGCTGGTCTTGACCGAGAGCACCACTGGATTCAGCAAGACGTTGGACGTGCCACTAACCCTCACGACCGCTTCAACGTTCACGATGACCACCAGCGCGACGGCAGTGAGCATGGCGCAATCGGCTTCGACAATCATACAAATCACATCTCTTCATTCAGGAGCTTTCAACAGCGCTGTCACGTTCTCAATGACGGGTCTACCTCTTCAAACGACTGCGGTCTTCGCGCCTCCGAGCGTAGTGGCTCCGGGCGATGGCTCAACAATTCTGACGCTGCAAACCGGAGCCCTTACGCCTACCGGAAAATACGTTGCGCTGCTAACCGGAACCGGCGGCAATCTCCGGGTTACAACACCTATAACGATTGCGGTTATCGCGCTGCCGACTTTCACTTTCACGGTGAATCAGTCTGCACCACTCATCCGTCAAGGCATGGCGGCTGCAACGATAAACCTGCTGGTAAGCAATCTGACCACGGGGTTTAATTCCACCGTGACGTTTGCCGCATTGAATCTGCCTTCAGGCGTGACTGCGGCGTTCTCGAATCCAAGTACACCGACCCCCGGATCGGGCAGCAGCATCCTAAGCCTCACCGCCTCCAGCACGGCTGCTCTCGGGCAATCGACCGTCTCTATCACTGCTACAGGCGGCAATGTTACTAAGACAGTCAATTTGCTGCTGACAGTGACACCACCGCCATCGTTCGCTCTGAAACTTCCGATTGCCAGTTACAGCATGAAAGCCGGCGCTGCACTTTCAGAGACGGTCACCATCCTTGCGCAGTTCGGTTTCAACTCGCCCGTCGTACTCAGCGTCGGCGCTCTGCCAATGGGGCTTACCGTTACTTTTTCATCCAACACAATCAATGGAGCGAATGGGAGTTCGGTAATGACGGTCCAATCAGGTGCGTCCTTACCCGCTGGAAGTTACTCCATTTTGATCACCGGAACCCCGTCTGCTCCCGCCGCAACGCAAACAGCTATGCTGACACTTCTGATCGGGTAGCGCTTGCCGCTCCCTAAGCCGGTCGCGGTTCCGTAATAGCGGATTTCAAATGAGGCTTTCGTTCAATAACGCCAAAAGCTGCCCGAAGGCTCTCTCGGCTTGAGGTTCGTTATAGACGGGGCTGTCCAGGGCCGTCCAGCCATGAAACGCACCCTGGTAGGTTTCGCTTTTGTACGAGCCATCCCAAGCGGCCAAAGCCTGTTCGAAAGCCTGAATGGCCTCGGCGTTCATGCTCCGGTCTTCGACGGCGTGCCCAAAATAGAGACGAGCATCGATTTCGGGCAGCAGCAAATGGGGGCTGGTGGGCGCATCGGTATAGAGCCGCCCGCCGTGAAACGACGCCGCGGCAACAACTTCTTTCGGTCGAGCGGCGGCAACACGCATCGCCACCGCCCCCGCGTAACAATAACCCACCACGCCCAGCTTCTCTCCGGAACTGTGCGCAAGCAGAAAATCGACATAAATGGACGCATCGCGGGCCAGAGTTTCGGGAGTGAGCGGTCCGGTGAGTACGCCCATGCGCTGCCGCATTGCTTCTTCACCTTCACTTGGTTTCCACTCAAAAACGGGCGGCTTGGCGGTACGAAAGAACAAGTTCGGCATCAGCACCGTGAAACCTTGTTCGGCAACCCTCCGCGCCATCTTTCGGAACGCCGGGCGAATGCCGCCAATATCGGGCAGATACAGCACGCCGGGGCCTTTACGCCCGGCGTCGGACTGATATAAGACCGCATCGGCCGAGCCGCCATCCACGGGAATCTGAATATCTTCTTCTGTCATTGCTACTTGACTCCGGTTCCATTCATATATTTTTCGGCAAATTCGATAAACGTGGGCCAATTGGGTGCCGGCGTGTGGCCGCCGCTATGCTGGCGAAATCCCAAGTCTCCACCGATCAGCGCAGTTTCCATAGGTGGATACTCGGTGGTTCCCAGGTCTTTCTTACCCAGCAATCGATACACAGGCGCGGCTCCGACTTCCGCCAGGAACATGCCTTTCGCATCGGCCCAGCCATCGCCTTGCGTTGCGCCTGCGCCGATGAAGACAGGCCGAGGCGCGCACAAAGCTATCAGCTCATGCGAATCGACCGGCATGTCGTTCCAACCAAGCGGGCCGGAATACTTCATAAAATTTCCCGCCATCCAGTGATACTCGCCGCTGGCGGCGACGTTCTCGGGGAGTTCTCCCCAGTTGCGCCGGTAGAGCTTCGCGCCGCCTTCTCCCGACGAGCTGATGTAACCGACGGCAAAGCGCGGGTCGTAAGCCATGGCAACCAGCGCGGCCTTCCCATATCGCGAATGCCCTTCAATGCCTACGTGCTTGGCATCCACCGCCGCATCAGTCTCAAAATAATCAAGCGCCCGGCTAGCGCCCCACGCCCATGCCTTGAGCGCCCCCCAATCATCGACTCCGCGCGGTTGGCCCTTGTTCGCGAGACCGATGATTCCTTCCGTGAGACCCGCTCCGTTGTCCGGCTGAACGCTGGTGGGAATAAGACTCGCATAACCCCAACCTTTGTTCAGCACTTGCTCACGCCAACTGGGGCCAGCAGCGGGCGGCAAGCGCATGCCAGGCCGAAAGACAAAGGTCAACTCCATAGCGATGGGGACTGGCCCTTTCGCGGCGGCTGGAGTGCTGAGTGTCAGATCGATGTTCACGGCGATGCGGGGACAGGCGGAGTTATCCACATGCCCAACCAACTTTTTCGTGATAACCGGGACATCTCCGTTCATCTCCTTTGTTGTGCTTACGACCTCCCATTTCACAGTGGGCAAGTTCCGCGGAGTTCGCCCATAGATCTCGCGATCGAAATCCTCCACGATTTCGGGGCGGCGCTTTTTCCACCAATCCTTAGCCTTGGTCACCTCGCGGCCGTTTTTCAACAGCAGGGGATCGGGCAGATTTGGAAACGGATTCGCCTTCGATTCGTCGTAGTTGGCTGCATTGGGTGCATCCGGATGCGTGCCGTCGGCGCCGCGCCGCAGCGTTTTAATTCCAAGCAGATCCATCAGACGCTGGTGATCCTGATCGGAAAGGAGGGCCGTCTCGCTTTTCTTCACTGGCTCGCGGAAAGATCGCTCAACATTGTCGTGGGGATCGGTGGAAACCGGCTGATCGCGCCAGAGCCAGCGCATCATCTCGGGCATGACTGCGCCGCCCATCTTCGACCCGTGCTTGTTCATGCCGAAGGTGTAACTTACTTCGTAGCCTTTCTCTGTCAACGCTTTGACCATACGCGTATTCTGGAGGAACCAGTCGCGCCGTTCGTCATAAGTTCCGTCGGGTTTTAAAGAGCGATTGTCGTTGCGGCCATCTTGCAGAAAAATACGAATCGGCTTCCTGCCGCTTTTTAGAATGAGGTCCGGATAGGCGTCTCCTCCGCGAATATTCGTGAAGCTGCCCACAATGCTGAGTACTTTTCTAAATTGATCGGGCCGCTCCCAGGCCACGGTAAAGGCGGCAATAGCGCCTGAACTCGCACCGCCAATGCCTCGGCGCTCAGGGTCTTTAGAAAGGTTGTAATCCTTCGCTAAGACGGGCAGCAGCTCATCGACAATCACGCGCGCATATTTACCGTCGAGTGAATTATATTCGGTGGGGCGGTTGGTTGTTTTATCGCCCCACTCCTTGGCGTTGGGCTCCGGCTGATCGGGACGGCGGCCAGGATTGATGAAAACGCCGATCATGACGGGAATCTCGCGCCGGTAAATAAGGTTATCCAGCACGTTCTGGACGCGCAGATCTCCTTCAGGATTCATAAAGGCCTGACCGTCGTTGAAGATCATCAGATTCGCGGGCACGGCCGGGTCGTATTGCGCTGGAACATACACCCAATACGTGTGCTGCGTCCCGGGATAGGCTTCGCTGGGCGAGGTAAACGGACCGCGGATCTCTCCCTTGGGCACGCCATCTTCAGGCAATGAATCGGGGCCCAGAAGGTAGTGAATATCGGGGTTAGGAGTGGAGTCGGTTTGCGCCCAGCCAACGACGCAGCTATTCGCCAGGAGCAAGGTCAATGGAAGAAAAATAGATTTCATGTTATTTAGTCTTTTGAAGCAGCAATGCCCAATCGTTCTGGTCGGGAGCTTTGGGCGATGTCCACTGGAGCAACAAGTGAGACGCTTGGACGGAGGGCAAAGTAACGCGCTCGCCGCTGAGTGCCGAAAACCAAGCGGCGGTGTAATCGCCTGGTTCCAACTGAACCCGCACCTTGCCGCCATGCGGCAGATAGACGGCATAAATTTCTCCCGGCTTCGCCACGCAATATGCGCCGCTGTCAACTAGTTCGTCGTGCGGATCGGTCCTCCACCATTCAAAGCTGGTAAAGAAATCGACCATGTGGCCGTATCCAAGGAACATGGTCATGGTATCGTCACCACGCCCATTCATCCAGCCTCCGCCGGTATCGGGCGCGATATTCGTTCCCCGGCGGCAAGTTTCGCCTGCGGTTTGATAGCCTCCGGCCATCACGATGTCCCAGGCGGTACGGCGCAGCACGTCGGCGGAATCGGAGCCCGGCTCGGCCCAAATAGGATAGTGATCTTCGTAGCCGTACTCTTCATTGGTTTGCGGAACGATGCGGCCCGCCTTCTTCTGCAATTCGCGCGATGCGAGCATCAAGGAGTGCTGTTTGCGCGACCAATCCTGATAAGAAGTAAAACCGAACCAATCGGACGCGCGGTCCTGGTGAACGGTCTTCATGGGGTGGCTCGTCGCAAGATGGCGATACGGATCCTGCTGCTCGATCAACGTGCCGGTGGCGTGAGTCCATTCATCGTCTCTATATCCTTCGAGGTCGTCGCCCAGATCCCAAGTGATGTTTGAAAAAGCGCTCAGGCGCGAAATGGCGTATTGAATATAGCGGCGCTCATCTTCGCCGCCCGCAGCCGGATGAACTTTGTTGTCGTTCATGTCGAGCACGACGGAGATGACAACGTCTTCATCGCGGGCGTAGCGCAGCATCCGTTCAAACTTCTCCCATAGAGGGATGTAGAAGCGCGTGTAGTCGAAATCGGGATGAGTGAAATCATTAGGGCTTTTTGCCGGCCACACGGTCGGCAAATTCGAATAGTTGGCGGCCGTCATGACCGGCTCTCCGAAATAGAGATTGCTCCTGCCGGCAAGAGTCACACGAATGCGATTCACCTTAAGGCGGTGGAGACGATCGATGCTGGTTCGAATAATCCGGTCTTCTTTCCATCCGGTAAGCCAGTACGCGGTGGTGCCGTTGAAGAAATAGTGTTCGCCCGTTCCCTCCCAAATGAAATGCCAAGGATATTGAGGATCGACGCGAATGGGCCCTCTGCGATGACTATCCACGGCATGAAATGCGCCCGCGTTGTCGCTGTGAAAATCGCCCTGGCGGAAAGCGATGTTGTATTTGTAATCGCCCGCCGCCGGAGGCATGAAGCGGACCCGGTAGGTGGATCCATCGGGCGAATCGCAGAAGCCATTCACATTCCAGTGTTTGCTTCCACCGGCAGTTTCAAAAGATCCGCTGACCGACGCTTCCGTGAACGGATTCAGCGCGCCGGGCGCGGCGACATTGACGGTGACTTCGACGTAATCATAGACGTCTATAGAAGGCGCGGACTGAACGAAGGCGATATGAGCCGGCGCACCGCTGACTTCAAAGGGAAGGGCCGCAATGGCCGCGATGAAGATGAGCGTCCTAAACATTAAGGGTTTCGGATACCTTGTTTATCACACTTCAAGCGTTTGGCCGGTGCAGTTCACAAACGGATCAGGCGGCTTCGCGGTCGAGGCGGTTGGCAATGTCTTGAGTAGTAATCTTGCGCTTTGCGATCGCCGACTCGTGTTCAGGGTCGAGTTGCAGCAATCGCCAGCCGGTGGACATAACCACCAATCCGCCGCCGATCTGAACGACCGGAACGGAAAATACCGAAAAAATCGAGAACATGGCTGCCGATCAGCATCGATCCGGTCAAGAGCCAGAAACTGTTCAGGGCAATCTTGCGGGAGAGCGTGTCCCGCGCTGACGTTGAATAACCGGCAGTAAGACTGAGGAAGATGGGGCTGTTGCCAACGGGATTTACGATGGGGAACAACGCCGACAAAACGATCAGGCAGATCTGCGCGATGGAAAAGATTTCGTTCAATAAATCAGGATATGCTTTTAGCCCTTCAGGGATAATGGTTGCGATGGCCTCTCAACCAATCACGAAGATTACCGAGGAAGAGTATCTTCGTCGGGAGCGTGCTGCTGAATACAAGAGCGAATTTGTAGGCGGCGAAATTTTCGCCATGTCTGGAGGTTCGTTCAGGCACTCAAATCTGGCCATCGTGTGGGGTGCGCAACTGGTAAACAAACTCAGGGGCGGTAAATGCTTTGTATTTTCTTCCGACGCACGCGTGAGAACACCTTCCACTGGGTCTTATGTCTATCCCGACCTCTCGGTCGTTTGCGGGCAGCCCACATCGCACGCCGGCTCGAATGACATTCTCACCAATCCGAGCGTAGTTGTCGAAGTTCTTTCCCCGTCGACATCCGATTACGATCGCGGCAAGAAGTTCGAACTATATCGGGAGCTTCCTTCCCTGAGCGAATATGTCCTGGTACATACGGATGCGGTACATGTAGAACATTACGCCCGCCAAGCCGACAACAGTTGGATCTTCCGGGAATATCTTGGTAACGACAGCAGCATAACGCTCACATCGATCAACTGCAGCGTGCGGCTTGGAGATGTATACGCCGACTTGCCTGAGTAGCTCGAAAGCGATGCTATTCTGGAATCGCTCCCCCGCCTTTGTACTTCATGGATTTCCTTGCAGGTCTAAACCCCCAACAACAGGAAGCTGTTGCGCATGTCGATGGTCCGCTACTGCTGTTAGCGGGCGCAGGCAGCGGCAAAACTCGCGTAATTACGCATCGGATTGCGCATTTGATTGAAGCACACCACATTCCGGGGCCTGCCGTTTTGGCGGTTACATTCACGAACAAAGCAGCTCAGGAGATGCGTGGCCGCGTAAATAATTTGTTGAGCGGCGCCACCCCCGCGAAAAGCCCGGTGGTTTCAACGTTCCATTCTTTTTGCGTCCGCCTGTTGCGCCGCGATGGAAATTCGCTTTCGGAAATTCGGCAAGGTTTCACACGCCAGTTTACGATCTACGACGACGACGATCAACTGGCGCTGATGAAGTCGATCTACAAACAGATTGGCCTGGACGAGAAGTTCATGCCATACCGCGCGTCACTTTCGCGCATAAGCCACGGCAAGAGTCACGATGAGACCCCGCAAGACTGGTATAAAGCAGCTACCGACCCGAAACTTACCCGACTGGCCAAGATTTACGAATTGTACGAGGAGCGCCTGCATCAAGCGAATGCGCTCGATTTCGACGATTTGCTGCTGGAATCGGTTCGGCTGTTAAAACACGACGAAGCGCTGTGCACGATTTACAACCGGAACTACGAATACGTCATGATTGACGAGTATCAGGATACAAATCGCAGCCAGTATGAGTTGATGCGCTTGCTGACGCACGTCCGGCAGAACGTTTGCGTGGTCGGCGACGAAGATCAATCTATTTATGGCTGGCGCGGGGCTGACATCAAGAACATTCTCGATTTCGAGCAGGATTATCCGAATGCCGTAGTGATCCGGTTGGAGCAGAACTACCGGTCGACGAAAAATATTCTGGAAGCTGCCAGTGCGCTGGTTGCCAATAATAAAGAGCGCAAAGGCAAGTGGCTTTGGACCGATTCCGGCTCTGGCTCGAAGATTGGATACTACGAAGCTCCCGATGGAGAAAACGAAGCGCTCTTCGTTGCGGACACGATTGAGAAGATTATTTCGCGGAATCCCACTGAACGCGCGGCAGTCCTTTACCGGACTAATTTCCAATCGCGCCAAATAGAAGAGGCGTTGCGGCGCTACGGGCGCAAGTACCTGGTGGTGGGCGGCTTCAGTTTTTATCAGCGGTCGGAAGTCAAAGACCTGCTGGCCTACTTGAAGGTGCTGCTCAGCCCGCGGGATTCCATTGCGCTGATGCGCGTTATCAATACTCCGGCACGCGGCATTGGCAAAGGCACCGTGGAGCAGATTGAACATTTCGCATTAGAGAAGGGTGTCAGTCTATGGCATGCGTTGCCCTTGATGATCGAAGGACGAGTGTTCCCGACGCGCGCGGAATCGGCGCTGAAATCGTTCGTAAAGCTGATTGAAGATTTGAAAGAGGCGGCTCACGAAAGGCCGGTTCACGAAACGTTGCGGGAGATTCTGGCCAGAACCGGATATGAGGCGATGCTTAAGTCGGACGTAACGCCCGAAGCAGAGTCGCGCTTGGGCAACTTGGAAGAACTTGTGAATGCCGCTGTGGAGGCGGCCGAACGGGGAGAAACGGCGGCAGAGTTCTTAGATCACGCCGCGTTGGTTTCCGACGCCGACAGCGTGGATGAGCAGGCGGCAGTTTCTCTGCTCACTATTCACAACGCCAAAGGTTTGGAGTTTTCAAACGTCTTTCTGGCCGGGATGGAAGAAGGCCTATTTCCACATAGCCGTTCGCTGACATCGGAAGCCGCGATGGAAGAAGAACGGCGTCTCTGCTATGTCGGCATGACACGCGCGGAGAAGCGATTGTATCTTTCATGGGCGCGCTACCGAAGGCGTTTTGGCGGTGGACAACCTGAGGTTTGCCTGCCTTCGAGATTTCTGAATGAAGTGCCGCCGAGTTTGCGCGAGAGATTATCCGCGCACAGCCAACCGCACGTAGACGAGGTTGACCTTTACTCTGAGCAGCACGATGTGAAGGAATCCGTAAAGCGGAACTTGTATACCGGCCGTACTTATAATTCGGTTGAAAATATTGCGCAGTTTTTTACGGAACGTGGGATGCCGCCGCCTTCCGGATTCACGCGAAAACCGGATGTGCCTAAACCTGCGGCATCGAACGTAAACGCACCGCCCGCCAGAACTGCTCCGAAAGCTCCTGTCCCGGCGGCGGCTCGTCGATCTTCGGCGCAAAGCTCATTTCCCGAGTTAGCGTCGAGCCCTCTCGAGCTGCGGTCGGTACCGCCCCAACCAATCACTCGGCCTGGAGCGCCAGGGCGCAACTTTCCGGCACGGAGACCTGCCGGTTTTCATTCGGGATCGGTGGTAAATCATCCGAAATACGGACGCGGAACCGTATTGCGGCGTGAAGGCGATGGCGAGGATGCGAAACTAACTATAAGTTTCCCGGGATACGGGCTGAAAAAGATCGTTGAAAAATACGCAGGAATAAAAATCGAAGAATGAATACTAAGCACGTTGCTGATAAGGATGAACGAAAGAAGCTAAAGCGGGTTGCGCGGAAGAAAGCGGCTCCAAAGGCCAAGCGTGCGGCTGGCGTTGCACGCGGTGCTAACAAGAAGAAAGTTAAGAAGCTTGTTAAGGGCCAGACGCGCAAGCGCTAGGTTGACGAGCGCAAAGGGCACACGCCCATACCCCTTTGCGCTTCCGCTAAATCCCAGCCAAGCCCAGGATGGCGTCATTCACCGCCTGATTCAACTGCTCAAGGCACTGCTCCACCACAACAGCCTCCTTCTGCGCCAGCGTCCAGATCTTTGTTGTCGACGGCTTCGCGGACACCCGGAATGGTCTTCACGCCGTAACCTGTGTAGAGTCCCGGCGCGTAGATCTGATGCTTGTACCAAGCGCGATTAGGCAATCCCTCGGGTCGAGTCAAGACGCGCTCCGTCCGTAAGAGCGCCGAGTTTACGATGTTTACGCGGGCGGCATCGAGCGAAGGCTTAAGCATCGCCGCTTCCAGAAGCGCGTCATATTTATCGCCGTTCTCCTTTAGGATCTCGAGTTGCTTGCTCACCCCAGGGAAGTCCATTTTCTGGCCGCCGCGTTGCGCATCTTTCTGGATCTCATCGACGTAAGAACCGACGGTATTAGCAAAGTGGCCGAACTCGAAGGGCAAAACCGATGAGCCGCTTAAGCGGAGCAATGCCGTGGCGGTGTATTGAGAGAGCGCTCTGCCGTCGTTGAAATTACCGTCGGAAAAATGCGTATACCAGTAAACAGAATCATAAACGGAATGGTAGATGCCGCTCTTGCTTTGACCCCCGAAGCTCGCGTTCATGCTGGCCACTCCCAAAAAGTCAAGGAAGGCGACATAATCAGATCCGGCCCCCAGGGCGCTGATCGAGAAGGAAGTCTTCTTTTTGGGCGGAGGGTTTTCGTCGCTATCGTCGCTGGGAGGATGGTGAAGAGCCGCATCGGCGAGACTCGTGTTTGCTCCCGGCTGCTGGACGGAACCAGCTACTTCCGCGGCAAATTCCTCCAGCGTGTGCGAACCGCCAATCTGAATCCAGCCTTTAGCGGAGCTATCGGAGTTGAGATAAGCAACCCCTTTTTCCTTCAACTCGTCCTGATGTTTTTCGGCCCACTCGGTAGATCCAATCAAGCCAAACTCTTCGCCGTCCCAGAATGCCAGCTTGATGGTGCGCTTCGGCTTCCAGCCTTGCTTCTGCAAGAGCGCCAGTGAACGCGCCGTCTCAAGCAGGGCGACTGCGCCGGAGACGGGATCGTCCGCGCCATTCACCCAAGCGTCATGATGATTGCCCGCCATCACCCACTCATCGGGCGAATCGGAACCTTGGATAGTGGCAATCACGTCATAAAGCGGACGGATCGACCAATCGTAATCGGTCTTCATGTGAACGCGAGTGGAACCCGGGCCGGCATGGTAAGTAAAAGGGAGAGAACCACGCCAATCACGCGGTACCAGCGGACCAGTTAACTGCTCCAAAATCGGCTGAGCGTCGGCGTACGAGATTGGCAGAACCGGAATTTTCATCAGGCTTTTTGCCTCAGCCATGGAAAGACGCTTCGAGCCTTTTTCAGAGGCCCAACCGGGCGAAAGCGGGTCGCCTGGATAGAGCGGCATGTCGAGAACGCTGCCTCTCTGCACGCCTTCGGCGGGGCGCATGGGCCCCTTCGGGAACACGTCGCCCTCGAAGTATCCATCCTCGTGCGGGTCTGAATAGATAAGACACGCAATGGCGCCGTGCTCAGCGGCTACCTTCGGCTTGATGCCCCGCCAACTCTTGCCGTACCGCGCAATGACGATTTTTCCTTTTACGTCAATTCCCTGTTTGCCGAGCCATTCGTAATCCTCCTGAACGCCAAAATTGACGTACACTACATCGCCCGTAACGTCTCCGCTCGCGGCGAAAGCGTTATAGGTAGGAAGCTGGTGAGCATCACCGCTGTCCGGGTCCGCTGGGATGAACGGTTCTTTGAGCTTTGCGACGAAGCGCTTGGGTGAAACGACCTCCACCTGACGGATGGTCGGTGTAGGCAACAGCGACTCAAATTCTTCGATGCGCGCATCAAGCCCCCATTCCTTGAGGCTGCCTAGGATGTATTCGGCAACGGCTTTCGACCGCGGCGAGCCGGCATTGTGCGGTTCCCTCGCCATGAAATTCATATATTGACGCATGCGGCCGGGGTCAGGAACGGTCTGCACCTGTTCTTCCAGCTTCTGCTCGTCGGGGATGTCTTTGGTCAAAAAACCCCGTATGGTAGCGCTGTTGTTCTGCGCGTGAGCGAACGGGGAGAAGGCCCCGAGCAAGGCTAACCATACAAGGACCCTCATCGAGGCCTATTCTAACGCGGCCGCATTATCGCCCCTGAGCTTCCAGCATGGCCTTCCATGATTCTTCATCACGCCCGATGCTCACTTTGTTAGCCGAACGAACCAGCGGCAGGCGCAGCAGCTTAGGATCGCGTTCAATCCGCGCGAGCAGTTCGGCTTCCGGGAGCTTCAGGTATTTCAGCCCCGCATCAATATAAGACTTGCCGTTGCTATCGAGCAAACCGGCCAACCCAAACCGCTCCACAAAGCGCCGGATTTCCGCTGGAGCCAAGGGCTTCTGCTTAAGGTCCACCAGGTGTACATTCGCCCGCCGCTCTTTGAAAAAACGCTCAGCCGCACGGGTTTCCTGCGAATTCTTCACCCCAAAGATCTGAACATTGACCATGACCATCTTGTTCAATTTTGACAAGAGAGCCAGTGACGTTGGTCTTACTGAGCGACTGCGGTCCGAAGCTCGGCTTCTTCTTGCTGCACGGCGTTATTGAAGCTGTACCCAAAACCGCGAACCGAGCGAATAAGCAACGGATTTGCGGGATCGGCTTCAATCTTCTGACGCAGCCGGAGAATATAGACGTCTACGGTTCGGTCCGTAACGGCGCGGTCGTGTCCCCATACTGCATCCAATAATTGTTCGCGGCTGAAGACAACGCCCGGGCGGCTCATCAGAAACTCCAATAGACGAAATTCCGTGGCTGTAAGCGTCAGCAGCGAACCGTCCAGCCGCACTTCGCAACTGCTGCGGTCCAGTTCCAGCGTGGCAGCTTTCAGAACACGTGTAGCGCTGGTCTGGCCGCGAAATTGGATCTTAATCCGCGCGATCAGTTCGCGAACAAAAAACGGTTTCACAATATAGTCGTTAGCACCTAGTTCCAAACCGACGATACGGTCTGTCTCCGACGCGCGCGCGGTGAGAAAAATGACTGGAACATGAGCCAACTCTGAGTGCTGGCGAATGCCTTTGCAGATATCCAGGCCGTCCGAGTCAGGCAGCATGATGTCGAGCAGGATCAGATCGGGCTTCTCGCGACGGAATAAGTCGATCACTCCTCTTCCCGTCTGGGCGCCCACCACGGCAAAGCCTTCCTTTTCCAGGTTGTACTTCACCAGCGCATACAGGTCGGCGTCGTCTTCTACCAATGCAATTTTTCTCATATGTTGGGCCGTCTGAAACAATTCCAAAGCCAGAGTAATCGACTATGCATTACAATTATGTTACCGTTTCGTGAATTACGTCTGAATTTCGGAATTTCCTCCCACGCCACTTGGATGACTTGAGCTAATCTGGAAACGGTCGGCCGTGAACAAATATGAACAGCGCGCCGAGCAGCAGCGGCGGGCTACTGCGAAGGCGTCCAACATGATGTGGACCGCTGGAATAGCCCTAATGGTCGTGGTCCTGCTAATTTTAGGCCTGAGCAGTTCAGCACCACCCAGCTATTTCTCGAAGGCGGCCATTGGGGCAGCGGTTTTACTGTTGGTGGTGCGTCAGGTGACGCGTCGTTTGCGAGGGAAACGGCCGCGCGCCGCCGAACCAGACCCGAAATCGACGCTGCACTTGGGCTAGACTTTTATCTCGGGCAATGTCTTTACCTGATAACATCGGAAATTAATGAAGGGCATCGTTTTAGCCGGAGGGACGGGAAGCCGCCTGTTTCCTCTCACCAAAATCACCAACAAGCATCTCCTGCCGATCTTCGACAAGCCGATGATCTATTACCCGATTCAAACTTTGGTAGACGCCGGCATTCGCGATCTGCTGATCGTTACCGGAGGCCGTAACTCTGGCGATTTTCTGCGTTTACTGGCCAACGGCAAGGAATTCGGGCTCAAGCACATCAACTATACCTACCAGGAGGGCGAGGGCGGTATCGCCGAGGCGCTTGCCTTGGCCGAACACTTCTCCGAGGGAAGCCGCATCTGTGTAGTTCTCGGTGACAATATTATCGAAGGCTCAATCGCCGACGCGGTGGCTGAATTTCAGAAGCAAGAGCGTGGCGCCAAGATCCTGTTGAAACAGGTTCACGATGCCGAACGTTTTGGTGTTGCTGAAATAAAGGGCGACAAGATAGTGAGCATTGAGGAGAAGCCCAAGCAGCCGAAATCGAACTACGCCGTGACCGGTATTTATATGTACGACGAATCGGTGTTCGATAAGACTCGCACCCTGAAGCCATCGGAGCGAGGTGAACTCGAAATCACCGACGTGAACAACGCCTACATCCGCGAAGGTACCATGACCTACAACTATTTGGATGGCTGGTGGACCGATGCCGGTACCTTCGACTCGCTGCTCCGAGCCGCGAACCTGGTGAACGACACGCAACAAAAACGCACGGCAACGGCAGGAACCAACTAATGAGCGCAGCCGCAGCAGCGCTAGGCGCCTTGGAATCAGGCATTGAACTGGTAGTCCCGGCCGCCGATCCGGGCATTGGCAAAGTAATCCTTTCAACAGCCAGCTCCGACTTGATCGCCGGCGTAGAACTCAAACAGTTTCCTATTTGGCCCGACGATCGGGGCTACTTTCTCGAAATCGCGCGTTTAGGGCAAGGCTTGGTGGCCGAGTTCCCCACCGCCACCACTCAGGTTTCCACA
Source organism: Bryobacterales bacterium (assembly GCA_963718465.1). Lineage (GTDB taxonomy): Bacteria > Acidobacteriota > Terriglobia > Bryobacterales > Bryobacteraceae > Bog-105. The sequence continues at coordinate 537,717 of CAVQZK010000007.1, read as the reverse complement.
GCGCTGAATTATCCGGGAATCATCAAAGCCTTCCACTATCACAAGTTTCAAACCGATTATTGGGTTCCGGCGGCTGGTCTGCTGCAAGTGGCATTAGTGGACTTGCGCACCGGATCGCCCACCTTTGGGCGCAAAAACACCATCTACGTGGGTGCGTTGCGGCCCTGGCAGTTGTTGATTCCCCCAGGAGTGGCGCACGGTTACAAAGTGATAGGCGATCAGCCTTCGGTGCTGGTCTATATTACGAACCGCATTTACGATCCCAAGGACGAAGGCCGTATTCCGCATAACGATACTGCCATCGCCTACGATTGGGAGCTTCAGCACAAATGAAATTATTGGTAACGGGCGGAGCAGGCTTCATAGGGTCCTGTTTCGTCCGCACTGCGCTGCGGGAAAAGTGGGCGGAACAGGTCGTCAACCTCGACAAACTCACCTACGCCGGCAATTTGGACAATTTGGCGCTGGTGGACGATCACCCCGGCTACCGCTTTGTGCAGGCAGATATTTGCGACCCAGCAAAGGTGGATGAGATCTTTGCTGCTGAATCGCCTGACGCCATTATTCACTTCGCCGCCGAATCGCATGTCGACCGCAGCATTCACTCGCCTGCCCCGGTGATTCAAACCAACTTTAACGGCACTTTTACGTTGCTTGAAGCAGCGAAGCGGCAGAAGATTGCGCGCTTTATTCACGTGTCGACCGATGAGGTCTACGGCAGCATCGACGCGCCGCACGACGCCGACGAGAATTATCAGTTGCGGACCAGCAGTCCCTATTCAGCATCGAAGGCGGGTTCCGATCTGCTCGCTCTATCCTATTTCACGACTTACAAGCTCAACGTCTCTGTCACCCGGGCATCGAACAACTATGGGCCGTATCAGTTTCCCGAGAAACTGATCCCGCTCATGATTTCGAATGCTTTGGAAGACAAGCCGCTGCCGGTGTATGGAGACGGCCAGCAGATTCGCGATTGGCTGTACGTGGAAGATCATTGCCGGGCCATCCGCGCGGTGCTGGAGCAGGGCGGCGCCGGCGAAATTTATAACATTGGCGGCAATTGTTCGCTGCCCAATCTGGAAGTAGTGCACCGTATTCTAAGAGCCACCGGAAAGCCGGAATCGCTGATCACACGAGTTACCGATAGGCCGGGGCATGATCGCCGGTATGCTCTCACGAATGACAAGCTCACGCGTCAGACCGGCTGGAAACCGCGGATGACCTTTGAACGTGGCTTAGCCTCTACCGTCGACTGGTACCGAAGCAATCAAGCGTGGGTGCATCGCGTGAAAAGCGGCGAATACCGGCATTTTTATGAGCTGAACTACGGCGGTCGAAGCAAGTGATCTCAGACTGGCGCCTATTATTCCCTAAAGGTTGATGCACGACGCGACTGGTACGTGAATAACGTATACTTAAGAGTGCGGAAGATCGTTGCTCTGCCCAAGTACGAAAAGCAGGTCAAACGGCTGCTTTCGGAAGAGGCGAGGGGTGCGATGGAGGCTAACATTGCGGCGGATCCGCTGGCATATCCAGTGATCCGAGGTACGGGAGGTTTCCGGAAAGCTCGATGGAGCCGCGGCGCTAGCGGCAAGAGTGGCGGCGTCCGCGCAATCTTCTATTATTTGGTGTCTGGCGAGACGGTCTTCTTCACGCTGTTGTACGCAAAGAATGAACTGGAGAATTTGAGTCATGCCCAAGAAAAAGAGCTCAAGCGGCTCGCGCAAGCCATCGAACACATCCAATAAAGGAACGCCATTCGGTCGGGACTTAATTGCCGGTGCAAAGCAGATTCTCGCTCATGTTGAAGGGCGAAAAGAAATGCGGGAATACGCGCTGCCCGTTCTGGTCGACGTGAAAAGCATCCGATCCAAAGTCGGCATGTCCCAAGCGGAGTTTGCCAAGGCGTTTTGTTTAAGTCACCGCACGCTTCAGCAGTGGGAGCAGGGGAAGGCCTTACCCGACTTGGCCGTGCGCGCTTATCTGACCGTTATCGAGCGGAACCCAGAGGCGGTGAAGGCGGCGCTCAGTCAGTGACCTTCTGCGCCTTCTGAATCCGTCTTGAGTTGCCCGGCGGCCTGTTCAAATGAGTCCTTTATAACCGCGCGAATCTCACACCTTCACAAATTCGTACAGATCGTTCCAAATAATCGGGCTCGTCCCGGCATGCCGCACCACAAGACTGGCTGCTGCGTTCGCCAGTTCGCTTGCTGAAATAAAGGGTAGGCCAGCCGCCAAAGCGGTACTTAGAGTGGCTATCACGGTATCGCCCGCGCCTGAGACATCAAACACTTCTTCAGCCAGCGCCGCCAGATGATGAGCACCGCTTTCGGTTATCAGCGTCATGCCTTTCGAACCCTCCGTAATGAGCAGAGCCTCACACTGCAATCTGCTTCGCAACATTGGACCGCCAACGGAAATACCTTCACCGGGGATTATCATTGCCGACATTGCGGACCGGAACTCCTTCTCGTTTGGCGTCACACAAGTCGCGCCAGTATAGGATGCGTAATCAGACCGCTTTGGATCCACCAGAACGGGAATATTGCGCGCCCGGCATTCGGTGATTACAGTCTTCAAACACGAATGAGTCAAGACGCCTTTTGCGTAGTCCGACAGAATCACCGCATTAACGTCTGTACGAATGATCTTTGATACCTCGGCGAGCAAGCTGCTTTCGCATGCGGCGGATATCTCCGACGTAAGCTCATCGTCGATTCTTACAATTTGATGATTACCCGAAATCACTCGTGTCTTGCACGTTGTGGGGCGCGACGTTTCCTGGACGACCGCCTTGACATCGACACCGGCCTGGGTCAGCAACCGAACAAGTTGGCGGCCGGAAGCGTCATCTCCAACCACGCCCGCCAGTAGCGCTTGCGCTTTCAATCCAGCAACATTCAAAGCGACGTTCGCGGCTCCACCCGCTACCGTACGCTCGCGCTTTATGGATAGCACGGGGACGGGAGCTTCCGGTGAAATTCGATGTACGTCACCCTCAATATATTTGTCGAGCATCAGATCGCCCAGAATAAGTGCCCGAACGCCTGAAAACCCCTTTTCAGAGAGCTGGGATGCCAAAACGGCGGAAATAACGGTACGAGCGCGAGACATGGCAATTTCCTTATCAGTGTAGGTTAGAAGGCCAGTAATTTGCCGGACTAAAGATCGAACCGGCGCGTCTCGATATAATTCACTGAAGAGTCTTGGCTTTCTGTGGATCGACCCCAGCAAACACTTTCTGCAGTAGATGAGTTGCGGCAGATCCGGCAGGAGACCCGGCTCACACGCTCTCTCGACAAACTGCGCCGCAATTTCGAGCGGGTGCAGACCATCCGCCGTCAGCACATCGACGATTTCGATCTGCAGCTCATCGTTTCCGAGATTCACGAGGAAGTTGTAGAGCGCGCCCGCTACTTGCGAGGCGATACTCCGGCGCCTGTTCTGCGTGAAGATCCAGCCACTTTGTTTCGTGCCCCGGATGATGCAACCACGCCAACTGCGTCTTCTGGAGTGCAGCGCCGGACTGAGCAGCCGGACCAAACCGCCGCTGAGATTCCGCCGGAAGTGCCGCGCGTCGATACCAAGAGCTGGCAACTGATTGTCGGCTTAGCGGCGTTCTTGGCGATCCTGGTCTTGGCCGGTTTTTTCTATCTGATCCAAACCGCCCGAAAAATGAACTTTCAAGAAGCCGATAAAGCCGCCGTTGGGCCAACAGTTGTTAAGCCGGCGGCACAGAATGTCTCGGCCGCCACGGTCTCAATCTCTCCCACTTTGCGCCTTTACACTGATCTGGTACCTGGAACAGTCTCAGTTGACGATCAGCCTACGCAGAATTTAACCGATGGCGAACTGGTCCTCGACAAATTACAGCCGGGAGAGCATTCTATCCGCGTTTCAGGCCGCAGCGGCTTTGCCAATTTCAAGTTCTCGGTCAGCGGAAAAGATGCACCCCAAATAACGGGGCTGCCGGCAGCAACTGACGCTTTGGCCGTTTTCGTGTCTCAGCAGGATGGCCATGGGCGCCTGATTACGAATGCCGAGGGGCTGAGCGTGCTGCTTGACGGTAAACCTGTGGGCGAAGTATCTCCCGATGGATTGGATCTTCCTGGTTTGGGGACTGCCGATCACGAGTTGCAAGTCACGCGCAATCGCGACCGCCAACGGTTCATACTGACTTACACGCCCGCGCCGGTCCTTACCGTCTATGTGAAATCCGACCCCAATTCGGGCACTCTTGTCGTAATGACTGGTGAAGACGGTGTGGAAGTTCGTATTGAAGGCACGCCCTACCGGCGGCGAACGGAGCATGGCCAGCTCCGAATTCCTATCAAAGTTGGCGAATATAAGGTCCGCGTGCATAAAGACGGCTTTAACGATCCCGTACCCATTCAGGTAGAGATTCGAAAAGGCGAGGAAAGCGCCGCGCAGTTCCGCTTGGAACCGGCTGCTCAGCTGGCATCGCTGCAAATCAAAGGCGCGGCGCCGGGATCTGCCACTTACCTGGACAAGGAATTCGTGGGGGCCATTGAGCCCGATGGCACGGTAAAGGTCTTCAATATCAAACCGGGCGATCACACCATTGAACTCCACCACGATCAGGCTCTACCCAAGAAACTCGTTCGCACATTTCACGCGGGCGAAGCGCTGGTGCTCTCGGGCAGCGATGTTCAACTTGACAGAGTCAACGCGGACTTGAAGCCGCCTGCTACACCCCCTCCGCCGGCAGAAACCGCCGATAACGCAAAACCAGCCAACAGCCCTACGGATAACATGGCGGTTGAAGGCGAGCGCGTCATGCGCGGCGGCGGGTTCGTTGCGTATCACACGCCCAATGTCCCCGGCCATTATTCGTTTAACGCCCAAGGCCGCGTGGGCGGTTTCTTGAAGCACGGGAAACTGCAATGGTACGCCGGTTTTCAAGATAGCCAAAACTACATTCTGTTCAGTCTCGATGGAAAACACGCAGACGTACGTGAGATGCGCCAGGGGAAAAGCATCGAATGGAATCGCATACCCTTTCCCGTGGAATCGAACAACTGGGTCCAGGTTGAATTGAATGTCAAAGCAAGTGCGGTAACTGCGCGCGTGAAGACACTCGACGGCGGTTGGAAAGAGATCGGAACCGTCGTAAGTCCAGGCCGCGACTTCACCCAGGACAAAGTCGGCATATATGTTCCCGGCAACGATGCGGTTGCCGTTGCAAATTTCAAATTCTCCAATCGCTAGCGCTCTTAAAAGCGCAGTCCCTCGTAACGTATGATCTAGAGAGCCTACCGTGGACGAGCGCCAATTTTATCGTGAATCGCAAGTAGCGAAGCCCGCTACCCTGAATTGCTCCTTCTGCAGAAATGCCGACACTTACGAGATTCGCTGGCTGGTGCGGCGCAAACTCGACAAGCTGCCGAGAAATGCAGACGAGCGGGATCGCGCAAAGTTTACCAAGGCGGCAAGTTATATGGTGCTGCTCGACGACAAAGTCACGTGCAAGCGATGCCGCCGGACGTTTGAGATATCGGGCATTAAAACCACGGCATTTTTGACCGATTAGTCCATCTCGTATTCGCGGCCGAAGTCATCTCTATGCCGATTATAATTTTGGTTTAGAAACAGCCTCTCCCCTCTCGCCCGAAGTCCCCCAATGCGGTACGGCTATGCACCAAAACGATTTCGCTAGCGGCGGGGCCTGTAACACAAAATCCGCAGTGGTAGTACGCAACGCCGTCTGAAGCCGCGAATCTGAGAATAAATACTTTAGAACCAGCTATCCGCTATCGAGATTGACCGAGTCAAACCGGAAACGCCACGCCGTGAGTTGATGACCACAATTCAAAATGCATTTAGACTATATTTTCAAGCTGACCCACACTACCCCCCTTGAAGCACCACGAACGTCGAACCCACTAGAATCAGTCGTTTAAGACGGTTAATGTGCGGTTATCAACCATAAGTCAACCGTCTTTTCGGATCTAATGAGTAGCGCGCCATGTTACGGTTGAAGCCGCTACGGGGGCTCTGACTGGAAACTTTGGTTGTCCGGTCATGGGGACGCACACACATACCTTTGACGGAGGAACTTATGCGCTTACCGTGCCAGGCCGCACGAAAACTTGTGCTATTGCTGTGCGCCATCTGGTCGCTTTCCGATGCGGCTTGGGCCCAGTCGTTTCGCGGCTCCATCGCTGGAACGGTCCAAGATCCCAGTGGTTCCGTCGTGATGCAAGCGACGGTGGTTGCCAAGGAGACAGCAACCAACCTCGAACAGCGTACGGTCACCAATTCGACAGGCAGCTACCTATTGGCGAATCTCTTGCCTGGGCTTTACCGGATCACCATCGCAGCACCAGGCTTCAAGGAAGCAACCAGTGAGAATATCGTCCTCACCGCCCAGGCGGTCCAGCGTTTCGACGTCACCCTTGAGCTTGGGGCGCTGTCCGAGAAAGTTGTCGTGCAGGCGACCGCGCCCACGATGAATACAGAAAATGGCAATATCGCCGGCATTGTCTCCCGCGACGAGATGCTAAACGTACCCGTTAATTCCCGGAGTACCTTCAACTTCCTCTATTTGAACTCGTACAACGTGGGAGCGATAGGCAGCGGCAATTCCCTTGGCGGTCTCCGAAGCGAAGACACGAACTTCACCCTGGATGGAGTCACCTCGAATAACAATGTCTATGGCGGCCAATCGGGCAACCAGTTTGAGATGTCGCTGGAGGGAGTGGGGGACGTGAAGCTGATGGTCAGCAACAACTCGGCGGAATTTTCGGACGTCGCGACGGTGATGGTCACCAGCCGGGCCGGTCAGAACCAGTTTCACGGCAGTGGATTCTTTCTCACCGACAACTACAGCTTGAACGCCTCGGATTTCTTCACCCATGCCAATCTCTCCGGCACGATCGACAGGCAGTATGGCGGCAGTTTCGGCGGCCCGGTTCTGATTCCGAAACTCTATAACGGCCACGACAAGACCTTTTTCTTTTTTGCCTGGGAAGCCGTTACTTCGCCGACCGGATACAACGTCCTGGCGAATGTGCCGACTGATGCCTATCGGAATGGCGATTTTTCGGCCCTTTCGAAAGTCATAAAGGACCCCTCCAGCGGACAGCCATTCCCAGGGAACATGATTCCCGCGGGCCGTATCAGTTCGGTTTCAAAAGCGATGCAAGCAGCCCTGATTCCGCCGGCGAACAATTTTGCAGGCAGTATCGTCAACGACTATAAAGGGTTCAACCCGGCAACGGGCGCCGACAATCGCTATCAAGTTCGCCTCGATCAAACCCTTTCCGACAAGGACAGCCTCTCCGGCCGGTTTTCCTTCCGCCCCACTAATTCTTCACATTCTCTTAACAGCAGCTACCCCGATCTCTACTACAACAACACGAGGTCGACATACAACGCCTACATCTCGGAAACGCATATCTTTACGCCTTCCGTGCTAAACGAATTCCGGATCGGTTATTCGCGCGATCATCAGTCCTACGTGCCGCAGCAGGATGGCAATGCGATGTTGCAGCAGTTTGGCATCACCGACATCAGCCCCAGTTCCTTCCCGGGCATGCCGACCGTAAAACTGAGCGGCTTTTCGCCGATCAGGAACCAGCCGTTTAACTTTTCAATCTCCGAGGCTTACGAACTCCTGGATAACTCCACGGTAGTGAGAGGACGCCACACGCTGAAAATGGGCATCTCCGAACGTTACAACCGGCCGAATCAGAGTTTCGTTCCCGTCGATCCGACCTACTCGGGAGCGTCGGATTATGGAATTTTCTCCTTCAACGGCTTTGCCACGGGCTATTCGTACGCCGACTTTTTGTTGGGAATTCCGAACTACACGGTAAATTCGACCAGGGCGCCGAACTCGTACGAGAGATGGGTTGACACGGGAGCGTATTTCCAGGATGATTTCCATATTCTGCCGAAGCTCACCATGAACTTGGGTCTTCGGTGGGAGTTTCAGCAGGCGCCAACGAGCACCCGTGATTTTCGCGCGACGATCGATTTGAGGAACGGGGATGTTGTGGTTCCCACCGCCGAGCAGGAAAAGTTTTTCAGTCCCTTTTTCCCTGCTGTCCCCGGCGTTGAAACGGCGGCACAAGCCGGTCTGCCTTCCCGATCCTTGCTTCACAGCCAGTATCATGACTTTGCCCCGCGCTTTGGTCTTGCCTGGGAGTTCCTGCCGAAGACTGTTCTGCGAGGAGGGTATGGCATCTATTATTCGCACCTCATCTCGACCCTTACCAGTTATTTCGAGGGCGGTCCATTTCAATCTTCGGAGGTATACTACAATTCAATTTCGAACGGCGCACCGCTGTTTCAGTTTCCGAACACATACAATCCCGTGGCTGGAGCCGCGAATGGTCCGTCGACGGTAAACGCCGTCGATTCCAATCTGAAGACCCCCTACATCCAACAGTGGAACTTCACGTTAGAGCGTCAACTGCCGTCGAATATTGTGGTTCGCGCGGGGTATCGCGGCTTTCAAAGCGTTCGCCTTCCCCAGACCACCGATTACAACGCGCCGCCGGCGAGCGCGGATCCGGCGAATCAGAACTACTATCGGTACCCGCAGTATTCCTATATTTTTTATGTCTCAAACGGCGGAAACCAAAAATTGCACGCAATGGATCTTTCCGTTGAGCGGAAGCTGACGAACGGGGTTACCTTCCAAGCGCAATATACCCTGGCCAAGAACCTCAACAACGTCGGCGACGGCGATCTTAATTTTGGCGAACCTAGTTCTCTCTTCGACTACAGCAATCGGACTCTTGAGAACGCCAACACTTCGTTTCAGCCGCGGCAACGTTTCGTCGCTAATGCCATTTATGAACTTCCGTTTGGGCCGGGAAAGCGGTTCGGCTCGAACACCGGAAGATTCCTGGGCCGTGTGATCGGCGGTTGGCAAGCCAGTACGGTAGTTGTATGGCAAACCGGGCAATTTTACACGCCCATCTACAGCGGGGCAGACATTACCAACACCCGCGAGGTCGGCCTTGGGATACAACGTCCGGATTGCATCAGCGACCCGAATCTGTCTCATCCAACAATCAACAACTGGTTTAATGAGGCCGCCTTCGCGATTCCCGCCGCCAGCACTTATGGAAACTGTGGTCGCGGCAGCATCGTCGGCCCGGGCATCGCCAATGTAGACCTTGGAGTGATGAAAAACTTTCCAATCAAGGAACGCGCTAATCTGCAGTTCCGTTTAACCGCAACGAATGCCTTGAATCATCCGCAGTTTGCCGGCCCCCAGGGATCCTACAGTCCATATCCGTACGTCGAAGTGATCGATAACACGGATACTTCCATCGCAAGCACTGCCGGCAGCCGAGCCGGACAGGGTGGTGGAAACCGTGCCGTGCAGGTCGGCATGCGATTCGACTTCTGAGTTTGAAGATTTGACGAGCGTCGCGCTACCGTACAAGATAAAGGAACTCTCGCATTGTCTGAAACGGCGATTGCCGCCCACCAAGAGAATGTAACGCGGCGGCGGCTTCTGGGCGCTTTGCCTCTGGCGAGTGCAGTGTTAGCAAAGCCCGACGCAAACGTCGGCGCAGAGGTGCAGAATATTGCTGCGATGCCGTTCGAGCCGCGCCATCGCGTCCGTATCGGTGTCATCGGCGCTGGTTCGCGCGGAAGCAGTCTGATTGATACTCTGATCGCGGTCGGGGACGTCAGTCTGGTTGCCGTATGCGACACAGACGCTGGTCATGCGGCCGCAGCCAAAAGCAGTATCGCGAAAGCCACCGGAAACGATCCGGCGCTTTACACCGAGGGCGAGCATGACTTTGAACGCCTCTGTCTTCGCGACGACGTCGATCTGGTTGTGATTGCCACACCGTGGAAATGGCATGTCCCTATGGCTCTGTTTGCGATGGAGCATGGAAAGCACGTAGCCGTGGAAGTGCCAGCCGCGACAACGGTCGACGACTGCTGGAAGCTGACCCATGTCTCGGAGCGCACCCGCCGGCACTGCATCATGTTGGAGAACTGTTGCTACGGGTACACGGAAATGCTGGTGCTCAACATGGTGCAAGCGGGAAAATTCGGAGAGCTTACTCATGGCGCGGGCGGATATCTGCACGACATCCGAGCGAAACTGGCTTCCGAAACCATGGCACCCTGGCTCAGGCATGAATACATGCGGCGTAACGGAAATCTTTATCCAACGCATGGACTGGGACCGATCGCTCGATATATGAGGATACATCGCGGGGATCTTCTAGATAGCCTCGTTTCCTATTCGTCACCGGCGCTGGCTCTTTCCGCCGCGCAGAGCAGCCGGCCGAGTCACTCCGAGCCCGCGGTCGATTTTCGATGCGGCGACCAAAATACCAGCCTGATTCGCACCAGGCGCGGTCTTCTGATTCGGTTGGAACACAACGTCAGTACGCCTGAGCCTTATGACCGTATCAACCTGATAGCGGGTGCGAAGGGAATATTCCGTGACTTCCCGCCCAGAATCTACCTCGAAGGCGAAGCAAGGGGAGAAGATTGGGAAACACTGGACCGTCTCCGGCAGACATTTGAGCATCCCATTTGGACCGCACTGGGGGACCGGGCGCGCGCGGCGGGAGGGCACGACGGCATGGACTTCATAATGTGCCATCGTCTTATTGAATGCATGCGGAAAGGCCTTGTCCCGGATTTAAACGTCTACGACGCCGCAGCATGGAGCGCAGCCAGCCCGTTGAGCGAGATGTCGGTTGCCGGTGGAGGCGTTCCGGTGAAGTTCCCCGATTTTACGCGCAGCCACTGGATGTCAAAAAGCTAACATCTCGCGGGAGAGGGTTATTACGGTTCCTACGGAGCTGCATGCTCGGCAGTGAGCACGTGATGTAGAACGTAAGTGATCTCGACTGGCACCCATTTGTAGTAGCGGCTTCGGATCAGCACTTGGTAATAAGTAGGGATCTCGCCGGAGGGAAGCCGGATATGCCGCAGCAAATCGGCTGCATACACTTCCGACGTTACATACTGTGTGGCGGCAAGCGTACCAGGTAAGCCGGACCCGGCGAGCACGATGATATGGCCATCTTTGTTAATACTCGGCAGGCAACTGATCAGAGAATAAGCGAATCCGGAGTGCGCCTGTACGGTTTCTTCATCCGCGAAAGCTGTGGGCTCGCCGTGTCGAGGTCTAAGGTTTTGAACCCCGGCCGGAGGTTTGAGGACCAGATCTTGCTGCACCGGCAAATCCATCACTTGCAGGTTAAATTTTGGGGGGCCGACGAAGATGACGCTGTTGGATCCAATCTGATTCCAGGAGAGGTCCGTGCTGCTGGCCAATTGCAGCCCTGGTATTCGCGGGGAAAGCACCTTGCTCAGAAGGAAGACGCTATCTAATTCGCCAAACGTGGTGAAGACATACCACGGGTCGGGCGTGATTCCAGGAAACGCCAGTTGCAACCTCTTCATCGCATCGGAATGAAGGGCCTGGTCCCATGTGTTGACGTCAGGATCGCGATAGAAGCCGTGATCGCCCAGTTTCATAAAAAGCGACGTGCCGGCTGAAATGAGCACCGGCTTAGTGGTTCCGATCAAAGGGGCCCAAAACGCTTCCACGCTTGGTGGAAGTTTGCCTGTCACGCCCGTCAGTCGCGAAAGGGATATTCCCCAGACAACACAAAGCACGGCAGCGATGACAAACGCCGCAAAGGAGGCGATCGCTCCGTAGCGCCACCAGTTCTTGGACACCTCGCTTGCCGGTGTTCCCGCCAATTCCCGATGAGAAAAGACTAACTTGAAGTGGCCCTTCGGAAAATCGATCCGAATAGGATCCGCACGGCCGTCGGCGAGATAATACTCGGTGATCTTTTGACGGAGCTTGCCGGCCTGGAAGCGAATGGTCGAATCACGCCGCGGGTCGTAGGACTCCGGTTTGCCGATCCCCTCGACACCGACGGTGTACTCTTTCAACTCATCGGCTTCACCCTCGAGAGATTTCTCGGCCAGGTAGAGAAACAGACGGCGTTGCAGTTCGGATGCCCGGAACAGGTCGCTACCAACAATCCTTTGGACTTGCGCGCGGGTATCGTCTTCCGAGAGTGTCACCGAAAACATCTCATTATTTCATGGCGCTAAGGAGACAACATAAGTTAGCATGATTTCGCGGCCTTGCGCGGGAGCTACCTTTCGATTGGACGGGTTTTCGGCACAATTCGCATCTACGCGGTCCCTATAACTCAGCTCTTTTTCTTTGAGGGTTTTGGTTTTAAGGTCTGGACGTACCGATAGCTCATCTCGAAATAGGGCCGCAGTTCCTTGGTGTTTCTCAGCAAGGCCTCCGGAACCGTCACGTATTCCTTCTGTACAACGCCATGCACCTCAAACAAAGTCGTTTTGTATCGTTTCAGAAACTTCTCTCGTTCCTCCTTGGGAAGCCGCAGCGCCAATGAACCGGAGGGATGCAAACATGAAAACATGTGACCATTGAGTGATGTGTAAGGGTGGGTGGCGCCATAAGCGCTAAAATAAGGAGGGCGCTTTAACCAAGATGAAATCGAATCTTGGGCGAATAGAGCGATTAAAGTAAGCGCCTTTCGAGGGTGCCTTCATTAGCTCTTCATAGACGATGGCAGGCACGTCGAAGTATTGGTATATGGAGCGGTTGTGGAACTCTACCTGAAGCAGGCGGCGCTCGGCGTCGTAGCCAACGGTGCGGAGAGTAGTTGAATCGACGGCGATTGTTTTCATGGCTGAGGCCTCAACTTGGACAACTGCGGTTTCCGACTGCGGTTTCGTTCTCCGAGTGCCGCTGCAATGTCGTTCCAGTGAGCCAAGGTGGCAGCGAGACCGACGGTCGGCGCTATGGCTTCGGTGACTCTGTGCAACGCGAATTGAAACTCACGCCATCGACTCGGGACGGGCGGCTTCGTCGGACAAGTAGTAGCCCCAGGGGGAAATGGCGCTTCCTACGCGAATCAGTTTCTGGCTCAACAGCGCCACAAACAACTTTCCATACAGCCACGCCCGGCTGCTTTGGTCATCTTGTTTTGGAATATGGCCCAGTTGAACGAGCGATTTGAAACGCTTGAAACTCAACTCGATCTGCCAGCGCAGTCGATAACATTCCAGCACTTGCTTGGTAGAAGCTCGATTCTTCGGCAAAGTGGTGAACACTAGGACATAACAGGCGTATTCTCGATTCTCCGGCGTGTTGCATTCTTTGCCCCTTTGTTGCTTGCGTACCAGTCGGCGATGGGCTTGCTCGATGGCCTCCTCACTCTTGCGGATGCAGCAAAGGCGTCCTGCAAGGCGCTGTTTGCCCGACGGTACCCAGACCCGCCATTCTGCCGTTTCGCCCGCCGTCCGCAACGCCTTGAGCTTCTTGCCCAAGGGGAACAGACGATCTTTCTCATCCCGTAACGGCAACGTCCTTCGATTGAGCCGCACACATAAGTCCGCCTTTTGTGCGACAAGTTGGACGATGCCTGGCGGCCGACAATAACCGGCGTCAGCCAACACTAACTCGCCGCTCTGAAACTTGAATCTGCCCAGACCCTCGCCGGTTCCCTTGCCCTCTACAGGCGTGAGATCAAACTGATCGCACTCCAGTGAGGGCAATCGCATACTGTAGTGAATCCGCCATTGACCGCCCGTTTTCCCTGGTTCCCTCACCACCGTGGCATCTACTACCCTTACTGGTTGCCCTTTCAACGCTGGCTCTAGATTTACTCCGTTGTCTTTCCAAAGTTGCTGGCACAACTGCCTCAGCCAGTCTTCGGATTGCCGGAACCGGTTCAACAATGTCACATCCGACACATCGGCGATCCCCGCCAACTTAGCTTGCACGGCCGTCTCGCGCAATGACCACCCACAACCTACGTGGAGCAGCAATGTGCGGAACAAATCATTCAACGAATTGAATCCGCGCAAGCGAGCAACCGCGCCGCTACTCCTTCCCAATTCCTCCCAGCCGACAGGAAACAGCCCTTGCAGAACTTGCCAGTTCTCGCGTAGCGCAGCCATACTTTGAGATTACCTCCCGGAGCCCCGGGAGGTCGATCCTTATCTTAGCGCTTATGGTGGGGGGCGCCCTTTCGTTCGATATTCGGATTCATGGCAATAAGTTGTTCGTACAACTCTAATCTGCCGGCGGGGGCGGCGCTTTTTCTCTGGCCGGTCATAGTAATTCCTTAACGATTGACCTTCAGAACCAATCAGGGAGTTGCAGGCTTATAAACGGCGCCGATCACTATACCGACAATAGTCCACTGGACAAAATACGCCAGCGCCTGCTGCAACGTAATTTTCACCCCGATGTTCAGATTTACGTAATTGTGCAACACGAAAGCGCCCACCGCGAAAACGCCGATAAGTACACCGAAGCGGGCGCCTTCCGCGATACCCGATCCGCCCTAGTACGCCAAGGCGCAGATTATTGCGAGCACCAAAATTGAGAGGAACATAGCGGCCATCCCAACCGGCATAATGGCCTTGATATTCTCCTGGGTTCGATACACGGCTGGATATTTGCTGAACTCGTTACGAAGCTGGGGAAGCGCTCCAAACACGAGTCCTCCAAAAGCGAAGTACGCCACCGTAGCCACCAGCGCGGCCAGTAGGATACGTGAGTAGTTCATGTGCCCTCCGTTCCAAATTACAAGCGACCGCAAGCCCCTTGCCCGGCCAAGATGGAGTCGAGCTTGTCAAGCGATTCCAGTTCCTTGAGAGACGATTTTGCAGGAGCCTAAATCCGCAAAGCCATCCTGCGTTAGAACAATCTTGGTTCTGTCATCCTGACCAAAGAATTCAATAGTAATTCGCGTCTTTGCCTGGGCCAGATCGGCGCGATAAGAAATCCTTTCGGGTACGACGATCTCCTGGTAGGTCCCTGTGAAGGAAAACTCACAGCTGCCGCCGTTTACCGCGATTTGCATTTTCTGCGTGAAGGAACCTCCCACTCGAAAATCCATGACGACCTCACATTTAGTTGCACCTTCGCACCCGGACCATTGCTGTAACTTTTCGGCCTCCGCCCACCAGCCGAACACCTCATGCCGCGGAGCATCCAAGACGCGCGTGATTTGAAGTCCGTGGGCGCTGATGTTTATCTCTGATTTCACGAGTCCCCTTCTCCTTGTCTTTTCTTCTTCAGCAACGTATCGAGGGCGGCAAAGCTGAATTCCCAGGCAGCGGCGTACCGGTTCATCCACTCCTTGGCGTGTTGCAATCCAGCCGGCCGCGCGCGGATGAAGTGCATGCGCCCGTGGCGCCGCCGATCAATCAAATGAGCATTCTCCAGCACCCGAAGGTGCCTGGAGACGGCCGGCGGCGAGATACGGAAGGGCTTGGCTATAGCGGCAACCGGGCTTTCACCGTTCTTCGAAAGCTGGACTAGAATACGGCGACGTGTCGGATCAGCCAAGGCCGCGAAAATGGCCGTGATCAGCTTCTGATTATTAACCAACCTGTTAATTGTAGGGCAGCGCAGTTTACGCTGTCCGGAAGTGAAAATCGGCTGTACGAACACGTTTTGGGCCGAACGAACCGGCTTCAGAGCATACCTCGCAAGCCTGCGACGCGACGGAATAGCCCAAAATCTCGCTAGATGAATCCGTCAGTTTGGCTGGAAGATATGCCCGCAAGGCCGGTGGACCAGCCCGCTGCCTGAGCACCCCTAACAATCTGGAGCACGTTTGTCGATAGATTGACATAGCACCAGTTGTGTTTACCCTTCAAAAGTCGGAAGAAAGCAGAGATGTTCGCCCGTCTAAGGCGCCTCGTTATGCGCAAGAAGGAAAAAACAGTGCGCGAAGAGGCCACTGAGCTGATAGAGCAGATCTTCGAACTCTCACCAGACGGCATTGTGGTTGTCGACGATCAGGCTATTGTTATCCGTGTCAATGCCAGCGGCGCGAGGTTATTCGGCTGGCGCCGCGAGGCGGTAATCGGGCAGTTTTTCAGTTCTCTCATTCCGAACGAACCGTTACGGGCGCTATTCGAGCAGAACCTCGAGATTCTCCGCTCGACAGGCAAATACCCCTCAGCGTGCAGTTGCGTGGAAATGCCGATCGGGGAGAATTTAATCACCGATATTGGGGTTGTGCAGTACTCCGGCAATGGCAGGCCCTTAGTGGCCACGTTCTACCGCGACGTTACTTACCAAAGGAATTTCCGAGATAAGCTGTGCCAGCGGGAAGAGCAGTTAGGACTTCTGCTTGCCTCCACAGCGGAAGGGATTTACGGCATCGACATGGAAGGCAATTGTACGTTTGCGAACCGTGCCTGTGCGCGACTCCTAGGTTACGAGGACGATAGGGATCTGTTGGGACGGAACATGCATGACTGCTGCCACCACTGTCAAGAAGACCTTGTTCCGATGCCAAAAGAGGAGTGTGCCATTTACCGCGCATTCCGGCAAGGCGTGGAAGTCCATGGGGATACGGAAGTATTCTGGCGGAAAGACAACACCTGCTTCGGAGTGGAGTATTGGTCGTATCCGATGCGTCGCGGACCTTCGGTGATTGGAGCAGTAGTGACGTTCCTCGACATCTCGGATCGGCGGGCGGCAGAGCGAGCTTTAGGCCGCCACCAGGAAGAATTGGAGCGGCGCGTGGAGGAACGCACGGTCGAATTACTTGCCGCTAAAGGAACGGCGGAGGCCGCGAATCGTGCTAAAAGCGATTTCCTGGCGAACATGAGCCATGAGATCAGGACGCCCATGAACGGCATTCTTGGAATGACGCATTTGGCGCTGGACTCGGTGCTGACCTCGGAACAGCGGGAATACCTCGAGATGGTTCAGAATTCGGCCGATTCGCTGCTGATCGTCATCAATGATATTCTCGACTTCTCAAAGATCGAAGCGCGCGAGCTTAACATCAGCCGGGCGGAGTTTGACCTTCGAAAAAGTATCGAAGATACGATGGCCGCTTTGCGTTATCGCGCCAAGGAGAAGGGTCTAAAGCTGGGCTGGGAGATTGGGCCAGATGTGCCCCAGCGCCTACTTACCGATCCGGCACGGTTGCGCCAAATTCTGATAAATCTGTTGAGCAACGCAATCAAGTTCACGATCGAAGGTGAAGTATGGCTGCAGATTCGAAAGGTCTCCGAAGACGGGGAGCGAATTTGGCTGCAATTTTCGGTACGGGATACCGGCATTGGCATACCCAGTGACAAGTTCGAAGAGGTCTTCGTACCATTCCGGCAAGCCGACAATTCCACTACGCGCCGTTTCGGCGGAACAGGTTTGGGTCTCTCCATATCGCAGCAACTCGCGAAGCTGCTGGGCGGTAGGATTTGGCTCGAAAGCGATTTCGGCAACGGCAGCACATTCCATGTGTGCTTGCCACTCCGCAAGCTCCCTTCGGCCACGGCCATTACGATTGAAAAAGCTGTGGATCTGGTCGAGGCGTAATCGCTCCCGTCTTCTGGACAGCATCTCGCTCCATTAGCATTTAGCTAGTAAATCACTCGCCGAGGGTGCTTTGGGAGTTGGACATCATCGATTCGCGCGGGAGTACATGTACGCAGGCTGGGGGCAACTCCCAGAAGTATTTCTCGGGTGCGAGCAAAGCTTGAAACGTGGGGCTCGGCTCAGTTGTTGCAGATTTGGCGACTGCTCGGACATCATGCGCTGAATCATGCCGATTAATACAAAGGATGTTCTGGATGTTCATGCACCCTCACCCATCTGGCCTGGTCCTTTACGGAATATCGCTGGTGTCGATCTGGTCATCAGGCAATGCGGCGACAATCTTGAGACGCTCGCGTTCCGCTTTTGTAATTTTGCGCTTTCTATCTGCTCAATGGTCCTGGTTATCAATCTGCCGTGATTCTTATTCGCTTTCTTCATAAAGGCTTTTCGGCTTCCGTCGCCAGTTCATTCTCGAGCATCAGCATAGCGGCGGCAGTCTGCAAGCCATTCTCGGTTTTAAGTTTGCCGGCGAGTTCTGCTGCCTTTTCCAAATAGGTTGAATTTCCAAGTATCCTGCTCAACTCTTTAGCGGCAGTTGCGCCCGTGTAGCGGCGGCGATTGATTGTTCTGGATACACCAAGCTTTGCGCAGCGCTGAGCGTTGTCGGGCTGATCGTGCGACCAGGGAACGACGATCATTGGTCTGCCGGCATTTAGGGCTTGCGCCACTGTGCCAATTCCGCCCTGATGAATCGTGGCGGCCACTCGCGGCATGACTTCCGAATAGGGGACGTAATCCGTGACATGGACCGTGTCCGGCAATGTTGCGGGAAGAAGGGGCCGCTCAGGTTGGCCCATCAATAAGATGGCACGCATTCCAAGCTTGCGGACAGCCGCGAGGCTCTCGGTATAGCACGTTCCGGGATTCATCACAGCCGATGAACCAAGGGTGAACAGCAACGGCGGCGGACCTTTCTCAAGAAACTCACTTAAGCCACTATCGATCGCGTGACCGAAGTCTTCACCGCGTTTGTCGTAGCGAACAAAGCCGCATATCTTCGTGGCAGCGGGCCAGTCCGGCTGAGCTTGGGCGTAATGCGGTGAGAACAAGGCGAGCGTTCCGAGAGGTGAAAGCTGACCTTCCAGGACCGGGTTTCGCGATAAAGATGAAAGCCCAAGCTGTCGGCGTAAGCGCACCATCGGTTTGAGCCAGGTATTGATGCGGAGCCCGCCTAATTTCATGAACGTTCGAAAGAATGCAGGGCCTAAACCATAGAAATGCCGCGCCCACTGAGCGCCGGGCAGTACTGGCGGGTCGAAAGCGCTAAAGAAAAGCGCGGGCTGCAGGACCACCGAAAGCCAGCGCAATTTGTGGACTTCCGCCACCAACGGACCAGCGTAAGCGGCGGCGTGGGTCAACAGGAGATCTGCGCCCAAACAGCGGGCAAGAGATCTTCATACGCTTGCTCTACCTTAGGCATGATGTAATCGCGAATCAGGTACTCCGAGCCGCGGTTTGGATCCCATAGTTTGGCGACCAATGCCTTGTTGCCGAGCAGTTCGCCGATATCAGGGCGCACCGGGGCGAAATCGATTTCTTCGGCTTGTATCTTTTGGCGGTAAACCTCGGAAGTGGCAATAATCGGAGAGTGCCCGCGCTTTTTCAGTTCGATGGCAATGGCCAGAAAAGGATGCAGATCACCGAAAGAGCCGAAGGTATTGAGAACGATGCGCGACAATTACAGCTCTATTTGACCGGCATCAGCGTTCCGCTTGCTGCATAGCTGCGCTGGGCCGCATCCATGAACTCGTACATTTCGAGGGTGACTTCGTTGGGAACGGCCGGAATTTTCGTCTGCATGAATTCGACAATATGCTTTACCAGCGGCACATAGCTGAACTCAATGCCGGGCGCAGCGTTCAGCTGGCTTTCTTTTAGGAAGACCACCACGCCGAATTTGCCGTAAGGGCGCTGCAGATGTATTGTGCCCAGCCTGCCATCTTTCCAACGGCCGGTGATGACATCTTCATCGGGAGACGAAACACCGCTGACATCCTGGCAACCGGGTCCGAAGAGCGTGTAGAGCATTTCCACGGCATGCACACCATACCAGGAGAGATCGAGTTTGTGGTGTTCCTCCTTAGGGCCGGGACCCCAGATTATGGCGCCGATCATGTCCGAATTCTTCATGGTTTCGATGGCGCTGTAGCGTAAAGCGGAGGAGCTGAACCATGGAATGCGAAGGCGCTCTGCCTCATGCGCGATTTCACGGACATCGGAAAGAGTAGAGGCGAGCGGCTTGTCAACGAATACCGGTTTGCCACAGGCGGCGGCTTCCCGGAACTGCGCGAGATGAAGCCGGCCGTCGGTACTTTCGAGTAGAAGACCGTCCACGAGCGGGCAAAGATCGCTAATTTTGCCGACGAAGTGAACGCGCCATTTATCGCGCAGCTCGGCGGCGTACTTTTCTACACGGCCGGCGCTTTCCTCAATGTCGGCGCTGCCGCCTTTGAGTGCGGCGACGACATGCGCGCCGGGAACGTGATCGGGTGATGCAGCGTCGTTCAGAATCTTGGTAAAGGCAGTGGCATGCGAGGTGTCCGTGCCAATGATGCCGAGCCGCAAATCATCGGCTGAAAGCGGCAGCGCGACGGTAAGAGCAATCCAACAGAATTTGGTAAGCAAGTGCCATCATATCCGCTTCTTAGTCGCCAAAACTGGGTTCTCAGCCTGCCGGATTGACCCTGCCAACTGTAATTCATATTACTTTTCAGCCCTAAAACGGCCTAAACCTAGGGGTATACTCTACAGAAAAATCCTAAGCGCTTACTACTTACTAAGGTGTTGTTACTTAGACGGATAAGTTGCTAAGGTTGAATCTCCAGATTGAACTCAGATCGAAGATCATGTCCATCAAACATGATCTCCGATTTAGAAAGGAGAACACAAAATGAAGATCAAGAGCAAAGTGAATGCGGGCCAGGCTGTTTGGGGCCAATAGTTAGCAATCGGCAAAGCCGATAGCTAACTATTGCCATGGATCGAGAAGATCGGAGTTTATGTCCATCAACATAAACTTCGACCTTACTCCATAGTGAATGTCGAGACGTCTGTTTCGCCTGCCAAAATAAGTTATCGGCCAAGCAAAGTCAAATAATAGTCTATTTAACCTTTCTAAAATTCTCCCCTTGATGCCCAGTAGTTTTCAACGCGTGAATCAGTCGCTGCGGCTTGACAGAGGACTTCGGTCTATGACGGCGCTTGCAATTGCGATAGTTCTGTTGGGGGCATGGCTGATTTGGGCGCTCAGCGCTCGGGTGACGCAATACGAGGTATCCGACGCAGCGCGGCTCGAAGTTGCCGGGGCGGCTTATCCTGTGCAGGCGAATGCCGCCGGACGATTAATCGTTTCGCGGCTGGTGCTTGGAAAAGAAGTGCATGCGGGCGACGTTTTGGTTGAACTCGACAGTAATGACCAGCAACTCGACCTGGCGCAGGAACAAGCGCGTTTTGCATCGCTCGAACCGGAGCTGGCGGCTTTACGGTCGCAGATGCGATCGGAAGAGGAAGGGCGCACATCGGAGCGTTCTGTGCTGACCTTCTCAACCAGCGGTGCACAGGCCCAATACCGGGAGTCGCAAGCGCAGGCCGTTCTGGCCGAACAGGAGGCCGGCCGTGCAGGCCTTTTGCGCACCAGCGGATTGATCTCAGAAGCGGATGCCGAACGTGCCAAAGCCGACGCGGCGAGCAAGCGCGCAGCAGCCGAAAGCATGCGAGTGGCCATTGGCCGTCTACAGCCGGAATTGCAAGTTCGCGATCGCGATCGCGATGTGCGGCTGAAACAGCTTCTGACAGACATAACAAAACTGGAAGCTGAGGCGGTGGCTTCGGCGGCTAATGTGAGACGCCTGGAGTCTGAGTTGCAGAAGCGGAGTATCCGCGCTTCCATCACCGGGAAATTGGGTGAATGCGCACCGCTTCGCCCTGGCGCGCATGTTGTCGAGGGCCAGCAGCTCGGGATCATTTTGCCGGACAGCAAGCTTCAGGTGGTCGCGGAGTTCGATCCGGCGGCGGCTTTGGGAAAGATACGTCCCGGACAAAATGCGGTTGTCCGGCTGCAAGGGTTTCCGTGGGCGCAGTTCGGTACTGTGCGCGCGCAGGTCTCGCAAGTGGCGGGCGAAATTCGCGACGGGAAAGTAAGGGTGGAGTTGGCGGTCGACACCGCTACGCGATCCCGCATCCCGTTTCAGCACGGAATGCCGGGCTCGGTGGAAGTTGAGGTTGACCGGACATCACCGGCGTTGCTGTTGCTCAGATCGGCCGGCAGGGTAATAGGTGCGCATTGAAGAAGTGGCTGGCACCGGAGGTAGTTCAAACCTCGAGCCTGGATTGCGGGCCGGCTGCGCTGAAATGCCTTTTAGAGGGTTTCGGCACAAAGGTCAGCTACGGGCGGCTGCGCGAGGCTTGTCAGACCGGTCTTGACGGCACATCTATCGACACCATGGAAACGGTGGCGAACCAATTAGGACTGGAAGCAGAGCAGATCATGCTGCCGGTGGATCATCTGCTGCTGCCGGAAGCAAGAGCTCTGCCGGCCATTGTTGTAGTAACGCTGGCGAACGGCCTCACGCACTTTGTGGTGGTGTGGCGGACCTTCGGAAACATGTTGCAGGTTATGGATCCGGCAGTGGGCCGCCGCTGGGTTTCCAGCCGGCAGTTTGCGACGGAAGTATATAACCATTCGATGCCGGCCGCGGCGGCGGACTGGCGCGAGTTTGGGGTTTCGGACGAATTTCAACTTGCGCTCGAAGCTCGCCTGCGCAGAATTGGAATCAAAAAAGAAGAACGAAAACAGCTGCGAGCGCAGGTTGTCGGGCGGGAAGGTTGGCGCGAGCTCGCGGCACTGGATGCCGGCGCCAGATTGTTGACCTCCCTCGCGCAAGCCGGCGGACTGCCGGGGACCCGCCAGACGGTAGACCTATTGAAGCGGCTATGTTCTAATCCGGGCCTTATTCCTTCCCGCTGCTGGTCGGTCACGCCTGCATCAGACGAGCAGGTGCTGATGCGGGGAGCCGTTCTGGTGCGGGTGAAAGGAAAGCGGACTCAGACCCGATCGGAAGAGCTGCGGCCGGAGCTAGCGGCGGCGATTGAATCGCCTTCGCTAAGACCTGGGCGCGAACTGCTACAGGCGCTCAAGAAGAGCGGCAGCCGGCAGTGCGGTGTTATTAGCTGTAGCGTTAATTGCGGCAGCAGGCGGAACACTGCTGGAAGCGCTGTTATTTCGTGGCTTATTGGATGTCAACGCGGAATTGAGCCTGGCTGGACAAAGGATGGGCGCGATGGCCGCGGTCTTGCTGTTCTGTTTTGCGCTGCTGCTTTTTGAACTGCCGGCCTTCATCAGCGGAGCGCGTTTGGGCCGCCAACTGGAAAATCGCTTGCGGGCGCTGTTCCTCGAAAAGATCCCGAAGCTGGGCGACCGCTATTTCCGAAGCCGCCTGACGTCGGATATGGCGGAGCGCAGCCATGCGGTTCACCGCTTGCGGCATTTGCCCGACCAGGCGCGGCAGTTGCTCTCGGCCCTTTGCCAGCTTGCCTTCACCGGCGCGGGTATCATTTGGCTGGAACCGAGAACCGCGCCGTTTGTGCTGCCGGCGATGGCAGCCGCCATCCTGCCCGTGTTCGGCGCACAATCGCTGCTGGTTGAGCGCGACCTGCGGACGCGAACTCACTCAGCGGCCTTAACGCGTTTCTATTTAGATGCAATGCTCGGGCTGTTTGCGATTAGGGCTCACAACGCCGAGCGGACAGTGCGCCAGGAACAGGAGAAGTTGCTCGGCGAATGGGCCGAAGCCGCTTTGCGTCTGCAACGGGCCGTGGTCAGCGTGGAAGCCGTTCAATTAGCGCTCACTTTTGGACTCATCATTGTGCTGCTGCTAACCCGTCCGCTCGAAGGAATTGCCGTGGGACAGGTTTTGTTGATCGCCTATTGGGCCTTGAACCTGCCGGTATTGGGCCAGCAAATTGCAACTCTGGCGCGGCAATATCCGGCGTACCGGAATCTTACGTTGCGCGTGCTGGAGCCTTTAGGAGCGCCCGAGGAACACGATGCGTTTGAACGCGGCGGGCAGGCCGATCGGCTGGAGATTCCGCCGGCCATCAGCTTCCGCGGTGTATCGGCCGAAGTATCCGGCCACAACATCCTGAATGAGATAGCGCTGGAGATCGAGCCGGGATCTCAAGTAGCGATAGTCGGCCCGTCGGGAGCCGGCAAATCGAGTCTCGCGGGCGTACTGCTTGGCTGGCTCAAGCCGAGCAAGGGTGAAGTTCTCATCAACGGCGCGCTGCTTGATGTTGAGCAACTCCGCTCACGCACCGCATGGGTCGATCCGGCGGTGCAGCTATGGAATCGCTCGCTTTTCGCAAATCTGACTTATGGCACGGCGGCGGAAGCGGAAGAGGTGGGAGAAGCGATTGATGCAGCCATGCTGCGCACTGTAGTGGAAGGGCTGCCGGAGGGTTTTAACAGCAGACTCGGCGAGGGGGGCGCGCTGGTTTCAGGCGGCGAGGGACAGCGGGTTCGACTAGGACGGGCGCTGCTGCGAAAAGACGTAAAACTTGTCATCTTAGACGAGCCTTTCCGTGGTTTGGACCGTGAGCGGCGGCGCGAGCTACTGGCGCGTGTCCGCAAAGCCTGGCGTGGCACCACTTTGCTGTGCATCACTCACGATTTGACGGAAACACAGGCGTTCGATTGGGTAGTGGTCCTGGAACGCGGGTGCATCACCGAACAGGGCAAGCCGGGGGAACTAGCGACCCGGGCTGAATCGCGTTACGCACAATTGCTCGCTGCGGAAGAACAAGCCCGAAGGGTGTTATGGCTAGGTAACACCTGGCGCAGAATCCGCGTGCAATCGGGTCAGGTTGCCGAGGAACTGCCTAGGGCGGCGATTGAGAATCATCCGGCCAGCGAGGTGGCTTAGTGGAGAGGCCCGATTTCCTGGCGTTAAGCTGGCCGGTATCGCGGCTCGGCGAAGCAATCACGGCGCTGACGCGAAAGGCGCGCTTGGGAAGCACCAATACCGAGCTTGCCAACGCAGCTTATTCGCAAAATGACAATGAACTGAAAAACTGGATTCCTTGGGCAGCCGGTCGACTCGGCTGCGAAGCCACTGTGCTGGCGATGCCGTTTCGCGAACTGCAACATGAGCTTGCCGCTGCCTATCCCGCTTTGCTGCAGTTGTCCGAAGATGCTTGCCTGATAGTGGTGGCGGGCAGCGGTCGAAAATTACACGTCCTCACGTCCGATCTTGAAGTCCGGCAAGTTTCCGTGCGCGATCTCGCGGCGGCTATTCGCGAACCTGCCGAGCGAACCTTAAGCGCGGATCTGGGACGCATACTGAAAGAAGCCGGGCTCCCGCTTTCGAAGCAGCGGCGAACTCTCGATCTACTGCTGGACGAACAAGCGAGCGGCAAACACTTTGATCGGTGCTGGATACTGCGCAGCCAAGCCTGGCAAGAGCACTTTCCAGCTATTGACCGAGGCGAACGCCGTTCAGAATGCCTGCGGCCTGGTAATGGCGCATATTGGGCAGTATCTATTGTGGCTTGCCTCCTGGGCGGTTTTAGGGAGCCTCTCGTTCTCAGGTCACATGGATCGCGGATGGCTGCTCGGGTGGGCGCTGCTGCTGGTGACGCTAATTCCGTTCCAGGTGTTAACTACATGGCTGCAAGGCCGGTTCGCGATCGGACTTGGCGGATGGCTAAAACGCCGGTTGTTATGCGGCAGCTTGCGATTGGCGCCCGAAGAGATGCGCCACTGCGGTATCGGCAGCTTTCTAGGACAGGCTTTAGAGTCTGAATCGATAGAAACTCTGTCGGTTAGTGGAGGGATCGCAGGATTGTTGGCGGTGATCGAATTGGCAATGGCAATGTTCCTGCTAGGCCGCTTCGCGCTGGTGCTGGCTGCCTGGTGCGCGCTTGCCGTATTTGTCGGCTGGCGATTTATGCGGCGTTTTGCGGATTGGACGGCTACGCGCATGGACATGACGCAGGATCTGGTGGAAAGCATGGTGGGCCATAGAACGCGGCTGGTCCAACAACCCCGTGAAGAGTGGCACTTGAACGAGGACCTGGCGCTAGAACGTTATCTGGATGTCTCACACCGGTTGGATGGCGCCGGATCATGGCTTATGGCGGCGATTCCGCGAGGGTGGCTGCTGGCCGGCCTTTCCTGCCTGGGCCCTTCTATAATCGCGGGCAACAACGTGCGTACGGAAACGGCCATCCTATTGGGCGGCATTTTGCTGGCATACGGCGCGCTGCAGAAGTTGGCCGGATCTTTCGCGGACGTAGCGGCTGCTTGGGTGGCGTGGAAACGGATCAAACCCTTGTTTGAGGCCGCCAGCCGGGCGGAAATTGCCGGTGAGGCTGTAAGTGCCGGCAACGTGAGGGCCGGACAGAAAGTGATAGAAGCGGATCGCCTCACTTTCCGTTATAGAAGCACCGGAAGTGCCGCCCTGCGGGGATGCAGCGTCGCGATTCGCAGCGGAGACCGCATCTTATTAGAAGGACCATCGGGCGGCGGAAAGACGACGCTTGCCTCGCTCCTATCCGGGTTGCGAGAGCCTGAATCGGGCTTGTTACTGGTGAACGGTTTGGACCGCCACACGCTCGGCGCTGAGAAATGGCGGCGAATGGTGGCAGCAGCCCCGCAGTTCCATGAGAATTATGTGCTGACCGAAACGCTAGCGTTCAATTTGCTGATGGGCCGCAACTGGCCGCCGACGGTGCCGGACGTGGCGGAAGCGGACGCGCTGTGCCGCGAACTGGGTTTGGGCGACCTTTTAGATCGGATGCCCAGTGGACTTCTGCAAATGGTGGGCGAAGGCGGTTGGCAGCTCTCGCATGGGGAAAAAAGCCGGATCTACATTGCGCGGGCTTTGCTGCAACAAGCTACGCTGGTGATTCTGGATGAGAGCTTTGCGGCTCTCGACCCAGAGAACTTAAAGACAGCTCTCGAATGCACTTTTAAGCGGGCCAATACTTTGATGGTGATTGCGCACCCCTAACATCCATTCCGTTCCGTAAGACGGCCTCAAGCGAGCAGGTTGATCTGACCGCTTGAAGTGGAGAAATTCTGCGGCAGGAACTCGCTCACGGCGGTGTTGAGATTGGACGTGAGTGCATTGTTTACGGCCTGGGTTAGCGGGTCTGTGCCGGACGCGGCGTTGGACGATGGATTTATTTCCTGAAGCAGAGCGTTTGAAGCTGTGGCACTGAGCGTGGCGGTATCGGTAGAAGAACTGCCATAGCCTAAAAGCGTGGCGTTTTCCTGCGACGCGATGGACGCATTCGCGAGCTGGCCGAGTTGACTGGCTGAAGCGCCATTAAGGACGCTCTTGTTCAGACTTGTGGGCAACAGGCCTTGATTGTAAAGCTGTTGCACGCCGGCTGAAAGTGGACTGATGCTGGTCGTTGACATAAGCTTCTCCTCTAAGCGCTTATCGATGAAGGGAGCGGAAATTCTAATCTTTTATTTTCGATTCGAGTTCGGCGATGCGGCGTTCCAGTGCGCGGACCGTGCGTAGGAGTTCGGGCAGGCGGGTGTAAGCCGCCGAGGCGCGGAGCCAATCGCGCGAATCGAAAGCCGGAGAACCACTGACAATGGCGCCCTCCGGCACGTCGTGACCGATGCCCGATTGCGCCCAGACGATAGCGTTCTTGTGAATGATGACGTGGCCGGCTGAACCGGTCTGGCCGGCCATGATGACGTTCTCTTCGAGAACGGTGCTGCCGGCGAGACCGGTTTGCCCGCAGATGATATTGTCTTCGCCTACCACGCAGGCATGGCCGATTTGACAGAGGCTATCGATCTTCGCTCCGCGCTTGACGCGTGTCTCGCCGATGGTAGCGCGGTCGATTGAAGTGAGGGATTGCACTTCGACGTCGTCTTCCAGAACGGTGATACCCGATTGCGGAATCTTGTATTGAGCGGCCGCATCAGTTTTGGCAAAGCCGAAGCCGTCGCCGCCAATGACCACGCCATTGTGCAGGGTGACGCGGTGGCCGATCTGGCAGAATTCGCGAACGGAAACATGCGAGTGCGCCGTGAAATCGTCGCCGATGGCGCAGCCTTCATAGACAACCGCGTGCGGATAGAGCACCGCGTTCGCACCGATGGCCGCGCGGTCCCCAACAAAGGCGAACGGTCCGATGGATGGATTCGGACCGATGAAAGCAGTCTCGGCGATGAAGGCCAGGGAATGAATGCCCGGAGCCGGCTTGGGAGGTTGATAGAAGAAACCGAGGACGCGGGCGAAATCGTGATATGGGTTGCGGGAAATGAGCGTTGCGCCGGCGAAATCCTTCAGCGGCTCTAAGGCAATGATGGCGGAGGCACGGCTGGCTTTCACTTTAGGCGCATATTTCATGTTGGCCAGAAATGTGATTTCGCCCGGACCGGCGTTCTCGATAGTGGAGACGCCGGTGATCGGGACGGAGGGATTACCGTTCAAATGGCAAGCGAGAAGCTCGGCTAAGCGGGAGAGCGGAAATGGCGGCATCAGCTTTCGGCGACGACTGGATTGCGAAGCTCGCCGATGGCGGGAATTTTGACGATGACTTCGTCGCCCGGATGAAGGAAGCGCGGCGGCTTGCGGGCAAAGCCGACGCCGGCGGGCGTACCGGTGGAGACGATGTCGCCGGGTTCGAGAGTGAAGACGCTGGACAGGAACTCGATGAGTTCGGGAATCTTGAAGATGAGTTCACGGGTATTCGAATCCTGCAGGGTTTCCCCGCCGATTTCGAGTTGGATATCGAGGTTGTGGGGGTCGGCGATCTCATCGGCGGTGACCACCCATGGACCCATCGGGGCGAACGTATCGAAGGTCTTGCCCATCAGCCATTGCGTAGTAGCGCGCTGGTAATCGCGGGCGCTGACGTCGTTGACAATGGTGTAGCCGAAGACGTGCTTCGCCCAGTCGGCGGCGGCGATTTGACGGCCGCCTTTACCGATCACAAAAGCGAATTCAGCTTCGTAATCGGGCGCTTTCGAGACTTTCGGCAGGATGATGTCCGCGCCGGGTCCGATGATGGCCGTGGAAAACTTGTTGAAGATGGTGGGCACGCTGGGGATCTGCGCGCCGGTTTCGGCGGCGTGATCGCGGTAATTCAGGCCGACGCAGAGGAGCTTGTTCGGGCGCTGGATGGGTGCCAGCAGTTTTACGTCAGTGAGAGGGTGTTGATTCTCTCTAGCGGCGGAGGCGGCAAACTTTTCGGCCTTCGCGCGGCCTTCGGGCCCGGATTCAATCAGGTTCAGGATGGAAGAGAAACCGGTCGGCTTGAGATCGACAACCATGTTCGAGCTTGAGATGAGGCCTGGGCGGGCTTTTCCGCCCGCTTCAAAAGTGACAAAGCGCATGCTTGCAGTTTAGACCTTTAGGCAACACGGTATGAATGGAAAGATGTATCTGAGATTAGCGGTGTGCATGGTCGGGAGCCGTTAGTGAATAGGAAAGCGTTTGGTAACGGGGGCGTCACGGGGCATTGGAGCGGCCACGGCGGTGAAGCTGGCGGAAGCGGAGTGTGATGTGGCGCTGAACTTCCGGCAAAAAACGTCTCGCGCGGAACGGATTGGCGAGCAAATCAGCGCATTGGGACAAAGGGCCATTTTGGTCCAGGCCGACATTACCGACTGCGTTCAAGTGCTGGGGATGATGGCGGCGGTCGAGCGCGAGTTTGGGCGGTTGGATCTGCTGGTGCTGAATGCCAGCGGCGGGTTAGAAAGCGGAAAAGCGGAAGATTACGCGATGACCCTGAACTTTACCGCGCAGATGCAGGTGGCGCGGTCGGCGGCGGGAATCCTGAAGGCAGGTAGTCGGATTGTGTTCGTGACCAGCCATTGGGCCCATTTCTACGGAACAAAGCCAATTATGCCAGCCTATGAGGAGGTAGCGAAAAGCAAGCGGGCGGGTGAAGATGCTCTCCGGACGTATTCGCTTGAACTGGAGAAGGGTGGAATCTCGCTAGTGGTTGTGAGCGGCGATGCGATACAAGGGACTATAACGCTACGGCTGCTGGAGCGAATAAGCCGGGGGAAGGAGGATGATTACGCTACGAACCCACGGGTGTTGCCGACAGTGGATGAGTTCGCGGGTGCCATCGTGAAAGCGGCGCTAAATGAGAGATTATCGAATGGACATACGGTTTTTGTGGGGTCAACGGAATGGTAGGTTTCGGTTGCACGGTCATTTCACATTTCTGAGACTGGCACACAAAAAGTTTTCTTCAGGTAAGGGACGAATTCGCATGGGAGACGTCAAAGAGGACTAGGCGCCGGATTCTCACCGCCTCTCAAAAGCTCTTGAAGAGTAAGGGCTACTCGTAGTTTGTTCGCCAGGCCGGAGGAGAACGCCCAAGCCTGCGGCTCTACGGGCGTGGGAGTCCTCGAGCGTCAAAATCGCAGTCAGTAGAAATGGGATTCACCGACCACATCTATAGGCATGACCCCAACGCCATCGAATGCCTCCTGCTGATCGCCTTCCTCACCTTCAATATTCTCCCGCCATACGATTGCGATTCTCCCCGTTACCATGAAATCCAAAAAAGCCAGTCCCACCAGAGGGTTTAACCGACCATCCCTTCCGATTGCGAATCGCTGCCACCGGAAGTTCGCTTTACAACGAGCTCAACTAGTACTACACTGCCGCCGAGGATACAACAGTGCCGAAAGATTCTAGGAACGCGCGCCGAGATGAATATCTAGGAAGCCTGAGCGAGACCGAGCAGCGGGCGGCGAAAAAGTTTATGGGAACAGGGCCGGCGGAGGCCTCAGGGCGGCTTCAAGCTTTGACGCCCAAGACACCAGTACAGTGCAGGAGGAGTACCTTGGCTGCATTTTCTCGATACGCGGGAGCGTTGGCCGGTACGCCAGAGGATTTTCCCGGCGGGGTCTGGACAATACGAAAACAGCTACTAAATAAAACACTCTCTCTTGGACTCGGCTTGCCTGACTGATTCCGCCCGCGTAACGGAGGGTGGCGGCATCCGAATGTTGGCTTTGCGCGCCAGCCAACAACGCATTCGACAATCCGCTGGCAGTGAGTTGCTCGCCGAAGCGAAAAAAAAATGAGTATCGTCGGGATTCCCGGTAATTGCCGGTCGGTGCTCATTCCGTCCGAGAACCGCCACCCAGTCCGCATCGCAAAGATCTACTTCGGCGGAGGGGCCAATACCGCGCCTATTTTTTAGTTCTCCCGTTTGGACTATCATCATACGTGTGGAAATCAGCGATCAAAAGGTTACAGATAAGACTGCACTTCTGCATCGGAAGCTCCTAATGCAGGGCGCAGTCGAGTGGAATGCCTGGCGGAAGAGCTCGAATAGCCGGCCGACGCTAACCAACCAGGACCTCTCCGGCTTAGATCTCCAGGGTTTTGATTTTGTCAATGCAGATCTTTCGGGAGCGGACTGTTCTGGAGCAGATCTTTCGGGTGGTGATTTCACCGGGGCATTGCTTTCACACGTCGTTATGGATAAGGCTAATTTGACCGGCGCTGTTTTCCGTGGGTGCTCTCTTAACGGCGCGAGCCTCTCAAGATCTAATCTGTGTAATGCGGTATTTAATAGCGTCAGCTTTCCGGGCGGGAACCTGTTTGGAGTAGAACTGGAAAAAACCAACTTGCAAGGGACCAATCTCCGGAGTGCAGATCTGCGCAAAGCTCATCTTCGCGGAGCGAATCTGAAGGGGTGCAATCTGAGCGGAGCTCGCCTTGACAGCGCGGTTATCGTCAAGACCGACCTAACCTCCGCTAATATGTCGGCCGCCAAACTGAGCGGCGCAACAATTTCGTGGGGAGTATTTAAGCAAGCGGACTTGAGCTGGGCGGACTTGAGCGATGCAACACTTGAATTCTGTGACTCTTGGGTGGTCGCAGCGGGGTTCAATGCGAAAGCACCGGGTATCACACCCACCAGAATTCACGGAAACAAATCTCACCTCCGCAAACCTGAACGATCTTCACGCAAATAACGTAAACTTCGAAGGAGCAAACCTGGACGCTGCGTCACTGCGGAGATGCCACCTGAGGAACGCTCGGTTACCTTCTTCGAGACTCTCCGGGGCGGATCTTAGTGAATGCCAAATGATTGGTGCAAATCTCCGTTTTGCTTGGCTGGAACAGGCAACCCTGAAGGGCGCAGCCCTCATGTGCTGTGATTTCACGTGCTCACAGTGTGCCGAGTGCATCTTCCAGAATGCCGACCTGACTGAGGCAAAGTTAACAAACGCGCGGTTCATTCGCGCGAACGGCCGCGATTCCACTCTAGTGAACTGTGATTGCAGCTCGACATTCCTCCTTGGCGCCGATTTAACCGGTGCTAATCTTGATGGCGCGCAATTGAGGCATGCCAATCTCTCCTTAGCTAATCTTCAGAACGCAAGGCTCGGTGGGGCGGTCTTCGACCAAACGGAATTAATCGGCACGAAGTTTGACAACGCTACCGTGGGCGGTACGATTTTCGCTTCGATCGATTTGCGGTCTGCAGTTGGACTTGAAAATGTAGTTCATGAAAGCGCATCCACCGTGGGTGTCGAATCGATCCTCGAGTCGAACGACGCTTTCAAGGCGTTTCTGAGAGGAACGGGTGCCTCTGATTTGTTTGTTGATTACTTAAGCTGTTGGTTAAATCAGCCGATCGAGTTCGGCTCGTGTTTCCTTGCACACCCAAGCGCTGGGGAGGACTTCGTCCACCTGCTTTCTGCTGATTTGCAAAAGAAGGGTTTACGGTGCCACTTCGTATCGGAGTTACATCCACGCGATAACGCTGTCTACTTAAATGATAGGTTATTACTTGTGCTTTGCAAAGGTTACGATGTGGATAGTGAATTACAAACGCTTGTTAGATCTACCGTTCAGAGACAGTTGGAGGAGAAACGGCAGATCATATTTGCGCTCGTTTTAGATGAGGAATCAGTTCACTCGAGTAGAGTGCCAGCCCCCACCTTCAATTTCACCGGATGGAGGAACCGTAATTCGTACGAGGTCGCGCTGCTGGAGCTCGTTGGTGCTCTCTCGATCCAAGACGTTGGCGCATCTACCGGCGCGTAGATTTATGGCGAGACCCAGGAATGATGGGTAAAGGCGAAAGGCTTAATTGCGCTTTCAAGCCTAGCCTACTGATCCTTGTAATTTGGTCACTCTCCTAACTCCCCTGTCGCCTCCTTGTGTCCACGGGCTTGAACCGTAATAAGATCATCCGTCGACCTGTAGGGGTGGAAGGTTGAGGAATCCGCAAATTCGCAATGAAGCGTGGTTCACTTACTCTACGGACCCCGCTTCGTGCGGACGGCATTGGCCAGGAGACTTGGCACCTCTTGAGCAAACCGCGCCTGGAGTTCTTGATCCGAACAGCACACGGTTTCAAATCGCTCGCCGCCAAATATCTGCCTTATTTCAACCAAGGCTTTGGAGTTAATTAGCTTGGTAAGAGGGCGAAGTGTAAGACTCCTAACACATCACGATGGAGGCAAAATTCCCACAAATTTCCTCTTGCTTTGTGGGGAGTTGTCGTATACCATTGATTCGCATTGTGCGGGTCATTGTACTCGTTCGATGGTCTGGTCGTAGTGAGGCAATGGCTCTATAAGAGTTACTGCTCTGTTATGGCTTTCTCGGAGTCGGAGGGGAAATGTCGATTGCGTTTTCGTTCGTACCCAGGGCCCTATGGTATGTATTGTTCGCCAGTCTGGGAACGGTTGTTGCCAGTGCTCAGCTTTCCTTCTCCCCGCTGATTCCTTACCCGGAGTTGCTCAGACCGAGGACACAACCAGGCACTCTGGCACAAGATGCACCTGCTGCGCCCGGATTGCATATTGAAATTCTCAAAGGCGACCGGGGCATTAACATCCTCAAGAAAAAAACCGCCGTTACACCCGTGATTGTGGTGCGCGACCGAAATAACGATCCGGTGGCTGGCGCAGCGGTAACTTTCACCTCTCCAATCAACGGTCCGAGCGTGGTGTTCTCAAACGGCTCAAGATCGATCACTATGATCGCCGACACAAACGGTAGAGCCACCGCGCTGGCCTTGAAGCCAGTGAATCCAGGCAGTTTCCAGATCGGCGTTTCCGCTACTGTTTCGTCGCCGCTCGCAACAACCGCGACCATCTCGACAACCGCGACCATCTCCATGACCAATGTCTTGACGGTAGCGGCTGCGGCAGCAACTGCGGCAGCAGCAGGCGGAACAGTGGCGGTAGCGACAGGTGCGGGAGCTGCGGGGCTTTCGGCGGGAATCATCGGCGTGATCGTAGGTGTGGGGGCAGCGGCGGCAGTGGGGGTTGGTGTCGGACTCGCGCACCATGGAAGCAGTTCCCCCGCCACAGCCATAACCACAGCCACCATCGGCGTCGGCACGGGTGGAACCTTCGGAGTTCCCCATTGAACGCAAAGGTTCGGATGCAGCAGAGGTCCAGATGAGGATTTGTTGGCTCGCCATATACTCAGTCATTCTGATGCCAGGTGCACAGGTCCGCTCGGTTGGCATCAAGCCCGGGGCACCACTCGCGGCCGGTACCGCCGTTCCAAATCTGTTAGCCGGGGCGGAGACCAGAACTTCTGTAGCTGGCCCGCCGGTCTTGGGATATGTTCTTGGTCCTGCGCCTGCGGAGCTTCACGCCATCCTTGGAACGGCGAAAGCGCCTCAACTCGGCGGCTCGATAGCAGTTCCCGAGAACAGCAAGCGGCTGTATCTCCCGCCAAGACAGCTTTACGCAATCGTTGAGCAATCGTCGGACGATCCGGTAGCCGTTTGGCGTCTGGGCACAGCGACCCTGATCGGTGAGAAGGACTTGTTAACTCCGATTAAGGGTGGGATGGCGCATCCCGATCTTGTTGCCTTCAGTCCCAGGGGTGAGTCGGCGGCTTTATATTCGAAAACTCTCGGAAGTTTGCAAGTGGTGGTCGATTTGCCTGCTAAGCCTGCTATCAGGGAGCACTTCTCCGTGGCGTTGGTAGGAGAACTAATAAGAATTGCCGTTACAGATGATGGATCGCTAATCGTAACGGAAGACGTTACTGGACAAGTACAATTTGCGACGGACAAAGGCTGGCGACCCCTATCTGGGGACTACGCGCCCCTCGCATGGTCGTTCCTGCCGAAGACCCACGATCTCGTGGTGAGCGACGCAACGCAGAAGACGATCACGCTGGTGGAGAATGTGAGCGAGGCGCCTACCGCCGTTCACATCCTGGCGCAAGGCATGCGGACGGACCATCTGACGGTGACTAAGGATGGTGACGTGATCGCGACTGCCGACTCACGCAATGGAAAGGTGTGGACAATCCAGCTGAAAACTGGAACTGTGACGCCGGTCCTATCCAGCGCCAAAGTCGATTCGCTATCCTCTCTCCGGGATGGTCGCACTTTCCTGCTGTCTTCCTCTCCAGTTTTATCCCTGCTGAAGCCGACGGCCTCATCGGAGTCTCCCGTTGTTTCGCTCGATTCTGGAATAACGAGCGAGTCACCAGCAGCGCAATCAAGCCCTCATTTGGATCTGGACTGCTTATGCTTTTACGGAATAGCTTCTCGACGATTTCGGGTAGCGAGTCAATGTTTGCACGTCGAAACACGACAAGGAGGAAAAACATGCGTCACTTCCGCTCTTTTAATTTAGCTTGCCTCGCGTTACTCGCGTTGTGCGCTCCAGGGGTCAACGGCCAGAATCCGAACCCTCCGACCCCCCCCTTTCATCAGTGCCCTGGAGTTGGTATGGATACAAGCTGTGGAGTTTTGATTGTTTTTAATCCAGCAAGCACTCCCGCCGTCTTCTTAGATCCGAATCAAGGGCCATTCGACGGTTCTGACGATACGCTGGTCGGAATACAGAACAATTCCAATCGACCGATATTCTCCATTGCAATTAGCAGCTCCGCGAATATTTTCGCTTTCGATCAAGATGGCATTTGCGGTGGCGGCTATCCAAATGCGCCTGCTGGGTGTCCCTTCGGGCCAACAGGTTACGAAGGTCCCGGCGTGTCCTTCACGAAATTCAGCGATTCATCAGGCCGGGTCAATTTCGTGGGACCGGTGTTCCCTAATGGGATTCAGCCTGGTGGAAGCGCTTATTTCAGCCTAGAGGCTTCACAATTCACACTGAACAGCTGCGGCTCTGGGGGTGCCGTCAAGGTTGAGCAAATTACGAACTTTGGCAGCTGTCCGTCAAGCATGGCTACGACAGCTAAATGGGGACAGTTCGGGGCAACGCAAACTCTTGTGGCTGCTAGCGGCGAGAAATTGCAGCTGGTTTGCACACCCCAGCCGACTCATCCAGCTTTTGAGCTTCTTTACACACCGGTCGGAACTACCACGAGTTTCATAGTAGGTGCCGGCCCTTTTCAAGGTAGTTGCTCCTCAGGCTGGTTTTCGCATCCGGCCAGCGACTCCGGGTCGGCGCCGTCTTGTTTCATTGAGACCAATTGGACAGCCAAGGATTACGACGTAAATGATTTTCCTCCCAATCCATGGACAGAAGCGGCCAACGTGAATACGAATGCAGACGAGCCTGTTCTGGATTGGGCGATAGTTGATTTCAATGTATTATCTAACAGTCTCACAAAACTGGATGAAGAGTACAAATACGCTATAGGGCCGCCAGTGCCGATGAACCCCTATTGCGGAGCAAGCGCCGGCGGTACGGCTGAGGGTTCTTTGATGAAACAGATTGACCTAGGCGATCCGTCCCTTCAGTCAGCGCAGGCGTTCTTCAGCAGGGCGGTGCAGAACCTCCAAACTCTTCCGCCAGGAGGTCCTCCGATGATGGCGGATTCGCTTAATCTGGCTGATCTGGACCGTGATGGAAAGCTCAACACGAATGACTTTTTAGTCTTCCTGAAAGCGTTTGGCAGCTGTAAGGGCAGCGCGAGTTACAATCCCGCAGCGGACTACGATGCGGACGGATGTGTGACATTCAAGGACTACCAGGCATTCCTGCAGTTCTTCAATGCAAAATGATTCTCTCTTGTTGGAGGCAATATGAACAACCACGTGATTAGGGTTTCTTTTTTGCTCAGTCAAATACTGATCAGCGGATCACTTTTGGGCGCTCAAGTGGATGTCACGCTTAGCCCATCGGCGGCCTCGTTTGTCAAGGGACAAACGTTCACCGAAGTTATTGCGGCGGACATTTCCGCTCCCATAGTTGGTTTCGGATTCGATTACACTTTCAATACCGCGCAACTGTCTTTGACAAACGTCGCTGTCGGACCACTCTGGTTCGGCGCGCCACCGCCTGAAACGAACGGTATAGCAGGGCTGGCATTTCCAACTCCGGTTAGCGGGAACGGTGTACTCTTGGCCACCATGGATTTTACTGCTCTCTCGCCGGGTACGTCCGGTAGTATAAGCCTGTTTTATAACTATGGAAATCTGGCCGAGGGATTTCCGTTGGCAGTTGGCGGATACGCGACGAACAACCTTCCAAACGTGCCGGAACCGGCGCCGCTGCCATTAGCACTCGTGGGAATTGTCTCGCTGCTCGCCTATCGTTTTGCGGCGAAAATCTGCAAGCATTACACGCGGTCTCATCCAGAAGAGAACATATGCATGTTTACCCAGTGACGGCTCAATCTAAAGCCGTCCAAACAAATTTTTCCACGTAAAATCTGCCTTTTTGCCCTTGTGATCATGCGCCACACAATCGGAACTCGCGAGGGAACACCGCAGAGTCGGCCGGAAAGCATCGGCGATTTATATGAAAAACTGATTCATCCGAACAAAGCGGTCGTCGCGAGTATATTGCTTTTAGCGAGTACAGCGATTCTGCCAGCGCAAGCTGTCCAAGAATACCCGATCCCTACTTCTTCCAGCTTACCCCAGGGCATCGCGCTGGGGCCAGACGGCAACCTGTGGTTCGTGGAATACGATGGTCACAATATTGGGCAACTCAATCCGAAAAATACACCCAACCCTATCACTGAAACCCCCGTGCCAGGCAGCCCGGCACCGGAGCCGTACGGTATCGCGGCGGGATCCGACGGGGCTCTCTGGTTCACGATCAATAGCCTTAGCAGTATCGGTCGAATCACTCCGGGAGCCACTCAAACTGTTACCGAGTACAGTTTGCCCGCTTCGGGCGTACCCTACGGTATTACTGCAGGTCCAGACGGAGCTCTGTGGTTCCTCGACCAAAAAAACAATCTGGTTGGCCAGATAACGACGGGCGCTAGACCCGTTATCTCGGAATTCGCGGGCCCCCCGGACACTGGGCTGCTGAATATAACTTCTGGGTCCGACAAGGCGCTTTGGTTCACAATTAGCAGCAGTAACAAGATCGGTCGCATAACCACGACCGGTTCGGTCAGTGAATATGCGGTGCCGACCGCAAACAGCTATCCGTTCGCAATCACGACTGGCCCGGACGGCGCCCTATGGTTTACAGAGCAGAAGGCCAACCAAATAGGGCGGATTGACATCACGACCGGCACGCCAATGTTCAGCGAATACCCCATACCAACTCAGGGAAGTTACCCGCAGGGCATAACGGCGGGAGCGGATGGCGCGCTATGGTTTACAGAAGGGGTCGGAAATCAGATTGGACGCGTCATACTGGGAAGCGTCCCTACGATCCAAGAATACGGTGGCCTCTCGCCGGCATCTTTCCCCTTCGGAATTACATCAACTCCGGACGGTGCGATCTGGTTTACCGAGCAGAATGGGAATAACATCGGGCGCCTTCTCGCCCCGCTCACAATTACAACAACCGCATTGCCTTCGGGCATCGTGGGGACGCCTTATTCGGCGACGGCAACCGCGGTGGGCGGGACGGGGCCGTACACTTGGACTATCGTTCCCGGGTCGGGCTCGCTACCAGCAGGGCTAAAACTGAACCCTTCGTCTGGAGCCATTACCGGCACGCCGACGGGTCCAGCGGGTACCTCGACGTTGACGGTGCAAGTGACTGACAGCGGTTCCCCGGCGCAATCGGCCACCCAGCAGCTTAGCATCGCTATTGCCCCGGAAGCCCAAACGATCTCGTTCGGCCCCATCCCGACCCAAACGGTGGGTACAACACTCACGTTGACCGCCACTGCGAGTTCGGGCTTGCCGGTAAGCTACACATCCTCCACCACTGGGGTTTGCACTGTCTTAGGCAACGTCGCCTCCTTTATTGCGACCGCGAGTTGCACCATCACGGCTTCACAAGCCGGCAACGGCACCTATGCGCCGGCCGCTCCGGTCTCCCAGACGTTCACGGTCAATACTGTTGTGCAGACCATCACATTCAACCCCATTCCGAACCAAACGGTGGGTACACCACTTACGTTGAACGCTTCCGCGAGTTCTGGCTTGCCGGTAAGCTACGCGTCTTCCCCCATTACGGTTTGCACTGTGACCGGCAACATCGCCTCCTTTATCGCTTCCGGAAGCTGTACCATCACGGCTTCGCAGGCCGGCAACGGCACCTACGCGCCGGCCGCTCCGGTCTCCCAAACGGTCACGGTCAACACTATTTCGCAGACCATCACGTTCAACCCCATCCCGACCCAAACCGTGGGTACACCACTCACGTTGAACGCTTCGGCGAGTTCAGGCTTGCCAGTAAGCTACGCGTCTTCCACCACTGGGGTTTGCACTGTCTTAGGCAACGTCGCCTCCTTTATTGCGACCGGGAATTGCACCATCACGGCTTCACAAGTCGGCAACGCCACCTATGCGCCTGCCGCTCCGGTCTCCCAGACGTTCACGGTCAATACTGTTGTGCAGACCATCACGTTCAACCCCATCTCGACCCAAACGCTGGGCACACCACTCACGTTGAACGCCTCCGCGAGTTCGGGCTTGCCGGTAAGCTTCGCGTCGTCCACCACTGGGGTTTGCACTGTCTTAGGCAACGTCGCCTCCTTTATCGCGGCCGGAAGCTGCACCATTACTGCGTCGCAAGCGGGCAATGCCACCTATGCGCCTGCCGCACCGGTCGCGCAAACGTTCACCGTCAATGGTATGCCGCAGACCATCACGTTCAATCCCATTCTGAACCAAACCGTCGGTACGACGCTCACGCTCAGCGCCTCCGCAAGTTCTAGTTTGCCGGTAAGCTTCGCGTCCTCCACCGCTGGGATTTGCACTGTCTCAGGTAACGTCGCCTCCTTTATCGCGGCCGGGAGTTGCACCATCACGGCTTCACAAGCCGGCAACGCCATCTATGCGCCCGCCGCGCCGCTCCCGCAAACATTCACCGTCCTGTCTCCTCTGAATCCCACCAGCCCGTCTCCGTTGCCCAGCGGGACTTCGGGGGCACCCTATTCGACTACTCTCACAGCGCAAGGTGGAACTCCGCCCTATAGTTGGTCAATCTCCTCCGGATCCTTGCCGGCAGCTTTGCAACTAAGCGCCGCGGGCCTGATTAGCGGTACGCCCAACCCCGCGGGCACATTCACATTTACTGTGCAAGTGACCGATAGCGGCGCGCCCGCGAAGACGGCCCCTCAGCAGTTAAGCCTGACCATCGCGAGCGGCGCTGCGGCCAGCATTACAGCCACTTCCGGCGGCACACAAACTGCGCAAGTAAAGACTGCCTTTGGGAATCCGTTGGTGGTTACCGTGAAGGATGCGAATGGCAATCTGGTTCCAAATGCCAGCGTTACGTTCACCGCGCCGGCTTCGGGTGCCAGCGGCACTTTTGCCGGCGGCGGGTTAACGGCCACCGTACAGACCAACGCTTCGGGTGTGGCGACCTCTCCGGCTTTCAGCGCTAACGCCACGGCAGGCTCCTACTCCGTGACCGCGAGCATTGGCACAGCCGGCTCCGCTGCCTTTAGCATGACCAACAGCGCTGGCGCTCCCGGCAGCATCACGGTGACCTCAGGCAACAATCAGAGCGCGGCGGCGAGCAGCGCCTTCGGCAGTCCGCTGGTCGTAGTCGTCAAGGACGCCGGCGGCAATGCAGTGGTAAACGCCAGCGTTACCTTCACCGCGCCCTCTTCAGGTGCTAGCGCCAAATTTTCCGGCGGCGCTATAACGGCCACTGTGCAGACCGATGCTTCGGGCTCGGCAACATCTCCGACTCTCACCGCCAATACGACAGCCGGAACCTATACCGTAACCGCTACGGTAACCGGCGCGGCGGCACCGGCTATTTTTTCACTGATAAACACCGCCGGTTCTGCGAGCACCATCACCGCGACTTCCGGCAGCGGACAAAGCGCGCCAATTAATGGCATCTTCAGCAATCCGTTAGTAGCAAAAGTGAAAGATGCCGGCGGTAATACAGTTGCAAATGCCAGCGTCACTTTCACCGCGCCGAGCTCGGGAGCCAGCGGCACGTTCGCCGGCGGCGGAGCCACAGCCAGGGTGCAAACCAATGCTTCAGGCGTGGCAACCTCGCCAGCTTTTATCGCCAACGGTACAGGAGGCGCCTACTCGGTAACTGCTGTGGTGTCGGGCGCGACAAGCCCGGCGACATTCTCGTTGACAAACCTCTCTGCCCTTACCGTTACCCAAACCTCCGTGCCTGGCCGGCACCGTGGGCTTGGCCTATTCAATTACTTTCAGCGCTCAAAACGGCACTACTCCTTACAACAAGTGGTCAATCACCACTGGGACACTCCCGGCGGGTTTAACGCTGAACGCCCAAACGGGAGCCATCACCGGCACACCCACCGCTACCGGCACTTTCACATTCACGGTGAATTTGACCGATAGCAGCACACCGCCTCAGAGCGCGAGTCAATTGATTTCTCTATTTATCAATCCACCTGGTACGCAACCCATTACGCCCATCTTCACGCTTAAAGTACCTGCAACGCAGGCACCCGCCACGAACATCACCAACGCGACGGTGCAATTGAGTCAGCCGAGTTCCGCTGCCTTTACCGGCACGCTGACTCTGGCATTTACTCCCCATGCCGCCGAACTTCCGGCGGGCTACAACGATGCCGCGTTTTTGGATAGCGCCGGAACCAAACTAGCCGCTCCCACTACTACTACTCTCGCAATTCCGGGTGCGACCACCAGTGTCGCGCTGCCGGCAATCGATCCCGGCACAGTCGCTGGCGACATTCTTGTGACGCTCACTGTGCCCGGTCAGACACCATCCACCTCAACGATCACCGTCGACGCGGCCGCACCGACCATCGAAGCCAATAAAGTTCAGATCACTAATGTGACCGCTACTGGGTTCGACGTGGAATTTATCGCAACCTCAACCACGCGCGACGCTACCAACGCTACATTCACATTTACGGCCACATCGGGAGATCAGATCACGGGCGCCAGCACTTTCACTGTCGACGTAAGCTCGTCATCAGCGGCGTGGTTTTCCACCGCCGACGGACTGACCTATGGCGGCGCGTT
The DNA here is from genome assembly GCA_963718465.1 of Bryobacterales bacterium. Classification (GTDB taxonomy): domain Bacteria; phylum Acidobacteriota; class Terriglobia; order Bryobacterales; family Bryobacteraceae; genus Bog-105. Next base: position 496,007 of record CAVQZK010000007.1, on the reverse strand, counting down.
TTCGCTCACCATCCCCTTCACACTCACTGGCTCTGCCAGCGCGATCCAGTCGGTAAGCGTCACGCTCGCTAATTCGATCGGGACGTCGCCTGCTGTTACAGGAGTGCAGTAAGAAAGCTTATCTAAGCATCTGAGGAGATTAATCTGACGCATCCAAACACGAAAACGGCGCTTTTGACGTACGATGCCGCCCAAGAACTACTAACTGGAACGGTAGGAACGGCGCATCCTTTTCACATCAAGGCGTACTCTGGCGGGAGCCGCGGCCATTCGGCTGTCGGCGCCAGGGTGGCAACTCAGTATTTGCACAACCAGGCATCCGCCTTGTCCAGTCATCTGGCAAATACGCGCACCGTCAAGGACGCGCACGGCCACTACAAACAACGCGGCGGGACGCTTCCGGCGGGTCATTATTCGTGCCACTACGTTGCGCATCATCCCGATTACCATGAGTGCATCCAGCTAAGCAGACAAGGCGACGCCAAGGCTATACACTCCCCCTTTTCTCCGCACGCGATTCCCCATGGCAGAGCGGATGATTTCTTTATCCATGGCCGCGGCGCGAAGGGCAGCGACGGCTGCATTGTTCCCGCGAATCACGGAGAGCGCATTCGACTCAACCATGCCGTGAAAAACTTCGTTGGGGTGGTGGTGCTGGTGGTGAAAAACGTTGCCTACCAGTTGCCGGCTGAATTGGAAGGTCAACTGGCCTAGGCGAAATCCCGGAGGTAATACAAACAATGACGCCACGCATTTCTACCTTAGTCAACCCGGTCCGTGAACTTTCGGCCGCGGCGGTTAAAGAGGACAGTGAGATCGAATCTCTATTGGCTGCGATTCCCGGCGACTCGCCCGCCGGAGTCGATTCACTCACGAGAAAGTTCTACGGTGACATTGAGAACTTTCGGAAAACTGAGGATCGGGACGGACCCTTGGGAGCGCTGCGGGAAGGGGAGGCGCGAACGGCCGATTGGACAAAGGTGTTTTCACTCGCAAGCCGTGCGATCGCTGGCCATAGCAAGGATCTCGGCCTGGCATTTTATTTCACGGAAGCGGCGGGAAGGAAAAATGGCCTCAAAGGCATTGCGCAGGGTCTAAATCTAATTCGCGGACTCTGCGAGCGTTACTGGACCGAGATGTACCCTAAAGTTGCCGACGGTTTGGACGAGCGCACATTCTGGCTGGAGAAGCTGGACGGCGTCCTTCCGAAGGTGATTGGCGAGGTTCAAATAACCCAGGCGAGTGACGAGAAAGTTTATGTTTTCTGGCAATGGCAGGGGCTCGAAATTGAGAGACAACAGGCAGGCAGAAACAAAGATCCCGGAGACCGAGCAAAGGCCGTGGCTGAAGCAATAGCAAGAAAGTTGCAATTCGATCAGGCGGCTACGAAAACCGACGGGGCTTTTTATGAGCGTTTATACCACGACATTAATACGTGCTCTGAAGCCTGTGAACGCCTCATGGTCACAATCGACGAGCGGCTTCAGGCCGAGCCTACAGTCCAGCAATTGGAAGAATTACCGAGCTTTTACTCTACTCGGAAAGCTTTAAAGGAGCTTTTCGTTCTGACGGACCAAATCTTTCGCAGTAAAGGGGTAGAATCGCCTGCGAAGCCGCACGTTACCGCGAATGAAGAGGTTGCTATTACTGCGGGGGCGCTTCCGGAGGCGGAAAGCAACGGCGTGGTTGCTCGGGGCAATAATGGCGTCGCTGTTCGGAGTGGAGTATTGACGCGAGAAGACGCCATTGTTCAGTTGAGTACGATTGCCTCGTTCTTTCGAAAGACAGAGCCGCACAGCCCTGTTGGCTATTTGATAGAGCGGGCGATTCGTTGGAGTAACCTATCGCTAACTCAAGTGCTCGAAGAGGTGCTACATGATAGTACGGCTCTGGCGAAAGTTAGAGAAACCCTCGGCATTGAGAGTAAATAGGAAAAGCAAGAGGGTGAACAAATGTTTAGAGACACTCAAGGGCGAGTTGTGCTGATCGGGGATGGATCGTTCACCTTTAAGGTCGTCGTCGATGGCGATGATCTACTTGTTGAGAACGTCCGAGCCACATGGTTTGGAGGAAAGGATGATAACTACGATAACGGGCATACCGCAAGTGGCGTATTAAACAATCAGGACGGCCTATCGACGCCTCTTGGTTGTGCGTTGCCCATTCCCGGAGGCCATGCCACTTCAGGTACCCCATTCCCGAAACTCCCTTGGAAGACGCAAGTCCGAGTGTTCAATATTCATACGGCCAGGACGATCACAGTTCCACTAATTGACATCGGCCCTGCAAAACCTCCGGCTGCCAACGCGGCTCTTGATTTGACCCAGTCGGCCTTTGCCGCACTTGGCGGGAACAAAAAGGCCGGTAGTATTCGAGTTAACTACCGAGTTATTGGGGGAGCGAAGTTCTTGGACCTCAAGGTGTAACTCTTTGGCGTGCTGCCCTGCCATGTGCATGATGACGACCGCAAAGACGTGGAATGTGCCATCCGCTATTCCCGTCATTTATTCTGCGAGGATTGATCCCTGATCACGGTGGCTGCGAGCAAGGAGAGAGCAGTTGGTCACGTTCACGATCAGGAACTAGAGAACGACTCAACTGTAAAACCCGGGTTTCGCCCTCTGTGCGCCCTCAAACAATTTCCAATCTAATCGGAACAATCATCGGCGAAATCGCTGGAAGTCAAATAGTTCACAAACAAACGCCCAAAAATCCCCTAAATGCCTGAAATCAGGCGTTCCTGGACAGCCGGAAGGTAGTCTGTCAGTCAGCCGTAAACCGGTCACAAATCGAAATCTTTTTCTGATCCGCATAGACAGGCCCTCCCAAGCGGTTTTGCTTTCAGACCCGGCTTGACACCCGCTACTCTCGTCTCGCGCTCGAAAGTGCGTCCCTTATGCTGAGCCTCGTCAAATCACATGCCGGGTACCGGGCGATATCGCGCACCTTCGCGCCTCCCGAAAGCCGATTTATTCCCCATCGCTCTCTATATATATTTATACACGGGAATAATACCCCCTTCTCGCACGGCATCCAAGTCGCCTTCGCTTCTGTAAATACTTTCCAGGCGGCCCTCAGGCCCTTGCCGCCAAGTTTTTCTAATCCATGCAGCGGGACGGCTCTCCGTGTGCGCCGTTCGCATCAGTCCCGTCCGCGAGGTCCGCCACGCGCCACATTCCCTAACCGAGTCAGCCCTCCGCTCCCTTGGGCCCATACGGGCCTTTTCTATCCTGGAGGCGGCCGCTACGATGAACGAGTTGTGGAGACTGGCTGAGAACTCACAGGACTGCTCGAAAAAGGTGTTTCAAATGAGGGACCAATTCGAATGGGAGACGTCAAAGAGGACTAGGATTGTCACCTGGAGGTGGAACGCGATGCTGCTGATAAAAGGGATGGTACTAGCGGCCGTGCTGGCGGGCCTTGCGGCGGGAGCCGAGGCGGACAAAACGGACTTGTTCACGATCCGCAAATTCGCGAGGCCGGCGAATGGCCTTAGAGCGGACAAGCTAACGACGGACGATTTGACCGCTTTGCTTGCGGCCGAGCTGCGGCAACCATGGCAAATTGGAGTGACGCAGCCAGCGAAGTGCGCCATTCCGCTGGCAGAACTGAAAGTTCAAAGTCCCGACAAGATGGGCCGAGCCATTGGAGAGGCAAAGCTCGATGACATGGCGAAAGCGCCGCCGATCCCAGTATGTGCGTGGCGTTAGGAAGTGCGGGAACGGGCGATTTCAGGCGCTCCTTCGGCGGGCTTCGTGAGTACCGATTCCGGGTCGAGGTAATACTTCGTGAGGTCTTCCTGCAAGATGCGCAGGGCGTCACCGGGCGTATCGGCAAACCGGAACAGTTCCAGATCGGCTTCGGCGATCATGCCGTGTTTCACGAGAGCACCAAAGTTAAGAATCTCGTGCCAGAAATCGGACCCGTAGAGCACAATCAGAATTTTGTTTTCGAGCTTTTTGGTTTGCGCGAGCGTAAGGATTTCGGTGAGCTCGTCAAGCGTTCCGAATCCTCCCGGGAATACCACCAGCGCCTTCGCTAGATACGCAAACCAGAACTTGCGCATGAAGAAGTAGTGAAACTCGAAGCTGAGTTCAGGCGTGATATACGGATTAGGCCGTTGCTCAAAAGGCAGACCGATGTTCAGGCCAATCGTTTTGCCGCCCGCATCGCTGGCACCCCGGTTAGCGGCTTCCATAATGCCGGGGCCTCCGCCCGACGTTACCACAAAACGGTGCCGTTTTTCCTGACCCGGCGATGCCACGGAAAGCGTGTCGGCCCAAAGCGTGACCAAACGGGCCAGTTCCCGTGCTTCGGCGTAGTAACGCGCGAGCGGACCGATTTCGGCGATGCGGGCGGAGCCGAAGAAAACGATGGTATCGAGAATTTTCTCTTCCTGAAAATGCGCCAGCGGCCAAAGATATTCCGAAAGGATGCGCAGCGGCCGCGATTCGGGGGTTCGCAGGAACGCCTCTTCGCGATAAGCGAGCGGACGGCGGAAGGCCGGTTCTGCGCTGGTTACGGACAAAGTTTCATCGTAAGGCGGCAAGTCCCGATTGTCGCAAAGTGCGGCTGTTAAAATTCGCTCAATGCCAGGCCGCACAGTATTCACGGTTCTTGAACAAACCGCAGCTAAGGCGCGAGATGCAATCGCGCTCTATCAACCCACAGGCAGCAAGGCGGGGAAGGCGCATCGCACCTATTCCTGGAACGACTGGCTAAAGACTTCGCGGGAAGTCGCATTGGGGCTGCGGGCACTGGGGTTGAATAAGGGTGAGATTGTTCTGGTGCTCTCCGAAACGCGCGCGGAGTTTTACCTGGTCGATCTGGGAATCATGGGTGCGGGAGGCCTATCGGCTGCGTTGTATACGGCATATCCGATACCCGAACTGGTAAAGAACTTGAAGGCGGCGGATGCGCGTTTCCTATTCATTGAGAATCCCAAGACATTCGCCGATCTAACACTAGCGGCGGACGCGGACGGAGTAAACCTGCCGGAGCGCGTGATTCTGATGACTGGGGAGGCGGTGGGCGCGATTACGCTGAGAACTTGCAGCAGAAGGGCCTTGATCTGCTGCAGCGAGACCCCGAAGCGTGGCAGCGCGCCGTTGAGGAACTGTCGCCCGAGGATGCCGCCATTTTGTATTTAACCTCCGGAGCGACGGGCGAGCCGAAAATGGGAATCACCAGCCATGCGGCGGTTCTGGCGAACATAGATATGGGTCCGCAGGTACTGCCGATCGGGCCGGAGGATTCGACGATTGTATTCCTGCCTTCGGCCCACATTGCGCAGCGCATAGTACTGGAGTTGCTGCCCATGCGCATGGGTACACCGGTTTGGTTTTCGGAAAGCCTGGGGCGGCTGCCAACCGAGTTGAAGACCATCAGGCCGACTTTTTTCTTGGCCCCGCCGCGCGTTTGGGAGCGGATGTACACCACCATTTCAAACGAATTGAAGAAGCGGCCTTTGATTGCCCGGAAGCTCTTCCACGGATCGCTGGGGCTGGGGCTGGAAGCGGATCGGCTCCGGCAAGAGGGCAAGGAACTGCCGGCGTGGATGTCGCGAACGTTGAAGGTGGCAAATAAAGTAGTGTTCTCAAAGGTGCGGGAACGGCTGGGCGGCCCGCTGCGGATTGCGGCATCGGGCGCTGCACCATTGGGGAAGGATTTGGCCGAGTTCTTTGCGGGCATTGGGATGCCGCTGGTGGAGGGTTATGGACTGACGGAAGCTGGAGTAGTCTGTTTCAACCCGCTTGCCAGGCCGAAACCGGGAAGCATTGGCAAAATGCTGCCTGGCGTGAAGGCCCGGCTGGCGGAAGACGGCGAACTGCAACTCAAAACACCTTGTCTCTTTATGGGCTACTACCAAGATGAAGCCGCCACCCAATCGGTAATGAGCGACGATGGCTGGTTTTCAACGGGCGACATCGCGGAGACGGATGCGGATGGTTACTGGTACATAACCGGCCGTAAGAAAGAGCTTATTGTCGCGTCAAACGGGAAAAAAATTTATCCGGCGCGCATCGAGAACTTGTTCAAGATGGAGCCGGTGGTGAACCAAGTGATGCTCATCGGGGACAAGAAGCCGTATGTGACGGCAATCCTCACGTTAAACACTGCAAATTTGAAAACCCTCAAAGGAGCGGCGGGACAAAATGGCGATGGCTCTGAACTAGTAAATTCCGAACCCGTGGCCAAAGCCGTACAGGAGGCCGTGTCACGTGTGAACAAACAACTGGCCGACTTTGAACGTATCCGGCGGTTTAGAGTTCTCTCTCGCGATTTTTCGATTGACGAGGGCGAACTGACACCAACGATGAAGATTCGTCGTTCACGGGTGCTGGAAAATCACAGGGATATAGTAGGCGAACTTTACTTAGGGCGAGAAGAGAGCGAGTGAAGCCGAGTTCGCCGAAAGCATCGAGCTTGGGCGCTTGAGATGCAATGGCAGGAGCGGGGACTTCAGCTTCCCGCTTGGCAGAACTATCTTCTTCCAATTCATCGAGGAGACGCGTAACGCGCATATGTGATTCACCTAAACCAACGAGCGACAGGGCACAGATTCCAATAAAGACCGTAACAGCGACAATAAAGATCATGTGAAACTCCTTGGTTCCATGGAACTTCCGCAAAACGGTCGCGACAATAAGCACGGCCTCTGCACTTTGTTAGATTGCTTTCCAAAGAAATAAGTTTGTGGTTTCGGGGGTTGGGAGTTCTCAAAAAGAAGACATGTCATTCAAAAATTCCTTCGACGGGCCATTTCAACTTCTGCCAATCTTTCGAGAGCGGGTTTGGGGAAGAGAAAGCTTGGCTCCTTTCTTCCCGGAAACTCCTGTAAAGCAACGTATCGGCGAAGTCTGGTTTACCTTTGAAGAAAATCGAGCAAAAACGGGTGAAACCTTAGGGGGTCTCATCTCTGCCCATCCGGAGATACTCGGCGAAGCTTTCGATAAAGCTCATCCAGGCATCTGCCCGCTGCTGGTAAAGCTGCTCTTCACGACAGAGAGGCTTTCCGTACAAGTACATCCGGGCGACGATTACGCCCGGAAGCACCATGGAAGCCTCGGCAAAACGGAAGCGTGGCACGTGCTGGATGCACAACCGCCCGCTGAAGTAGCAGTGGGGTTCAAAGAGTCGCTTAGCCCTGAGAAGCTGGAGGAGAGCGCACGTTCGGGCGAGATTGAAAAACTGCTCGACTGGCACCAGGTACGGGCAGGCGACACGATCTTCGTCCCGGCGGGAACGGTACACGCGATTGGCGCGGGGCTGACGGTATGCGAGGTACAGGAGAATTCGGATATTACCTATCGCCTGTATGACTACGGAAGGCCTAGGGAATTGCACCTTGACCATGGCATGAAGGTTTCGAACTTGGGGCCACATCAATATGGGGTGGACAAATTGACGCTTGCCGAAGGCCGCGATGAACTGGTGGCGTGCAGTTATTTTCGAATTGAGCGGCTGCGGGTGAAGGATTTGCTGAAAGTGGCAGGCGGGCTTAAATATTATTTGCTACTGATTTGCGTAAAGGGTTCCGGGCAGATTGCCGGGGCCGCGTTTACGGCGGGAGAATGCTGGATGGTACCGGCACATGGGCGGGAGTTCACGGTGGAAGGCGCAGGGTCGGAATGGATTTTGACGTATACCGCAGATGAGGCGCTGCCGGCACTTAGCTTAAATCACTTAGAGCCTGGAAGCCTCAATGAATAGATCTCTTTGAGGCGAGGTTAATGACGCCATAGAAGAAACCGAGCGGCATTCCGGGACGATTCCGAACACCATCGGAGCATAGCGATGTTGGCTTCTCGATTGTGCGGGAAGTGTTCAGCTTCGTCGAGTGAAACCTATCCAGCGCAGCGGAGGAAGGATGCCGCTAGCGGAAAAAGGGGCCACCCGCACGCCGACTGAAACCATTGCCCGGGCTTCCAATCTATATACCTTGACGCGCATATACTCTGTGGAGTATGTTAAGAGAGTGGAATCTGTGTTCGAAATCATTGCGGAGCCGAACCGCCGCGCGATATTGAGCCTCCTGGTCTCGTCACAACAGTCGGTTGGAGAGATCGAGCGTCAACTTCGCATGCCGCAGCCGACCGTGTCAAAGCACCTGCGAGTGCTGCGCGAGGCCGGTTTCGTGGAATCCACGGTGGACGCACAGCGCCGTCTCTACCGGCTGAAACCTGAACCACTTCAGGAGGTGGATGCCTGGCTGGCTCCGTTCCGGCGGTTCTGGTCCGCTCACCTAGATGCTCTCGAACGCCACCTCGACCGCATGGATCCATCTGAATCGCGCACAACGGGCGCCAAACGCCCTGTGCGCTCGTTAACACCAGCGAAAAGGAAGACAAGGAGAAGACGGCGCGGCCCAAACCGCGAACGTGACAAAGGAGAAACAAAATGAAAATCAAATTGACCAGCATATACGTGGACGACCAGGAAAAGGCCCTGCGCTTCTATACGGAGGTACTGGGCTTTGCCAAGAAGGCCGATTTCAGTCAGGGCCCATTTCGCTGGCTGACCGTGGCCTCGCCCGAGGAACTGGACGGCACTGAGCTGCAGCTGGCGCTAAACGACAACCCCGCAGCCAAAGCGTATCAGCAGGCGATGTTTCAACAAGGCCAGCCCGCAGCCATGTTCTACACCGGCGACGTCAAGGGCGACTGCGAGCGGATCAAGGCCCGCGGCGCCGAGTTCACGATGCCGCCCACCGACGTGACCTACGCGACCATTGCGAAGCTGAACGACACCTGCGGCAACCTCATTCAGCTCACCCAGTTGGCAGCTATTAAAGGAGGTCGTTCAGCAGGCTGGCAGCCTGGGGGCGCCGACGGCCGCGGCTTGAATGGCGGCGTCTCTACCCGGCTGAAACCTGAACCACTTCAGGAGGTGGATGCCTGGCTGGCTCCGGTCCGCCGGTTCTGGTCCGCTCACTTAGATGCTCTCGAACACCACCTCGACCGAATGGATCCATCTGAATCGCGCACAACGGGCGCCAAACGCCCTGTGCGCTCGTTAACACCAGCGAAAAGGAAGACAAGGAGAAGAAGATGACCGATCGCGAGCAGTACGCACCGGGTCCCGCCAGCGGGGCGCAGGTAGGAAAGGACGGAGAGAAGTGGACGCTCATTCTAGTCAGAGAACTGCGCCACTCGCCGGAAAAAGTCTGGCGGGCGCTTACCGACCCAGCGCATCTGCGCGAGTGGGCTCCCTTTGAAGCCGATGGGAGCCTGGGTACGGTTGGAAGCACGGTGAAGCTCACGACGGTGGGAGCGCCCACGCCGCAGGTTTCCGAAACAACAGTGACGCGAGCCGAGGCTCCCAAGGTGCTTGAGTACGACTGGGGCGGCAACGATATCCGGTGGGAACTTGAAGGCGTTAGCGGCGGCACGCGCCTCACGCTCTGGCACAACATCGATCGCCGCTTCATTTCGTGGGGCGCCGCCGGGTGGCACATCTGCTTCGATGTTCTGGATCGCCTTCTCAACGGAACTCCCATCGGCCGCATCGTTGGCGCTGAGGCGATGAAGTTCAACTGGCAGCGATTGAACACGGAGTACGCAAAGCAGTTCAGCGTTGAAACGCCCGGTTGGCCGCTCAAGGCGGCTCAAAATTCGTGAATCGAGGTGATCGCAAAACCATGCAGACATCAATCATGAACCAAGGCGCCAAACGTTCGATTCTTCGCTGGATTCACATCGTCTTTAGTATTCCGATACTCGGTTATATTTATAGTCCGTTCGAAGAAATTCCAAAGTACGCCCCCGCTGTTCGATTTGTCTTCCTTCCTATACTTGTCCTTTCGGGACTTTGGATGTGGAAAGGCCATGCCCTTCGACGACTTATTTCGAAAAGAAGCCCACGCCGTTTGCTGCCCTCGGCCTGAGGCTAGTCATGATTCTCGCGCCTGTACTTCACGTCGTGCGGGGCGAGTACCACTTTGCGCCCATCAATCTGGTGCCGGGAGGGGCCGGCGAGTTCATCGCGTGTGGACGGTCCTCGTCGATTTTGCTACGGTCTGGTACAGGTGATTGGCGCGCGATGAAACAGCGTGATCGATAGGAAAAAACACATGGACGAGTTCATTGAGATTCGCGGGGCGCGGGAAAACAACCTCCAGAACGTCTCGGTTCGCATCCCGAAGCGGAGACTCACCATCTTCACCGGCGTCTCCGGCTCCGGGAAATCGTCGATCGTCTTTGACACCATCGCGACGGAGGCCCAGCGGCAGCTCTATGAAAACTTCAGCCTCTTCATCCGCAATTTCCTGCCGAAGTATCCCGAACCCGACGCAGATGCGATCGAAAACCTCAACATGGCCGTCATCGTCGACCAGAAACGGCTCGGCGGCGGCTCGCATTCGACCGTCGGAACCGTGACGGATATTTACGGAGTGCTGAGGTTGCTCTTTTCGCGCATCGGAAAACCTTCAGCGGGCGGGGCCATCCATTACTCGTTCAACGATCCACGCGGCAGGTGCCCCGAATGCGGCGGCTTGGGGAAAAAAGTTGGTGTCGTTTCGGATGATTTTCTCGATATGTCCAAGTCGCTCAATGAAGGAGCCGTGCAGGTGCCCTTCTTTGCCGACTTGGAGCAGCACGCGTACTCGGCGTCGGGCTTCTTCGACAACGACAAGAAGCTCAGCAAGTTCACAAAGGATGAAATGGAGCTGTTGCTTCATGGCAAGGACAAGAAGTTCAAAGCCAAGTTCGGCAACCGCTCTATCAACCTGACATACCTGGGCATCATCGAGAAAATCGAACGTTACTATGTGCGCCGGGATATCAAGACCCTCTCGGAGCGAACGCAAAAAGCGGTCATGCCGTATCTGAAACCGCGCCCTTGCCCTCTATGTAAGGGTGCGCGCCTCAACCAGGCTGCCCTTGCGAGCAAGATCAATGGCCACAACATTGCCGAAATGTGCGCCATGGAATGCGGTCAGCTTATCGAAGTCGCACGGAGGATCAAAGACTCCAAGGCCGCGCCCATCGTCGCCGCACTGACGGAGCGCCTCGAAAATGTGGTGGGCATTGGACTCGAATATCTCAGTCTCAACCGCGAAACGGGCACGCTTTCGGGCGGCGAATCGCAACGCGTGAGGATGGTGAAGCACCTCGGCAGCAGTCTGGTGGATGTGCTGTACATATTCGATGAGCCCAGTGTTGGACTGCATCCCCGCGATGTTCATCGTCTCAATGAGCTGCTCGGGAAACTGCGCGACAAAGGCAACACGATCATCGTGGTCGAACACGATCCGGCCGTCATCAAAGCCGCGGACCATGTGATCGACGTCGGACCGGGGGCTGGAACCAACGGAGGCAACGTCGTCTTTGAAGGGACGTACGAAAAGCTTCTTCATTCGGCCACTCTGACTGGAAAACATCTCACTCAGGAGCTGCCGATCAAGAAGAACGTTCGTACCGGTAAGAGTGCGCTGCACATCAAGAACGCGCACGCGAACAACTTGAAGAACGTTTCGGTCGACATTCCTAAAGGCGTGCTCACCGTCATCACGGGCGTCGCCGGCTCGGGGAAGAGCTCGCTCATCAATGAGGTGTTTCTCGTCGAACATCCCGAGGCGGTGGTCATCGACCAGTCCGCGGTCGGCGCCTCCACGCGTTCGAATCCCGCGACGTACACGGGCGTGATGGACGATGTGAGGAAGGCGTTCGCCGCGGCGAACAAAGTCGACGCCGGACTCTTCAGCTTCAACTCCAAAGGCGCATGTGAAAGCTGCAACGGCAGCGGAGTGGTCTACATCGACCTGGCCTATCTCGCCGAATTCAAGTCGCCCTGCGAAGTGTGCCAGGGCCGCCGCTTCAAAGACGAAGTGCTGGCCTACAAGTACGAAGGAAAGTCCATCAGCGACGTGCTCGAGCTCACCGCAGCGCAGGCGCTCGAGTTCTTCAGCCGCAAAGAGATCGTCCGGAAGCTCGAAGCGATGCGAGATGTGGGCCTGGGTTATTTGACGCTAGGTCAACCGCTGTCGACGCTCTCTGGTGGCGAATGTCAGCGCATCAAGCTCGCCAGCGAATTGCACAAGGATGGAAGCATCTACGTCATGGATGAGCCCACCACCGGGCTGCATATGTCCGACATCGCGCACTTGCTGACCATCATGGACCGGATCGTCGATGGCGGGAACAGCGTGATCGTCATTGAGCACAACCTCGACGTCATCCGGAATGCGGATTGGATCATCGATCTCGGCCCGGAGGGCGGCGGCAAGGGAGGCGAGGTTGTCTTTGAAGGGACGCCGATGGAGTTGCTGAAGGAGAAGCGTTCGCTGACGGGTCAGTATTTGCGGGGGGGACACGTCAACACGCGTCGGACTTGAACTGCGTAAGCATGATGCGGGCTTGCTGTGCTGCTGGGCTTTGTGGATATGCAATACTGGCCGACGTGTATACGTTCAAGAACGGTACGCCCGTCGCAATGCGGGCCTTCGCCAAACGAAGAGGACGCGCTCCGTTGGGCCGGTATAGCGGGCGCTGGGGACTGACGCTATTCCGCGCGCAAAGTTCGGATGGGGTCGATGCGGGCGGCTCGCCATGCCGGAATGGAACTGGCGGTAACCGCGACCATAAAGACGAGAAGTGAAACAACAACAAAGGTAAGAGGGTCGGTAGCTGTAACGCCGAATAACATTCCCGACAGGAAGCGCGTCAGCAGGAACGAGGACCCAATTCCGGCAACGACTCCAAACAGCGCAACTCGCAAACTCTGGCTCAGTATCAGCCTGACCACGCTGCTTGCCGGAGCTCCGATAGCCATGCGCACGCTGATCTCATAGGTGCGCTGCGATACCGAGTAAGACATCAGCCCATAAAGCCCGATTGCCGCCAAAACGAGCGCAGCCGCGGCAAAACTGAGAAACACCCAAATTGTCGAGCGGAAGCCAGAGATAGAGTCTCCGACGATATCCGTCAGGCCCAGCACTCTGCCCACGGGAACGTCTGGATTGGCTTCTATGGCAACACGGCGGAGATCCGCCGCGGCATGATCCGCAGCCGCGGCAGTCTTAACCACTAAATTCATCACGGCTGGAATTTGGCCGTTGCCCTGTACGGCCTGAGCGTATGGCATGTATATCGCCCCGCTGATTGAACCCGGAGAGTGATTGGCGAGGTTAAACTGCCGAACGTCGGCCACCACGCCGATGACCGTTCTCCAGCCTGGCTCGCCCGATTTCTTGACGTGCTTGCCAATGGCGCTGGCGCCGGGCCAGAAACGCTTTGCCGTCGAAGCGGAAATCAGGATAACGGGCGGAGCGCTAGGCCCATCGGCGACCGTGAACACTCTTCCTGAAACGAGCGGAATCTGCATCAGTCGAAAATAGTTTGGGGTAACCGCGCCGGTCCATAGCATCGGAGACGGAAAATCGGCCGATCTCGGATGGTCTTCCACGTCGGCGGGGATTGCCGGAATTTGGCCATCCAGCGGTACCGTGTTGACAGCTGCTGCGTCAACGACGCCGGAGATTCCGCGCACTTGCTCAAGCAGGCGGTTATAGAACGCGGTACACGATTCGCGCTGGCGGCAGAAAGACTCGTCCGGGCTGATTTTTACCGTCAGTATCCTTTGAGAATTGAAGCCGGGATTCACGGCGGTGAGATCGCGCAGGCTTTTCATCAGCAGGCCGGCGCCGACGACGAGAACGACAGTGAGGGCGATTTCGCCTGAGATGAGCCAGCTCCGCAATGCCATCCATGACCGGGTTGCAGAACGCTGGCTGCCAGTCCGCATTGCTTCGACAAGGTCAAGTTGTCTGGCATGCAGCGCCGGAACAATTCCGAAAGACAGACCGGTGAGAATAGATAACGCCGCAGCGAAAATGCACACGCGCCAATCTAAACTAACCTGAGCGTTTCCGGGCATCCCGGCCGGAACTACGGATCGAAACAGCGAGAGCGAGGTGGTTCCGAGCAGAACGCCCACTACGCCGGCGGTCAACGCAAGCACCACGCTTTCAGTTAACAGCTGACGTACAATTCTTCCCGTACCGGCTCCGAGCGCGGCGCGCATAGCGACTTCCTTCCGCCGGGTAGTTGCGCGCGCAAGCAGCAAGCTGGCGACATTGGCGCACGCAATGATCAGCACGGTACCGACTGCGCCCAGCAGTACAAATAATTTGGCACTCGTTTCGCCGGCAATGTCATTTTGTAGAGAGATTACGGTTGAACCGGCATTCCAGCGTCTAGGCATGGGCCATGGGAAGAGCTTCCAGACTCGCGCAGCCAAGGAATGTATTTCGGCACGCGCTTGCTCCACGTTTGCATCCGGCCGAAGCCTGGCGATCAGGGGTACGAACAAGCCGCCCCAGTAATCCTCCGCATTGGCTGGGTCGATTCGTGCGGGGATCCAAAATTGCACCTTTGCCGATGGGAAAGAAAAGCTTGCCTGGGTTATACCGACCACTTGCCGGTTGACGCCGCTCAGAGTAATTGTGCGGCCCAGAATGTCGGGCTCCTCGTGAAATCTCGTCTTCCATAGCTCATGGCTCAGTACCACGACGCCGTCATTCCCAGCTCGATCCTCTCCGGGCTCGAAGGAGCGCCCTCTTTCAACCGGTACTCCAAGAACGGAGAAGAAGTTGGCGGAGGTCTCGCTTCCCGTGATTCGCGCTGCGGGTCCAAGAGCTGTCAGGTTGAACTCGGACCCTGGACCAACGAATGCGATGTCCATTGTTTTCGAGCGCTGCTGAAATTGTTCGAAGATCGCCTTGGGATAGAGCTCGGTAATCCGCAAGAGGCGGCTTGGCTCGTGGAACGGCAACGGCCGAATCAGCAGAGTGTTGATGATGCTGAAAATTGCAGTATTACCGGCGATGCCGAGAGCGAGCGAGAGGATCGCAATGAGGGCAAAGCCGGGATTCCTCCCAATGACCCGAAGTGAATAGCGAATATCCTGCAGTAAAGAATCGATCGATACAAAGCCCCACATATCTCTGCTTTCCTCTTTGGCGAGCGTCATATTGCCCATTGACCGAAGATTTCGCTCATCTTTTGCTCCAGCCTGCTTCAGGCGAACGTGCAGATCCAATTCCTCGGTGAGCTCCCGAGTGAGGCGATCGCGTCTTGTCCAAAACAGAAATTGTCGCCATGTGCGGTGTAAACGGTCCAGCATAAATTACGCCATTTCCAGCACTTTTTGAATGGCGCCCACCATTTGGTTGAACTCTTCGCGCTCGAAGGCGAGTTGTTTTCGTCCTCCCGTAGTCAGGGTGTAATAGCGCGCGCGACGATTATTTTCGGATGCACCCCATTCCGCTTTCACCCAGCCGTTTATCAGCAGCCGCTGCAAAGCTGGGTAGAGCGAGCTTTCACCGACCTGCAGCACGTCGTCCGAGACTTGTTTCAGACGCTGCGCGATACCATAGCCGTGCATCGGTTCAACCGCGAGGACTCGAAGCAAGAGAAGATCGAGTGTGCCCGGCAGCAGTTCTCCCGGTGGTAATTTTATTCCCATCGTTTACTGATGGGAGTGTCGCACGTTTTTTGAAAAGTGTCAAGCCCCTACGATTACCGATGGGAAGGGCGCGGCTACGTGCCCGTCAGGCAACACTCTCACTGTTTTAGCTTTTCGATCTATAAGTGTGGGCCGCTGAGGTTGGGAACGCAACTTCTCCATCTACCAAGCTCATAAGTAGTATCCCGTTTTTCTCAACCCAGCCGAACGGAATGTTCTTTCGATAACGCTGAGGATAAGGATCAGGATATTCTTCGAGCCACTTGCTAAAGAACTCTTTAAGTTGGCCGCCGTGGGCATACCGAAGATTTACCCTTCGCAAATTGTCGGCATGTGCGAAAAACAGGTGACCGATCTTCATGTCCTGTGCCAACTTCTGCACTCCCGTGTTCTTGTGGTATTGGTACTCGTAGCTGCCGCCCTCGACCGCCGATTTGACCTCGTTGTTTGATAAGTCGATCCCGGCAGCCAATCTTCTGCCAAGATCCTTGACTAGAATCGAAGCAAATACTTCCCAGTCAGAGGACATAACCGTACCAGCAGAACGCACGTGACGAGCCGCATATAGACGAAGTTTTCCTTGAAGCGGTCCATACATGTATGCGTGAAGAACATCAGAGCCTTTTCGAAATCAAGCTCTGTAGGGGGCCCGTCGTGCTTTTCGTCCGGCATCCGCTAAGCTACATACTCGCTGATCTGTTCAACGTTCTTGCTAAGTGCAAGCGGGCGGATAAGGTGTTTTCCGAGCCAAGCAACTGCGGGTACGACAAGGCCATCGCCAAAAAGGTGGTAGGCCTCGTTGTAATTGCCAGGAATCGGATAGTATTCCGGCACCCCCATCAGCCTTGCCGCTTCTCTAGGAGAAAGAAGTCGTGAGCTGACGCTCTTCCCTTCCACGATGAGCACGGTCTGACGACTAGAACCGCCTACAGGGGTCCTGAGACACCCAGAGACTTCGTCGAACCTGACTTCGGCCCGTTGAACTTTTGCTCCGTTTTTGTCTGCCCTGGTGCGCTTGTATACGGTCCCAATCGCCAGTCCTCCGTATGCCTGAACTTCACACAACTTCGCTTTGTTCACGTCGGACATCATGCCGATCAAAGTTCGAGTCTGTTCTTTGGTGTGCCACTTAACCCCGACTGGTTCGCGTTCTATCAATTCCGACATCTTCTTAATTGGCTCATTTGGCTCAGGCAAGTTCCACCACATCCAATGGTCCTGTATCCATTTCGGCAACACCGCATATGCTTTCCTAAGGGAGGGAGGATGCCATGCGGCGATGGGGTATTTCAGATGTAAATTCGCCGCAATAGGTGTATCTTGTCGAACGGCCACAATGAAGAGGCGCGGACGGGATTGGGGCACAAATCGCACGGCGTCAACGACCAGCGCTCCAGCGCAATACCCTGTTTTCGTCAGAGATCCTAGTAAAGTCTCGAAATCTTTACCCGCGTGCGACGTGAGTGCGCCGACTACGTTTTCGAGGGTAATAATGCGCGGTGCGCGGCCCTCGTCAACCAGCTTGCCAATCAAGGTCCAGAACGGCTTAAAATTCCCGCTGCGTTCGCCCTTCAACCCCGCACCCATTCCAGCAAGCGAAAGATCCTGACATGGAAACGAGGCCCACACCATTTCCGGTGTACCCGGCAAATCGCCAGTACTCAGATTAGCTACATCGTCTTCTTTGAGTTCATCGCATCGCCCGAAGTGTGCGCGGTATGCCGCCGCCTTCTTCGGACACCATTCGTTGGCGAAGGTGCATTTCCATTGGTTGCCGAGACCAAGACGCGCCATTCCGCCGCCGGCAAAAAACTCAAACCAGGTGAGCAATTCCGGCATGTTATCCGTCCCTCAAAAAACGTAATAAACGGCGATGAAGCCTCTTTGCATCTTTGATCTCACATTCCCAAATGACCAGCACTTTCCACCCCGATTTCTTTAAGGCCAGCGTCGCTTGTTTATCCCTCTCCGCGTTTCGGATCTGCTTGCCTTCCCAATAATCGCAGTTGGATTTTGGCAGAGTCGCGCGAGGGCAGTTGTGACGATGCCAGAAACACCCGTGAACGAAGATCGCCTTCTTTCGCGCAGAGAATACAACGTCGGGTCGGCCCGGAAGGGTTTCGACGTGGACCCGATATCTATACCCTGCTCCATGCAGCATCCTCCGAACAGTCATCTCGGGCAGAGTATCCTTCGAACGTACCAGCCCCATAATGGCGCTGCGGCGTGCTTGAGAAAAGACGTCCATAATTTCGGGATCAGCGCCTTATCATGAATGCTCGATCTGGCTTTTCTCCTTTATCATCTTTTGGCGTATGCGAGGGAGGCCATCAGCAGGTATTTTCTTCATTACAACATTTTTAGCTTTTCGATTTCGCGGTTGACCTTCCGCGCCTCTCGTGAGAACGCGAAGCAGACGAAAGCGACGATCAGAGCCATTGCGACCGATAAAGCGGGCCCTTCGAGAAGCCTGAGCAACCAAGGCGATTGGATCCCAAATGCTTTCGCCCCGAGTGCCAGGCCCACCTCCCAACCACATGGCAAGGATTGTAGGCACAAACAACAATGCCAGCTGGCGCACCAACAGCAATCCTCGGCGTTTAGCCTCGAACTCCCGCACCAGGAAATGGATGCATGGTTCTGCGGGACGCATTCTCGTGGGACCATTGCGAATCAATCCCCACATGGTGTAACCGAGACTTCCGACTGCCCAAACCGTTCCCGAGATAAGCCACGGTTGGTGGAACTGCGTCAGCCTATACACATACAACAACGTCGCTGCCACCATGAACATAAAGATTGCCCAGTACATTCGTATGCCGGTACGTTCGAGCTTGTGCGCCTTCGCGCATACTTCTTCCGTCGTCATCTGCAATTGCGATACCTCCTGAGACTTCCACAATTCTTCGTGGAATTGTTCCCGCTCATCGTTCTGCATGGATTGTTCCTTCGCCTGCGTGCTTCGTCAGCAGCCTCTTTATACGGTGAACCTTGGTGGCCACATTAGATGCGGATAGGCCGGTGATTTCCGAGATCGAAGCTGCTTGTTCACCCTCCAGATAGAGCAGGATGATCTGCCGGTCAAGCGGGTTGAGCCGATAGATCCGCTCGAGCAGCCTCGAAACGGAATAGTTCCGGTTCGCATGCATCTCGCCATCAACGAAACCGGGCTCGGATTCAAGCGCTTCAAGATCGACTAAGCGGGCCGACGCTCGCCGACTGCGCACGATGTGCGATGCCGCCACGTTATGGGCCACGCGATAGACCCAGGTTTGCAAACTGCAGAGGCCGTCGAAGAGGCGAAGGCTTCGCCAAAGCTCAATGTGAATCTCCTGCAGCAGGTCGCGCCGGCGGTCGGGGTCGGCTTCATAAGCTTTGGCGAGCCGCCGAATCGCTGGGCCGCAAGCGGCACTGGCCTCCTTGTATAGCTCGTCGTTGCTATCCACCGCTGATGTTTTTGCGCCTTTCACTCAGGATAGTCGTCAGAGGGGGACGGTTTCTTACAACTCCAACGAAAGATCGCCTTCGAGACAAATCGACCGTGCATGCACAGCCTTCCCGGCTATTTACGGACGGCAATCTCCGGATCTAGCTTTTCGGCTAGGCCAAGCGCACGCCCGGAACCCGCGCTATCGCCTTGTTCTTTCAACGCTAGACCCAAATCGTAGCTGAGAATGGGGGAAAGCGGATCGATCTGCAAGCCGCGGCGAAACGTGTCGATGGCAGCGGCGGCCTGACCAGTTGAATAGAGCGCGGCTCCCAAGCTCTGATAAGCGGCCACCATATCCGGATCCAGTTCGATGGCACGGCGGAGTGCTTCGATCTGATCGGCGGGCTGCTTGCCGAGGGTTAGCGCGAGATCGAACCGGCTTGGCGCATCTTTTGGATAGAATTGGACGGCAAACCGTAAAATCTCTGACGCCCGATTTGCATCACCCGCCGACCCAAGCATTGTCCCCATCATCACAAGTCCTCGTAAAAAGTACGGGTAAACCTGTAGAGCCTCCTGATTCTTCGCGATAGCTCCGCTGAGATTGCCGCGATCCTTCAACTCCGAGGCTTCGAGGAAGAGTTGGTCTGCCTGCCACCTGAAATTCCGGGGTAGACGATAAAGAATCATCCTGTTGCTCCCCACCTTGATTACCTCGCTGGTTCCTCCGTAAGGTAAATGTGCCGCGGAGGAGGCGAGTTTTGGATCCATCTCCGAAAGTTCCATGTCTCCTACGTATCCTCCGCCAGGAGCTGTGGCGTCAACTGACAAGTCATGCGCGACAGTGCTGAAGGAGTCTCCCTTCGCCAACCGCTGGGTTGCGGCCTTCGCCTGTTCGTCATTCTCGGTTACAATGAGCCGGAGGAATTCGCGCCTTGGCACCACTTGAGAGCGGAGGCTGGCATTATCCGGCTGGGCTTTCGATCCGGGTTCTGGATGGACCCTAATCCAGTGATCAGTCAGATGAAAAGAGTTCGAGTCGACAGTTGGCATGTGGCAACCGATGCAGTCTTGTGTTTGGTTGATGGGACAGATGGCAGCATGTTGCGCGACGGTCAGAGAATGACAGCGGAGGCAAACGCCGATGGATTGCGCGACCGTGATCGAGTCCGCGTGCGGATTGTGACAATCCGTACACGTTAAGTCTTTTCCGCTTTGAATGAAACACTCGGAGTTGCGGAGTGCCGGAACCTGATTGGAGACAAGCAGATCTTCCGGCATTGGGTCCGCTTTGGCAGGGGCGCTCAATCCGCTATGGCACTGCGCGCAGACCTCGACGATCTCCGCACGCGCCAGAGTCTTTGGCTTGATAAGCTGCTCTCCGCGATTGCCGGCAGTCACCGAATTGACGTGGGCCGCGGCGGGGCCGTGACAGCTCTCGCAACGGACGCCGCCTTGAATACCAGCGCCCAGCGTATCCGGCTTCCCGTGACACGTCAGGCATCGCACTTCGAATGTCGGACTCAACACTCTGCCGAGTTCATCTTCGCCATCCGCCGGCTTTTCTGTCGCGAAACCGGGGGAAAGAACAAGCGAGTGGAGAGGGGAAAACGCATAGCGGCCCTCTAGCATGACGGGACGTTCGAGGGGAAAGCCGCCGATTCGATCAAGGCCGAGGAGGAAACTGACGCCGTGGCGATTGCCGCCCACCACGGCCTGAACGGGCGCGGTCAACTTTTCTTTTCCGGCATTCGCTACCGAGAATTCGAGGCGGTCGCCCGAGCGGCGGACCTCGTAGTGGAGAGGGTCGCTAGCGCCTTCGTCCTTTTTTTCATCAAAATTGGCGGGCAGTGAGGCGGCGATGCTGCCGCGCCAGGTATTCGCCATCGCGGTTTTGCTTTGCGCGGCGGCAATCGCCGGGTGGCAGCGTGCGCAAATTTCCGGTTCGGCGTAGCCATCTTTGCCCGTTTTAGCCGCCAGGCAAACGACGAAGAAGCTCAATACAAGGAATAAGGAGCGGACCACCATGTTAATTCGCCAGCTTAACAGCCATACATAGCGATAGCGGCTGCAGTTCGGGTGCAAGTGAACGAAGATCCCAGGGAATGCTATACGACGCCAGTTGCACGGATGTTTACGGCAGCCAGAAAGCGAGGTTATTTCAAGAACGCCCGCAGCATCAGCGTGATCTTCGTACCGGTAGAAACCTTCACCCGGTTCGTCAGGACTGCATAATTCGATTTCTCGATACGCGCAAGCAGGTGCAGATAAATTTGGCGGAGCGCCCACAGCGAACGGCGGCTCTTCGGCTCAATCAAATCGCTCAGCGGCTCCGATTCCTCGTAGCAGGTGCGAGCACGTTCAGCTTCGTACTTCATTAGCTTGCGAAACCGGTCGTTCTCAACGCCCAATCGCAATTGGTCGGCGTTTACCCCATAGCGGCGCAGGTCTTCGCGCGGCAGGTAAACCCGCCCCATCCCAGCGTCTTCACGCACATCGCGCAAAATGTTCGTCAGTTGAAAGGCCACGCCGCATTTTTCGGCCAGCAGCAAGGCGCGCGCCGATTCAAAGCCGAAAATGTGAATCACCGTCAGGCCGACCACGGAAGCCACTTGATAGCAATACTGATAAAGCTCTTCATACGTTTCCAGTTCCCGCGGTCTAATGTCGGACATCACCCCATCAATCATTTCGTGGAAGAAACGGTGGGGAATACCATAGCGCTGGACGGTGTCGTAAAAGGCGGGCCAAAGCGGATCGTCGCCCATTATTCCCTTCAGCGCGCGGTCCATTTCCAAACGCCACAATGAAATATTCTGTTGGATCGCCGCGGGATCGGTGTTCTTCGGATCGTCGGTTAGATCATCGCACTGACGCATGAATGCATACACCGCGCACATGGCATCGCGGCGGGGTTTGTCGAGCAACACAAACGAATAATAGAAATTCTTGGCGCGTTCCTTCGCTATTTCACGGCAGTGGCGATAAGATTCCTTAACCGCGGCAGCAGTCAGGAGAGTAGGAGTCGCGGTAGACATTGAATAAGAATTCCCAAACGTTCCACTTTCGAGATATGCGGACGCCGGTGTAGAACGTTGTAGTCCTGCTGCTTGATTTTTTCGAGGATCTTGATGCCGCCGCGACTGAACAGTTCAATGTCGAGCGACAAACGTCGATCTAACTTGCGGACTAGTGGAAATCCTTTCCGGAATAAATCTTCGGTGACTGAAACGGCCTCGCGCATGATGGCCCTAAATCGATCATCCTCTTTATGCTCAAACAACTCATCGACCGCGTAAGCATTCCTCGTAAGAAGATTTAAGGGCAAATAGACACGATCTTTCGCAAGATCGACGGCAATATCCTGCCAGAAATTCGCGAGCTGCAGTCCGGTGCAAGTGTAGTCGGAAAGCGCCTGGCGCTCGGCGTCACGATATCCGCAGAGATACAGAACCAAGTGGCCCACCGGGTTAGCGGAATTCACGCAATAGCCGAAAACATCGTCAAAGGACGGATAGCGGGTGACAGTTTGATCCTGCTCGAAAGCGCGAATCAAACGGTCAAACGGCTCCATGGGAATGGCGTGACGCTCCACCGTGCCCTTAAGCGCCACAAATACCGGATGGGCCGCTTCGCCGTGATACATGCCTTCTAATTCGCGGCGCCACCAGGCAAGTAGACGCAAGCCTTCCCGGGTATCGCCGATTTCGTCGCCAAGGTCGTCGGCCCAGCGGCAAAAGCTATAAACGTTGTAGAAGTCTTGATGCAGCCTTTTAGGAAGAAGGAAGCTGACAACGTGAAAATTCTCGTAGTGATGGGTGGCAAGCCAGCGCGTATATTCAAGGGCGTCACTCTCGGAATTGGCGGCGGCATCCGGGGGTACGCTCCGAACGTACTCTTTAGGCTGTAAGTGGGCGACTGCCACGTCTTATCTTAAGGTATGATGGCGGTCTTAATTTGGCCATTGCGGCGATGAGCCAAGTCGTACAGAACTTGCGGCAATTGACTCAACGGTTCTTCGTGATTCACTAGGAAACTGGCATTTACCTTGCCTTGCGCAAGGAATTCAAGCGAACGGCGGATGTGCGCGGGGGTGTGATGGAAACTGGCTTTACAGGTTATTTCCGAATAATGCAGAAGGCCTGTATCCAAACCGACCTTGGTGCCGGCGGGACAGCCGCCGAAGAAATTAATAGTGCCGCCTTTGCGTACCAGTTGCGTAGCAAGCTCCCACGATTCAGGTTGGCCAATTGCCTCGATCACCACGTCCGCGCCGCGGCCCGAGGTGTGACGCTTCAGTTCGGCAAGCAGCGCGTGGCGGTCGCCTATTAAAATGCCTTCATCCGCGCCCAGCATCATGGCGCGATCGACCTGCTCGATACGCCGGGCAATCGCAATGACGTTCGCTCCATAAGCGTACTTAGCCAAGCGGACAAACATCAGACCAATAGGCCCAAGACCCATGACAGCGATGGTGTCGCCCGGATGAAGATTGCTTTCGTCCAGGCCGCGGACGGCGCAAGCAAGCGGCTCAACCAGGGCGGCGTCTTTATACTGCAGACTGGCTGGAATAACATGCGTATTCTTTTGAACGATGCGCGCGGGAACGCGAATGTATTCGGCGTACGCGCCGTTATTGAAAAGCAGATCCTGGCAGAGATTCTGCTGGCCGTGCCGGCAGAAGTAGCAATGATCGCAGGGAGCGGAGTTTGCGGCCACAATGCGCTGGCCGGTGCGGAAGTGAAAAACGCCTTCTCCAACGGCAACCACATCGCCGGCCATCTCGTGGCCGAACAGAGCCGGCGGACGAATCATTTTGGCGTGATAGCCGCGCCGAAACACTTTCACATCGGTACCGCAGGTGAGGGCGGTACGAACGCGGACCAGCAGTTCACCCGGCCCGATGGCCGGTATTGGGACCGATTCAAGCCGCACATCCTCCTTACCGTAAAGGACGGCCGCTTGCATGGTATCCACAGCCACTACAGGCATTGAGGCTCCTGGAGCGAGGGTTGCCCTTGCGGATGTACCACGACTTTCAAAGAACGCTCCCTGGGACGCTGCGCGGCGGCGATACCGCGATTTATTTCCGAAAGAGAGACGCGATCTGAAATAAGTTGTTCCAAGGGCAGTTCGCCGGAGAAAACCAGGCGCGCCGATTCGGCTTGCAGATCGATATCGGCACTGTAAGAGCCAAGCAACATTCGTTCGCCCACGCAAATATCCGCGCCCGAAATCTCAATTCGCTCCGAGGACGAAGTTTGCGCAAAAAGTAGAATCCTAGAACCAGGACGTGAAATGCGAACGGCTTGTTCCACCAGGTCCTTTGCGCTGGTGGCCAGAATCACTGCATCGGCGCCACGGCCAGCGGTGCTGGATTTCACTGCCTGCTCGAAACTGGGATCCCGCGGGTCGCAGGTAAAAGCGCCAAAGCGCTCCGAAAGAGTACGCCGGAATTCCAGCGTATCAGTCGCTAGAACACTGGCGCCTTTGCGCTTGGCCAGCATCGTAAAGATCAGACCGATTGGCCCCTGGCCTAGAACCGCAACCACCTCACCGCGATGTAAATCTAAAAGCTCGATACCCTTCAGACAAGTGTTGACCGGCTCCACCCAGCAAGCCTGATCGAAGGAAACTCCATCGGGAATGGGCTCAATACCGCGCTCGACAATCCAATCCATCGCGCGGGCAAATTGAGCGAACCCCCCGCCCGCCGGTTCGAAGCCGGCAGTCACGCCCACTTTTTTATAGACAGGGCACTGCGCGTAGAGACGGCGCTCGCAGTAGAAGCACGCTCCGCACGGGATGTGGTGGAACACAACAACGCGGTCGCCGACGGAAAATCTTGTTACGCCTTCGCCTATGGCTGCAATCGAGCCTGCCGTTTCGTGCCCGTAAATGCGCGGCGGCGCCAGCAGGTTATATTCGATTTTTTTGAGATCGGTGTGGCAGATACCGCAGGATTCAACGCGGATGAGGACTTCGCCGGCCCCAATGACAGGAGTATCCACCGCCTGGACCGCAACACGGCTGTTGCCCAGGTACACGGCTGCCTGCATGGCGCCGGGAATGGAGTCACTCAGCGCTGAGGGTGCTAACGTCCGAACTGATTCGGCAACTGACAAGAAACTCTCCCAAAATCCGCGCCGCTTGATCGGTGCGGCGTTTCAAGCGAAACAAGCCGGGAACCACAGTTGGACGCGTAAAAGCGTGTAGTACAATTTTCCCACGTGCGATCCGTCCTTCGGCGGTTCGCATACTGTTTACGTCGAACGCGAAGGACTCGTCAGCAGTGTCTGAAATTACTTTGATGCACGAAAAGGGCAATCCGGCGCGTTTTGCTCGTTCAGCAATTCCAGAAGCCTCCATTTCGACGGCCAGAGCCCCAGTTTGTTCGAATAAGCGCAGCTTCTCGGTTGTACTGCCGGCCACGCGGTCCTGGGACACGATCACGCCCGGCAATGCCCCCCCAATATCAGCTAGCCTAGCGCAATCGTAGCGCTCACTACTAACAATATCCAACACTTGGGTGGCAATTACAATTTGGCATGCGTGCAGCGCGCGATCAAGAGCGCCGCAAAATCCAGTACTAATTACAGATTCAAGCCTCGACGACGAAAGATCGGCAGCGGCGACGGCACGAATGGCTACTTCAAGCGCACGGGCGGCCAGCTTTGGACCGGCGCCGTTCGCGGCCAGCAAAATTCGCCGCCCTTCGGAAATACCCTCAAAGGCGTAGTCAATCGGCCAACTCAGTTTCCGCAATCCAGTCAGGTGATTGGCAAACGGCTTCAGTTCGGCGGCTTCGGCGGCGACAAAAAGAATAGCCATGGCTAGCGCGCTATCCTGGGCAAGAGATATCCGTTATCTTTAAACCATGCGACAGCGCGGGCAAGTGCGCCATCGACCGGCCCGGGAGTAAAGCCAAGTTCGTGCGATGCCTTTGCATGACTGACAAACATGCGTTTGCGGGCCATCTTTACACCTTCGAGAGGCGCCATCGGATATCTTCCCGTAAAATGAGCAAGCCCCGTAGAAAGCACCCCTGTCGCATAGGCTAGCGCATAGGGAACTTTTGTTTTGGGGACGGGCTTGCCCGAGAGTTCGCTCAAGCGTTCTAAGATCTGCGCGAACGTAAGATTTTCGCAACCTAAAATGTAGCGTTCACCCGGCTTACCCTTCTCGGCGGCCAATAGATGACCAAGGGCCGTATCGCGGACATCGACAAGATTCAGCCCGGTATCGACATAAGCCGGCAATTTGTTTGTCAAAAAATCGACAATGATTTTCCCGGTGGGCGTGGGCTTCCAATCGTGATCGCCTATGGGCGCTGTCGGGTTCACGATCACAACAGGCAGACCGGCGCGCGCTTTCTCGAGAGCGACTTGTTCGGCCAGCCACTTCGAACGTTTGTAATGGCCCGCCATGTCGTCGACGGATACGGGAGTGGTTTCATCGCCATCGACATTCTTCGGCATGCCGATACAGCCGACGGTGCTTGTATAGACAACGCGTTCGACCCGCGCCGCAGCGGCCGCTTCTAAGAGATTGCGGGTGCCGTCGACGTTTGACTGGTAGAGATCTTGCGGGTTCTTCGACCAAAGACGGTAATCGGCCGCGACGTGAAAGACCACATTACAGCCTTCAAGTGCGCGCGTGAGCGAAGCAGGGTCGCGCAGATCTCCAGTGACCTTCTCGACGTCGAGCTCTCGTATCCGGCTTTGCGGACGGCAGAGAGCTCTCACTTTGTGACCACGCTCGGCTAAGACCTTGGCGACATGCCAGCCCAGAAAACCGCTGGCCCCGGTAACAAGCGTCTGGGGCAAGGCGTTATGCCAGTGCAGCAGAAGCGGCTTTCAAGTAAGTCGAAAGCGCGAGTAAGGGGAAGGTGTTGCGGTAATCGGTGTAGGAAAGGTAGAACACTCGCGGAAAGCCGGTGCCGGTGCAGTAATCTTCGTCCCAATTGCCATCCGGGCGCTGAGCGCCAACCAGATAATCGACACCGTTGAAGAGACTTTCGCTCCGCAGGTCGCCGCCCGCAATGAGCGCCAAAATTGCCCAGGCGGTTTGCGAAGGCGTGCTGGCATTCGGAATGTAGCGGTTCTCGTCGTAACTGGCGCAACTTTCGCCCCAGCCGCCATCGCGATTTTGATAAGCGCGAATGAATTCAAGAGCGCGCTGAATACCGGGCTCATTCTCACTCATGCCGGCCGCGCGCAAACCGCGCAAGGCCAGAAAAGTTCCGTAAATGTAATTGACGCCCCAACGCCCATACCAGCTGCCATCGGATTCCTGTACGCGCAAAAGGTAATCGACACCCCGCTTGATGGCCGGGTGATTCGCCTTGATGCCGCAGCTCATCAGGGCTTCCAAAACGCGCCCGGTGATATCCGGGCAGGAAGGATCGAGCATCGCGTTGTGATCGGCGAAAGGAACGTGGCTCAGAATTTTCCAGTTGTTGTCCACATCGAAGGCGGCCCAGCCACCATCGCGGCCTTGCATAGCGAACAACCAGTCCATAGCGCGCTTTTGGCAGGCGCTTTGTTTGGTATTGTCGGAACCACGCGATTTTTGAAACGCCAGCAAAACCATGGCGGTGTCGTCGACATCGGGATAAAATTCGTTGTTAAACTCAAAGGCCCAGCCAGAGGGTTCCACGTTCGGACGCTTGACCGACCAGTCGCCCTTGCGCCGAACTTCTTTCGAGATCATCCAATCGGCACAGCGCCGCAGAGCTTCTTCGGGCGGATTTTCGGTTTCCGATAACGCGAATGCGGCAATGGCTGTGTCCCAGATGGGCGAAAAGCAGGGCTGCATGTAGAAGCCGCGTGCGTCGTTATCCACCATCAAATTATTGAACTGCTTTTCAGCCTCGATGCGCAGTGGATGCTGGGCATTGTAACCAAGAACGTCCAGCGCCATGATGGCGTACTGCATGGACGGGTAGATAGCGCCCAAACCATCGGAATGTTTGAAGTGATCAACCATCCACTCGCCGCACTTCTTAATGGCATAGCGGCGGATGACGCCTGGAGTAATGCGTTCCCAGAACTTCAGAAAACTGTCGACCGCCAGGAAGCAATTGCGCCAGCTGAAGAGCTTGAGATCCCGCTCGGGATGCATGGGCGCACCAGATAAAAACAACTCGTCGACGTTGAAGCCCGCCGGCACGGGACGGCACGGGTTCGACGCATGCACAACCGAAAGCGGAATGACGATGGCGCGCGTCCACGAGGACATCTGGTAGATAAAGTGAAACGGCAGCAGAATGATTTCGGGCGGAATGGCCGGGCAGGCATCGCGGGGGAAAAGACCGAACAGCCCAAGATTCACGCGCACATAACTGTTTGCTGCCTGCAAGCCACCCAGTTCCAGAATACGTTCGCGGAGGCGCTGCATGCGGCCGTCTTCAGCGTCAATTCCCGCGACTTTCAAAGCGAAATACGCCTTGATCGACGCGTTGATTTCCGACGGTCCATGCAAATAAATGTTGAAGCCGCCGTCTTCAAGCTGGCGCGCGAGAATAGCCGCGACGGCACGGTTGATTTGCGGACGAGTGGGGGAGTTCCAAACGCCGTTTACCGGCGGATGGAGCCATAGTTCCATCAGAACGTAATCGGATTCAAGAGTGCTGTCGGCCCTTAGATCGGCCCACCAGAAACCCTCGGTCGTTTGACGATTGAGCAGCCAACTGCTCGCTTTGCGCACGGCGTCGGCGGCCGCAACATTCAACGACTCCGAAATGTGAAGACTTGACTTCATCGTTCGAGTGATTCCCGATCCCTTACTTAGACGCGAACAGGGTGCAAACGAGGCGTGAATTTCTCCAGATCGGACGGTAAAGTGAAGCGCACATCCTCCTCCTTGATTTCCACTTCCTCCAAGTTAACGAAGCCTTTGTTTGTCAGATGAGCAATCAGTTCCTCAACCAAGTGCTCGGGTGCAGAAGCGCCAGCGGTAACGGCGACGGTGTCGACATCCTTGAGCATGCGCGCCTCAACTTCGCTGCAATCGTCGAGCAGATAGGCGGGAATACCTGCCTTTTCACAGACTTCCACGAGGCGCCTCGAATTCGAACTGTTCTGCGAACCAACCACGAGCAGCGCTTGGCAGAGTGGAGCTACCGCCTTTACGGCAAGCTGGCGGTTCTCGGTAGCGTAACAGATATCCTGCGTTTTCGGACCCATGATTTTGGGGAAGCGCTCCATGAGCCGGATCACGATTTCTTTTGTCTCGTCCAACGACAAGGTGGTCTGTGTAAGATAGGCCACACGTTCCGGGTTCTTTAAAGTCAGCCGGTTTACGTCGTCTACGTCAGAAACCAAAACGGTGCTTTCCGGCGCTTCGCCAAGCGTGCCGATGACTTCGTCATGATCGCGATGGCCGATCAGAATGATGGTATATCCCTGTTTAGCCAGTTTGACAGCTTCAAGGTGAACCTTCGTTACGAGCGGGCAGGTGGCATCAATGACAAGCAGTTTGCGTGCTATAGCCTCTGCCCGAACAGCGGGGGATATGCCATGCGCACTGAAAATGACGCGCGCGCCTTCCGGCACCTCAGTAAGTTCTTCCACAAAGATGGCGCCCGCCTGCCGAAGTTCGTCGACCACATGCCGGTTGTGAACGATTTCCTTCCGGACGTAGATGGGAGCGCCATAAAGATCGAGCGCGATTTTGACCACATCAATGGCGCGCACGACGCCCGCGCAGAATCCACGCGGCTTTAAGAGCAGAATTTTCTTTTCATTGCCGCTCACCGGGACAGGGCCGGAGGGGGCTTCGGTTTCGTATACGAGACCAGCGGGAGGCATAAGGAAACCTCTTAAGTATAACAAGCGCTTATGGTTCGAAGAACTGGAATATACCCCCTGGATAGGCGGGGGTCTACGCCGCGAACGCCTGTGCGGGATAAAACACCGCTTCAGTGCGTCTCAATGGGTCGACGCGATGACCTCAGCAGGACCGACAATTTGATACCCGAATAGCGGGCGAAGTCGCGCAAGCGCTAAGATAAGGCCGGAATGAAGTCACAGGTAGGCGGCGCCAAACTTTGCGGCCAGCGGACGCAAGCGCGCCTTCGGAGAATGTCTTCGATTGACTCCATATCATGAGTGGCTACCCATCGCATCCATCATCAAAAAATCCGATCACGAGGGCGACCCTCATTCGCCGCGCGATGGCACTTGGTGGACACACGTCGGTTGGTTGCTAATTGGCGAGGCCATGCACAACAATACGCGTCATGAGCAACTATGCTCCCGATCTGGCCAAAGACCGTTTTTACATCTGGCTCAACAACTATCATTGGCTTCCGCTCACGATTATGGGCGCTATCCTGGCAATCGGCGGGTGGCCTTTATTCTTCTGGGTATTTTTGTGCGCGTCGTCTTCGGTCTGCACGG
Source organism: Bryobacterales bacterium (assembly GCA_963718465.1). Classification (GTDB taxonomy): domain Bacteria; phylum Acidobacteriota; class Terriglobia; order Bryobacterales; family Bryobacteraceae; genus Bog-105. Next base: position 465,707 of record CAVQZK010000007.1, on the reverse strand, counting down.
CGAGGGCTGGCATAACAACCACCACACGCGCACCCGACTTCCGCGCGCCACGGTCTGGCATGGTAGGTACGAGTTCGATCCTTCATGGCTCTTGCTGAAGGTGCTTGGACGCGTCTGCATTGCCAAGTCAATCAAGGTAGCCAAAATAGCCGAGGAAGCTCCAGTTCTGCAAGAAGCGGCTTAGAGACACCGCGCTAAGGGGTGCTGTCCGTGACGCAACTGCAATTTTATTGAGAGGGACGTTGACAACGGCCCTCGATCCCATTGCCTGCTTCAGTACAGGTAACATTCAAGGCGCCCAATGAAACCAAGGTCTTCGCTATTTGGTCCCGGGAACGAATGTGCTTATACCAGTCAGTAAGTGAGTCGTGAGTATCAAGCAACGAAAACTCACGTTGCAGGTTGTGGGGGAGATCGGGAAGAAACCGGTAAAAGGTGGTCAACGGCGATATCCGGCACAATAAAAACCACGCAGGATAAAAGTTGCGCAACGCTCGATGCCACGGAAGGAAAACATTCACCATCTTCTCAAGGAGACCCATCACGCGTTCCTGAGGTTGGCGCTTGAGCCAAGCTCGATAAAGCGGTTTTAGATTACCCCATCTTCGTTCGTGCGTGTAGTGATCGATAATTAACCAGCCACCCGGCTTAACATGCTCGTAGAGGGCGTGAATCGATTTTTCGGGATCTGGCGTGTGTTGTAGGACTCCTAGACAGACCACGGCGTCATAGTGCAGCCGTGGTACAGGCATCTTCATCAGATCCGTCTGAGCGATATGGTGAGTGTCCGAGAGGGGGAAATTGCGCGCGTTTGCTTCCACCGCGATGCTCAAATCGGTTGACGTTACTACGGCCCCCTTCCCGAGCAGAACCTCGGTGAATCGGCCTGCTCCACAGCCTGCCTCAAGAACTTCCTTGCCCTTGAGGCCTTGAAACAGATCGTCGCCTAGGCAGCGGCGCAGCCGGTCACGAGTTAGAGGAAATCCCGTGTAAGAGTCTAGCTGGGTCTTCTCGAATAAATTCCACTGAATTCCGAAGCTGGTTGCATATTGGTCATTTGCCACAAACCGCGGTATGCCTTCCTTGATCGGGTAACGGTGGCCATTCTCACAAACCAATTCCGCGTTTCCCTCAGTAACGTTTTGGCCACATTCTGGACAAAGCCATCTAGCGTGTTGATGGACGTTGCCCAAAGGCACATTCGCCAATTGATCACGTGATTCTCGATTTGAGTAAAGACTCATCTCTGTATACCGGATGGTAGCAAGAAATCTACCAAACAACCTAACTTACGAACATATACGAAGATACGTGTGGGTCCGAACCATAACTCCCGATCGAATAGACAGTCAGGGATAATCCATCCACGCCCTCTGTCTGCAACCGGAGTGTTTGTAATGTCCTCGGCGACGGAAACTACAAGGCCGCCGCGAATCAAATCGTTTGTTATGCCCACGCATGTCGGGTGCGACGTTCATGGGGTCGGAATTTGCGTAGCCATTCCGACTATTGTCAAATTGCGAACTGGCGAGTTCCCGCTAGTGTCGGCGCCGAGATTAGCTGCGCTTTCGAATTCGTAGCGAATCAGCTCCCCGCCGGGGATCATGCTAGGCATAGTGACTCCGATATTTGCCGTATTATAGAAACGAGCAAACGCCATTGCGCTTTCGTAATTCTGAGTATTGTAGTAGGTTCCGCCAAGCGTGAAAGTTTTCCCGCTGAGATTGGGCGGAGTTGCTCCAGCAGAGCCACATGAGCCCACCGTTGTCAATGACATTCCGGTTTTGAAATTCCAGGCCTGTAGGCTATACGAAGAGTTATTACCTTCTCGTTGGACACGAACAACGACATCAGTAAGGCCTCCGAGCGCAACGCTGCAGTAGGCATTATTGCCTTCCGCAAGGTTTTGCATGATAAGGGTTGACGCGTCTGGCGTAATGTATAGCGATCCGAAACCGCTAAGTACCCACGCATACTGCTCATTTTGGGTCTCACTCGGAAGACGAGGAATTATGTTGTGTAATCTTGTTTCTAGACGCCAACTGACCAACGATGAAAAAGAGGAATCGGTTGTCCAATTTCCCACGCTCATGTTCTGCCAATTAACAGAGTACGCTTGCGCTGATTCCAGGGCTCCAATATCTGGGCCAACCCCGGAATAATTAGTAAACACACCAGAATTCGCCGAAAATGTGATCGCGGCGGAAATTGTGATTTGCTGCGGGTTAGTGCTCACGGCCGTTACAGACACCGGGTTTCCATTAGCAATACGAATTACATCGCCAGGCATAATTCCCAGCCCTGCGGTGAAATAACTGGCGTCCTGGACGGGGACGACAGTTGTGTTCGTGCCCGCAGCAGTAGTCTTGGTGAGCGGTACACCCGCATCAATCCCGGGGGACCCCGCAACGAGAGCAAAATTCAAAGACGAGGGTCCCGCAAAATTTGGTTTGACTTCTAGATTTCCTGAAAACCCACGGGGATAATTAGTCTGTAATTGTTGAAGTGTGGAGAATTGCGCGGCCGTCGAGGAGGGAACGTACTCCGAGAGTACGGAATTAGCTATAAGATTACCGGAGGAGTCCGCATATCCAATGATATTTCCGAGAAAATTGTTGCCATTGGGGAACATTGTCCACTGGAGGTTGGGGCTATGGTAGGTACTAAAATAAAGAGCGAGGGCGTGGTATGAGGGGTTATACGGGTCTGGTGGTCCGCTCGCGGCATCGTTTGCGTAAAAGATGTTGTTCAGGAAAATGTTGCCCTGGACGGCCAAATTGTCAGTGCTTTCCAATTGAGCGCCAAATCCCCCACTCTGATATACGTCATTATTATAGAGACGATTTCCGACGGACGATGATAGCCCAGTGCAGCCAATACACCGAATTCCATCTACTTCCAGACCGACCTGCACATTATTAACCTTAGTCCCTGTAAAAGCGATGATGTTGCGTCTTATTAGGTTTTGATTTCCCTCGACCAGTATCCCGGCCTTGCCGTATGTGGTTCCTTCGCCGGCGTAATAGACTTGGTTGCCATCCACTACATTGTAAGCGCTATTATTGTTAACATATATGCCACCGCCCATATGTTGTTCGATATGGTTATTGATAATAAAGTTATACTGCGAATTGCCGTAAATCGTGTTCCCCGCCTGTTTCTGATCCAGAGTAATTGAGGCGTGAGGGGCTCGGTATAGTTGATTGCCTTCGATGAGACTATAAGAGACGTTACTAAAATAGATATGTTCTCCATTCCCGTATTCCCCGCTTGAACCATCTATGAGGCCGCCCATGGTATCCATGGTGTTGTTAAGAATTTGAAGGTAAGTCGCGTCGTTAGCAACAATTCCGTATTCTCCGTCCGTACCGACGCCCAGGTTTTTAAAAGTGCAATTTTGGACAGTAACATTATTCGTCGGAATGATATAACCATTCGAATCTGGGTTGCTCCCTATTTCAATTGCCGAAAGGCTAAGATTTTGGAAAGTCAAGTTGCTAACTATCGTGTAAGAGGTCTGATCGAGTTGTAGTACGTACGCTGGGACTGGCTGTTGAGAGTTTTCCGTGAGGATCACATCTCCGGCCTTTTCCGAACACGACGTCACCATGACCGGGTTGGAGGCAGTACCTCTTGCCCTAACATAAGCTACATCCGTATTGTTATAAGTTCCGCTCATCAAACAAATCGTGGAACCGGGCTGCTGGGCCGCAGGTATATAGTCACTAAGCTGAAATCCAGCGTGGGCCAATGTGGCAAACGGATGGGCTTGGGAACCATCGCCGCTTGTGTCACTACCAGTCGTTGAGACATAGTAATTGACACCGAACGCGCAGTGAATGGCTAGGAAGCTAGAGATTACTACAAGGTAAGTGACACGGCACATTTTGAAATTCTCTCCATTAAATTTGCTAAGGGTCTCCCTAACAATTACTCAGTATATTCAAACGCCCGTCCGACATACAACGCCTCTTATTCAAAAAAGAATAGACATTAGATGAATATAAACGCATAATTCTCGCTGTTCACCCCAAAAGCGGCCAATGGAAACGAGCCAAGACAAGAGTAGCGCGGTGGGGGCGTCTCCGCAAGACTTTTTTGCAAAGACGACTTCCGCTCATTCTTGACTGCTACCTGAGCGTGTTTGCCGGGAGCCAGCAGAAAGTTAAAAAATGGCGCGGTGGCGAAGAGCGCAATCGGCGAGTTGCCGGTTCTCAGTGGCGTAGTAAATATCTTGCGTTTTCGGACCCATGATCTTGGGGAAGCGTTCCATGAGCCGGATCACGATTTCTTTTGTCTCGTCCAGCGATAACGTGGTTTGTGTAAGATAGGCCACACGTTCCGGGTTCTTCAAAGTCAGACGGTTTACGTCGTCTACGTATCAATGGCCCGCACGACGCCCGCGCATAATCCAGGTGGCTTTATTAAAGAGCAGAATTTTATTTTCATTGCCACTCACCGGGACAGGGCCGGAGGAGACTTCGGTTTCGTATACGAGACCAGCGGGAGGCATAAGGAAACCTCTTAAGTATAACAAGCGCTTATGGTTCGAAGGGCCGGGATATACCTCGTACAGGGAAAGTAGTAGGTGAAGTAGCGGGGATGGGCGGCACCCTTCCGAGTCCAGCGGCGATCAAATGCTTATGAACGCGATATTGTTTATTGGGGCGCACCCCGACGACGAAACATTCTGCGCCGGAACAATGGCGAAATACACACGGGCGGGAACGCGCGCGGCGGTTGTTTGCGGAACCAGAGGGGAGCGTGGGGCTACTGCCGGCCTTTGTTCGATTGAAGAACTGCCAAAGGTGCGCGAGGCGGAACTACGCCGATCAATGAAGGTGGTGGGGCTGCGGCCAGAGGACTTGTTCTTTCTGCCGTATGAAGACCAGAAACTTGCAAAAGCCCCGATAGACGAGGTCAGGCGAGAACTGGTGCGCATTATCCGTGAAGTGAAACCAGAGGTGGTGTTGACGTTCGATCCGTATGGCGGGAACGAACATACCGACCATTTGGCCATTAGCCGGTTTGCTTCCGATGCCGTGGCCGCGGCAGGCGATGGGCGATGGTATCCGGAGACCGGCGGCCCACATGAAGTAATACGCATGCTGTGGTATCCGCCGCTCGCGCTTTGGAAGCTGCCGAAAGAAGAAGATCTGGTGGACCAGCCCGCGATCGACTTCCTGATTGATACCGAACCCTGGCGCGCCATCAAAGAAGCTGCCATTCGCGAGCACAAGACGCAACTGCCGGGCTTGCGGAGGCTGTTCTTTGGAGGTGAATTTACGGGCGTGAATACGACGAAAGAAGGGTTCCGGTTGGCTTGGGGGCCGAGGCCTGCGAAAACCCCGGCCGGTGATTTGTTTGAAGATTAGTTATCCGGCGAAACTGTAAGCTGCCTTCTATGCTGGGAACGCCTGTGCGGGACAAAACGCTGCCGCGGGCGCGGCCAGGGGCGCAATAGACTCATGTTCGTTGTAGATGACCGCGGAGCCGTACCTACCGGAGCCAGGATTGCGATGGCAATACAGGCATCGGCCCGTAACGTCCAGAACCCAATACTCAATGATGCCCGCGCGTGCATAAAGCGCAGCCTTCACGTTGAGATCGAAGTTCAAACTACTGTCCGCAATTTCAACCAACAGACGGATGTCATCCGGTTGCGGGTTGCCCGAAACAAATTTCGCGCATTCACGATTCAGCACGACGAGATCAGGCTCAGGTTCGTTCGACGGATTGTCGGCTGGGCTTACGTCAATAGGCGCTTCCGCATCCACAAACGCATCGCCAAAGGTTTTCTGGAGCCAAACCAGCATTAACCTGAATGCATTCACATGCGGACGGTTCTTACCCATTTTGCTGATCAGCTCTCCATCGACTAATTCCAGCCTCTCCCTTGCGAAAAGGCCTGAAGCTTCAAGCGGGGCGCATTGCTCCCGTGTCCATCGCTTGCGCGGCGGCACCGGCAGCGGCGGGATTTCAGGGGTAATAGTCAGCAGAGTCGGCATCGGGCTCTTCATTGAGTGTAACGCCCAAACGGGCTGCCTGGAGGGCTGGGAACCTTGAAGATCCCAGCCCAAAGCTTGAAAGTTAATTCTCTTCAGGCGGCCCTAAGTGCGCGTGCCCGGTGGGCGAACCGGTCTCGGCCTTAACCGAGTAATTAGAGGGGATTTGGAAGAGTGTTGCATCCGGTTCGCTCTGGGAAGTTACAGTGAGCTGGCGGGTGAAGTTGCCGCGTGCCGGATTGGTGGATGTCTCCAGCACGGGAACCTTAAGGGCGGTGGAAACCCAAGTTTCACGAACCGTGACGATGGGCTGAGAATTCCCGAACTGTCCGGCGGGAATGGTCATAGTCTTGCGTGTTCCGGTAACTGCCAGACCATTGATGGTTTTGCCGCCTAAATCCTCTTTCTGGATCTGCGGAGCGTTTGCGCCGTCAGGGTGATGCGGCCCGAAGGGAACGGTACCGGCTGCCGGCAATGTGTGTTGCATGGCGGTGAGTTTCTCAGTGTTCAAACGAGCCACGAATCCTGCAACGGGATCGAAGATAGTTATTAGGGCTTCCGCGGTGCCCTCGGGCGAGGTGTGAGTGCTCTCAGTGCGGACCCGGCCCTGGCTATCGCGATAGATTTTCGATTGTTCGGTTTTTTCGATCTTGTTGCCATCGGCAAGTGTTTGCTCCAGCTGCATTGTTTCGGTGCCGGAGAAGGGTGCGCCGGTGACGGGAGGTCCGAAGTGCATGGGGCCGAAACCAGGCCCACCATGGCGGCCCGGGCCGAATGGGGGTGGACCTTGTGCGATGAGCGCCAGCCCGCAAAGTAGCGCGGCGGCGGTTAGAGAGAACGCCTTAATCATAAAACTCAGAATCCTTTCAAAGGGCCTGCCGCGTGTCGTCCCGCAAGACAGGCTCCCTAACCATGTAACGCTAAACTCCGCGCGCCGATTGCGAGTTTTACCCACGCTTTACAAAAATCACGCCGCGCTTCACGCAGCCTTTACAGCCGGCAGAGAAATGTCGACAATCAAGCCCTTCGGCAAGCGATTGCGGCAACGTACGGAACCGCCGCATGCCTCAACACAACTGCGTACAATGGCGAGTCCCAAACCGATTCCGCCGGTTTCACGCTGACGCGCATATTCAGGGCGATAGAAGGGCTTGAACACATTTTCCAATTCAGCCTCGGGAAGACCGGGGCCGCTGTCGGCGATGCTGATAAGAACGTCTTCACCCCCGTTTGAAGCCGAGACAACTATGGGTCCAGCTTGGCCTGCGTAGCGGATGGCATTGCGAACGAGATTCGCCAGCGAACGGAACAGATAATCCGGATGCGCCATTACTTCAACCGCACCGCTCACATCGGTTTCAATCTGCGCGTCAGCGGAACTCTCACGTTCCAGAACGCGACGAACTGTGTCCGCGACATTCACGGCTGTAAGGGCGGTACCAGAAGTATTGATCTGCGCCTTTGAGAACGCCAGCAGTTCGTTGATGAGCGTCGACATGTGCTCAAGCTCGGCTTGCACGTCGGCCACATATTCGGCTTGCTCGTTTTCGGCGCGCTGTTCTAAGATGCCCATCGCCATCTGCATACGCGCAACGGGGGAGCAGAGTTCGTGCGCGATGTCTCCTAAAAAGCGTTTTTGCCCATGAACGAAGCCGGAAAGGCGTTCAGCCATTCGATGGATGGAGTGATTCAACTGGCCGAGTTCATCGCGCCGGTGAAGCGGCAGGGAAACCTCAAAGCGGCCTTCGGCAATTTGTCCGGTGGCCAGGGTGAGTTGGCGTATGGAGCGCGTAAGACCGCGAATAAACGGCAGCCAGCAAACCATGGATAGTAAGACCACGGCCAGCACAACGGCGGCCCAGGGCTTGTAATCGAAGACCAACGGATTGAACCAGAGCGACGAGAAACGCCAAATCAGACGGGCATGGGTGGGATGCGGGCCAGCGGAATTGAACAGCGGAAATTCAACGCCGAACCAGTAGCGGGTAGGGTTCGCGGTTTTAATGAACTCCATGGGGCGGCGTAGCGGAGCGCCTTGCGGACTGCCGGGAGGCCGTTCTTCGCGATGAATGAAAGGCGGGCCGCCGGCGAACGCGCCCGGCCCAAACCGCCCGCGGTCAAAACGAAAATGGTGAAAAGCGTCAATCAATGGCGGAGGGAGCGTGACCGCCGCGCCGGCCAATTGTTGAGCATCCTCATCGAACAGAAACAGATCGGCTGAATAGCTGGCGGAATTGCGCGCCAGGATCTGATTCCAATCGCTGCGGTTCGAATCGAGAAATTGCAGGCCAATCTGGTGCGACGCAGAGAGCATGCGGTCGCGCGCGGGCGCTAGGAGGAACGAACTTAGATCGAGGCGGAATTGAAAACGCGCAAACGCAACAAAGACCGCGGCCAGCAGCGCCACATTTAAGAACGCCAGCAGAAAGATCTTCAGCGAAAGAGGCAGGCGGGTTTTCATGTGACAGCTTCCACCACCGGTTTGCGAATCATATATCCGGCGCTGCGCACGGTGACAATGAAGCGCGGCAGTTTGGGATCGTCTCCCAGCTTTTTGCGGATGGCCGAAATATGAACGTCGATGGAACGATCGAAAACATCGAAATTGCGGTCGGCGACCTCCAACAGAAGCTGTTCGCGGCTTTTCACGCGGCCGGCGGCGGATGCCAACGAATAGAGCAGATCGAACTCGATCGCCGTGAGCAGCAGATTTTCCCCGGCTAAGCTGGCAAGGCGGGCTCCACGATCCATCCATAGGTCGCCAACCGTAACGGGTTGTTCCTGAGTGCTCTCCGCTTCGACGGCAGTGGACATCGAGCGGCGAATGACCGCGCGGAGGCGCGCAAGAAGCTCGCGCGTGGAAAACGTTTTCGGCAGATAATCGTCGGCACCCAGTTCCAGACCGACAATACGATCGGGCTCCTCGCCGCGTCCGGTCAGCATAAGAACGGGAACGTTCGAGGTAGCACGTAAACGCCGCAAGAGATCGAAGCCATCCATGCCGGGCAGCATGACGTCGAGGATCAGCGCGGCAAAGGGTTCTTGCTGCGCCAGCGCCAACCCATCGGGGCCGGTATGCGCCGCTGAGACATGAAAACCCAACGGTTGAAGATAGTCGCGGATGAGCCGGCAAAGCTTCATATCGTCGTCGACAACCAGAACGCGGGTTGTCGAATTTTCCTGTATTAGGGCATTCATTGCTGTCTAAACCATTTAAAACACGGAATCGGAGTTGTAATAGAGAATTTTGGGCGCCTTTACTCAAGCTTTACAAATGTCAGGGGGAGCTTCACATTTGCTTTACAAGCGGGTGGTGTACTGGGGGCACTGGCTGGTTGCCCCAATGACAGTAGGCGCGTACGCATTCCCCTCAACAGCACGCGCCTTATTGCGAGGAACTCTCCCCTCTAAGTGACCATTCGCGGCGTCATCGGGGCAACCTAAATTTTTTCGCGGTCCCGAAGTTCACAATCTGTGATCTGATAATGAGATTAGAGATAGACAGGACGACCGTGAATTTGGAAAGGCAGCTTGCCGTTCGCGAACTGATAGAGGTCCGCGCCCGGGAACTCGGCTCTATAATGAATGCCTCTCAGGACACGACCGCCCCGCCGGAGGAATTGCTGACGGCGCTTGTCAAATTGACGGATTTACGGAACGAATTGGAATTCCTGCGGGGTGATTCAACAGACTCCGACGCGCCAGAGGCTTATGTCATGGTTCCTCTTAGACCTGCGCCGCATTTGAATTCCGGGTCGATTGCGCGTCCAGAGCCAGATTCGGAAGACTTCTAGAATTCCTTTAAAATCGCGCTGCAATCGGAGAGGCCAATCAGGCGATCACTATACGACCGTGCTGCGGGGAACCTTGGAATTCGTCTATTTATTTCGAGCGTCCGGCAACGGCTCAATTCGACTTGGCTGGGCGCGATCCGGGAAATAGCTTCCTCAGCTTCAGCAGAGCTTCGGCGCGCGTATTACTCGGTGATTCCGAACTGACCGTATAGCCAGCTTTGCCTTTCAACAAGCGCGTCATCTTTTCCGGGGCTGTCTGCCAAACCGCGGGAACTCCGTCTTTCTCAACGACGTAGAATTTAGCTAACATAAATCTCCTTTGGGGTCCGCGAATCAGGCACGCGCCAGCGGAAAACCAAAATCCTCATATCCAGCCATCATCGCTTTAGCGTTCACGTCATGATGGCCCGGGGAAGTTTTCAGAATGCTGGGTACCAGGCTTTGGCGAGTCCATTTACTCTTGCTCAGGTTCGTAATGAGGCGGTTGCCACTCCGCACCTCTCCGATATACTCGCCCGTGCATCCGTAGACCTCGTCGCCCTCGGCGAAGTAGCCGATCTGGCGCCCGTCCGGACCGAACAGCCTGTCCAGGCTGCGATATCCCACGTACCGGCCACTCCACGTCCAGAAAGCATTGCTTTCCGCCAATTCCTCACCTCTTCGTTCAGTCATGCCGTAATCCTGCAACTCAAAGCGTTACCGACGCAAACGTTTCCATCTTGGGGATGCCTTGAGTGCATGGAAAATTCCGACTCAAGAAGCGTCCACGGTGAGGAAGCGCGACTATTCTAAGAGGGGATATCCAAAACCTCTGTCTTAGACCAGAGATCCTGAAGAGTGGGCGTTAGTGCTCAGGCACTTTCAGTATAGGCCCAAACTGACCGTAAGTCCAGGAGTTTGAAGCTTCTGCCGTCGAGAACCATTTTAGTTAGGCAGAATACGCCGCGAGGTGTATACTTAGTGAGGCTCAAGTAATCCCGCCTGAGCCGTTCGCTCGTCGCTGCTAAGATCGACGCTCCCGAATTTTCCGCGCATGCTTAAAGCAGTGAAGTCCGCACAAGCGGGCCGCTACACTCTCAAATCTGGAGTCTACCTTGTCCTCGATAAATGGAGATAGAGCCCGGGCTAACAAGACCACCCGAAAACGGCGTCTTCGCCGCAGCCAGCTTCAGTTATTGCGGCGCGTAGCCACTCCGCTACAGCATCACGGCGCTGAACCGGTGGCCGCTATTGCAACTCCCGCGGAGACCAAATAGCTTGTCTGGAGTTACTGACGTCGAATTGCAGGACGTCGAATTGCAGACAGACTGGTTTTGGACCTGCTCCGGCAAGGCTCTTGTTTATCGGGAGGCCGACGGTCTTTTTTCTTCCGAAGGCATGCAGATCGGTCATTTTCTGGGTGATGAGATCTACGGGCGCGATGGGAACTACTTGGGAGAGGTTGCCTCTACCGGCCGTCTGGTCATGCAAATGAACAAAACCAGATGGCAGCGGTCCGGCTTCTTTCCCACAACCGGCAAATGCCTCGCCCCGCCCGCCGACGTAGAGTCCGAGAGCGTCTCTTCAGGTTTCAAAGATTTTAAAATCCCTCGTCAGAGCGCGTAGCGCCTCCTCGCGCGGAATATCAAACTACACGCCGCCGCACAGCCTATTAGCGTTGTGCCAGGAACCGAGAGTTCAGGTTCGGCTTTGCCGGGTTCGCCCCAAAACGCACGTCCATGGCCGTATTCTTTTGGAACTCCACCTCTTTGCCGCGCGAGACGATGGTAGAGTAGACGGTCCAAGCAAGGCCATAATATCCCAGTACCGCGCCCAGCGTTTTCGAGCTTTGCGCGGCCGCCGAACCGAGATAACCGAATCCTGAGAATCCCCCAAGTGTGCGGCCTCCGTAGTTTGCGTTGGCCCCGGAAGTTGCCTTTCGGCCTTCATCATTGTCGCCCGCCCGGCTCGCAACTAGCAGTGCCACGACGGGAGCCAACAGCCGCGATTTCGATTCTGTCGCCTTGGCATCGCCTTCTGAACCTACTTTGATGCGCGCGCGCGGATCGGTCTCCGCCGCGGCCAACATCGCGGGGGTGCGTTCGATGGAAATGGCCGGAACCAGGGCGAATGCCGGCGGCTCGACACGATCAAAGGTAAAACGCAACTTCCCCCCGCGATGGAACATGCGCGCGGGTTGCACCTGCCGAACCCGGCCCGTCAACAATGTCCCTTCCGGAAGAATCAGCTTGTGGTCTGGAGAGAAGATGGGCTGCGACAAGACGCCGCTCACCGGCGTACCCGTGCTGGCGTCGGCCGAACTCAGGCGCGTCGCAAGCCGCACTTGTCCGGTGAACTCGCCTCCTGGCGTGCCGATGCTGGTCAATGCTTCGCGCGAAACCTGGACACTGCCGAAATCCAGGGCGGATGACAGAATGGCATCGAAGCGGGTGTTGCGGCGGTACCACTGCGGATGATACGGCAGCTTGGTGATCAGGAAATCTTCCAGGTTTTCTTTCTTGTTCGGTCCCCGCACCATATCGGCAACTCCTTGAGTGCGCGTAGAAATCTGCCGCTGTATCTGTTGCTGAGCTTGCTGTTTCGCAGTTCCCATGACGCCGGTGTTCTGTGACGGACTGCCGGGTTTCTTTTTGCTGGGACGCGGCGGCGAGTAGATAGTAGGCAATCCCTCGGAGTCCGCCGCTTCGATGGGCAGGCTCTTCCCATCGGGCATGGCGATGGTTGTGAATTGGACGCGCGCAAAATGCAGCGGCGTAAAATCGCCATTGAGAATCGCTTGGAAGCGCCTCATCTTCGGAACGGGATCAAGCGTTGTGATCCGGCCTTGCAATTCCGACCCGCTTGGCACAACCACGCGGTCAAACGCGTAGATCGGCTCAATCAGTTTGGCCCGGACCGGTTCGCCAGTACGCATTCGAAGGCGCTTTGTAATGTACACGCGCAGTGGAACTCCCGCGCTCACCGTAAGCGGCACTTCGATGGCAGGCCCGGTCGGCGGCGGCAACTCGCCGGCGGTAACCGAATTCAGCACCAGACAAGATGCTAAGGCCGGAACGAGGATTTTGGCATTAGAAAAAATCGTCAATAGGCCGGTCATTCCGCTTGTCGGTTGCAAATGGGTTAACAAAAGAAGGCACCTAGCATTTACAGTAACTAGGCGACGTAGGGTAAAAGAGGAAGGTTTCGCAATTTTTCAGCCATTACCACTGTGCGGAAAGTATATCGAAGTAAATATGGAGACCCGCGCGAAACTCATCAACCGGAATGTGCTCACTATCGCTATGCATCGTGCCGATGGTCGCCGCATCCACCAGCAGCGGCATGAACCCATACCCGATAGAGCCATGGAGGCGGAACTTCTGATTGTCGGTACCATAGGGCACGATGGCCGGTACAACAATCGCATCGGGATGCTGGCTTAGGATAGCCTTTTTTACTGCTGCGTATAGAGGAGTATCAATGCGGCTAGGGCCAGGGTCGGCGGGATGAGAAAGCAGTTCATAGGCGACACGCGGATCGTTGACGCGAGCTTTGATGTCCGACAGAAACTCTTCAGCGCTTTGGCCTGGAAGCAAGCGGCAGTCAAGCGTTGCTTCCGCAACGGAGGGAATCACGTTTACCTTCGGAGGATCTCCGACACCGCTTCGCAGTGTTGTCAGCGACATCGTATTTTGCTGAATCGCGTTCATAAACTTGTTGGAAGCAAAGGTTCCGATGCCCTCCCTCATTTGCTCAATCACCGGATTCGGCTTACTCGATGGAGGAAACTCCCGCGCCTTTTCAATGTATGGAAGTCGTAGAACAGTGAAGAAGTTCGAACTGCCAGCGGCCCCCGCAAACGAGACTGGGCCTGTCAAAGCCTGGGCAGACGCGGTTTCGCTGCCTACCTATGAACCGATGGCGCCGGACAAGAATCCGATGTTTCTTGAGAAGCGCGTGTATCAGGGCAGCAGCGGGCGCGTCTATCCACTTCCTTTTATCGATCGAATTTGCACCGAGGCCCGCGATCGCTCATGGCAGGCAGTCCACATCGAGAACGAATTTCTAAGAGTGATGGTGCTACCGGAGATTGGCGGTCGCATTCACGTCGGGCTCGACAAGACCAACGGATACGATTTCTTCTACCGGCAAAATGTGATTAAGCCGGCACTGGTTGGCTTGGCTGGACCTTGGATCTCCGGCGGAGTTGAATTCAATGGCCGCAACATCACCGGCCTGCAACATTCATGCCCACGAACTTCAGTGTCGAAGAGGCCGCGGATGGATCGCGTACAGTTTGGTGCAGCGATCATGACCCCATGAACCGTTTGCGCGGAATGCATGGCATTTGCCTACATCCAGTGGCCGCGCTGTACAACCAAACCGGGCAAGCAGACAAAGCGTTGCATGTTTTGCGGAGGCGCAAGTTTCAGCCCTGGGAAGGCGGCGAGGGTCATGAGCAAGCAAACCTGCGTTTAGGGCAGCAGGCTTTGGAGAACGGACACGAGCAGGATGCGGTGACGTATTTCGAGGCCGCGCTACAGTGCCCTGAGAACCTGGGAGAAGCTCGCCATCCGTTGGCCAGCGCAAGCAATATCTACTACTGGCTCGGTTTGGCCTACGAAGCTCTTGGCGAACGCGCCAGGGCTCGCCACTCCTGGAAAAAGGCTTCACCAACCCCAAGCACTTTCGGAGATGACATATTATGACGCCATGTCTCTGCAGCGTTTGGGCGAGCACGACAAAGCGAGGAATCTTTTTGCGGAATTGTTAGAGCATGGGAGGCGCTTAGCCCGCCAGAAAGCGAAGATTGACTACTTCGCCACTTCCTTGCCCACGATGCTCTTGTTCAACGACGATCTGGAGAAAAGGAAAGACACCACCGCTGCGTTTTTGCAGGCGCAAGCTCTGCAAGGTTTAGGTCGAACGCAAACCTCCCGCAAATTGCTGGATCGGATCCTTAAACTTGATCCGAACCACGCTTTGGCTGAACACTTTCGTTTTGAAAGCGAGTTACTGGCGCGCGTAGAGGTTGGGATCGTATGCAAATAATCACAGCAAGCAGCCACAGTCAGTCTGTTGTAACTCTGAACGCACGTTATGTGTGGCTGATTTCATGCGCTGCGGCAATGGGCGGCCTCCTTTTTGGCTACGACTGGGTAGTAATTGGGGGCGCCAAGCCGTTTTATGAGAAATATTTTCAGCTCAGCAGCGAACAGTTGATTGGCTGGGCGAATAGCTGCGCGCTGCTCGGCTGCCTTTTGGGATCGTTGATATCAGGCTGGATGAGCGACCGGTTTGGGCGCAAGAAACTCTTATTGCTGGCGGCTATTCTGTTTGCTGTTTCATCGGGACTTACAGGATTGGCGGGCAGCTTTCAAGCGTTCGTCATTTGGCGAATTGCCGGAGGTGTCGCGATTGGCATTGCGTCGAACGTCTCACCTACTTATATTGCGGAAGTTAGTCCGGCTGCCTGGCGCGGGCGTTTAGTCGCACTGAATCAGCTCACCATCACCGTTGGCATATTGGCGGCCCAGATCGTGAACTGGCTGATTGCAGACAAAGTTCCGGTGGGAGCGTCTGTCGAGGTTATTCGGCGGTCCTGGAACGGCCAGTTTGCTTGGCGATGGATGTTTGCGGCTGTCATCGTTCCATCTCTCATTTTCTTTATAGCGGCGGTGTTTGTTCCGGAAAGCCCGAGGTGGCAACTGAAAGTCGGCCTTACAGAGCAGGCACGAGCGACCCTTTTTCGGATTGGCGGCGAGGAATACGCCCGAGGAGCCATGGGGGAGATTCAAGAAACGCTCGGATCTCAATCGGAAACGGCGGGAACTTGGCCGTTGTTATTGGGCCGCGGTGTTTTTAAAGCCTTGCTGATTGGCGTCTGCCTGGCAGTTCTGCAGCAATGGAGCGGGATCAATGTAATTTTCAACTACGCCGAAGAGATTTATCGCAGTGCGGGATACGGCGTGAGCGACATACTTTTTAACATAGTAATTACCGGAACCATCAACTTAGTATTTACGCTTGTGGCGCTGGGCTTTGTAGATAGAGTAGGACGCCGGCCCCTGATGCTGTTCGGCTGCGCGGGGATTGGAATTTCGCACTTCCTGATTGGCCTGGCGTACCGGACAGGAATGACGGGGTTACCGGTTTTGGTGCTTACACTGTGCGCGGTCGCCTGTTACACCGTCTCGCTGGCTCCCATTACGTGGGTACTCATCTCCGAGATTTTCCCGAATCGTGTGCGAGGGTTGGCCATCTCCATTTCAGTCTCGGCACTCTGGATTGCGTGTTTCATCCTTACTTATACGTTCCCGTTGATTGCCGGAGCGATTGGCTCGGGATCAACATTCTGGCTTTATTCCGCCATCTGTTTCGGCGGGTTCGTTTTCATTTTTTTCAAGGTACCCGAAACCAAAGGCAAAACGTTGGAGGAGATTGAACATTTCATGGCCGGTTAACGATTATCGCCCGCTTTCGCCGGAACGGCTTTACCAGGCGATATGCACGCCGAACTGCACGCGGCGCATCGAGAACCCGGATTCCAGGCCGGTTATGACCCCGGCTGTCGATTGATCCACGCTGCCATTTGGAAGCCCGAGATTCTTATTGTTCCAGGCATTAAACATCTCGGCGCGAAATTCGACAACCGTAGCTTCCCGATTCAAAATAGATGAGAACGTAAAGTTTTTGGATAGCGACCAATCGGCATTGATGGCTCCGGGTCCGCGGAGCATTCCGACCGAGGCATCGCCAGCCTGGCAACAGACGGGAATTGAGAACGCGGAAGGGCTGTACCACATGGCCGCAGATTGCCCGCCCGCCACGGAATATGGATTCACCCCCGGCACTCGATTAGGAAGCTGGCCGAAATCTCCATTCAAGCTGGCATTGCTTGAGACAGTCGGCGTAAAAGACAGACCCGATTCTAAAGTGGTAATCCCGCTGAATTGCCAACCTGCAAGTAGAAACTTTGAGATTCCCGTGGCGTTGGCGCCCAATGAAAAACCTGGACCATAAGGGAGCTTGATAGTATGCGCAAAGGTCCATGTAACAGCGCGATCGATAGATCCGCCGATTGTGCTGCCTCCAACGCCGTAATCCAACGTTCGGTTGTAAGGATTGTTCGCATCGTATCCCAGCGATTTAGACCATGAGAAGTTGGAGACGAAAGTCCAGAAGCTTGTTAAGCGCCTTTTGGCCACAATTTGCAAGGCATTGTAATTGGAATCGGCGCAATTACATTCCATGGTTATACCTTGCGATAACCCGTATGGCGCATAGAAGGGCCGGCGTTGTAACAAAGGGCCTTCTCCTGCTGGAGCGGCGTTCATATTGTAATCCCAGGATAAATGTGTCCCTTTAGTCCCGACATAGCCAACCGACAAGGTTGTAGCGTTTCCTAAAGACTGTTCGATGGTGAAGTTCCATGAATCGAGTTGTTCGGTCTTCCAATTGAATGGCCGGCTCTTTAACGCGGTTCCGTTTGGCGCAGGCAAAATACCCGATGACGGAAGGACGGGCGGAGTTCCGGCGGGCGGCGCCTGGCTAAGAGGGAAAAGCGATTGATAAAGATCGGTCTGCGTGATTTGCTGTTGCGCGACAATCGGGTAAAAGCTAGTGAGATGGTAGAAGGTCGCGTCATATCCCGAGGAAAAGAAGTTCCGGCCGAATCCGGAGCGGATCACTGTGTTTTGAGTTAGTTTATACGCCAGCCCCACCCTGGGAGAAAAATCGTCCTTCGGCGTAGTTACATTAGCGCTGTTCGAGACCTGTCCGAGACCGGCCAGCAGAATGTCCCCGGTGGACGGATCGAAGTTTGCAAGGCCGCCAGGGTGGGCTGCCTTTACGGGCTCAAACCAGTCCCAACGAAGGCCATAACTGAGGGTCAGCTTCGGGTTGATTCGCCAGATGTCCTGTATGTAAAGCCCTAACTGAGTCTGCCGTTCCGCAGGCGAAATCGTAAAGATGGCTCGGTCAAACTCGCATGTATCACCGAGGAGAAAAGTCGCCATACCCATTCCCGAACTTGGATCGGTAGGAATTCCCGTTACCGTCTGGCAAAACTGGTAGTTCCCGCGCGAACTGGCGTTCACAGACAAAAAATTGAACTGATGACGACGGGCGTCAACTCCCCACCTGAGCTGATGGGAACCACTTATCTTGCTCCAGTTATTCACAAATTCATAAGTGGTTTCGCCATCGAACCTGGGAATACCGACGCCGCTGGGAATCCCCATATAAAAGCTGCCTGCCGGACCTCCAATGTTGATGCCGGCCAACCCATTTGTCAGTGGACTCCCCGTGTTAATTCCCGGTATGCCTACCTGATTGTTAGTTTCAGAACCAGAGTCATATTGCAATGCGTTCAAATGGAACCGAACTACACCGGCTCTGACTTCGGAGAGAAGGCCTGCGCCGAACGTGTGTGTGTAATTTAGAGCTCCCTCCTGGCTGAGTGAATTTGCAACCTCCGGACTTAGGCCGCCCTGTGTCGGTCCTCCGGCAATTCCAAACAGGGGTGGACTGTTCAGATAAGTGCTGAAGTAACTATAGCGGGCGAAAAACATGTCGTGATCACTGATGTTATAGTCGCCCCGCATGTCGAATTCGTTCTGGTTGAACAGCTCTTTAACGTTTCCCACGTAGTTATTGTCGGTTGCCTGGCTTATATTTGGACCCGGCAACAGACCTAGTAAGTTCCCCGCTACGGGGCTGATTCGCGACGGACAGATTACATTCAGAACGCCGCCGCACGAGATCTGTTGCCGCCCAGTTCCATCCGCGTTACCCGTTGCAGGATCATAGATGGGATTAGAGGCGCTTAGCGCACTAAAATCGCCGCTTCTGAAAGCGCTGTTCGGGACAGTAGAAATAATGGATGCGGCTTGCAGAGTGCGAGTCAGCTGATAATCCCCGAAAAGAAACAATTTGTTTTTCTTTATCGGACCGCCGGCGCTAAAACCGCCCTGGTTCCAATTGAAAGGCGCGACACCCAGCCCTTTGCCGTTAGGGCCGGTACCCGCAATCTTTTCGGTTAAAGGATCGGCGGCAAACGTATCGGAATTACGGTTGTAATAGAAGACGGAACCGTGGAAGTCGTTAGTGCCTGATTTGGTTACGTATTGCGCCACCATTCCCGCGGTGTTGCCGAACTCGGGATCGTAGTCGGCGGTCGTAATCTTTACTTCCTGCACGGAATCCACGGGAGGGTCAATCAGCTGAATCCCGCTGAATCCATAGGAAACGTCGGTAATTCCGTCCAAAATGAATTCCTGAGCGCCGGACCACGTCCCGTTGACATAGACCCGGTCGCTGCCTTGCGGGTTCTCGCCGGCACCCATCTGAAACGTATCAACAACTGCGCCAGGAACATCGGCATAGAGCTGCGTGAGATTCCGATTAATGACCGGCAGGTTTGCAAGCTGCGCCTGATTGAATGTCTCGGAAACGTCGCTCTTTTCTGTTTGCAGGAGTTCGGCCGCGGCCGCAACCGTGACAGTCTGCGACATGGCTCCTACCTGAAGCTTCACGTCAACGCGAACCGTTGCGTCTACATTCAACGTCAAGTGCTTTTGGATGAAGGTTGAAAACCCCTTTTGTTCAACCGAGATCGAGTATTGCCCGGGAACCAGATTGATGCTGTTATAAAAGCCGGACGAGTCGGTTAACGCTTTAGTTTCCGTGCCTGTTTGTTCGTTCGCGATTACGACACTGGCATTAGCAACAGGCGCGCCGGAAGGGTCAGTGACGTAACCGTTGATGGCTCCCGAAACCGCTTGGCCAAATATGCATACCGAGCACAAAGAGCCTAAGAGAAAACCAACGAGGACCATTCGACACATGGACAGTTCCTCCGCAACGGGGAAATTACTCGTTCCTCAGAACTGAATCGTTAGTTAGTCCTAAGTTACTTAGGATGATATTAAACAGGTTCGTTGCTCCTGTCAATACAATGTGATTGAATAAAGTTCAACTGATTATGTCGTATACGTCGCTACACATAACGGCTGCCCGTACAAGTGCCAGCGCAAAGAGGTTTATGGTTTTGGCAATCATGATCGCGGTCCTCGCTCTGTCCGCGGCCTGCGGTCTTTGCTTAGGCCAACAACGCAACCCGGAAGCTGAACTCCATGCGCAGCGGGCGCAGGCCGCCATTGCTTCGAACCGGCCAGCCGCGGCGTCCGCCGAACTCGAGGTCTTACTGCGGCTAACGCCAAACGACGTTAACGCGCGCGCCAGCTTGGGGATGGTTCAGTTCACGCAGGGAAATTACCAACAAGCTGAGATCAACTTTAAAACCGCGCTTATCCATTCCCCTTCCTTGTGGAACGCCAAGGCCTTCCTGGGAATGTGCGAGATCCGCTTGGGGCAGTCGGATGGGGGCCGCGCGGAAATTGAAGACGCGCTTCCAAAGTTGACAGACAAAGTTCTTCGCACACAAGCAGGGTTAGATTTGATTAACAGCTATGAGAATGCGGGAAAAGAAAACAAAGCCGCGCAGGCGGTTGAGGCTCTGCAGCACGAAGACCCCGCTAACCCCGACTTACTCTATGCCGAATACCGAGTTCACTCCGCTCTTGCCAGCGCCGCGCTGCAAAAGCTTTCGCAAACTGCGCCTGATTCCGCGCGAGTCCACCAGGTGCTCGGTGACGACATGCTGGTGCAGGAAAACTATAACGGCGCTATCGCCGAGTATCGGGAGGCACTGAAGATTGATCCTCATCTGAATGGCATTCATCTGGGAATCGGACAAGCCATGCTGGCCCAAAGCGGGCAGAACACTTCGTCCGCTGAAAACGAATTCAAGGCAGAGTTGGCCGTCGATCGCGGCAGTCCCGAAGCGTTATATCAATTGGGGAACATCGTTTATGAACGCGGCGACAAAGATGGCGCGGCACGCTTGTTCGCAGAGAGCCTGGAGCGGCGCCCGTCATTCTCCGACGCTCAAATCGCTCTTGCAAAGATCGCTTCGGACCGTAATCAGGACGCGGAAGCTATGAAGCATCTGCAGGCTGCGCTCCAAGCCGCGCCAAACAGCAGAACGGCCCATTACCGATTAGCACAGCTGTACGGCAAATCCGGAGAACCGGCGAAGGCCGCCCAGGAGTTCGAAATTGCCCGCAGGCTGGCCGCGCTGGAAAACCATTCGATACCGCTGGCACGCCATCAGGATCTGGACCGCTGAGCCGCTGGAGCGCGCTAGTTGAAAGTGGCCGTAACGCGCATGCCGCTCTTCAATTCGGCATCCGTTGGCTGCACCACCCGGTCGGCCACTTTGTCGTTGGCAGTCAGGCCGGACGTCACCTGGACATTATTCACATCGCTGATACCGGTGGTGATGGGCGCCCACGTAACTGTATTGCCAGTCAGTTTGAATGCGCCGGTTGTACCGCGAAAACTTCGCAAGGCGGCTTTAGGCATGGCAAGAGCGCCGTTCACTACCTTCGAAACAATCAGGGCATTCACCGTGACGCCCGGCAGCAGATCATGGCCGGGATTGTCCACCACGGTAGTTACTTCGCCCACGGTACGGGTGCCCAGCGCAATTACTTCGGTGGGCAGCTTATTCACGTGCCCATGCCATTTCTGGCCGGGCCGCGCGTCCCATGTTATGGTAACCGGCATATTCAGGCCAACACGACCTAAGTCGGGTTCGTCAACATACACTGTTACTTTCACCTGGTCTAAGTTGCCGATAAGTCCGACTAAGTCGCCAAGCTGCAGATAGGCGCCGAGTTTCAAATCGAACTGATAGAGAGTACCTGCAACCGGGGCGGCGACTGTACCCAAGACTAAACGATGGCGAGCCAAGGCAACGGCGGATTGTGCGTCGTGCAGTTTGGCTTCGGCAACTGTTTTATCGGTGCTCGTTACTAAGGTTCTTTTTTGATTCTCCGACGATTTCAGCTGCAGTTTGGCCCGCTCAAGCGCGTCTTTTGCGTCCTGTACCTGCAGCTTGGTCGCAGCCTGTTGCGCGGCCAGGCGCTGTAACGCCTCGTAGTGCCGCTGCGCCACGCCGATGGCTTCGCGGGCGCTGGCGATGGAATCGTCCAGGCTCGCAATAGTGGACGATTTGCCGCCCTGGCCAAGCGTTGCCGATTCGGCTTGCGCTTCCTGCTCTTTCGCAAGAGCGCCCAACAGATCTGAACGCGCCGCTGTAGTATCTAATTCGACCAGCGTCTGACCGGCCGCTACCTGCTGGCCCCGCTGCACGGCGAGACGCCGCACCACGCCGGCTGTTTCAGCGCGCGCGGCAGCCCACTCAGCGGGTTCTACCTTGCCGTTAGTTGAAACAGTGCTTTCAATACTGGTGCGCGCAAGGCTTGAAAAGTGGATGACGGCTGCCGATTCGCTTCGCCCTAAACCCCACCAGACGAAAAGCAATACCGGTAACAGCAGCAGCAGCCAATATCTCTTCATCTTCCAGGTAACCAGAAACTCCCGTCCACATTTTGACAGACGAGATAATTTTGTTTATTATTTCGAGGACGACTCTTTGCTGTTGGTAACGCCCAAAACCGCGATAAACTGAAACGTTAAATGACTCGTTACCGCGTTCACCGTATCAAAGAAACGCAAAAAGAGAACTTCAGATGGTCGGCTCATATGGGTGGCACGGCGGTTGTGAAGCCAAAAGACTACGAGTTGGGAGAAGAAATCGAGGCGAACACGCCTTACGCCGCGTGGCAAGACTTGCAAATGGAAGGCACGCCTTTATCTCCAGGCGATATGTTGGAAACGCTTCGGGAAGATGGCGCGCCTAGTGAGTTACAGATTGCCAAATACATTGGATTCGAACCGGCGAAATGGTTTGTCCCCGAACCCAAGACTGAGACAGCCGCACTCGATGCTGCTTCAGCTATTCCAGCAAACGCAGAATCACAGTCAGCATAAATATTGATTAAGTCAGATCAGCAGTAACCGAGCCGATGAATAAAAAACTCTCGGAGATGCAGGAGTGGGGATCTTTCGCGCTGGTGACTTACATCCCAGATCCGCTTGGATCGTTCTTGAACTCGCTTCGGCAGATCCTGCCTGGTGAAGATAATCCACAGGCGCACATTACCATTCTTCCGCCGCGGCCGTTGAAGCTGCCGGTGGAAACAGCCTCGTTGCAGGCTCAAAAGACCTTAGCGAAATTTCAGCCATTTTCAGTAGAACTAGCCGAGGTCAATACCTTTCCCGAATCGAATATCATTTACCTGGAAATTTCAGAGGGCAACGCAAAATTGCACGACCTGCACGAGGCATTGAATTCGGGCGATCTGGCGCATGAAGAAGATTTCGAGTTTGAACCCCATTTGACTCTAAGCGGCCCGATCGGCTCGCGCAAGGCGGCTCAATTCCAGAAGGAAGCGGCTGCCGCCTGGCGGGCCAGCGATACATGCCCTAGCCTGGAAGTCAAGGAAGTGGTGGCGCTCTGGCAGCCGTCAAACGGATCTCCAAATGACTGGCAGCGCCTTTGGTCTCATCAGCTTGGGCAATCGCGGCCTAAGAAGAGATCGGCCGGCGGGGCGCGGATTAATCGAACATCGTGAGTTGTCCGCCGTCGTCGGTCGGCTTCTTTTTGGGCGATCTGGAAGGCAAGGAAGCGGACGTTCCGATTACGCCGCGTAAAACGGTGACCGTGATCGCCAGCTTGGGAACGAAGACCCGCTGCCGGTTAGCACCTGCGTGTGGCGGCGAGATGAGATAACCCTCCTTGGGCCAATCGAGCAGGTTGTGAGAAAGAATTCCCTCCAGGTAGTCGTCGTCGCGAAATTGAAATGTAACCCAGAGCCCAGAGGTTTTAGGCCGGCGGTCAAAACTTTTGTGGCGTTCGAAAAGATCGGCCCGCTCATTTTCGGAAACGAAACAAAGCGCCTTCAACTCCTGAAAAGGTATGATTTGCAGACCGCCATCGCGGGTGAGGATTTCCACATGATCGGAAGAGGAATAGGCAGCCGAACCGACCACCGCCTCAAGCGGTTGACGGTCGAAGCGATAGAGGACAACTCTTTTGGAAGTGCTGGCAGACAAAGGTAAAAACAAAGATCAAGTTTGTTTCAAACAATTTTGGCAATATTGTATCATTAGCAAAATGGCGGAAAAAGAAACGGTTCATCTTAGGATACGTTCCTTTCTGCATTTCTGCCGGACTGAAAAGGGCTTATCTTTCAACAGCTTAGAGGCGTACCGGCGAGACCTGACGCAATTGGCCAGTTGGCTCGGCGGGTGTAAGCTGGCTGACATTTCGCTTGACACCCTGCGCGCTTACCTCGATCAACTCCGCCAGAAAGGGTTGAAAAATCGCTCCATTGCGCGCCAAGTCACCACGTTGCGGGGCTTTTTCGGCTTCCTGGTGGAAGAAGGCGACGTTCAGGCGAGTCCGGCGGAATTGTTAGCTGCGCCGAAAATCGGATCTTCGCTGCCAAAATACCTCGATGGCCAGAGGGTAGACAACCTGCTGGAATCGCCTGACGAAAATTCGGCTACCGGACTGCGCGACCGGGCGATGATGGATCTGCTTTATGCCTGTGGATTGCGCGTTAGTGAACTGATCAAGCTGCGGGTGGCCGATGTGGACGAACTCGGCGGGACCGTGCGGGTGATTGGCAAGGGCGATAAGCAGCGGCTGATTCCGGTTGGCAGAGCCGCCCTCAGTTCCCTGGAACGCTATCTGATGGAACAGCGCCCGGAATTGTTGAAAGGCCGGGTGAGCCCGTACCTGTTTGTCACCGCGCGCGGTACCGCCATGACGCGGCAGGGATTTTGGAAGCTGCTGCGCGGTCACGGCAGGAACGCTGGGATTTTCCGTTCGCTGAGCCCGCACGTGCTGCGGCATACTTTCGCGACGCATCTGCTGGAAGGCGGCGCGGACCTGCGCAGCGTTCAGACAATGCTGGGCCACGCAGATATAGGAACGACGCAGATCTACACGCACGTGATGCGTTCACGCCTACGGCAAACGGTCGACCGCCACCATCCACGCGCCAGGCAAAAATCGCGGGTTGGCCCGCCGGAGCGGGGAGCTTCGTCCAAATGAGAGGGGAAAAGCAATGAGCGATTACATGTTCATGCTTGATAGTCACCTGAATGCCGAGCAGAGCAAGGCTCTGGCAGAAGTTCGCGATGCCGCCGAGCAGGCGAACTTGAACCTGTTCCTGACGGGCGGCGCCATGCGGGACATGATGGGGGGATTTCCCATTCGCGATCTCGATTTCACAGTGGAAGGCGGCGCGGTCAAGTTCATGAAGGCCGTGGCGCACAAGGCCGGCGCTGAAGTTGTGTCGGTGGATGAGACGCGTAAATCGGTAGAGTTGGAATTCCCAGGCAACGTGACGGCGAGTATCTCCATGGCTCGCCAGGAAAAATATCCGAAGCCGGGCGGCAAACCGCAAGTTCTGCCCGCTACGATTCACGAAGATCTGCGCTGCCGCGATTTTACGGTGAATGCCATAGCACTTTCGCTCGGCAAGGCATCGCGCGGTTTGCTGCTCGATCCGGCAAACGGGCTGGGCGATCTGGCGCGCAAGGAACTGCGCACTATCGGCAACTACACACTTTACGACGACCCATCGCGTGTTCTGCGAATGCATAGGTTGAAGGTGCGCTTAGGGTTCGCTATTGACGAGCGCACGTTATCGCAGTATCAAAACGTGCGTGAGGCGAAGCTTGAAGAGAAGATCGCGGCCCCCGCTTTGGAGCGGGAACTGCGGCAAATTGCGCTCGATCCGCTGGCGGGTGACGTATTGAAGACGCTTGAAGAGGAGCGTTTACTGCCGCTGCTTTCTCCGGCTCTGGCGGGGGCGAAACTAAACCTGCCCACTTTTCAGAAGTTGCAGAAGGCCCGTCAAGCGCTTCCTTCCGACGTCGATCGCGCGGCGCATCTTTATCCGCTATTCCTGTACGTGCTGTTCGAAAAGCTGAGCCCGAAAGAGCGTGCGCAGTTGGCAAAGACGGTTGAGATTCCACGCGCCGATTTGGATGCGGCGGCCAGATTGGAGGCGCGTGCGAAGAAGGTGGAGAAGGAACTGGCGGGGGCTAAACTATCGCGGCCGTCGGCGTTGTATGCGGTTCTTCACAAAGTGCCGGGCGAGATTGTGGCGTTCCTGCTGATGAAATCGAGCCAGCGGCTAGTATTGGACCGAATCAAGAATTACTTGCAGAAGTATTTGCCCATGGCGCAGGAAGTGACTGAGAAAGACGTGGTGGGCGCTGAGCCAGGCACGCCGAAATTCGCCAAGCTCTATGAAAAATTGGTGGCAACGCGGCTGGATGCGCGGCCAAAGAAAGTGGTGATCGAAGAACCACCGCCGTTGCCACCGCCAGGACCGAGCAGAAGGTCGGCGAGTTTCGGGCGGTAAGGAAGCAGACGAGATCACTTTTTTGAGGCAGCAGATTTGGTATCAGGCTGCCTGTCTTTGCGCTCTTGATCCTCTTTGCCGGCGAGAGCTGGTCGTAGCTTCAGCAGATCTTTAAGGGCGTCATACCAAAAGGGTGCACCGAGACTCAGGAGAACCCACGACAAGACTAGGCCACCCCAGGATAGTGAGATGAAGTTTACACGCTCATACGTGTACTCAAGGTGCTTGTTGAGGATATTGGTGTCGGCGAGTCCCGGTTTGAAGCGGAGCTCAAGAGCGCCCAGCCGATGCGAAGTAAGATTAGTTTTCCGCGTGCCAGGCTGTTTGAAGTGTCCGCCGCTCCGCCGCCATTCATTGTTACTGTGACGGCGGATTAGGGATTATCGCCCTTATTGACGACCACTTCGGCTCGAAATGCCTTGAGCGAAAGAACTCGAGGGGTCTTAAGCATTTCTCCAAAGCGTCAGCAAGAAACTGAGTTCGAACGTCGAAAATGAGTAAGACAACCTGAGTGATCGCGGTAACAATGGGACTTAGTAACACCATCACTACAGCAAGTCCGATCAAGACATCAAGGTACTTGGCGAAAAGATCTGCCTTTTCTACTTGAAGTGCTTCGCCGGTCTCTTAAATCGGAATGTCACTTTTTTTCAAATTCATGTCCCCTATTTGCCCGGTTCCCCGCTAATAAGAGTGAAGTGACAAGGAGACGAATGAAATACGTCGGGGTGTATCTGATTTTTCTGTTAGCCATTCGACTCGGCAATAGCCAGGAAAACGGCATTGGAGTTGGCCGGCCAAAGGTCTTCGACAACCGGAGTCTAACGATTATGCTCCAACAATTGAACGACCAACTTCGCAGCGTGCAAGTGATCGATCAATCGAAGTTGGCGGCAAGCTTCGGGCTAATGCAGGGTTTCCAGAGCCGCGACACATCACAGAGCCTAAGTGTGGCGACTCCCTTTACGACCACGAAACAGACTTTCGATGCGAACACCAAACCCACAGGCACCGAGAAGGACACCACACCGGGCGGTTCCGGAGCAGCTCCCGCTTTGCCGGATTTACAAGCCGATCCCACCGGTTTCGCGCCAGTCTACGGCAATAACCCGGAGGATTTGCTGACCGACCAAGTTAACCTTTCCTATCAGATTTTCAACCTTCGGCTGTTGCTGGAGCGTTCGCTAACCGATCGGCTGTGGCTGGCGTCAAGTGATGCTCACGCGACGCCACGTTTGCAGGCGATAATCGGCTTCAACGTCAACGTAACCCCACCAAAGTTTGCGCGTGGAAAAGCGGCCGTCGTGGAAATTACCGTTACCCCGGCGGGTGAGGTGACGGATCCCGTTTCCTTGGTTGCCGTGATGCCGCAGGAGAAGACTTACAATTCGGCAGCGCTATCCAAATCAGCGACTGCTTTCGGGGGCTCAGCAGTCGCGAAAATCGTCACCATCGGCTACAGCTACCGGCGGCGTAGTGAAAAGCTGTACCTCTTCCGCGACGCCGACACTGTTTCCTTTGAGCGTACGCATGCCCATGCGACGGAGGCTCGTGACGTGCATTCTGCGGCATCTGAGCCAGGAGCGGTCACGTTCGGATGGGAATTCCGCCCTGTGCTGGGTCGGGCATCAGTATCGCCCGGAGAGCGCCAAATGTTCGCGGTTGTCGCATTCCCTACCGGAGATGGTTTGAATCCAAGTCCTCAAGACCACCCGCGCGCTGGCTTTCCATTTGATGTCAAAGTGCGGACATATTGGAAAAAGTATTATCGCGATAAATTGACAACGAAGATGGAGGTCACCGCGCCTGATTCAGCGGACTTCTCTAACATCCGCGCGCCATTCACGGCGGAATCGCAGTTTGACCTTGCACCAAGGATCAACCACGTAAATTGGCTCGCTACCGGGCCGGACACAGCAGTAGTAACTGTGGATGGGGAGAATTTTTTTTCCGGAACCAGCGTCGTTCTGGGAAATCGGACGTACAGTTCACCGTCCGATGGTCTGATTTTCAAATCTGATGAAAGCTTTCAATTGAACACCTCGATTTCCGCTCTCGCATCTGGTGACGTCGTGATCAATGGCCGTTATGGCACCAGCCGGCTCATATATCCCGACCCGGAACCCGATCCAGGGATCTCAATTCTTACAATCGACCTCATCCCGAATCCAGCTCGCCTACTGTGGCCACTGAACCTGAAGATTCGAGCAAGAGGCGGAATGCCATCAACATTAATGGGATTAAGGTCAAACATTCGTCTGGACCCTGTTATCACAGTGGCCGGAAAACCTATTCCAGGACCGTACCAATATCAGGAGGAGCATTGCGATCTTCCGCAACCCGGCAGAAATTTAACTGAATCCTCCACCTGTGTTCTGATCCAAGCTTTTGTTCCAGCGGACGTGGCTAAGAGCGAAGCTCCGATTGGGATTCGCTTCCCACTCTTAGGTCCCAAGTGGGCCGATTCGATGGTGTACTACGACCCGTCACAGGTTCTAAAAGTGGGCAGGGTAGGAGGTGGTGCGAGAACAACCCTTGTTGTTTCAGGCGAAGCCTTCGACGACGGGGCGACTGTACAGCTCGATCATCTATATAGAGTTCCGCCAGGCGACTTGGTGCTGGTTAACCGGACTCTTTTGACTCTCGACGTTGACACGCCTGTCCTCGCCCAGTTTAAAAGTCTGATCGTATCTCCCAGCAACGGCGCGAGACCAACCGTCCTCGATATCCCCGCAAGTAAGCCCGATGCACCGAAGGCCAAGCTAGACGACGGCCAGAAACCGTCCACCACCGTCGGCTCGGCACAAGCCGTCACGTTTACCGGAAGCGGCCTCAGTGCGATCACTGCTGTGCGGTTTGAACGCGAATTATTGCCCTTCAAGACGGCTGACGATGCTAAATCCATTCAGGTCTTCCTATCGCGCCGCGTCACGTCCACAGACGGCACGGTGCAAGTCCTTCTTACCAGCGCGGACGGCGGCATCTTGCCTGCTTCCCTCGTTGTAAATGCTAAACCCCTTAAGTCAAAGTAAATAGTCTAAGTCAAAGTAAATAGTCAAGGAGAAATCACCATCATGACTTCAAAAAAGACGACAGCGTCAAAACTTAACAAACACCTGCCATCCATTCGGAAAGGTTTTTGCCAGGTTCTCAGAGACCACGGCCTCGACGACCTTCACGTGAGTCACTTTCAATTAACCGCAGCGGCGGATCCCGACCACGATTGTGGCCACTGGGAAGACAAGTGTGTCGACCAAGACGGCCACACCGTGTGCGGACCTGTGTGGGTTTCCGAACCTTGCTAAACGGTAGTGATATGCGAACTGGCCTTGTTATTCTTGGCATGACGGCCGTCTTGGCTGCTCAAAGTGTCAATCCGGCTCCGGCGCCTCGGAAACTATTGGCGAAGCCCGCTTCCGCTGCCGCAAAGCCCAAACCGCCCGTTGCCTTGGCGAGAGCGGTCGTGGTATTCCACACCAATGGGGCCGCGAAGGCTGCGAACACTCTAGTTTCCGTCTATGTCCTTCGAAAAGACGGATATGCAGCGGCAATGAAGCAGTCGATTGCAGATGCTTCAGACCAGATCGAATTGAAGACCTTTATAGCTGTTAAGGCTGACTTGAGCAAATTTCGTATATTGATTAACCCCAAGGCCGAGGATAATTGGCGCTTTCAGCTGCACGCTATACCTCTATTGGAAGGACAAAACAGTTACGCCGATCGCCTTCGACAACGTCTGGTTAAGCGAACGCAATCCTAGCTTTGACGGGGCTTTGTCGGGCGGCTAATGCAAATTCCCGGTGCTTACAGCACACACCTCCCACGACCGATGTATGGGTTTATCGTAGCTCTCTAGAATCGCCCGAACCGCCGATAAGCGTCAATCGGCAAAACGCCCTCAAGAATCGCCGCCCGAACCTGATTTTCGGTATTCACGACCTGCTCCGCCTTGGTGATTACTTCTTCGGCAATCTGCTGCGGGATGATTACCACGCCGTCACGATCGCCAATCACCAAATCGCCGGGTTTGATGGAAGTGGGACCGATGACTATCGGCACGTTCCAATCAACCAGGCGCCATCTGCCGCAAACATCAAGCGGCGTCCTGTATCGCGCAAACACGGGGAAGCCGATACGCAGCATGTACTCCGTATCACGCGCTCCGCCATCGATTACCGCGCCTCGCGCTCCGCGAAATTTCGCCGTCTCGCTGGATAGCTCTCCAAGGTGAGCCGAAAGGTTGTCGTTCGCCTGGTACACCAGAACATCACCGGGCCTGATGCCGCCCAGCATAGTCAAAATCGGAGGATACACAATGTCGGGGTCTTCGGCCTTCGAGGGCTCGCCCAAAATGGTGAGCGCCCGTCCTGCGACGGTCTGGCCCGGAACCAGCGATTGTATGGAGTGGGGCAGAATTTGTTCGTGATAACCCAATTCGTCGAGGATGTCGGTGACTGCGCCCGTATAAGGGATAACCGCCAGGCGGTGGATCAAGCCAAGATCGGAGGCTGAGGTCATGCTGGTTTTCCTTTATCGACTGTAGCCGATTCGAGAAGAATGAACCCGGCCTATGCTATGTAGTATTCTATCCAAGGAGTCTTTCGCCGCCATGCACCATCAATTGGAAATTCTCTTTCAAGACCTGAGATTCGCTATCCGCGGCTACTGGCGCTCTCCGGGTTTTACCTTTACGGCTTTACTGGCCATTGCGCTAGGCGTTGGCGCAACCACCGCCGTTTTTAGCGTTACCGACCGCATTCTATTCCGCCCCCTGCCGTATCGCGCCGGGCGACCAACTGGTCTCCTTTGGCATGGTTGCCAAGGTGATGGACGATGGCGAATTTCTTTTTGCCGCCGATTACAAAGACCTGGCCGAAACCAACACGCCGTTTCAATCCGTAACCTCCTGGAGCGGGGTCGACGATTGCGATATCACGGATCGTAATCCCATCCGGCAGCGCTGCGCTGAAGTGGATTGGAGTTTCCTCCCGGTCCTCGGTATCCGTCCCATCCTTGGCAGCGCATTTTCGCAAGCTGACGTTCAGCCTGGCGCTCCCCGGAAGGTCATCCTAAGCAATGGAGTTTGGCGGAGCCACTTCGGCAGCGATAGACAAATCGTCGGCAAAATCCTCCTTCTTGACGGTGCACCCGGCGCGCGTCGCGGGCGTTCTCCCAGCCTCATTCGAGCTGCCCACTCTGCAGCACGCAGACCTTCTCACGCCGCAGATTATCAATCCAGTGGGTTGGCAGCATGGCGCGACCCGCGTGCTTCGCGTGATCGGCCGCCTTAAAGACGGAGTTACTTTGGAAGCGGCACGTTCGCAGCTTGCTATTTACTTCAACCACATACTGTCTTACGTTCCGGCGCAATTCCGCAAAGAAGTTCAATTCCGCGTTCGTTCCATGCGCGACCGCCAAATGGGAGGCGCGCAACTGGCGGCTTGGACATTGATGGGAGCCGTGCTTGCCGTGATGCTGATCTCCTGCGCGAATGTCGCCAACCTGCTGTTGGCACGCGCGGCAAGCCGGCAAACGGAGTTCGCCATCCGCATAGCCATCGGTATCAGCCATGCCCGCCTCGTGCGCCAAATGCTGACCGAAAGTTTGCTGCTTGCAATTAGCGGCGGCTTCTTGGGCTGCGTACTCGGAGCGGTGCTGCTGCGTCTCGTCGCAGCTGCCGATCCCAATGGCATCCCGCATCTCGCTGATGTCTCCCTCGACGGCCGCGTACTCGCCATCTCCCTAGGGCTTTCTCTGTTGGCGGGACTTCTCTTCGGCATCGCTCCCGCTTTTCAACGTACGCGTTCCGAGGCTCTGGGCAGTTCCCGGAGCGTTGCGCCACGCTCTTCCACTACCCTGAAGAACACGCTGGTGGCCGCGCAAATCGCGCTCTCAACCGTGCTTCTTGCGTGCGCGGGATTGCTTGTCCGGAGTCTCTGGAATATCGAAGCCCAACCGCTCGGCATGCAGACCAATCATGTACTAACGGCCCAACTTGTCCTGCCCTCGGGGCGCTATACCAAGCCCGAGGAGCGTGTGGCCTTCTTCAACCAAGTGGAGCAGGAAATGGGCCAGATCCCCGGCGTCCGCGCCTTTGGCCTCAGCGACTCGCTTCCGCCTGGCGGCTGGCAGCGTTCTCGTCCTCTGTTCTCACTCGAAGTCATCGGCCGTCCGAATCGTGGAACCAGCACTGCCGAATTGGTTGATTGGCGCTACGTATCGCCCGGCTATTTCGACGCTCTTCGCATTCCCATCCTAAAAGGCCGAATGTTTCACGAAGACGATCGGCGCAGCGGCGTCAATCTCTGTATCCTCAGCAGTTCTCTCGCCCTCCGCCTGTTCGCCCGGCAAGACCCGATTGGGCAGCACCTCAGATTCGGAGAGGATCCAACGGCTATCGAAATCGTCGGTGTGGTTCCCGATGTCAAGAACACCGGCCTTACCGTTGCCGATAGTCCCGAATATTACATTCTGCGCACCCATCGTGCGGACGACACTTATATGAACGTTACCGGCCCCGTCGCGCAACGCACTCTCAGTATCGTTCTTCGCAGCCAAGTTTCCGATCCAGTGCTCGCCGAGCTCATCAAGAAAGATATAGCTGCGCTCGATCCCACGCTGCCGGTCGAAATTCAGCCAATGGGACGGCGGCTTGGGGAATTGGTCGCTGGTCCGCGGTTCAATACCGTGCTGCTGCTTGCTTTTGCGGCTTTGGGTTTATTCCTCGCGGCCACTGGGCTTTATGGTACGGTCGCCTACCTGGTAACTCAAAGAACACAAGAGATCGGCATTCGCATGTCCGTTGGCGCAACGCCTGCAGCCATCGGCCGCCTGATGCTGGCGCACTCAGCCAAGTGGACCATTATTGGGGCTTCAATCGGAATAGTCTCCGCCTGGGCGGCCACGCGGCTCTTGTCTTCACTTCTATTTCGAGTGTCGGCGCATGATCCAATCACTCTCATTGCAACAATCGGCTGTCTGCTCTTCGTGGCGCTGCTGGCTACGGTGAAGCCGGCACTAAGAGCAGCCGCTGTAGACCCGGCCACAGCATTGAAAAACTCATAAGCTATACGCTTATCTTTCGGCGATATCCGCGTAGACAAACTCATTCGCTCTCCGCACCACCTGTTCGCGCGAAGGATAGATATTCATTACCGGACTGATTCGGCGCATAACGCTCAAAACCTGCTGAGCGTAGTTTTCATCCGGGTTGTAGAGATGAAGCTTCCCTAATGAATTATGGCTGCGATACAGCGGGCTGCGGCCCAGCTTGTAAGCCACTTCATTCAGGCCGGCTCGCAGGGTAGGGAAAGCCAATTCGCCGCCGCCCCAACCGAAGATGTTGTTCTTCGCTTTGATATAGGCCTTACCGCCGCCCGATTCCACAACGGCAATGCTGGGCAGCAGACGCCAGTCAAGGTGATTGTCATCGGCGGCATCGACAAAATCTTCCGAAAGGTTGGCAATTGGACAATGCAGCTTCACCAGAAACCGCTTCAGCCGGATTGTGCGGAGGTCAGTCTTCGGATACGAACTGAAGTTGCCGGCGACGTGTACTGCGGTTGGAGGTAAGGTCTTCTCCCATTTCCACGCGACCGACATGGACACGGCCATCACGCCGGTCGCTGCCATCAATATTCGCTTAGCCCGAAAAGATCTCTTTTCTAAGCTGCTGGT
Source organism: Bryobacterales bacterium (assembly GCA_963718465.1). Lineage (GTDB taxonomy): Bacteria > Acidobacteriota > Terriglobia > Bryobacterales > Bryobacteraceae > Bog-105. The sequence goes on along the minus strand of CAVQZK010000007.1, from coordinate 431,900 downwards.
ATAACCAACTCGCATGGGCCTATTCTAACAAACAATACCTGGAAGCAAATTAAGATTATCCCGAAAACCATAGAGCCGGTCGGTTTTCGGCCAGTGAAAATACGGATTTCTGGAGGAAGGTAGTGGACCGTGATTCTCTTCTATTCGCGCCGCAACGCCACAATTGGCTCAACTTGAAGAGCCCGGCGCGCCGGAAGACTGCCAGCCACGAACGCAACTCCTGTCAGCAGCACGATGGCTCCGGCGAAGGTAGCCGAATCGGTTGCCGTGACGCCGTACAGGACGCTCGAGAGAACGCGAGTCGCGGCGTATGAAACCGCCATGCCGGCCAGCAATCCGGTCATAACGCCTCGCAGCCATGGCTGAGCACGAGGCGCGCGATGTCTGCGTTACGCGCGCCTACAGCGCGGCGGATGCCGATCTCCTTAGTTCTTTGCGCGACGGCGTGATGGAGCAGCAGCCCATAGATGCCGGACGCCGCAAGCAAAGTCGCGAGCGCGGCGAAGATGGTCAACAGTATCGTCTCGAAGCGGCGCGGGGCTTCTTTTTCCGCTAATTGCCGCTCGGCCGTGGTGATCTCGAAATAGGGTACCTCTGGATTAATGGCACGGACAGCCCGGCGTACTGCGGCGGCCAGCAGCTGCGGATCGCCCATAGTGCGGACGGCCATCGTCGTCGTTGAGCTTCCCGAGGCGAGCTCATACATTGTGGGCAGCATCGAACTGCCGGGTCCGTTCGACAGCCGATCGCCAACCACGCCGACGACTGTGTCCCAATGTCCCTCATCGAGTCCAGGAAGCGATCGCTTAAACCGTTTACCCAGCGGGTCCTGCCCCCGCCAAAAGCGGCGAGCCATGAATTCGCTGATGACCGCCCGGGAAGTATCTTTGGATGAAAGGAGCCGTCCGCGCCGCAGCGAAATTCCCATCGTCTGAAAATATCCAGGGCTGACGGCCCACCCGGTAAACGGTTGTGCGTCCTCTGAGGCGCGGCCTTCCACCACCATTATTTGGTTCGGAATGTGGTTGTGAAAGGTTCCTCCCACGGCAGCCGATTGCACGCCGGGCAGACGGTTGACCGCTAAGATTGCCTGGTCGAAAAAGGCTTGCGCTTTCCCCCCGTACATTCGATCGGGTAGATCCACCGTGAAAGTGAGGAGGCGGCGCGGATCGAAGCCGGGCGTCACGGCCTGCAAATCGAGAAAACTGCGCAACAGCAGGCCCGCGCCGGTGAGCAGCACTACGGCCAGCGCATATTGCACCGCCACCAGCGGCAGACGCATTCCATTGTTCGCGGATGCGCCACGGCCGCCTTCCTTTAAAGCCTCTTGCGGGTCGCCGTGCGCGGCTTGCCAAGCTGGGAACAGGCCGAAAACCAAGCCGGTTGCCATTGAAAGCAGAAATGCAAAAGCCAACACGGGTGTGTTGATGCGAACGTCTTCCAAGCGCGGCAGGTCGGCCGGGGCGAGAGACAACAGGGCTTTCAACCCGACGGTTGCCAGAATCAATCCGAGCAAGCCTCCAGCGCCGGACATTACGATGCTCTCGGTGAGAAGCTCACGGACCAAGCGGGCACGGCCCGCGCCGATGGCTGCTTTTACAGCGAACTCTCTTGATCGAGCCGTCCCGCGCGCCAGCAGTAAATTCGCAACGTTGGTACACGTTATCAGGAGGACGCACAGCACCGCGCCCAGCAACACCCACAATGCCCCCCGCACTTGCGGCCCCGCCACCTGCTCAGCGAGAGGTACCACGCGCACGCCCAGGCCGGCGTCCGTCGCCGGATACTGAATCGCAAGCCGCCCGGCGCTGCCGTTCATCTCTGCTCTGGCCTGCGTGAAAGAGACTCGAGGCTTCAGGCGGGCAACGGAAGTGAAAGCGTCCGCGAAGCGAAATTGTTGAAACTTCAGCCAGCGCGGATCAGCCGAGATGAGCAACCACATCTGGGTGTCTTTGTTCGGAAACTCGAAACTCGGACTCATAACGCCGATGATGGTGCAGCTTTGGTGGTCCACTTCAAGCGACCGGCCGAGTACCGCTCGCGAGCCGCCGAAATTCCGCTTGAGTGGCTAGATTCCGCGTTATTGGCCGGCGTACTTAGTAAGTTAGATCACAAAGATGACTCTCGAACTTATGCCGCGAAATCGCTGGACATTCTTTCCGGCTTGGAGCATAATTGGGGATCTCTCACGTATACGACTTATTTAAGCCGCCGAGACATCCAGGAAAATCATAACCAGCTTCTGAAATTGGTACGAAGGTGAGGAACTATGAAATCTAGAGCGCTGCTTTGGGTTGGGGGCACTTTGCTGCTGCTCGTGAGCTTGTCGGGAGGTGTGGCATTGCAATGGGGAGTTGACATAGTCGGCTCGGTTTTTTCTAAGACCGCCCGCCAATCGCCCGTTCGAATCATGGGTGGCTCGATCAGATTCCACGCTCGGGGCAAGGGATGGGCCACCCAGATCGTATCCAAGAGCATCCAAACGGTCGACCAGAATCTCAAATTATCTAGAATCAATTTTGACGATGAGTGTGTGTCACCTCCTAATCAACCTTCACCAAACCCGATTTCGACACCTTGGAAGATGACCATATATGCTCGGACTCAGGACAAAGCCAAAGTCACGGTGAGCGACAATGGCGTCGTGGTATGTTCTAATTACTCAGCGGGTATCGACTGTGATCCCGCCGCTACAGTACTAGGTACTTCTGTGACAATAGTCACAACGGGTAAAGGCAAAATAAATCCACTTCCACCGCCCGATGATGGGAAAACTAATTGAGTACAGAGATACTTAGGTGTGCAAGACGACGGGGTTACCGATTGCGACCCAAACAACCAATACTGCGAATACATGAAAACAATTCAGCTAAAGGCAAACGGGCACACCTACATTTATGACAGCCCAACTGGCGGGTGCCGGATTTCTATTGGTAAGTGAGCAACCATACTTCCTATCCCTAGCGGCTCGATGACGTGTCAACCGGGTCCCTTTTTGGCGCGCCATCTCAAGAACTCCGCCGCGAAGGCATCTCTGCATCACAAGAATTTCCCGATCCGCGGTAGCGGGACAACCGCACTTAGCGCCGCCCCCGGCGAGCTTCGATAGAATCCTTCTAGAAAGATGATCACCGACCCCGATATTGAGCGCTACATGCACGATTTGCTTCCCCCGCGCGACGAGGTCGTCGCGGAAATGGAAGCCTATGCCGCCAGTCAGCAGATTCCCATAGTCGGACCTGCCGTAGCTCGCTTTCTCGCCAGCTTGGTGATGATGATGACTGGAGCCAAGCGGATCTTTGAGCTCGGCTCGGCTATCGGCTATTCGACCATTTGGTTTGCTCGCGCCGCCGGTCCGAATGCCGAAGTGCACTATTCGGATGGGAGCGAAGCGAACGCCGAACGGGCCCGCCGCTATTTTGAGCGCGCCGGCGTCAGTTCCCGTATCCAGGTGCACGTCGGAGACGCGTTGACCGCCCTCGCTTCAACCTCCGGCAGTTTTGACGTAATCTTCAACGATGTAGACAAAGACGGCTACCCGGCAGTATTAGACGCAGTGCCGGACAGGATCAAAACCGGCGGCCTTTTCATTACGGACAACACCCTGTGGCACGCAAGCGTACTCGACCCAAAGGACACTACTGCTCAGGCTGTCTGCCTCTTCAATCAGCGCCTGTTCAGCTCTCCGCTCTTTTACACAACGCAGTTGCCAATCCGCGACGGCGTATCCGTCGCGATTCGGCTATAAACAGATCGCTTTTGACCAGTTGGATTCTCCCGGCATTGAATCCGGGTTTTCGACTGGATGGCATATACCGGCTTCCCCGCAGTAATGTAGAGACCGGGTGAGTTTTCGGGGGCGTGCGAAATTCGATTCGGCTATGTTCTCGATTCGCTACGCTCTTGTTCGCCCGGACGTGACGAGGAGTGTGTCACCCCGGCTGCTTATGTGTCGAGTTTCGCGAGGCCCAGACGTGCAAGGCTCTGGTTCAGCAGCCCGCGGTGGTAACGTATTCCCTGTTCCAACAGGCTCAGGTATACGGACCGCAGATCATCAACCCGGCCAAGCCTTGCGCCCCGTTCGAGAACGGCGATTGAACCGGCGACGTTGAGAGCGATTGCCTTCGCGGCGCGCCTGGCCTTCTCTTCATCTATCAGAACAAGATCGGCACGCAGGGCCGAAGCGAGATAGATGACGCTCCTTTCGCCGGCTCCGAGACCGGCGCATGCCGCGCTGGCTTCAGGTGATGGTGCCGCGGGAGCCGACTGGACTCGAATCCAGGACGATCTTCTTATCTCTTCCGCACCGGGCAATCCGGTGCCCGCGACAGTGACCTCCTCGTGAACCTCGCGCGAGATGATTATCTCGGCGTAGAATTCGTGCAGCAACTCGAAGGATCGAGCCCGCGCCAGAGTGATGAGAGGAGACGAGTCCGCGAGGACAATCACGAACTCAGACGTTCAAGCGTCACTCGATCTTCTTCCAGATCCGAAACGCTATAGTGCATCGGCGCCTCGTGCTTTCCCGCGAAAACCATGAACGCCTCGACCGGCATGTTGCACAATTCCGCAGCCCGTCCGAGAGAAACCTTGTTCTCGCGATAGAGTTCGAGGGCAAGGAGCCTCGCTGATTCCCTGGAGGCATCAGCGAGATTCACGCCGGCAGCTTCGAGCAACTCCGCCGGTACGGTGATTTGAACGCCGTTCATGCCCCTTCAGCTTACCTCTTCGAAGGGTCCGTGCTGAAGTTGCCAATCCGCGACGGCGTATCCGTCGCAATTCGGCTCTGAAACTTCAGAACCGCGACCGGCCAGGGAGCGGATTTATTTGGATCCCACCGGCATAAATCCAGCCGTTTTCGCCTGGATGGCATACACCGACTTCCCCGCGGTAATGTACAAAGTACGATGGTCCTCGCCTCCCCAACCCAAATTTGCGGGTTGCTCCGGAACCACGATTGTCCCCAGGTGATGCCCCTCCGCGTCCCACACCCAGATACCTTTCGGCCCCACGACATATAAATTGCCATCCACATCTATCCGCATGCCATCTGGAACTCCGCCGGGCTCGTTCTCATCCCCAAATATGCGCTCGTTGCTGACGCGTCCGCCCGTAAAATCAAAGACCCTGATGTTCTTTTGCTCGCTGTCGTCAACGTACAAGCGCTTCCCGTCCGGTGAGAATGCCAATCCGTTCGGTTGCGCCATGTCCTTCACCAGCAGCCGCACCGCGCCCTTGCCGTCAAGTCGGTAAACGCCTTGAAACGGGATTTCCTGCTTCTCTCCTTTCACCAGATCCAGTGTCGGATCGGTGAAATAGATTGCATGGTCCGGCCCCATCACAACATCGTTTGGACTATTGAACCGTTTCCCTTCGTAGCGGTCGGCCAACACTTTGTGTTTTCCATCGCCGCCTACGCGAATGATCGCCCGCAGAACGCTCGCACAATCCAGAAGCCGTCCTTGTTCGTCAAACGTGTTGCCATCCGGATCTCCGAGTTCTATCAGCGCCTCCTTCCGCCCGTCGGCATACACCTTATAAATCTTGTTTTGCTCCTCGTCGCTCACATAGAGAAATCCCGCCTTATCCCAAACCGGACCTTCGGTAAACCCAAATCCTGCAGCCATCCGAGTGAGCATGGCATTGCGATCGATAAGCGTCCAGAACTTTGGCGAATACGCCTGGAGCGAATGCGGCTTCACGGCGACTAGAGAAAGTTGCTCGACCTCTGGATACGTATCGTTGGCCTTTCTGCTGCGCTCCACCGGCGCGACTTGCTGAACCGTTGTCCGCGCCGGAAAAGCTCCCCCGAAGTACTTTGCGTAGAGCTTGTTCATCGCCCCAAACTCGGCAAGATCATCCAGGTAAACGTTGGTGGAAACCACATTGTCAAAGTTCAAGCCCGCTTCTTCCAAATTGTCCAGCAGATTCCGCATCGTCTGACGAAACTGCAGATCCACCGCAGGCGTGAAGACGCCGCCGTTCACCCCCGGAATAAATCCGCTTTTCGCCGAACAATAATAAGTGTCGTCCGCGAAAACACAGGGGCTGGCCGTCGGACTAAGAGGCATATTCTTCGGCCGAACAGCCAATCGGTGGCTGAGATCCCGCACCGCCACGCCGGTGAACTCAATCTGCGAATCTTCTGGCAGGCTCGTTACCTCAATGGTGGCCCGCGCCGGCGTATTGCCGAATTGAAATCGCTTCGCATACAGTGAGTTCATAGTATTCATCGGAATCTTTGCCGTGAGATACGGATTAACGAACACAACGTGGGCCATTGTCAACCCGGCAGCTTCTACAACTGCCTTCATCCCATCCAGCGCGCCCGCCACCTCCTTCTCCGCATCGGTTGATTTAGCGCGTAGCGCCGAGATGAAGAGCCGGTCCTTCGTCAGGATGCCAGGCGACAGAGGCTCGTCAACCGTGTAGCCGCTCACCGAAACAGCCTTCTTCTCCGACGCATCTCGGATGGCAACCGCGTTGATCTCAATCGTTGTGCCGCCCGGCAGCTTCGCCACTCCTAGCGTCGCCCGCGCTGGCGGAGTATCCCGGAAATACTCGGCGTACACATCGTTCATCGCCTTAAAGTGCGCCATGTCATCCAGGTAGACCTGCGTATACACGACGTTTTTCATGCCGAGTCCCGCCCCCTCCACGACGGTCTTCACATTCTCAAGCGTCTGGCGCACCTGCTCTTTGAAGCTTGCGGGCATTACGCCGTCCGGTCTCTTCGCCCCTTGTCCCGATACATAGAGATAGTCGCCTGCGAAAACCCCTGGGGAGAAGGGCCCTATCGGCGGCACGCCGTTCTTCGGAACGATGGCGTGCTGGTCCGCCCCCAGAAGTGTGCCGCCGAAAATCGCCAGAATCAATACCAAGCTTCTCGGAAACATTCAGCTCTTAGCCTTAGCGCTGCTCAGAATCTCGCGCAATCTCTTTCCCACAATCAGGTCCTCGCCATCCTGTAGCGTCATCGAGACAATCTCCAGTTGATCCTTCGGCGCCTCATGCTTGCCCCCATTGCTGACGCCCTCTTCCACCGCTTGAACCATGCTTGGATTGAAATTTGTTAAAACCTCAATGCGCGGCTCGCCCGCCCGGAGTTGTGCATCGCACTGGGCAACTGTAAGTTTGAACGCCTGCTCGTCCCAATTCACTTGCAGCGTGGGATAGCTGTTCCCCTCCTCCGGCACATAAATTTTCGTGCTCGCGCCCGGTACCGTTTCCACCAGCTTGGCAATGCGCTGAACTCTCGAATTCCACTCGCGGTTCAGAGCGTTCAGATCGAGTTTTTTCCAAGTCTCAATCGCCGTCAGCATCCCGATGATCTCTTCTTTACCCACCTTCATCGCCCGGCAGATTGCCCCCTCGTTCGGGTTGTAGTTCTTCAAAGCGGCGTCGATTAAATCCTTGCGCCCCAGCAGCACGCCCGAGCATTGCGGCCCTCGCATGCCTTTACCTCCGCTGAAGCAATAGAGATCCACACCCAGTCCCGCATACCGCGAGAGGTTCTCAAACGGTGGAATGCCGGCCGCGTCATCCAGCAGCAGCGGGACATTTGCTTTCTTGCTGATGGCCAGCGCCCTCGGCAAATTGTCATCCCGCCAAGTCGTGTAGACCATCGCCGTTTGGCTGTTGATCGCGGCCGGCAATTCCGCCAGGCTGTGCGCCAACACAAGCTTTGCACCGGCCAGCCGGATGGCGCTATCGAACGCTATCCGGCCGCCCAGCATCACCACTTCATTTTTCAAGCCCGTTGTGTCAGGCAGTTGCCAGATCTTCTGTGGATCTGATCCGGCAATACAAGCCGCCGTGGCTGCTGCCATCGCCCCTGCTGAACCTGAAGTGATCATCCCGGATTCAGCCCCTGAGAGCGCCGCCAGCCGCTTGCCTACCGCCGCCTGCAACTCGAACATATCTACAAATTGCTGCGACGCCGCCTCCATCGCTTGGCTTACCTCCGGCAGCATCAGCGAACCGCTCAAGTAGGTCCACGTACCCCGCGCATTAATGAGCGGCCGAACCCCAATCCGCTCGTAGACATTGGAAGCTCCCAGCGTAGACGCCGCCACTTTGCGCGAAACCTCCTGCCATGCCATAGCGCCGAAAACCGGCGCCCGCCGCCGCCCACTTCATGAACATTCGCCGCTCCGCCAACATTTTTCGCATGAACCCTCGCTTTCGTGCTGATTATTGTAGTGCATACTGCGATTCCTCCACCGGAAGCAGCCTGAACGAGGGAACCTTCAGATAAAGCTCCCGTCTCCCGAGCCAGCCTCCGTCCGCTGTGTAAGCGAGCCCACACAAACCTTTTCCATTGACAATCGGGTTGACCTGGAATAGTATTAGTTCCCAAATGGGGTTGCTCGGGCTCCTTGCGTTGTCGGTTCTTCGAAACGCCGCTGGCTCGTCCTTCTGTGTCCCAAGTGGTACTGACGTTTAGACGACTCCTTGAAGAGGTTAAGAAATGCCGAATTTCAGAAAGATCGCTCTTATTTTTTTAGTGGCCGTACTCGTTTTGGCGTTCAGGCCTGCCGCGGGCTGGAGCCAGAACGTATACGGAACCATCGCCGGCACCGTGACCGATAGCAGCGGAGCCGCAATAGGTGATGCCGCCGTTACCTTGACGAACCTCGATACGGGAGCTGCGCGCAGCATGAAAACGAATACCTTGGGCAATTATACGTTTGTGAATATCTTGCCCGCCCGCTATAAGTTAGAGGGGGAAAAGGCCGGCTTCAAGAAGTTTGTTCGCCAGCCTATCGTAGTAGAGATCGAAAGCGGACTGAGAGTTGACGTCGCCTTGGAAGTCGGAGACCTAACCCAGACCGTCGAGGTTACCTCACAGGCAGCTCTGCTGCAGCCTGAAACCAGCTCTCTCGGGCAGGTTGTGGAAACGCGCTCGGTCACCGAGCTGCCGCTGAACGGCCGCAATCCGCTGGCGTTGGTCAGCTTAACCGCTGGCGTTGTGCCGCAGGGCGCGCCCTCGGCTGGCAACTCGTCGATGGGCAATCCGGTCGGCGCCAATCCCTTCGCGGCGGGAGATTTTCAAATCGGCGGAGGCCAGGCCGGGCAGAGTCAAATCCTGATAGACGGCGTGCCCACCAATGGGGCATACCTGAATGTCGTAACGGTAATACCCACGCAAGACGCTATTCAGGAATTCAAAGTCCAGACCAATAATTTAGGCCCCGAGTACGGGCGCTTCGCCGGCGGTGTGATCAACTTATCCACTAAGTCCGGCACCAACGCTTTTCACGGTTCGGGCTACGATTTTCTGCGCAATAAATTGCTGAATGCCAACGATTTCTTCTCTAATGCGGGCGGTAGCCCTCGTCCCGCGTTTACCCAGAACCAGTTTGGCGTTAACGGCGGTGGGCCGGTCATCAAAGACAAGCTGTTCTTCTTCTCCAGCTATGAGGGCTTCCGCCAACGCAAGGGAAGCGCCCTGACCACTTGGGTTCCTACCTCGCTGGAGCGCAGCGGAAACTTCTCGCAAATCGGCTCAACGGGTACTAGCTCCGTGCTACCGATCTATGATCCGACGACCAGTTTGAACTGCGCATCCGGTGGAGGGGCTTGCCGGGCCGCCTTTCTCGGCAATCAAATCCCGGCCGCCCGGCTCGACCCCACCGCGCAAGCGCTCTTGAGCTACATGCCAATGCCGAATTCGCCAGGCAACTCTTTCGGCAACTATGTGGAAAGCTACAGCACCGGCGGTAACGTCAACCAAATCAACGAGCGGGTCGATTACGACATAAGTTCGAAACAGAGGCTTTATGGACGCTACACGCGTTCGCATGTCTTGTCGCTCCCCGACAGCCCGTTTCCGGATATTTGCGGCGACCGGTGCACGGAAGACACGGTGGCCAACCAGGCTGGCCTTGGCGACACGTTCACCATCTCGCCGACCATCGTCCTTGACCTGCATCTTGGCTATACGCGTTATGTATACCTGCGGACGCCCCTTAGCCAGGGCATCGATTTATCGAAGTTCGGCCCAAACTGGTCCGCATTAGCGCCGGAAATGTCTTACACTCATATCCCGGATGCGTGCGTCTCACAGACTTCGGGAGATAATCGGTACGGTAACGGCAGCTGGTGCAGTGGGGGTATTGGAAGCGGCATTGGCGCTCACGATGACACCTACAGCTTCGAGCCCGTGCTTACCTGGATAAAGGGCGCGCACACTCTTAAGTTTGGCGGAGAGTATCGCCTGCTGCGCAACAATTACTACCAGAGCAACGATCCCGCTGGCGAGTACAATTTTGATGCCGGCATGACCTCGGCCAACCCCAAAACCGGCGTTCCAGGGACCGCATCCGGAATTGGCATGGCATCCTTCTTGCTCGGCTACGGGAATAATGGCAGCACCACCGAACCCGCGCAAACCGCCGACCAGAATTCCTACGGCGCACTGTACGTGGGAGACACCTGGCAGGCCACCAGGAAGCTGACCGTGAATATGGGAGCTCGTGTTGACTTACAGGGAGATTGGACAGAGCGATACAATCGAATCGTTGTATTTAATCCCACCGAAACTAGCCCGCTTGCGGGCCAGGTCGGGATTCCGGGTCTGAAGGGCGCTTACGACCTGGTAGACAGCTCACAGCATTCCAGCCGCAGCGCCTTCCCGTCTTGGAACCATGTAAGCCCGCGTTTGGGACTCTCCTATCAGTTCGATCGAAATACCGTGGTCAGGATGGGTTACGGCATCTTCTTTCTCCCGGTTGACGGCCGCTGGAACGATGCGCCCCACAATCTCTTCATCAACTCCGAAAACACCACTTGGCTGACGGCACAGGCCGATGGAGTCACGCCCAAGAATACCCTCTCCAATCCCTTTCCGGGAGGAATTAATCAGCCCCCGGGCCGCAACCAGGCTTTCATTAATGTGCAAGGCAATGGCAATTCAGCTCCGCTAGGCGGTTATCTGGCGCCCTACGTCCAGCAATGGAACGTTGATATCCAGCGCCAGCTCCCCGGTAACGCGCTGGTGGATATCGCCTATGCCGGGTCCAAGGGCACGCACTTGCCTATGCATAGCCAGGATCTCGATCAATTGCCGACGCAAGACCTGCCAACCAATGCGGCGCAGGCGTCGGCATTGACTACGCAGGTTCCAAATCCATTCTATGGGGTGGTGCAATCGAGCAACTTTGCCGCCAACCCGACTGTCAAGGCTGGTCAGTTGCTTCTGCCTTATCCTCAATACGACGATGTGAGCATGGCCGAGGTTGACAACCGTGATTCTATCTACCATTCCCTGCAGCTGAAGGTACAGAAGCGCTTCGCCGTAGGCGCGCAGATCCTTGCTACTTACACGCTGTCGAAACTGATCGATAACACCAACTCCGAAATCAATTGGCTCGAAGCCGCCTCACCGACTTGGGGCGATTCCAATGCCTATAACATCCGCAGCGCGCGCAGCCTGGATGGATTTGACGTTCCACAACGCTTCGTGCTCGCTTCCGTGCTTGATTTGCCGGTTGGCCGGGGTAAGAAGTTTCTCCATAACCTGAACCCCATTGCTAATAAGTTTGTCGGAGGATGGGGACTCAATACCATCGTCACCTTCCAGAACGGCTTCCCCATCATCATCGGAGGCTGTCCAGGTGCGCTTAGCAGCGCCGGCATTCTTGAATCAGGCTGTTCTCTCGCCACAAGGGTTGGGAACGAGAGTATGACCTCCGGTACGCTCGACCAACGCCTGGCCCATTGGTTTAACCCGTCGGTATTCACGTCCGGCAATCCGAACGTTTACAACTACGGCAACGATTCGCGTACTGAGCCGAATCTGCGGACCGACGGGGCCAAGAACTTCGACTTTGCGTTTTTCAAGAACACCAAATTCGGGCCTGAGGAACGGCTCGGTGTCGAGTTCCGGGCAGAGTTGTTCAACGCGTTTAATCGAGTGCAATTCAATCCGCCCAATACCAGCTGCTGCGGTGGCGCCAGCTTCGGACAAGTCACCGGGCAGTACAATTTGCCGCGCATAGTCCAGTTCGCTTTGAGATTTACGTTTTAGTCGCTAATGTCGAAAAGTCGGGCGGGTTTTCCCGCCCGGCGCAAACCTTGAGTGGACCCGCTACCCTGTTCGCGCGAAAATATCCGAGTGAGAGTTGCCGCCTCGGTCCTTCTTGTCCTTTGTTCGTTAACTCCCGGAGCGGCACGCTGCCAGACCTCCGAAGAACAGATCGAACGCTCTTTTCATGCCGGCCAACGGGCTATGCAGGAGGGGAGTTTCGCCCACGCCGTAGAAGAATTCAAGAAGGTACTGGCTCTTGATCCAACCTTGACAGAAGCGGAGGTCAACCTCGGCCTCGCTTACCAGAGCATCTTCGAATACGATTTAGCAGTACATCATCTGGCGAAGGCCCTGCAGGAACGGCCGAATCTGCCGGGCCCAACGGTTATTGTCGGGATGGATTACCTCAAACTGGGTTCCCCGGAAGAGGCCATTCCGTTTCTGCAGCAAGCCCTAAAGCTCGATCCTTCGAACCACGAAGCCCGTGAGGCGTTGGCCTCCGCTTATCTCGGTCGGGAAAACTTCCGATCCGCGGCTGAGCAGTTCCGCCAGATCGCGTCACTCGAAACCGATAAATCCGAGGCCTGGTTCAAACTCGGCCACGCGTATCTGGAACTGGCCGCTCGTTTGGCCTATCGGGGAGCGCATTTATATGGTGATTCCGCCTGGGGGCACCGCTTTCTTGGCGATCTCTTATTTCAGCGCGGCCGTTGGGAAGATGCGCTGAAGGAGTACCAGAAGGCGATCGGCGTTGAGCCGGAACAGTCCGGCTTGCATACATCGCTGGGGCAAGCTTATTTGCATGCGCAAAAATTGCCGGAAGCCGAAAAAGAGTTTCGCCAGGAGCTTCAGCTCGATTCGCGAAATGAACCGGCGTGGCTTGGCCTCGCAAATACTCAGCTGGCCGCGAACCAACCGGGAACGGCGCTGGAATCTCTGCGAAAAGTTTGGGAGACCTCCGCCGAATTCTTGTTGGTGCAGCGGGAATTCCCCTCCATCGAACTCCCTCAGGAGTCGCTAAAAGCGTCTGTAGCGGCCGTCGAAAACGAACCGGCAGGACCGCCGAAGCATTTCTTTTTAGCGGCCCTATGTGCCGCTGCGAATGATCGCGCGTGTGCCGACGCCGATTGGAAATCGTTCCAAAACGACTTTGCGGCATGGCAGCAAGCCACTGCGGGAGATTCCACCGGTCAGGACCCTTGCAAGGCACATCGCTACTCCCGTTGCATAGATTCGCTCGAAGCTCGCAAGGACCCGGCGGATTCGGCGCGGCTCCTGCTCGGGAAAACGTACTTCACGCTGCAACGCTTCGAGGCGGCGGCCGACTCGCTGGTCCAAGTGCAAGGCGTCACCGGTGAGAATGCCGAGGCCAGCTACTGGTTGGCGCGCACCTACCAGGCACTGGGGACTGAGGCGTATGCCCGGCTGCAGGAATCCTTTCCCGGCTCCTGGCGAGCTTGCCAACTGCGTGCCGAAGGCGCCGCGCTCCGTGGAGATCTTGACGGAGCGCTCAAGGAGTTTCACGCGGCCTTGCAGTTGCGTCCCAATGAACCGGAGCTTCATGAAACGCTCGGCGAATTTTATCTCGACCATCATAGTGATGACGCCGCCACGCAAAGTGAGTTGGAGAGGGCGTTGGCGCTCGACCCCGCGCGCACCCGCGCCCTTTATCTGCTGGGGCGTTTGTACGTGCAGAATAAGGATAACGAGAAGGCGTTGCCCGTTCTGCAACGAGCCTTGCGCCTCCAACCCGATTTCATTGCGGCAAATAGCTTGTTGGGAACCGTGTACGTGCGGCTGGGGCAGTTTGCCGATGCCGTCCCGAAACTCGAGAAGGCAGCTCTCTCTGACCACTATGGCAACGTCCACTATCAGTTGTACTTAGCGTTCCGGAAACTCGGCCAGTCCGCACTCGCGCAGAAAGAGCTGGCGCTTTCGCAGCATCTCCGTCGAAGCTATCTGGAACGGGACGAGGCCTTGATCATGGGATCTCCCCAGCCGGAACCTGAACCGCAATGACGCCGTTGCGCCCCAGGGCAGCGCCCTCGTGGCCACAAGGCAATGGTGACGCTGACCTGGCCCTCCTGTATGATGTCGAAACGAAGCGGCTGAACGAAGCGGTGAGCCGTAACCGGGGCGATTTCCTGAAGATTTTATGTTTCGGCTTACGTCAGAAGAGGCGGCGGCTTTGAGGTCGCGGTGGCCGTCGCTATTTACCTCACGCTTTCTGAGCCTTTTAGAATCAGCCTTTACTCCTGGCGAAGGATCTGTATTGGGTCCACGTGTGTCGCGCGAAAAGCCGGCAGAGCAATACCGAGGCCAGCGGCGGCGATGAGCACTGATGCAGCAAGGCACAACGCGAAAATGGGCACGCCATTCAAACCGAAGAGCATGCTTTCGAGCGAGCGGCTAGCGAGAAGCGCACCGCCGGCGCTGGCGATCACGCCGGAAGCCAACATGGGAATGCCCTGACGCAGAACGGAACTCATAATCTGGGTTCGGGAGGCTCCGACGGCGAGCCGGATAGCCAGTTCACGAAGGTGCTCCGTCACCAGGTACGAGGTGACACTGTAGAGGCCGAAAGCCGCGATTAAGAGCGCAAGCATGGCAAAGACCGAGAGCAATAAGGACTGAATTCGCGTATACGCAACAGAATAGGAACCACTGAGTACTTCATGCATCGTGTTCACGTCGAACACAGCGGTACCTGATTCGAGCCTCCGTAATTCCTGGCGAATGGAGGCGACGGACGTTGCTTCCGGAAGTGCTGTGCGGAGCGCGACGACTTGGCTGGTCAGCGGTACAGCCATCGTGGAAAGCGGAAATTCCATCTCCGGGCGTGGAGGAACCTCGAGGCCCGATTGATGCACGTCCTGGGCTACGCCGATCACCGTGTAAGAAGTTCCATTGAGCGCCTCGGACTCGTTCAGCTTAAGGGTCCAGCCGATGGGATCACGATCGCGCCACAGCGTGCGTGCCATTGTTTCGTTGATGATGACCGCATGACGGCTCTGGAAAGCTCTTCGGGAAGAAAGTTGCGCCCTCGCAGAAGCGGGATACCCATCGTACGGAAATAATCGCCAGTGACCCAGCGGTATTCGGCAAAGAAACCGGCAGAATGCGGCGGCAGGCCCGGCACTTCGACATCGCCGTTATAGCCTGCTGCCTGGACGGGAAGCATGTTAATGGACGCGGCGCTTTGAATACCTGGAAGGTGGCTCGCGCGGTCAGTCAACACAGCGAAGAACCGATTACAGCGCGCCGCGTCTTGATAACGGCTTTCGGGCAGCGCAACGTGCAGCGTCAGCAGATGCGACGCATCGAGGCCGGGATTGGTCCGGGTAAGATTTTGAAGACTTTCCAGCAGCTCAAAACTGCCGCACACCAAAGTGAGCGCGCAGGCGGCTTGCAGCGCGACTAAAATCTTTCGGATCAGCGTGCCGCGGCGGCTTCCAAATGCCCCGGCGCCTTCACGCAGCGTCGATTCAAGCCGATTCCGATCGTCCTCGAAAGCAGTGGTCAGCCCGAGCAGGAGAGCGGCGGCCAACGTAACTGCGAGCGCAAAGAATAAAAGATGGGGATCGGCACCGATTTCATTTGCGCGTGGAAGCGAAGATCCATAGAGATAAATCAGAAATTTGACACATACCCAGGCAACCGCCGCGCTCGATACGCAGCCGATACAGGCGAGTGCGAAGGCTTCCGTAACGCGCTGGCGAATCAGCCGGAAGCGAGATGCACCAAGTGCGGTGCGCATGGCGAATTCCCGCCGGCGTGCCGAATAGCGTGCCAGAACGAGGCTGGAGACATTGGCGCAAGCCATGAGAAAAACGGCGAGGGCGGCATATTGGAGGACTAACAGCCGCTCGCGTGTTTGGCCGATGGTCCAATCGCGCAGGCGAAACAATAAAACGGCTGTCCGGTCTGTATCTTTCTTCGGATATTGGCGTGAAAGGCGCAGCATGATTGCATCGAGGTCCGCATGCGCCTGGGCAAGAGCGATGCCAGGTTTCAGCCGGCCAACTAAAGGGAAGCCGTGCCAGCCGCGATCGTCCCGCTGCAATGGCGTAGGAACCAACGGAATCCACAGAATGGCGTTATCGCGGGGGAATGTGAAGGATCGCGGCAGGATGCCGATAATCGTGCGTTTGCGGCCGTCGATGCTGATCGTTTTACCAAAAATTGCAGGGTCCGAGCCGAAGTGGGAATGCCAGAAATCTTCACGTACGAGAACGACGTTATCTTGTCCGGCTTCTGCTTCAGCGGGTGTGAAGAGGCGACCGGCCAGGGGCTGCACTCCTAGCGTTGTGAAGTAATCCGGCGTGACGTAGCTGCCCGAAACCCGCAGCGTCTCAGTGCCGGCTTGAAGCAAAACGGTGTTACGGAAATCGAAAGCGCCGAGCGACTTGAAAACATGGTTCTGTTCGCGGAAATCCCTTTGATCAAGCCATGAGGGTGGGCTGGAACCGCCATCGGAATGGCGATCGAGCAGGACGACGAGGCGATCTGGTTCATGCAGCGGCAGCGAAGCAAGCACGATGGTATTGAGCAGCGTGAAAATGGCGATATTCACGCCGATGCCCAACGCCAGCAGGAGTACAGTTGGGATTGCAAAACCGGGCGATTGCCTAAGCTGGCGCGCCGTATAGCGGAGGTCTTGTCCCATCGTTTCCAGCCAGGCCAGGAGATTTCGTTCCCGAGTCTGCTCGCGATAGGAACTGGCGTTACCGAATTGAATCCGCGCGGCGCGGCGAGCTTGCTCGGGAGCCATGCCCTGCTTTACGTTGTCGTCCTGCATTTCGGCAAGATGAGTGTCGATTTCGCGAGCGAGATCGTCATCAAGGCTGGACGGCCGAAACGTGTTCCACAGACGATTCCACAAGGACATGGGAGACTCCTATGCGGGACGGAGGGCGCGGCTTACAGCGGCCGTGAGCTGGGTCCATTTTTCTTCCTCTTTTTGAAGCTGCTTACGTCCGAGTGCGGTGATTTTATAAATGCGCGCCGGCCGCTTCAACTCCGTAACGCCCCACTCGGCGCTCACCCACTTCTCTTGCGCCATGCGATGAATGGCGGGATAGAGCGATCCGTCCTCGATGCTGAGAGCGTCACCCGAACGTTCGCGAATCTGCTTCGCGATGCCATAGCCGTGCAGCGGCCCCAAACGGGCGAGTGCGTTCAAGATGAGCAGATCGAGCGTACCTTGGAGGCGGTCATTGGGCGACTTGGACATAAATACCCCGCTAGCTGGGTATCAGTGTATCAGATGAGATTCTTGGCGGAGCATTTGCCAGAATGATTGCTTCGGAAACGAAGGCCGCGTGGATGAACGTGCTCATTCGACACCCTTGGGCATTGCACCGAGGCACGCCAAACACAACTGATACACCGCGTGCGCGTGCCACCATCCGTTATGTGCGCCACTGGTATAACGACAACAGCCGCGAGATCAATCCAATTCCGCAGGCCGTTTGGCGATCGTTGACACCAGCACAACGGGGCATGATGCGGTTTCCCGTTGGAGACTAGCTTCCGAATGTTTCATACCGACTTTCCGACTCACTGTTGTTGGAGGCAGCGGGGCGTTATCTACTCATCTCTACGGTGATCCGAAAATTCGAGGCCGCGATCGACGATCAATCCGAGCGCTTGTCTCTCAAACAGGCGCTTATAGGTTCCGCCCAGTTTTCCGACCAGTTCGGCGTGCGTTCCCTCCTCCGCGATCCGTCCGTTGTCGAACACTAGAATGCGATCCAGCATGCGAACGGTGGACAACCGATGGGCAATTACGATTGCCGTGCGGCCTGCCATCAGACGCTCGGTGGCTTCTTGAATCAGAGCTTCCGATTCCGAGTCAAGGCTGGAAGTCGCCTCATCGAGAATCAGCATTGGCGTGTTAGCTAAAAAGGCGCGAGCCAGGGCCACCCGCTGGCGCTCACCGCCCGAGAGCTTGACGCCCCGCTCGCCAACCAGAGTGGCGTACCCCTTGGGCTGACGACCGATGAACTGATGGGCGTTTGCCAGCTGTGCCGCTTCCTCGATCTCGCGTAAGCTGGCGCGCGGGCGCGCATAGGCGATATTCTCGGCGAGCGAGCGATGAAACAGGATCGGCTCCTGGGGCACGAGTGCGAGTTGAGCGCGCAGCGATTCCTGCGTCGCGGCGGCGATATCCTGCCCGTCGATCAAAATCGAACCGTTCTGCAAATCGTAGAGACGGTGCAACAATTTCACGAAGGTCGTCTTGCCCGAGCCCGAATGGCCGACTAGTCCAACGCGCTCGCCGGCCTTGATGCGCAGTGAAAAATCCTGAAATAGGGGCGTAAGCTGCGCGCCATACCGGAAGGTGACACGGTCGAACACGATTTCACCGCCGGCCACTTCGAGCGCCTTGGCTCCCGGCCGGTTCGCGACGCCAAGAGGCTGCGATTGCAGGTTGACCATCTCTTCCATTTCGTTAGCGCTGCGCTGAAGGTTGGCAACATGCTGGCCGATATCGCGCAGATAGCCGTGTATAACGAAGTAACTGGTCAAGACGAAGGTGACGTCGCCGGCAGTGGCGCTGCCACGCCACCACAACAGTACAGCGTAAAGGGTTACGGCGGTACGCAGGACCAGCAGCACCATCAGTTGGAGACTGCCGCCGCGGGTTCCGAATTTCCAGGTCCGGCGCGTGCGAACCCGCCACTTATCGATTACGCCCTCGAGGCGCGCGTCTTCACGCGCTTCCGCGCCGAACGATTTGACGACGGCATTGCATGTAATGGCATCGGCTATAGCGCCGCCCATGCGCGTGTCCAGAGAATTGGATAAGCGGGCTGCCGGAGCGACATACCCCAGCGATAATGCGATCGAAATTGCGATATAAATAACCGCGCCCGTGGCGACGATCAAGCCCATGACGGGCCAATGCATGCCCATCAACAGCGAAGAGCCTGTGAGCACCAACACGGCAGGCAACATGGCGAGCAACAAAGTATCGTCCGCCAGATCGACAGCCCACATTCCTCTGGTAATACGGCGCACGATCGAACCCGCAAAATTATTGGCATGCCAGTCGGTGGAAAAGCGCTGAATGCGCCAGAAAGCATCGGCGGCAAAACGCGACATAAGGCGCAGCGTCAAGCGGATGATGCCGAGCATTGCCAAATGGCGGCCAATTAGAAGAAGCGCGCCCATAGCGGCCATCATGACGATGGCTTGGACGCCGGAATGAAGGGCCGCATCGCGCACCGCCTTCGGCGAGGCCACGGCGTCAACCAGCCTGCCTGAAAACACCGGGAGCAGCAGATCGGCCGTCGTCGCCAGCGCCATGCTCATTGCCGTTCCCGCCACCGTAGGCCACTCGCGCTGCCAATGGCGGAAAAGGAAAGCGAGCACATCGCGCATCGCATTTTTGTTTTTTACAGATTCGGACATGGACGGATCACCCTTCGTCGATGAGAAACAGACAGATTGGCCAAACGTCGCGCTTTGGGACGTCAAAACTGTGGATTGGGCTAGATGGAGAAGCGGAGAACTTCCGGGAATGCGCAGCGGGAGACAAGCCCCGCAGGGCTACAACTTCAAAGCGGACAAGATAATGTCAATGACGCTTTGTGCCTGAAAGGTCCACACGCGATCCGTTGATCGAGCCGATGAAAATGCTGTCAGTTGCCTTCATTAAGTGGGTCCCTTTCCGTTTGGCTATGAGTTTCAAGGATAGCAGACACATAACCAGCGGGAGTTCTTCGGTCAATATCATCGCAGGAGCTACCCGCATCCTTCCCGTCTCCTACCGAGGGTAGACCTCGTTCACTACAATATGGTTTGAAGGACGAAGTTGAATATCTTTTCGGCAAAGTCGGCGCTTAGATCCTGGCCCAACAGAGCAGGCAAGATCTGTGGCCCTATTAGTAGATTGATCATGAAATCGGGATCCACTGTGTCCGGCAACTCACCGGCGGCGACCGCTTCCTGAACCACCGCCCGTCCTTCTGCACGGCGCGGCAAAAAGACATTCTCGTAAAATGCCTTACGCAAAGCGGGATTATCCTGAATCGCCAACATGAGCCGAAGAAATACGCGGCCGCCGTCACTTTTCAAAAACTCCGCTATGCGTATCGTGTAGTTTCGCAATCGTGCTAGTGGAGTGCCGCGCCTTCCGTAGGGCAACAGTTCGCGGGTAGTCTCCAGGTAAGCATCAAGCAGGATCGCCTGCTTGTTTTTCCACCAACGGTACAGCGTCGCGGTGCTGACGCCGGCTTCGCGTGCAATCTGTTGACTGGACACGCCATCAAATCCCTTTTGTTTCAATAACCGAAACGCTGTCTTAAGGATGGCCTTTCGCGTCTTCTCGCTGCGGGGACGGCCCTTTGGCTTGCCTCGCGACCCTGACGTACCAACTGTCTTTGGCTTCAACATGTGACTCCCATCCAAAAAAAAGCGGCCAGACCAGCAGCTTACACTTAATTTTCGGCGCGCGCCGATATAATAGAAACGAAATGTATCGTTTCATAAAGCTAATCACAAAAGCTCCAGGGCAGCCGTGAGCGCAGCCGCTCGCCTCAATCCAGCATCCCCATGGAAGCCGAAGGCCAATCCTTGGTTGATTGCATTTGTGGTATCGCTAGCGGCTTTTATGGAAGTGCTGGATACCAGCATCGCGAACGTTGCGCTTCCGCACATTGCGGGAAACATGGGAGCGAGCAGCGACGAAAGCACCTGGGTTCTGACTTCCTACCTGGTTTCAAATGCTATCGTCCTGCCAATCACCGGCTGGCTCGTGTCGCTCATTGGACGCAAGCGGTTCTTTATCATCTGTATCTCGCTGTTTACCGTGAGTTCGCTGTTATGCGGCATAGCGCCGACACTGGCCGTTCTATTGCTGTCTCGCGTGATCCAGGGCGTCGGCGGCGGTGGTCTGCAACCGATGGCCCAGGCCATCCTTGCCGACACATTTCCGCCTGAAAAGCGGGGGCTGGCCTTCTCCGTATATGGAGTGACCGCGGTAGTTGCCCCTTCTATAGGACCGACGCTTGGCGGCTGGATCACGGACAATTACACTTGGCGCTGGATCTTTCTCATGAATCTGCCCGTGGGCATCCTGGCCCTATTCCTGGCGCTTACTTTTGTTGAGGATCCTCCATTCCTCAAGCGGACGACCCTCCAAGAGAGCAAAATTGACTATGTCGGCTTTGGGTTCCTCGCCATCGGAATTGCCTTCCTGCAGATCGTACTCGATAAAGGGCAGGAGGACGACTGGTTCGGATCCAATTTTATTCTTGCGCTCTCGATGATTTCAGTCGTCTGTCTTGTCAGCCTTGTCCTATGGGAGTTGCGGGTCAAAGAACCTATCCTTGACGTGCGTTTGTTTAAGAACGTTAACTTCGCAACTTCGAGTCTGATGATGTTCATGGTCGGAGCAGCTTCCTTTTCGACTACCGTCTTGATGCCTCAATTTCTGCAAAGCCTTTTGGGATACACCGCCGAAAGTGCCGGGATGGCCCTTTCCGCGGCCGCAATTCTTCTGCTCATTGAACTTCCGCTAGTCGGGCAAATGACGGGTACAATTCAGGCGCGCTATTTAATGGCGTTCGGTTGGGCGACGCTGACGGCTGCGATGTTTTTCTCAACGCGCCGGGTGGATCTCGAAATCAGCTTCGTGTCGGCCACCTGGTTACGTATTGCGCAGTATGTGCCAATGGGATTTATCTTCATCCCGGCAACAATGGTGGCCTATCTCGGACTGCCCCAAGAGAAAAGTAACGCTGTGGCCGGCTCATTAACTTTGTGCGCAATATGGGCAGTAGTGTCGGCACCTCTGCCGTTACGACGATATTGGCCCGGCGCGCCCAGGTTCATCAAGTGATGTTGGCCAGCCACACGAATCTTGGCAATCCGGTGTTTCGGAATTCAGTGGCGTCTCTTGCAGATCAACTCAGACGGACAGGTGCCGGTCAATCACAGCTTCAGGCATACGGCAGGATCTATAAATCCATGCAAAATCAAGCGTCGGCGCTCTCTTACATCGACACGTTCTGGTTGTTAGGAATCGCGACGGGGATCATGTTCGTACTGTCCTTTTTGCTTAAGAAGAACAATCCGCGTAGGGCAGGAGTCCAGGCCCTCGCACATTAAACTCTGCACGGCCCGCGATCCTAAATGATCCTTTACGGTATCGGGCCGATGTGATGCTATCCGTTTGAAATCGGCAGGGTGAACCTATGTTCAAATCTTAATGGCACGTTAATACGGCTGTGATGCCGCGCGGTTTACTATCGTCACTGCTCACATGCCAGTAACTATCCGTGCTCGACTTGCTGTCGCAGCAATCTTAATCACCTCTTTTTCGTTATATTTGAACGCGCAGACGTTTACCGGCAGCATCGGCGGTCGCGTCACGGACTCCTCGGACCTTCCTGTCTCCGGCGTCCAAGTGGTGGTTTTAGAAATACAAACGAGTGAAATCTTCAGAACCATTACCAATCGCGATGGTGAGTACTCCGTCGCCTTTCTGAAGCCCGACACATACCGCGTAACGTTCACGATGAAGGGGTTCAAGGAAACGGTCCAGAACAGCCTTGAATTGCAGTTAAACCAGGATTTTCGTCTGAACCAAGTACTCGATGTCGGCTCCGTTTCTGAAAAAGTGGAGGTCACGGCCAGCGCTTCGGAAGTGAATTACGACTCGCCCGAGGGCGCTTACCTGGTCGGGCCACAACAATTAGAAAACATTCCGGAAGTGGTCAATCCGGGCCGCGGACGCTCTCCGTTTCTGCTGGCGAAACTGCTTCCCGGCGTTACTTCCACAAGTTCGAACAACAGCAACATCAATAATTTCAGCTTCGGAGGCGGACGTCCCGATACCAATGAAATCCTGATTGACGGACTGCCCACCACGAATCCTTCCGACAACACTTACACCTTCACGCCTTCGCCGGATTCGGTGGACGAGTTCAAGGTAGTAACGTTCCCGTTCTCGGCCGAGTTCGGGCACACCGGAGGAGGCGTTCTGTTAGCAACCACTAAACATGGCGCAAATGAATTTCACGGCAGCCTTTATGAGTACTTCCGCAACCGGATTCTGAACGCGCGCAGCTTCTTTCAGGCGGAAAATAATCAGCGCTATGTGGAAAACGAACCAGGCTTCACGCTCGGCGGTCCCGTGCTTCTTCCCGGCTACAACGGCCGTAACAAGACCTTCTTCTTCGCCGACTATAACGTGACGGAAACGGCCCAGCCGGTCTCCAGCCTCGCGCTGACGCCTACAACGGCGGAGTCAAGCGGTAATTTCTCGCAATCGAATGGCGGCAGTGTATCCATCTACGATCCGCTCACGACAACAGTGGACTCCGGCGGCAACATCCTGCGCCAACCTTTTTCGGGAAATATTATTCCGGCCAGCCGCATTGATCCTGTGGCGGCGCAGATTGTGAAGTTCTATCCAAGCCCAAATGGCTTGTTTCAAGGCGGCGCTTATAACTACCAAGTAACCACCAGCAGTTATCAGCAGACGCAGCAAGGCCTGATCCGCGTTGACCATAACTTCGGCGACAACGATAAGATGTTTGTCCGTTACGGCCGTTACAATCCGAGCAGCGACGCGGTGGGTTACATCAACAATGCCGCGAACAATAACAACGCTAGCGGCTGGTACGACAACCAGGCAGGCCTGGGCTACACTCACGTCTTCGGCCCCGCAATAGTCAATGATTTCCGCACCGGTTTCGTGCAGGAAATCAACTATCAAAATCCCGCCGGAGGAGCGGTTCCGCAATTGGGCTTGAAAGGCGTGCCGCTAAGTGAATTCCCCGACATCAGCACCAGCAACTATATCCAGTTGGGAGCGGGCTCTATTTCTCATGACCGGGACCGCAGTTGGTTCTTTAACGACGTTATTCAGAATCAGAGAGGCCGACACACCCTGAAGATTGGAGGGGACTACCGGCGCCAGATGTATAACTACTACAATCCTGGCGGCAACAACGGAGCTGCGGTGTCGGGCGCATACTCTTTTGACCAGACATTTACCTCTATTTCATCCAATCCAAATAGCGGCTGGGATTTGGCGGATCTGTTGCTTGGCGTACCTACTCAGACACAAATCTACAACGAAGACTACACTTACCGCGAAAACATCAATAGCGCGTCCCTGTTCATTCAGGATGATTTTAAGGTAACTACCAAACTCACGCTAAACCTCGGATTGCGTTGGGAGTGGGATGGGCCTTACTCGGAGGCCAATAACCAGTTCGCCAGTTTTAACCCGAATCTGGTGAATCAAACCACAGGCAACCTGGGTGAAGTGCAGTTTGCCGGAAAAAATGGCGCTCCCTCATATTTCATGCCGAATGTTTATCGCGACTTTCTACCGCGCGCCGGCTTTGCATGGAATGTTGCAAAAGACACTGTCTTTCGTGGAGGTATCGGCTTCTTCCGGCTCCCTAACATAGGCTTCTATCAGTTCGGCCCGCTATCTAAGTATGTGCAGCAGGCGACTTTCCAGAGTTCGGATGGGGTCACTCCAGCTTATCAACTTAATCAAGGAGTTCCCTATGTGCCCTACTATGTGGACGCGCAAGGAAACCCGGAGGTGCCCGCCAGCTTGACGAACCCCACATCCAGCGTCTCGGAGATTGACACGCGCTCGCGCACTCCCTATGACATCGGCTGGCAGTTCGGAGTTCAGCGACAATTCGGATCGTGGTTCTCGGAGGTTGCTTATGAAGCCGCAAAAGGCATAAAACTACCCATCGTGCTGCAGACAAATCAATTGCAGCCGGACCAGTTCTATACTGCTAGTCAGGCGCTAAGGCCCTACCCGCAATATCAAGGCGTGAGTTACCTGACCATGGACGGTAATTCGAACTACCAGTCGCTTGACGCAAAGCTCGAACACCGCTGGAAAAGTGATTTCGTGATCTCAGCCTCCTACACTTTCAGCAAATTGCTTGACGATGTAGATGAAGTGGCGGATTCCAGCAGCCGCGCCCACCGTCAGGGCGTTCAAAACGTTTACGACCTGCGGACAGAATGGGGAATTGGCGGATACAACATCCCACAGCGCTTTGTCGTCAATTATGTTTGGACTCTGCCTTTTGGCCGAGGCAAGAAGTTCGTGGCCAACACGCCCTTGGTGAAGGACATAATAGGCGGGTGGGAATTCTCGGGAATCACGGAATTCCAGGTGGGCCAACCCTTGCCCATTACCCAGCCAAATAATACTTTCGGATTCACCGAGGCGCAACGCCCGAATACCACCGGTGTTTCGCCTTTGTCCGGTCCCCAAACTCTGCAGCGATGGTTCAACACGGCTGCGTTCTCTGCGGCTCCCGACTTCACTCTGGGCGACGCATCCCGTTTTCCCTTGCAAGGACCTGGTGTCGAGAATTGGGATCTGGCCCTGCAGCGTAATTTCATACTTCATGAGCGCGCGAGGCTTCAGTTTCGAGGTGAATTCTTCAATGCCTGGAATCACGCAAACTTTAACAATCCGAACGGCAGCGTGAATAGCCCCAGTTTCGGAGCCATCAGCGGTTCTCAAGCCTGCCGGGTGACGGAGCTGGTCTTACGCTTTTTCTTTTGAGCAACCATGCACTTCACATTCCTTGTTCTCTTCTGGCTGGGTAGCCAAATCTCCGTCATCGCCCATCGCGGCGAACATCTGTCTCATCCGGAAAATACACTCCCGGCTTTTCAGGCTGCCATCAATGCAGGCGCGGATTACTTCGAACTGGATATTCGGACCACCTCCGACGGCCGTCTGATTCTGATGCATGACGGAACGGTAGATCGCACAACGAATGGCAAGGGGCGCGTTCGCGAATTGACCTTCAACCAGATTCGGGCGCTCGACGCGGGAGCCAAGTTCGATCCGAAGTTCACTGGTACCAAGGTTCCCACTCTAGAAGAGGCGCTCACGCTGGCGCACGGCAAGATTGCCATCTATCTGGACTGCAAGCAGGTTGCCCCTGCCGGCCTGGTGATGGCGCTGGACAAAGCGGACATGCTAGACAACGTAGTGATCTACGGAGGCCCTGGCTTTTTGAAACAGGTTCAGGCATTGCACCCTTCGCTCAAAATTATGCCCGAAGCAGAGAATGCGGGCACACTGGAGAGGCTGTTGACGGATTTACATCCGGGCGTAATTGCTTTCGACGCCGGCGATTTTAAAAACGATGTGATCTCCATTGCAACGCAAGCGCACATCGGCCTTTTTGTCGACCGCCTATGGGCTCAGGATCATTTGCCCGACTGGCAGGACGCCGTTGCGCGTGGCGCCACCGGCATTCAGACCGACCATCCGGTCGAAGTAGTCGATTACCTCAGATCCAAAGGACTTCACAAATAGTCGGGTGCGGATGTTAAAGAACCAGCCTGGCAGGTCTTGTTCTAAAGTAGTTCTGGTGAGCGCGGAGGGAATCGAACCTTCAACCTAGTGATTAAGAGTCACTTGCTCTGCCAATTGAGCTACGCGCCCGTTTCCAGTGGGGACCGGCGGCGAAATCGCCACCTTTGCCAATATACCATCTGCCCTTCCTTAATCCGCAATCGTCTTTCGCCTTAAATGTTCCGCCGCAATTTGCGCAATGTCGAGCAATTTTGGCGGGTTGGTGAAACTGCCGTCTAATGCGTCGCGAAGCGCTGAACTGCAGAACGGACACGCCGCTCCCACGGTTTCCTCGCCTGCCTCACTAAGTTCTCGCGCTCTCGCATCGTTAACCCTGCCGCCGTGTTCTTCACCAAGGAACATCAACCCGCCACCAGCGCCGCAGCAAAACGACCTTTCCCGATTCCGCGGCGCTTCCACCACCTCCGCAAACTTCGCTATCACTTTCCGCGGCTCATCGTAGATCCCGCGGTACCGTCCCAAATAGCAAGGATCGTGGAACACAACCCGTTCATCACCGCGCGCGGCCGGAAGCTTGTCCGCATGGCGCGCCATAAATTCACTATGGTGCTCGACCTTTGCTTCCATGCCGGGTTCATCGCCCTCGCTCAGATCGGCCCCCAACTCATTCCAATCCTCCGCCATCGTCCGCACGCAATGCGGGCAAATAGAAACAATCTTCTTCACGCCAGCCTGCCTCAGAAAACCCAGGTTCGCACCAGCCAGTTGAGCAAACACCAGATCGTTTCCCAAACGACGCGCTGGGTCTCCTGTACAGCGCTCTTTGCGCAACACTCCGAAACTCGCGCCCAAATATTTCATCACCTCAGCGAACGCCGTGATAATTTTTCGCCCGTTCGCATCATAGGCCCCCATGCATCCAAGCCACAAACAATATTCCTGCGTACCGTTAAACACCGGCAACGCTTGTTCCGCAATAAACCTATCGCGCTCACTTTGCGCTAAGCCCATCGAGTTGCCGTGTTGCTCAAGGTTCCGAAATAATTGGGCTCCCTGTGCGTCTCCCCAACTGCCGGAATTGACCACGCCGCGGCGCAACCCAATAATCATCGGCAAATGCTCAACGCCCACCGGGCACTCCTGCTCGCAAGCGCCGCAAGTGGTGCATTGAAAGATCGCCGTTTCCGATATGGTGGCCTGCAATATCGGCGTTTCGTCAGCCGTTCCATGGCGCTCTAAGTAATCGCGCACGCCAAGCGCAATCAGCTTAGGGTTGAGCTCTTTCCCCGTGCTGCTTGCCGGACAATGCTCCGTGCAACGCCCGCACTCAACGCATGAAAAGGCCTGCAACGCCGCTGTTCGAGTCAGATCTTTCCCGCTGACCAAGCCCACGTCTCCCACTTCGCTCAAAGGAGGAATTCGGCTGAAACCTTCGCTCTTCAACAGCAATGCAATGGGGCTGAGCAGCAAATGCAATTGCTTCCCATAAGGAATTGCCGACAGATTTATCAACAAGGCCACGGTATAGGTCCACCACAGCGCTCCGTCGGCCGCCGAATCGCCGGTCATCCACCAACTCGCCATATAGCTTGTCAGCAGCACAAAGATCAGCAGCGCAGCAAAGCCCGATTGCTTGGAGAGCGGTTCCAGCCATCGCGGCCTCACTAAATGGCCGCGAGCGGTCACTGCTGCGCGGCGACACCTCCGCACTGCCAGCGCCATAATAGAAATCGCGCCGCATCCCGCAAACAGAAACGCAAACCAGTGATAGTACACGCCGTACTGGTTTCCTCGGCTTAACAGCTTGATGCCAAAGCCCTGCAATAGATGATCGATACTGACGGCAGCGAACACCCAAGCACTCCAGAAAACAACTCCGTGGGCCAATCCTGCAACCGGCCTACCGCGAATCACCTTCGCTTGGCACAACACCTCCCAAAACAATCTCCATAGATTTCGTGCTGGAGGAATTATTCTGTGATGGCCATCATGGCGCGCGCTCCGTATGATCCGAAGCACTTTGCGCGCCCGAATGGCGAACAATGAAACGGAGATAAACAAAAGCGCCAGCAGCACGTATCTAGAAAAACAAATTTGAATGGGTCTCCCAATAAACATAAGTGCATCTGGGGTAGTCTTAACATGGACACTCTAGTAGCATGGAAGAAGGTTGATATACGTCGTCTCGGGTGCTGCTGGGTTCATTGGATCACATTTATGCGATCGCCTCCTCGAAAGTGGTCATCAGGTCTTTGCTTTAGATAACCTGATCACCGGCCATGTAGAGAATATCTCGCACTTACTCGATCATTCTCGTTTCAAATTCGTAAATGTTGACGTGTGCCAGCCGGTGGACATCGATGGCAAAGTTGACCGGGTCCTTCATCTCGCTTCGTTGGCCAGCCCGGTAGATTATCTGGAACACCCTATCGAGACTTTGGAATCGGGGTCAACCGGCACGCGCAATATGCTTGAACTCGCCTTGCGCAACAATGCCCGCTTCCTGGTTACCTCTACCTCAGAGTGCTACGGCGACCCGCTGGAACACCCGCAAACTGAAAGCTACTGGGGAAATGTCAATCCGGTCGGTCTGCGTTCCTGCTACGACGAAAGCAAGCGCTATGCCGAAGCTCTCACCATGGCCTATCATCGTGTGTACAATTTACGCACGAACATTGCGCGAATTTTCAACACTTATGGGCCGCGCATGGCCCTTAACGACGGCCGCGTTGTTCCCGCTTTCATTGACCAGGCGTTGAAGGGCCAGCCGCTCACTGTTTTTGGCGACGGCTCTCAGACCCGCAGTTTTTGTTTCGTTTCAGACATGGTGGACGGGCTTCTCCGCCTGAGCGAATCCGACGAACGCTATCCTGTCAATCTCGGCAACCCGGTTGAGATGACAATTCTTGAGTTCGCTGAAGAGATTCGCAGTCGCTTCGGCAATGCAGTAGGCATCAATTATCTGCCGCTGCCTTCGGACGATCCCAAACTGCGCCGCCCCGATATCTCCAAAGCCGCTCGGATTTTAGGCTGGGAGCCAAAGGTGCCGCTGAGCCAGGGCTTGAGCATCACCATCGATCATTTTCAAAAAAAAACGGCGCGTAAGCCCAACGTCGCTTCGCTGCCCGCTCGGTTACCCAATCGGCCCGACCCGTTTCAGTCCGCGACCGGCGATTAGATATGGCAGTGCCGCATCCCGCGCTTCGCCAAATATTGTTGATGATATTCCTCTGCCCGGTAGAACGTTTGCGCCGGCTCTATTTGCGTGGCAATCGGCTTTCTGAATTTCCCCGATTTATCGAGTTCCGTCTTCGACGCTCTGGCAATTTGCTCTTGCTCGGGCGTGTGATAAAAAATCGACGTGCGGTATTGTGTTCCGTGGTCTGGCCCCTGCCTATTCACCTGGGTCGGATCGTGTGTACTCCAAAATACGTCGAGTAACTTTTGGTAGGTGATCCTTGCCGGATCGTATTCCACTTCCACTACTTCCGCATGGCCCGTCCGGTCAGTGCAAACCTCTTCGTAAGTCGGGTTAAGCATCTGGCCGCCCTCATAACCTACGGCGGCATCCAATACGCCGGGCATCTCGCGGAACGTCGCCTCAACCCCCCAAAAACAGCCTGCGCCGAACGTTGCTTTCTCTGTCATGTCTTTCATTTTCGCGCGATCCGATCCAGGCATTTACTCCACCCTTACTTCTAGTGAAACCGTCTTGTTGTGTCCCGCCCCGTCGTCCGCCGTAAGCGTATAAGTAGTTGTCTTCTTGGGTGCGATCTCCAGGCAATGGCTTGCCGAGGGCTTTACTGGTTCTATGGGCGGATCGAGCTTAAGCCCTTTCGCATTCACCACCCCGTAGCAAAGTTGCGCTGTCTTTCCGCGCTTGAGCACTGCCGCATCCGACGAAAAATTCAAGAATCGAATTTCGCCGCCGCCAAAAATCTGGCTTGCCTGATGTTGCCGCGCCTCTTCCTGCTTCGCCTTCAATGCCCGCTGAGCTTCTATATTGCTCTCGTGCCGCGAATAGAGAGTCCAGCCCGCGTAAATGGCGCCAATCAGAACTGCTACCGAAGTAAATGGCACCACTTTCTGCAAAGCTGAAGTAATTGTCTTAGGAGTGGGCGGCGTCTCATCGGTCAAAGCCATAACATGAGTGTAGACCTCTGAAGCGTCTTGAAACGTTTCGCACTCTGCTTTGAACAAACCGTTTAATACCGGTAGCCGTAACCGTAGCCCCGGTCGAAACTCGCGCGAAAACCTCTTAATTCGCTCATGTCGCGGTTTAACAAGTCTCTGGGCCGGCCGTCCATCGGATTGTGGCTTGCCACATTCTTCACGTCGGTGATAGCGCGATCCAACTTGTCCCGGTCGAAGTGCCCTTGCTGCATGCGTTCCGCAAATTCTGAAAGGTGCCTCATGGCATTGTCATAACGTTCCATCTCGCGATGTGAGTAATAGCCATTACGCTGCGAAATGTTTTTCAGGTGCTCAATCGTTTCATCAACCGGTCCCGTTGATCGCCGTTCATAACCCCCGTAGGGTGGATAGCCCTGCGCATGCAGGATCTGAACCGCCGGTAGCAATGCTAGTGTCAGGACGCCCGCCTGAACCAGTGTGCGAACTCCCCAGTTTGAAAATGTCGCCATCATAAGCTCCGCTTCTGCGTTCTGAGACGCAGCCGCATCCCAGTCGATGTACGGCGCGGCATCGAAATGAGCGGATTTTAAGATGAGCGAATGTTAACGGCTGTTTGGAGCGGCAGTCTCCGTGGGCTGCTTCGGTTCTACATTAAATTCAATGAACGACGCGTTCCGCCGCGACCGGTATACCCGCTCGGTTGCCTTCACAAACTGTTCCGGTTTGGCGGTTGGAATATCGGTGAACGTTTGCGGATTCCTATCGGTCAGCGGGAACCACGAACTCTGCACTTGTACCATCACGCGATGGCCCTTTTGGAAACAATGATAAATGTCGGGCATTGCGAAACGTATTCCTTGCACGACGCCTGGACGGAATGCCTCTGGTTTCTCAAAGCTGTTCCGGAACTTCCCGCGAAATGGCTCCCCCCGTACCAGTTGTTCGTAGCCGCCCAGTTTCCCTTCTCCGGCGGGATACACATCAACCAGCTTCACGTCGAAATCGGAATCGGTTCCGCTCGTCGATACATACAAATTAGGAGTAACTGGCCCTGCCATCACAAGGTCGTCGCTCAGCGGCTCACTCACGTAACTCAGCACATCTTTTCGATCGTCCAAAAAGCGCTGATCCGCATCCATATATCCCGGATCCATGTCTAGCGTCGGTTTTGCAAAGGAGGGAACCGGGTTTGCGGGGTCGCTCATATACTCGTCAAACCCAATCGCATCGGCTGGCTGCCGGAACGCCAATTTGCCTTGAGCCTGCATATACAAGCGCTGGGGCATACCGGGCGGCGGCCACTGTGCCAATTGCTTCCATTCGTTCTTACCCGTTTCAAACACGAGCGCCTTCGGCAATTCCGGTTTCCCTAAGCCCTTCAGTTTCCATCGGAAGAACCGCAACTCCACGTCGCGAAAGAAATCCGCCGTATCAGACCCGAAGTCAACATCGCCCAGCTTGTCTCCTTTTTGCCGGTTCCATGCCCCATGTGACCAGGGCCCCATGATTAAGCGGCTATCCGAGCCCGGAGACTGCTGGTTGATGGCTTTGAAAGTCTTTAGAGTTCCCGACAAGTCCTCCGCGTCGTACCAGCCGCCCACCACTAGAACCGCCGGCGAAACTGTGTTCAGAAACGGCAGTATGTTACGCGGTTTCCAGAAATCGTCGTAAGTTGTGTGAGTGTACATATCCGTCCAGTATGAATTCTTTCCCAATAGATACGCCTCATCCGAATTAGCCAAAGATCCCATTTGCAAATAGAACTTATATCCGTCTTTTGTCCCGTAATCGAAAGGCTCTTCCTTTTTCGGCATCTCGGGATTCTTTTGCTTCGGAAAGCCCGTGTAAAAGCTGAAATTGGTAACCAGAAAGAAAGCTCCATTGTGGTACGCATCGTCTCCCATATAAAGGTCGGCCATGGGCGCTTGCGGTGAAGCGGCCACTAACGCCGGGTGTGAGCGGACCAGTGCCGAATCGGTGTAAAAGCCGTCATACGAAGTGCCCATCTGCCCAACTTTTCCGTTGTTGTTCGGTATGTTCTCGACCAGCCACTTTATAGTGTCGTAAGTATCTGTACTTTCGTCGGTGTCGTTTTCTTTAAGGTCTGCCTTCAACGGCCTTACGTCTACGAACTCACCCTCCGACATGTAACGGCCTCGCACATCCTGCCGCACGAAAACAAACCTCTCCTCGGCGAATTTCGGCGGAGCGATGCGATTTGGATATTCGTTAGGCCCGTACGGTTCGCATCCATAGGGCGTTCGCGTCAACAAAATCGGATAATGCCCGGCGTCTTTCGGTGTGTACACAGCCGTATACAGCTTCACGCCGTCGCGCATCGCTATATGCAATTCCGATTTTGTGTAGTGGTCCTTGATGGAGAAACTCTCATCAGCTGCGGACACGGCCACTGCGGCGAGAGCCAGCAACGCCAAAAACCGGTATACATTCATGGAATATCCATAGTAGACGCATTGAAAAATGAGGAAAGCTATACTGGCAAATAAAAGGCGAAACATAGTTTAAATGCTGGACATCGATTCTCAACTTGCCAGGCTCAAGCAGCGCGTCGCCGCCATCGATCAAAAATACGCCCGCATGGCCTCCGGTGCTCAGCTTGCAATCGAGTCGCCAACTCCATCTCATGGCGCCCGCTGCTTCATTGAAGAGTGGTCGGCAGGCCAGGTTGTCTCAAACGAATTTGGCCCACACTTCCAAACCGAACGGCTCTTCGCCTCGCACAAGCAGCACGGCTCGGCTGACATTGGCGCCCTCTGTGAATTGCCGGAAGATCTTCTCGACGCCCTCAGCGAAAACGAAATCCGTAACACATCACCAGCCCGCTGGGCGTTTCTCGATACAGAGACAACTGGTTTAGTCGGCGGCTCGGGTACCTACGCGTTTCTGATCGGCGTCGGCCGAATCACGGCAGACGGTTTCCGCGTCCGCCAATTCTTCATGCGCGAGTATGTTGAAGAACGCTCCGTACTCGCCGCCCTGGAAGAGCATCTTAGCGACTTCGATGTCCTTATCACATACAACGGCAAGAGTTACGATCAGCCGCTGCTGGAAACGCGCTATCGCATGACGCGCCACAAGCACCCTTTTGAACGCCTCAGCCATCTCGATCTATTGCACGGCGCGCGGCGCCTTTGGAAGCTTCGCCTCGAAACTTGCCGCCTGATTCAACTCGAACAGCAAGTCCTCGGCTTCTCGCGCGAAGGCGACCTCCCCGGCGAACTCATCCCCTACGTGTATTTCGAATATCTCCGCTCTCATGAAGCCCAGCGTCTGGTCCCCATCTTTCACCACAATGCCATCGACATTCTGACCCTGGCCTGTCTCACCGCCATCGTGCCCGCTGCATTTCGTAGTACCGATTCCGACTCTCTGCGCCGCCTGGGCGTTCGCCGTGGTGAGGATCTCGCGGGCATCGCGCGCTGGCTGCTCGCGTCTGGCGAATCGGAACAATCTCTGGCTTTATTTAAACGCTCTGTCGATACCGGCCTGCCCGATGGCCTGCTGTTTCGCACTATGTTGCAAATCGCTCTTCTTGAAAAAAAGCTTGATCGCCCTCACGCCGCGCTTAGCGTCTTTACCGAACTCGCCGGTTGCCGCAACGAGTTTCGCGTCACTGCCTTAGAGGAACTCGCGAAATATTATGAACACGAAGAGCGTAACTACTCCCTCGCGCTGGAATTCACCCGCCAAGCCCTCCACTACGAAGCGAACGCCGCATTACATCACCGTCGCGAACGCCTTGAGAAACGACTCTCGAAGCCACGTACCCGCAAGCTGCTCTGATTGGTCCATCAAGAGGACTTAATCTCCGTCCAATACCGGTCTCTCAACTTCTGCACGGCGCCCGGCAACGCCCTGAACCATTCCCCTCTTTGCAGAACCTCTTTTGTTGGATACAGCACGGTGTTATCGCGTTGCGCCGCCGGCAACTGTGCATGCGCCGCTCCGTTGGCCGTCGCCGTCCGCATCTCAATCGCGATTTTCGCCGCCACTCCCGGTCTCAACAAATAATCCACGAATGCATAAGCCAAGTCTTTATGCTTGCTCTCGCGCAAGATCACGCAGTTGTCGGCATACAGAGCGAATCCTTCGGCTGGAAACGTAAACGCCAAATTTGCAGAGTTATCCATCGCCACTTGCGCCACCTGCGCCCACATCTGCGCCACCAAGACATCGCCCGCCACCACCTGGTCGCGAACTTCCTCATTCAAATAGGCTCTCAGCAACGGCTTTTGCTTGATTGCCAAGTCTCGCGCCGCCTTTAATAAGCGCTCATCGCCTGAGTTAACCGAAGCTCCCAGCCGTTTCAACGTCGCGCCCAGCACTTCCGCCGGATCGTCCATCATCGTCACCCGCCGGGAGTAGGAATCGGTCCACAAATCGGCCCATCCAACCGGTTGCCGTGCCACTGATTTCGCATAAACGATCCCGGTCGCGCTATGCATATAAGGAACACAATGCTTCAGCTTTGCATCCCATTCGGGTGCGCGAAAGCGCTCATCCAAATTCCCCAGATTCATCAGTCTGCTGTGCTCCAGCGGCTCCATCAAATCCAGCTGCCTCATCGGCTCGATAAAACTATTCGAAGGAAACACCACATCCCAACCCGAATTTCCGCTCATCACTTTCGCCAGCAGCTCTTCGGCGCTCCCGTAAGTGGCGTAACGCACATGGCACCCAAACTCCCGCTCGAAATCTGGAAGGGTTGAACTTGCTACATAATTCTCCCAGTTGTAAACATTCAACCGCTTCTGACCCGCACGAGTGCAGCCAGTGAGCGCGCCCGCCACGCCCATCAAAAATATTCGCCGGTTCATCCGCGCTGCTCCAAACGTCCGGCGAGCAGAATCAGCACTCCCAGTCCCAGTGTGATCATCATCGAAAGCGCATTTACCTCCGGACTCACTCCTTTGCGAGCCATCGCGTAGATGATCATCGGCAGAGTCTCGGAATTCACGCCGGCCACCAGACTTGTGATCACGTAATCGTCGAACGACACCGTAAAGCACAGCAATGCCGCCGCTGCAATGCCTGGCAACAGCATGGGTGCGGTGACATACCGGAACACTTGCCAATCATTCGCGCCCAGATCGAGAGCCGCTTCTTCCAGCGTCCGAGTCGAATGTTCGCAGCCGCGCCAAAATCACAATTACCACGTAAGCCAGCGAAAACGAAATGTGCGCCAGAATTACCGTGTGCATTCCAAGCTGCACTTTAAAAATGTGAAATGCCCATTCGAAGAACGCCAGCAGCGAGACCCCGGTGACGATCTCGGGCGATAGCAGTGAAAGATAAAACGAATTCGTCAACCACGGAATCCGTTTCTTCCAAATAGCATATGCCGCCAGCGTTCCTATCGCCGTCGATACAATAGTTGCCGCCGCTGCAATCACTAGGCTATTTACCGTTCCGTCGAGCAGCGCTTGATTGTGAAATACGGCGCTGTACCAGTTCCAGGTGAATCCCTCCCATACAGAAATCTTTGATGCATTAAAACTGAACACACCCAGCACCGCCAATGGAGCGTAAAGAAACAAATAAGCCGCCGCCGCATAAACCGCCAGCAGCCGCTTCAGAGAAGTTCCTCGCCTTTATCGCCTAAGGCGCGCATAACAAGCAGCACAATGCCCATCAGCAGCAACGAAACGGCCGCTCCGAAAGGCCAATCCCGCGCATTGGTGAATTGATTTTGCACCAGATTGCCAATCATCACAGCCTTGCCGCCGCCCATCAGGTCCGGCGTAAGATAAGCGCCCAGGCACGGAATGAAAACCAGAACGCATCCCGCAATCATTCCCGGCTTGCACAGCGGTATAATCACTCGCCATACACTCACCAGCGGAGTTGCCCCTAAATCAGCCGCCGCATCCAGCAACGCAGGCTCAAGTTTTTCGAGCGTTGCGTATAGCGGCAAAACCATGAAAGGCAGATAGCCGTAGACTAAACCCAGAATCACCGCGCCGGCATTGAACAGCAAGGGCAGCGGCTGACTAACCAAGTGCAGTGTCGCGAGCGTCGTATTTACCAAACCTGTATCTCGCAAGAGGAACATCCACGCATAGGTGCGAATCAAAAAGCTCGTCCAGAATGGCAGCATCACGAGGTTGAGCAGCAGCGTTCTGTGCTTTTCCGCTCTTGCTATGTAGAGCGCTAGGGGAAACGCCAGCACCAAGCAAATTACGGTCGCAATTGCCGCGATCCAAATCGATCGCCATAAGATTCCCGCGTACAGCAGATCGAAAAGCCTGCCATAGTTTTCGAGCGTCCAAGGCCGCATTACTCCGCCGTACGGCCCACGCGTCAATAAGCTGTAAGCGACGACAATCAGCAGCGGTGCAAAAAATAGCCCAAGCGTGACTACGGCGCTCGGCAATACAAAGATCGTGCGCAGTCTCTTCACTGCTAGTCCGCCAAACGAAATTCGTCGCTCTGGACGCCACCACATATAAACTTGCTCGCCCGCCTGAAAGTCGCACGCATGTTGCGGCAGTTCCGCTACGCATTGCTCGCCACTGGCAAACTTGCCTTCCACATGCATGCAATTTCCCAGAAACGTGGTCGCTTTCACGGTCGCTGCCGCCGCGTGCTGTCCGTCCACCGGAGCGTTTCTTGAGACCCGCACCGCCTCCGGGCGCACGCCTGCCCCGTTCAGCCAATTCACATTTCCCAGGAACTCCGCCACGAAGCGTGACTTAGGATGGCGATAGACCTCCTGGGGCGTACCCGCCTGTTCCAGCTTCCCTTTGTTCATAATGGCTACTCGATCGGAAAGCGAGAGCGCTTCTTCCTGATCGTGCGTCACAAACAGGAAAGCGATCCCTACTCGGCGTTGCAGGTTCTTCAACTCCAATCGCATCTCCTTTCGGAGCTTTGCATCGAGCGCCGAAAGTGGTTCGTCCAGCAGCAATACCTTCGGTTCCAAAACCAGTGAGCGCGCCAGTGCCGCGCGTTGCCGTTCGCCGCCTGAAATCTGATGGGGCAACCGCTTCTCTTTTCCGGAGAGTTGCACCAGCGCCAGCATCCGTTCTACTTTGCCGCGAATTGCCGCTTTGTCCGCCGCGGGTCGCCTTTCAAGTCCGAAAGCCACGTTCTGCGCGACCGTCAAATGCGGAAACAGCGCGTAGTTTTGAAACACCGTGCTGACATCGCGCTTATAGGGTGGAAGATCTTTGACGTCTTTTCCATCAAGCAGCAACTCGCCTGAAGTGGGCAGGTCGAACCCGGCGATCATTCGCAGCGTGGTCGTTTTTCCGCAACCCGAAGGTCCCACCAGCGAGAAGAACTCACCCTTGCCAACCGCGAAGGAAATTCCGTCCACAGCGCTGTGGCCTGGGTAGTGCTTGGCCAGCGCCCGCAGTTCCAATACCGTTTGCACTTATGTAAAAGATAATGCTAACAATTAGCTTATGCCCCTGCTGGTCTTTGTCCTGGTTTTATTCCTGCCGCCGGCTGACGCTCCTCCGGCCACGATGACGAAGATGGTCGTGCGCCTCAGTGGCCCTGATATCAAGCCTGGTTCTTTTGCCGCTCTGCCTAAGACCATGTACCGCGCTGGCGCCCACTATGCGCGCATCGAAAATCCGCCCAGTTCCCGCATGCAGTCGGAAAAACTCATCGTCATCGCCGAACCGGATGCCTTCAGCGTCAACTTGACCGACAAGAAAGGCACGCACGCCATCGATCAAGGCGGCCCAAACGATCTGCATTTGCCCATGATATTGCCGCTCGATCCGAATCATGCGCTGGGCAGGCTGGACGGTTTGGAGTTCGGCAATGAACTGCCATTCTTCGAGAATGCAGGCGCCATCCGGCATGCCGGTCCAATGATCAACTCAAAACCTACCGATGCTTACGACCTCAAAACGCCGCTTGGAATGGCCACGCTTGTTACTGAATCAAACTCCGGTGTACCAAAATTCTTAAGCTGGCAAACCAAGGACGGAACGTACAAATACGAGTACTTTCAATATCAGGAAAAGCCGTTTCAGCCCAGCCTGTTCTCTAAACCCCGGGGGATTACCTACCAGGAAATTCGCCCAGACGCCTTTGTCGGAGCAAGGCTGAGCCCGTTCAGCGTCTACTGGAATGTGATCGATGATTCGAAATCCAGCAGACGCGAGGTTTTATTAGTTATGGGAACAGGCTTAGTAGGCGCAGGTTCAGGTTCGGCGGCACGGCAACCGGCAGACGAGATTCCGTACCGCACTTTGGGACACACCGGTGAGAAGGTCTCCTGCATCGGCATGGGTGGTTTTCATCTCGGCAAATCGGAAATCGGCGAACGCGACGCCATTCAATTAATCCATAAAGGCATCGACCATGGATTGAATTTTATGGATAACTCATGGGATTACAACAACGGCGAGAGCGAAAAGCGCATGGGCAAAGCGCTCAAAGAGAACGGCTACCGCAAACGCGCTTTCCTGATGACGAAGATCGACGGCCGCACCAAAGAGTCGGCCGCCAAGCAAATTGAAGAATCCCTCTCGCGTCTTCAAACCGATCACGTCGATCTTTTGCAGTTCCACGAAGTGATTCGCTTCGACGATCCCGACCGCATCTTTTCGCAAGAGCGGCGCCATCGAAGCGTTTCTCGATGCCAAGAAGGCCGGCAAGACTCGCTACATCGGCTTTACCGGGCACAAAGATCCGCATATTCATCTCTACATGCTGGAAGTGGCTGACAAACACGGGTTCAAATTCGATACCGTGCAGATGCCCATCAACGTGATGGATGCTCACTTCCGCAGTTTCGGCCGTTTAGTTTTGCCTGAACTCGTCAAACGCAATATAGGCGTTCTGGCCATGAAGAGCATGGGCGATTCAGTCATTCTAAAGAGCAAGACCGTGAATGCCATGGAATGCCTGCACTATTCGCTCAACCAGCTAGCCTCTGTCGTAATCACCGGCATCGATAAACCGGAGATTCTCGATCAGGCGTTAGAAGCAGCGCGCACCTACCAGAAGATCGGCAAGGAGCAGCTTTCTGCGATTGTTGCAAAGACCGCGCAAGCGGCGAGCAACGGCGCGTGGGAACTCTTTAAGACCAGCGAGCATTTCGACAGCACCGCCAAGAACGTGGAATGGCTTGGATCTGAGAGCCCGCACGTCAAAGCGGTCGCGCCGCCTGCCTAGTTCGCATGATTCACAACCCTGCCAGCAGGCCCGATACCAGCTTGCGTTAGTCTAGCCAAAGTGTTGTAATCATTTCTACAATGGGCAACTTGCCCGACCCATCGAGCCGTCCTCATGAAGTGCTCTCCACGGCACTTCAGATGCCTCCGCATGCTCAGCAGTCTTACGTCCGCGAAGTTTGCGGCGAGAATCGCGAATTGGTCTCTGAAGTGGAAGCACTCACTCAAGCAACTGGCGAAACATTTGTCTCCGACGATCCCCGGTCTCCCGGCGGCGCGTCTATGAGCATTCCGCGATCGGGCCAAATGATCGCTCATTACCAGATTGTGGAGAAGATCGGCGAGGGCGGCATGGGCGCTGTTTTTAAAGCTGTCGATACCAACCTTGGCCGCACCGTGGCGGTCAAAGTCATATCTCGCCCGAACATCACCACCGGCGACAAGCGCCGGTTTTTTCGCGAGGCTAGAGCAGCTTCCGCTTTAAACCACCCCAACATCGTCACCATCTACGAATACGATTCCGAGGCGGGGATGGATTTCATTGCCATGGAATTCGTCCAAGGCAGTTCGCTCGATAATCTTTTGAAGCAGAACGCCACCCCCATTCCCGTTCTGATCGAATATGCGCGCCAGGTGGCAAGCGCTCTGGCCAAAGCTCATGCCGCTGGAATCGCTCATCGCGATCTGAAACCTGCCAATATCATGATCACCTCCGACGGCATCGCCAAGGTTTTAGATTTCGGTTTGGCTAAGCACGACCGCGCTGCAGGCGCGGATGGACCCGGTGAAACTCAGGCGCTTACTCAGGCAGGCATGATCATTGGCACGCCGGCTTACATGGCGCCCGAACAGGTATTGGGCGAGGTTGCCGACAGCCGTTCGGATATCTTTTCCTTCGGCGTAATCCTCTATGAAATGCTATGCGGATGCCGTCCCTTCGGGGGCGCGACCGCAGTGGCCACCCTCGCGCAGATCGTGAACGGAGTTCCCCCGCCGGTGCTGCAGTTGAATCCGGCCGTCACTCCGCGAGTCGCGGGCCTGGTAGATCGCTGCCTGCGCAAAGACAGGACCGACAGGCTGGCCTCCATGAACGAGGCCGTGTCGGAACTCTCCGCTGCTCTGACCTCTTTCGCTCCTAGTGGGCGCGGAAGGTGGCTAACCAGCTTGACGACCGGTTTGATCCTGCTGATCTCGGGAGCGCTGGCCATTCCGATGGTCCGGCAAAAATTCTTCTCGTCCGCCGCGCTGAGTTCGCCGCGGTCTTCAGATGACTGGGTGCGAGCCGGACGAGGATATTTGGCGCGTTATGACAAGAAGGGTTATCGGGATAAAGCTATCGAATCGTTCCAGCGCGCTATCGAATTGGATAAAGACGATGCGATGACCTATGCTTTACTATCGGAAACGTACCTGACTCACATTACTGGACCAAAGACCGACCAATTAGCGAAACTGGCTCTTGATTCCGCGCGCAAGGCCATCGAACTAAATCCTTACCTGGCTGAAGCTCACGCCGGCGCGGGCAACGCTCTGCTTGCTCTGTCGCGGTTTAACGAAGCGGCTGCCGAACTCAAAAGCGGTCTTGCGCTAAACTCCGAAAATGTCACTATTCATACTGGCCTCGGCGCTCTATACGAAAAGACAGGCGATCCCAAGCGGGCTGAAGAGGAGTACCACAAGGCGGTTTCCTTGGCCCCCGAGGACTGGGTCGCCCAAGGCAGACTTGGAACCTTTTTGTATGGTGCCGG
Source organism: Bryobacterales bacterium (assembly GCA_963718465.1). GTDB lineage: Bacteria > Acidobacteriota > Terriglobia > Bryobacterales > Bryobacteraceae > Bog-105. Next base: position 390,503 of record CAVQZK010000007.1, on the reverse strand, counting down.
CCGGATTCCCGAAGCCATTCAGGTCTTTCAAGCCGGCATCGGCGTTACGCCGGACAACGCCATTTTGAATGCTAACCTGGGTGCCTGCTTACATGCCGTTGGGCGCGATGACGACGCTGCTGCGGCTTTGCAGCGATCCCTTGAAGCGGTTCCGTCGGCGCAGGGCTTTTCGAACCTGGGAACCCTTCTGTACTTTGCGGGACGCTATCGCGAGTCCGCGCAGGCTTTTGAGCGCGCTCTATCGCTCGATGCCACTTCCTATATCCGCTGGGGGAATCTGGGCGACGCCTACCGCTGGAGTCCCGGCGATCGGTCGAAGGCTGCTGAGTCCTATCGCCGCGCGATTGCAATCATTCGCGAAGAGATAGCAAAATCTCCGCCGGACCCCGATCTCGAAAGCACGCTTGCCACATACCTTGCTAAGAGCGGCGACTTTAAATCAGCACTTCAGCAGGCCAACGCGATTCCAAGCTCCCAGAACCCCGACGTTCTTTCCAATCTCGCTCTCGCCTACGAGGTTTGTCACCGAAGGGAACGGGCTTTGGATTGCCTGAACAAATCCATAAGAGCGGGCTACTCATTGAAGGAGGTTGAAAACGAGCCCGAATTAATTGAGCTTCGCAAGGATCCGCGCTATCAAGGTATCGCTATGCAAGTCGCCGCCACGCAGTTGCGTTAGCCTCGTCATTCCCGGAGCGCCGTCTCCGGAACAACGCCGCCTCTTACTTACCTTGTTAAGGTACCGCGAGCCGTCGTCCACGTCTCTAACAAATCATCGAGGAGATGTAATTTTATGTCGTCAGCACCGTCGTTAGGTCAAACAGCCGGGCAAACTTCCGGGCCGGAAAACTTCTGCCTGGATTGCTATTTCAACTCAGCCAATCCGAATAATCCGCACCAAATACCGGAACCGAAGCATGGTATCACGCCACCCCCGACTACGCCTGATTCTCACAGAACTTTTGAGCGGACTTGGAGAGTCCGGTATCCAGGCAACACATCGGCCACCGCATGGTGGAACCCGGGACAGGATCACTTGACACTGCCAGCCTTAGGGGGAACAAACATCGCCCCAGTGGCCGGGAATGCGCTCACGGTAAATCTGTGGGAGTTGGCGCAGCCAACTATTAGTAACGTCTTCATACAACTCAGCGTGTTCTGGAACGACGGAAAGAAAATCAACTATGTGAACCCCTCCCAATCCCTATTTGCCGGATATGCCTGGACGAATGCTTCGGGCACTGATCTCATTCTTCTACCCGTGCCTACGACAGACGCTTCGGGCGCTATGTATGTCACCACGCCCTTATCCGCCGCCGGCGCCCTTGCGTTTAACAACAACGATAGCTACCCGACACAGCCAAACTCCTCAACGCTGATGTGGGTATGCCCGGTAATAACGCTCACGTTCCTATCTCCGCTCGCCTTTCCCAACGGCGCGACTTCGCTATCAGTGGGGATGATGGTTTACGCGACACTTACGCCAGCTACTCCTCCGGGTGCTGCGGCTCACCCGGTTTTTGACGATCCGAAAATGGAAGTCATTATGGGCAGCTAAACAACGTTTTTGCTAATCTTATGACCGCATGCCGGTTCGTAAGTTAGCGTCCATTGCCTTCGCATTAACTTCAGTCTCGATATTTGCCGCTCCACCTGCCAAGCCGAAACTTGTCGTCGGCATCATTATCGACCAGTTCCGTTACGACTACCTGACTCGCTTTCGAGCCGATTATCACGCCGGCCTCGACCAGCTCATGACGCGAGGCGCGGATTTCACCAACGCTTTCTACGCGCAAGTGCCGACCGTTACGGCAGTGGGCCACAGTATTTTCATGTCCGGTGCAATGCCTGCTGTCAGTGGAATCGTGAGTAACTCGTGGTATGACCGCGAGGAAGGCAAAGTAGTCACCAGCGTCTGCGATTGGAACGTGAAAACCGTCGGCGGCCATCAGGAAGAGAAAGGCGCAAAGTGTACCGACGCCGATCCGGCTTCTCCTAGGCGGCTCTTAGTGACGACGTTGGGCGATGAACTTCGCGACGCACGCCCGGATTCGAAAGTGGTCGGCGTCTCGATCAAGGCTCGCGGTGCTATTCTTCCTTCGGGCCACCGTGCTGCCCGGCGCGTTCTGGTTCGACGACACGACCGGCAACTTTGTCACCAGTTCCTTCTATATGGATAGCCTGCCCGCGTGGGGCAGTGAATTCAACGATGAGAAGCTGCCTGCTAAATACGTTGAGCAGAAGTGGGACGGGTTTCCCTCTTGGAGTTTCAAAGCTAAGCCCGACAGCCGGGCCCTTATGCCAAACTTCCTGCCAGTCCCTGGGGCAACGAACTGATTGAAGGCTTTGCGGAACAGGCTATCGCGGGCGAAAAACTCGGCCAGCGTGGTGTTACCGACCTTCTGACTGTCTCATTCTCTTCAAACGATTATGTGGGCCATGCGGTGGGGCCCGATGCGCCCGAAGTTCGCGACATGGCAATCAGAACGGATCGGTTGCTGGGCAAGCTCTTCCGCTTCATCAATGAGAAAGTCGGAATGAAAGATGTCGTCGTCGTGCTCTCTGCCGATCACGGAGTGGCCGCGGCTCCGAAGCACGATGAAGAAGCGAAGACGCCCGGCGGCTATGTTACGGCGGATGTGGAAGAGGCCGTCCAGAACGCGCTCACTCGCAAGTTCGGGAAAGGGGATTGGCTGATCCCCGGCGGAGGCGAGACTTCTCTTTACCTCAACCGGGAGGCTCTTGCCAATGCCAAGATTAGCGAAGAAGACGTTTATCGCGCGGCGCGGGAAGCGCTGCTGGCTACTCCCGGTTTACACGTTGCGCGGGTGTACTCGCGCGATCAGCTGGCGGATGGCGTTGCGGGAGATTTCATCGCCAAGGCCGAAGTCAACGGCTTCTATCCCAAGCGCAGCGGCGACCTGCATGTCGTTTTCGATTCGGGATACATGCCTGGACGGAGCGGCACCACGCATTTTTCACCCTATGCTTATGATCGCCACGTGCCTGTGTTATTTATGGGTCCGGGCATCAGGCCCGGCCGATACAGCGGCACAATTGAGGTGAACGATATAGCGCCCACGCTAGCCACCCTGCTCGACATTCAAACTCCGAGCGGCTCGTCAGGGCGAGTACTTACGGAAGCTCTAGTCCAGTAAATTAAGACGGGTAACAGAAGACAAACAGGCAGAACGAAAGAACTCCTGAGAGTACGAATACGTTCATCGAAAGGACTGCCAGCAGCGCTTTTGATAGTGTTCTTTCGTGTTTGGTGCGGGGTTGATGCAGATTCTCGTATTCGCTTCCCGCCACTTCCGGTTCACGCCTGACAAGTTGAAGCACAGTTCCTTCTCCACCGAACTCATCGGCAGAGAGAAAGACTTTCTTGAGGAAAAGGCCCGCTCAAAAACGTTGGGCGAGCCCTATTCTTTGTTCAACGGCTGGCCAGGCGGATCGAGATCATCGATACCATACCTAGCTTGTGGGTCTGGTTTTTATCGATCGCGTGCTGGGTAAAAGCGTGTCCCAGATCGTTACCCGGCATTGAAATTTCCGCGAGAGTGCATTCCTTGCCGTAACAAGAGAATGTCAGGTGCGGCTTCTCAGGATTAGTGGTCGTCTGGATGGGTGCGTTCAAAAATACCGAATGCCGGTTGCCGTCGTACATCTGGAATAATCCAGACTGGTTGAGTTGTGCCACTGTATACTCTCCGGCGGGGAAGCTTCGCTGTTCCACGCTAAAAGCGAAGGGCACCTTGGCTACCTCTCTGTTGTTTTGCTGTGCCGCCAGAGGCATAACTCCTAACACGGCGGACACTCCAGCAGTAATCATCAAGGCTTTCAGTTTACGTTTCATATCAAGTCTCCTCTTTGGTTTCCCGGAGAACTTAGTGATCTCCGACGCCCTTGCGTTTCGCGCTTGAGCAGTGACTTGATACTTGCGCGTTCAGCGCCATACGCCGTTGGGCGCGTTTGCAACTACTTACAGCCGTTGCAGTCCTTTTTGATGGAAGGTATTGGACAATTCTAACTTAGAGAAGTTAGATAAGGTGAATTGTAAGCCGGTACTAAACCGCTGCAAGCGCAAGCGAACCGTACCGGCAAGTCATCGAGAACAGCCTGGCGGTGGGCCGCAACGCGATGTCCATCTGGCAGGAGTTAGTGGACCGGCATGGCTTCACCGGGGCCTATGAAAGCGTGAAGCGCTTCGTTCGCAAATTGCGCGGATCGACTTCAGCTGACGCCCAAGCAGTCATCACCACACCGCCAGGTGAAGAAGCGCAGGTTGATTACAGAACCGGCCCCACCATCCGAGATTCGGTGAGTGGCAAGTACCGCCGCTCTCGATTGTTCGTATTGACACTCGGCTATAGCCGCAAGTGCGTTCGACTGCTCACCTTTCAATCAAGCACGCGCATCTGGGCTGAGTTACACGAGGAAGCATTCCGCAAACTCGGTGGCGCGGTGACGATCAGCGGATTGCCAAACAATTTTCGAAACGATGCCTTGATCTTCGACCTATAATCGAGTACACTGAACAGTAGAAGGTCGAGGTATTAATGCCGGCATTACGATTTTCGATACCGCAGGGCACGCTGGGCATGCTGATTTTGCAGATTGTTTCATTGGAGCCGGTAAGGTTCCGATCCATTGCTCGCGTCGTGGTTCCTGTTGGCATGGCAGCTATTTCCGTCTTGGCGTCCTTGGCGAATGCCCAAGTAAGTCGGGACCTGCCCAATCCGATCTCGGCGCCGAATCCGCTGACGATGACGATATCCATTTTTCGCAGCAATATGCAGGACAAGATCATGAAGTCGGCGGACAAGATGCCAGAGTCCAAGTACAGCTACCGGCCGACGAAGGACGTTCGCTCGTTTGCCGAGATTCTGAATCATGTGGCGGATATATCCTACTTTTTGTGTTCAAAAGCCAAGGGTGAAGCGACCCCCGCCACTTCTACCGCGAAGGGTTCGAAGACCGAGATCATGGCCTACCTCAAAGGAGCGTTCGGCTACTGCGATGGCGTGTACTCCGGGTTCACCGATGCGCACCTCAATGACCCGGCGGACTTCTTTGGCGACAAGACGAACCAAATGTTCATCCTGACGCAACTCGCAAATCATGACGCCTTGCATTACGGCAATCTCGCCACGTATCTGCGCCTCAATGGCCTCGAGCCGTCCGGGGGCTGGTTTTAATTCGGCCAGCTTTGGTTGTTGCCGTAATAGGATGTGTAAGCATGATCCCGGCTGCGGGACAGGAAGAGGCGCAATCCACTGCCCGAACTGTTGCGGCGAAAAAAGATGGGCGCGCCGAGATTGATGCCCATGCGGCGGAATGGTTAAAAGAGAGCGATGTGCCGAGCGTAGCGGTGGCATTCATCAAAGATCGAAGACTGGCGTGGACAGCGGTCTACGGGGAACAAAGTCCGGGTGTCGCCGCGACAGGAAAAACGCTGTACAACATGGCGTCGCTCACAAAGCCGGTGACGGCGGAGACAGTCCTGCGACTGGCGTCCGCAGGGAAATTCTCGCTGGATGAATCGATGTCGCCGTTCTGGCTGGACCCGGATATAAAAGATGATCCCTGGAGCAAATTGCTGACGCCGCGGTTGTGCTTGTCGCACCAGACTGGATTTGCGAACTGGCGGCGGATGACCGGCGGAGTGCTGAAGATCAGATGGGAGCCGGGAACTCAAACAGGATATTCGGGAGAGGGATACAACTACGTTGGCAGGTTTGTCGAAAAGAAGATGGCAAAACCCTTTGATGCTCTGGCGCAGGAGATCGTCTTTGATCCGATCGGCATGAAGGAAACATCGTACACAGAGAAGGCCTGGTATGCGGGGCGGTTGGCGGTTCCCCACGGGCCGAAGGCAGAGAAACCTGTAGACCCTGTCCCACAAGCGTGGAATGGCGCTGACTTGCTCCGCACAACAATTCAGGACTACGCGAAGTTCGTGGTTAGTGTCATGCACGACGAAGGCTTAACCAGGGAAATCGCGGCAGAACGGGCGACCCTGACGCGCGATCGCATGAAGCCCGAAGACTTGAAGAATCTATGTAGCACCGCCGGAGAGCCCGGACACTGCCTCGTGACCGCAGGAATGGGGTCGGGGTGGGAAGTCGAGACCGTCAATGGAGAAAAAATCCTGGATCATAACGGCTCCGATTGGGGAGTGAGGACATTCGTAATGTTTGTTCCGGCGCGAGGAATCGGCGTCGTGGTTTTTACCAACGGAGAAAACGGCGAAGCGGTGATCAAGAAAGTGGTTGAGGTTCTTTATCCGAACAGGCTATACACGGCTAGGATGTAAGCAAGTGATGCGGAAATGCCCCGGTTAACGGGCCTTTCATCCTAACTCGAATCGGGGTTCCCCTATCATTGGAACCAATGTCGAAACGATGCCTTGACCTTCGACCTATAATCGAGTAGTCTGAACAGTAGAAGGTTGAGGTATTAATGCCGTCATCACGATTTCCGATACCGCAGGGCACGCTGGACATGCTGATTTTGCAGATTGTTTCATTGGAACCGGCGCATGGATACGGCATTGCGCAAAGATTGGAACAGATCTCGCGATCGGTCGTGCAGGTGAATCAGGGCTCGCTTTATCCAGCGCTTCACCGGCTGGAGCAAAAGCAATGGTTGCGAGCTGAGTGGCGCGAATCCGAGACCGGACGCGAGGCGAAGTTCTACTCGTTAACGGCTGCGGGTAGGAAACAGCTAGTCGTCGAGAAAGACAGCTGGGCGCGGCTGGCTGGCGCGGTTCAGTTGATCTTTGACGAGGGCAACCGATGATACGGCAACTGACGAACTGGTTTCGGCGCAGGAAGCTGGAAGGCGATTTGGACCGTGAGCTGCGCTATCACTTGGACCGGCGAACCAGCGATCTGGAAAAGTCGGGTTTGACCGATGATGATGCCCGAAGACAGGCATCATTGGAGCTGGGCGGCGTGGCGCAAATTCAAGAAGAAGTCCGCGACGTCTGGTTGACTCGATGGCTGCGCGACTTTGCGTACGATCTTCGCTTCTCGGCGCGCTCTTTCCTCCGGACACCGTCATTTACTATAACGGCCGTTGTCTCTATGATGCTCGGAATTGGCGCCACTACAGCGATTTATTCGCTGGTGGATCAAGTTCTACTGCATGCGCTTCCCGTGCGCGAACCCGCACGGCTGGTGCTGGTCGATGCGACGAAAGGCGAGCAGGTTGCCGAAGGTTTCGGCAGTTGGAATTTGATGTCCTATCCAATCTGCCGCGACCTGGATGCGCAGAAACAATTCTTCGAGGGAGTTTTCTGCCGGGCCTTAACCGATGTGAATCTTTCGACCGGGGGAGATTATCATCCGGCGACGGCGGAAATTGTTTCCGGCAATTACTTTAACCTGCTTGGGGTCCGGACGGCTTTGGGGCGGGTGTTGACGCAGCAAGATGATGGCGTGGCGAACGCGAATCCGGTGGTCGTCATTTCGTACGACTTTTGGAAGACCCAACTGGGTGGTGCGGCGGATGTTCTGGGACGGAAGCTGATCGTCAATATGCATTCGTTCGTTGTGGTCGGAGTAGCGGCGTCGACGTTTCGGGGTATCGATGTGGGCGAAGTGCCGTCTGTCTGGATTCCCGCGGCCATGTCCGACGAAGTGATACCGGGCTACACTGACCTCCGGCACAGCCCCACTCGCTGGATGCAAGTGCTCGGCCGCTTGAATGAAGGCGTCACGCTGAAACAAGCTCAGGTTGGGTTGCAGCCTTGGTTCAAGGGCATGCTGCAGGAGAATATGCATCAAGCCGGATTCCCTACAATTACCCCGGAACAAATGCAAGAGTATCTCCATTCATCGCTCTTGTTGACTGCCGCGCCGCAAGGCCACTCCAGTCTGAGGCGCATTTTGGTTCAGCCGTTGTGGGTACTATTTGCGATAACCGCGGCGTTGTTGGGCCTGGCATGTTTGAATGTGTCGGGTTTGTTTTTGGCGCGTGGCTCGGCGCGCGATCGCGAGATTGGCACGCGCCTGGCACTAGGAGCATCGCGCGGCAGGCTGGGACGGCAGTTTCTGGCCGACAGTTTGTTAATCGCGCTGACAGGAGGATTTCTTGGAGCGGCGCTGGCTCCTCTTGCGGTCCGCGCCTTGATCGCATTCCTGCCCAAGAACACGGCCGCTAACGCATTGCATGCGGGAGTGGACACGCGGCTGCTGTTGTTTGCTTTCGGTGTAAGCGTCACGGTTGGGGTTTTGAGCGGCTTAGCGCCTGCATGGCAATCGGGACGGCGATCATTAGTATCGTCGCTGCAGCAGCGCGGCGGTACGGCATTTGGCGGCGTTCGCCTCCGCAAGGTGATCGTGACCGCGCAAATCGCTTTGACTTTGACGTTGGTTGTGGGAGCGACGCTGTTTGTCAGGACGTTAGATGCGCTGATGACAAAGGGGCCCGGGTTTGTGACATCCAGCATGGTTTCGTTTACACTCGCTTCTTCGCGTAACGGTTATTCCAATACGGACGGCGACCGGCTGATTCGCCGCATTGAGGAAGCCATACGCAACTCGCCGATTACGCAGGTGTCCGCCATAGCAGGCGTTGCCTTGCTGACTGGCGGAAGTTGGAACAATCCGATCACGATTCAGGCCGACAAGCGAATAACAACCGACCGTGCTGTGAATATGAACGCCGTCACACCCGGATTCTTTCGAACCATGGGCATTCGAATTCTGGCCGGCAGGAACTTCGACGAACGCGTTGCGCGACCTTCGGGCGAAATGGGGTTTCGTTCGGCAATCGTGAACGAGTCTTTTGTGAAACGCTTTCTGGACGGGCGGAATCCGCTGGGCCTACGCATTGGCGTGGGTTCCGGATCGGACGTGAAGACGGATATCGAGATAGTCGGCGTTATGTCCGACTTCAGTTACCGCGGGCTTCGGGACGAGTCCGAACAGGCGTTCGTTCCTTTTCTCGAGGCAGGGAGTGGCGACGCAACATTCTATGTGCGAGTTCGCGGGACGCCGGAATCCGCCTTTCAAACGCTTCGAACGATTGTACACAACGCTGACCCGACGCTGCCCGTAATGGACCTGCGCACTTTGGACGAACAGGTAAGCCGATCGTTGAATACCGAGCATATGCTGGCGACGCTGTCAGGCGGTTTCAGCCTGTTGGCATTGGTGCTTTCGGTGGTCGGTTTGTATGGCGTGATGTCGTTTGTGGTTACACGGCGTACGCGCGAGATTGGGATTCGATTGGCTCTTGGAGCGGACCGCTGGTCCGCGATTTGGATGGTGCTGCGGGATGCGTTGCTCATGATTCTGGCCGGGATCGGAATTGGATTGCCAGTTGTTTGGTTTTTGGGCAAGCTGATAGTGTCGCAGCTTTATGACGTAAAGCCATTTGATCCTACCGTGATTACGATGGCGACGCTGGTTCTTGGAACGGCGGGGCTTAGCGCGGCGCTTGTCCCGGCGCATCGTGCTTCGGGCGTGAACCCGACCGAATCGTTACGCGCGGAGTGAGGGTGATATCACGTCGCCATGCTACGACGCGATTTTGCATTGGGCGGGGCAGGGGCAAGTTTAGTTGGCGGAAAGTTGCCAGCATCATGGGGTTCGCTTAATTCAAATGGAGGGCGCGTGCAAGCCGGTTCAATTTGGAAGCGTTTTCGACGCCATTTGCGGTATTGGCTGGATCGCAGCGAAGCTGAAATGTCATCGCCGCGTGTATCGGAAGTGGCGGCCGCCTCGCTTATGACCGCCCTCACCACACAGCGCGCGGAGGGGTAGATGGTTGGGTTTAGAGTGGTATTGGTTTTGTCCGTGGCTATTTGGCTGTCGGCTTACGCGTCGACGGCCAGCGGACAAGTGGGGAAACGCACCCAAAACGGCAGCAACACACAACCACTTAATAGGCAGGATGACAATCATCTAGCGGCGCCTTCCGGGCGGTTGGGAAATATCCATCAGAAAAGAATTCCGAACGAGAGAGTTACAAATTCATTGTTTGCGTGTGCTAAGAAGCGGTTGTAGCGAACGTCGGTGACAAATTTGAGGCCGCTGTCGCCAATCGCGTAGGTAAGGCCTCCGCCGACATTAAAACCGCCCTTATAGTTCGTGAATTCAGCAACGACGGGCGCGCCGGAGGATTCGCAATAGCCGTAATAGGGATCGCAGTATCCCCCCGCCTGTGATGGGTCGGTAAAGGCTAAAGATCGGGCGTAAAGGCCGTAGCCCGCGGTGCCATATCCGCTAACTTTTCCTTTGGGATGGATGTAATATCGAGGATTGAGCGTTAAACTCCAAAATCGGTTGAATCCATCGGGCTGGCCAAATGCCTGTAGGGTCTGATTGGTCAACGAGGAGTGATCATATTGGAACTCTAGAAAACCAGTTATGTTTGGGTTGAATTTCCAGCCAGCTCCGAAAAAGAAGTTGTAGCCCGTGTTCATGCTATTTTGCGCTGAACCGATCGGTATAGAAGGACCGACAGCACCCTCAAAACTGAGCTTACTGATAAGTTGAGCTCTTCCGGTACCCACAAGTGCAGTGCAGGCTAATAAGGTTGCGAAAGTGAATTTCATACAGTTGATCGTGCCGAGTGATTGGGCCATTGATAATCGGCCCAAATACGGCCCCCATATTGACTGTCTTGCAATTTTCTCGACCCGGCAATACCGTCGTCACAGGACTTTCGTGAACATTTCACAGTAGGATCAGGGGAGTTCGTTTCCCCTCAGGCGAAAGGTATCGGCAGTGATGTCCTGGCGGCGAAATCCAGCCGGCTGTTCTCCGCAAAATGGTGTCGCTTCCTTCTTTTTACTTACAGGGCGCCGGAGCAAGCCTGTCGAAAGGTTTTCGCGTGGCTTGGCGAACGCAGGAGCTGGCGCATCATTGAGGTCCAAAGGGGAACTTGTTCAGTAAAAGCTCAAAACCCTCAACTCAAAATTGACGCTCTCCGGCACACAACCTTTTCAGCGTGCAATAGTCCGGGGCACAGACGGGCAACTCCGGCACATCTGTGGCGCAACACTCACTGCAACTTAATTGAATCGATATGCCGGTTAACGCTCCTAATCGGCCGTTGCTGAATTGCACTTTGTAAGCTGGATTATCCGCCAGATTGTTCCTCCGCTTCGCGTTTGGTACGGCATTCCGCGTTTTGCCGCCTCACGCTTAGCGAAATTATGCGTCTTAACAGGCTGGCGGAGAGGAACGGAATGAACGGCAAATTTTTATTTTTATTAGCAGCCCTCATATTTAGCTTCGCTCGAACCAGCGGCGCTCAACCAGCGGATGACCCGCAAAGCCCGCCCAAATACGATCCGGTCTCGGTCGATCGCGGGCGCGAGAACTTCAAGAGCACTTGCGGCTTCTGTCATGGCACGAGCGCCAAGGGCGGAGAGAAGGGGCCTGACCTGCTGCGATCCGTGATCGTCTTGGATGATGTGGGCGGTAAGGCGATTGGGCCGGTGATTCTGAAAGGCCGGGTGGATAAGGGAATGCCGCGCTTTCCCCTTACGCCGCAGCAGATTACCGATATCGCGAATTTCCTGCACGACTCGATTTTGAAAGCCGAAGATCGGGACAATTACAAGATTTTAAATATTGTGACCGGCGATGCCAAGGCTGGGGCGGAGTATTTCAACGGCGCAGGAAAGTGCGGAACGTGCCATTCGCTGACGGGGGATTTGAAGGGGGTCGGCGCGAAGTACGAACCGGTGACGTTGCAAGGAAAGATTGTGCAACCGCAGATGCCGTCGGCCATCACGTTTACCGTCACGCTGCCTACAGGCGAATCATTTACCGGGGTGCCGGTGTATTACGACGATTTCAGCGTCTCGCTGCGCGGGACCGATGGCGTGTATCATTCCTTCAAACGAAATAAAGACGTCCCTCGGGTAGTGATAAACAACAAACTACGGGGCCATTTAGATTTGCTGAGTCAATATACAGATGCGGATATTCATAATTTAACTGCTTATTTGGTGACTGTGAAATGAAGTTGCAAATATTAATGGCATTAGCGCTGAGCGGCTCGGCCTACGGTCAGTTACTGGACCCCGCATTGCTGAGTAAGCCGGCTACGGATTCCTGGCCAACTTACAACGGTGATTATTCGGGCCGGCGTTTTAGTACCCTGAAGCAGATTAATCAGGGGAACGTAAAACAGCTGACTTTGTCCTGGATTTTCCGGGCGAAGGTGGGGCCGACTCCTAACGCGATCGTAGGTGGCGAGGGCCCGATACCCGAGGGACCTCCGACCGATCCGGGAGTTTCCACTATCAAAGCGACGCCGCTGATGCTGAACGGAGTTCTGTATTTCGCGACTCCCGATAACGCGTGGGCGGTGGACGCGCATTCGGGCCGGGAGATTTGGCATTACTTCTGGAAGACAAAGGGCGGGATTCACATCGGCAACCGCGGAGTGGGCATCTATGGCAACTGGCTGTTCTTCGAAACTCCCGATAATTATCTGGTCTCGCTCGATGCACAGACGGGAAAAGAGCGGTGGCACAAGGAGATTGCCGATGTAAAGCAGGAGTATTTCTCCACGCCGGCTCCTATTATCGTCGGGAACCATGTGATCGTGGGGACGGGAGGAGATTCGCTGGATGTGCCTGGTTTTCTCGAGGCGCACGATCCGGAAACAGGGGACATCCAGTGGAAATGGTGGACTGAGCCGCTGAAGAAAGGCGATCCCGGCTATGAGACCTGGCCGGATGAATATGCCATGCGGCACGGTGGCGGCATGACCTGGCAGCCGGGTACCTACGACCCGGACTTGCATCTTTACTATTTGGGGACCGGCAATCCGAATCCTGTGCTGACAGGTAAGAGCCGAAAGGGAGACAACCTCTGGACGTGCTCCATTGTGGCGCTCAACGTGGATACAGGCAAGCTGGTGTGGCATTTTCAACCGTCGCCGCACGACACGCACGACTGGGATGCCACGCAAACCACCATTTTGATTGACGGAGAAGTTGACGGAAAGCCACGTAAACTGCTGGGGCAAGCGAATCGGAACGGATATTTCTTTCTGCTCGACCGGACGAACGGCCAGAGCGTTTTAACCGCTCCGATGATTAAGACCATGAACTGGTCTAAGGGGATTGCGCCAAACGGCCAGCCGATTCCGAATCCCGGGAAAGAGGCCACTATAGACGGCGTTCTGGTCTCCCCTCCTACGGGAGGCGCTACCAATTGGCCGCCTCCGAGCTTCGATCCGGAGACGGGCTACTTCTACGTTGGCACCTCGCAGCAATACAGCATGTTTTATCTCACCGATACCGATCCCCATCCGGAAGGCTGGGGCGCAGCTGAGCGCGACGCAGGTTACTTCGGTGGCGACTTGATTGCCATAGATTACAAAACCGGCAAAATCGCCTGGAACCACCATTACCCATTCGGAGGCGGCCCGGTGGGAATTCTAACGACGGCGGGTAAGCTGCTCTTCGCCGGAGATAACTCGGGGCATTTGGTCGCCTTCGATCCCGCGAATGGGGACATTCTTTGGCACGCCGGGTTGGCGGACGATCCCAGCAACGGTCCGGAAACCTATCTTTTGGATGGCCAGCAGTACGTGGTTGTTGGAGCGGGAGATTCGCTCTATGCGTTCACAGTGGAACCGTGATCGCTACTTGTACTGCGGATGCGATCACTTCTTCTTCGCCTGAGCGCAGTCGGAGCTCAGCCATTTACCTGACAGGTCGATGTTGATGTCCGTGGTGCGGCCACTGTTGTCAACCTTCACTTTCATGCTCCCTTTCATGTTGGTGTCTCCGGGTGCTTCAACTTTTCCATCGGTAACTATGTGGGAGCCGTTCGATTCGTTGCACTCCTGGTGAAACTCGAACACAGTAGGCGTGGAGTTGATGATCGTGCGTTGGCATGATGGGCGGTCTTCCGTGAATGGATTGTTGCTGAGTTGGTCCTGCGTGATGCACGATTGCCTGGTTCTGGTGACCGGACCTTGCCCCTCGCGCTGCTTGAAGAGCGCTTCGATTTTGGCGCGCTGCTCCGGCGACATTTTGGCCAGCACCTCCGGAGGGACGGGCGGTGCGCCTTTCATCTGTTGCGAGGAAGTGATTTCCCAGAGTCCGGGCTTGGCATTTAGGGGTTGCTGTTTGTCGGCGGCAACAAGCGCGAGGGAAAGAAAAATCACTATGAGGGCAGGTTTGCTTTTCATGAGATATCCGCATCTCTACTTTATTACGCCAGCAGCTCTGGATTGGTACGATGTGTAAGGTTTAGGGAAGGGATACACATCTGCGCACCAACATTGTAATCGACGATAAATTAATGCGCGAGACATTGCGCGCCACCGGTGTTAAAACCAAGCGGGAAGCTGTAGAACTGGGTCTGCGAACCCTGTTGCGTCTGAGCAAACAAGCGGAGATTCGACGGCTGCGCGGCAAGATTGATTGGCAGGGTAACCTTGATGCGATGAGGACCGATCATTGATTCTGGTCGATTCCAGCGTATGGATTGATTACTTTAAAGGAAAGATTACGCCGCAGACCGAGAGGCTCGACGGACTCCTTGGGAACGAGCCGCTGGCGATCGGAGATTTAAGTCCCACGGAAGTGTTGCCGGGCTGCGGCAGCGGCAAAGATTTCATCGAAACCAAGAAGCTGCTGACTTCCTTGACTGTGGTTGACATGGGCGGTCTGGAAGTCGCAATTCAGGCGGCTCGGAATTTTCGAATGCTCCGTGAGGTTGGCGTCACGGTTCGCAAGACCATCGATACGATAGTAGCCACTCGCTGCATCGAGAGCGGTTATGAACTGCTGCACAGCGATAGGGATTTTGATCCGTTCGTGAAATACCTGGGCCTTCGCGTAGTGAAAATGGAGCGGTGACCGAAAGGAGGTAACGCCTAGACCCGGAAAATGGTATGCTGCTAGTTGAATGAGCTTCTGGCGTCCGCGCCTGTGGGTTCAACCGGCCAGCGTACGGTGTTTCCCCACCTCACGGCCTTGTGTGGCCATCCTCACCAGTAAAATTCGCCCCCCTCGTAAACCTGATCGCACTCTCCTACTTGGCATCTCCAATTAATGAAGTCTTCTATTCAGATCACTCGCGGCATTGAATCACTGTTTGGCACACGCGACGAGAATATCCGCCTGCTTGAGGGCGAATTGAATGTGCGCACGCGGCTGCTTGACGAATCGCTCGAACTGGAGGGCGATGAGGCGCAGGTACGCCGGGCGGAGCGGATTCTGGGCGATTACTTCGAGTTGGTCCGCGAAGGGCATGTCTTTAATAACGGCGACCTGAACAGTTTCATGCGGGTGTGTACGGCCGATCCGAATGTGTCGTTGCGGCGGCTTGTCGAGAGCGGGAAATCGCGGTCGTTCGGCAAGAAAGTGCTGGCGCCGAAGACGGTGAATCAGCGGCGCTACGTAGATGCTATTGAGCACCATGATTTGACCTTCGGAATCGGTCCGGCGGGCACGGGTAAAACGTATCTGGCGGTGGCCATGGCGGTGGCCGATTTGCTGAACAAGCGCGTGGGACGCATTGTATTGACGCGGCCGGCGGTGGAAGCGGGCGAGCATCTGGGCTTTTTGCCCGGGACGCTCCAACAGAAGATCGACCCCTACTTGCGCCCGCTGTATGACGCGCTGTTCGACATGATCGATTCGGAGAAGGTGGAAAAGCTGATTGAGCGCAACGTGATTGAGATTGCGCCGCTGGCTTTTATGCGCGGACGCACTTTGAACGACTGCTTTATCATTTTGGACGAGGCGCAGAACACCACCGTTGAGCAGATGAAGATGATTCTGACGCGGCAGGGTTTCAACTCGAAGATGGTTGTTACCGGCGATCAGACGCAGATTGATTTGCCGGGCGGCAAAAGAAGCGGATTGATGAACGCCTCTGAAGTTTTGAGGGGTGTGGAAGGAATTGCTTTCGTCGCGTTCGACGATAAAGACGTGGTACGCCATCAACTGGTGCAGCGCATAGTTAAGGCATATGACCGTTACAACGAATTGATCGGCGCAGGCCGCCAACTTGCGCTTAAATTGAATACCGAGGCGCCCCAGGAAGCTGCCCTTGAACCTCCGCTGGCGAAGGCCGTGGAGATCCCCGAGTTCCAATCGCCTAACCTACAATGACAGCCTCTGGCAGTACCCTGCTCTTCGGAGCCATTCCCGTTCAGTTAAAAGTTTCCGCCCCTGAAAAGCGCGCGCTGGCTAAGTTTGCCGGCGAACTTGTAGCGCGCGTTGCCGGTGGCCGCACGTTCGTGTGCATGATTGCCGGCGACCGCGAGCTTCGCCGGTTGAATGCCGAATTTCTTGGTAACGACTATCCGACCGATGTCCTCTCATTTCCTTCACTGCAATTATCCGGCGATTTAGGTGAGATGGCGATTTCTATTGAACGCGCGGAAGCGCAAGCGCTTGAATTCGGACATACCCGTCTTGATGAGATACGTATTTTGATGCTGCATGGCCTGTTGCACTTGACCGGCCTCGACCATGAAGCCGATCGGGGCGAGATGGCGCGGGCTGAAAGGCAGTGGCGCGGCGAATTCAACTTGTCTAAGACGCTGATTGCCAGATCGAAGGTTCTCGCGTGAGTCTCCTTTGTTTATTGGTGGCGGTTGGGCTGATGGCGCTGCTGTGCTTTGTTTCGTTCGTGCAGTTGCTTTATTTGGAATCGCTCCGGCTCATCAGACGAGAGCATCCTTCGTTGGAGTTTTTCCGCGAGACGCTGGCTGGGCGCGTTGGCCTCGATCCCGAAGAAGGTTCGCTGGCGTTCTCGCTGGTGAAACATGTATCGCTGTTTCTGTTGGGCGTCTTCTTTCTGTGCGCGCTTAATCGCGACGGAGTATCGCGCTGGCAGAGCGTATCGGAAGCGATTGCGTCGTCGTTGTTGGCGATGTTGTTCTCGACGTATTTTGTGCCGGCGTTTCTGTACCGCCGGACTAAAGGCGTTTGGATTTCGAAAACGCTGCCCTTGATCAAATTGCTGGCTGCGATTGCCGCTCCGTTAGCTGGTTTGGTGAAGATGTTCCAATCGCTGCTGGAAGAAGATACTCATGGCCAGCCTTCCAATGGCGATTCCACGGAACATATTGAAGCGCTCATTACGGCCGGCGCGGAGGAAGGCATTCTGGAAGAAAACGACCGTAAGCTGATCCATTCGGTGGTCGCATTCGGCGATAAGAGCGTACGCGAAGTAATGACGCCCCGGCCGAACATCAAGGCGATTTCCGCCGATAAATCGGTGGAAGATCTTCGTCAATTAGTCATTCACGAGCAGTTTTCGCGAATTCCAATTTACGAGGGCGATATCGATAACATAATCGGGTTCGTCCATGTGCGCGATATCTTTGAACTGAATCCGGAAGAGCACCAGACCAAGCCCTTGCCCGATCTGATGAGGCCGATTCCGCACGTGCCCGAGATGAAGAAGGGCAGCGACGTTTTGCGCGATATGCAGCAGGATGGCGCGCATATGGTGGTGGTGGTTGACGAGTACGGCAACACGGCTGGTATCGCCACGATGGAAGATTTGGTCGAAGAGATTCTGGGTGAGATCCGTGATGAACATGAGACGGAACGCGATGTGCGCCAGGAAGGCGACCACGTCTTCATTGCCCCGGGCAGCCTGGATCTGGACCGGTTGCAGGATCTCTTGAATTTCCGGCCGGAAGGCGATACGGAATCCACGACGGTCGGCGGATTAGTGGCTGAATGGCTAGGGCACGTTCCACAAGTGGGTGAGCAGGTCGAACACGGCGGCATACGCATCGAAGTGCTGGCAGGCGATGAGCGGCGGGTGGATGAAGTTCGCATTTCGCGAGTGGAGCCTTCGCCGGTCGGTGCTGAAGTGTGAGTAAAACGAAACATCGCGCCGGATTTGTCTCCATTGCCGGGCGTCCGAACGCGGGTAAATCCACGTTGCTGAACGCGCTGGTCGGGCAGAAGGTGGCCATAACGGCTCATCAGGCGCAAACCACGCGCACGTCTCTGCAAGGTGTGCTGACAACGCCGGATGCGCAGATTGTATTCATCGATACGCCGGGCATTCACAAATCCGATACGCTGTTCAACCGCCGCATGATGGACGCGGTGCGCGGCGCGGTGCAGGATCGCGACCTGGTGCTGTTCATCGCCGATGCCACTAAGCCGGTGATGGCGGAAGACGAACACGCCGTGAGCGCAGTTCATCAATCGGCGAAGAAGTTGCTGGTGCTGAACAAGATTGACCGGGTACAGGACAAGCGCCTGCTGTTGCCATTAATTCAACGTTATAACGAGCTTTCCTCTTTCGAAGAAGCGCTTCCGATAGCCGCACGCACCGGTGAGGGAATTGAGCGGTTGAAGGCCGCTGTCGTCGATTATTTGCCGGTGGGGCCGGCAATCTTTCCCAGCAATCACCTGACCGATTTGCCCGCGCGCTTCATGGCGGCTGAAATTATCCGCGAAGCCATTCTGCATACGATTCGGGAAGAAGTGCCGCACGCCTCGGCCATACTGATCGACACCTGGGAGGAGAAGTCGAAGCTCACAAAAATCGCGGCGGCTATTTACGTGGAACGCTCGGGCCAGAAGGCGATTCTGATCGGCACAAAAGGCGAAATGCTGAAAAAGATCGGGACCGAAGCCCGCGAGCATTTGGAAAGCCTGCTGGCGACGAAGGTTTTCCTCTCTTTATTCGTGAAAGTGAAACCGAACTGGCGCGAAGATCCGTCTTTCCTAAATGCAGTGGACTGGCGCGCGATGGTAGGCTCGGAGAAAGCAAACCCGAAATGAGTAACTCCAGATTGAAGCGATTCCTGGCGGCGACCCTGTTATTCGGCGCAACCATGTCCCAGGCGTTAGTGGCTGAGGACAAGAAGACTACCACTCCCGACGACCGGATTTCCGACCAGGTTCGCATGAAGCTTGCCACCGATGCCGATGTCAAGGGTGGCGCGTTGGACGTTACCGTGACAAACGGCGAAGTTGTCATCAAGGGCCGGGTTGACAATGAACGAGGCAAGAATAAAGCTACCAAGCTGGCCAAGAAGGTGAAGGGCGTAAAGTCGGTCGATAACGAGTTGGCTGTCGGGCCGCCCACCACCTAAGAGGGTGTTTGCGTAACCTCTGCATAGCCGGGTTGGCATTCGTGGCTTCCGGCATTGCTTGGGCGCAACTGCCCAACGAACAAGACCGGTTGGTGGCGACGGCCAAGCTCTGGATCACTGTCAAATATTTCCATCCGTATCTGGCCTATCGCGACATCGATTGGGATAAAGCGCTGGTCGATACTCTGCCGGCCATTCGCTCGGCTGCTTCTGAAACGGAATACAAAACGGCAGTTGCGTTGATGCTGGGCGCGCTGCATGATCCAGCTACTCGTATTGATGACGGAGGAGCAACCGAGGCTCGCTCAGCGGGTCAGCGCATTTGGATTCATCACGGCCTGCCGCCCGCAATCGGACCACCTTCAAATCAGTTCTATTCTGCCTTTGAGGTGAGGCCCATGGACGAAGTGGAATGGGCCATAGTTCCCATGGGCGGCTTTCGCGCGTCGATCCGGTTGTCGGAATCCGCTGCTGCATCCACGGGAGCAGCGGCGGCTTATCCAAATCCTAAACCCGACCGCACTTATGCAGAGGCTTACCCGGCACCGGAATACCGCATTCTGGCCGCTTACAAAATCTGGGGTGTCTTTCATTACTTCTTCGCGTATCGCGACCTGATGGATGAAGATTGGGACGAGTTGCTTCCGCTGTTCCTGCCGCGCTTTATTGTCGCGAAAGATGCCAGAGAGTACAACCTCACCATAGCCGAGATGCTCACTCACGTGGCCGATTCAAATGTTCGAGTTGAGAGCGAGACATTGGCCGGCTATTTCGGCAAAGCGGCCGTGGGCTTGCGTCTGCGGCTCATCGAGAAGCATGCGGTGGCTACTGAAATCTTAGATCCGGAAGCTCGAAAAGCGGGGCTGCGTGAGGGCGACATAGTGAAAACTGTCGACGGCGAAACTCTCATCGATCGCTTCAAACGGCAAGCCCAATATGTTTCGGCGTCCACTACGCAGAGTCTCGGCTACACCGTCATTTCTCGCATTTTGAATGGGGCGCAAGATTCTACAGCGGCGCTATCGATTGAAGACCGCGCCGGCAATCGCAAACAGATCAGCCTGAAGCGATCCACAGGGTATGTGAACAGAATTGGAACTCAGCGCTCGGGCGATGTGCTGAAATTGCTTCCTGGAAATGTAGGCTATGTGGATTTGGAACGTTTGCAGGCGGCGGACATTCCGCAGCTTATGGATAAATTCCGCGACACAAAAGCGATTGTTTTCGACCTGCGCGGCCAAGCCCAAAATCCTTCGGCACGAGAGATCGCAGCACGCCTCAGTGGGGACCAAGAGCTGGCCGCGGCCATTGTCACCGGACCTCTCACGTTAACTCCCGATTTGCAGCAGGCCGGCAAAGCTTCACCCTCGTCCAGCTATTTTTTCGTGGAAACGCTGCCGAAACGCGAAGCTTGGAACTACAAAGGTAAGGCGGTGGGACTGATTGACGAGCGAACCGGCGGTGCAGCCGAGCATGATGGCCTTTATCTTGAAGCCGCCACTAAAATTGAATTCATAGGGATGTCCAGCGCGGGTGCCGATAGCGAGATTACAAACTTCACCGTGCCGGGGGGCATCGTCATTTCTTTTTCAGGCTGGGACGTTCGTCACGCCAATAGCGGCAAGTTGCAGCGCTTAGGCATACAACCGGCGATAACCGTAGCCCCTACGCTTACCGGCATTAGAGCGGGCAAGGATGAGGTGCTTGAGAAAGCGCTCGAACATATCTCCCCGAAGCTGCCGCCCGTGAAACGGCCTTCAGAAAAGGTATTGCGCTCTTCGCGATAACTAGCCGCTTTATCCAATTCGTTACTGCCTCGTTCACCATTCCATTCCATCGCGGCGCATCGGCAGCGCCGAAGTTTTTGCAAATATTGGTCCCCAGGTCTGGCATAAAATCTGCTTTACGGGAACTACAAGGAGGAGTGCATGTTAAAGCTCCAATTGACTGCCTTAGCTATTTTGGCTGTCTCAGCGAACACGGAAGCGGCCGATTTCAAGCACGACATTATCTACCAGATCATCACGGACAGGTTTTTCGACGGCAACACCGCGAACGACAATCCCCCGCAAAGCAGCGGCGAGTACGATGCCTCCAGAACCAATTGGAAGGCATACTGGGGCGGTGATTTGGCGGGAATTCAACAGAAAATGTCCTACATCGCGGGAATGGGCGTCACGGCAATCTGGATTTCGCCGCCCGTCGACAACGAAAACGCCAATGAAGGCGGGAACACCGTGGACGTGCCCTATCACGGTTATCAGGGCCACGATTTCAAGCGCATTGAGGAGCACTTCGGCGACGCAAGCAACAGTTGGACAGCCTTCGACAGCCTTGTCACGGCGGCTCACAACAGCGGCATCAAAGTGATCGTCGATTTCGCGCCGAACCATTCAAGCAATAACGGTAACGGCGAATTGGGAGCGTTGTACGACAACGGAACGTTTGTTGGCAATTACGTGAACGACACTGCGGGTTTATACCACCACAATCCCAACATCACCGATTTCAACGACCGCTATCAGCTGCAGTACTACACGCTCTCCGGTCTTGCAGACTTCAACCAGGAGAATTCCACTGTGGACGCATACCTGAAGTCGTCTGTGGCGCTCTTTCAGCAGCATAAAGTGGACGGCTTCCGCGTAGATGCTATCAAGCACACAACGTGGGGCTGGCTATACACGTTCGTGAACAGCATCTATACCAATGCCAACACCTTCACTTTCGGCGAATGGATCGCCAACACGACGACAGATCCGCTGTACCACGATCTGTATAAGTTTGCGAACCGCTCGGGCTTCTCTGCTCTGAACTTTCCGGTCTATCAGGCAATCGACGATGTTTTCGCCCGCAACAACGGGTTCGGTGAAATCGATACGGTGCTCTCGCAAGAGGCCGCGAACTTCCAGCAGGCGAGTGACCTGGTCACGTTCATCGACAATCATGACCAGCCGCGCTTCCTATCCATTAACAACAACCAGAACCGCCTGCACGAAGCGCTGGCGTTTCTGCTGACCAGCAGGGGCGTGCCCGTTATTTACTACGGGACCGAGCAGTATCTTCACAACGACACTAACTACGGGAACGATCCTTATAACCGGCCCTGGATGAGCGCCTATGATACGACCACCACCGCCTACCAGCTCATCGGCAAGCTGACTGCCCTGCGAAAAGGAAACGCAGCCATCGCCTACGGTACGTCGGGCCAGCGGTGGATCAATAACGATGTCTACATTTATGAGCGCGCCTTCGCCGGCAGCATCGTGCTGGTCGCGATCAACAAAAACGATAACTCGGCCACCGCGATCAGCGGCTTGAACACGGCGCTTCCGGCGGGCAATTATAGCGATTATCTAGCTGGCTTATTGGGCGGCCTTAGCATTAACGTGACTGATGCGGGCGGCAATAATCCAGTCGCTAATTTCAGCTTGCCCGCGCATAGCGTGTCGATTTGGACCTATACTCCGGCAGCTGCCTTGACTCCCGCGCTTGCCTCCGTTGGCCCTGACGTCGCTCAGCCTGGAGTACAGGTAACGCTTGCCGGCAGCTTCTCGGGGCAGAATAAGGTGACATTCGGCTCGACGGCGGCGAATGTCGTCAATTCCAGTTCCAGCCAGATCACAGTCACAGTGCCGGCGATGGCGAACGGGAATTGCAACGTGACCGTTACAGATGCGAACGGAAAGGTCTCAAACGGCGTACCGTTCACGGTTCTCGCGGGAAAGCTTATCCCGGTTACGTTTACGGTGGATAACGCTACGCCAACGAACCCAGGCGATTATATCTTTCTAACAGGCAACACCGTCGAATTGGGAAACTGGAGCACTACCTGGGACGGCGCGGTAGGACCGTTGCTGACTCCCAACTACCCTAACTGGTTCTCAAACGTGGGAGTGCCAGCCGGACAGAACGTTCAGTTCAAGTTTGTAAAGATTGCCGCTGACGGAACCGTGACATGGGAGAACGGTGCGAATCACTCTTATGCTGTGCCCACAAGCGGCACGGGGTATGTCACGGTAAATTGGCAGAATTAAGCGGGTTCTTACGAATCTCGGAATAGAGAGCGCGGAAACCTCCTGCTCGAAATGTTTGTCGTTTGTGAGGACGGCGGTCAAAATCCTCCCATCGCATCGTCTCCATGGAGATACAGTCGGTCAAGCTGTATCCCTTGTCAGGACGTGCGTTGTACAGCGTCAGAGGCACAGAAGGCCAAGAACTCGGTTAACACTTCATCGGTTGTCGTAACGGAGCACGGGGCAAACGTGGTGGTGAGCCGTGTGACTTCTTTGTGCGCGCTATCTCTCGGGTTTGTGAGTGCAATCCAATAAAACGTGTCGGCAAAAAGCGCGCTCACTTCTGATTTCGCTTGGGCGAGCCATACAGGTAGTGATCATGTTCGCTCGCGCCGTCGGTAGGCAGATGCTCGAAAGCTTCATCCGGCACGGAATTCATTCGATGTGTAAAGGCCTTCCAAAATGGTTCAGTGCGGCTGGCTTCCAATTCATGAGCCAACACTTGCCCGGCATATTCTTCCGGCGATAGGCCTTGCGCTTGGGCTTTCGCGTTGAGCGCGGTTTCCTGTTCGTCGGGAATATGAATAATCAAGGTCATAGGGCGCCTGCTCCCAGGGTAAATCATCGCCGGTTTTCTGTCACGGTTTAACCTCCATCCACGCCAATACGCCATGGTTGGTGAAAAGGGATTTCCTTGGCTCGAAAGCCGTAATCCCAGTTTGAATGGAATAGATGCAACCCTTAAACGGATCAATCATCCAAGACACTAGAAGAAACTAATGGCCGTTCGGCGGTTGCCGATCTGTTAAACTGACACAACGGTTTTAGTTTTAGGGACGCCGTTCGATGTTTGCGGCGGCGCATGAAACTTACTTTGAAATTAAGAACCTCAATTGCCACTTTTTTATTAATAAGTGCTTCGGCTTTGACCGTGACAGCCTCCGTTCCGGATGCCACTGAAGACGATTTGGCTGGACCTTCCGGTACCATCATCAACAAGTATCTGGAAGCTACTAAGCAGCAATCCGCTCTTCAGAGCCGGCCAATGGAAGTGGACATCGATGCTTCCGTACCCAGGCTGAACGAGCACGGGAAATTGAGGGCTCTTCGGAAGATCTCACAGGTTGGATTGATAACGTATCGTGTGCTTGGCTTCCAGGGCGACGGTACTGTAAAGAAAGAAGTTATCGCTCGTTACCTGCAGGCGGAACAACAGGGCCAGCGGGACGCGAGCCTGGCGATCGCTCCAGTGAACTATAAGTTCAAGATGAAAGGCGAAAAGAACGAAAGCGGAGAGGATGTCTACGTTTTCCAGGTATCGCCTCGCAAAAAGAGGGTTGGCCTGTTTAAGGGCGAGATTTGGCTGGATGCCCGTTCATATCTGCCCGTCTATGAAAAGGGCCGCTTAGTAAAGAACCCCAGCATTTTCTTCAAGAAAGTCGATTTTGAACGCGCCTTCGCCATCCAAAACGGAGTGTCTGTCCCCGCTCGTATGAATAGCACCATAAACACCCGCCTAGTGGGTAAAGTGGAGTTGAACGTCAGCTACTCGAACGTTCCCGACAACACCGAGGATAAAGATACGATAGACCAATCCGAATCCTCAACCGTGAATACCGCGTCTCTACCCTAGTGGCGTCGGTTGCCATTAGATGCGAGGATTCGCCCCCTACACCCCAGGTCGTACCCTGTCGCCTGTGTATCGTTGAGTATGGGGGGCTACTCCGAGTAATCTGTAGGTAGACGTTAAGGGAGTCAATGAGAACGCTTTTTTTGAACCCTCCTTCTTTCGAAGGATTTGATGGTGGTGCGGGTTCCCGCTGGCCAGCTACCCGGGAAATTGAATCGTATTGGTATCCAGTCTGGTTGTGCTATCCAGCGGGGATGATTCCCGACAGCAAGGTTGTTGACGCGCCCCCGCACGGGATCTCAATCGATCAGACGGTTCAAATGGCATCGGATTTCGAACTGTTGGTCCTGTTCACTTCCACGCCGGGTTTCAACGTCGACGTCAAGATTGCCGAGATGATGAAGGACGTCAACCCGAAGCTGAAGGTAGCTTTCGTGGGTCCTCCAGTAACGGTGGAGCCCGAAAAGTCTCTTAGGGCGTCGCTGGCGATCGATTTCGTAGTGAAGCGGGAGTTCGATTACGCGATTCGCGATTTTGCCATGGGCAAACCGCTGGAAGAGATTCCGAGCGTCGTTTTCCGCAAAGACGGTGGTATTGTCTCGAACGCGGAAGCTCCGGTTATTGAAGATCTGGATTCGCTGCCCTGGGCCTCTAAAGATTTACAAGCGCGATTTGGATTTCAAGCGCTATAACGTTCCGTTCCTGCTGAATCCGTATATTTCGTTTTATACGAGCCGTGGCTGTCCCGCGCAATGTACTTTCTGTTTGTGGCCGCAGACGCACTCCGGGCACAGATGGCGCCTGCGTTCTTCGGACGACATTTTTAACGAATGCAAGTACGCGCTTGAGAGTTTCCCCGGGTTAAGAGAGATCTTCTTCGACGACGACACATTCAATTACCAAAAGGCGCGGACGATTGAGCTTTGTTCGAAGCTCAAGAAGCTGAACTTTACTTGGAGTTGCACATCGCGCGTCACTACCGATTATGACACGCTCAAGGCCATGAAGGATGCCGGTTGCCGGCTGCTGATTGTCGGCTACGAATCGGGCGATCAGCAGATTCTGAAGAACATCAAAAAAGGCGCCACCATCGACATGGCGCGGCGGTTTACGGCGAATTGCAAGAAGCTCGGCCTTACCATTCATGGTGACTTTATCGTCGGTTTGCCTGGCGAGACGCGCGAGACAATTCGCAAGAGCATTGATTTCGCCAAGGAACTGGACGTTGAAACAATCCAGGTTTCGCTCGGCCATCCCTTTCCTGGCACTGAATTCTACGATCACGTCGAGAAGAACGGATTGATTACCCTTGGGGCGATGGTCGACGATACCGGCCATCAGCTTCCGAATTACACCTATCCGGGACTTGATAAAGGTGAGTTGGTTGAGTGGGTGGAGCGCTTTTACAGCGAATTCTACTTCCGCCCGAAAGTGGCGTTTCGTCTAGTACGCAAGGCAATGTTCGACAGTAACGATCGCAAGCGCCTCTACAAAGAAGCTCGCGAGTACCTGGCGCTGCGGTCCAAACGGCGACAGTACGTGAAAGATCAGAACAGTGAGAAGGAACATCCTCCGGTTCTGAGCACGGGAGACTGAATCTGTCTGCCGAAAATACCTCGGCGTTAGATATCGAAAGCCCGCCGTCTACTCTTAGACCTGCCAGAGTTTCCAAAGCGAGAACAATTGCTCTGATAGCGGCAGTGATCTTCTTGAACTGCTTCGGAAACCTGTCCCTTGCCTGGGGCATGAAGCATATTCCTGAAACCATGTCGCTCAACCCGCTCGATTACATTCGGGCGATGTTCAACCCTTACGTGGCGCTGGGCATCGTGCTGCTCGTTCTATGGCTGCTGACTCGGATGACGCTGCTCAGTTGGGCCGATCTCAGTTTTGTGCTTCCGGTGACCGCTGCCGGCTATATCCTTACGGTCGCATTAGGATGTTGGTTCTTGAACGAGACGGTCACTCCGGTTCAGTGGCTCGGTGCGTTTCTCATCAGCCTGGGAACTGGGATTGTGGGCGGCACCAAACCTAAGACGGTTGAGCTTGAAGGGAGCGGATTGTGAAGTGGTTCCTGCTGCTCCTGATGGTGATCGCCACAGTCGCCGGCGACACGCTTCAAAGCTACGAAATGAAGCGCAGCGGCGCGCAGTCGGTGGGCGCGCGCGGTCTTGCCAGGCTTGTGCGCTTGATAGTGACGCAACGCTATTTGCTGCTCGGAATCTGCTGTATGGCTGTTTCGTTCTTCGTATTTATGGCGCTGTTGCAGGTTGCGCCGCTCAGCTTTGCGGTGCCTGCTTCGGCCGCCACTTTCATCCTTGAGACCGCGTTGGCCAAGTTCATATTGAAAGAAGTAGTTGGTCCGAGAAGAGTTGCCGGAGCGCTGCTGGTGTTCGGCGGGGTCGTCCTGTTGGCGCGCTGATCGAAAACCCGTGTACCTCTTCTGGCTGCTGTTCCTTCCCGCCGCGGTTTATCAAGGGCTTGTCGTTCTCGCGATTCTGAATTTCGTTCTCCGCCGCCCCAAGCCGCTGCCCGCCTTTGCGCTGGGTGTTTCTGTGCTGAAACCGTTGCGTGGGCTCGATCCCAACACGCGCGAAGCTTTTGTTTCGCAGATTACGCAGGATCATCCCAACTTCGAAGTTCTATTCGGCGCAAGAGACAAGAGCGATCCGGCCGTGGCCGAGGTGGAGCGGCTCAAGAGAGATTTTCCAAACGCGCCTGTCCGGTTGGTAATTGGGATCGGCCGATTCCGTGAACGGCAAGGTGGGATTGCTCATTGAGCTGTCCCGCGCGGCGAAGTATCCGTTGCGGGTAGTAAATGACAGCGATATAAAAGTGGGTTCGCGGTATCTGTCAACCGTAACTGCTCCATTGGCCGATCCCGGGGTGGGAGTGGTGACGTGCCTCTATCGCGTGAAGGCGCACAACGTTCCCGCAGCTTGGGAAGCGCTTGGCATTATGACCGACTTCATGCCGAGCACGCTGGTAGCGCAGTTGCTTGGCGTTCGCGAATTCGGACTCGGCTCTACGCTGGCGTTTCGGGCGGAAGATTTGGTGCGCGCGGGTGGGTTCGAATCGCTCTCCCCATACATTGCCGACGATTATTATCTGGCCAAGCGGATAACGGGTCTGGGCAAGCGAGTGATGCTTTCGCCCTATGTGGTAGAGACCGCGCTCGGAGAAGCAACTTGGCTGGGTGTTTGGAGGCACCAACTTCGCTGGTCGCGTACCATCCGCCTTTCGAAAGGCGCCGCGTTTGCCGGACTTCCCATTACGCACGCGGGCATGTGGGTGCTGGTGGCCCTGTTTTGTGGTGCCTGGCTTCCGGCGGTTGTTCTGGCTGCCGAACGGATATTGGGTGCATTGCTCATCGGTAAGCTCGCTTTGAAGAGTACTCCCGCCACGTTACTTTGTTGGCTTGGGCCGCTCTGGGATTTGTACTCGTTTGCCGTTTGGTTCGCGTCATACCTCGGAAGAACGGTACGCTGGCGCGATCGGGCGTTGAAGCTTGGTCCGGCCGGTCGAATTGTTGGCAGCTAGCCCATGCTAGTCTGTTAACGGCGTACTGCCTTAAGCCGGGCTCGTTTCCGGTGGTCTCATACTTGCTTACAGGAGTCTAGAAGGTAAATGTTTTCGCAATTTCGGGGCGCTATGCTCCTCATTGCTGGCGCGGCGCTGTCTATCCCGTCTCTTCAGGCGCAATCGCCTGGCCCAGGTCCAGTCAAGCTGGCAATCATCAACGCTCAGAAGGCCGTGGCCGATACGCAGGAGATTCAGAAAGCCGTCGCGGCTATGGAAGCCAAGTATAAACCCCGGCAGCAAACCATCGAAAGCTTGCAGAAGGAATTGCAGGGCATTCAGCAGCAGGCCAATGCGCCGAACGTTCCGCCCGACCGCGAAGCGCAGTTGCAGGCCGATTTCACCTCCAAGCAAAAGCAGTTGCAGCGCCTCGGCGAGGACCTGCAAGCCGACGTAAATGCCGAGCGTCAGGACATTCTTGGACGCGCTGGCCGGAACATGTCCGAGGTCGTTAAAAAGCTCGCAGAAGAGCGCGGCCTAGACGTAGTCGTAGATATCACCAATACCATCTATTACCGGCCAGCGCTCGACATCACTCCGGCGGCCACCGAAGCGTATAACAAGACCTACCCCGTTAAATAGGCGCTCTCAAACGCCGGTTGGAACTGGCTTGCCGTGCGCGGTGTCTTATAAACTGGAACGCTGCTAAAGGAGAAAGCGCATGGCAAGCTACATGCAAGGTTATGGGGTGGCCGAGGCGCGCCGCAACCGCATCATCAAGTTCATCATTCTGGGTATTGTGTCCGTGGGCGTTTTGAGTTTAATTACTTACCTGGTTGTGCATGATTACTCCGAAAAGCAGCTCGTGAAGAAGTTCCTTGCCGAGGTGAATGCCCATGACTATCAGAAGGCATACGCTACCTGGAATTGCGAGCGCAGCCACACCTGCGAAAACTATAGCTACGCGCGCTTCATGAGTGACTGGGGACCAGAGAAAAAGGTCGGCTCGCCATGGCGGATTGTGAATGACGATAGCTGCAAGACCTTTCTTACGGTCAATGTCGCAGCCGAAGGTTCTGAACTGCAATCGCTGGCAGTGGAACGCGGCGAGAACAGTATTGGGTTTGCGCCCGCTCCGGAATGCCAGGAAGCGAAGTGGCATTGGAAGCAGTTCTTCCAGCGGATTCTCCGGCGCTCCTCCTCCTAAGCCTCCTGCCCTTTCCGGCCAACACTACCGCGACCAGAAAAGAGCCGCTTACTTCGCAAGAACGGAAAACACGATCTCACCAGCGATAATGAATTGATGGCTACTGTTCACATGAGCGAAGCCGAGCTGGCTCGCGATCTCCACTCCGTCTTAGCCAAAGTGCAGCAAGGCATTGAAATCGTCGTCGAACAAGATCACAGGCCCGTTGCTGTTATCCGCTCCGCTCCAATCAAAGGCCGTCTCGTTTCGGACTGCATTGCCTTGGCGAAAGCGCACGAAGAAGAGACTGGCGTGGCCCCAGCGCTCGATCCCGACTTCGCCGCTGATGTCGACGAGATTGTTCGGAGCCGTCAGCCATGGACCCCCTCTTCCTGGGATTGATACTCGACACCAGTGTCGTCATTGCCGGAGAGCGCCGTGGCCACACTGTCCGGCAGATCCTTGAACAGCTTCAGGCGACGCACGGTGAGGTCAAGATGGGTCTGTCCGTTGTCACCGTAGTCGAATTGGTGCATGGAATCCAGCGAGCAAAAGATAATCAACGCCGCATGGGTCGACAAGCGTTTTGTCGACGAACTCATCAGAGACGTTCCTGTCCATCCGGTCACTCTCGATATCGCCCTCATCGGCGGAAGGATCGAAGGGGACCGCGCTGCCCACGGCATCACAATCGCATTCGAGGATCTTCTAATCGCCGCCACCGCCCTAAAGCTAGGGTTTGGGGTGGCGACCGCTAATATCCGCTACTCCCAATCCGTTCCCGGGCTGCTTGTAGTGGCATCGTGAAACGTCCGAGTGCTCTCAAGGCGGAAATTGCCGACTCAATCGCCTACCCAAGTCAATTCTTCGAGCCTGTGACGGGATACCCCTGCCACACATATTCCAGAGCCTCGGGCAGGGTTTGCCGCTTCACGCCGCGGTCGGTGTGCCCGGCATTGCGCGCAAACACAAACTGATAGTGATAACCCTTGGCGGCTAGCACTTTGGCCATGTTCTCATTGGCCACCACCCAGTCGTGCATGTTGTCCCGCATGATGTTCGGACTGAAATTATCCCTGTCTCCCACTTCCATCCAAATGCGTATCGGCTTCGCTGGAGTGTTTGGGATCAGATGGTCATGGAACTCCCATGCGCCGTGCGGAGTCTGCGGATTCGAGGGCCACTGCTGGTTCACGTAGGTGCCTGAGTAAGTGAGAACGCGGTGATAAAGCTCCGGGTGATACCACGCCATGATCAAAGCGCACGACCCGCCGGAACTGCCCCCCATCGTCGCCCGGCCCTCCGGATCTTTGGTCAGTTTCACGTTGTATTGTTTCTCCACCAGCGGCAGTACTTCTTTCTCGACGAACTCCGCGTACAGGCCCGACATCGTGTCGTATTCCAGGCCGCGCTCGCTTCCCTGGGCATCCCCGCTGCCGTTGCTGATTGAAATGCCAATCATCACGGGCAGCCGGTGCTGCGCGATCAGATTGTCCAGGACCGTGAACAGCAGCGGGTCAGGTCCGTCCGCCCCCACAATGAACGGCGCGGCCGTCCCGGCGACGTATTGCTTCGGGACATAGACACTCACGCGGCGCGTGTACGGAGCCGGGTGGCTGGTTGTAACAATCAGCTTGGCGGGATCGTTCGGATCTGCCGTTCCAAACGTATTAGGCTCGCGTGCGATGCCCGGATAGATCTTGCTGTCTGCCGATTCCATAGTGAAGGTCGAAACCGTTCCCTGCGGCACGCCTTCCTGCGCCGTCGTCTCCGATGCGGAATTGTGCGTTGGCCCGAGGATAAAGTTTCCGTCCACCGTTGCCGGAGCGTTCTCCCCGTCAGGCAAGTCTTTCGCCGTGACATAACTGGCGGTATTGGGATCGCGAGTGGGCGGCGTGGGACGCACTGGACGTGGGGCCGCAGTCGGAGATTGGGCCATCGCCGGATCGGAACCGGTTATCAAGCTGCTCAAGAACGCCATGCTTATAACAAGACGAAACATTTGGGACTCCTTAATGACTCTCACCAGGTGAAAGTACCAATTTTACTTCTGCCGCAGCCTCAACGGCCTTCCGTGTGAAAGGCAGTTGGTGATATCGACCGTCTGCCCAACCCGCAATCAGGTCCCCATAATGCGCGTCTTCCGGATTGCCTGATTCTCCGGGCACATTCGTCACCACTGAACGATCCCAATCGCTCACGTCCAAAATCTCTCTATAGCTCGCGCCATGCGTCTGCGAGTAGTTTGGACCGCCGGTGGCATTCACTGTATAACCATCGCCCGGCCGTGAATGCGCCGGCAGGTCTAAACTCGCCAATCCCAGCGGATGCCGGAAATAAACTTTGTGCAGGTCGCCCCATTTCCACTCCGTCTGGTCTGGTCCTAAACGCTCGCGAATTTCAGCCAAGCTGCTTTCCAGCGTCGCCTCTAAAAGCGCATCTCTATCCGCGCGCATTCTTATTTCGTTCAGCAGCACATCCGGAGCAAGTCGAACCGAAGCGATCCCTTTGGGAAACACCGCGCGATGCAAATGCTCAATCCATGCCTCATATATCAACGCTGCTCGCGAGTTCATGCTCACGTTGCAATCCCAGCTCAGCAATGCGGCGCGCGCCTTCGCCCCTTCGCTTCCTTCGGCAGCCTGCCAGTCCTTCAGAATTTCTAAGAAACCGCGCGCCGGAAGCGAAACCGTGTCCTGCTGCATGTGCGCGAAGTCGTCGACATCGAATTTCCGGCCGCTGCTCAACATCTCCACAATTCGGTTAAAGCGCATCGGGGGCGCCCACGCATAGCTAAGCTCATGTTTGTAGCTCTTCGGAAGAATGTCGTTATTTGCCGTTGCCACAAAGTGCCGGGCGGGATTATATGCAACCGGGTTTTCCATAATCGGCAGAAATCCCGACCATTCGTATTCTCCAGAATCGCCCGGAACCGGAAACAGTCCCGTCCAGCCCTTTCGAATCGGCGCCTGGCCTGCCGCAATCCAGCCGATGTTGCCTTGCCTATCCGCATAGACGAGATTCTCCGACGGGATCTTGTAATCTGTTACGGCCGAGCGAAACTCCGCCCAGTTGTTGGCTCGCGCCAGTTTCAATGCGGGAAGATAGCCGGCTCCTCCAGCCGTCGTTCCCACCCATCTCAAAGCGTATGCTCTATGCCGCGCGTCGTCTTCATAGATCACCGGACCATGAATCGTATACTTCAGTTCGACATTGCGACGCCCTTCTCCTTTGACGTCTATTGGCTGCTGTTCTAATTCGAACGTCTTCCACTTGCCTCGATACAAATACTCGCTGGGCTCCTTCGGATTCACCTTCTCCACATACAGATCCTGCTGATCGATGCCGACAATTGTGAATCCCCAGGCGATGTTCTCGTTATGTCCAAGCGCCACGCCAGGCAGCGCGGGTTCTCCGGCTCCAATTACGTCCCAACCTGGCGCAACTAAGTGAATTGTCTTTCGCAGCGACGGCACTTCAATTCCGCGATGCGGATCGTTAGCCAAAATCGGCTTTCCGGTGCGCGTCATTGTTCCGTCGACAACCCAGTTGTTGCTGCCCTGCTGCCCCGGATAATGGATTGCATCAATCGCGGCCAGGTAATCTTTTACAATCGCGGACGTAATATCGGCGGTATCGAGACCTCTCGGCAAGACCAGTGGAATTTTGGGCTCCGGCGGAAACAGGCGCGCGTCCGTCTCCAGCCCCAGTTTGTTCACGTCGAGTGTTCGATTCACCTCAGCCAGCAGATTCCCGGTCATCAGCAATCCTGCTACTCGCGCCGTAACGTCTTCGGGAACCCAAAGTCCAGGTTCGAAGCCGGCAATCCGGAATTCCGCCGGTCGTTGACCATTGAGCGAGTGAATGTAGGCGTTGATGCCGCTTGTAAAAGTGGTAGCAATCGATTTAGCGTCCGGCGAGTAACTGCGCCACTCCCGGTCCCAATCCCCGCGATAACGAACCAATCGGGCGATCCGATCGCGGTTCACATACTTTGGACCCAACACCTCCGCCAGCTTGCCCGTACCAATTCGCCTCCACAAATCCAATTGAAACAGCCGGTCTTGGGCAGTGATGTAACCCTGTACAAAAAACAAGTCGTCCGCGTTCTTAGCGTAAATATGCGGCACTCCCCAGCGGTCGCGTATCACTTCGACCGAGTTCTGAAGGCCTGCGACTCGCAGCTGTTCTTCCTTTACGGAACGCTGCTGCGGAAACACTGTAACCGCGAAACATACGCCTGACAAACAAGCCGCAAACCACCCTATGCGTGACATTTCATAAGTCTAATCGACCGTTTAGAAGGTTACAAGATGCCCAGGGGTAACGCCCTGTGGTCGCCTTTTGTTGCTCCGTCCTCGCCTGAGCACTCAAACTGAAGACCGTGAAGTAAACTTGCGGTGATGTCAGAGGACGAAGCTGCCCCGGTCGAATTGATTGAAAGCCGTATCCTGCTCATCCGCGACACAAAGGTGCTGCTTGATCGGGACTTGGCCAGGCTCTATCACGTAAAGCCCATTGCTCTTCGTCAGCAAGTCCGTCGCAATCCGAAGAGATTCCCGCCTGATTTCCTGTTTGAGCTGACAGAAGAGGAGGTCGAAGTGTTGCTATCACAAAATGTGATACCTTCGCGTCGAAGCCTGGGAGGCGCTAAGCCGCTGGCAT
The DNA here is from genome assembly GCA_963718465.1 of Bryobacterales bacterium. GTDB lineage: Bacteria > Acidobacteriota > Terriglobia > Bryobacterales > Bryobacteraceae > Bog-105. The sequence goes on along the minus strand of CAVQZK010000007.1, from coordinate 356,425 downwards.
TTACCGAGCAGGGTATCGCCATGCTGTCCTCGGTACTGAATAGTGAGCGCGCGACGGAAGTCAACATTGCCATCATGCGAACATTCGTGCGACTCCGCCAGCTGCTTGCTACGCATGAGGACCTGGCGCGCCAACTGGACGAACTGCGCTGGCGGCAGGAAGAGCAGGGCCTGCAGATTCAAAACGTCTTCGAAACGATCCAGCACTTAATCGAGGCGCCGGCGGCCGATCCGTCGAAGCGCTTCGGGTTCCCGACAAGTCGAGTAGGCTGGCACGGCGACAAAGAACCTCAATAGCTAATCAACTGTTCAAAACAACTCTGACTACCTGAACCTTCCGGGACCAGCGACCGTCTCTCCGGAACCAAACCAATTCGCGATGCTGGCTGTTGTCTTCTTGTCCGGCGTTCTGTATTACTGGAACCGATTGATTTCGCGTTCTGATCATTAGGTGATCTTCTTTTATCGGGAATGCCTTTCACCCCATGTCTGTTAGAAATCCAGCGAAGGCGCATTAGGCGGATCACATGGTGCCGCCCGGCCCTTCACGGAGAAGAGCTCGCCGCTAGGCGTCTAGAAAGTAATGGGGGGCATCCTTTACCCTTACCCTTTTTCGGAGCCTTGTATGAATGCTAATCGACCGGCGAGCCGTAATCAATACAGAACGACAAAGTCGCCGTTCGGTCGCGGATACGCGGCAACCAGGCTCCACACCGGTACGCCGTCCATTGCTCCGGATTCGCCCAAGCGCTGACCCGCCTTATCGAAAACCTGCCAGTGAACGGAGCCGCCCTTCTTCCAACCCATGCCTTCCGTCCAGGAGATCAGCAGGTTTCCCCCGCCGTTTACAGCAAGCGATGGGTATTTTTGGTTTGTTTTGACGTCCGAAACCACAGCGTCGCTCGCACTTGCGGCGTTCGGATTGATGGAGCCGAGATGAATTTGCTTTTCCGTCTCCCACGCGGCAAAAGTCCCGGTCGGGCCGCTCGCGAACGCTTCACTGCTCATCACGCAGTAAGAGACATTCCACTTCGAAACTTCAGAGCCGCGGAATGTGTTCCCGTGGTCTTTCGATTCGAGTAAATAAATGTCTCGATGAACTATTTCCTGCGCCGATCGAAACAGCACGTATAGCGTTCCCGCGGGTGCCGCATAGGCGTCCAGTGAGCAGCAGCCGCAAGCTCCCGTAGGCTCGTTCCACGCAATCCGTTCGGGTTGGAACGTTTTTCCGTCGTCTTCGGATCGAACCATCCAAACTCGCCGGTTCTCTTCTCCTTTGCTTCCCAGCATCGGTGCGTGCCAAAAGATATACACGCGGCCGGCGCCGTCCGCGGCAATTCCGCTGCCCCCATCAATACCGTATGCATCGCGAATCAAGTTCCGCTCTGGTTCGAAGGCGGAACCGCTGTCGTTCAGTCTTGTGTAAAGCAGCGGGCTCCGTCCCTGCGCGGGCTCACCCATCTTTCTGGAACCATTCCAGACGATGTACACATGGCCGTCTCTTCCGCAAGCGATACGCGCCCCTCGGATGTTACCTATTGCGACAGCGGTTCCGGGTGTCGAATTGACTCGGATGGGAGCGGAAAATGCCATCCCTTGCTTGGACCGTGCATAGAAGAGGTCTCCCTCGGATGGATCTCCGCGGAAGTACACCAGATGTATTGTCCCTTCCCTATCGATCGCCGTTTGGGGTTGAATGCCGCCATCCGGCACGCGTTTCAAATCCACTCGTGGAGAACTCTTCGGGAACGAGCCTGCGGAAAAGAGAAGCCCGCAACAACTGGCTAGAATTATGATTCCAAAAAACCGGGCTCTTGAAAAGTTGGCTCGCAGCATCTAGTTTCACTATAAAGGGCCGCGGTCGGCGGTCGACAGTTGCCCCGGATCACTCCGTTCGCAGTGCCTGAATCACGTCAATTCGGGCTGCCCGCGCGGCGGGTATTACCGACGCAGTCACCGCCGCAAGCAGCAGGATAACGGCTGAACCGGCCACCGGCAGTACGCCCGGCGTTTTCAGATCTGCCAGGAAAGAGCCGGCCAATTGCGCTAGCCCAAACCCGCAAGCCAAGCCGACGGCAAGTCCGCCGACGGCCATGGCCGCCCCCTCGGTGATGACGCGCATCAGCAGACGCCGCGGTTGCGATCCAACGGCCAGCCGTATGCCAAACTCGCGTGTGCGTCCGCTGACGGAGAATGCCAGCACGCCAGCCACGCCCACTACCGCAATCAGCAGCGCTACCCCGGCGAAAACGCCGAAGACCACGGCATTCAGCCGATCGGGCGAGAGCACCTCCACGCGGATGTCTTCAAGGGTTGCCGCGTGTTCCACGGGCTGGTCCGCGGACATTTTGCGCATGATCTGCGTGATCGGCGTGACCAGAGCATAAGGGTCCGTGCTCGCGTGAACGAACAGACGCCCTCCTCCCATCACTTGCTCCTGATCGAAAGGCCGATATACCGTCATGGTCGGCTTAGGCACAACGTTCGTGTCGTCCACGTCCGCCACCACGCCGATAACGCGAAGCGGTGCGGTGCTCATCATCGGGACGGCCTTCAGAATCGGGTCGGTCCACATCACATGATGGTTCAGGGCGTCGCTCTTGGGGAACATCCGCTGCGCTACGCTCTGGCTTACAATCGCGACGCGTTCGCTGCCGTTGCGGGTCGCCATCCGTGAAGTCGCGTCCTTCCACAAGAGGCAGGCCAAGCGTTGCGAAAAACCCAGGTGAGACGATCCGAATCGCCGCGTGCGGACTCTCCTCGCCCCGGGCAGGCACGCGCCCGTCGGCCGAAAGTTCGAGTCCGAAGCTGGAGTCGCCATCGCGCCACGGAATGGCCGTGCCAATGGAGACGTTCTGAACGCCGGGTAGTTCACGAATTCGCCGCGTGGCTTCCCGGTAGAAATCCACCACCTGGCTGGGCGTTCTTCCCAAATGCATCACGGGCACGTTGGCTGCCAGCACATGGCGTGTATCGAAAGGGGTCTGCGCGGCCTCAAGCGAAAGCAGCGTCTTCACGCTTGCGCCGGCCGACGCCACCAGCACGAACGAGGCGGCAATCTGAACCACCGCGAAGACCCTCAATTTACGATTCGCGGTGCCGGTGACGCGAGCGCTCCCGCTGCTTAGGGCGAATCCCTGGGCGCCGCCCGACGATGGCAAGCGCGGCACGAATGCCAATAGCGCCGCCGCAGCCACGGCAAGTCCCGCGCCCACCCAAAGCATGCTGGAATCCACTGTAAGGTCAAGGGCTCGCGTGGAGAATTGGGACATATAACGCGCCAGAACGGCCACCATCGGGCTGGCGATCAGTAAGCCCAGAATTGCTCCGGCGCCGCACAGCAGCAGACTCTCGGTCAACAGGGTACGGCGCAAAGCGGCAGTGCTGGCGCCTAGCGCCGCGCGGATGCCCAGTTCGGCTTCCCGCCGTACGCTCCGGGCCAGAACCAGATTGGCGACATTGGAGCAGGCGATGACGAAAACAAGCACCGAGGTCGCCATCAGCACCAGCAATATGGTCCGCGCTCCCGACGTGAGCTGGTCGCGCAGGGTCACCGCGCTGATTTGGAAATCGGCTTTGGCCGGATAGGCTTCGGGATGCGCCCGCTTCATTACCGCGTATACCGAACGCAACTCCGCTCGCGCGCTTTCCAGATCCGCGCCCGGGGCCGAGCCTCGCGAACAATTCGGTCATCCGGTGCAGCCGGCTGGTGACCATGGTAGCCGATAGGTGATGCGAGCTGGTCACGACATTGGCAATGATTTCCGTATCCATCGGATAAGGGACGCATGGCTCCAGGACGCCCACCACGGTGGCCGTGCACGCATCGAGGAATGAATCGAGCCGCACCGATTTGCCGAGCACCTTGGGATCGCTGTTCAGCGCTGTCGACCAGAAGCGGTAGGTCAATACGACGGCTCATTCAGCCTTCGGACCATCGTCGTGCGCATCGAGCAGCCGCCCGAGTACCGGGCGCAACCCCATGACCTGGAAGTACGATCCACCGGCCACCCCAGCCTGAACCGAGCGGGGTTCCCCAAGCCCCACCATAGTGAAGCCGATGGTTGAGAAATCGCCGAAGGAGTTCAGTGTTTTCAGACGCGAGCGCAAATCCCCGATCTCGGGTATTGAAAAGTTGGCGTTGCCGGTTCCCGCGCCTGGCGCGCTCTGGCGGATATAGATAAGCCGGTTCTCGTCGCGATTAACGAGCGGGCGCAGCAGCACGCCGCGAACCAGGCTGAACATCGCCGCATTGGCTCCGATTCCGAGCGCCAAGGTCAGTACTAGTCGCCGTCAGGCTTTTTGAGCGGGCCAGGGAACGCGCGCCGACTCTCAACTCGCGCAGGAAAGACCAAATGTTTTCGATCATGCAGGTACCCCTCTAGGCGGAGCTATGCAGGTTTATCCCCCTACCGATGGCTCTACAAACAAAGGCCATTGGCTTTTCCGAAAGATCCAGCTGGTGTTAGCTTCTGGAATTCTACGTCTCGGAACGGGACAAACACGCCGCCTCCATTCTTTGAAATCCGAGTCATGTATGAGGACGCTGCCTCTGTCAACAGCTAAATTCGGAGCCAGCCTGATAGATACCGCAAAGGCTTTTGCTACGAAGAAAACTGCCATCTGTACCTCGAAGCGACTCGCTGGCCGAATGGCGTCAAATGCCTCAAATGCGATCACGATAAAGTTTCGAAGTTGACCGTAAAAGGCAAAGCTCGCGAATATGCTGACGGCACCGTAAAGCCGAAGCCGGATCGGTTCATGTATCAGCGCCTCAATGCGAAGTGCAAGTATCAGTTCGCGGGTGACTACGGGAACGATCTTTAGCGGCACCCGTTTGCCGCTCAGCAAGTGGATGATGGCGGTTGCGATCATGTGTAACGTCAAGAAAAGCGTATCCGCGAAGCAGATGGAGCGCGACATGGGCGTTTCTTACAAGACCGCACGGTACTTAAATCACCGCATCCGCAAGGCAATGGATGAAAGGCGTAGATGTATTCGTGGGAACCGTTGAGGTTGACGAAACCTACGTCGGTGGAAAGTATGACCGCCGCCGCAAGCGTGAACCGTGGCAGAAGCGGACCGTGTTTGGCGCGGTCCAGCGTGGCACTGACAATTCTTGTTCGCAAGTACAGGCGTTTCCCGTTCGGACTAACAGCAAGAGCATTCTCACCGGTGCGGTTCGCGGAACTGTTTCGGTGAAGGCCGACATTCTCATTAGTGATGAATCTCGCGCTTACAAATCCTTCGGCGCTGATTACCACGAGAGTGTGAATCATATACAGCTTGAATACGTTCGCAAGACCCGCGCATGATTCACCAACAGCATCGAGGGCTTCTGGTCGCTATTCAAACGAGAACTGATAGGGAGCTTTCACAAGGTTAGAGCGTGAAGCACCTGCATCGTTACCTAAATGAGTTTCAGTTTTGGTCTAACAATCGCTTCGATGAAAATATTTTTCGCGGCTATGATCGTCGGCCTAGTGATAAACACTCGCCTCCAATACAGGGAATTGACGGCTAAGCTTCGGGACGAACAGGGTCCAGCGTTTTTGCCGCCCGTTTCTTCCGACGAGCCGTTTTAGGCTTTGGACTTATCGTCTTCTTCTTTGGCAGTGGCGGCGCAGCCAGGAGCTTCGCTAGCGCTAGCGTGCCATCGAAATCTTCTTTGATACCTTCATCCCGCTTGATCTCAACATTTCTGGTAGAAAAAACCATGATGTGGTCCAGAGAATGCACGACCACGGATACAAATTCACTGCCCTTAACCATCGTGTTGCGGTAAGCCGGATATTGGGAAAATTGGCTGAGCCGAACGTCCGTCACATCGAGCGGATTTTCAAAGGGAAAGGCGGGCAGCCCGACAAATACGAGCTTCCGAAGGCGGCTTGATGAGTTTTAAATTTGCTTGCGACCTCATATCGGCCAGTGTGTACTGGGCAGATCAAATCCCAAGTAGGCAGTTTCCTGCCGCTTGGATTGCGGACGTATCGCTTGCCCGGGCTGCATGCGTCGGCACCTGCTGGGGAGCGCCAAGGCTGTATCCATAGTGCTGGCGCGGCATTTTGCACGTTAAATCGCGTCGATGTGCCAGTCTGTCTTGAAAATCTGGAGTGGAATTCAAACTGACCCACTACCCGCTTAAGTTCTTTGACATTTGGTTAGCGAGTGTTCCCAGCAGAAAGCGCGTTTGGGCTGGAGTCCGCAAAGAGAAGCCAACGGCAGCTCCTCTGGAGGTTCAGTTCACGGCTGAACCTCCAAATTCGCGGAACTGGGGAGGTGTAGGAATGATCCTCACCATCAATATCCCAAAGGGGTATCGGCTTAGGCTGAAAACCCAAAAGGACGGCACATTTGAGATCGTTTTGGAGCCAATATGACACCACGGCGACCTCTACTCTAATCAACTAACCCCGCGTTCGCGTCTCCAGCGCGGACGCGGGTTCCTAACCCGAGGAGAGCGCGTAGCTGGTGCTACTGGAGGGATTTATATCCCCGACCAATGCTTGGCGGCATATCGGTTCGACTCCGACGCTCTCCGCTCAACTCCTACTTTAACCGAATCCTGCTGGCCTGTCACGCAGTAGTGTCCCCAATGTTGCGTTGAACGGGAAGGAGTACCTAGAGACGCGACGGCGATCCGATAGAATCTTGGGTAATGTCCTAAAGGCGCGTTGATGCTTTTACGGGACAAAAGCGTGCAAAGCGACGTAGGCGTAAATCGTAATCGATCTTCTCACCAGCCGCGAATCAATGGCATTATTTTTATCCGTCAGCACAATGATTATTGCCAGAAACAAAAGGTGGGAAACGCGTTTGTCTCCGCTGATATCGTATAAAAATCGCGATTTGGTCATTTCTGTCATCGCCTGGTTTCTGGGAGTTTATCGAGTATCTCCCCGAGACAGCTATCATTGGTGGCTGCACTGGAGAGGCCCTCGGCGAATTTACGAATTCTTTGGCGTTAGGAATGATGAAGCAAGGAAAGATCGACTTCTAAGAATTTCGGCGATAATTCCTTCTGATTGGATTGGTCGGGGTCCTTGGTAGTACGGTTCGTATCAACCTGATCGCCGGCAAAACAATAGACGAATTAGACAACAAGACAAAAGATCGTTGGCTGGCTCGGATGCAGCATTAACAAAAAAATCTAGGGATGCGGTTAAACTTGCCTCTGTCTTGCCCAGGTCAACTCGGTCCCTTCGCCATTTTTCCCTTAAAACCGGCGCTGTAACATTTTCTGTGTAAGTTGTTTCGGGATGGCGTAGAGTGACTGATGGGATTGGGGGAGGCGAAGGGAGCCCGGAGGGCGACCGGAGCTTCCCCCAATCCAGCGGTTCATTGGGCGCTCCGGAACGGGTGGGGCTCACCTGGAAACGGAATGTAACAGCAAAGGAAAAGCTCCATGTCATCTCCTGAGAATCAACCTCTCAATGCAGTCACGGCGGAAGCCTTGCGGGACCGCAAGGAATTCAAGAAGCAGCTGATGGAACAGGTGCGCGCCGGCGGCGGCGCGAGCGCCTTCGACACCAAGCAGATCTTTCAACGTCTGGTGAAAGACACCCTCGAGGCCTTCCTCGAACTAGAGATGGAAGAGCATCTCGGTTATCCCAAGCATGATCCGGAGGGGCGCAACAGCGGTAATTCACGCAATGGCGCCAGCAGTAAGACGGTGCACGGCGACTTCGGGGAAGTCGAGATCGACACGCCGCGCGACCGCAACGCCAGCTTTGAACCGAAGGTCGTGGCCAAGCGGCAAACCTCGGTCGGCAACTTCAGCGAGGCCGTCGTCTCGCTGTATACGCGTGGCCTCAGCACGCGCGAAATCGAACAACACGTAAAAGAAATCTACGGCATTGATATCTCGCCCCAGTTCGTTTCACGCGTCACCGAAGAGTTGCAGCAGCAGATCGTTGAATGGCAAAGCCGGGCCGCTCAAGCGCGTCTATCCGGTCGTCTTTGTCGACGGCCTGCGAGTCTCGGTCCGTACCGAAAGAGGGGTGCTTAAGAAATGCATCTACACGGTCCTGGGCGTCGGCATGGGCGGCCGGCAGGAGGTGCTGGGACTGTGGATCGAAGAAACCGAAGGCGCGCGTTTTTGGCTGAAAGTCTTCAACGATCTCAAAGCGCGCGGTGTCGAAGACGCGCTCATCGTATGCGGCGATGGACTCACCGGCTTGCCTAACGCCGTGGAATCGGCATATCCGCACGCCGACGTGCAACTCTGCGTCGTTCATCACATCCGCACCGTAACGAAGTTCGTTTCCTGGAAGGACCGCAAAGCGCTGTGCGCCGGTATGCGGCCCATTTACACCGCACCCACCATCGAAGCCGCCGAACTCGCGCTGGACCGTTTCGACCAGGCTTGGGCCTCCCGCTATCCGACGTCAGTGGCCGCCTGGCGCAATCACTGGAACGAGTTGACCACGTTTTTCCGCTACCCGGTGGAGTTACGCCGCATCATTTACACCACCAATGCCATCGAAAGCCTGCACTCCCAGATGCGCAAGAATATCGCCAGCCGGAAAGTCTTCCCGACTGACGAATCGGTCATTAAAATCCTATTTCTCAACATCCGCAACTTCACTAACCGCTGGACTCGGCGCCAGGGCTGGGATATAGCGCTAAAGCGTGATTGCTTCGCAACCATAGTGATGAGTCAGTTGCTTGTTCTCTTCGGACATCGACTCAAGTCTGACTTGATCGATTCTCTCTGATGTCTTTGGCTCCACCACTTACACACTTCCTGTTACAGTCTCTTAAAACAATGCCGCTTTAATCCAAAATAAGCCCAAAACAAACCATTGGAAGTCGTCAGGGATCCTTTCGAAAATATTCCGCAATTACCTGTTAATCGCTATTACATTCCGGGCACCATCCAATCGACTTTCAAGCGCCGCCCCGGCGGCGGTCACGGAAAATCAAATTTATCTCCTCAACCAAATCAACCACTTACCAGCCTTCCCTTTTACCCACCCCTCGCCTATCCCTTTATCCTGGCCTCAAAAGTGATTCCTCTCTCTATGCAACCTCTCTCACCAAAACACTCGGGCCGCCCCTCCTTCCGCCCCACCGAAAGCCATCGAAAGTTGGCCCGTCTCCTGGCCTCCCGCGGCATCCCGCAAGACAAAATCGCTCGTTTTGTTGGCATCTCTCCGAAAACCCTCCGCAAACACCTCCGCCGCGAACTTACCCTCGGTTCCATCGAGGCAAACATCGCCGTCCTCAAGCTCCTTCACAAAATGGCCTGCTCCGCCAAACCCAAATACCTCGCCGCCGCCATCTTCTGGGCGAAATGCAAATGCGGATTCCAGCCGAATTATTCCCCACCGCCCCACCTATATCTTTATAGGCGGGAAAAACCCTCCGCGCAGGCTGCAGAATGACCCGGGCGAATCCATCCGGCTCCAAACAAAAGAGGCTTCTTCAACGCCGCCGTTGCCTGACAGAACCGCATGCGCCAGCAAGCGCACTCTTTGCTGTCTCTAGCTATGCGTTTACCAACCCAACCATACGTCCGTCCTCGCCGGCAAAGATCCAAACAATCCGCGCTGCCAAGAAACGGCCCCCGTACAATCCTGAGGATTCCTTTATGACTTCTTTATGGTTATGGCCGTAACTTGAAAGCAGATTAAAATGCTGGACCTTGCATACGTTCTTGTCGCGCTGGTGTTTTTCGTAGTTTGCTGGATCTTCACCAAAGCTTGCGACCACCTGTAGGAGCCTATATGGATTACATCATTGGGGGCGTCACAAGCCTGTTCCTGTTCGCCTACCTCATTTACGCTTTGTTGAAACCGGAGAAATTCTAGCCATGACATCGAACGGCATTCTGCAAATCGTCGTTTATTTCCTGATTATCCTGGCGCTCACCAAACCGCTCGGCGCTTTCATGGCCAAACTTTTCGAGGGCGGCCGCACCTTTCTTCACCCGGTGATCAGACCGTTGGAACGGCTGACATACAAATTGATCGGAGTAAATGAACAGACGGAGCAGCGCTGGACACAGTACACCGCGTCGCTGCTGGCCTTCAGTATCTTCAGCTTCTTGTTCGTTTATTATCTCCAGCGCTTGCAAGGAGTGCTGCCGCTGAATCCGCAGGGCTTCGGAACAGCCCAAGTATCGCCGGATCTCGCTTTCAACACCGCCGTGAGCTTCGTCACTAACACCAATTGGCAGGCATACAGCGGTGAATCAACGCTCAGCTATCTGGTGCAAATGGCGGCACTTACCGTGCAGAATTTTGCGTCTGCCGCCGCCGGCATTGCCATCGCAATCGCGCTCACTCGCGGTTTCGCCCGGCAGCAGATGAACAGCCTTGGCAATTTTTGGGTCGATGTGACTCGTGCTGTCCTCTACATTCTGTTGCCGCTGTCGGTTATCGCCGCCTTGGTTCTTTGCTCGCAAGGCGTCATCCAAAACTTCCATCCGTACACCGTCGCCCAGACGCTGGAAGGCGCGAAGCAGACAATCGCGCAAGGCCCCGTGGCATCTCAAGAAGCTATAAAGATGCTAGGCACCAACGGCGGCGGTTTCTTCAATGCCAACTCCTCCCACCCGTTTGAAAATCCGACGCCGTTCACCAACCTGCTGCAGATGGTTCTCATCTTCATCATTCCGGCAGGTCTTACTTACACATTCGGCTCCATAGTGGGCGATAAACGGCAGGGCTGGGCCATTTTCGGCGCTTGCGCCGTCATGTTCCTGGCGGGTGCCTTCGTCTGTTACTGGGCTGAACAGAATGGCAACCCTGGGTTCGCCAAGTTAGGGGTTGAAACCCACGCTACTGCCACTCAGACCGGCGGCAACATGGAGGGCAAAGAAACGCGCTTCGGTATTGCCGCTTCAGCCCTATTTGCCACCATTACTACCGACGCCAGTTGTGGGGCCATAAACGGCGTTCACGATAGTTTTACTCCGATCGGCGGCTTGGTTCCACTGTTCAATATTCAAACAGGCGAAGTTATCTTCGGAGGCGTTGGAGCCGGGTTGTACGGCATCCTGCTGTATGCCATTGTCGCGGTGTTCATCTCGGGCTTGATGGTGGGCCGCACGCCTGAATACGTGGGCAAAAAGATTGAGCAGAAGGAAGTGAAAATGTGCATGGTAGCGCTGATTGCCACCGCGTTGAGCATCCTGATATTCTCCGCTATCACCACGGTCGTTAAATTTCCCGCGCCGACGAAGGACGCCAAGGGCCAAGCAGTTGCGCAAAGCTATTGGAATCCGCCCGGACCAGCCGCTGCCAACGTCTCTAACGACGGCCCCCACGGCTTCAGCGAGATGCTCTACGCGTACTCAAGCGCGACCGGCAATAATGGCAGCGCGTTCGCGGGCCTCAGCGCAAACACGCCTTGGTACAACCTGACCCTCGGTTTGGCCATGCTTATGGGCCGCTTCCTGTTCTTGATTCCTCTGCTGGCGGCGGCCGGCAGCTTAGCCCGCAAGAAGAAAATACCCGCTACCAGCGGAACGTTGCCCACGCATGGGCCGCTCTTCGTCACCTTGCTGGTGGGAACGGTGGTTTCTGGTGGGCGCATTGACTTTCTTCCCGGCGCTCGCGCTCGGGCCCATCGTCGAACATTTCCTTATGCAGGACGGCAAGCTCTTTTCCATGCTGCTGTTCCCGATCTGGAGCTAAAATCATGCCAACGACCTTAGAAAATCCTCACTCCGCCGCTCCGCTGCCTTCTTCTCACGATTCAAGCTCTTCGTTGCTGCCGGCGAAGCTGAATCGTTCAAGGCCGCTGTTCGATCCGGAGATTGTTCGCCGCGCCACCAAAGATTCGTTCGTCAAGCTGAATCCGCTTACGCTGGCGAAGAACCCCGTGATGTTTGTGGTGGAAGTGGGCGCGGCTCTCACCACGCTTTTCTTAATCCGCGATTTGATCTCGCACGGCAGCGATATCGGTTTTCAGATTCAAGTTTCTATCTGGCTCTGGTTTACGGTCTTATTCGCCAACTTCGCCGAAGCTATGGCTGAAGCCCGCGGCAAAGCGCAAGCCGATACCCTGCGTAAAACCAAAACCGATTCGGTAGCTAAACGTGTACTCGCCAAGGGCAAAATCGAAACCGTTCCGGCATCGAAGCTTCGCTCCGGTGACATTGTTACCGCCGACGCGGGCGATCTGATTCCGGGCGATGGCGAGGTCATGGACGGCATTGCTACCGTGGATGAATCGGTCATCACCGGAGAGAGCGCACCGGTTATCCGCGAATCGGGCGGTGATCGCAGTGCCGTTACGGGTGGAACGAAGGTTCTTTCCGACAGTATCAAAATTCGTATCACCTCTAACCCCGGCGAAACGTTTCTGGACAAGATGATCGCCTTGGTGGAAGGCGCTGAACGCCAGAAGACCCCCAATGAGATTGCGCTGAATATTCTGATCGCGGGCCTTACGCTCATCTTCCTGCTGGCTGTCGCCACTTTGCACCCGTTTGCTCTGTACGCAGTGAGTGCCACCGGCGCTGGACGCGTGCCGACCATCGCGGTCCTAGTCTCGCTGCTGGTTTGTTTGATTCCGACAACTATCGGCGGTCTGCTTTCGGCTATCGGCATCGCGGGCATGGATCGCGTAATGCAACACAATGTGCTGGCGATGAGTGGAAAGGCGGTTGAAGCGTCGGGAGACATCAACACGCTGCTGCTCGACAAGACAGGAACCATCACACTGGGCAACCGCGAAGCCGTCGAGTTCATTCCTTTTCCCGGAGTGACTGAGCAGGAACTGGCCGATGCAGCGCAGCTTTCGAGCCTCGCCGACGAAACACCCGAAGGCCGTTCCATTGTCGTTCTCGCCAAAGAGAAGCACGGTCTGCGCGGCCGCGAAGTGGCGGAACACGAAGCTCATTTCATCCCGTTCTCCGCTTATACGCGCATGAGCGGCGTCGATATTGACGGCCGCATGCTGCGCAAAGGCGCGAGCGTCTCCATCGCGAATTTCGCGAAAGAGCTGGGCGGCACGCTGCCCGAAATGTTCGAGCAAACCGCCGACCGCATCTCGCGCGCCGGTGGAACGCCGTTAGCCGTGGCCGATGGCCCGCGCGCTCTGGGTATCGTTTACTTGAAAGACATCGTTAAGGGCGGCATGAAAGATCGCCTCGGCCAGCTTCGCTCCATGGGAATTCGTTCCGTCATGATTACCGGCGATAACCCATTAACAGCCGCCGCCATTGCCGCGGAAGCTGGCGTTGATGATTTTCTGGCGCAGGCCACTCCGGCCGATAAGCTTGCCTACATCAAACGCGAACAGGCTGGCGGCCGCTTGGTTGCCATGACCGGTGACGGTACGAATGACGCTCCTGCGCTGGCCCAAGCCGACGTCGGACTGGCGATGAATACCGGCACCATGGCCGCTAAAGAAGCCGGCAATATGGTGGATCTGGACAGCAACCCCACCAAGCTGATTGAAGTGGTTGCTATCGGCAAACAACTGCTGATCACGCGCGGCGCTCTGACCACATTCTCGATTGCGAACGATGTCGCTAAGTACTTCGCCATCATCCCTGCCATGTTCATTGCCACTTATCCGGCGCTGAACCGCTTCAATATCATGGGCCTGCATACTCCGCAAAGCGCCGTATTGGCCGCAGTTATTTTCAACGCCCTCATCATCATTGCCTTGGTGCCGCTGGCGCTGAAAGGTGTCAAATACCGGCCAGTGGGCGCTGCAGCACTGCTGCGCCGCAACATTCTCATCTATGGGCTGGGCGGCATTCTTATCCCGTTCCCGGGTATTTGGCTGATCGATCAGTTACTTGTATTGCTCCATCTGGCGTAGGCATTAGAAAGAGAAAAACATGTTACAGCAAATTGTTCCCGCACTTCGAATGACTCTGCTTCTCACGGTTCTCACCGGGCTGATCTATCCAGGCGTAGTAACCGGCTTGTGCCAGGTGCTGTTTCACGCGAAGGCCAACGGAAGCTTGGTCGAAGTAAATGGCAAAATAGTTGGTTCAAGACTGATAGGCCAGAATTTCGCGAAACCCGAATATTTCCATCCGCGACCTTCCGCTGCCGGTAATGATGGTTATGACCCGACCGCAACTTCAGGCTCGAATCTCGGCCCGACCAGCCAAAAATTGGTGGATCGCATGAAAGCTTCCGCCGAGCAGTTTCGTAAAGAGAATCCGGACTACAAAGGCCCGATTCCCGCGGATGCCATCACCGCTTCAGGCAGCGGACTTGACCCCCACATCAGCGTCGCCAATGCCATGGCGCAAACCAGTCGAGTGGCTAAAGCGCGCGGCGTCGACCCTGCCTCAATAACCGCGCTAGTGGCATCCGCCACCGAAGGCCGCGACCTCGGATTTACCGGCGAACCCCGTGTGAATGTATTGAAAATGAATTTGGAGCTGGATCATCATCTGCTAGGTCGGTAGAACTACGGGATAATAGGAACGTGGCGGCAATCAGTGAACGAAGACCCACTCCAGAGCAGCTTTTGCAACAAGTGGAAACCGACGAAGAATATCAATCTACCGCGCGGCTGAAGATCTTCCTGGGATACGCATCGGGCGTGGGCAAGAGCTTCCGCATGCTGGATGAGGGACGGCGCCGTCGTGAACGCGGCCAAGATGTGGTGGTGGGAGCCATACAGACTGGGCTTTCGAGCGAACTCTCGCAGACCATCTCATCTCTGGAAGTGATTCCGCTCAAGCAGGTGAACGGCGTGTTTGTGATGGACATTCCCGCTATCCTGCAACGCGCGCCGAAGGTTTGTCTGGTGGATGGTCTGGCCTACGACAATCCTCCTGGCTCGCTTCACGAGAAGCGCTGGCAAGATGTCGATCAACTGCTCAAATCGGGTATTTCAGTCATCACTTCGGTGAACTTACAACACATTGAGGAAAAGCGCGAAAAAGTTCAATCGATAACCAATAAACAAGTCGCGGAAACTGTCCCGCTCGCCTTTCTGCAAACGGCGGACGAGATTGTGGTGGTAGACGCCCCGCCCCAAACGTGTATGACGTCGACCGATGAGCGTTCCACAAGCGCCAGCCGCAAGCTGAACCAGCATCAACTTTCCGAGCTGCGCGAAATCGCCCTGCTGCTGGCCGCCGATGTTGTGGACAAGCAGTTGGAGCGCTATTTGGCGCGCCACGGCATAGAACAGCTTTGGGGCACCCAGGAACGCATCATGGTGTGTTTATCGCCGCGGGCCGATGCCCAGCGCATGTTGGACAGCGCCGCCCGCAATCGCGACCGCTTTCACGGAGAGTTGATCACCATCCATTTGAACCGGCCGGACTGGTCCCCGGAACAACGCGCGAAGGTACAGGAAGGCGTCGACCTAGCGAAGGCGAAAGGCGCTGAGATCGTGGAACTGGATGGCGAAGACGCGGCCGATACCATCCTGCGCTTCGCCCGGCAGCGCGGCATCACCCAGATATATGTTGGGCACAAAGGGCGCGAAAGCTGGTGGGAACGAGCTTTTGGCAGTGAGCTCGACCGGCTTATTAAGGCGGCTGAGGGAATCGACGTGCGGGTATTCCCCCACCATTGATTCACGAAGATCGAGCGACGAAGAACACCCGTCCAAAACCAAGGTCGCCGGTAACACCAGCCTCCGGTGCTGGAATGGCTTCAACATCCTGAAAGCCCATATCGAGCAGTGCGCCGGTAATCTGAAATTGGGGGTAGCAGCGTTCTTCGACGACGGTCCTGCGCCGCCTCCAGCAATCGCGCCCCTTTTGCTTGCTGAACCAAATCACCTCAGTTCGCGCCAGGTGGGCAAACGAATCATACAGTCCGCGTACCAGACCAACGTTCGCGTCGCCGATATCAACCGTCCATTGCCGCAAATCGAGGCTGTAGGCTTGTTCCAGGTTCATGTCAAACACGAATCGGCCGCCTGGCTTCAGCAGCTGTTTCACGCCCGCAAAAACCATGATCAGATCCTCGATACTGAGCATGTGATTCAGGGAATCGTAGGTCGAGAGAACGCCATGGAACGTTCGATTCAGCTTGAGACGGCGCGCATCCTGAACGTGGAATTCTACCTGGGGCAAACGGCGCTGAGCAAGTTCGATCAGCTTCGCTGAATTGTCTACTCCCGTCACCTGGAATCCACGCCGCACCAGCTCTTCGGTAATGTGTCCCGAGCCGCAACATAAGTCGAGAACCTTGGCATGGCTTCCAAAATGGGCGAAGAACAACTTTTGCAAAGCCGGCAGGGCAGCGGGCAAATACGCTCTCGCCCAGCAGATGTTGTACAAGCCGGCGATCTCGTCATAAGAAGACACGTCTACTGTTGTCCCGTCCGTCAAAAATTGCTTATCGGCACTCTGCCGGCGGCCCAATCGCTACCCATTGTCCCCAACTTGGCCCGTCATCCGTGGCAACTATGCTGACAGTATTTATATCTTTAGGTACATCCAGCCGCCAAAACAGCCATTGCGTATCGGCGTCCCGCATGGGAACACGCGCCACAAGGCTTCCGTTGGAGCCGTTTTGGACTTCGACCGACAACTGGCTGGATGTGGGACCATGTACGACCGGAAGAATCAGACAGTGTCCCGCTGGAACATCGAACGCTTCGGAATGAATTGCGCCCGTGTCGCCGTCGGAGTGAACCCAGCTTGAGAAGAAAATCTGAAAAGCGGTGCTGCCGGCATTTACTCCCGGAGGCAATGCATTTTGCTTCCAACCGCTATCCATCTTCCAACTAACGTTGCCGATAGCGCGGCCTATCTGGTTCGGGCCTGCAAGAAGCATCAGATTCGAAGGCACAGTAAAAGGCGACCCTACCGGGGTGAGTTGTTTGCCTGTTTGGTCGATGGCGTAGGCTTGAATCCGGCGTCCCGGAAATCGGTTGTTGGTGAATCCAGCCCATCCCAACCGCGTTAACAGGGGCGATTGAGGAAGTTGGCCAGGAAGTCCGGTGGGAAGTTTTCTACCGAATCCTGCCACGGCGCCTTCTTCGTTTACTAACAACAGGTCTTGACTGTTTGCGGACGCGTCTACCCAGCCCTCTACTTCAAGCCCTCCCATCGCCGGCCAGATGTAGCTTATTTCGCCCGTTCGCGCCGCGCCGGAGTTGATCTTGAAATTTGAACTTGCCAAGGTCCCCAGCAATCTCTGTGGCCCGTTGTAGTAGATGGAGAGATTGCCCGCTTTCAAGAGCGGCAGCCAGCCGATAACCAAGTGAGCGTCGGGATAGACTAACCGGATCATTTCGGGATCGGTTAATCCGCTATCTAAACTTAATTCAGCCCATTGAACGTGCGAGTAATACGATTCAACGCCGTGAATCCAGGGCCGCAGTTTAGGAAAGAGAAATACCAGAAAAACCGCGATAATCGAAGTGATGCTCAACGGCGAAACGATCCTCCATCTCAGCTTGGAAGACAGCCAAATGAGGAGCAGGACGGCAGCAGCCCAATTCAGGATAGGAAGAGTAATGTATCTTTGCGCTTTAGCGGCAATGTAGTTCGGATCATCTGGATTCATTCGTCCAACGGAAGTGAGAATGGCGCCCCAGAGAATGAAGATAGAGAAACCGCCAAGCACGACGAACGGTTTAGCGCGAAATAGCCCGGTACGCAACGCCGCAATGACGCACAGGGTAAGCAACGCCAGGAAAACCGCGCCTGCTCGAATTCCCGCGTGCCAGGCTTAGCGCGCCGATAGGCATACTGACGTAGGAAGCAAGAAATCCCAGAAAATAAACCGGGTGGTGAATAAAGTTCGCAAAGTTCAGGCTATGCAAGGAATGATAACCGTAAAAGAACGCCGAAATGGCGAGAGCGGCAGCGATTCCCAAAGCCGCCAGACGTTTCGCGCCTATTTGTAAGATCCACCCCGACACAATAAGAACCGGCCACAGAACCAGCCCGTTGGCGGAAGAAAACGTCGCCACCACGGCAGCACAGATTGCGCCGGCAAAATAGAGAATCCGCGCGGTCTCTTTTGCCCGGGCAAGACAGAATAGAGCGGACGCGGCAGCCAGTTGAACCAGCGTCCATTGCAAAAGGAATGGACTGGAGAGAACGGCGGAACTGCCCGGCCAGCCAATGATGTATCCGGCCAGAGCAAATGCCGCCCAGCGTACCAGCTTCGGGCTGTCGAGGTCATGCAAGATTACCCAGCCGAAGAGAAGCCAGGTAAATAGATAAGCCAAGAGGCTTACCGCCAGCGGCAGCAATTGGCGGCCATGGCACAACAGCATGTCCGCGGCAAATACAATTTCGGGAAATATGATTCGATGTTCGTTGTGCTGCTGCCACAGAACGCCAACATTGTGAGCCCTATATTGACTTAAATGTCCAACCACTTCCCAGTAATCCCAATCGGGCACTGCACTGTAATCGCGTTTCATCTCATTAACGGTGTGGAACCAGTTATTGGCAGCCAGCACGGCGATTGAGACAAGAACAACATTTCCGGCGAGGCGTTTAAGATTTAAGTTATTCTTAGCGCGCGGGATATGCATTGATGAGACGAGATGAACAACCAGGATTAGCACACGGCCAACCGTGGTTTACCGTTCGTCTTCCAAAATGGTTCTACCGCGCGTCGGCCAGGCTGATTGTGGCGGCTGTAGCGCTGTTCTGGGCGAACGGGCTCCCCGCCGAAACACCGTTTTTGTCGGCGCGTGCAGCGCCGGACATCAATGAAGGCTTCTGCGCGAATGGAACCCCGAAGGAGGTTCCGCCGCTGAAAGACGTTCCAAATGTCAGGACTTGGGGCTCAGACTGCGGCGATCAGGGACAAAAACAGACGAAAATACGGACTACGGTTTTCGCCGCGCCCAAGTATCTTCAGTTGTATCTTTCCGGCTACCCGGCATTTCCTGGAATCAATCTTTGGATCGAAAGGGTTCAAGACGGCGCCCGGATCGCGATCGCGCCGCACGCACTTCCCGAACGGCGCTGGCTCTTCTGCGAATTTGCGCTGCCTGCGGAATGGCAGGGAAAACAAATAAGGCTGGTTGCCGAAGATGCGCGATTGAGCGCGAACTGGTGGATCGCATTTAGCGAGCCCTTGAATCGCCCGCCGGTGCCAGGGTGGGGAGAAGCCACGCAGATCCTCCTGCGCACTCTGGAGCACTTTTTGCTTTTAATGCTTCCGGCAGCTGCACTGTGCGTGTTAGCGGTGAAGAAGGGCCTCCGCGATCCGGTCGGTGCCGGCGCAGTAGCTCTTGCCGCCACAGCCGTCCCAGGCTATCTGATTTTTTGGTTGTCGCTGCTCACGCCGCGCGTGGCGCACGCCGTCGCTTTCCTGATTCCGATTGCCGCCATCGTTTTGCTGTGGTCCAGCTTGCGGCGGATCGATTTTGCCGGAAAGCTTGTGCTCCAAACTTTGCTGGTCCCCTTTTCTCTGGTGGGTGCAATGTCGCTCTTGGTAATTTCGGTTGGACTTGTTTATGGCGGTCTCGAGGATCCTTCCAAAATCGCGGCTAACCGCTTTTCCCATCCACTGCCCCCGGATAACATTTTGCCTTTCCGCGTGTCGGAAGCTGTTCGCACCGCTCACATGCCGCCCTCGGGCCTGGGCGATTGGAAATCAAGCGACCGGCCGCCGCTTCAGTCCGGAGCGGTACTGGCGCAATATCCCTTCATAACGCGCCCGCGTGAACTGGGCTATACAATACTTTCTGTTATCCTGCAAAGCCTGTGGCTGTGCGCTTTATGGCTTTTGTTGACTGCTTTGCGGCTTAATTCCAAAGCGGTTACCTGGGCGCTGCTGATGTGCGCCTTTTCGGGCTTCGTGTTCACTAATAGCTTCTTCGTGTGGCCGAAGTTGCTGGCAGCGAGTTACCTGCTTGGGTTCTTCGCATTACTATTTTCCGGCAGGCTGAGGCGCGCAAGCCAAAACGGATTCTTTCTCTCTATCGTCGCCGCCATGCTGGTCACTTTCAGCGTGTTGTCTCACGGGGGGACAATTTTCGCTTTGCTCGGGGCAATCGGCGCAGCATCCGCGTTCAGAACACCCGTCGCCCTAAAACATCTCTTGCTGATGGCAGGCGTCAGTTTCGCGCTTTACCTTCCTTGGATTGGCTATCAGAAGTTTTATGACCCACCTGGCGACCGGCTGCTCAAATTCCATTTGGCAGGGGTGGAGCATGTGGATCTCCGGACCTTCCCCCGAGCACTTGCAGATTCCTACCAGGAATTGACTTTTCCGCAGATTGTCGACCACAAACTCGCCAATTTCAGGACCGTGGCGTCGCAAGGCCAAGTTTATTGGGCCGGAATGGCAGCCCTTGTGAAAGGCCTTTTTCAGGGTGAGAGCGCCAGCCAGCTAGCGTCTCTAGCCGATTTCCCTCGAAGCCGGGTCTTCTTCTATTTCTTCCCAACTTTGGGCCTGTCCGCATTCGGCTTAGTTGCCTTCTTGCCCACACTCTTTGTCAAGAAGCTCCGGTCGCCGGAATGGACAGCGGCAACGCTGTTCTGGCTGATCACGGCGTTTTCAATTGTCGGCTGGTGCCTTTTAATGTTCGGCCCATCCACAACGGTAATTCACCAAGGCGCCTACGCGACGGTGCTGTTGCCCATGGCTGCGGGAACTCTGTTCCTTTGGGCGCTATCTCCAAAGCTGGCAATGGTTTCCGTCGTCGGTCAGATCGGCTTAAATATCCTGCTCTACGGACCGCTCATTCATTCTCCATACTTGGGCGGGCGATTGCCGGAAGGGCAAATTCGGCCAGTCACTCTTGCGCTGGCCACTTTCTCGCTTTTGTTGGCTATCTTTCTGTTTCGGGTCCTATCCCGCATGCCTTTGGAACTCAGAAAAAGTGAAGCTGCTGCGGGCGAAGCGGTAATCGGCCCAAAAGCTATAATTTAAACGTTCACAGACGTATCGGGCCGCAACCTGACCACGGACTGGGGCGTCACACGCGCTGTTATACTTAATTCCTTCCGGGGTCATATTTGAGAAAGCTAAGTGCGCTTGCTGTAATTCTATTTTTTTGTTCATCCGCTGTGCCCGCCGCCGATTTCGTTAACGGCCAGGCGGCTCGCGCGGTGATTGGGCGTTATTCTTTCGACCGCGGAGACACCGGCGTCAATGTGCAGCTTAGCGGTGGAGTAAGCGGGTTGGCGTACGCGGCTGGTTATCTCTTTGTTGCTGATTCTAATAGAGTTGCAGCCGAAACCGACCCAGTTAACGGCGTACTTCAGGACAACCGCGTCCTGATGTACTATACAAGCGAAATCCCTTCGCCCACCACGGACATCAGCTCGCTTCCGATACACGATACAGTTTGTCCGATTTGCGGCTTTGCCGCGCAAAATGTGCTGGGACAAACGAACTATTCCAACATTGATTCCGGCCTATCAGCGAGCCAACTGTATACCCCAACAGCCGTTGCTACCGATGGGAAGATACTGGCGGTGGCGGACACGGACAACAACCGGGTTTTGATTTGGACTTCTATTCCCACCACGCCAGGCGCACCCGCCAATCTCGTATTGGGCCAGACCGACTTTAGCACGCGGCCGAATACCACAACGGTCAATGCCCAAACTTTAAGGGGTCCGCAAGGCGTGTGGATTCAGGGCAGCAGGTTATATGTGGCAGACACGCAGAATTACCGCGTCCTGGTTTGGAATAGTATTCCCACGGTGAACGACCAGGCCGCGGACCTCGTGCTCGGCCAGGCAAACTTCACTTCCGCCGTTGCCGCACCGCCCGCCAGCACCTACCCCCCTGCCGCCGCCAACATGCTGCTGAACCCGGTTTCAGTGACTTCAGACGGCGTTCACCTCTTTGTGTCCGATTTAGGTTTCAACCGCGTGTTGATCTGGAACGAACCGCCAACCACTATGGATCAACCCGCTGATGTTGTGGTTGGCCAGCCCGACATGGTAAGCTCGCAACCCAATAACAACAGCGTGCTGTGTACTTCGAATGGGACCAGCAGCACGGGAACCGCGACGTACCCGAGTCGCTGCGCCAACACGATCAGCTACCCGCGCTACGCCCTATCGGACGGCCAGCGGCTCTTCATCGCCGATGGCGGCAACGACCGGATCCTGATTTATAACAATATCCCAACCACTAATGGCGCGGCAGCCGATTTCGTTTTGGGACAGCCTGATTTCATTTCCGACGTCGTGACCTATGGAACTATATCCATCATCAGCACTGCCATTGATAACACCTCAAGCGTAAACACCATCCCGGACCCGCAATCACTGGCGTGGGATGGAACCAATCTGTATGTGAGCGACCCCAACAACCGGCGTGTTTTGGTGTTCACCCCGGAAGCGAATCATCTGCAAAACCAATCCGTCGTGAATTGGGCAAGCGAAATTATCCGGCAAGAAGGTACTGTAGCAATCGGTATAACTTCCGGCGGAGCTATAACCGCCGGCGATACGGTCACCGTCACGGTTGCCGGGACAGGCTATACCTACACGGTCAAGAGTACCGACACCGTTGACACTGTAGCCCAAGAACTTGTCTCGCTGATCAATGCCAGCGATCCGAACGTGACAGCAGTGTTTGCGGGCACGGGCAGCGGCGGGCTTTACCTCAGTTCAAAAGCCGTAAACCTGGACGCCGATACCATTTCGCTCGCGGCGACTGCTTCTAACACCGTTAACCTCACGGTTATCGCGTCAGGATCCTACTTAACGGCTGGCACTGCCGCGACGGTTGCCCCAGGCACTTTGGTTGAGATCGACGGATCGAATTTGTCCGACGCCACAACCCCGGTTTCCGCCAATGCCAACGGCTTACTGAATCTACCCATCACTCTGGCCGGAGCACAGGTTTATGTGGACGGCTTTTCCGCGCACTTGTTGCGCGTTTCAGCCACCCAGATCATTGCGCAAGTGCCATGGGAAACGTTTGACCGCAACAGTTCCAGCGTTTATGTCAGGACGGTACACGGCGATGGCAGCGTCACTGTGACCAATGCAACCCCGCTGACCATTGCGCCTGCCAACCCCGGCATCTTCGACGCTCAAAGCTACGCGGGCCAAACAAGGCCATGGCCCGTTGCGGGCGCACTCCACCAGGCGGGAAATCCGCAGGCGGTGGTTTCAATCGACGGCTCGATCAAGGCAGGTGACATTGCCAATATAGTCATTGCGGGGACGACTTACAGCTATACGGTGCTGAGTACGGACACTTTGGCGAGCGTTGTATCGGGCCTCATAAGCGCGATTAACAGCGCCAACGGCGGCAAGGGCGATTCCAACGTGACCCCCTCCGCCGGAGGGGCATTTACCCGCGTCGTCTTAACAGCTAAACAACCTGGAAGTGCCGGAACGGGGATTGCAATCTCCGGGACGACAAGCGCCAGCGCTGATGTCACGGTAACGGCCTATTCATCGACCACTTGCTGCGCGGTGTCAGTACCCGGGTCCGCTATTTCATCGCAGAACCCGGCATTGCCCGGTGAGGTGATCACTTTGCTGGCGACAGGCATCGGCAGCGTTCAAAATTTAGCGGGCACAGCAATCCCATCGCCTGTCGATGGCGCGCCTTATCCCAACAACAACACATATCAGCCTAATACCGCATTTAGCTTCGTGAGCTCCACCGTGGGCGGGAGCACGGGTCAGATTGTGAATGCCAGCTACCCGCCAGGCAGCTATGGCGTCGCTCAGATTCAGGTTCTGGTACCGACAACGCTATCGCCGGGCGCAAACACTCAGATTACGATTGCTCAAAATGCATTTGTGAGCAACACTGCAACGATTCCCATTGGAAATGGGGCGGAGGTACTTCCGGGCGGTTACATCCCCGATGCTGGACCGGCCCAAGGTTACCCCAGTCCGGCCTTCGCGAATTTCGGAAATCTTGCAAACAATAGTGTTGCTCGTCTAATTACGTTTAACAACGTTGGTGGAGCGCCGCTAAGCTTCTCGTCCATCGCAATTTCAGGGACGAATGCCAGTGAATTCACAATTGACCAAAGCGCCACGACTTGCAGCGCCGCGAGCGCAATGGCGTCGGCCGCCAGTTGCACGGTATCGGTCGTCTTTACTCGTGGCGGCGCGGGTACGCGCGTGGCATCTTTGGTATTTACCGATAACTCGTTCCTTTCCGGTGACCAGGCAGCCAACCCAGCCAACTATGTTTCGCAGTCGGTGAGCCTGCAGGCCTTTGATGTTCAGCAATTTGAAATCACGAACAAATTGAGCGGAAAGGCCCTTGACGTGATCGGCGCATCCACTCAAAACGGCGCTCGAATCCAGCAATACGATTTTCTGAATGGCGCCAATCAGCAGTGGCGCCTTGTGCCCGTGGACAGCCAGTATTACCAAATTGTCAATGTCAATAGCGGGAAAGTGTTGGACGATAGTGGTTTCTCAACCACTCTGGGAACCTTGATTCAGCAATATGACAATCTTGGCGGTGACAATCAGAAGTGGCAACTGGTTCCCGAAGCCGGCGGCTACTACGCTATTAAAAACAAGTTCAGCGGATTGGTTCTGGACGACTCTAATTACTCCCTGCAAAGCGGGACGTTAATACAGCTCTGGAGCTATTTGGGTGGGGACAATCAGCAGTGGATCGTCGCGCCCGCGGCCTATGCAAAGATTGTGAACAAGCTGAGCGGCAAAGTGCTGGACTCTCCAGCATCCTCCCTTACTAACGGGACACTGATTCAGCAATGGAGCGACAATGGAGGTCCTCAGCAACGCTGGTCGATTACGGCGGTTGGCTCGGGTCCCTATCAGGTGATTCGCAACCTGAACAGCGGTAAAGTTCTGGACGTTGTCGGTTCGGCCACTGGCGACGGCGCGCAGATTGAGCAAAATGACCTGACCGGCGCCGACAATCAGGAATGGATATTTGCACCCGCGCCGAATGGATACTATGTCATCTACAACAAGGTAAGCGGCAAGGTGCTGGACGATTCAGGTTTCTCTTTGCTGAATGGAACGCTGATGCAGCAGTGGAACTACGTTGGTGGCGACAACCAGCTATGGCAGGTTGTGACTGAACCGCCAGGTTCTTAGGCTGAAGAGAGCAGATCCCGAATGACGCGAGTAGCCTCCGGCAAATCGGAATACACCATTTCGTACGCCGGAATCGATTGTACCCAAGCGAGGAAGGCTCCTATACTGGCTTGATCGTGCGGAACCCAGAAACCGCTCTTCTGAAGGCGTAAGAGCCTCTCAAATGCCGTTAGCGGCTGGATCTTCACCGGATCGTCTGGCTGGAATTCGACAAACAGCAGGCATTTTGGCGTAGCGCTGAGACCCAGCCGGTCAACTGGAGGTGCAACGAAGCGGACTCTGTCACCGTTCCGTTCAAGAATCGGAATGGACGTGAGGTGAGGGAAATAGGGTTCCAGAACCGGCCAACTTCCTTCGCGCAGCATAAGCGCGAAGGGCAGCTCAACGACTTGCATGGTCCGGCGATCAATGGCAGCCGAATCGTCGGAAAACAAGTGCAGTCCAGCTTGCATGAGCGCTGCCGCTAACGTGGTCTTGCCCGAATTCGTGGCGGCAGGCATAATGACACATTCGGTCGAATTGCCGCACGCCGCAGCGTGAAGGATCGCAAACCATTCGGTCCCGGGCCGGGACATCCGGGCCATTTCCTCTAGAAGAATCGTGCGAGCGACACTGACTTCCGGTTCAGAGCCAACGCAGGTTTCTCCGCAAAAGACCCAAACCCGGTCGTTATCGCGGAAAACACGAAAGGTGATATCGGGAAGCTTTGGATCTGCGCCAAGGTGTGCCAGCCTCGGGAGAATTTCTTCAGCGAACTCGGGGTCTTCGACTATGACCCGAAAGCATTTTTCTCCGAATGCGTAATCGTTAGTGACTGATGAATTGCTTGAACAAACTACAGAAGTGGGCGAAGGTACTGAAGGGACATGCAGAGCGGGCACGAGCAAATTCGTCGACCATCTCTCCAGCACGTGCTCGACGTCAGCAGCTGCTCGACTAAGAGCAATTCCGAAATGAGCCGCGAAGCGCTCCACCAATACGTTGTACGGCCCACCCTTCTCTAGAGACTTCCAGATAAAGCGGGCCGTGGGATTTAGCATAAAAGAGACTAGAACTGTCAAGACGAGAGACAACTAGTCCCGATTTATCTGGACCTTCCCCTATATCAAAGGCCCAAAATCCAAAAGGAGGCGACGGGAGAAGCCTCATTCTGATATATGACTAGGACGAACTACGTAAGCCGACCTCCACCTGCTTACTTGTGCTTATGCGGCCCACTGGCTGTCGCTGCCTTGCTGTTGAGGGCCATCACGGTGAATGGAGCAGCGTATGCTGCAAACTTGCCAAGCTTCGTCACAAGTTCGCGCCTGTTGTGCTTTTCAGTCATCTCCTCAGATTCGACTGATACGTCTCTTGGTTTTGAATCCATGTTGTTATTATAGTCCATAAATTAAGAGTCAGTTCTTTTCGATTAAGCTTCGTTGCGATGATTCGACCGCAATTTTCCGCGTTTGAGCAGTGCCAAACCGGAGAGACCAATCGCTATCGCAATACCTTGGGCAGGCTCAGGCGTCGGAGAACTGCCGCTGCCGCCGTTCTTGAAAGTATAGGTCAGATTATAATCGGTGACCAAAGTATCCCCAGTCAGGCCAAAAAGACTTTTCGACAGTGTAGTGCTGCTCGACCCTGGGCCAGTAAAACTAACCAAGCCTACTCCCTGGCCATCAAAAAACGCTTGGCCAGTCGCCGAAACCCCAGCAGACAGAGTAAAAGGTACGGTCTCGGTATATGCAGGGGGACTATCGAAAGAACCCGGCGAATTGTCGAAAATGTTCTGAAGCATATCCAGCGAAATCGTATCCACAGCTACCGCTGGATTTATGCCGATGTAGGTAACGGTCGGAAAGAATCCTAATTTCGTGCCTGGGTTGTAAGAGTTCGCGAACGATCCTGAGATCTTATACAGATCTCCAGATGCGGCAGTGTAGTTGAAGTTGTAGGTACCGACTGAACTTCCGCCAGACGTGATACTGTCAGGCGAAGCGCAAGTGCCAACTTCACATGTTCCATTTACTTTCACTGCTGCTGAAAAGCCGAGTACAGGAAGCACGAGAGCCAAGATGCTAGCTTTTGCTAAAAAACCAACGCGAGAACGCATAAAGAAATAAATCCCTCCTCTTTCATATTGGTGCATTATCTACTTTTAACAGGCTACACGACATCAGGCAAAACCTGTTAGTACTATAGCTACTAAAGACCCCTCAGGCCAGAGCTATATCGCCCGGAACAATACTGGCGATACGAGGCTTGTGTTCGGGCATTTAAGTCGTTCTAATTGCATTAAATGGTGCCCGGGGCGGGACTTGAACCCGCACTCCGCTTGCGCGAAAAAGGATTTTAAGTCCTTTGCGTCTGCCAATTTCGCCACCCGGGCAGGTCACCGGACCCTCTCCATCATAGTAAAGTCGTTGCTTTCGTAAAACCCCGCCCTGCAACCTCCCGTAATTCAATACTGAAGCGGTATCGCATCTTAAAGCGATCATTAAACAATCTCCATCAAACCCAAAGCGCCTCACAAAGCGAAGTGTGAGCCGCCTCGCTTTTGAGATCGATTGGATGCTGGGACTCCCAACTAGCCGTCATTCTGGTCTGGCGTCTGGCGGAGAACATGGGCCAATGAGCGGGTGCCGCTTACGATAACAGCAACTCCAGGTCTTCCCGCTGTAAATTCTTGATCACGCTGTTGTCCTGATCGATAATCGCCGCCGCCAGATCACGCTTGCTCTTCTGCAACTCCAACACTTTCTCTTCTACCGTGTCGCGGGCAATTAAACGATACGCAAAAACCCGGCGCGTCTGCCCGATTCGGTGGGTTCTATCAATCGCCTGTGCCTCAACTGCCGGGTTCCACCAGGGATCCAACAGAAACACGTAATCTGCCGCCGTCAGATTCAACCCAAGCCCTCCCGCCTTCAGGCTGATGAGAAACAGCTTGCAATCCTTGTCGCCCTGAAACTTTTCCACCCGAGCCTGTCTGTCGCGGGTCGCGCCATCCAGATATTCATATTGGGTTCCATCGGCGTCCAAGCGCCCGCGCAGAATCTTAAGAAAGCTGGTAAATTGCGAGAACACCAGGGTCTTGTGCCCTTCTTCCCGTACTTCCTTAAGCTGCGCCAGCAGAACGTCTAGTTTCGCACTCGCCTCGTTTGAGCGCTTTACGTCGATCAAACCCGGATGGCAGGCCGCCTGCCGCAATCTCAACAGAGCTTCCAACACCTGTATCTTCGATTTAGCCAATCCTTCTTTGGCAATGCGCCCCAGCAGACTGTCCCGATAATGCTTGCGCAATTCGTTATAAAGCTTGCGCTGCTCCGGCTCCATCTCGCAGTAGATCGTCTGTTCGGTTTTCGCCGGAAGCTCGCTCGCCACCTGCTCCTTGGTGCGCCGCAGAATAAATGGGCGCAGGGCGTGCGCCAACATGCCGCGCGTGTCATCGTTCAAATTTCGGGCCGCAGAGCCAGTCAACTTGAATACGCTCGCCGTCCCCAGCATTCCTGGGTTCAGAAACTCGAATAACGAGAACAGTTCCCCAATGTGGTTTTCAACGGGCGTCCCGCTGAGCGCAAGCCGGTGGTCGCTTTGCAAAAGCCGCGCTGCCTTTGCCGACTCCGTATCGGCATTCTTGATCGCCTGCGCCTCGTCCAAAACAACGTAATCGAATTCAATATCCTTCATTCGCGGAATATCGCGCCGCAAAGTGCCATATGTGGCCAGCACCAAATCGTGGCCGCCCAGATCGTGGCCGTTCCGTTCCGCGCCCGAATAATCAAGCACGCGCAGCCGCGGAGTAAACCGCGCCGCTTCCTCTTTCCAGTTGAAGATCAGCGATCTCGGAACAACCACCAGCGAGGGCTTGGTCACTTCTCCTGTTGACCGCAACATACGCCGGTTTTCCAGCAGCGCCAGCACTTGTGCGGTTTTACCCACGCCCATATCGTCCGCCAGGCAACCGCCGAATGAGAACCTCCGCAGGAAGTCCATCCAGCCCAATCCTTCACGCTGGTAATCGCGCAGTTGCCCCACAAAGCCCTCAGGCTGCGCCGCGGGAGTCACACCTTCAAAGCGCCGCAGCTCATCGCGAACTCGCGCGAACACCTTGTCGCAACTAGTCTCAGGCTGTGCCGCCAGCAGCGCATCCAGCAAACCGGCTTGATTTCTTCGGAAGCGGATATGCCCGTCTTCCATGGCTCCTAAACCAGCCAGCGCGCCAATTCGCTCCAGCCATTCCTCCGGCAGCACTCCGAAGGTACCGTCGCCTAACCTGACCACGTTATCGCCGCGCTTGAGCGCCTCCAGCAACTCCGGCAAGTGGGCCGTGGTTTCGCCGTATTGCACCTCGCCATGCAATTCGAACCAGTCCACGCCCGACGAAATATCCATGCGGTGCGCACCTGGCCGGCGAAATATTTTGCCTTCCGCCTCCACATGCCAGCCCGCTTCCATAAGCGTCCGAACGGCCTTGGGCAACTTTGAAGGCGCTAGCTCCCATCCGCCTCCGTCGGCCAAATAAGCGGCGGTTTGGCGCCTGAATCCCAGACCGTTCAGCATCTCGGCCGCTTCCGCCTCCGCGCTCGGATCGCGTTTGATGTAGCGCCTCCGCTCCGCGTCATAAAACCCCCGGCTTTCTTCGAGTGCCGCGGCCGCCCAGCCCTCGTAGTCGAACACCAACATCGCCCTAAGCTTCTCTTTCGCTTGCGCGGAGCCGCGTTGCGCCAAAATTTTCAACGACGGCTTCGGCTGGGGCCTGAGTTCCTCATAGCTGAGCTCGTCGCTCACCGACACCGGCGGCAGCCCTGGAGCCTTCAGCAGTTCAGCCAGCAAGTCATGCACGTCGCGCTCGGGCGCCACAATCGCGCCTAAGTTATGCATATGCATGATCCACTCTCGGGGCGTCCCCTTTTCGAGCCAAGCGGCGCGTTCCGCCGTGAATACCATAGTCCGTGTAATCAGCGCGGTGTCCTGCAGCGCCAGGCGTTCTTCGCCCCGCCGCAATACCCCAGTCAACGCCCATCCCTTCGAGCTCCGGGTCTTCATCTCCAATTCGAACCGCCATGGCTCGCCGGCGTCCCACACCAACGGTTTAGGATTCTCTTCCGGCTTGTAAAGTTTTAAGTAACAGCGCCCCGTGGCAATCACTCTGGGCATCACCGTCGCCGCCAGAGCTTCCGTCAGCAGCGCCGATTCCTGTATCTGCAGATAACTGCCGGAATCTCCGAACCCGTAGTAGTGTTGACCTCCCAGAATCGCCGAAATGATTTCGCGATCTTCGGTTAACGGCAGCTGCTGAATGTGGCCGCGCTTCATATTCAGCCGCGCCGGGGCTGAAAGCTTCCCATCCGCCTTCCGCTCGCGCGAACCCAATGCGAGTATTACGTCGCCCGACACCGTGCTTGCTTGCACATCAACCTGGTAGACGATTTCCTTCTTCTCCGGCCATTTCAAATTGTGCGAATCGCCCAGCGCTTTCCTTTGCACCAGGCCGGCTGCTTCTTCTTCTCCACGCCGGAACTTCCGGAGCTCTGAATTTCGAATCCGCCGACGAACTGCCTGCACGGCGCATAGCCGCAAACTCGGGCGCCGTCAGCGCGAATTCTTCAAGTTCATCTTCTTCGTCGTCCTCATCCAAATCGTCGTCGGGAATATCCTCTTCGATGATTACTCTGGGCGCATTGGCGGCCTTCGCCAGCAGCTTCCGGTCGTCCACCGTCAAAATCGTGGCCCAGATATGCTTGCAGGCTTCATATTGCTCAAAGTATGGGCAGGTGCATCGCACCACCAGATCCGGCGGCTTCCAACTTAGGTCGACTTCATATTTCGCGCCGCCCGATCCATTCACCTTTGCCTTAACCAAATCGTCTTCCGCGCGTACAATCGCGACATGCCGCTGCCAGAAATATGGTTGCCCCTTTTTTTTCGTTGCGGCGCTGAAGTCTCGTTCTACTTTCTTCGAGAGCGTCATGAACGTTTAATTGATTCCGCCAAGTAACTTCTATTCTAGAGGTCGCCCATGCGGGCTCACTCTTGCAAAGACGCTGAAAGGGGCATTCGCGAACGGGCAAACTCGCGAGCCGTGCTTGCCTTTAAAGATACCGATGGATCTAAAGCCTGCACGAGGGGATCTCTGACAGGTGGCTCCTTAGCCGATAGCGCCGTTCAAAACGAATAACACCGTCACGGGCCTTGTTCCTTTATTCCCATTCTGCACGACTACATCACCGCACTCGGGGTGAACGGTGTTGCCGCCATCGAGTTCAAACCAAATCTCGCCCTCGAAGACCACGGCGTAATTGTCACCAAGGAACCGCTCGGCACCATCCTGCCGAGCGATCACAGCCTTGCCTCGCGAGAGGTCATCGACGCGAACGAAATCGCTGGCGAGAGACTTCTCAGTGTGTCGCCTGAAGCTGTTCCTCTCGAGAATTGGTAATTTTATCGCACGCGTGTCGAGCAATCGTCCGGTGAGAAAGACCTGAGATCTTGCTGAGGATTCGCGTCTAATGGATGGTCCGAGCGGGGAATCGGGATGGCCTCAGCGGTTACCGGAACATCCACAGATCAAATTCAAAAGGTTCCGGATCTCTGAATTGGATCTTGAGGAAACGAGGGTGCGCGGGATTTAGAAGTACTTTCCAGGATTTATCGAAAGTCCCGGCTGCGCACGGGAAGCGCCGGAGCGCCTTGCTGCGGGTCGAGATGTTTCAGTTGCGCGGACCAATCCCAGACATGGCGCGCGACGACGTGCAGCACTTGGCCCTCCCTTTGCACGACCCCCTGGCAGGCCAACAGTTTTCCATGATAAACAGCGGCATGATATTTTTCGTGTACGCGCTTCCAGACGATCAGATTGGCTGCTCCGGTTTCATCTTCCATTGTGACGAAAATTGTTTCCTTTGCCGTTTGCGGATGCTGGCGGAATAAGATAAGCCCGGCCACAAGAACAGTTTTTCCGTGCGTTGTTTTTTTCAACTCAGCTGCCGTGGTGACTCGCCTTGCTTTCAGCCAAGGGCGCAGGAAGGTCAGCGGGTGCCCGCGCAAGGTGAGTCCCGTGGCGAGATAGTCCGCCAGAACTTCCTGGCTTCCGGTTGTGGGCGGCAGGTCCGCATCGGGGTCGTCGAACAACTCCGCCCCGGCGAACAGTGGAGGAAACTTTCCATCGAGAACACTGGTTTTCCAAAGAGCCTGCCGCCGGCCGATTGTCATTGAGGCGAACGTGTCGGCTTGCGCCAAACGATCGAGCGCGCGGCGGCTGCAGCCGGCTCGTCCTGCAATCTCGCCGGGCGTGCGATATCCCGGTCCGCGCGCTGCCACCAATGAGTGCGCATCTTTCTCCGGCAGGCCGGACACCAGTTGCAATCCCAGCCGGATGGCGTGACGCGATGAGTTCTCGACCGGCTCCAGCGTAGTCTCCCAGTTGCTGTGATTGACGTCGATGGGACGCACCTCCACTCCGTGCTCACGGGCGTCGCGGACCAGTTGAGCCGGGGCATAGAAGCCCATGGGTTGGCTGTTCAGTAATGCCGCGCAGAAAACGTCCGGATAATGGTATTTGATCCACGCCGAGACGTACACCAGGTTGGCGAACGAGATGGCGTGCGCTTCCGGAAATCCATAGGTGCCGAAACCTTCGATCTGACTGAAGCAACGATCGGCAAACTCCTTGGAGTAGCCGTTTTTTCGCATCCCGTCGAGAAAACGTTCGCGCAGGGAAGAGATCGTACCAACATGGCGAAAAGTTGCGAGCGCCCGGCGGAGTTCATCCGCTTCATTGGGAGTAAAGTTTGCTCCGATGATGGCAATCTGCATCGCCTGTTCCTGAAAGAGCGGAACGCCCAGAGTTTTTCCTAGAACGGCTTCCAACTCCGGGCTGGGATACTCTATCGGATCTTTCCCTTCGCGCCGCCGAAGATAAGGATGCACCATATCTCCTTGAATCGGCCCGGGGCGAACAATGGCAACTTCGATCACCAGGTCGTAAAACGTCTTCGGCTTGAGACGCGGCAACATACTTTGCTGTGCGCGGCTTTCTACTTGAAAGACTCCGATGGAATCTGCATTTTGCAGCATGGCGTATACCGCTGAGTCTTCGTGCGGAATGCCGGTGAGAGTGAGTTCTCTTCCATAATGGCGCTCCATCAGCTCGAACGCCTTCCGAATGGCGGTAAGCATTCCCAGGCCTAGAATATCGACTTTCATCATTCCCAACTCGTCGATATCGTCTTTATCCCATTGAATGACGGTGCGATCCGGCATGCGCGCGTTTTCGATGGGGACCAGTTCATCCAGACGGCGGCGCGCGATGACGAATCCGCCTACGTGCTGCGAGAGGTGGCGCGGAAAGCCGAGTAACTCGTTCATCAAATTCACAGCCAATTTCCGCCGTTCCGGCGAGGCGTTACCTGTGAGCTCCAGCACTTTCCCAACCTCACGGATGGCGCGCCGTTTGCGGTAGTGTACTACGGTAGCGGTGAGCCCGGCGCGGTCGCGTCCATACTTTTCATAAATATGCTGGATAACCTCTTCGCGGCGCTCGTGTTCGAAATCGACGTCGATATCGGGAGGCTCATTGCGCGCGGCTGAGATAAATCTTTCAAACAACAGTCCACGGGCAACAGGATCCGCTTCGGTGATCTTCAGGCAGAAGCATATGACGGAGTTTGCCGCCGATCCGCGCCCTTGATAGAGAATCCTTTTGCTAGCCGCAAACTTCACGATTTCATGGACGGTGAGAAAGTAAGGCGCGTACTCGCGCTCGGCGATCAGCTTCAACTCGTGGTCGATTTTTTTGGTAACGGCTTCGGGGATTCCGTCGGGATAGCGGACTTTTGCGCCCGCCAACGTACGGTGTTTGAGATCTTCGAAGGCCGATATTCCGGGTTCAACGATTTCTTCGGGATATTCGTAACAAAGCTCGTCGAGCGAGAAGCGGCAGCGATCCGCAATCTCGATTGTTGCGTCAAGAGCCTCTGGCCATGCTTCGAAAATCTGCGCCATTTCTTGTGGCGGTTTTAGATGGCGCTCGGCATTGGCGTCCAGGCGAAATCCCGCTTCGCTCAGCGTGCATCCTTCACGAATGCACGTCATCACGTCCTGAAGCATCTTCCGCTCGGGGCAGTGATAGAGAACATCGTTCGTTGCAACCACGGGGATGGAGAGCGCGCGGGCCAAACCGGCGATTGTACGAATCCATTGCTTATCGTCGCCACGATAGGAGTGGGTCAACGCCAAATGGAGATTTCCGCTGAACAATTCGGCGCTGCGCTGAATATGCGTTTTTGCGGAGTCGGTGAGAACTTGCGGAAAGGGAAGAATAAAGTGCTGGCCTTCGGCATAATCCACCACATCAGTGAGATGGATTATGCACTCTCCTTTGTCCGCACGGCGGCGGCCCAATGTGAGAAGTTGCGTGAGATTTCCGTATGCTTTGCGATTGGTTGGATAACAGAGGAGGCTTTCCCCGTTGGACAGGTCGAGCCGGCATCCCACAATAAATCGGGTGTGGCGCACAGCCATCTTCTTCATCGTGGAATGCGCCAGCACAATTCCGGAGAGCGTGTTGCGGTCTGTGACGGCAATCGCGTGATAGCCGTATTCATGAGCTGCCGCCGCCAACTCATGAGGATGCGAGGCTCCCCGCAGAAAGCTGAAGTTGGAAGACGCCTGTAGCTCCGCGTAGTTGCGCATAGGGGTTATGGAAGGTGTCCATGCAGAAACCAGCGTCCGGAAGAATCGTGGAAAATCCAGAACCGGAATCCCTGGTCGTCTTCGATCCGGTAGTAATCGCGCGTGTCCCAACACGAAGTTTTATCTCGCCACCATTCGGCAGTTAAACGTTCCGGACCCTCGGAACGGAGGATGCGATGCTTCCGGTTGCCAATTAAAAACTGCACGGGAGATTCGCCGGGAATGAGAATCGAGACTTCAATGCGCATGGGAGGATCGATTAGCCGGATCGGGCGAACGCGGTAATTCGGCCACTCTGCGCTTACCGCCATTGGTGCAGTGGCGGGACGAAACTCCATCGCATGTTCAGGCAAGAAGCTCTCGCACACGCGGATACGGTTCACTTCCTGAAAGCCCAATTTCATGCCGAAGCGATCGACCAGGGTATCGAAAGACGACTCATCTTCCACCGGATTCGCCTGCCAAAGACTGAGCTGCATGTGAGGAAGAGCTTCAATAACCAGCACGGAGAGTACGAATGTTTCGAATCCAAAGCCAGACCGGAGAGTGCCTAACGGGCCTTCGAAAAGGCGCATCAGATGAGGAACGGAACGCGTGGGCTTCGAAGTGCGAGTTTGGCATCGCTCCACGGTTCCATCCACCCGGCAGCAGGCAAGGTCCATGTGCCGCGAACCTAGATGATTCTTTTCGAGCTGCTCGCAGATCTCCTTGAGCAGATCGCGCAGCACGTATTCAACTGCACAGACTGTAAAGATCGGCTCGGCGAGAATTCGCGATGCTCGGTGCGGACCCGGCGGCCGCCATGGCGTCAATGGCTCTTCAGCCTGGTGGAAGATCTGATCGAGACGCCAGAGAAGAGAAGCGCCGAATCGCGCGGCCAGCGAACGGCGCGGGAGTTTCCTTACCTCAGAGATGCTGGACAGGCCGAGCCTTCGCAACTCAAGAACAATTTCATTAGGAAGGCGGAGTGCTTCAACAGGCAAATGAGCGAGCGCGGAAACGGCATTCTCTCCGTGAACGATGAACCTTTTGCCATAGCGGGCTAAGGCCCATGCGATGCCCCATGTATCGGCGATTGCCCCGCGTGATTTGATGCCCATCCGGTGAAGACGCCGCTGAAGATCAAGGAGGAGTGCGCCTTCTTCACCGAACAGATGAGTACAGCCAGTGATGTCGAGAATGATGCCGTCGCTCCCATCGGCTGCGGCGAGTGGCGAATAACGGTCGCACCATTCGACGAGTTGCGTCAGTCGATCGCCAGTGACGGCGGGGCAAAAAAGACTGAGGAAACGCCGTTCCATCTCATCCCGCCAGCGCCTCGCGTGTTGTTTGCGGGGCCAATTGATTGAACAAAATGTTCAGCCGTTGGTTGCGCCATTCGATGATCCAACTCCCCGGCCGGCCGCCGCGGCAATAGAGAAGATCGAGTGTCCATGACGGCTCATCGAACCTTTGTCCCGGCGTCCCAACATGGGATGAAACCTTCCATCGCGTGATGGGCGCGGCGATTGGCGCCGAAGTGACGTGGCCTAAGAGAAAACCCGTTGCTCCGCTGCTTTCGGCTGCAAGTTGCAGGCGGCGGGAAGCGGTAAGATCCGCGCCATCCAGTACTGCCATCACGGCACTTACTTGCGAGCATCGAAGCGCTTCCATCACCGCCCAGGAGAGATCCTGCGATCGCCGCGCGGAGACGAGAAGAATCTGATCCAGTCTCATTCCGTAAGGAAGAAGGCCCAGCGGATAGAGGGAACGCTCGGGTGCGATGTAAACGATGTTGCCTTGATCTCCGGCGATGCGTGCCGACAGAATCGAGGAAAAAGCCAGAGCGCTGGCAAGGCTCGCGCCTTTCACCTCATGAATGCACCCTGTAGGCAGACCGCCATGCGGCATCCAACGATCTACTGCATCCGCAATTGGAATGGTGCGCGAGAAACGGCGCTGCGTCTCTTCCAGACAACCGAGCCGCTCACAAAGTTTTTCAAGGGCTGGGTGGCGGGACATTTCTCAAGCAATCAGCATAACACGAATTTCGCCTTTTGTTCGCCATTTAAATCGAGGCTGGGAGTTAAACCGGCGGCAGTGAACTCAACCAATCCTTTTTGCCCAGCGGAACGCAAACTCCTACAATGAAGTCATGAAGACGGCTACTTCCAAGACCCTCTCCTATTCGGTGTTCTATGAACAGGATTCCGAAGGAGGCTTCGTGGCTTTCGTTCCCTCTCTCCCTGGATGCCACACCCAAGGGGAGACGTTCGAAGAAACGGAGCGCAATGTCAAGGAGGCGATCGCGCTCTATCTCGAGAGCTTATCGGCTCACAGGGAACCCATTCCCATAGAGGGCCCGTTACCGGTTGTCTTCACAATCAAATACTGGCCCGCGAGATTCGGATAATAAATATCAAAGCTTGGTTCCGAATCCAGGCCGAATTGCTTGACATCGCTGACGACACCGATGACCGTTGTCCAAGTGGGATTTGGCCCCCACGGTCCATTAATGAACTTTATCCCGACAGGATCTCTTTCCGGCCAGAAATGTCTCGCCATTGTTTCGTTGATGACGCATACCGGCTGATTCAGATCGTGCCCGGTGAACTTTCGTCCTGCTTTCAGAGAAATTTGCATAGCATCGAAAAAGTCTGGACTGGCAGTTCGGATTTGCGCGGCAGGCAGAGCCTCCGGGTTCACTAGAGGACTACCCGGAACATTGAAACGCGACGTGTTAGCCCGGTCGGCAATCAGAGGCAGCGCATTGGCAGCAGCGATCCTCTGCACACCGGGTAAGGATAGGAGCTTTTCCTGCATGCGATGGAAAAGCTGGTCTGGCTTTCGGGATGGCGGCGCCAGCAGCCGCACGGTAAGAACTCCCTTCGGATTAAACCCTGGGTTCACCTCTATCAGATGTATGAAGCTCCTCGCCAAAATCCCCGCTCCAATCACCAGCATCAGCGTTAAGGCGAATTCGAACACCACAAGCGCGGATCGCGCCGTCCTACCGCTACCGGTCACAGCGCCGGACTTAATCACCGATTGCGGATCGCTGCGAAGCGCCTGTGCAGCGGGAGCCAAACCAAAAAAGATCCCCGTCGCCAGGGAGACACTGAAGAGGAACAAAGTGACCACTGGGTCCAAATGAGAGCGTGTTGGCAGAGCTATCAGCAAGGCGCCTTTTGCGAGCAGCCAACCGAACGCTCCGCCCAGTAAAGCCAATGCGAGGCTTTCCGTCAAGAGCTGCCGTATGATGCGAAGGGAACTAGCGCCCACTGCGGCCCTGATGGCCATTTCTTTTGCTCTTCCCGATCCTCGCGACAGAAGGAGACTCGCGACATTGGCACAGGCTATCAGCAGCAGAAATGAAGCTGCACCCAGCAATAGCATCAGCGCGGGCCTCACATCGCCGGTTAAATCCTCTTGAAGACCGCTCACGCGAATCGCCCAGCCGGTGCTGGTCTGCGGATGCTGTCGAGCGAGCTGCTTAGAAATGCTTGCCATACGAGCGGCAGCCAGCTTTTCACTTACACTGGGCCGTAGCCGCCCCAAGAAGCCAAGTGTATGCCGAACCGGATTTGTCAGTTCGTCCACGAGTAGTGGCCCCTTTGGCAACCAGAGATCGGCCCAGCCTGGAAACTGCTCCGCAGCAGGCATTACCCCCACCACAGTCAATTGCTCTTCATTGAAGCGCACCGTTGTTCCGGCAACATTCGGATTCGCGGCAAAGCGGCTCCGCCATAGGTGCTCGCTAAGTAGTACCGAATGCGGATCTTCCGTCGAGGTGAGCCCCCGGCCCAACAGCGGCGCTGTGCCTAACATGGAGAACAAATTCGCCGAGACAAAGTCTGCATGCACGGCGGCGGGCTCCGAGCCCGGCACGGCTAAATTTCCGTCCAGCGGAACATATCGATACCAAGCCGTCTCCTGAAAAAGATCCCGTTGCGTTTGCCAGGATTGAAGTTCTGGAGGCGACACTCCGACTTTTGAGAACTGAGGCAGATAGGTATCCCAGACCGCGAGGAGCCGGGATGGATCGCGAAACGGCAGGGGCTCTATGATCACCGCATGGACAATGCTGAATATGGACGTGGTGGCCCCGATACCCAAGGCGAGCACGAACACAACAAGAGAGGAAAAAGCTTTATTCTTCCGAATTATTCGACCGGAATAGCGGAGATCGTTGAGAAGATCTTCCATCCAGCGCGTTCCGCGCGCCTCTCTGCAATAATCTGCCACTCGTCTTTTCCCGGCTGCTTCTGCAATGAGATTATAACGAGTCTTGCAGACTGAGCGTCAAAGAACTCAGCCGAGTGGCTAAAGCTACTTTTCGGCAGCCGTCTTGTCGGCGACTTTGTTGGCGCCGTGGGCCGTGGCTTTGGCTAGTTTGTGAGTGCCTTTCTTTACGCCATGGCCAGTGGCGCGGGCGGCCTTCTTGGTGCCGTTGGCGGTATTCCTGGCTCCGTCTTTAGCGGCGTTTTTGGTATCCTCGCCAACATTCTTCAAATCCTGTTTGACCTGCGCGGAGGCGGGCAGGGAAGCGGATACGCTCAGCAGCAGCGCGAGAGAAAGAAGAGTAACTTTGATCATTGTTCCTACTACGAAAATACCCCAGTATGGAACACTCCCGCACAGAATTAGGGGGAATTAATGAGCACTTACCGAACTACTGCCTGGGCGCGGTGGAGGTTTTGTCGGCTACTTTGTCAGCACCCCTGGCGGTTGCGTTGGCAGCTTTGTGAGTACCCTTCTTTACGCCGCGTTTGCTGGCGCGGTATGCCTTTTTTGTGCCGTGGGCTGTTTTATGGGCGCCATCTTTGACGGTATTCTTAGTATCTTGGCCGAGATCTTTGGCGTCCTGCTTCACCTGCGCATAGGCAGGAATCGCAGCGGAAGCGCCGAAAAGCAATGCAATGGCGAGAACGGTAGTTTTCATTTGTAATCCTTACTAGTGAGACACCGCGCCCCAGCCTTAAGTAACGAACATTAGCTGGATTTAACAGGGCCGGGCTGCTAAGCGGAACGCATATTGGAAAGGCTGCCCGCGCAGCGGCTCAGCAGTTCGTCTTCGAACGAGAAATCGGGCTTGGGGTAGGTGCGTTTCTTGAGGAACGCACGATACGTGGTCTTCAGTCCCTCATCAAATTCGGTGGGCTTGAAGACAAGCATGCGTTGGGCTTTGGTGATGATCTGGGTAATGGCAGGGACGTCGTAGTAAGAACCGAAGTAAAGCTTTTCACCCACAACCTGACCGCCTGCGCGATAGATCATTTCACGGGGAACAGAAACAACCTGCGGATCTTTGATTCCCGCGGCTCGCGCCAAATGGATCACTAATTCGTGTTGCGTGATGGCTCGCGGATTAGCGGTGTTGAAAGCGTGGCCGACGGCGTTGCGCAAATCCATGACCTTGATGGCCAGTTCCACCAGATCGTCCACGTAGATGAACTGCATGAGCCGGTGGCCCTCGCTCGGCAGCAAGACCGGGCGATTCGCACGAAAGCGATCCCAGAAGAAAGCTTCGCGATAAAAGGGATTGCCGGGTCCATAGACAAAGGGCGGCCGCAAGGTAACAATTGGGAAGCCGGTGCGCTGATGAAGACGGAAAAGAGCCCGCTCACTCATGGCTTTGTTTCGGGAGTAAGGATTGGCGTGGTCGTCGGGCGCTAAGGCGTCGCCTTCGTGGTGATTCAAGCCGTCGCCATAAGCGGCTACGCTGGACATGAAAACGTACCGGCTCACTTTGCCGTCGAAGATTTGGGCGGTCGCATCCACCTGAAGGCCAGTGGTGCCGTGCTCCCAATCGTAAGCAATATCGAACACTGTATCGAATCGGATAGCGGCAACGGCTTTGCGGATGGAGGCGGCGTCGTTACGGTCGGCGACCAGGTTATGAACGCGCTTGCCGAAGGGATGGCGTGGCTTCCGATGCAGAATATGAACCTCGTGTCCAGCCTTCACCAGTTCAGTAACCAACAAGCGGCCGATGAACTGAGTG
Organism: Bryobacterales bacterium; assembly: GCA_963718465.1. GTDB lineage: Bacteria > Acidobacteriota > Terriglobia > Bryobacterales > Bryobacteraceae > Bog-105. The sequence continues at coordinate 315,840 of CAVQZK010000007.1, read as the reverse complement.
CCGCCTATGACGAGGACCCGTTTGAGCTCCGGCGCTTCCGGACGAGAGCCATTGTTTTTGACGAAACGGGCGGACGGCGCGGAGGAAGGCATAATGACCTACTTATTGGACGGCGCGCCGGCCGGTAACGTTATTAGTCGTAATATTCCAGACCGAGATGGGTAATGAGATCTTCACCTTGCATCCACCGGAGGGTATTCTTGAGTTTCATCAATTGGATGAAGATGTCGTGCTCCGGATACAATCCTGGAGCCGTCATCGGACCTTTGAAGTAAAAAGACAGCCATTCCTGGATGCCTTTCATGCCGGCGCGTTGGGCGAGATCCAGGAAAAGCACTAGATCGAGGACTAAAGGCGCGGCTAAAATGGAATCGCGGCAGAGGAAATCAATTTTGATCTGCATCGGGTAACCCAGCCACCCGAAGATGTCGATGTTGTCCCAGCCTTCTTTAGAATCGCCACGCGGCGGATAGTAGTTGATGCGAACGGCATGGTAAAGATCCCCGTACAACTCCGGGTACAACTCGGGCTGAAGAATCTGTTCCAGCACGGAAAGCTTGGTTTCCTCTTTTGATTTGAAAGAGCCCGGATCTTCGAGAACTTCGCCATCGCGATTGCCCAGGATGTTGGTTGAGAACCAGCCGCGGACACCCAACATACGCGCCTTGAATCCAGGCGCGAGAAGCGTTTTCATGTAGGTTTGCCCGGTCTTGAAATCCTTGCCGCAGATAGGCACTTCGTTCTCGCGCGCCAGATCGAGCAGCGCGGGAACGTCGGTGGTTAGATTGGGCGCGCCGTTGGCAAACGGGACGCGAAGCCGAAGGGCGGCATATGCATAAATCTGGCTGGGAGCGATATCGGGATCGTTTTTGCGGAGACCTTCCTCGAAAGCGGCTAGCGTCTGGTGAACGGCAGCGGGGCGATGGAAGACCTCGGTAGAGCCGCACCAGATCATCACCAAACGGCTGCAACCATTGCGCGCCTTGAACTCCCGGATATCGCTCATCAGGGCTTCGGCCATAGCCATTTTGTCGGGGCCGGTCTTCACATGGGGGCCGTTGATCCGCTTTACATATTCATGATCGAAGACGGCCTTCATTGGCTTGATGGCCGAGAGAGGTTCTTTCAATTGATCGAGCATGGGCCGCTCAAGCACTTTGGCACGGACGGCGGCTTCGTACGAATTGTCCTCGTAAATATCCCAACCGCCAAAGGCCAGGCATTCGAGAGGGGCGAGCGGAATGAAATCTTTGATGCGCGGCGTGCGAGCGTCGGTTCGCTTACCAAGGCGAACAGTGCCGAGTTGGGTTAGGGAGCCGATGGGGTCTCCCAGCCCGCGTTTGACTGCTTCAACGCCAGCGATGAACGTGGAAGTGACGGCTCCCATTCCAGGAATGAGAATGCCAAGCTTTCCGTCAGCGGGCGCTATTGTGACATTCGACTGTTTTGCCAAGAGAAAAAGGCTCCTACATGGAGAAAAATGGACCGCACAGGCCCAATCCGATAGGCGATCATAGGGCAGAGAAGGGCTTAACTGCCTCCGGCCCTACGTTATACTAACATTCGATGACACAGAGTGTCGCGGGAACCGTGTCGGCGCTCGTGGTGGATGACGAGCAGCTCGCCCGCGAAGAACTATCCTTCCTGCTGAAAGATTTCCCCGAAGTTGAAGTGTTGCAAACGGCGGAAAATGGGCTGGAAGCGGTAAGGCTTATCGATCAATTAGAGCCGGACCTGGTGTTCCTGGACGTACAGATGCCCGGTTTGGACGGGCTCGGGGTCATTCGCAAGCTGCGCGAGAAGGGTGGGCCGCTGCCGCACTTTGTTCTGACGACAGCATTCGATCAGTATGCCGTGGAAGCGTTCCGGATGGAGGCGCTGGACTATCTGCTGAAGCCGATTGAGAAGGAACGGCTGGGGGAATCCATCACCCGGGCGCGGCGGACGGTAGAGGAGAGGCAGCAAGCACAGGACAAGGCGATCGAGACTGCCGCCGGCAATTCGAAGGCTCCGGTACAACGAACGAAGCTGCTGGTTAGAGCCAATAACCGGAACCTGATTGTGGACGCGCAGGACATGATCTACGCGACTATCGACGACGGGATGATCACGGTGGTGACGTCGCATTTCGAAGGGCAATCGAACTATCGGACGATTGAAGAATTGCAATCGAATCTGGACCCGAATCTGTTTTGGCGGGTACACCGTTCGTTTTTGGTGAATATCAATAAAATTCGCGAAGTGATTCCGTGGTTCAAGTCGAGCTTCCAATTGAAGATGGACGATAAGAAGCAGACGGAGATACCAGTGAGCCGGATTCAGACACGGCGGTTACGGACGCTGCTGAAGATTTGAGCGCATTGATCACGTGCGCATGAGAGCGATAGTAAAGTTGAGCCGCACATCTTACTTGTTTTGCGTAATAATATACGCATAATGCGTAGATCGCCCGTTATCCGTGCTTTGTTCCCGTCTGTGCGAGGGCGAATTCTTGCCGCGACGCTCATGCGCCCCGAGAAGCAATGGTATCTCTCTGAACTGGCGGCATTTCTACATACACAGCCATCCAGCTTACAGCGGGAAGTAGATGCGCTGAGCAAGGTGGGGATTCTTGAGCAGTGCCGAGATGGGCGTCGGGTCTACTTGAAGCCGGATATTCAATCTCCTGTGTTCCCCGACCTCAAAAGCCTATTCGACAAGACGACAGGGCTGATCCCTATCCTTCAACAAGAGCTGGAATATCTTGGAAACAAGGTTCAGCTCGCTTTTTTATACGGCTCCATGGCCCGCTCTCAGGAAGGGTCGAGGAGTGACGTTGATTTATTAGTTGTTGGGCAAGTTGGCCTGGCGGATCTCGTTCCCGCAGTGCGAAATGCAGAACAGTCCCTAGGACGTCCGGTAAATCCAACCGTCTTTTCAGCGAAGGAGTTTAGTCGTAAGGCGCGCACTCACGATCATTTCTTGACCACAGTGCTTGAAGGAGAGAAACAGTTTGTGAAGGGAGGGGAAAGTGAGCTGGAAGCAATTACTGGCAAAAGGTGAGATCAAAGCTCACCAAACCAGCAAGCAGGAGCTCGATAACATTCGATCTCTAATCGCACGCGACTTGGCAGATGCCGCTCTCCTGGGCTTGTCAGCCGACCGGCGCTTTGCCACGGCCTACAATGCAGCCCTTCAGGCGAGCAAGATCTGTATCGCATGTTCCGGGTATCGAGTAAGTGCGAGAGCCGGACATCATGCCATTACATTCGAAGGCGCGCATTTGGCGATCGGCACGAAGATCTCTGCCCTGACAGACTATTTCGATGCTTGCCGACGAAAACGGAATGTGATCGATTACGACAACTCATCTGTAGCTACCGACACGGAGGCTGAAGAACTGCTCCAGAAGGTGAAGGAGTTTAATGTGCTGGTAGAGGAGTGGGTTGCTCTGAACCATGTAACGTGGAAAGCGGGTCTTTGACATGTCCTTGAACGCTACATTACTTCCCAATGCAGAACGTTGAGAAAATCCGGTTCAGAATATCATCCGCCGTCGTTGCGCCGGTAATGGCATCAATTGGACGCAGACAGGCGTAAAGGTCGAGCAGCAGCATTTCGTGCGGCAGGCCGAACCCGACGGCGCGCTGGGCATTTGCTAAGGCATCCACGCTTTCGCGAAGCAGGTTTTCGTGGCGGATGCTGGTGATGGAGCCGCTTTCAGGAGTTGCCAGACCGTCGGGGGCCAAGTGCCGCAAGATGGCTTGCTGCAGGGCGGAAATCCCTTCACCTGTGATGGCGGAGACGGGAAGCAAATCTGGAACGTCCGTAAAGCGGTGGGACAGATCAGACTTGTTGCCGACGAGCAAAGGCTTGCGGCCGGCAAGTTTTTCAAGCAAAGCATGGTCTTCGGGCGTAGCGGCGGTAGACAGATCGAACACAAGCAGCGTCAGGTCGGCATCGGCCATGGCCTGATGGCTGCGCTCGATGCCGAGGCGTTCCACAACATCGTTGCCTTCACGAATGCCGGCGGTATCCACCAGCTTGACGGGAATGCCTTCGAGCGAGGTGGTTTCGGAGATCGTGTCGCGGGTGGTACCGACAATTTCGGTGACGATGGCGCGATCTTGCTGCAACAGGCGATTGAACAGACTACTTTTGCCGACGTTCGGGCGTCCGGCAATAGCGAGCGTGAATCCTTGATAGACGAGTTTCCCGCTGCGGAAGCTATCGAGCAAAACGTTGAGAGATTTTGCGATGGGCTCCATGCGGCGCAGAATTTCTTCGGGAGGGGCGACGCTGATGTCGTCTTCGGCGAAGTCGATGCCCGCTTCGAGCAGGGCAACCAGTTCGAGAAGTTGTTCCTTAATAGGGCGAAGACGGCGCGAGACAGACCCCTCCATCTGCTGGGCGGCGACACGGGCTTGATAGAGAGTGTTTGCGTCGATGAGATCGCGAACGGCTTCGGCTTGCGGGAGGTCGATGCGGCCGTTGAGGTAGGCGCGGAGGGTGAACTCACCAGGTTCAGCCAGGCGCGCGCCGAATTCGACAGTGCGGTCGAGACATAAGCGCAGAACAAGGGGCGCGCCATGGCAGGAAATCTCAACCACGTCTTCGGCGGTGTAGGAGCGCGGGCCTTCGAAAAAGGTAACCACTACTTTGTCGACGGCCGAACCGGAAGAATCAACCAACTCGGCCAATTCACTCGACCAACTGCGCCAATGCGGTGAATGTTGAAAGCGCAAAATATGAGTGCAGATTTCGCGGGACTTTGGGCCGGAGAGACGAATTACACCGAGACCGCCGCGTCCGAGCGGCGTGGCGATGGCGACAATAGTGTCGCGCAGATTCATTGCTTGCTATTTGTTATTAGCGGCCGCGTCCGCCGCGCGGCGGACGATTTCCGCCTGCCCCACGATGCCCGCCGCCGCGTCCGGGTCCGGGAGGTCCGCCACGGCGTTGATCTTCAGGGCGATCGTTACGGAAGCCGCGGCTGCCTGGGCGGTTAGCTGGAAACGCGCGGGGCGGGGCGGGTGGGGCGGGCGGAGTGGGCATGTCGGCCGGGATCACAACGACGGCGCGCGCTGGACCAACGCCGACGCTTTCGCTGCGCAGTTCTTTCTCATCGCGCAAAGCCAAGTGAATGACGCGGCGTTCGCGGCTGCTCATAGGATTAAAGTGGAACGGGGCATGAGTGCGCTTCACCTTATCGGCAGCCGCTAAGGCGCTCAGGCGCAGTTCTTCAACGCGCAGCAAACGGTAGTCGTTGGCATCGAACGAAATCAATGAATGGTCTTCAGCGGGAAGGCGTAACGCTTCCATGGTGATGTGCTCGAGCGCCAACAGCAGTTCGCCGCGATTTTCCAGAAGCAGGTCGACGTCAGGACCGGAGAAGTTGACCGTCACCTCCGGGTTCTCTACTTCGGGATGCGGGTTCTCAGGAGTACGCAACTCATAACTGAGGTCGAATCCAGCATGAGAGATTGCGGGGTTCAAGAATGCTTCAAGTTTCGGCCGCAGAGTATCTGTGGTGTATTTCATGCGGAATTACTTTTTCACCTTGCTTTTGACGGGCGCTTTTTCCGGCGGCGGAGGAGGCACGGGCGCGGGCATAAAGCGATTGATTATAAGTTGTTGGGCGATGCCGACTAAGTTCCCGGTTAAATAATATAGTACAAGCCCGGACGAGAGGCCGTAGAACATAAAGCCGAACATGAGCGGCATGAACATCATCATCTTCTGCTGATTGGGGTCCACTCCCGCGGCAGGAGTCATGCGCTGGGATAAAAATTGGGTCACTACCAGGATGATGGGCAGCAAATGGATAGGCAGCGTTTCCGGACCTGAAAGATCAGTGACCCAAAGCCACGGCGCGTGCCTGAGTTCGATGGCGAGACTTAGCACCCGATAGAAAGCATATAAGAACGGCATCTGAACCAACAGCGGCAGGCAGCCCCCCACCGGGTTGACGCCCTCTGCCTTATATAGCGCCATGACTTCCTGATTTTGTTCGGCCTTGCGGGGATCTTTGATGCTGACGTTCTTGTACTTTTCGTTGATGGCTTTGATCTGCGGCTGCAGCTTCTGCATGCGGCGCGCGGATTTCAAACTCGACAAACGGAACGGGAACAAGGCCAGATTGATAATGAGCGTGACCAGGACGATGGCCCAGCCGTAATTGTTATTGGTCCAGTGATCGGAGACCCAATTGAGCGACAAGAAGAGTGGTTTCGCGAGAATCTCAAAGAAGCCCCATTCGATGATGGTGCCGAGCTTGGGATTTACCTGGCGGAGAAGATCGATATCTTTGGGGCCGATAAACAGGGAAAAAGAATTTTGAGCTCCCGTCCCAATGCCTGTTCCAATAAAGGGTACCGGCTTCTCTTCGCCGGGGAGCTTTACCTCGTCGGAGTAAGTTCGGATTTCGAGCGGCGCATTGTCCGCGGGTAAAGCTACCGCCGCAAAGAAGTTATCTTCCACTCCGCCAAATGTGAAGTTGCCGGTTTCGGAGAAAGGACCGTTCTTGGCGTCTTTGGTGTTCTTCGTAATCAGCTTGCTGGCGCCGGCATCGTAGTGAACGGAGCGCTCGGTGGTGTACGACTTAAAAACCTTTTGGTCGCCAAAGCCGCCGCGCCAGGTGAGCAGGTGAGGGATGGGATTGTTGTTCTGGAGGACTTCCGATTTGACGCTCGCGAGATAGCTGTCTTTCTGAAATTGGAACGACTTATGAATGCTGGTTCTGCCGTCGGAATATTCGAAATCGATCTTGTCGCCGCCGTCGGAAACCCTCGGCATATAGAAAATGGCGTTGGCGTCGAACGCGGGTTTTTGCCCAAGAAATTCGATGGCGAAGGGCAGAGGAACATCGGCGGCCGCGGTGTTAATGAGCTGGAGGGGTTTGCCGGAATCGTCTTTGAATTTTTTCAGCACCCAACTCTTGACCACGGCGCCCTGATTCGTGAAGACAATGTGGTAAAGGTCGGTGTCAACATCGGTGATGATTGCGGAACTGGCCTGGACCTGAGCGCCGGAGGGCGTCGCCGCGCTAGCTTCCCCAGTAGTTCGCACCACCGGCGGAACGTTGGGTTTCGACGCCAACTGAGCGGCGGCCTTATCGTTCAACGGGGCGACGGGCTTGGGCCCTGGAGCAGGCTTGAAGAGGTACTGGGACACGAGCAGCACCAGCATCATCAAGGCCAATGCCAGCGGCAGCCGCTTCTCAAGCGAGGGCGGTTTGGGGGGAATTACGCCCGGACTATTCGACATAAGTAGATCTCAAATTCATATTCAGCGGACTGGGTCGTAACCACCCTCATGGAACGGGTGGCAGCGGCCCAACCTTTTCAGGCCCATCCAAACACCGCGCAATACGCCATGGGTTTGAACGGCCTCCAGCATGTATTCGGAACACGTAGGGCGGTAGCGGCAAGCCGATGGGAGCCAAGGCGAAATGCAGAGCTTATAGCCTTTCAAAATGCCCATCAGGATTGTTTGCATCGCGCCAGCACCCTGCCGACTTCGCGGCATAAATCTTCGAACGGGGCGTCGAGTACGCTCCGCCGAGGGTTGAAAACGATAGCCCAGTTATTGGAAAGAGTTTCCAAGTGAGCGCGAACCGCCTCACGCATGCGGCGTTTCAGCCGGTTTCGCACAACCGCCTTTCCCAACGCCCGGGGAACAGTAAAACCAAAGCGGGAGGGGGCGGCTTCGCCCGGGTTTGCCAGGCAGAAAGCGACGAAGTAGCGGCTGGTCATGCGGATGCCGGATTGATAAATGGTGCGAAACTCAGACGACCGGAGAACCCGCCTTGTTTTAGGGAGTGACAGCGGATCAAATCGCCAAGCCGCAATTAGTGCGACGCACGGACAGCGCGCTCATCGCTAACCGTCAGCTTGTGACGCCCCTTGGCTCGGCGGCGCGACAGAACGGCGCGGCCGTCGGCCGTTTTCATACGTTCACGAAAGCCGTGGGTCTTCGCACGTTTGCGATTGTTCGGCTGAAAAGTACGTTTTGGCATTGCTATTCCTTAGTTTAGATGTTTTGGGGACCTGTACGAGATGAGACGCCTGCGGAAGAGCAAACGGGGAGACGCACTGCTGCTACTAATCCACTGAGCCCAAGTAATCAGTATAGCGCCCTCCGATAATTGGGAAATGTCTGGCGATTGTGATAGAAATACGGGCGCTTTGCGGTTCCTGACACTCGCGTTCATAGGAGTTGCGGCGGTCTGCCGGGCTACAGAACCTACGACGACGGCCCAACCGGAGAAGTTCAGGACTTTTATGCGCTGACCGACCGGCTGGTTCCGGCGGCTCTGAAGCAGCCTGCTGCGCCACAACCTGTTGGAGATATGACAGCAGTTGCCGTGGCTTCGGACGGGGCAATCTGGTATGGAACCGGGGAAGGATTGGTGCGCGTCGATATTCATGCCGCGCCGCGCGACCGCACCCAATATTTTGCAGGGCTGCGTTATCTGCCCGACGACGAAGTTCAGCAACTCGCCGGCGACGATGCGGCGGGCATGTGGGTGCGGACGAAAACCGGTGTTTCTCATATTGAACTTCGACCGATGACGCTGGCCGCCAAGGCTGAGATGTTTGAGGAACGCGTGAGGGCGCGGCACGACCGGCATGGGTTGGTTGCGCCGTCGGATTTGCGCGTGCCGGGCGATCTATCGACGAATCAGACGCGGGACGACGATAACGACGGCCTATGGACATCGATTTACGCGGCTGCCGAGTGTTTCCGCTACGCGGTTACGAAGTCGCCCGAGGCGCTGGCCAAGGCGAAGAAAGCCACCGAGGCGGTGCTGTTTCTGGAAGAGGTGACTGGCAAACGCGGATTTCCGGCGCGATCTTATATCCGGAAGGGAGAACCGATGCCCCGCGACGGCCAGTGGCACTGGACGGTCGACGGCGAATATTACTGGAAAGGCGATACAAGTTCAGACGAGATTGTAGGCCACATGTTCCTCTATTCAGTGGCTGCGGATCTGCTGCCGGACGCGGGTCTGAAGAGGCATATTGCCGGGACTGCCGGCAGGATCATGAACCATATTCTCGATCATGGCTATTATCTAATCGACGTCACCGGCGAGCCGACAAAGTGGGGCCGATGGTCGCCGGCTTATTTCCTCGAAGAACCTGGCGACAGCCCCTTAAACAGCTTGGAGTTATTGGGTTTTCTGAAGAGCGCCAGCCACATAACGGGTAACCCCAGATACGAAATAGAATACAAAAAGCTGGCCATCGATATGGGTTATGGCCAGCTTGCCACGCGCTATAAGGAGTTGCGCGAGGAAATCAATTACTCCGATGAAGAGCTGGCGATGCTGCCGCTTTACTGCCTCTTTCGATACGAGAAAAACGAGACCCTGCTGAATCGCTATTACAAGCCTGCGCTGAACGCCTGGTGGGAGAACATGGCGCGCGAAGAGAATCCGCTCTGGACATTCATCTACGCTACGGCACAGCCAAACGCCCAAACAGATCTGGAGAGTGCGGTACGAACGCTCTACCGCATGCCGGTGGATACCATCGAATGGACCGTGAAGAACTCACATCGCAAAGATGTGGTGATGGACAGCGGCGTAGACCGCTTCGAACACGCCCAGTCCAGAACCCTTTTGCCGCCTGACGAACTGCCGGTTATGAAATGGAATTCCAATCCGTTTGTAGTGGACGGCGGCTCCGGCGGCCGCGGCGAGGACGACGGCGCCGCGTTCCTGCTGCCTTACTGGATGGGACGTTATTACCGATTTCTAGCGGGAGCAGCAAAATCAACCGGCGCGCCCCGCGTTCGCCGCGCGCCACCGAACCGAACAGGGACAGCCGCACGATACCGGAGGCCTTCAACTCCTGGCGTGTTCAGTCCGTGATAGTTTCTCCGGGGAATAGATCCGAGCGCCTCAACGCCCGCTCGGAAGGAAAACCCCGGATGCCAGAGACCCGAAGGGGGGACGCCATCAATCTTCGGAATCTGCGTGCTGGGCAGAGCGATATCGACTGCATACGGAACTTGGTTCGTTAGTCCATGATGCGCGAGTGCTGAAATGAGCCAGACGTCGCGCATGGAATTCGAATCGCGACCGGCTGGGCTTGGGACGCTGGAAACGCGTTGCCGGCATTTTGGCGTTCAATCTGGGCATTGAGACGATACAGATGCTCGTGGTTGCCGCCATCCTTCCATCGCCGATGCTTATGAGCAGAACACGTGCGTATCCAGTCTTCGAATTGGCGGGGCAATTTTTGCTGGCGGGGCGTCGGCGGGATGGGTGGTTGAGCGACTGTTTGATGTCGATGCCCACGTAGACATGATCGTGAGCGCGTTCGCGCGGCAATCTCTTTTGATAGCCGTCAACATGTTCCTGGTAAGCCTTGCGTGCAGACTTCCTCATTTCCCGTCCTCAGCGAACCCGTTATAGCGAATTCAGTCACCCGGTTGGCGATGTCGGGACCGGATGACGCCATGTTGGTTCTCAATAACGCGTGCGAGCGTCGGCAAAGTGATTTCTGTTTCAAGAAATGAGTTCCGCGGTTGATGGAGTCGCCCCGGTGTTTGCGATCTCCAGAATAGGTTTAGGAATCAGTTGCCCCAAAACTTGAGACACATTCTCATAACACGAGGCTACGCTCCGAAAGCGGCAGACGAAATCATCCGCGTCTATCGCGGTAATTTGGAGTTCCTTGCAGGACAAGGCGTGGAAGCCCTTGTTGAAGGAGCATCAGGAAGTGACCAGGCGGCGGGCGCTGACCCTCCCGCCGGTAACCGGACAGCGGAATCAAATGGAAGTCGAGAGTTTACGGACGCCGCTGTTGACCGGGTCTTACTGTTTCAGATTTCAGAAGGAAGCGATGCGCGCATTCACCTCCGCGGTCGTCCCAACCGCATAGCGATCAAGAAGCTGATCGCACTGCTGGATCTTTCTGTTGACACATTCCCGGTGTAGGTTAGGTTGCGTTAGGACTGGAAAGCTTAGGGTCTCGCGCGGCGGGTTCGGATCCACGCGGGTGTTTGAGATTGAGACACGCAAGTTACTGAAACGACAAGGAACGATTTTCGGAAAAATTTGGCTCCCCGTAGTGGATACGTTCCGAACTGTTTCGCTGCAAGCGCAGGTACTTACAGGGGGCTCGTGTGCGAGATGAAGAGCTGCGAGTTGGGTTCTTCTCATCGGTTTTCTGGAATCGTCGGCGGTGGGATTGCGTCAAACGGAGTGCAAATCCCCCCAACGGGCATTTCAGTTGGATCCTGTCCTGACATGCCTGCCTCCCGGAGGCTCCGTCTTCAGCAACTGGAACTTCGCTGATAGACTGAGGATTGAGAGGTGTTCGATGGAGCGCGAATCCGTCATCATGAGCGATCCGGAAATCCTGGGTGGCACGCCTTGCTTCCGCGGGACTCGTGTACCGTTTGATTTCGCTGATCGACTACCTTAAGGCCGGCGACACGCCGGACGAGTTCCTGGACAACTTTCCTTCGGTGGGTCGCGATGCAGCCATTGCCGCGTTGGACGAGGCCAAGACCTTTCTTACCAGCCCACAATGAAGATTCTCATCGACGAGAATCTGCCGCGAAAGCTCACCGCGTATCTCGAAGGTCACGAATGCCGCACGGTCGTCGAATGCGGCTGGTCGGGGAAGAAGAACGGTGAGTTGTTGGCGCTGGCAGATCCGCTGTTTGATGTTCTACTAACCCTCGACAAGAATCTCCCCTACCAGCAGAATCTCGACTCGGTGCGAATCGCGGTTCTCATCGTTCGCGCTCACTCGAATCGGATTCAGGACTGTGCTGAGGTCTGACCGGGATTGCTGGAAGTGCCATCAGAAGACCTGGATCTTCCATGCCGCCGTGCTCAACGGCGGCGATGCCGACTCGCTGATTGAGGTTACCGAGTTGATGTATTGGCCGGACATCCTGACCGAGATCGATAACGCCAGGGCTGCGCTAAACCTGCCGCGCATGGGTATCGTGAAGCCACGCTTCTCCAAAACCGTCGGTGGAACTACATTTCCCAAGGCTGCGCCCATTGCGACGCTATCGCAGGCGCGTTTCCCATGCATGAGGATTTCATCACGATCGCGTCGGAAGGCCGGATATTTGGAGAACCGAGCTTCAACAACAGGATGATACCGCCCTGGCCGCCTGAAGGACTGGATGAATTAGCCGAGAAGATGAGGAATCTCGAATAAGATCTGTTTTGGTTCAGTCGCCTTTTAGATCGCCGCTAACGGCGATGTACTTACTCTTGGCGCCTTTCAAAGTCCAGTTTACCGGAAAATGATCAAAAGCGATCCACCGCGTGACGTGGCCTAGCGACACGCGCAAGCCTAGCGACCCGGTTTGTCCACGATCACCCCTGCGTGGATTCGAACCAAGTTTCTAATAACTTAGAAACAAGCGCGATCGCTAAGTGCTTTGTTTTCAACGCAGCTTTTCTTGGCTCCCCGTGATGGATACATTTAGAACCATTTCGTTGCAAGCACAAGCTTTTGCGGGTGGAGGGTTGGCCAGACTATGAACACGCTTGCGGTTTCCAGTTGCATCCGGTTCCGTTATGCCAACGGTGACGGCGGCGCTGGGCACAAGTGCATGTCATGGGGCCTTTCAGACCCCTTTGGTCCCCGCCTGTGTTGACCCTCCACCGGGATGGTTGCGGGACGCAACTAAACTCATGTATACTACGCAACTAAACTCATGTATACTACGCAACTAAACTCATGTATACTAAAGGAGTCTGAGCACTCCCGCCCATTCTTCAGCCCTCTGAACTAAGTCAGATTTCTGAACGCATTCTCTTAGAAAACATCGGCCGGAGGAGGCTGCATGTATATTTCTAAAAATGTGGGCTCTCCTTTCATGATCCGGCAACAACTCCGCAAAGCGAGAAGGTGAAATTTGCAATTCGCCTATGAAGGCTTCAAGCACAACGGAAACAAGAGATGTTTCCTGTTCCGTGCCGTTGAGAAACCGCCATCTGAGCACGTCTACTCCATTGAGGTGGATTTAGCGCTCTTCAGTAAGCATCGTGTCTCCGTTCAGGAGGGGCCAAATTTTTGCCTTCAAATCCTGACCAGAGCGCTGACTGAAGGACCCATAGATCTCGAGAAGTTCCGCACCTATCAAGTCGTCGGAACCGATTTCGAACCCCTCCTCGTGGAAAGAGAAAAGAAAGATGCTGAAAAAGCATTGAAGGTGCGCGCTCGCAAGCCCTATCAAAAACCACCGCTGGCGTCCAATTTTCGAATGGATCATCAGCGGGTAGGTTTTCAAAAGAATGCCGTTTGAACCTTGCGCTTCCGTGTCGTTCACCGTGGCTTCCATCCAGAAAAACGCGCCGGAGGTTTCGGGAGTTTATGGAATTTCCAATTCCCGGGATTGGCTGTTTATCGGTGAATCGTCCAACATAAGGGCAGCGCTGATGGATCACCTCCTGGAACGTGGGACACCGCTCGCTACGCGGCGTCCTACTGGCTTCCAGTGTGAGATAGCATCTCCAAGCGATCGCATGGACCGGCTAACCACTCTGACACGCGAGCTTCGTCCGGTCTGCAAGGCCGGCATTCTCTAGCCCGTCCCCTTTACTCAGTACCGAACTTGTATATCGTAGTGCTGTGGAATTTCTGCCCGGCTTTCAACTCGCTGCTCGGAAAATTGGCGTGATTGGGGGAGTCGGGAAAGTGCTGCGTCTCCAGGCACAGGGCAGTTCGGTAGTTGAACTGGCCGCCGATACCGGACATTTTGCCGTCTAGAAAATTGCCGGTGTAAAACTGGACGCCGGGCTGGTCTGTGTAAACCTCCAGAGTGCGGCCCGATGTGGGTTCTTCCACTTTCACTGCTATTTGATTCAGATTGGGCTGGTTCAGCACAAAGTTCTGATCATAGCCCTTGCCGAATTTTAGTTGCTCGTCGTCTTGATTGATGCGTGAGCCGATCTCGGTGGCCCGGCGGAAATCAAAAGGAGTACCCGCGACAGGCTCAACGGCGCCATTAGGAATTAGCGTCTTGTCCACCGGCGTGTAGTTATCGGCTTTGATGGTAAGCATGTGCTTCAAGATCGTGCCGCTGCCCGCGCCGGCCAAATTGAAATACGAGTGATTGGTCAGGTTGAGGACGGTGTCCTTGTCCGTCGTTGCGCTGTAATCGAGGCGCAAGGCGTTTTTCTTTTCCAACGTGTAGCGAACTGTCACGTTCAGGTTGCCGGGAAAGCCCATTTCACCATCGGGGCTTAAGTAATGCAGTTCCAAAGCCGGCCCATCTTTACTGGTCATTTCTCTCGCGTCCCAAATGCGCTTGTTGAATCCGGTAGTGCCGCCATGCAGCGAATTAGGACCGTCGTTGGTCGGAATCTGATAGGTCTCGCCGTTCAGCTGGAACTTGCCATGCGCGACGCGGTTGCCGTAACGGCCAATCAACGCACCAAAGTAGGAGGTATTGGTCTGGTAGCCTTCCAGATTGTCGAAGCCCAGAACCACGTCGTCGAACTTCTTGTTGCGGTCGGGAACTTTGATCTGGGTGATTACTCCGCCGTAGTTGCTGATCTTCACTTCCATGCCGGAAGCATTCTTCAGAGTGTAGAGGAAGATTTCTCTGCCATCGGCTGTACCGAAAGGCTGCTTGTCAATCTGGGCGTTCGCTGAGGCCGCGGTCAGTGCGGCAAGCGCCAGGGTTGCCAGTGCGCAATTTGTAATCGGATTCATAAGTCAGCTATTAGTGTATGTTGACCTGATGATGAAGGATTGTCGTGCCGATTATGGGGTGATCTTTCGTTCCGCCAACCTCCAGGGGCAATTCAAAACCTGCGCCGTGCTTCCTGAATAGCGGGTCGAGCGGCTTGAGCATCCACTGCTTCAAGCCCGATTGCGTATCGGAAAGAGTGGCCTGCATGCGAAAGCGTCCTTCCATGTCGATTTTTTCCGAACGCAGATCGTAGCTGCCGGTCAGATTGATGAACGCGCCGGGGACATTGAACGATAAACGCGAAAAAGTGGCCTTGCCGTTGTCCAGCTTAAAGCGGCCCTTCAGGTTAGAGGCTACATTGGCGGCTTCGGCGCCTTCGCCGCGATCCTCCTCTTTTTTCGATATGCCGCGCGCTCGATCGCTCAGTGTTCTCAGCTTCTCTTGGACTTCGGCGCTGGTAAACTCGGCGGAGTTCAAACCAAATTGGCCGTCGAGGTTCAATTTATCTAAAACCTGCTGTGAGCCCGGCGGGACTTCGATCTTCGTTCTGAAGTTCACGTTGCCGGTCAGCAACGGCTTTTTGCCTCCCACAATAAGGGTGAGGATATCTTCAATACGTCCGCGTTTTGTGAACGCATCCAGCGTCACCGTTTTCCCCCTCTTCCCGGGCTGTTGTACAACGCCGCCCGTGCAGACGAACTCCGAGTTCAGGAAGGCTGCGTTGACGGGGTCGAGAATAGTGTCTCCATTCGTACCGTCTATCACGGAATGGAAAGCGGCCTTCAGATGGACCGGCGCGCCGCCGCTCTTCAATGCAAAATTGGGCGTATCGGTTTCCCCGTCCGCTTCAATGTGCTGCAGCACGCCTTTATACTTGCCCGTTGACGAAAGAATCCCGCTGATGCCGTTAAACACGCCTAGATCGGCGTGCCGAAAGGTATAGTCGCCGGAGACGGCGGTAGAACGCGGGTCGTCGCGCTGCCAAGGGCCGAAGTGGCCTTCCGTATCGATCAGACCGGGCGGCGTCGGGTTCGTCAGCTTAGCCGTGAACGCCATTGCTTCGCCGGGTCCGACCGAGCGCATAATCAACTCCTCAATCCCGAACAGCAGGGGCTCTTTGCCGGCTTTTTTCGGTTCGATTTCGAGGCGCGTGTTGGTAGCCACGATGGTTTGAATCAGGAAGCGGAGTTGCGTGCGGTCGGAACCAGGTTGGGCGTTGGCCACTTCCTGTTTGGCTTCCATACCCGCTTTCAAAGTGGAGCGGCCGCGCGCCGGAATGTGGATTTCGAGCCCGTCCAAAGTTACCAGCGAGACGGTGTTTCGGCGGTCGAGGATCGTGGAAAAATCGGTGGCGGCTTTGAAATGGCGGATGTAGATCAGCGGACGCGGGTCCATCCATTGCTTGTGGCGAATGCTGAGGCCTTCGCCCCACACCCGCGGGCGCGGCAGCAGAGAAACGTTCAGAGTTTGGAGTTGGACATCGGCGTCGAACCGGTCTGAGAGGGCCTGTTCGACGCGTGTCTTCAACCGCGGAACTAGCGTTTTCGCGTAGAAATACCCGCCGATTCCCGCCGCGATCAGAAGCAGGGCGACAAGGCCCGAAATGATACGAACTCGGCTCATTACTTATGAAGATGGTGCTCTTCTACTTACGTTTCAATGGGCTTCAAACCGATCGGCAATCGCGATTAGCCAGACCTGCCGAGGCGAGACTTAGATTCCGGACAGAATTCCTGATAACTTTAAACCCATGAAGAGGAAATTAGCGCTGATCCTGATAGTACCAGCACTTTTGATGGCCCAGGACATGAACAAAGTACACTTCGTGCGCGCGTCGGGCGAAGCAATTGTGAAGGTCAAGCCAGACCGGGCCGAGATTTCCATCGGTGTGATCAATGAGTCGCCTACGGCGCAAGCGGCGGCGGCTGAGAATGCCGCTCAGACCGCGCAGGTATTAGATGCTTTGAAGAAGACACTCGGCTCGGCAGGTGAGCTTAAGACCGTAGGCTATGCCATTTCGGCGCAATACCAATACACGAACGGCCAGCCCCAAAAGCTCACGGGTTATCAGACGAGCAATACTATATTGGTGGTGGTTACCGACCTATCGCTCCTGGGTAAGGTGATTGATGCCGCTAGCAACAGCGGCGCCAACAATATCAACTCCATTAATTTCGACCTGAAGGACGATCGCGCTATCAGGTTACAGGCGCTGGCGGAAGCAACTGAGAAGGCGCGCTCATCGGCTGAAGCTATTGCAAAGGCCCTCAATCTGAAGGTCGTGCGAGTGCTGCAAGCGGAGACAGGGGAAGCGCCCGGTTTCACTCCGGTGAGACAGTTTGTTACTAACCAGTTGATGGCCCCGGGAGCACGAACGCCTATCGAAGCCGGCAATTTGGAAATTAGGGCCACCGTAACTGTGAGCCTGGAGATTCAGTAAAACGTCGCCATGCACATTAACCTCGCAAATTTCCTCCTGTCCCGTTACAATTAAAAGTCGTACGTTCAGGCTCCCATGGAAGATCTGGCCCAACAGCCGTTAATAGACCCGGAGATCCCGAACAAGCTCTACTTCCGGATCGGGGAAGTAGCCAAACTTGCGGGCATCAAGCCCTATGTCTTACGCTTCTGGGAGTCGGAATTCAATGGTCTCGGACCCAAGAAATCGGGTACGGGGCACAGGCTGTATCGCCGCAAAGATGTGGAGATGGTACTTGAGATCAAGCGGTTGCTCTACGAAAAGCGCTTCACGATAGAAGGGGCTCGCAAGGTGCTGGAGACGAAGCCGAAGCGGAGCGAGATCATAGCCAAACCTCTAGCTGTACCGCGCCGGCAAGCCGAGCTATTCTCGGGTACTTCAGCGTTTTATCAGGAACTGAAAAAAGAACTCTCCGATATCTTGAGATTGCTCAAGGAGTCGGGTGCCTAGGCAACTGGCCGAGTACGACCTCAGCCGCTAGCTGGCTCGCCGCTTTCTTAGATGTGCCGGTAGCGCGGCCAATTAAGTTCTCGCCCACTCGAACTTCCACTGTAAATACCTTGGCATGCTCGGGTCCGCTGGTTGCTACCGTGCTGTAGCGCGGAATCGGCAAACCCATGGCCTGGGTACGCTCCTGCAGCACGCTCTTATGGTTCAGCAGTTCGACGTTGCCGCCGTCCACCTCTTCCATGCCCGTCAACACTGTATCCGTGATGAATCTTCTGGCAGCGTCGATGCCTCCATCCAGATGCAGCGCGGCAATTAGCGCTTCGAACGCGTTCGCCAGAACTGTTTTGCGCTCGCGCCCACCGCTCCGTTCCTCGCCCTTTCCAAGCAGTAGGAACTCGCCTAAATTCAAAGACAAGGCGCAACGGTGCAAATGGGTCGCGCTAACCAGGTGCGACTTCCATTGCGAAAGCTCGCCTTCCCTCGCCTCGGACAAACGAGCCACTAGCGCTTCGCACACCACGAAACCCAAAACCGCATCGCCAAGGAACTCAAATTGTTCGTTGTCGGTGGTTTCGAGTGCGCCCCGTTCGGCGGCGCATGAACGGTGGGTGAGAGCCCGGAAGAGAAGCTCTCTATCTTTGAACTGATAGCCGAGCCTCTCTTCCAATCTCTCGATTGGAGTTGTCATTCAGCTATGCTTGGCTATTTCGCGCTCTTCAGTTTCGTGGCGGCGTCTTTCTGGGCCTGCGCAAACTTCTTAACAGCGTCTGGCGCATCATTCTGCGCTAGAACTTTATCGGCGGTGCTGATGGCGTCGTCGTATTGTTTGCTGTCGACGTAGGCTTTGGCGAGACGGGCAGTGGCCACGGGATTTGCAAAAGCGTCCGTAGCGGCTTTAAAGTTGGTAATCGCGTCAGGATACTTCTTATCCAGCGCAGCCACTTGGCCGAGGGCATCGTAGGCCTGTGAGGTCAGCTGCTTCTTGTACTCCGGCCATTGATCTGGCGGGATGCCGGAAGGCGCGGGAACGTTGCCTTTAAGAAGGTCCAATGCCTTGTTCGCGTAATCGTTCACTTTTTTAATACTGTCGGCTTTGTCCAAATCGTTCTCGCGGGTATGCTGCGCAATACGCTCAGCCAAAGAGACGCGGGCCGCCACATCGTTTGGATCGTTCTGGATTACTCGCTCGCCCCAGGTCACCACTTGCGCATCGTCGCCGGTCTGCTCCGCGGCGCCTAGCGCCATATTCAGCAGTTGGGACTTGAACTCCGTGTCCGCAAAATTGGTCAGCACATCGTCTATCGCGGCCAGTTCACCGGCGGGGTTCTTGGCCTGTTGCGCCGCTTGCACCTTCTGAAGCGCCGCCAGTTCCTTTTGTGACTTCGGTTTGGGCTGTTGTTGTGCCAGCAGCGGCAGTGCTGCCATTAATGAAATGCTCGCGAATGCGAAAAGTCGTGATCTCATTGTTGTTTGTCTCCTGTCGTTGAACTGCTTTCCAAGCCTTTTTCCGCGGCGTCACGCGCCATCGCCGAAATGCCGTTTATTGCCAGTGCAGTCTTAAACTGTTCGTTGGCCTTTTCAGGATCCCTGCCGGCCAGCGCGAGCCGTCCCAGATAGACATGCGCCCAGGCGGTAATGGTGGGATTCGGGTTGCTGTCGGCGGTACGTTGGAATAATTCCCTCGCCTCGCCCAATCTCTGCTCGCGGGCAGCGATACGCGCCAGGCCGTAATAGGCCCTGCCATGCATCGATTTGTCCGCCGTCTGCTCAAACACTTTCTTGAACGTCTTCTCAGCGTTTGAAAGGTCTCGTTGCTCGTACAAACCCTCGGCGGTCTGAAGCGATTCTTCCGCCGGATCTAACGCCATTCTGGTGGGCGGAGCGACAATGCGCGGAGCCACACTCTGCACAAACTGCACTTCCCTTAGACGCTTCTGCTCCTTCTTTACATCCACCGCTGCGATTAAATCGGGGTAATACAAGCGGAAAGCGTCCGGGCGAGCCTCGTAACGGGGAAGAAGATCGGCAAAAGCTGCCGTCAGGATGAAACCTTGTCTCATTGCGTCGTTTACATACGCCTCTCGTTTTTCAGCGCCGCCATGCATCAGCCGGCTGTCGATCGCCTTAATCAGGCACTTTGTCACCAGCAGCTTGAAATCGTCTTTATATGCCAGGTCGAGCGCGGGCGCGTCATCGGCAAACTTCTGCAGCGCTTGCTTGTCTTTGATCGCGCTTGCGTATTTGAAGCTGAGCGGATCTATCAGGTAGGCCAGATAAGCATCGCGAATCTCATCCAATACCGGTTCGGCGGTAGGTGTGATCACGACGTAGTAATCGTTCTTATAACTCCGCACCTGCGCCTGATTGGGTTCTCCCAACAAATCGATAAAGATTTGAAAACGCTGGGCTGCATTGCCCGATGGATTCCGCAGGTATCCGTTAGCTTCGAAAAGCGTGTTGATGATCGGGTCCTGATACTCTCTGAGGGCGCCCTGATATGCCTGCTGCGACCGTTTCCAAAGATCCTCGATGTCCGCCTCTTTATAAAACCGCTCCAGCAGCGCGCTGAGCGGCCGCAAGGGTTCGACATCCGGCGGCAGGTCGCCGGAGGGCAGTTCGAATTTAGGAGAATCACCCGCCAACAGTGAAAAGGAAATATACTGGCCCAGGTCGGCTGCGCCGGTTGGTTTCTTGTGGTCCTTATAAAGGGCCTTCAGTTCGGGAAGGCTGGGGATCTGGCGTTTGGCGAGTTCTTCGCGAATTTGGGTCCGAAGCTTGTACTTATCGTTGAGCGCGGAATCGATGCCAGTGTCATAACCTGCCGCATTGATGGCGGCCAATACGGTGAACAAATTTGAGCTGACGCCGAACTGGTTCTCACCAAGCGAATGCGGGTCGCCTTCCTGCCCGGCGGCTGCCGGACAAGTCAAAGCGAAAGGCACGACTAGCGCAGCAATAAGTGTAAGGGCGTGCGTAGCTGGGCGGCGAGTCAAGAAGAACCTTGGACGCAGGAATGCTATCTGCCCCTCAGTTTAGTACAACGGAGCGTCGCAGCGTCCTAGTCTCTCGTATACTAGCGAGGGGATCGGGAAGAGTCGAGCCGCCCGTAGCTTGTTGATTATCATAGGGCTTGAATCGAATTTTCGCATTTGAACATCAATTTATAGGAGATTGTAATCATGGCAGGCGATAACACACTGACATTCACTGACGATTCTTTTGATAAGGATGTGCTGGGCGCCGAAGTCCCCGTACTAGTGGACTTTTGGGCGGAATGGTGTGGCCCTTGCCGCATGATGGGGCCAACCGTTGACCAGGTTGCCTCGGAGTACACCGGTAAAGTCAAAGTCGGAAAACTGGACGTTGATTCCAATCAGCAGACCGCCTCGCGCTATGGAATTCGCGGTATTCCCACAGTTTTGCTTTTCAAGGGTGGGCAGATTGTCGAACAGAAGGTCGGAGCAATCGGCAAGCCCGAATTTCAGAAAATGCTCGACAAACACCTCTAAGCCGAATTGCGCGGCATTCTCGATCTACCAGCGAGATAAACGGCCGGAAATACGTACTACACTGGGGGTTCTCCCCTTCCGGCCGTGTCCGAGTGAGCATTACCAGTCAAATCGAAACGTCGTATCGCCCCTCGTCTAAGCTGACGCTCAAAAGCTTTTTTGGACGGAAGGGCATTCTTTCCCAGTCGCACCCGAATTACGAATTTCGACCCGGTCAACTCGAGATGGCCGAGGCCGTCGCCGAAGCGCTGTCTGAGCGCCGGCATCTGATTGTCGAAGCGGGCACTGGCACGGGCAAGACCCTCGCGTACCTGGTTCCATCCATCCTTTCAGGAAAGCGCGTAGTGATTTCCACAGGGACCAAAGCCCTGCAAGAGCAGCTTTTCTTTAAAGATCTGCCCTTCCTCGAATCGTTGTTTGCACAGCCAATTCAGGCTTGCTATATGAAGGGCCGGGCGAACTATCTCTGTCGCCAGAAACTCTATGACGCCGATCGGGAACCGATCTTAACGGGGCTTGAGGAGGTTCGCGAGTTTAAACTGATCCGCCATTGGGAGAAGACCACCGAGACTGGTGATCGCAGTGAGCTGCACGGCATTCCCGAAGTGAGCAGCGCATGGTGGAAACTGGACGCCCGCGCCGACAATTGCGCCGGGCAGAAATGCCCGCAGTTTGACCGTTGTTTTATCACTGAAATGCACCGGCGTGCGCTGGCCAGCAACATCATTATTGTCAATCATCACTTGTTCTTCGCCGATCTGGCGGCTCGCGATCGGGCCTTCGGGTCGATTTTGCCGGACTATGCCGCGGTGATTTTCGACGAGGCGCACGAAATCGAAGACGTCGCCGGGCAATATTTCGGCATGAGTGTCAGCAACCTTCAGATTCAGGAAGTAATCAAGGACACCGCCGCAGTTTCGAGACGCAAACTCTTTGCCACGCCCGAACTGGATAGATGCCTGATCCAGCTGGGTGACCGGACCGAAGCATTCTTCGGGTTGTTTCCACGTGAAGGCCGGCAAGGGTTCGACCAGCAGGAGGCATTCCTCGCGCGGCATGATTTGGAGTATCGTGAGCTGCTGCTCGCCCTGGATACGCTGGCGGCGCGTTTGGAGTTGGTACAGGGTGCCATTGAAGACGTTCTGCCGCTGGTGCGCCGCGTCAAACTGATTAAAGAAGGTGGGCGCTTCTGGCTGGAGTGTTCCGACCCAACCAGCGTTTATTGGGTGGAAGGGCGCGGCCGGGGAGTCTACCTGCAGGCAACGCCAATTGACGTCTCGAAGACCCTTTCGACGCGCTTGTTCGAACAGGTGGACACAGTAGTGCTCACTTCGGCGACACTGGCCGTGGCAGGCGGGTTCGATTACACGCAAACGCGGCTGGGCCTACCCACGGCTCGTACAATGCTGATTGAGAGCCACTACGATTACGCCAAGCAGGTGCTGCTCTATGTGCCGCCGCATCTGCCCGACCCACGCCAGCCGGAGTTCGCCTGGCGGGCTGCCGACGTCATCGAACATGTCTTGGAAGCTTCGCGCGGACGTGCCTTTGTTCTGTTCACCAGCTATCAGCAGATGAGGCAGGTTTACGATCTGCTGAAAATTCGGCTCGATCACCCGCTTCTTCTGCAGGGCGACGCACCGCGCACTGCGCTGGTGGAGACTTTCCGGGCAACACCCGGAGCGGTGCTGTTCGGCACGTCGAGTTTCTGGCAGGGAATCGACGTGCAAGGCGAGCAGCTTAGCTGCGTTATTATTGACCGCTTGCCGTTTGCAGTGCCCAGCGATCCGGTAATCGCCGCCCGAACGAATGCGATTCGCCAGAGTGGCGGCAACGCTTTTTACGATTACCAGGTTCCGCAGGCTGCGCTGGCCTTAAAGCAGGGCTTTGGCCGGCTGATCCGTTCCGTGAGCGACAGAGGCGCATTGGTGTTGCTGGATAATAGGATTACCAAGCTGCCGTATGGCAAGGTGTTTTTCGAGAGCCTGCCGCCCTACCGGCTGACCAAGAAACTGGAGGACGTTCAAGAATTTTTCAATGTTTGAGATTTACGTAGAGCATACCTTCGCCGCCGCGCACTTCCTTCGGAACTATCACGGGAAGTGCGAAAACCTGCACGGGCACAACTATCGCGTCCAGGTAGGCATGTCGGGGGAGTTGGACGAGAACGGATTGCTTCACGATTTCGCCGACCTGAAAAAGCGCGTGCGCGCGGCCAGCGAATACCTCGACCATAAGTTCATAAACGAACTCAAGCCATTCGATCGGCTGAACCCGTCCGCCGAAAACATCGCGAAGTTCTTTTATGACGAGATTCAGCGCGAAGTTAGCCCCGGCACGGTGGCGTTCGTGCGAATCTGGGAAACCGATACTTCCTGCGCTACTTACCGGCCCTAGCGGCCGAAAAATTCAGCGTTGATCTTAGCGAAACTATTCCACTTTTCAGGCAGATCGTCGAGCGCAAAAATGGCGGAAACAGGGCAAACCGGCACGCAGGCGCCGCAATCGATGCATTCAACCGGATCAATATAAAGCATTTCCACGCCCTCGAACCTCGCGTCGTCCTTCTTGGGGTGAATGCAATCGACCGGACATGCATCGACACACGCAGAATCTTTCGTTCCAATACAGGGTTCAGCGATTACGTAAGCCATCTTCTAAATCCTAGGAGTAGCACACAAAATGATAGACTGCCAATGGCGGACCAGTGAGCGGTACGTTTCGCCCATTCAAGCGCGAACAATGCGGGATTGATGCTGCTGCATCGCTCACCGTACAATCAACTTAGATGATTGCAAAGGTACGAAAAGCGGTGTTTCCCGCGGCAGGTCTTGGCACCCGCTTCCTTCCGGCAACGAAGGCTCAGCCTAAAGAAATGCTGCCCCTTGTCGATAAACCATTGATTCAATACGGAGTTGAGGAAGCGCTGCACTCCGGCATTCCTAATATTATCATTGTCACCGGGCGCGGCAAATCGTCCATTGAAGATCATTTCGACGTGAGTTTCGAATTGGAGCAACTGCTCGAATCGAAGGGCAAGACCGAACTCCTCTCTATGGTACGGGCCATTTCGGATATGATCGACGTCTCGTATGTGCGTCAGAAAGAAGCACTTGGGCTGGGTCATGCAGTAAATCGCGCTAAGGAACTGGTCGGTCATGAACCGTTTGCCGTGGTACTTTCCGACGATATTATTGCGTCCGAAACACCGTGTTTGCGGCAGTTGATGGATATCCACGAATATTACGGGGCTTCGGTGCTGGCCCTGATGGAAGTTCCTAAAGACCAAATCTCGGCTTACGGCGTGGTGGACGCCGAACAGGTGGCCGACAATGGCCGACAAGGAAGATTGTTCCGGATCAGGAACATGGTGGAGAAGCCGAAGCCGGCGGACGCGCCTTCGAACTTGGCGATCATCGGGCGGTATGTTTTGACGCCGGAGATTTTCGAGAGCGTGGAGTCGGTGGAACCCGGCAGCGGCGGCGAAATCCAGTTGACAGACGCTCTGAAACATATGCTGAGGAATCGGCCGATTTACGGGTTGAAGTTTGAAGGCAAGCGCTACGACGCAGGCGATAAACTCGGGTTCCTGAAGGCCACGGTGGAATTTGCGCTAAGCCGGCATGATTTGGGCGAACAGTTCCGCCAATACCTCAAAGAGTTGTGCGTTCAATAGCGGCGCTCCTGCTGCTGTCGTCAGCAGCGCTCCCGCAAGACCTACCGAGCCAGACGTACGGGCAGCCTGTACCGCCGCGGGTTGTGGTGTATGTGCAACAGGCGCTGAAGAATGGTGATTTAGCTTCAGCCGAGGCCATGGCGCAGCAATACCGCAGACTGAATGGTGACACTCCAGAAGCGTTGGAGGCGCTAGCCTGGTTAGCGCGCGGGGAGATCGCATACGGCAAACCGGACGAAGCTTTTCAGACAGCCGAAGACGTGAGGCAGAGCGCTGAAAAGCTGCTGGGGTTGCGAGGGATGGACAGCGAACCGCATTTGCCGCTGGCATTGGGTGCGGCTTACGAGGTGGAAGCGGAGTGTTTATTTTCACGCGGTAAGCGGCCGGAGGCGCTGCTGCTGTTGAAGAAAGCCCAGGCGAAGTGGAAGGACACCTCACTTGCCGACCGGCTGCAGAAGAATATCAACCTGATGACCTTGCAGGGCAGGCCCATGCCCTTGGTGCGCATACCCGAATGGATTGGCACAAAGCCGAGCCCGGCCGCCTCTTGGAAAGGCAAGCCGGTGCTGCTGTTCTTCTGGGCGCACTGGTGCGCCGACTGCAAGGCGGAAGCGCCTATTCTGGCGAAGCTGGCTGCTGAGATGGAGCCGAGGGGGTTGGTGGTAGTGGGACCGACCCGGCGGTACGGCTATACCGCGCAAGAAGAGCACGCCGCACCCGCGACGGAAACGCCATTCATCAGCAGAGTTTTCGACAAATATTACTCGGGCATTCCGAAGATGCAAGTGCCGTTGGATGCTTCGAACTTTCAACGCTTCGGCGTGAGTACAACGCCGACTCTGGTGCTGGTCGATAGAGCGGGCATCGTGAAGATGTATCATCCTGGAGTCCTGGACGAAGCCTCGCTGAGGACAGCCATCGAGGGGGTACTGAAATAAATGTGGAAAGCCGCATTCATGCTGACTTTTTTTGGCGTTGTTGGCCTGAACGAAACGGGCGTAGAGTTCGCTCATCCGGATGGCAAGGCGCTGCTGCTTGATCTGCATGTCCCTGACGGCCCAGGACCGTTTCCGGCGGCGATTCTGGTACACGGCGGCGGATTCGACGGAGGACACCGCGACACGAACGTCCGGCCGCTCTTCGACGTGCTGGCAACGCCGGTTTTGCGTGGTTCAGCATCGATTACCGGCTCGCGCCGGAGGCTCACTTTCCGCAAGCGATGGAGGATGTGAACACAGCTATTGAGTGGGTGAAGAAGAACGCCGCTACTTACAAAGTGGATGCCTCGAAGGTTGCGCTGATTGGGGAATCGGCGGGTGGATTCCTGGTGAACTACGCAGGCACCCACGAAACTTCGGAGACGAGAATAGCGGCGGTTGTCGACTTCTATGGGCCAAGCGATTACGGGAAGCTGGCGCAGATGCGGCGCGATCATCCCGAACTCTTTGACATGACGACTATCAACCGTCATGCCTCGAATGGCGGAGGTATTCGTTTCTTTGGGGCCGAGGCGTTGGATGAAAAAGGATTGGCCAAGCTCCAGACTGTTTCGCCGATAGCGGCAGTTCATCGAGCCATGCCGCCATTCCTGGTGATTCATGGAAACAAAGACGATCAGGTGGCTTATGCCCAATCGACGGAATTCTGCGAGGCGATTCGCAAGGTAGGGACGAATTGCGAGTTGATCACGATCGAAGGCGGCGCGCATGGGATGAACCACTGGCAAGCGCCCGACATGCAGCACTGGAAGCCGGAGATGGTGGCCTGGTTGAAAAAGACTCTGTAGTCTGGTAATCGCGCGCGGAGGACTAAAGATGGCCGGTAAAGGAAAAGTCAAGGTCGGAATCATAGGGTCGCAGTTTGAGGCGGATATTCATGCCGCATCGTTTCAGATCATGCCGGAAGAGGCAGAAGTGGTGGCGGTAGCATCGCCTACGCCGGGTAACGCCAAGAAGCTGGCGGAACGATATGGCATTCCGCGAGTGTTTACTGATTACCGGGAGATGTTGAAAGAAGCGGATATCGAGATGGTGACGATTACCGCGCCGAATAAGCTGCATGCGCAGATGACAATTGACATCGCCCAAGCGGGCAAGCATGTAGTGTGCGAGAAGCCGCTGTGCATGACGCTGGCCGAAGCGGACGAGATGATTGACACCTGCAAGAAGGAGGGCGTGCTGCTGGGGTATGCGGAGGAGCTTTTCTTTACGCCGAAATATGTCAAGGCGAAGGAGATGGCGGACCAGGGCGGATTCGGAAAAGTGTACCTGGTGAAGCAGGCCGAGAAGCATTTCGGGCCGCATAGCGATTGGTTCTGGGATGTGGAGCGATCGGGCGGCGGGGCGCTGATGGATTTGGGCTGCCACGGGATCGCATTTTGTTATTGGTTTCTGGGGCGGCCGGCAATCAAAAGCATCTATGCGCAGTTGGGAACATACGTGCATGGCGCGAAGACCAAGGGCGACGACGACGGCGTCTGCATTATGGAGTTCGAGAACAACGCGGTGGGGATGGTGGAAGTGAGCTGGGCGCGGCGCGGAGGCATGTCGGACCGGAGCGAGGTTTTCGGAGAAGGAGGAGTCTCGTACGCCGATTTGCACATGGGGAACGCGCTGCCCACCTACAGCGAGTACGGGTTCGGATACGCCGTGGAGAAAGCGCCAACTACGCAGGGCTGGAGCTACCCGGTGTTCGAAGAGCATTGGAACTACGGCATTCCACAGGAAATGAGGCATTTTGCTCGGTGCGTGCGCGGGAAAGAAACGCTGCAGGCGACGGGCGAAGACGGGCGCGTGGTGATGCAAGCGCTGTATGCGGCTTACGCGTCGGCCGGATTGGGGCAGAAGGTGCAGATGCCGTACACGCCTAAGACTACAAAGCCGATTGACGAGTGGTTGAGCCGAAAGGGGAAATGACGAATGGCGAATCAATCTCCCGATAGACGGCAAGTGCTGGAGATGCTGGCGAAAGTGGCTGCGCTGAGCCAATTTCCCGGTTTCTGCAAGTGGGCAGGAGCAAGCGGGACCAGGGCGACGAGTTACGAGCCAATGTTTTTTACGCCCGAGGAATTCGCCGTTGTGGATCAAGTAACTGAGTTGATCATTCCGCGAGACGATCACCCGGGGGCCAGAGATGCCGGGGTGGCGGAGTTCATCGACCTGATGACGGCGCACGATCCGAAATTGCAATTTCCGTTCCGGCGCGGATTGACTTGGCTGGATGCGAGCGCAACCAGTATGTTCGGCAAAGATTTCATGCAGCTGCCGGCGGATGGCCAGGAGGCGGTGCTGAGGAGGCTGGCTTATAAGCGAGAGCAGAAGACGGAGGAACAGGAGGAGCAGGAGTTTTTCCGGCTGATTCGCCAGTATACGGTGATGGGCTATTACACAAGCCGGATGGGCTTGGAAGCGTTGGATTATCCGGGGTTGAAGTTCTATTCGGCATCGCCGGGATGTCCGCATAAGGGCGATCCGGAGCACAGGAGCTTGAATTAGATGGCAGCCCAATACGACGTGATTGTGATTGGCACCGGAGCTGGCGGGGGGATGGCCATTCGCACGCTGTGCAATGCCGGATTGAAGGTGTGCGCGCTGAATGCCAGCCGGCGACTTGACCCGACTAAGGATTTCCGCAATCATAAACAGCCCTTCGACATGAAATTCCGAGGCTTCGGAGATCCGAGGAAGAGCAAAAACTATATCGGCTACATGGACAACGAGTACACGGAGGGCATCTGGGAGCACGAGATTGCTTTCACGACTGCGCCGGGTACCGAGTGGACGTGGCGGAGGTGCTTCGCGGTGGGCGGTAAGACGAATTTCTGGGGACGGAGCTCGGCGCGATTCAGCGAGATCGATTTCAAGGCGGCGACACGCGATGGGTACGACGTGGACTGGCCGATTACGTACGAGGAGATTGCACCTTACTACAGCCGGGTAGAAAAGATGATCGGCGTGGCGAGTACGGTGCAGGGCCGCGCGAGCAATCCGGATGGCGAGTATTTGCCGCCGATGAATTTCCGGTGTATCGATTGGATTTTGCAGAGCGGGGCTAAGAAGACCGGCATTCCGTATCTGCCGGATAGGATTGCCCAGTTGACCAAGTCGCACGAAGGCCATCCAGCGTGCCACTATTGCGGGAATTGCACGGAGGGCTGCGACACGGGATCGTTCTTTTCTACTCCGTGGTTCTTTCTGCCAGCAGCCGAGAAATCGGGAAATCTGGAAATCAGAACAAACGCGCTGGCGAAAAATGTGATCTGCGATGCGGATGGACGTGCAAAGGGCGTAGCCTACATCGACAGGACGACGAAGCAGGAAGTGGAAGTGTATGGGAAGGCTGTGGTTGTGGCGGCTTCGTGCGTTGAATCCGCGCGGATTCTGTTGAATTCGAAATCGAGACAATGGCCGACTGGTATGGCGAATTCGAGCGGACAGGCCGGGCGCAATTTGTGCGATCACCTCTACGGGACGACGGCGCGAGGCTATTTTCCACAGCTGCTGGGACAGCCGAGTTTTCCGGACAATGTGTCGTCGAGCACAGTGGCGTGGATGCCGAGATGGCAGAACCTGGAGAATCCGAAGCAGGAGAAATTCATTCGCGGGTACTCGGTTTATCCAGACGGCGGCTGCGGCGGGTTTCCGGGGTACTACGACGAGATTGAGGGATTCGGGCGCGATTTCAAGCGGGAGATCAAGAGGCGTTATCCGACGCCGGTGAGTTTCTACATTCAGGCTCCGACGCAACGGAGCGATGAAAACTATGTGGACATCGACCCGCAGGTGAAGGATGTGTACGGGATTCCGGCGGCGCGGCTGCATTTTCAATGGGACAAGAATTCGCTGCTGATGTGGGAGCACGGGAAGCAGGCATGCGAGGAGTTGCTGCGGGCGAGCGGGGCGGAGTACCAGGGCGCGGGCGAGATTGATATACCGGGGACGAGCTTGCATGAGACCGGAACGCTGCGCATGGGAAACGATCCGAAGAAGTTTGTGACGGACCGGTTTGGGTGCACGCACGACGTGAAGAATTTGTATGTCTGCGACGCGAGCGTGTTTCCCAACTGCACCGACAAGACTACGACGATTTCGATTCTGGCGTTCACGCTGCGGACGACGGAGAAACTGGTGGAGGATCTGCGGGGGTGAAGGGTATTTCCCGTCTATAAATATATATAGAGGGGAGTGGGGAATAAATCGGCGGTTGGGAGCGAGTTTGCAGGCGAGGATGGACGGAGGATTTGGGCGGAGTGAGGGCTTGGTCAACGGGCGGTTGGATTGGGTGGCGGAGAGTTCCATAATGTGCTCGGTTAGGAGCTGGTGCGGAGTACGGCCTACACGTGCGAGGATAGCGGCTGGTCCTTCGGAGTTTCGTTTACATCGGAGGATAAGTGCGTGAGGGGAAAGGGAGATAATTCTTTTGGATGTTTTGTGATTGCGCGGGGAGAGGGAGATAGCGGCTTCAAGATGGGCGTCCGATTTGGCCTTACTCTGAACGGGCTTCGCACGGCGGCATTTTGAGCCGGTAATTGGGCTGATCTCCATGGCTTTTCGGCCATTTATTCGGATTTTTGAAGGTCAGTTTGGGGTCGTTCTAGAATTCTCAGGCTTTTCAAAACGGGCCCGGGATTTTGGCGACGCGGCGGCGAACCTCGTAAAACGGGTTGTAAGAATGAGAACTGGAGCGGTTTTGTCAATCCCATCAGGAGGGCGGAGCGCGACCTACGCAATGGTCCAGCGGACGGAATTAGCTAATTTCGCACCCATTCTCAAGGCCTGTTGAGACCCGGTTTTGCCTATCTTTAGAGTTCGTGGCCATTTTGCGGCCTATTTCCGGGAATTACAGTTTGGTTACAAATAGGCGGAGGCGCGGTATTTTATGCACAGCCGGTGGTACTTGGATGGCGAGACAAGGTCGTCAAGTCCGTTGCGACGCGTTCAGCCCACGTCGATTCAGAGGCTTGCAAACTTCGTAAGGGAACATAAAGCGTCGCTGGTGTCGTTAACGGAGCGCTGATGGATTAGCCGTTAGCTTGGAACGCTTGGGCCGTCAGTTTTGAAGTTCATGTCCATCTGATAGACAACGTTTCTCAATCCCCTGCTTTCAGTTCTACGGAAAGCGCGTTATACGGCAAAGTGCCTGCCAAAGATCGCATGATATAACCGTCTTCGCAGTCTAGAGTCGCGGAAACACCCAAGGCGTTGTCGCCCATGTGACTTATGACATCCACAAGTGCCAAACAGTAATCGATCCAGGTTGATGCGCTGGGGTATCTGGTTGATATAAACAAACTCTCGACCATGTCGTGAGTAGGCCAAATTAGAGGAACCGTTGCCTGTACGAGCGGGGAGTTGCTCCACGAGATAGCCCGGAGGAACATGCCGCATGGCGCTTGAGAGAAAGGGCTTCAGCGTCATGTCGATGGATGAATTATCGCGTAAATAGGCGATCATGAAAGCTTCGCGATTGCCCCATGCGTATTCCCCGTTCAACGAAACGCCGTAGCCCATGATCGCAATATAGAGCCACCGTCCGGTCCGTCGCAGAATCCAGAATCTTGGCTTCGACAACGAGTGGAAATCGCCGGGTTCTGTTCGACAAATAGATCGAGAGATCAGGGCGCTTCTCCAGATGTGAGCCGTCGAAGCTCTGGCTCTCCTTCCCTCTCCCAACGCAGAGGACAAGCTGTCCCCAGAAAAGGTCCTCCTCAATCAGCCTATTTAGTCGCGACTCCATTAGAGCAGTCACTTCCGCTTCGCTGCCAGAAGCCACCGTCAAGGGGAATTCCGCGCGAATGTCAGTGAAAGCGCGGAACAGCCGTTCGGCAAGAATCTCGATATAAACTGATTCGATCTCTGGCAGGGGCAACTCCAGGCCTCGCGTCAATTCGGCAATCTGGTCAGGGCGGGTGCGGGCTGCCGCATGCCTCATTCTTCGCCGCTCCCCTTCAACAGACCAAGATGGGACCAGATAATCCGCTGTGCAAGCAGCCGCGCCTGCGTCTCACTCCAATAGCGTCTTTGAGCGAGCCTTCCGATTAAGAGGCCATTGCTCCCATTGCGAAGTAATATCTCTGAGGCGGCAGCTTCATCGGCAGCATGAAGCAGCCCCTCCCAGTCCTGGGGTGGAATCGATTCGGAGAAGTTGAAGTGGCTCGTCCTAACGTCAATTCCGTGCCAGGGTGATATGGATGGTCGGTCGGACGGATCAACAACAATCTGAGAGCCAAACCGCTCGCACCACGGTGCCAGTTCGGTAGCCAGAACATCGCAAAATTGCTCCCTCTCGGTCGCTGTTGGGGACTCCCGGGCTTTGCGCTTGTTCTCCGCGAAGGGAAGATTGAACTCAAGCGTGTCGGAAATCACCTGGAGATCACGCAGTTCCGAGGCCGTACAAACCGGCAACCCATCCGTCTACGTCATCCCAAGATGCCGCTCCGGATTGTAGCTTCCCGAACAATGACAGAATCTTGTTGCGCTGCGACCGCCGAAATCTGCGGAAGTCGGGCAATGGAATTCGATCTAGGGTCGCCTTCTCGATTACTTCGCGCTCAAAGCCAAATTTCCCGCTGGTAATAAGTGCTATCCACACTGCGAGCTTGCTGCCCAGAACTAGCGCTAAATAACGGACAAGTGTGCTTGCGTCTGAATGCCCATGTGGACTGTACCCGTAAAAGGTCTCGTTAAAGATTACGTCATTTTCTGAGATCGCAACATTAATGCGACCTGTCCCAGCAGGCAGTGACTGGTGGACAATAACCAGTGGTTGAGTGAATAGATCTATCGATCTGGTGCGGTGAACGCGATCAAGCGAAAAAAGGTCAAGCAGACTGCTATCAATGGAAACGTTCGTGAATGACGCAGTCGTGATTTCCCGTAGCCCATGGAGATGGCTCGCGTCCTCACCTAGCAAGCCATCTCCTCGCCGAGGTACGTGACTGCTCGGCCTAAGTCTTTGATAGCCGTTGCCGCTGCCTACAAGGTGGCCGTGATCGGTGCGACCAATCGTCTCTCGCCAGAAGGACTCGATCGTCGGGTGCCCCTGTGACCGAATACGTTCCATGATCCCCAGATCGGCCCTCGTTCCCCGGAACAGGATTTTCAAAATATCAGGAGTCTGGGCAAGCTGGCACGACTGCACGATTTCAGCATTCATTGCGTCGATGCGCATGCTGCCGGCATCGTTCATCGTCCCTTCTAGGCGAGGGCTGATCAGTCGAAAGCCAGCGCCAGCAGTCGGCACTCTGTTTGTTGCAAACAGAATAGAAAACGGCGCTGAAATTTCGGGCCAGACCTTGGTTTGTCTGAGTTCCACGCCATTGATGACCGACGTAACGTCAAGCGCTTCGAACAGAGCCTGACGTGCCTCCGCCATCCCGTCGCCCTGCTGAAAAAGCAACCTAGCATGAAGCGCGAATGCAATCTGCCCATTCGGTTTTGCCCACTCCATAGCACGCCAAACAAACGGCAGGTCGAGCACTTCATTTGGTAACGGTGGCGATTGAATTGAAATTTTCCTCTTTGCCGCGATCCGGGCAACCAATTCACGGACAACGTTCCAATCGGGCAGCTTGGTTCCACTAGCCCAAGGGGGATTCTGCAAGAGTTCACCTTGCGGGGCAAGCGCGACCCACAGGTGCAAAAGATTGTCGATCAAATGCATTTCCATTGGCGCAGCGGGGTTGAGCAGATGGTTCAACAGGGCCTCGCCGACGGTACCTTCCGCGCGGACATCGATTCTAAGGAGATGACTGCCATGCTGATGGCGATCTTTTCCGGCACAGCCGCGTTCAGCGCCGATCAGATGGATGCTATCGAACGGAATACAGAGGCTTGGATTCTTTCGGACAACGCCAAGAAAAATCTCAAGAGACATACAGGAGTAACGAAATGAACGAGCAGAATCTTCATGTGGCCGTCATCGGCGGTGGCATGGGTGGACTTTGCCTGGCGCAGGGTTTGAAGAAATCGGGCGTCGGCGTGGCGGTTTATGAACGGGACGAGGCACCCGATTCGCGCGCCCAGGGATATCGCATTCATATCGATCCGCAAGGCAGCAGGGCGCTGCACCAGTGTCTGCCGGAGCATCTTTGGGAGATCTTCGAAGCTACGGGAGGAGTTTTCTCGCAGGGTTTCACGGTCGTGACCGAGCAATTGCAAGAACTGCTCCATCTTTCTATGAACGGCAATGCAGACGGCCCGGTCGCGCGGCATCGTTCCATCAGCCGCATCACTCTGCGGCGCACGCTGCTGGCGGGTATGGAGGAAATCGTACACTTTGGCAAGCGCTTCCTGCGTTATGAGGAAACCGCAGGCGGCAGGATCAGGGCGCATTTCGAGGACGGCAGTTGCGTGGAATCGGACATTCTCGTGGCCGCGGACGGCGTCAATTCCCGCGTTCGCAAACAGTACCTGCCAATGGCCGATCCTGTGGACACAGCCGTGATAGGCATCGGCAGCAAAATTCCTCTTACCGATGGTGTATTGGCGCTGGCTCCCCATCCGTTACTGGATGGCCCGGTGATGATCATGCCGCCGGCACCCTGCTGTTTGTTCATGGCGATGTGGAAGCGTTCGCCGGAGGCAGGCGAGCCACTGCGCCTTCTAGGAATTGAGGAGCCTTTAGCAGGAGACGAGAACTACCTGATCTTTGCATTGGGAGGACGGCCAGATTATTTCGATCTGCCGAAAGATACCGATTCCATGGCCGGAATCGTACTGAAGGATGTGTTGCGCCGCGCCTTGGCAGATTGGCACCCTAATCTCCGCAAACTCATTGAGATCGCCGACGAGAAGGGAATTTTTCTGAACGGGTTGCGCACCTCGCGCCCTACGGGATCGTGGAAGGCCACACGAGTCACGCTGCTGGGCGACGCCATACACAGCATGACGCCGTATCGCGGCATCGGCGGCAATATCGCGCTGAAAGATGCGGCCTTACTCAGCTCGAAGTTGACCGAAGCGCACCAGGGCCGGAAACCGTTGCTGGATGCCATTGCCGAATATGAAGCAGCCATGCGCGAGTATGCGTTTGCGGCTGTCGAGGATTCGCGGAGAGCCATGGAGCAGTTCACGGGCCCGAAGAAAAACCCGGTCTTTCCAATCGTCAAAGCCGGAATGCGCCTGGTGAACGCGATGCCAAAGCTGAAGAGGAGATTGATGCCGGGGGCAGCGTGAGCGCGGGAATCTTAGAATTCACACACGCCCGCATTCGCGTATAGTGACTATCGGATACTTCTATTTATGAATCTTGTTCTGATCATTTTGATTCTGCTTCTGCTTTTCGGCGGCGGCGGTGGGTTTTACTATGGCGGCCCCATGGTTGGAAGCGGCGTTGGCGGTCTCTTGCTCGTCGTCCTCGTCATCTATTTACTGATGGGAAGGCGACGAGTTTAGGCCGAATTTCAGCAAGGTTCTACTACGCTCGCTAGATCTGTGTTCTGTGGTAGTCGCGATGTGAATCGCGCGGCCTCGGCACTTGTGATGTTGCTTTGATTCCGAATGAGCGCTCTTATTCCGCAGGGCCGAACAAAAGTCAAGGCGAACACGTCTGCTGGGACCGCCGGTAAAGATTGGGCCGGTCGAGGCGACAGAACGTTAAAGGCTAATCGGCGATCCCTACATTTGGCGGATCGATGCCAAGCGCTGTCGCCAATGCAATTAAGTGATCTTGTTCCTCGACGAGGATTCCGCGAAGGCTTTCGGCGATTGCGAATTCGTTTAACTCATCGGCTTGTTTGACGCGGCGGCGGTACTGGCGGATGGTTTCTTGCTCATTTTCCAGATCGAACTTCAGCATCTCTTCCGGTTTTTCAGAGGTCTTCACAGGCTTCGGCGTCACAGACGGCATGCCGCCTAAATAATCGACGTGATTCGAAATTTGCAGAGCGTGGGCTAACTCCTCCTTCGCATGAAGCTCAAGCTCGGCTGCGACGTTCATGTATGCCGCCCCTTTTAGAACCTGCGAGTAATTCACGTAAGCGATAATCGCTTGATATTCGCGCGATAAATCTTCATTGAGAACATCGATGAGCTTCTCACGGGTAATCTTTGAATTTTTTTTGTCGGCAGCAGACATCAATTCTCCAGTCGTCGGGTCCAAACTTTTCCCGCACATCCAACAATACCTCTGCCGGAAAGGCGGTTGACTATTTTGGGTCAGACTCGCTCTACCGCATCGAGGAGACGCTTCGCGCTTTTGCCTCGAGGGCTGTTGCTTGAGCCGGAGGTGACCGGCGTGAAGTTCGGCAAATAAAGATCGCCGACTGGCGCGCTGGGCGAAGGCGCTTGCGCTAATTAAGGGGAGTCACCTTTGAAGCGTTTTCTCAGCGGTCTTTTTCGCCCAGACACGCCGCGCATAGCCAGTGAGAAATAGAGCCGATAAGGTGAACGCCAATAGCGGGATTTGTTGCCACCAAGGGAGATTAGGATCGGCATCGCGGCTGAGGGCGTCGCCGGCGAGGCAGCAGAGAACATGAACGCTGAAGACCTCGATAGATGCCTGGCCGAGCAAAATGAGCGGTGAGAACACGGGAAAGGCCGCGAGCCGCGCGCCGAATCGAACAAGCAGTACGGCGATGGCCGAGAAGTTAATGACGCGAGCGGGGCCGAGGTGCCATTTGTCGATAAGCCAGCCGTAGACATTTGGATCAATCCAACGGCCTGTGGGGCTGTAGCGCAAAATGCAGAAGCTGACGGCGATGGCGGCGCTCAGACCGATGAGCCATTTGGGCAGACGTTCGGCGGCGTTCTTCTTTGGATCGGCGGAGCCATCAAGTACGTCGGCATTGATGCTTCCCAGAGCCAAGCCGACAAACCAGAGCAACTGCCAGCCGTAGAGGTCAAAGGAGCCGGTGGAGTTTTCGGGGACGCCAAGACCGAACAGATCGCCATGGCGGTAAGCCCAGGCGCGGAGACCGAATTGCGCAGCCGCCCAAATGGTAAAGCTCATGTAGACGACCGGATCCCAAGTCCAGCGGCGCGCAATTTCGCGGGCTAGCGGCGTGAGGACTAGGAAGACCACATACATGGGCAGAATGTCGAGCAGCGATGGCCGGTATTCCAGCAGCGCAGCGGCGATGATGGCCGGCTTCGGGCTCTGGAGAAAAAAGGAGAGTAGATTCTGTAAGTCAAGGCGGTGCAGGCGCACAGCTATTTGAGCTACGACCGTAAAGGCGATCGCCACCAGGGCGCAGTGATATAGATAGACGCGCAGAGCGCGTTTGCCGGTATCGCGCAGGGTACCGGCGAGACCGCGTTTCTGCTCAACTCGACGTTCCAATTGGCCAATCATGAAACCGGCCAGGAAAATGAAGCCTTCGGCGCCGGAAACGAAGCCGAAGGTTTGGTTCGACAGCATGCTGGCTTTAGTAGGCAGATGCGTGAGCGTCATCCACAGCAGTAGAAAGCCGCGAAGAATATCGAGCTCAATGAGGCGTCCGGCTTTAGCAGGCTTAGACGCCGGTTTTGCATCGATTGAAGAGGAAGCCATGCCGGGTACGACTAGTTGTTTGACTTGGCGGGGCGAAAACCGGATCGATTTTCTTGATGGCTATTGAACGGCGGCGGTTTCAGAAACTTAAATTTTGGGCTTGGGAGGGGGGAGTTCGCGCGCTTTACATTCCGATGAAAAGCCGTTACGGCCGTGGGAGCCATCGCAAAACGGCTTGTTTTCGGCGAGACCGCAACGGCACAGGGAAATGACTGTACGGCCGGCCAATCCGAACGAAATTCCTTCGGGATCTTCGATAGTAAATTCTCCTTCAATGCGAATTGGGCCGTTGTTCAGGATAGTGACTTTTGCTGACATTCACCCGCGATGGTAGCAGAGTGAAAGCCCGGCTCCTATAATTGAGTTCGCAGGTATATAAGTGATTCAATTCATCTACGAATCGGACCGGGAGCTGTTTGAGAACGCGATCGGCTTCGCGCAAAAGCAAGTGAAGCGATTGATTGAGAACTACCCCGATTTTTATCCGATGTACACGGTGGGGGGCGCGTGGAAGCATGCGGGACCCACTTGGGCGCATTGGTGCGACGGTTTCCTGCCTGGAATGATGTGGCTTTTTCTGAAGCATATCGGGCTGGACAAACCGGAATCAAAATACTGGATGGAACAAGCCATTCGCTACAGCAGGCCGCTTGAACCGCGCAAGACGGATAGCGATGTACACGATTTAGGGTTCATTTTCTTTTCAACTTATTACCGCTGGTATCAATTCACGCGAGACGCTGCGATACGGGATGTGGTTATCCAGGCGGGGCGGACACTGGCGCAACGGTTCAACGACACCGGGCAATATTTGCGTTCATTCGTGGCGGAAGAATCGATCTTCATAGACATCATGATGAACGTGGGCATCATCTTCTATGCGGCGCGCGAGACGAACGATAAACGGCTGCGCGATATCGCCGTGAGGCATTGCATTACCACGCGGCGCTGCCTGGTGAGGGGTGACGGCTCGACCGCTCATGAGGGAATTTTTGATATCGAAACCGGCGAGTTTTTGAGGCAATCGACACAGCAGGGTTTTCGCGGCGATTCGTGCTGGTCGCGCGGACTGGCGTGGTCGCTGTATGGATTTACGGTGTCATATGAATACAGCCGCGATCCACGCTTCCTGCATACGGCGGAAGCGTGCGCCGATTATTACATCACGCATACGCCGGCTGACGGAGTTCCGCCGTGGGATTACAACTCACCGCAGGAGAACCGGTCGCTGGTGGATTCGTCGGCAGGGGCCATAGCGGCGGCCGGCTTGTTCCGCTTGTGCCGGCATATTGGCGATCCGATGAAAGGGCACTTCTACTGGTCGACGGCGATTCATATGTTGAGGACGCTTTGCACGAAGTATCTGGCCAACGGCGATCCGAAGTGGGGCGGCATTCTGAAAGGCGGTGTGTATCACGTCCACAAAGGATTGGGAGTGGATGAATCGGTGATGTGGGGAGACTATTTCTTCACGGAAGCGCTGGAACAGGCGTTGCGCATTATGCGGACTCCTTCGCAAGTACCCATGCTGGTGAATTAAGCGGGGACTTTGTAGGCCATCTCGTTTTTGACGCGATTGCTCAACGGCGAGGTAGCAACACTCAGCAAAGCGGCCAGATAGAATAGTCCTCCGATAATCAGAGTCGTCTGCAAGCCAAGATAGATTGCCAGGAACATTGCGGCGGCGGAACCTAACACGCTGGACGCTGCGTTTATGGCCCAAGCCCAGCGAACGGCCGAAGGCATAATTTGCTCAAGCAGAGTCAGTCCGGTGGGAAAGGGCATGCCCATGGCGAAGGCCGCCGGTGCGATCAGCAACACCGAAATCAAGATTTTCAACGGCCGCGCCAAGGCCACTCCGCTTTCAGAAATTGGACTGACAACGATGGAGAGAAGGATTACAAGAGCGGTAATAATCAGCAGAGTCACTTGTAACTTCCCTGGATGGCCGCGAACAATGCGCTTGCTCCAGAAACTGCCCAATCCGCTGGATAACAACATCGAAAAGACGATTACAGTTAGCGCGTAAGTGGGATGCCCGAGAAATAAGACGAACTTTTGAATTAAGGCAACTTGAATCAGAATGTAGCCCGCGCCGATACACAGAAAGAAAAGCAGCGCGCGCTTGGTTCCCTTACCGCGCGGTAAGCTATGGCGGAGAACCAGCGGAGGCAGCGAAAGAATCACGATAGTGGCGACGATACTGATGCCCACCAAGCCGAACAGGACGGGTAAAGCGTTGTTTACCTTGTAGTCCTCCGACTCACGCGAGGCATGAAGGACGAACTTCCACAGGTCGCGAGGCTGAACGGTGTAAAAGAAAAAGGGCCGGTCGTCACTTACAGGGCGGACATCGAATTCGTAATTGCCGTAGAACTGTTGGTGGTTCGAGGAGAGCAGCAGAGCGCGGAACGGGGTTTCGACATCGGTGCCGGGGCGATAGACAACTTCCATATGCGCTGTCTTGGCTGATTCGTCGATTTTAGCGATGTCTACGGGAGTGAACGGTTGGCGTGAGACCAGGATGGTGTCCTGAGCGCCCCATTTGTTCAACTGCTGCAGGTGTTCGCGGATCACCGCAACATTGGCGGCCGGGTTGTTCTGTCCTAATTGCCGTAAAGCAGTGATCGCCAGCGATACAACGCGAAGAGACTCGCGGGGCGGTACAAAACCCCAGCGGGTGAAAGACATCACTCCGTCGCCGGTGAGATGAGAAAGGTAATCGAGAAACGCGTTCGTGGTATAAAGATTGTTTTCTGAAAGAGCAAACGCGCCGGCAGCGGTAGAGGCCCATGTATCGACAAGAGTGGCCTGCAAAACCTGATAATGTTCAGGCGAGCGGCGCACGAACGACCGGCCGTCTTCGATGACAATCTTGACCTCGGGACGGAAATAGAGGCGATTGCTGTAAGCGGGAAAGCGCTTCTTCATGATCACGTCGGCGATGATAGGGTTAATTTCGACGCCTGTGATGTCTTTACTGCCCGAGGCAAGGGCGCGCGACACGTCCCAACCACCGCCGGGCCCGATTATGAGCGTCTTCGCGGCGGGGCGCAGCAGATAAGCGAAGCCGGGTCCGGCATACGCCAGGTTGAACTTTTCCGATTCGCTCAGGTGATTGAAATCGAAGTTGGCCACTCCGGTCGCAGCGTCGGCATCGATAACGATGCTTTTCATTCCGCTGCCGGGCTCAGGCTTCAAAGCAATACGCGAGAACTCGTTCCATTGGACGAACTCTTCATCTTTAATGAGTTGCCCTTTGGCGGAACGAACCTCGATTAGCCGGTACTTCCAGTTGTAGGTGATGAGGCCGACGAGGAGCAGGCTGAGCAGCACGCACGCAATACGGCCGCGCGGCGCATGAGCCAAATGGAACCAGATGGCGGCTGAGACAGCGAAGGTGACGGCCGCTACAAGAATCGTGTTGGGACCGCCCACCCATTTCAGAAGCGGCACTAACACCGCGCAACCGCCAGCCGCGCCCAGAAGATCGAAGAAGTAGACACGATCGACGCGCTTTATGGTTTCTGCGATGGCAAGGGAAACGATGGTGCCGGACAGCACAAAGGGGATGGCCGCTACAAAATAAGCAACCATCATGGATGGCGTGGTCATGCTTTCATGCGGATTGAGCAGGAATGCCAGGCACAGAACAATAGCAACGGCGTTGGCAGTAGCGAGCGCGCCGAGTTTGCCGTAGAGCGAACCGCGCCATCCGGAAACGACGTATGAGAACACACCGCCGGCGCCGAGGCCGAACAAAGCGATGGAGATAGCAAGGAACGCAAAGTGATAGAAATATACGACCGAGAATACGCGCGTCAGGGCGAGTTCAAGCAGCAGCGTGGCCAGCGAAGTGGCGGCAACACCGAAATAAACTTGCGGCCAATGTCTCCGTTCGACTGACGGGACCGCCGTACGGAGTGAATCGAGCGGTGGCAACTTCTTATGTTAATGGACGGCACGCACCGGAATGCCGTTACGGACCAGCCGTCG
Organism: Bryobacterales bacterium; assembly: GCA_963718465.1. Taxonomy (GTDB): domain Bacteria; phylum Acidobacteriota; class Terriglobia; order Bryobacterales; family Bryobacteraceae; genus Bog-105. The sequence goes on along the minus strand of CAVQZK010000007.1, from coordinate 274,583 downwards.
TTTTGAACAACGGCGCTTCAGACGATAAATGCCGGTGAATCCGCTCAGCGATACGGGCGCTGGCGTGCCCGTCGCCGTAGGGGTTATGGAGGCGAGCCATGCGCTCATATTCGGCGGAATCGTCGAGGAGGCGAGCGGCTTCGCGCACAATTGTGGCGCGATCAGTACCTACGAGTTTGACGGTTCCGGCGCGTACAGCTTCTGGACGCTCTGTTTTGTCTCGGAGGACGAGGATCGGTTTGCCGAGGGAAGGACCTTCTTCCTGAACACCGCCTGAATCGGTGACGATCAAATAAGCGCGGCGCATCAGATCGACAAAAGGCAAGTAATCGAGCGGTTCCAGTAAGAGCACGTTTTCCCGGTTCCGCAAGATTTGGTTCACCGCCAGCTGAACATTTGGATTTGGATGGACCGGCCAGACAATCTGCACATCGTCCCGCTGGGCGATCGCGGCTACTGCTTCGCAGATGCGATGGAAGCCGGGGCCGAAGCTTTCGCGACGGTGCGCGGTAACGACGATGAGCTTTTTCTCCGGATGGATGGGGATATCCAGGCCCGGCAACTTTCCCGCGGCAAGCGCATCGCGAATGGTCAACACGGCGTCGATGCCGGTATTGCCGGTCACCTCAATGGTCCGGGCGTCGACTCCTTCGCGCAGCAAATTTTCGGCGGCCCAATCGGTAGCGGCAAAGTGGAGAGCAGCCAAGCGTCCGGTCAGCACACGATTCATTTCTTCCGGGAACGGAGAATCCATATCGAAGGTCCGCAGACCTGCTTCTACATGGGCTATGGGTACTTTGGCGTAGAATGCCGCCAACGCGCCGCCCAAGGTGGATGTGGTATCGCCCTGCACAATTACAAGAGACGGCTGCGTCTGCGCGAAAACCGGTTCAAGACCGGCCATGAGGCGCGCCGTTAATGCAGTCAGCGTTTGACCGGGCTGCATGAGATCGAGATCGAAATTGGGGCTGATATCGAAAACAGATAAGACTTGGTCGAGCATCTGCCGGTGCTGCGCGGTGATGCATACGACAATCTCAAGGCCAGAGAAATTTTTTAGCGTTTTAATGAGCGGACAGAGTTTTATCGCCTCTGGACGCGTTCCAAAAACAACTAAGATGCGCTTGCGGGAGGAATTTGAATGCTGGGGAAGGAAATCACTTGTGACGATAGGTGATTCGTCCCTTTGTGAGGTCATAAGGCGACATCTCCAAAGTGACGCGATCACCGGCTAAAACGCGGATCCGGTTGCGCCTAAGCTTTCCCGCCAAGTGCGCGAGAACGGTACGGTCCTGATCCAACTGGACGCTGAATAACCCGCTAGGGAATTTTTCACTTACGGTGCCAGTAACTTCTATGCTGTCTTCTTTGCTCATTTGCCCCTTGACGGTAGTATGCGGATTAGAATTGCCAAAAGGCAAAATCCGCTGTTTAAGAGTATAGCGCAAAAAGGCCCGATTCACTCCCCAATGGGGAGTAAAGTGTACATTGCGGCTTTCCCAAAAGTCGGCCAAAAGAGGTGTTCAATGCCGCTGGTTTACTCTAAATCGTTGATTGGTATTTGAAAAATGAGCCTGGCTTCACAGCAAAGCGAGTTCAACCGGAAGAACATTCTGGTTACGGGGCCGGCCGAGGCATAGGCAAGCGATTCGCGCTTGGATTCGCGCGGCTGGGCGCCAGAATTGCGCTGGTTGGACGCAGCAAAGCCGAAATCGATTTGGCTCATATTGAGATTGAGCAGGCGGGCGGCAATGCGCTACGGGTTCGCGCGGACGTCACCGATCCGGAGCAGCTAACGCTAGCGGTGGACCGGGCAAAAGTTGCTTTCGGCAGTTCGATTGACGTATTAATCTGCGCAGCCGGCATTCCAGGCCCCTTACAGCCCTTCCTGCAGACGCCGCTGAAGGCATGGAGCGAAGCGATACAAATTAACCTGATGGGCGTTATTCATTCGTGCCGGGCGGTACTGCCGGCGATGATTGAGAAGCGCTCCGGAAAAATCGTGGTGCTCACCTGCGAAAGCGATGCGATCCCAAAATTAAATTTTTCGGCGTACTCCACTTCAAAGGCGGCCGTGGTGCGCTTCGTGGAAGCGCTGGCGGCGGAAATGGTTGACCACAACGTTCAGATTAATTGCCTCGATCCGGGACCTGCGTACACTAATTTGACCGATGAAATCATCCGGGCCGAGAGCCGGTTGGAGCCGGCAGTGGCCGCCGCTGCAAAGGAGACCCGGCGAACGGGAGGGGTCTCGGCAGACCTGCAACTGGCGCACGCCGCATTCCTGGCTTCCGAGCAGAGCAACCACATCACGGGTAAGCTGATTCACGTTACAGACGATTGGCAGAAGCTGCGCAACGCTACGCTACGGGCTGATGCGCTCACATTGCGGCGGCTGAACAAGTGAGCGCTTCGTTTCGAGTAATCCCGGATTCAGCACCTTCTTAAGGGAATTTCATTTTCGAATTGATGCGCGTAAGTTCAATCGCTGGCAAAATAGTGCTGTGTCCGAGAGTTCTATCAGCCCAGAGCCAGGAGTTAGTACTTTACCGTTGTGCGGAATAGCCGCCAACAGTGATACACTCGGGTTCCCGGCGGTTCAAACCTTACCTTTTGAGGTACATGCTTGATTCCTGTGCTGCTGTTGTTCGCTACTTTCGCCGTTGCACAATTGGCGCTCGCTTCGCCGGCTGATCAATTCACCCTGGAGGTTCGGCTCAAGACGCACTTGACCAGCTACCAATCGAAAAAGGGGACTCGATTCGAATGCGTGGTGATAAAACCGCTGGAAGTTAACGGACGGGTTTTGGTGCCGCAAGGCACAAAGGTACTGGGGAGTGTACGCCGCGCTTCGCCGGTCGGAATAGGACTCCTTCGGGAGCGAGCAAGATTGGACCTCGCTTTCGAGCAATATGAAACACCCGGCGGCCAGCGGTTTCCGTTAAGAGCGAGGCTTGCTTCCATCGACAACTCGCGCGAACAGGTAACACAGCAAGGCGTTATCAAGGGGGTATTGGCGGCCAAACAGCCGAATCAGTTTATATTTGGAGTTTGGGAACGGCCATCGATGACGCTGATTTCGCGCTCTTTGATCGGATTGACAGGCGCGAGCGGCCAGATTTGGGAGAGATTTGAGTTAGGGCCGATTGGAGCCGGCGCATTGATGGCATTGCGGTTTGCGCTGGTCCCCTTCCCCGAGCCGGAGATTCATTTACCACCGGGGGCGGACATGAAACTCACCGTCGCACCACCCCCGGAAGCGCTAGGCGGGGCGTCGGCAGCTCCCGCGCAGGAAGCCTCTGAGGATTTGGAGAAATGGATTCAAAGCGAACCCTACGAGATTGACCGGCCGGATGGACGGATGGTGGGGGACATCATCAACATGGTATTTCTTGGATCGCGCGATCAGTTGAAGAATGCCTTCCAGGCTGCCGGCTGGTCGCTGGCCGATCCGTCCAATAAGAGGACCTTGTCGCACACATTTGCCTCCTTCAATGTAATGCGGCAATACCCCACGGCGCCGGTATCCGCCTTGCTCTACAAAGGCGCAGAACCGGAGATGGTGTTCGAAAAGTCTTTGGACACGGTTACGAAACGGCACCATATTCGTATCTGGCCTGCCGGCGTGGTAGATGGAAGCGATGTATGGGTTGGGGCTGCCACGCACGACACCGGAGTTGCATTCCACGTGCCATTCAGCTTTACGCACAAAATCGACACGAACATCGACGACGAGCGTGCGAAGGTGACGACCGATCTGACGTTTGCCGGATGCGCTCTGCCGCAATTGAACGTTGCGCGCGCCAGCGCAGCCTCAACCGCGCAGCAGAGTTCTATTTCAACCGATGGTTCGGCGGCAGTGATACCGCTGGAGGATTGCGAGAAGACAGACGGTTTCGATCGGCTGCCTGTCCCCGCGCTGCCAGGCAATAGAGTGAGCCGTCTAGCCAGGCGGTTGGTTCTAGAATCGCGGAATCACCTGCTCCGCGAGAATCCTTACTATTGGACTGTTGAGCTGGTGAAACAACATCACAATGCAAACGTTCAGGCCGCCGCTGCTCTACCGGTTGGCGGCGTTTAGTTTAGTTTTTTCGCGAAGTTGATCAGTGAACATCTGGAGCAATGCAACATGTTCGTCTGTTCTCCTTTTCCTTAGTTGAAGTACTCCGAGCCACGGATAAACTGATGCCGTGGTTGTGTAACTGGCGGTGTTGGTGGCTTCGCGACCGGCAAGGCATCAAGTGAGTGCAGGCAGCCGCATAACCCATCTCCGGATGCGACCTGTCCGCGAGAATGCGCTCAAATAAACCGTGCCGTTTGCCGGCCGATGGTTTGCGTCTGTTAACACGATCTGGTAGCCCCAGTATTGCTGTTTTGTTGCACAAAGGGTAAGTTTCGGGACACCCTGGACCACGCAGCTCTTTACTAAGCATTAGGAATTCCAAGCTTAGGTGGAATTCCCCCAACCTCACCGAGGGAAATTTCATCGCCTCTGGGGTCATAGAGCGACATGGTACCGGGACTGCCGGGGTCGGCCATCTGCTGTGCAAGTTCCAGCTTGCCGTCATTTTTGAGATAGTTGGTAAGGCATTTGCATAGACCCCGATTCTGTCGAAAGTTACGATACTATTTCTCTATACGAGGGTTGCCCCGTGCGTATTGATCTTATGGTCCGCTCAGTGCGGGCGAGAGGGGCTTCACCTTACGCTCAAAATGGCTTACTCAGCGTCCCTTACCTTAAGCCGGATTTTCTTGAATGGCGGGAGCAAAACCGCGCCTTCACCGGGATTGCCGCCTTCAACGTTTTCACGCGAACACTGACCAACGTTGCCGAGCCTTTGCAACTCCGTACGGCGAAAGCTTCGTCCTCCCTTCTGCCGCTGCTGGAGGTGCAGCCGCTTCTTGGTCGAAACTTCTCTCCGCGGGAGACCAGAAGGGGAGCGATCAAGTTGCCCTCATCTCGTATGAGTTATGGCCACGGAGTTTCGGCGGTAAAAAAGAAATCCTCGGCCACGCAATCTCGCTGGACGATCGAGTCTATACAGTCGTCGGCGTGCTGCCGTCCTCCTTCTATTTCCCCTCCTTGGTCCCGATCGATGCCGTAACGCCTTTGGGCAAAAACGAACCGGTGGAAATGAAACGCGGCAACGAAATTACTATTGTTCACGATGTCATTGCCCGGTTAAAGCCTGACGTCGCATTGAACCAGGCTCGCGCCCAAATGAAGACGATCGAATCTCGCATCTCGCCGCCATCGTTTATGTCCGGCCTCCAGATAACGGTTGGGGTTGTCTCCCTGCGCTCGCACTTTGTGGGAAACCTGCGCGGCTCGCTGTTGGTCCTGCTGTGCGCGGTTGGCTTTCTGCTGCTGATGGGCTGCGCAAATCTTTCCAATCTGCTGCTCAGCAGAGCCATCGCCAGGCAGCAGGAAATGGCCATCCGATCCGCTCTCGGCGCTTCGCGCGCGCGTTTGATTAAACAGATGCTCGTCGAAAGCATGGCGCTCGCAAGTTTAGGGTGCGCCGCCGGAGTTGTGCTGGCTTTTTGCACGCGGGGGATTCTCTTGCGCCTTCTCCCGCCGAGTATCCCCGGGCTCGAAGGACTTGCGCTGGATTGGCGGGTTCTTTCATTTGCGCTGACAAGTGCGTGTCTCAGCGGCGTCGCTTTCGGGCTTGGACCTGCCCTGCTTAGCTCCCCCGGCTCCATCGCTCAAAATCTGGCAACGGAGGGCCGCTGTATCTTTGCCGTGGGCCGCCGGCAATTCTGGCTGAACGCGCTCGCATCCACTCAGATAGCGATCGCAATTGTGCTGTTATGCGGCGGCGGCCTCATGTTGCGGAGCTTCTGGAACATGAGATATCGCAATCTTGGGTTTCGGAGTGACCACCTCTTAACGGCACAGCTCCATCTCGGCAAAGCAAAGTATGCAGATAACGCCGCGCCAATTCTTTTCGTCAAGAAACTTCTCGATAGTGTTAGTATGCTGCCTGGAGTAGAAGGCGCAGCCGTGGGCAACTTGCCTCCGGGCGAGGATCATGCCGCCAACGGTTTTGCCGTTGAAGGAAGAGCGCCGCAACCAGAAGGACAGAAGCCTGTAGCCAGGGCATACGCCATCAGTCCGGCCTATCTCGGCGTGCTGCAAATTCCAATTCTGAAGGGGCGCGGTATTTCCGAAAGCGACCGTGCAGGTACAATTCCCGTCGCCCTGGTTAGCGAAAATTCGTGCGCCGGAATTTCCCAGGGCAAGAACCCCTCGGCAGAAGGTTGCGCTTGGAGAAGGGCAGCCCGTGGAGCACGATTGTGGGAATAGTCGCCGACGTGAAGACGGCTGGACTGGTATCCCCTGCTGAATCGGTCATCTAGTTCCCCTACTCACAGGCCGGAATGATGAACGGCGATGTAGGAGTGCTGCTTCGTACCGATTTCAATCCTGCGTACATCGAACCGGAACTCCGGAGGCAAATTACCGGGCTGGACTTGCAGCAACCGCTGACAAACATGCAAACAATGGATGGACGGTTGAATGAGTCGGTTGCGCGGCCGCGCCTTGCAACCATCCTGCTGGGATGTTTTGCCGCGCTCGGTCTTGTGTTGGCCGCGGTTGGTCTTTATGGTGTAATGTCGCTGCTTGTACGTGGGAGATTTCGGGAGATCGGCATTCGTCTGGCCATCGGCGCGCGGCCTGCCGATGTCGTGCGTATGGTTCTGCTGCAAAGTATGCGAATTACCTTCATGGGCGTTGCGAGTGGAATTTGCTGTGCGCTCCTCCTCACCCGTTTTATTCAAGCCCTCCTCTATAACGTGTCCTCTTCCGACGCGTTTACTTTAGGGGCAGCGGCTGGTTTTCTTGTTTTGGTGGCCCTGGCCGCTTCTTATTTCCCCGCCCGCCAAGCATCTCAAATCGACCCGATGGCAACTCTGCGCGTCCAGTAATATGCACCAGTGATATGCTCTTGCTTTGCCTGAAGCGCCGGCAGTCCAACGGCGAAACCCTCGTGATTTGAATCTCTCAAACCGCAATCACTCATGTGACAGTTAACCTTCGGTGATGGATTACTCGTCGGTCGAAAACCTCCTCACGGAGGGAAAGACTTATTTTCAAGCTTTACTCGGGCCGGGTTTCCACCGATTTTGCCCGCCTACGGAGCGATTGTGGGCAAGCGAATCCCGCGTTGCGCCGCTCGCATCAGAACCATGAACGGTTCGGACTTAATTGAAAACCGCTCGGTAAAGTTCCTCCGTCAATTCCTCCGGCGGCCTTCCTGGGGTCGAGCGCCAGCGGCTCTCCTACATAAACAGAAATCTTGCCTGACCGGAACCACCGCTCGCCCGATGTTTTCAATTCCCCAAGTCCATCGATGCGAACCGGGATAGCCGGCGTACCAAGCTCCTTCCAAAGGAGTCCCGCGCCCGATTTGAACGGTTGCGGCAACCCGTCCTCCGTGCGGCGGCCCTCTGGAAACACGATAACGCTGTAACCCCGGTCAATGGCCTCGCCGGCGTACCTGAAGCTGCGCCGGAAACCACTGAATTGAGGCAGCGGAAAGACATTGAACAGCGCCGTGATCAGCAAATACGCCGCCGGCGCCAGCAAGTTCAGGAACCACGATCCCTGGTTGCGCCCCTTGCGGTAATCGAGCAGCATTTCGCCCGACATGGCAATCGCAGCGTGGCGGCGGATATGACCGGGCAGAGCATACAAGATGAACGGGCCGTCATAAGATGTGATGTGATTGCAGACTATAAACGCTGGCGATGCAGGCCATTGCCGGACATTCCGGACGATTTTCGGCTTGGCAAGGAAACGGACCAGCGGCAAAGCAATGCACTCCAGGAACGCTCCGCGTACTATCTGCATGATAGGATTCCACGGCCATCTCCAATAGATGTGCTGCGGAGGTGTTCCACTGGTCTTGCTGGAACTGCCTTCGACCAGGCGGCGCACGTCCTCGCTGGTCTGCACTTTTTGAATAGCGGCGTCGTCGAGAGAGATGCCGTATTGCTGTTCCAACTGCGCTTGAAGTTGAACCCGGCCCAGGCTGTCCAGGTTGAGATCGGAGGCATTTCTCGTGCCGCCGTGCTCGCCCGAGGCGATCTCCCGAGCTACGTCACGCTTCAGAATCTTACCTGTGGAGGTTCTCGGGAGGTCTGGCTCGGGCCAAATCGACCATCGGCGAATTTGTTGAAACTCGGCAAGCTGCTGGTTGGCGTTTTCTATCGCCTGGTGCGCGTCGGAGCCGGGATTCATCACCAGAACCGCTTGCGGCTCCGGACCATGTTCGGCAATGGTTTCAATCACCGCTACAGCCTTTACCCCCGGTTGGCCGCTGAGCGCGGCTTCCAGATCTTCGGGATAAATGTTAAGCCCCGAGGAGGTAACGATCACGTCTTTCTTGCGGCCTCGGAAACGGAGGTTGCCTTGCGCGTCAAACTCCGCAAGATCTCCCGTGGCCAGCCATTCCGATTCCTGTTTTTGCAGCCTGCCTTGCTGCCAGGTGGCATTCGAAATCGTGGCGCCCCTTACCAGCACTTCGCCCTCATCGCTCAGGCGCACTTCACGGCCGGGAAGCACTTGGCCAATAGTGCCCTGGGCCGCGCGAAAAGGGTGGTTCAAGCTGACCAGAGCGGTGGTCTCCGTCATGCCGTAACCCTGCACAACTACAAAGCCCAGCCGCTGCCAGAACTGTTCTCCCGCCTGCGAGAGCGAAGCGCCGCCGCAGATAAATGCCCAGAACTTAAAACCGAGCCAGCGGTGTACGTCGCGAAAATGCCACCAGCGCTGCCATGCCTTCATGCCCGCCGATTGGTCCACGCGGGCCTGCAGATTCGGAAAGCGAGTTAGCGCGTGCGATTGCATTAAATCGAGAACGCGCGGAACGGCCGCCACCACCGAAATGCGCCGCGCGCTTATGAGTGCGGCCAGATCTGGTGCAACCAGCCGCGATTCGTAATGCAGCTCGGCGGCCAGCAGCGGCGGTGTCCACAGGCCCATAAACTGTCCGAACACGTGGCTCAGCGGCAGAGTATGCAGAATGCGGATGGGATGGAAGGGCCGCTCATACTTGAGATACTTCTGCATCTCCTGTTCTATAGGTTCCAGGCTCGAAAGGACGTTGGCATGCGTGTGAACAATGCCTTTAGGCTCGCCCGTGGTGCCGGAGGTGAAGATGATTTGGAGAGTGTCGGAAGCGTTTAGGTCGTCAATAACGCGCGCTGTTTGCTGGGTAAGCTCGCTAGCGAATTTCTCGAAAGCAATGTGGGGAGTGTCGAGGCGGGTAAGCTTTGCCAGATCGCCCGTGATGAGTTTGGGCGAGACCTCGTTTGCGACCCGCTGGACAAAATCGGTCGCCCCGGCCGCGGCCACCGGAACGGGCAGCACGCCACGCAACACGCACCCAAAAAACGCCGCCACCCACTCGGCGCTGTTATCGCCCCAGATCACAACGCGGTCCCCTTTCTGGATGCCGCGCTTGGAAAGTTCGGCGGCAAAGCGGCGGGCAAGTTCGGCCAACTGGGTATAGCTGGTGCGCTGCTGCCGGACGCCGCGCGATGCAATGACGGCAAGGTCTTTGGGGCGACGCTCGAATTCGTCAACAAGGGTGGCGAGATTAGCCCGGATCGGCACTATTTCAGGCTACGGCATGGATGAATGCCCTTCGATGTGAATCGAGGGACCGCCGGATCCCAAATACGCGATCCCGGTCGCTCAAAGGGCCGAAGCGCGGGAAACGTGGGGAATCCCGTGCGGCGCATCGGCATTCCACGCCCTTAGCCAGTGCGTCACTTTCTTCCCACTCGATTTCGCCACCTGAAAGACAATCTGTCACAAAAAACCAAAATCTTTTATCTCCTACTCCCTCATCCGCTTAACCCTTCTGAAAAAAGTCATTTCCTCGCCCGGCCTTTCAAACTCATTAACGAAAGGCCACTCCTATGTCAGATCTTCATCCCCAAACCGGACCCACCACTCCTGAAGGCAAAGCCCGCTCCAGCCAAAACGCCCTCACCTTCAGCTTCACTTCCTGCAAACTCATCGTCGGCGATGAACGCCAGGAAGACTACGACACCTTGCTCGACGACTTCCTCGCTGAGTTCAGCCCCGAAACCACCCACGCGCGCGCCCTTGTCGAAGACGCCGTCCATGCCCGTTGGATGCTCTGGCGCAAGCAGCGCGCCTACAACGCCGTCGAAGCCGGCATCTACCAAACCGAGCCGGACGAAGCCTATTGGACCGAACAGCTCTTCCACCGCATCTCTCTCGCCGACCGCTACCGCACCAATGCCGAACGCGCCTTCAAACGCGCCATCACCAACGTCGAATTCCTCCGCAAAACGTCCATCGCCGCCGAAGAGCGCGAACTGCGCCACCGCCGCTGGGAACTGCAGCTCGACCATGCCAATCGCCGCCTCACCATGCAGGAGAAAGCCTTTGAGCAGGGCCGCGAAGCGCAACAAGCCGGCGTCAAGCTGAATGCATTGCACAAGGAACTCGCCATCGCCAAGGCCGAAGACCAACTCGGCATCGAGAAAAACAAACTCGCCGATCAAGCCTACCGCCGCGCCTGCAACGGTTTCGATAAACCCACCTTTGTGCAAAATATCGAGGTCTCTGTTTCCGACGGCGAATACGTTTGACCGAGCCGTGACAAAGGAGCGGTGTGATGAAGTCGTATTAACACGCCTTCAGAACCACGACCGGTAGGGAGTGGCATTTCCGCGCAAAAAGAGGGAACTGCCTTCGAGATTCCGCCCCCTCAAACCTTCAAAATGCCTTTTCCCGCAGCGGAATGTTGGCTGTCCCTTGCTCAACGAACGGCACACCGCCACAATCTTCACTCGCCCCGTTTCGTTTCGCAAAATGCCCCCTTTCTTCGCCTGGCGATCAAATGTTCTTCGTTCAGTGTCTTGTGACTGCCAGTACGCAAGTTTTGGCGTAAGAAAGGCGAATCCAATAACTTACAGGATTTTTCCTTGCAAAAATCTATTGCATTGCAAACACTTTACGTGTGAACATTCAATCAGTGGTCTAGATCGGTTCGAATAGGCAATTAGTGGAAGAAATTGGTCAGTCCGTACCGCCAAACGGCGCGCCGGACGCTCCTCGTGGCGTCTTCCGTGTCTCCGTCGACGATAAGGGACGGCTGAAACTTCCAATTTCCATTTCTGAATATTTGGATGGTGTAGGTGGCCGGAAAGTTTTTATTACGACGTTTGATGAAGCCGAGGCTCGCATCTATCCGCTGGCCGTTTGGCGCGCGACGGAAAAGATGCTACAAGAGCCCGGCGACGATTTTGAAGATCGGAATGATGTTGCTTTGGTGGCCGACAACTACGGGCAGGATGTCGATATCGATGCGCAGGGGCGCGTGACCCTGCCCGCTGAGTTGCGGAAGGCTTTAGGGTTGGAGGGGGACGAAATCAGGTTGCGCTGTTTTCAAGGACGAATCAACGTTCTGGGCAGCGCGGAGTATGAGCGGCGGCTGTCTGGGGCGAAGACAAATCTTTCGGACAAGCTCAAGGCGCTGCAGAGGAAGGGCTTGTGATAGGCGCGATGTATGCAGCAAGCTGCGAACGAACATCCGCCCCGTCATTACCCGGTCCTGCTCAAAGAGTCGCTCGAATTTCTGGCGATTCGGCCGGGTGGAACGTACGTGGATGTGACGGCGGGGATGGGCGGCCATGCGCGAGCTATCGCCGCGCGGTTAGAGACAGGCTTGCTGATTGCCTGCGACAGAGATGCCGAATCGTTGCAGTTGGCGCGTAAAACGGTTGGGGAATTCGCCGGGCGCGTGCGGTTTTTTCACGGGGCTTTTTCGAAGCTGCCTGAGGCGCTCGAAAGCAACGGGGTTTTGAAAGTGGACGGCGTACTGGCGGACCTGGGTGTCAGCCGGTATCAGCTAAGCCGGGCGGAACGTGGATTTTCGCTGATGGAAGATGGCCCTTTGGACATGAGAATGGACCAAAGCGAAGGACCCACCGCGGCGGATTTTGTGAATGAACTGCCTGAGAAGGCGCTTGCCGATCTTATCTATGAGTTCGGCGAAGAAAGGAGGTCGCGAAGAATCTCCAGAGCAATCGTTCGCGCGCGGCCTATTTGGACCACGGGCCGTTTGGCTCAGGTTGTGGAGCAGGCCGCGCCGCGAACGGGGAGAATACATCCGGCTACACAGACTTTCATGGCGTTGCGGTTGAAGGTGAATGAAGAGTTCGATGAGATGGACGCGTTGCTGCGCACGGTGCCTGAGCGGTTGAATGCCGGGGGACGGTTTGTGGTTTTGACTTTTATGTCCACCGAAGACCGGAAAGTGAAGCGCGCGTTTCAGGGGCTAGCCAAAGAGGGGCGGGCCAGGATCCTGACGAAACATGTGGTCAGGCCGTCGGACGAAGAGATTTTTGAGAATGCAGCGTCGCGCAGCGCAAAGTTGCGGGCCTTGGAACGGGTTTAGAAGTAGAAGGGGACGAATCATTAAATGGCGACATTGGCAACGTTTGTAAATCGTTTTGTAGGCGTGAAAGAGCTGACGGACGCACCTTCGGCTGTTTGGACGCGAGTAGATTCGCCGCGGTTGCGCCCGTTGGCGAATGAGGACGTGTACCTCTTTGTGAAGCGCATCGATAACAGCAGCGTCATTCGGGCCGTCGATCCAGCCGCGCGCCGCGCACGCAGCAACTCCATGGCTACTGGTTTCGTAGCGGCGGTGTTGGTAATTGCCGGTCTTGTCCCGACCGCTTACAACATCACCGCCGGCTTTACGGTGCAGAGTCTTCGCCAGGAGCAGGCGCAATTGGAGCGCGATCGCGCGAAGCTCGAAACCACGGAGGCCCAGCTGGTAAGTCCCGACCGCTTGCGTCAACTGGCCAAAACGCTGAAGATGGCCGAAGCCGAACCGCACCAGGTGCAAACTCTGGATGGGCTTGTGAAGATTGATGCGCCCGCCGAAGCTCGCAACACCCTGCCCTTCGCCACGGCAGCCATCAGTGTTCGCTAGAAGCGCAAAGGGCGCCATTCAGGTGCTGACATGGATATCACGCCGGCCCCGCCGCTGACAAAATCGCAAGAACGGGCAATGGTTGTGGGGCTCATCCTGCTGGGGTGGGCCCTTATTGTTGTTTTCCGCCTGTTCATGCTGCAGGTTGTGCAGCATGAACAACTAGCCGCCATGGCCCGGCACCAGCAGGAACGGTTGGAAACTATTGACGCTCCGCGTGGTTCAATCTTCGACCGAAACGGCACCTTGCTCGCCATCAGTTCCGTGGCGCACGTGGCCGTGGTGAACCCGAAACGCATTCCGAATAAGGGCTTGGCGGCGGCGCTGCTGGCGAGCATACTCGAACTTGATGCGCAAAAGCTTGAGTCGTATTTGGAAAAGGCCGCGGAGTCCAGAACGCATGGCGGCTATTTCGTAGTTGACAATCACCTCAGCGACGAGCAGGCAGCCAGCTTGCAGGCCATGAATCTCGATTGGCTGGAAATCCGCCAGGGAAGCGTGCGCACCTATCCGAATGGTTCAGTGGCTGCGCATGTAATCGGCAATGTGGATGCCCAGGGTAGCGGGGTTGCCGGGGTTGAACTGAAGCTGAATAAGGATCTGGCGGGCACGCCGGGTTCGCGGCGTTTGGAGCGCGACGGGAAAGAGGTCGCCTACGAATCGGAGATTGTGAAAACTCCGGTGATCGGTAAAAGCGTGGGCCTGACCATCGACAGCGAGTTGCAGTACATTGCGCATGAATCGCTGAAAGCGGCGGTGTTGGAGAATCATGCCGAACACGGCAGTCTGGTAGTCATGGACCCGCGAACCGGTGCGGTCCTGGCGTTGGAAAATTATCCAACCTTCGATCCAAACCAGCATCTGATGCCCGGCGAGAAGGCCGTCGGCCGTGAAGACTTGGCGGTAGGTACGCCTTTCGAACCGGGGTCGGTATTCAAAATCGTAACTCTGTCGGCGGCGCTTGAGACCACCCGGCTCACGCCTATGTCGCTAATTGATTGCGGCGGCGGCGTGATGCACCTTTATTCGCGCGTGATCCACGATTCGCACCCGCACGGCACGCTGACTCTGCAGGACGTGCTGGCGTTTTCAAGTAACATCGGGGCTATAAAAATCGGCATGCAGGTGGGCAATCAGAACCTGTATGAATATGTTCGAAAATTCGGCTTCGGTCGTCGGACGGGCATTGAGCTGCCGGCTGAAGCGCCCGGGATTTTGCGCCCTTTGAAACGCTGGCAGCCTACATCCATCGGCTCCGTACCGATGGGCCATGAAATCGGAGTGACCTCGCTGCAGTTGGCGCAGATGGGCAGCGTGATTGCGAATGGCGGTTTTCTGGTTCATCCCCATGTAGTGGCTTGGGAGCAGGCTCCCAATGGGCCGCGTGAGGCGGTAAAGCATCCCGACCCGGTGCAAATATTGCAGCCCGAGACGGTAATGCAAATGCGCATGATGATGCAGCGCGTGATGACTGAGCCGCATGGAACCGGTCATCGCCTGCATGTGATCGGCTATAGCGTGGCCGGAAAAACGGGCACTGCGCAGATTTACGATTACGCGCACCGCATGTACACTCACCGCTACAATGCTTCGTTTTTAGGGTTTGCACCGGCTACCAATCCGTCATTGGTGGTCGTTGTAACCGTGAACGGCACCACTGGCGAAGCGGGGTTCGGCGGTACGGCTTCCGGGCCGGTGTTCGTCAAGCTGATGACGTCGTCATTGACTCGCTTGGGCGTGATGCGCGATGTGCCGCAGGAAATTGACGACCTGCTCGCTAAGAGAAAAGAGACGAAGCACGACATCGAAGATAAGCTCCAGGAAAAAGACGCCGACACCGTCGCCAGCCTAAGCACGCCGCTCACAGCGGAGGAGATGCAGGAGGCGGAAGGCGCGGTGGCTCCGGCTGAGAACCTGGCGGATGCCGACCCGAACGCGCCTAAAGTGCCGAATTTTGTCGGTAAGACGGTGAAGGACGTCATGCAGGAAGCGGCAGCCGAGGGGATCGAAATCGATATGTCGGGCGATGGAATGTCGCGCGCGCAGAATCCTGCGCCCGGTGCGGCGCTCATCCCCGGCGAGCGTGTGCGCGTGAGTTTCGCGCGATGAGGTGCCGCTAGTGGAGCTTGCGCGCATTCTCGAAGCGGTCCCGGTGGTGGGCGCAAACCCGAATCTGTTGGACGCCGATGTCCGGGGAATCGCCTACGACAGCCGCAAAGTGGAACCGGGATTTTTGTTCTTCGCGTTTTCGGGAGCCAAAACCGATGGAGCGCAGTTCGCTAACGCAGCGATTCAAAAAGGGGCGGTCGCCATAGTAAGCGACCGGCCGGCTCCGGGTGGTTTCGGCGGCAACTGGCTCAAAGTTCCACAAGGACGTGAAGCGCTGGCCATAGCGGCGCGCAATTTCTATCAGAAGCCCGACACGCGGCTGGCGCTCACCGCGATAACGGGCACTAACGGCAAAACCACCACTTCTACGCTGATCGATGCCATCTTGCGGGCCGCCGGAAAAACCACGGCACTCATTGGCACCATTGAATACCACTTGGCTGGGCGAGTGCTTCCGGCCGTGAACACGACTCCCGAATCGCTCGATCTTTTCCGCATGTTTTACGAACTGGAACAGGCGGGCGGAACGCATGTGACCTTCGAAGCCTCGTCGCATGCGCTGGATCTGGGCCGCATCTACGGCATGAACGTCCACACCGCAGGCTTCACGAACTTCACGCGCGACCATCTGGATTATCACCACACCATGGAAGCATATTTCGACGCTAAACAGCTGTTGTTTAAACCGCGAAGCGGTCCTCCCCCGCTTTGCGGTGCTTAATACCGACGACGACTGGGCGCGCCGGCTTGATGTATCCGCCGATACCGAAGTGTTTTGGTACGGTCTGCACCGGGAGCCGCCTAAAGGAATGCGGCAGAATCTTTGGATACGGCCCGTGGATCTGGAATCGTCGTTCAGCGGTTTGCGATTTACGGTGGTGGCGGCAGAGCGGAAATTTCGCGTGGAATCGCCCTTAGTTGGTCATATCAACGCTTACAACATCCTGCTGGCTTGCTCGGCAGCCATATCGTTGGGCTTGAGCGACGAGGAAATTCAGAAAGGTTTGCGGCAGATGCAAAGAGTTCCGGGGAGATTTGAGCGGGTGGAAGAAGGCCAGCCGTTCATGGTGGTGGTGGATTACGCGCATACCGACGACGCATTGCGGAACGTGATCTCGGTCGCGCGCGCCCTGAATCCGAAGCGCATCATCACACTCTTTGGCTGCGGCGGAGATCGCGACCGCTCAAAGCGCCCGCTGATGGGCATGGCTGCCGCCGAACTGAGCGACTATGTAGTGCTGACGTCCGACAATCCGCGCAGCGAAGATCCGCTGGCCATCATGAACGATGCCACTGTTGGGCTGCGCCGCTTCGATACTCCGCACGTGTCTGAGCCCGACCGCGAACGAGCCATCAGAAAAGCGATTGGAGAGGCTGCCGCCGGAGATGTGGTTATCCTGGCGGGCAAAGGCCACGAGACTTATCAAATATTGAGAGACGGCCCGATTCCGTTTGACGATCGTGAAGTGGCGCGCCGTATTCTACGCGGATTCGGCTACGGCGCCAAAACGCCCAAAAAGAACGGACCGGCCTAGCCATGCAGCTTTCGCTCGCCCAGGTGGGTGAAGCAACCGGCGCGCAGTTCGACGGTTTGCCCCACTCGGTCGAAAACATCGACGTCCAGGGCTGGAGCATTGATTCGCGCACGGTTGCGCCGGGCGACTTGTTCTTTGCACTGAAAGGTGAACACTTCGATGGTCATCAATTTGTGGCGGAGGTACTTGAAAAGGGCGCTGCGGCGGCGATAGTCAGCGAAGACGTTACGGCTGTTGGGGCCGTGCTAAAAGTGGACGACACGCTTGCGGCTCTTCAAAAACTGGCTCATTGGGCGCGCGTGCGATGGAACAGGCCGGTTGTCGCGGTAACCGGGAGCGCCGGCAAAACCAGCACGAAAGACATTATCGCGGCGCTGTTAGCCGTACGGCTGCGAGTTGGCAAGACGGTGGGAAATTTCAACAACCACATCGGTCTGCCTTTAACGTTACTGCGCATTGCGGATGATGCCGAGGTGGCTGTCGTTGAAATGGGCATGAATCACGCGGGTGAGATTCGCCAACTGGCGGCGATTGCGGAACCGCAGTTCGGGGTGGTGACGAACGTCGGTTATGCGCACGTCGAGAATTTCGCCTCAATTGAAGGCGTGGCCGCGGCGAAGCGCGAGCTGATTGAGGGATTGGCGCCGGGCGGGACAGCGGTGCTCAACGCCGACGACGAAAGAGCCTTGCAGTTCCGGGAATCTCATGGCGGTCCTGCCATCACCTACGGTTTCTCTGCGCATGCCGATGTTCGCGCTACAGAAGTTGAGATAAATCCGGATGGTTCGAACTTTATCGTGAATGAAGTTCGATTCCATTCCAAACTGACCGGGCGGCACGCAGTATCGAATATTCTGGCGGGCCTTGCCGTGGCGAGCTTATTCGGCATTCCACTCGATGGTTTGGTGGAGGCCGTGGCCCAACTCAGCCCCGGCAAGATGCGCGGCGAGCGCCTGCTGTGGAACGGCATCGTTGTGCTGAACGATTCTTACAACTCCAATCCGGAAGCGGCGCGCAACATGATTGACGTGCTGAAGGCCGAGCCGGCCGGCCGCCGCATTGCCGTATTGGGAGAAATGCTTGAACTCGGGGCTATGGCCGAAGAACTGCACCGCGATCTGGGGAACTACGTCGTTCACTCCGGGATCGATGTGCTGATTGCCATACGCGGCGCGGCCCGTTTCTTGGTCGAAGAGGCTGAGAAGCGGGATCCCTCCAACCGCGCCGCGTTTTTTTTCGATGACGCCGAAGCGGCCGGCGATTTTTTAAGAAACTTTGTTAAATCCGGCGATGCCATCTTATTTAAAGGCTCGCGCGGAACGCATGTGGAACGGGCGCTGGCCAGGATGGAGGCATAACAACCATGCTTTACTGGCTGCTGTTTCAGGTGCTGCATAGATATCTTCCGGCGCTGCGCGTGTTCGGTTATATCACCGTCCGCACGGCGCTGGCCAGTCTTACGGCTCTGGCGATTGGCCTGGCCTTGGGGCCGCCGCTGATTGGCAAACTCAAAGAGTGGAGCTTCGGCCAGCATATTAGAGAAGACGGTCCGCAATCGCATCGCAAGAAAGCGGGCACGCCCACCATGGGCGGATTGCTGATTGTAACTTCTATTGTTTTACCTACCCTTCTTTGGGCTGACCTGCGCAATCAGTACGTCTGGCTGGCCTTGCTGGGTCTAGTGGGTTTTGGGCTGATTGGATTTTTCGATGACTTTGCCAAAATAACTAAGAAGCGAAATCTGGGACTGAGTTCGTGGCAGAAGTTCTGGGCGCAGGTTTTTGTCGCGATGGTGATTGGCTTTTGCCTGCTGCTGCTGCACGCGCACCAGGCTTACTCCACCGCCATCAACGTGCCGTTTTTCAAGCAGTTTAAGCCCGATCTCTTAATAGAGCCTCTGACGAGGAATTTCTGGACTTATCCGCTCGCATTCGTTCTCTTCTACCTGTTTATTGTGTTCGTCATGGTGGGCTCGTCGAATGCTGTGAACTTGTCGGACGGTCTCGATGGCTTAGCCATTGGCCTCATGATCATCGCTTCCAGCGCGATTACCGTGTTGACTTACGTTTCGAGCAACCTTGCCCTGGCCGACTACCTTGATCTGGCTCGCTTGCCGAAATCGCAGGAGTTGACTATCTTCTGCGCGTCGATGGTGGGCGCGAGCCTGGCTTTCCTTTGGTACAACTGTCACCCGGCGGAGGTCTTCATGGGAGATGTTGGCTCGCTCGCCCTCGGCGGCGGATTGGGTATCGTGGCCGTCTTGATCAAGCAAGAGGTGCTGCTTGTCTTTATCGGCGGCGTTTATGTAATGGAGGCGCTCTCGGTAATTTTGCAGGTGGGCAGTTATAAATTGCGCGGCGGAAAACGCATTTTCAAGATGGCGCCCATTCACCATCACTTTGAAGCGCTGGGTTGGCCCGAGTCGAAGGTAATCGTTCGGTTCTGGATTGTGGGCTTAATCATGGCGCTCTTTGCATTGACGACTTTGAAATTGAGGTAGGAAGAAGTTTTGGATTTCGCCGGTAAAGACGTTCTGGTGATTGGCACAAAGCGGTCAGGCTTGGCGGCCATCGAACTGTTGCGCAAAAACTGCGCCAAGGTTCGTGCCATGGATGCACAACCGCTTTCAGCGGAGGAAGCAGCGCGCTTCGCCGCGATGAATGTGCCGGTGGCTTTGCAGGAAGATGCAAATGTCGGGAACCCGGATTGCATTGTTCTTTCACCTGCCGTGCCCTACGATTTGCCCATGCTGATTGCTGCGCGTGAAAGAGGAATTCCAACTATTGGCGAAGTGGAGCTGTCCTCGTTTTTCCTGAAAGGACCGGTCATCGGCATAACGGGCGCAAACGGCAAGACCACGACTACCGCCTTGACGGGGCATTTATTGAAAGATTGTGGCATTCCGAGCCAAGTGGGCGGAAATATCGGGACGGCGGTAACGTCGTTGATCGATTCGTCGGCCGAAAAGCAATGGAACGTTCTAGAGCTTTCGAGCTTCCAACTGGAATCCATCACTCACTTTCACGCGGCCATCGGCGCGTGCTTGAACGTGACGCCCGATCATCTTGACCGTCACCACAATTTCGAAACGTATGCTAACGCGAAGGCTCGCTTATTCGAAACCCAGCGCACGGGTAATTACGCGGTCCTTAATTATGACGACGAAACCTGCCGCGAGTTTGCCGCGAGGACTCCGGCCAAGGCGATGTGGTTCAGCTCCACCCAACGCGTGCCCGCCGGTATTTGGCTGCATGGCGAAGGGATCAATTTCGATCACGAACCGTTCATGACGCGCTCGCAAATTAAGCTGCGCGGTATGCATAATGTGGAAAACGTAATGGCTGCGGCACTCATGGCGTACTTAGCCGGTGCAAAATTGGAAAACATCGGGCCGGCTGTATCGACCTTTCCTGGTGTGGAGCATCGGATTGAGTTTGTACGTGAATTGGACGGCGTGGAATACTACAACGATTCCAAGGCGACGAACGTCGACGCGACACTGAAGGCCATTGACGCTTTTCCGCGCAACCTTTGGATCATCTTAGGCGGTAAGGATAAAGGAAGCGACTACTTGCCTTTGCGTGCGCCGCTCGAAGAACGCGCGCGGGGCGTTCTGCTGATTGGCGCTGAACCGCCTTACGCGTATGCGGCTGCTCCCATTATTCGTAAAGCGCTGGCTGGAGCAGTCCCCTTATTTGCTGCCGGGACTTTGGAAGCGGCAGTGAACTACGCGCGGGAACATGCCAAGCCAGGAGACACGGTCCTGCTGGCCCCCGCCTGCGCCAGTTTCGACCAATTTCAGAATTACGAAGAACGCGGTAAACGCTTTAAACATTTAGTGACACAATTGTCGTAAAGAATAAATGGCGCAAAGGCTCAAAACCGACTGGATTCTCTTCCTCACCGTACTCACAATGGTCTGTTTCGGCCTGGTGATGGTGTACAGTTCGTCGTCAATCGTTGCCGAACTGAAATATCACTGGAACAGCACGCACTTCTTCGTCCGCCAGTTGGGTTGGGCGGTGTTCTCGTTTCTAATTTTGCTGTATTGCATGAAGCGCGATTACCGCAAATGGAACGATCCGCGCTTCGCCTTCGCCGGGCTCGGCTTCGTGCTGCTCCTGCTGCTGACCGTTTATATCACCGATAGCGGGAGTCACCGCTGGCTGCGCGCGGGACCCTTGTCGCTGCAGCCTTCTGAACTCGCTAAACCGGCGCTGGCATTGTTCCTGGCATTCTTCTTGTGCAGGCGGCTGGGTGCGGTGAACGCGCGATACACGCTTGGACCCATCGCCATCTCAATCTCCGTTATGGCGCTGTTCGTCGCCATCGCCGACCTGGGAACAGCCGTGGTTTTGGTTACCACCACCGTAGCGGTAATTTTTGTCGCCGGAGTGGATTTCCGCTATCTCGCCGTTTGCGGAGTGCTTGGCTTGCTACTGGGCTTGGGCTTTATCGCGATGAAGCCTTACCGGCTGGCGCGCTTTATCGACTTCGTCGACAAAGATCACAAGATTCTGGCGATGATCGATCCGAAAGGCCGCATCCTGAATTACGCGCATCAGACTGCCTCGACCAGCGACCCCGGTTATCAGCAGCTTCAATCGAAGATTGCCGTTGGCTCCGGCGGATTGATGGGAGTGGGTCTTATGGAGAGCCGTCAGAAAATGCTGTTTTTGCCGGAAGCGCATACCGATTTCATCTATGCGGTTATTGGCGAAGAGACGGGCTTATTCGGAGGGTTGCTGGTGCTTGGCGGGTTCGTTGTCGTGCTGTGGCGTGGGCTGCGCACTTCCATGCGCGCGAACGATAATTTCGGCCGCTATTTAGCGTTGAGTGTCACCGTCTGCGTGGTGGTTCAGGCGCTGATCAACATCAGCGTGGTACTCGATCTGGTACCGAACAAAGGCATCCCGTTGCCATTCATCAGCAACGGCGGCAGTTCCCTGCTCAGCACGCTTCTATTGATGGGAATGCTGCTGAGCGTCAGCGAGAATACACCGTAAACCAGATGCCTTACTCATTTGTGCTTACCGGCGGCGGTACGGGAGGCCATGTGTTTCCGGCGTTAGCGGTAGCGCGTGTCTTGCGGGAGCGCGGACACAAACTGCTATTTATCGGGACCCGCGAAGGAATGGAATCGCGGCTGGTGCCGGAAGCCGGCTTCGAGATCAGGTTCATCCGCATCGGCGGATTGAATCGCGTTAGCCTCGCGAAGAAATTACAGAGTGCGGTGCAGTTGCCGCTCGGAATCGCCGTGGCATTTCGCCTGCTCAAGCAATTCCGCGCTCAGGCGGTGTTCAGCATGGGCGGCTACGTAGCGGGTCCGGTAATGCTGGCGGCCATACTGGCACGCATTCCGCTCATTATTATGGAGCCGAACTCCGTTCCAGGATTCGCGAACCGAAAGATGGCAGGCCGCGTGTATCGTGCATTGGTCGGCTTCGAAGCCGCGCGCCGTTGGTTTCCAGCCGGGCGCTGCGAAGTAACCGGCTTACCAGTGCGGCCTGAATTTTTCGCTCTCCGTCCAAAACAGGGCGGTCTCTTTACTGTTTTGATCACGGGCGGCAGCCGGGGCGCGCGCACTTTGAATCGCGCGTCATGCGAGAGCTGGCCTATTTTCCGCGGAAACAACTCGCCCGTGCGCATCATCCACCAAACCGGCGCGGCTGAACACGCAGCCCTAGCGAGTGAATTTTCGGATGCGGGTATTGAAGGCCAAGTGGTGCCTTTCATTAAAGACATGCCCGCCGCGTTCGCCGAAACCGATCTGGTGGTGGGCCGCGCCGGTGCAGGCGGAGTAAGCGAGATTTCCGCTGGCGGAATGCCTTCGGTCCTGGTGCCGCTGCCGTTCGCTGCCGACGATCATCAGCGCCATAATGCCGAGGCCCTGGTGGAAGCCGGAGCCGCCCGCATGGTACTCGACCGCGAATTGACCGGCCAACGGCTGTTTGAAGAGGTTGAGGCTTTGCGCGGGAATGCCGAACAACTAGCGGCCATGCGCGACCGAGTCCGCCGATTCGCCAAGCCCGGCGCGGCCGAACGCGCCGCTGACGTTCTGGAGGAGGCTGCGCGCGCGTGAAACGTAGGCTCCAGTACCTTAGTCTTGATTTTTCATTCCACAAAACACCGGTTTCGATTGACACACGAAATGAAAGCCGAAACAATACCATTAAGAAATGTTTTTTAAGCCCCAGCACGTCCACTTCGTGGGAATCGGGGGCATCGGGATGAGCGGAATCGCCGAGGTATTGCTCACGCTCGGATACCAGGTGTCGGGTTCCGACGTTAAGTTGAGCGCTATTACCGAACGGCTCGCTAAGTTGGGAGCGAATATTTTCGTCGGTCATCAGGCTGAAAATGTCATAGGCGCGAAAGCGGTAGTGGTTACGTCGGCGCTTGATCCGGCTAATCCGGAGGTTGCGGAGGCGCGCCGTCTTCAGATTCCAGTGATTCCGCGCGGCGAGCTGCTGGCGGAACTGATGCGCCTGAAATTCGGCATTGCTATCGCGGGCAGCCACGGCAAAACAACAACTACTTCAATGGTGGCTTCCATCCTGAATATGGCGAACCTCGATCCAACCGTGGTGGTGGGCGGACGCGTCGCCGGCATGCAAGGCTCAAACGCACGGGTGGGGAAGAGCACAATTCTGGTAGTCGAATCGGACGAGAGCGACGGTTCGTTTCTCAAACTCGCGCCCATTCTGGCCGTAGTGACGAATATCGACCGCGAGCATCTGGATCACTACGCGTCCATTGAAGAGATTCGTTCGGCTTTCACCGAATTCGTAAACAAAGTTCCCTTTTACGGTTCGGTAGTTCTCTGCATGGAAGACGAAAATATCCAGCAGATTTTCCCGAATGTGCGCCGCCGCACGATCACTTACGGGCGCACGGCTCAAGTTGACCTGGAAATTCAGAACATCGTCCTTGCTCCCGGCGCTAGCGATTTCACCATCCGCCGCAATGGGACCGAACTCGGTGCTTTTCGCTTGAACGTTCCCGGCGCTCACAACGTCCTGAATGCGACGGCGGCCATTGGCGTCGGACTTGAGATGGATGTTCCAGTGGAGCAGATTCGCGAGGGATTGGCGGCCTTCAGCGGCGTAGACCGGCGGTTCTCGGTGCGCGGCGTGGAGCGCGGAATCACGGTGGTTGACGACTACGGGCATCATCCGACGGAAGTCAAAGCTACTCTGGCGGCGGCCAAACTTTCGCCGTACAATCGGGTGCATGTCCTGTTTCAGCCGCACCGGTTTTCGCGAACCAAATTTCTGCTCGACGATTTCGGCACGGCGTTTCATCAAGCCGACAATCTCTTTCTGCTGGACGTTTACGCGGCGTCTGAACCGTCTATTGAGGGCGTAAATGCGCAATCGCTGCTGGAGAAGATCCGTTCTTACGGGCATCGCTCGGCAAACTACGCGGGCAGTATTGAAGAAGGAGTCGCCGCCATCGCACAGGCCGCCGAACCGGGCGACCTGATCATCACCTTGGGCGCAGGTTCCGTGTCACAGGCGGCTGAAAAGATTTTGGACAAATTGCGGGAAGCTGCTTGATGGCGAGAAGAAAAGCAGACTCTTCCATTGCATTGAAGCCTGAAGAAATGGGCTTGTTCACCGGTATCCATTGGGGACGCTTTTTGCTTTGGCTGATTGCGGGCGTCTTCCTGATGGTGGGCACGTTGTTCGCGTGGCATAGAACCGAAGATTTTCTGATAAGAGACGACCGCTTCCGCATTGCCGAGGCGGACGATATTACCGGGCACAGCCCAAATCTGATCCTGGAGGGTACCCATTATGCGTCGACTTCCCAGATCCGTCACGTCTTCGCGCAGGATTTTGGAAAAAGCCTATATCTGGTCGAACTACAAACGCGCCGCGAGCAACTGCTTGCGATCGATTGGGTGGAGGACGCGGCCATTTCGAAGGTTTGGCCGGACTCGCTGAGAGTGCAAATAAAAGAACGCACTCCGGTGGCTTTTGTGCGCCTGCCGCCAAATCGTAAAGACGGTATGTCGCGGTTGGCGCTGGTGGATCGTGAAGGCTACATTCTTCGCCCGCGCATGGCCGCGCAATTTACTTTGCCCGTGCTTTCAGGTCTGCGCGATACCGAATCTCTTGGGGACCGGCGCGCTCGCGTACACCGGGCGCTGGCGTTGTTGAAAGAAGTTGGACCGCTGGCGGCGCAAATCTCGGAAGTGAATGTTTCGGACCCGAACAACCTGATTGTGGCGGAGCATGTGGGCAACAGCGTGATAAACCTGGTGATCGGCGATGAAAATTACGCCGAACGGCTGAAAAATTTTCTAGCGAACTACGACAGCATTAGAGAAAGGCGGCCCGACGCCGCCACGCTCGACTTGCGGGTGGACGGCGTCATTACAGCGGTAGGTGAGAAGAATTGAGCGGCAAAACTAAACTGGCCGTTGGCTTGGATTTAGGCAGCACCAGCACGCGAATTGTGATTTGTGCGCTGGAAGAGACTGCCATCCGGTTTTTAGGCCACGGCGAAGCACCGGTACAGGCGTGGAACAAAGCCCGGCTGTCAGATCAAGAGGCCTTGGCCGAGAGCGTTCGATTCGCGCTGCATGAAGCCGAACTGCGCGCGGAAGTCTCGCCGGAGTCGGCATTGATCGGCGTGGGAGGTTGCGTAGAGGGCGTGAATAGCCGCGGCATCTACGAATTTGGCCGGCGGCGTGAGATTGAGCATGCCGATTTGCGCTATGCGGTAGAACTCGCCGCGCGCGTTCGTCTGGAAGAAGACCGCGAAATTCTGCAGATCTGCCCGCAAGACTTCACGCTCGACGGCAAGGCAGGCTACCGTAATCCGAAAGGAATTCTGAGCGCCCGGCTTGAGGCGAACGTTCAAGTGGTTACAGTGTCCCTTCAGGAACATCAAGGGCTCATTGCCGCCGTCCACCGGTCTCATTTAGCTGTCGAGGAATCGATCTTCGAAGGCGTAGCCGCGGCTTATGCGGCGGTACTGCCCGAAGATAGAGCGCGCGGTGTCGCTGTTATCGATATCGGCGCGCAATCCACTGAATTGGCGATCTACGACGGCGATGCTTTACTTCTCGCATCGAGCATTCCCGTTGGCGCCGACCACTTCACGCGCGACGTTTCCTGGCTGTTCAAAGTAAATTACGATTTTGCCGAGAGCCTGAAACGTGAATATGGCAACGCCGTGGCCGATGCCACTCCGGAAAATAGCCTGGTGGAACTGCCATCGTCTGAAGGGCGCGGCGTTCGCGAAGCAAGCTGCCGGCAATTGAACGAAATTCTGGAGGCGCGCGCGGAAGAGATTTTCGAGCGTGTGTATGAAGAGGTGCTGCGCGTTGGCATGGAGCAATCTCTGCTTGAGGGCGCGGTTCTTACGGGTGGCGGCGCACTGCTTCCGGGCATGTGCGACGTAGCCGAACGCGTGATGAATTGCCAGGCGCGCAATGGTTTAGCTCTGGGCATTGAAGACTGGCCGGGCGAACTCGATAATCCCGTCTGGACCACCGCCGGCGGCTTGGCAATGTATTCAGGACGGCTTAAGTTAAAACGCGATTGGAAACGCGCTGGCACCAGCGTGGCGGGCTCGACGGTCAAGTAGCCCAGAGATAGATTCAGCAGCAAATAGGGAGCACAAATTAAATGTCAGACGATCTCAAATTCCTGATGGAAGAAGAAATGAACCTGGGAACACGCATCAAGGTAGTGGGCGTGGGCGGCGGTGGATCGAACGCAGTCGGTCGCATGCTGCAGGAAGGGCTCAATGGCATTGAGTTCTACATTCTCAATACAGACAAACAGGCGCTTGCGGCCTCGCAGGTCGCGAATAAACTTGCCGTGGGCAAGAAATTGACCAGTGGTTTGGGAGCAGGGGCCGATCCGGCAGTCGGACGCCAGGCGGCGCTTGAGGACACCGAACAAATTATCGAAATTCTGGAAGGCGCAGATATGGTCTTCGTCACGGCGGGCCTGGGCGGCGGCACGGGGACAGGTGCCGCCCCCGTTGTGGCCTCGCTGGCGAAAGAACTCAACGCGCTCACGGTGGCCGTTGTTACTAAACCGTTTTTGTTCGAAGGTCCCCGGCGCATGCGCCAAGCCGAGCGCGGGCTGGCCGAGCTAGCGGGCAGTTGCGACACGGTCATCAGCATTCCAAACGAGAAGTTGCTTACGCTGGCGCCTAAGGGCACCAGTTTTATGGATTCCTTCCGCCTGGCTGACGATGTTCTGCGCCAAGCCGTTCAAGGCATGGCTGACATTATCACTACTCCCGGCGTGATCAATCGCGACTTCTCGGATATTCGAACAATCATGCTCGGCATGGGTTACGCCATGATGGGGACCGCTATCGCTTCGGGCGAAAATGCACCTGTTGAAGCGGCTCAAAAGGCAATCAACAGTCCGCTTATGGAAGAGGGCGGCGTGTTGGGCGCCCGCGGCGTGCTCATAAATATCACGGCTTCCAGCCAGCTTGGAATTCATGACGTGAACGAAGCTTGCAACCTTATTAGGGCAGCTACTAAGAATGACGACGTTCAAATTAATTTCGGCGTCGTCATTGACGAGAAGATGGGCAAAGATGTAAAGGTGACGGTGATTGCGACCGGCTTCCAGCGTGATAGCTTGCCTGAATTTGAACGCCGCAATCCCCATTTTCCATACGGCGCGATGAGCTCTCACGAAGTGGCAACCATGCCGGCGGCGCAGATACAGCATCAACCGGAGTTACCCATGGTGGCTGTTGCGTCCGAGACGGAACACGACGCCGAAGGAGATCAAGAGCAGAAAGAAGATTACGAAATGCCAGCGATACTGCGCAAGCAGCGGCGGGTAGCGGCGGGCAACTAACCGGTCGTCAAGAAACCAGGATTATGTCAAGCGTTCGGGGACCGTGGACGCCTTTGATACGCGTCATTTCAATATCGGCGGTGGCAGATGGGCCGGAGACCGTAGTAATAGGAATGTTGGCAAACGCGCGCATCTGGCGGATACCCTCAGGGACGGTCTCCACAACCTGGGCAGCGTGCACAATGCATAGGTGGTAATCGGGAATTAAGCTTAACGCACGGCGCGCTTCTCCGGCGCTATGGCGCAGAACGATTGTTCCGGTTGAGGCAATGGCAACGGCACAATCTGTAAGAACGCCCTCGCTGGCGTCGACCTCACGATAGCTGGGGCCTTCGCGGAAGAAGTTGAATTCATCGGGTAGCCATTGGCGCGGAAGGTCGCGCGGGATCAGCAATGAACCTTTGCCTCGCGCATGCATGGCTTGCGCCACAAGGGCGGAAATTTCGTTTTCACGGCAGCGATACACGACAGCGCCGTAGTCGTCAATGCGGTCGATAAAAAGTTCGAGACGCTGGTGGATGTCAAGCGATCCGGTCTGGCGATAATCGCGAACGATGGCTGCGTACTCAGCGTCACGCGCCTCCGCTGCACCGCCGGTAGCCTCGCGAATGCGTTCGAGGATAGTTTCGCGGGTCCCGCTCATGACAGTGTGCCCGCTTCCCGCTTGGCCCACCATTCGCGGAATGATTGTTTAGGAACAGGAGCCAGATCGCGAGTTTCCGTCCACCCCCCAAGCAAGCCGGGAAGGTTCCGAATAGATCCGTTGCGGCGAAATGGCACTTGGCCGATACGCGCAAACTTCTGAGCGTTATTCAAGCGAGTGGGTGATTCGAGCGCGTATGCCGCGGCTTTCATGGCCATTCTTTCGGTGAAAGGCGCGTCCCCGTTTTCCACGACTTTACTGCGCAGATGAACCAGAATTTCGGGAATGTTGATCTTTACGGGGCAAACCTCATAGCAAGCGCCGCAGAGGGTAGAGGCGAAGGGCAGAGTTTGCGAATGCTCCATGGATTGCAATTGCGGGGTGAGAATGGCGCCGATGGGTCCGCCATAGACGGAGCCATAAGCGTGTCCGCCGGTTTGCCGATAGACCGGGCAGGAATTCAAACATGCGCCGCAGCGAATGCAGTTGAGCGTATCGCGCGCTTCTAAATCGGCGAGCACTTTTGTGCGCCCGTTGTCGAGCAGAACGACGTGAAATTGTTGAGGTCCGTCTTCAGGAGTAACGCCGGTCCAGATAGAATTATAAGGATTCATGCGCTCACCGGTGGCCGAACGCGGCAGCAACTGCAGGAAGACTTCCAAGTCATGGAAGGTGGGTATAACCTTCTCAATTCCGATGAGGCTGACGAGCACGCGGGGTAAAGAGATGCACATGCGCCCGTTGCCTTCCGATTCCACAACGCATACGGAGCCCGTTTCAGCGATCGCGAAATTCGCTCCGCTAACGGCGACTGGAACGCGCAAGAATTTCTCCCGAAGGTAGTGACGGGCGGCGGCGGCGAGGTCTTCAGGTTTGTCGCCCAGATTGGGCAAGTTCATCTTCTGTTGGAAGATGCGGCGGATCTCCTGCTTATTGCGATGCAGCGCGGGAACGACAATGTGAGACGGCTTGTCTTCTCCTAACTGAACAATGAGGTCTGCAAGATCGGTCTCATACGGGGTGATGCCGTGAGCTTCCAACGCTTTGTTCAGGCAGATTTCATCGGAGGTCATGGTTTTGACCTTGATGACTTCAGTGGCCTGTTGGGCGCGAACCAGTTCAATGATTATGCGGTTTGCTTCATCGGCATCGGCGGCCCAATGGACCTTGCCGCCGGCCGCAGTGCAGGCGGCCTCAAACTGCGTGAGATAGAAATCGAGATGCCGCAGCGTGTGCCGCTTGATTTGATAGCCAGCTTCCCGCAACTGTTGCCAATCGGGCATCTCGTCGACAACTTTGGCCCGCTTGTTGCGGATCACGTCGGTAGCGTGGCGGACATTGTGGCGAATTTGGGTATTGCCTATGAGATCTTTCGCGGCCACTTGAAATTTTGGGGCGCTGGCGGCTTCGCCGACGAAAACACTCACGCTGGTTCTCCGTTTTCCAATGAGGCATTTTCCAACGAAGCGAGAATCTCAGCTAAATGAAGACAGCGAACGCCGGTGCGTTGGCGAGTGAGCGCGCCAGAGATGTGCATCAAACAGGAATTATCGACAGCGGCGCATATTTCCGCGCCAGAATTCAGTACACACGTGACTTTATCGGAGAGCATCGCGGAGGAGACCTCGGCGTTCTTGACCGCAAAAGTTCCACCAAAGCCGCAGCACTCATACTGCTCGGGAAGATCGACCAAAGTGAGGCCGCGCACGTTGTTCAGCAAGCGCGCGGGGCGGTCACCCAGCGCCAGCGAGCGAACCGAATGGCAAGAAGGATGGAGAGTGACGGTATGCGGGAAGAACGCACCCACGTCAGTGACGCCCAATTTATCGGTCAGTAGCTCAGTGAATTCGAACACGCGCGGCAAAAGATTCGCGACGGCGCGTTTCACGGCGGGGTCTCCGGTGGCCGCCGCCATTTTGGGGTAATGATCTCGAATCATAGCCACGCACGACGATGAAGGAATGCAAACCACTTCAGCGCCGCGGAATACTTCTATAAAGTGATGCATCATGGGCAGAGCTTCAGGTTGGTAACCGGTGTTATAGTGCATCTGGCCGCAGCAGGTTTGCGCGGGACGGAATTCAACGCTGTGCCCCAGCCGTTCCAGAACCGCCACCACCGCTTGCCCAGTTCGCGGAAAGAGAGTGTCGTTGTAACAAGTGATAAAAAGTGAAATCTGCAAGAAGGTTTCCTACAGTGAGGCGCTACGTACGATTCGCGCTTGAGTGTAGTGGATTCTCATATCACATGCTGCCACACTCATTGTTTGACAGCGATGAACACCGGCTTTATGTGGCGTTCGAAAAGATTTTCCGTGACATTGCGGGCGATGATGGGCTCAAACTGTTCGAGCAGTTGCAAATAGCGGGGACCGAGTTTGGCCGCCACCTTGAACCCAACATGCAGCAACTGGCGCAGATCGGCATTGAATCCGGGATTTTTTTGATCGTGCCGCAGCGCCGATACGAATTGCGCGGACGTCCAGTTTTGAACTGCGCCTGGCGCGGGCAGCTTTTGCGGATCGATGCTGATGACAGCGGCATAGGGAGCGCAAAGAGCGTCGCGCTGTTCGTAGGCGCGAGCATAGATTTCCTTCGCCAATGAAAGACCTTCGCCGCCCGCTTCGGCCAAGCCGATCAACTCTTCGAGCCAAGTAGTGCCGGCGGTTTTCAGGTGGACGCCAGCGTTGAACTTGAGGAGGGTTTCGCGAATGGGCCGGTAAATGGAAAACTTATCGCTGCCGGAGTGGACGCTAAGCTTCAGATTCGCGGGCAGGTTGTATTTCTTGACCGCATACGCAATTGTTGCGACATCGTTCGAGAACTCTTCGGAAAATTGTTCAAGGTTGCCCTGATAATCGACACCCTTGTTGAAGCGCCCGGTGAATTTGGGGGCGATGGTTTGAATGGGGATGCCTTCACCGGCAATAGCGGCCAGAATGATCAGCAATTCAGCCGGCGTTTGCGGGCTGTCGGTTTCATCCATCGAGATTTCTGGAATGAAATTTGCTTTGCCCTTGTGCTGCTCGATTTTTCGATAAATTCGGCCCGCTTCCTTGACCGCGGCGAGGTACTTGGCAGCGGTTTGACGCACGAAGGCGCGGCCGATCTGAGGGGGAACTGCAATACCGGGAATATCCACAGCGCCCGTGAGTTCCGGATGGTGGTGGACGAATTCGTCAATTGCCTTTTCATCGGCTGGCTTAGCAATCCAATCGGCCACGTCGATTGTGTAGAAATCGCTGGCAGCCACGAATCGATCGACTGTATCGAAATTGATGTGGTCGGCATCGACGTGGTACGGCTTGGCCCATTTGGAGTCTTGAACTGCTTTATCGGCGGCTTGCCGGATGCTGGATGGTTCTGACCCGATGATGTTGTGTTCCCGGTTAGATTTATTCCAGACAGGTATTACTTCGACGCCCTGATTAGCGGCCAAAATACAGGCTTGCAACTGGGCGCTGGCTTGCTGGGCGAAACGGTCACCGACGCCGACCGAATTCTTACTGAGAGCGAGTGAATCGGACATGAAGATCTTCAACTAATATAGTGACCATGGAAGAACGCGAACCCATATGAATACCACTTTGCAAGAACCGGCCACTCGAAATGCGCTGTCGACGGAGGATCTGCTGCGAACCGTTGAGCACGAACTCAGCGCGGTGCAGATCATTGACATTCATACCCATTTGTATAAACCATCGCTGGGAGCGTTGGGATTGTGGGGGATAGATGAGCTAGTCACTTATCACTATTTGGAGGCGGAGTTATTCCGATCGAGCGATGTAACGCCGGAAAAATATTGGTCCTTATCGAAGATCGAGCAAGCAGACCTGATCTGGCGGACTCTCTTCGTGGACAATCTGCCTGTTTCGGAAGCCACTCGGGGAGTGATTGCGGTACTAAAAGCATTTGATCTGCCGGTGGACAGCGAGAACTTGAATGACGCTCGCCAGTTCTTTGAGGCTCAAAGATTAGAACAACATATCGAGAACGTTTTCAAACTGGCTGGGATCAGTGAGGCGGTGATGACGAATGATCCGCTAGATCCGGCGGAAGAGCAAATGTGGGAGAACAGTACCGGCCACCCGCTGTTTCATGCCGTGCTGAGGCTCGATCGCATCTTGGAGAAATGGCCGGAACACTGGCAAAAGCTGCAAGCCCGCGGTTACAAAGTTGAAGAGCGACTCTCTGCGAATGGCATTTCAGAGGTGCGGCGTTTTTTAGCCGATTGGTGCCAGCGCATGGCTCCGGTTTACATGGCGGTTTCGTTATCGGATGATTTTGAGTATCCGGAAGAAAGCGTGCGTGCCCGGCTGTTGAGCGAGGCGGTGCTGCCTACGTGCCGGGAGTTCAAGATTCCCCTCTCGCTTATGATCGGTGTGCGGCGGCAAGTGAATCCTGCCATACGGCTGGCGGGCGATGGCGCCGGTAAAGCTAATCTGCGGGCCCTTGAGAATTTGTGCCGTAGTTTCCCCGACAATCGCTTCTTAGCAAGTCTGCTTAGCCGTGAAAATCAGCACGAGATTTGTGTTTACGCGCGTAAGTTCAGTAACTTAATGCCGTTTGGGTGCTGGTGGTTTTTGAATAATCCGTCGATTGTGGAGGAGATCACAAGAGAGCGGCTGGAGATGTTGGGGATGTCGTTCATTCCGCAGCATTCCGACGCGCGCGTCCTGGAGCAGGTGATCTACAAGTGGCGAAACACGCGCCGGACAATGGCTCCGATACTGACGAACGCGTATAAGCTTTTGACGGGAGATGGGCGGCCAGTGACGCGCGTACAGATTCGCCACGATATTGACCGGCTGTTCCGAAGGAACTTTCAGACCTTCTGCGGGCTTTAGCCGTTAACTCCCGAAGCGAGGAATCCGCCATCCACTGCAATGCATTGACCGGTGATGAAGCTGGCTGCATCGGAGGCGAAGAAAATGGCCGCGCCCACTAGTTCCGGAATGTTTCCAAAGCGTTTCATGGGAGTGCGCATCAGCAACTCTCGGCCGCGGTCTGTGCCGTCGAGCAGGTTTGAGTTAAGCTCGGTGCGGAAGACGCCCGGCGCGATCGCGTTCACGTTGACGCCTTGCTGCGCCCATTCCACGGCCAGGCTGCGCGTAAGCCCAAGAACGCCGCTCTTTGAAGCAGCGTAAGCGGCCACTTCGAAAAAGCTTACGTAGGAATTTAAAGAGGCAATGTTGATCACTCGCCCGTTGCCGCTCTCTGCCAGCGGCGCGTAGAAACTCTGGCAGGCGCGCAAAGTACCTGTGAGATTAATGTCAAGCAGGTTGGTCCATTCCGCTTCCGTGATTGCGATGGTGGGCTTTCGGAAAATCTGGCCGGCGGCGTTGAGCAATATATCTACGCGGCCCGTTTTTTTCATAACGGCATCGCGCAGCAGATCGATGGACTCCCTGCTCGCCGCGTCGGTCGGGAGCCGCAGCGTAATGCGTCCGAGTTTCTCAATCTCTCCGGCCACTTCGTTCACCAGGCTTTCGCGGCGCCCGGTAGCCACAACGTTTGCGCCGGCTTGCGCGAAGCCCATGGCAAGGGTTCGTCCAATTCCGGAGGTGCCCCCCATCACTACAGCGGTGCGTCCAGCAAGGTTGAAGAGTTCGAATGGCATGGCCTACATCTTACAAGGCGATTGCGCTGATATATTTTGACCATGAACTGTACACGCAGAGATCTTAGCCTTCTTTTGCCCGCGTTGATGGCGTCCGGCGCAAACGCCAAAGAGACCGCGCTGCCTTCGAAGTGTTTTGAGTTTAACGATTTGCCAGTGAAAACGGATGCCCAAACGCACAACCAGAGCCGGCAGGTGTTCGATGGGTACACGCACACTGGATACCCGATCGACCTTCATATCACGACGCTGGCGCCTGGCCAGATGCCCCACGCCGCGCACCATCACGTGCATGAAGAACTGATGTTCATTCAAGAGGGCAAACTAGAGGTGAACATTCTGGGTAAGATCTCGAACATCGGCCCGGGATCGGTGATCTACGTTAATTCGAACGAAGAACACAGCTGGAAGAATGTGGGCGACGTGCCTGCGCAGTATTTTGTTTTGGCGTTGGGAAGAGAGAAAGGCACTTAGCCGCGAATGTATTTGTCCATGTTGTTAAAGGCTTCGGAGGCTGGTTTCTTTGGAGGTTGAGGCGCGGGATCCAACTCCTCGTTCAAGACGAAGATCTTGGCCTGCATTTCAGCCATAATGCGCTCCTGCTGCGGACGGAAGGCCTCGGCATCACGGAGAATCTG
Organism: Bryobacterales bacterium; assembly: GCA_963718465.1. Taxonomy (GTDB): domain Bacteria; phylum Acidobacteriota; class Terriglobia; order Bryobacterales; family Bryobacteraceae; genus Bog-105. The sequence goes on along the minus strand of CAVQZK010000007.1, from coordinate 240,206 downwards.
CTGGTAAATCAGACGCGCTTGGGCGGCGTCGGAACCGGGCGATTCTAAGGGCTCTGGCGCGGGCACTATCTTCTCTTTCAGTTTTGCCAGCTTTGCAGTTAGAACCTTGCGAACCGTGATCTTTAGGGACTTCGCCACGTCGGTCCAAGCCTCGTCTCGGTTAGGCCAACTGGTGACGGCCTTGGCACCGGCGGGAATGGCCTGGAGATGGGCAAATGGCGCATCGTTCCAATCGCAGGGCCGCACGATGATAGGAACGACTAATGCCTCCTTTTGTTCCTCACGCTCCAAGGCGCGACTCAGCTCTTTTTCAAAGCAGTAATCGGAGGCCAAGAAATCGGCGCTTACGAAAATAGTAATGATATCGGCGCTGTTCAGGTGTTCATCGATATCGCCAGCCCAATCCTCGCCAGCGCCGATCTGCCGATCATGCCAGATTTGCACCAGTTTTTGGCGGCGCAAGAGGGCGACAGAGGTTTCGAATTCCTTTCTTAGCGGCTCGTCCCGATGCGCGTAAGAGCAGAAGACTTCAACAGAACCCGCGGATTTTAACGGCTCCGGCACAGATGACAGCATAACAGCGCCGGGATCCGCCGACTTATAATCGAGGAATGAATCGCAGTGAGTGGATAGCCGCCCGAACTAACGATCCCGTTCGTACCCAGATCCATTACGCCCGGAAAGGCGTTGTGACCGGCGAGATGGAATATGTGGCGAAGCGCGAGGGCTTGGACGCAGAACTGGTGCGCGCGGAAGTGGCGCGCGGCCGGATGATTATCCCCGCCAATATCAACCACCGGAGCCTTGAGCCGATGTGCATCGGCGTCGCCTCGAACTGCAAGATAAACGCGAACATCGGCAATTCGGCAACGACCTCGAATATTGACGAAGAACTGGCGAAGCTGCAGTACTCCTTGAAATACGGCGCGGATACGGTGATGGATCTCTCCACCGGCGGCGACATTCCGCGTATCCGGCAAGCGATTATCAATGCCTCGCCGGTGCCCATCGGAACTGTGCCCATTTATGAAGCGCTGAACCGGGTGCGGCGTGTTGAAGATCTCAATATTCGAGTTTTGCTGGAAGTGATTGAAGAGCAAGCCGAGCAGGGCGTGGATTACATGACCATTCATGCCGGCGTTCTGGTTCAATATGTACCGCTAACAAGAAACCGGATCACTGGCATTGTCAGCCGAGGCGGCGCGATCTTGGCCGAATGGATGGTGAAGAATCACAAGCAGAATCTGCTTTACGAAAATTTCGACGCCATTTGCAAAATCTTCCAGAAGTATGATGTGAGCTTTTCTCTCGGTGATGGGCTTCGTCCGGGATGCCTGGCTGACGCCAGCGACGCCGCGCAATTTGCCGAACTGAAGACGCTGGGCGAACTGACAAAGAAGGCCTGGGATTATGACGTTCAGGTGATGATCGAAGGGCCTGGCCACATTCCGCTTGACCAAATTGAGCTACAGGTGCAGAAAGAGCGCGAGATGTGTTACGAAGCTCCGTTCTACACGTTGGGTCCGCTGGTGACCGATATTGCGCCCGGATACGACCACATCACCTCGGCTATTGGTGCTGCCATGATTGGCTGGCACGGCGCCTCAATGCTTTGCTACGTCACACCGAAGGAGCATCTGGGTCTGCCGAATCGTGAAGATGTGAAACAGGGCATCATTGCTTACAAAATTGCGGCTCACGCGGCGGATGTGGCCCGCCATAGGAAAGGCGCTCGCGACCGGGACGACGAGCTTTCGCGCGCGCGTTTTACTTTCGATTGGCGGAAGCAATTTGCATTATCGCTTGACCCCGAAACCGCTGAGGCGATGCACGATGAAACGCTGCCCGAAGAAGGTTTTAAGGATGCGGCGTTCTGTTCCATGTGCGGTCCGAAGTTCTGCTCGATGAATCATTCGGCGAAGACGCAGGAATTCACTGAAGCCGATGCGAACGAGGTACTCGCCAACAGCGAGGTCGGCGATCCGCTAGTAAAACTTGCGTGAGCGGGTTTCGCGCCGACGATAGGGTGCTCCTGCTGGCTACTCCGGCGGTGGGAGAACTGGCGGCACTGGCTCGGATTCTCATGCGCGGCAGCGTGGTAGTGATCAGCACGGCCGATGAGATAGCGGCCATCGGCGAACAGCTGGCTGAGTTCAACAACGTCATGCTCTTAGAGGCTTCGCCCGACAAGATTCCGTGGCGCGATGGTGGATTCACACGGATTCGTTGTGCCGCATCATTTGGAACGCCTGCTCCCCTATATATCGAACGAACTGCATCGCGTGCTTGCGCCTGGCGGAGAGATTGTGAAAGGTTTCGGCTCCATGATTGCGTGATCGTCTCAACGGGACACTGCTAAATGTCAGGTGAGTTGCTGTCGTGCGCAAGAATCGAAATTCCGGGACCTGCAATGTGGGCGGAACGCGTGGGACGCTTGGCGAAGGATTGCCATAAGGGCATATTCGCGGATACGGATACCCTTATTTTTGAGTACATTGCCGGTACAACAGTTGAGAGTTCCCATAGCAATCTCGACAGCGGAACAACAAAGACGGCCGTTTTCAGCTACGCAACAGGCTTCGCAAAGAAGCTAGCGGACGCGGCGTCGCGACAATAACAACGCGCCGAGGCTCGCGAAAAGCGGAAACAGGGCAGAGGGCTCAGGCACGGTATCGGTAACGGCAACCTTTGCGTTGGAAAGAAGATTGCCTGCGGCATCGAACACCTGAAATCCCCCCAGCGATGCGTCGCCAGAACCATCGATTCCCCCGCCAACTGCTTCGACCGAGAACTGCTCTACCTGAGACACACCGAACACGATGGGAGTAACGTATCCAGAGTTCGATATGAAGGGAGGTCCACAAGAGGGTATTGGAACGAGTTGTGCTCCGTAGGATGCAGAACCAAAAGCAACCGACCCGGCGCCGCCCGCGCCACCGTAGAAAGCGCTCATGCAGGGCTCCAATAAACCCGCGCCTGTCCCGCCGGTAACCAGAACAACCACAGACCCAGAAACTTCGGCCAACGCCTCGTCAAACCCCGCAGGTCCGCCAAATTTTGCCGCAGAGGCAAAGGGCCAAAACCAGAACCAGGAGGACTGTAGCTTGCCCCCGCCATGACCCCGTCTGGCCCGGGAGTTGAGCAGCTTACGGTGTTGCCAACTGGTACGGCGGCGACTCCATCGCAAGATGCCGTAAGTGTCGCAGCGGCCGCCACCATGGGGAGACCGAAGAGCACTATAGCTGCCATTGTTCCATTCAAAGCTTCTCCTCTGTGAGTGTCTCCTATTCGATCACCAGGAAGTTTGCATGTCAAGGTTGTTGGGTTAGCGACACACCTGAGGCTGCGGGCCGATACACTGGAAATATGCCCTTCCCTTATGGGCGAATGTGGTTGACGTTGCTGATTTCGGCTGGCATCACAGCATTAGCGGCGTTGTCCTTTTACATTTTTCACATGACGGCCACGGTGGCGGCGATACTGCTGATGCTGGCCGTTCTAATCGTGGGCGCTTATTCGAATCGCATGGAAGCGGTGGCGGCTTCGATTGTTGCGACGCTCTCGCTGGATTATTACTTCATTCCGCCGATCCGCCAAATTACCGTGGCCGACCCGCAGGGCTGGGTAGTGCTCAGTATCTTTTTGACGGCTTCGCTGCTGGCGACGAGCCTGTCGGCGACTTTAAGGAAACAGCGCGATGAACTGATTGCGCGGCAGAAAGAAAGCGACAAGCTGCACGCGCTGAGCCGGGCGATGCTGCTGAGCAACGGTGGTGAAGATTTGCGGCGGCTGCTGGTGAACAAGAGCATCGAATTGTTCGGATTTCGCGAGACAGCGCTGTTTGAAAGCGCCACGGGTGAATTTTACCGGTCGCAGATGGAGGGGACGATCCGGGTGGACGACCTGCGGAGGTCGGCGGTGCAAGGAACGCTGGAGAGATTGCGCGGGAGCGGCGTCGACGGAATTACGATTGTGCCGGTGACACTAGGAAACAAGACCTACGGCAGCTTTGCGTTTCGCGGTGTGGCGATGCAAGAGGCTACGCTGCAGGCGCTGGCTAACACGATTGCCGTGGGACTGGCGCAAGTACAGGCGCAGGAAGCGGGCAGCCGGGCGGAAGCAGTCAGAAAGAGCGAAGAACTGAAGTCGGTAATGATTGACGCCCTGGCGCATGAATTGAAGACACCACTCACCGCCATCGAAGCGGCGGCAGATATGTTGCGGCAACCGGTGGCCGCGGTTACGCCCGAACAACGTGAAGACTTGTTGAGCATTATTCAACAGGAAGCAAAAGGCTTGCGGCGGCTGATGGGCGAGGCGATTCACCTGGCGCGCATTGAAGCGAAACGGTTCAGGCTGGAGATGGAAGTACTCTCGATTGCCGACTTGATCGACGCGGCTGTCCATTCATTAGGCGATCGGGTAGGCTCCCATTCCATTCAGCTGGAAGTGGAGAAGCCAACGCCTAAGATTTATGGGGATCGCGAGCTCATGATACAGATGGTTAAGCAGCTATTGGACAATGCAACCAAGTACAGTCCGGCAAGATCTGTTATTACGGTGCTGGGGAGTGAGGAGAACGGGCTCGTGAATATTTCGGTGCGCGACCAAGGGCAGGGGTTGACTGAGTTAGAGCAACGGCGGGTATTCGATAAGTTCTATCGAGCTAAACGGGAGCGAACGGCGGTGCAGGGGACCGGGATGGGATTGTCAATCGCGCGGGAAATTGCCGAGGCGCACGGCGGATCGGTTAGCGTGGAGAGCCAGCAAGGGCAGGGTTCGCGGTTCACGATCACGATGCAATCGGCCGGGGTGCGGAGGCAGGCGGAACCGCAAAGCGCATGAGCGCGGGCGGACGCGTGCTGGTGGTGGACGACGAACCGCAAATTCGGCGAGTGATGAAGACCGCGCTGGCGGCCAATGGCTTTGAGGCGTACGAAGCGCGCAGCGGCGAAGAGGCGCTTGAGGCTTTGCGCGGCGACAGCCCGGAGCTGATCTTGCTGGATATGAACATGCCCGGCATGGGCGGCATGGCGGCCTGCCGGGAGATTCGTACGGTTTCGGAAGTCCCCATCATCGTGCTTTCGGTGCGGGATAGCGAGGCGGATAAAATTGCTGCGCTGGACGCTGGAGCCGACGATTACATTACAAAGCCGTTCAGCGTAAATGAACTGATGGCGCGCATTCGGGCCAATCTGCGGCGCTTTTCGGGCGGAGAAGACAGCGACCAGCCCATGGTGGTTTCGGACAAGCTTTCAATCAATCTGGGAACTCGCAAGGTGGTGGCCAATGGCCGTGAGGTGCGCCTTACTCCCAAAGAATTCGACTTACTGCACTACTTGTTAGTGAATGTGAACAAACCGATTCCGCACCGGAAGCTCTTGCAGACCTTATGGGGACCGGATTATGGAGAAGAGGTGGAGTACCTGCGAGTGTTCGTGAGCCAGTTGCGCAAGAAAATAGAGGAAGATCCGGCACATCCGCGCTACATTGTTACAGAGCCGTGGGTAGGGTACCGGTTCGTGTTACCGGCAAAATCATGAACAGTTTGACTATGACAAGTGAATATGAGTAGCCCGGGGAAGTTGAAAATCTTCCTGGGTTACGCCGCAGGGGTAGGAAAGACTTACCAAATGCTTGAAGAGGCGCAGAGCCTCAAAGCAAAAGACGTGGACGTAGTGATCGGATATTTTGAGCCGCACGGACGGAAAGACACGATCGCCAAGACCGAGGGGCTGGAGACCATTCCGCGCAAGAAGGTGGAGTACCGGGGATCGACATTTGAAGAGATGGACGCCGAAGCAATCATTGCACGGCATCCACAGGTGGCGGTAATTGACGAGTTTCCGCACACGAATGTGCCAGGTTCGCCGCGCGAGAAGCGCTGGGAAGACGTGCTGCTGATTTTAGAGAACGGCATTGAAGTACTGACGACGATGAACGTGCAGCATTTGGAGAGCCTGAACGACCACATGGCGCAGATTACGGGCGTGAAGGTGAGGGAGACAATTCCCGACTGGGTGGTAAAAGAAGCCGGCGAAGTGGTGATGGTCGATCTGACGCCGCGGGCGCTGCTGAACCGGCTGGAACGAGGCGTGGTTTACCCGGCCGATAAAGCCAAGCGGGCTTTGGAGAATTTTTTCAAGGAATCGACGCTGGTGGCGCTGCGCGAGATGGCGCTCCGGCAGACGGCGCACGAGGTGGAAGAGCGGTTGGAGCACGGCGATGAGGAAGCCAGCCCCCCTACCGAAGCGCAAGCCGCCACTCAGTTGCAGAAGCTGCACGACGCAGTGGTGATTTACATCAGCGACGATCCGTCGACGGCAATGTTAATCAGGCGTGGAAAGCGGGTGGCCGACATCACGCATTCCGACTGTTTTGCAATCTTCGTCGCGGAACACAGCGATTTGCAGACGCTGCCGTTGGCAAAGCGCGAGGCGGTGGAACGGCATTTGAACTTTGCGCGGAATTTGCACATTGAGACCAGGGTGCTGGTGGGGACGAACCATGCGCAAACGATTGTGGATTTCGCGAGACTGCACAATGCGCGCCAGATTTTTTTGCCTCGGTTGGTGGGTAAAGGGATGGACAGGATGCTAGGCAAGAACTTCGTGAATCAAGTTGTGGGCCTGGCGAACGACATGGAAGTTACAATTGTGGCGGACAGGCGTCAGGAGCAAAATGCGGGATAGCGGCAGCGGGCTGCGCTAAAAGCGTGCTGCGCTAAACTTGAGTTATTCGGGCTGTGGCGCAGCCTGGCTAGCGCGCTTGCTTGGGGTGCAAGAGGTCCCGGGTTCAAATCCCGGCAGCCCGACCAAAAGTTTTAAAAAGCTATCCTGAGACGAGACGGCCAGTGCTCTCTCGAATTGCATCTTTAAATCAATAAAACCAGATAACGTCTGCCGCGAACATCAGCTGACTCTTCTTGGTGCCATTATCATAAGCGGGGGCATCGTAGGCGTGCTCGTATCTAAGTTCGGGACGGAAGACTACCGTTGATCCTATCCAGTGATTCCACGAGATGGCCCTGAAATTCGTAACCCGAGCGGAAGTTACATCCGGTTATATGACCGCTAGTCGTTCAAAGCAGATGAGAGTGCAAAGCTTGCTGGATGGTACGACGAAGTGTTAATCGGACTTTCGGTGTCCCGCCTGCCAGCGAATCAGCCACCATTGTGTCTTTGAAAAATCTTCAAAGCGCCTTCACATCGGACGACGTGCTCAGCGGTAACTGAAAGACGGCCTGCCAGCTGGAGACTGACCGGGTCCTAGAAAATGAATTTGAGTCCAAGTTGGAGAATGCGCGGGTTGTGGGCGCCGCCGGGATGAAGGAAGGTCGCGGTGGCGATGCAGCTGGGGTCGCCAGCGGAGTTATTCGCTCCGGCGTAGCAAGTCGCCCCGCTGTTTACGCCCGACCACTGGGTATGATTGAAAACGTTGAAGCCTTCGGCGCGGAACTCGAAAGCGCGAGCCTCGGAGCCGATAGCGAAGCGCTTGAAAAGACCCATATCCCAATTTGTGCGCGAGGGGTTGTTGAGAATGTTGCGGCCGGCATCGCCGAACGTGAGCCCGGTGGGATCGGCGAAGGCAGCGGGGTTGAACAGCAGCGGCCCCTGAATACCGATGACCTGGGTTACGGTTGGCGCAGAGTGCGGATTGCCTACGGCATCGACATAAGAGCCGGTTCCAGAGCCGTTTCCGACACCGGCGTTATCGCCGTAGGTACCACCATTAGTCACGCTGAAGGGCGTGCCGGTCTGGAAAGTGACAAGGCCGGAAATTTGCCAACCGCCGAGCGTACTATGCAGCAGGCCCCGCTTGGCGAAGAACGGCAGGTCGTAGACGTAGCTTACGTTTAGCAATTGGCGCTGGTCGAAATTAGAACTGGCTCGCGTGGCGGCGATATCGTAAGAATTCACGAAATTGGCGTCGTAGCGGTCTGAGGAATCGTCAAGGGAGTGGCTCCACGTATAAGCGAGACTCAGATTTAAACGGCCCAGGGTCCGGCGGGCGGAGACTTGGAAAGAGTTGTAGCTGGAGTTGGCTTGATCTTCCAGCCCAGTGATGGTGCCGAAGCCTTGATAGGGGCGGTAGATATTGGGCGAAACATTGCCGCAAGCCACGTTTAGGTTTTGCAGAGCCCCGCCCGTGACCTGATTGCCATTGACGGTGAGCGAGGAGCAATCATTGGCGCCAATAACCTGGCCCGGAGCATAGGGATTTTGCGATGTGGAGGTTGGAAGAAGCTGATTGATGTCCCGCTGATCTGTAAGATGAGTGCCTTTGCTGCCGGCATAAGCGACGGTCACCACGGTGTTTGACACCTCGCGTTGCGCGCTGAAGTTCCATTGCTGGACATAAGGCCAGATGGCTTTGGTAGGAATCGAAACGACGTTGAGAGGACCTGAAACAGAACTGCTGGAAGTGATGCTGGTGTAAGTGGGCAGATTGTATTCAGTAATGTTCTGGATCAAGGGCGCGCTTCCTTCAAGCGATTCGGTATTGCCTTCGTTGCCGTTGGTGTGTTCGAAGAAGATACCGTAGCCGCCGCGGATCGAGGTCTTGCCGTCGGGAGAATAAGCAAAGCCGACGCGTGGAGCGGGGTTGAAAAGATGTCCTGAGAGGCAACCGGCCGGCACTCCTGACGAGCCGCACTGCACGATGCCATCGAACGGATTGCCGCTTACAAGGCCATTGTCGCCATACACAGGCGCAGCAGCGGCGGTGTAAAGACTGGGCTCCCAGTTATACGCCTGCTTGTATTTTTCGCGATAAGTTCCAAACATGCTTATGCGCAAACCAAGATTGAGCGTTAGCTTTTTGGTAACGTGCCAATCGTCCTGCACGTAAGGTTCGACGATTTTGTAGCGGTTGTAGTATTTGGCAATCGCGTTTGTCTGATCGAAGGCGGCGATGCTGCCAACAAGGAAATCGGCGAATCCATTGCCGGTGGAATAGGTGCTGGGCGGTCCGAAGGTAAGGCTGCCTTGCGCGTCGTTGAAATTAGAGCTGTCTTCATTCTTCTGCGCGGCGGCGAAATATGCGCCGATGAACAGGTTGTGGCTGCCGATAATTTTTGTCAGGTTATCTTTGAACGTAAACGTGGGATTGGCATTGTTCCACGGGAAATAACCCGTTCCGGCTGAGAAGCCGCCGCCATATTCGGCGGTGTCCTGGATAGTGACATTCGGCAGGATTCCGCGGAAACCGTTATTAAAAATGCCGGGCATATCGAAACTGCTGGGACGCACCGGATTAGGGGTCGCCGTCAGAAAAATATGGTCGGTGGTGTAACTGAACATGAACTCGTTGACAGTGGTCGGCGACAGGGTGGAAGTAAGATTGGCGACCAAACTGACGCCGGGGCCGACGAAGTTCGTTCCAACGGTGGGGAAGCTGCCGGTACCCCACAAAGGCGTGGCGGTGACGGTGCTCCAGGAATCGTGGATGTAGCGAACGAAGAAGCGATGCTTATCGGTGATATTTTCATCAACGCGGACGAGTTCTTCGCGCCGATTCGTTTGTTGCGCCGGAGAAGCGTTGAAGAACCCCGTGCCGGTGTTAGCGCTGGGAATAAGCGGCAGAAGAGTTTGCGCCTGCGGAGTTACCGGAACCTGGTTACCGGAATAATAAGCGCTGGTTGAAGGGTTGACCGGGCAGTTTGGAAAATTAGTGGTATCGACCGGACTGCCGGCAGCAGGGCAATCCTGCGAGAAATTGCCGCTGCGCTCAGCGGTGGAGGGCACCTGCTGATTGAAAACCGTGCCGGGAACAAGTTCTTTGCGCCAATCCTCTGAAAAGAAGAAGAATGTTTTTTGACGGCTGGCGTTGTAGAGGTGAGGAATGAACACCGGTCCGCCGATTGTGAAGCCGTAGTCGTTTTTGCGGTAAATAGGAGTGGAATCGGCAAAGAAATTGCGGGCGTTGAAATCTTCGTTGCGGACAAATTCGAAGAGGTCGCCATGGAAATCGTGGCCGCCCGATTTGGTGATGGTTTCCACCGTGGCGGAACCGTTTCTGCCGTACTGAGCGCCGTAATTGGACGTGAGGACCTTCACTTCGGCAATCGCGTCCACGTTCGGATACGTGTTCAGCGTGCCGTTGCTGCCGTTGTCCATGTTATCGCCGCCGTCGAGTTCCCAATTGTTGTATTCAGTACGGCCGCCATTCACGCTGAATGCGACGCTCCCATAGACGCCTACGGTACCTTCATCCTGACCCGTCTGATTGCTGACGCCCGGAATCAAAGTTATCAGCTGCGTGAAATTGCGCCCATTCAAAACAAGCTGATCGATCTGCTTATTGGTGACGATACCCGAAAGTTCGGCGGATTCAGTTTGTACTTGAGCGACGTTTGACGCCACGGAGACCTCGGTACTGATCTGGCCCACGGTGAGAGTGGCGTCGGCCCGCGATTTCTCGGCAACGCGCAAGATGAGGGCTTTCACCTCATAACGTTGGAATCCAGTGGATTCCACCTGAATGTTGTAGCTGCCGGCGGGCAGGGCAGACACCAGATAATCGCCCGTTGAGTTGGTGTGAACGGTGCGCACCCAACCCTGCTCGATGCTGGTGACATTGACGGTGGCATTGGGAATGACTCCGCCGGAGGAATCGTGGACGGAACCGGTGATGGAACCCTCCTGAGCAAAACACGCGGCGGAAATGGCCAAGAGCAAGGCCAGAACAATAGTGACTCTATTCCGAACACTCATAGTTGCGTCTCCCTGAAAAGTTGATAAGCAAAGCGAAGCAAAAAATCAATTGCCTTATGGTAAGCCCATTTACCCTCTTTGACAATATGAAGCCACTACTTTTTCGGAATTCGCTTGCTAGACTGCTAGGCGATGCGGGCCTTCTTTCTGCTTTTGCTGTGCAGCTTTGGCCTTTGCGCCAAGGCCGGGAGCAATGAAGCGGCAGTTCGCAAAGTGTACGAAGCAGGAGAGAAAGCGGTACAGGAAGGCGATCTGGCGGCCGCGGAAAAGTGCTTTCTGAAAGTACTGGATCTGGTACCAAAGGACGTCGGAGCGCGAGTGAACTTAGGCGTCGTTTTGATGCGCGAACAGAAGTGGGCGAAGGCGCTTCGATATTTGGTCGAAGCTGAAAAGCTTGCGCCGCAGGTGGCTGGCATTCGCCTGAATATCGGCTTAGTGTACTACCGCCAGGGGGACTACGCAGTGGCGATTCCGGAATTTGAGTCGGTGTTGCGAGACCAGGCGGATTCGGTGCAGGCGCGGCGCTTGCTGGGCCTTTGCTATCTATTCGAAGAACGTTACGGCGATGCGGCGGCGGAACTCGAGCCGTTGTGGCCGGTGGCGAATGGCGATTTGAGCTATCTGTATAGTCTCGCCGTGGCGGCGGGCAATGGCGGACGGCACGAACTGGAAGAACGGGCGCTTGGAAAGCTGATGGAAACGGGCAAAAACGCGCCTTTAATGCATCTGCTGCTGGGCAAAGCGTACCTCGCGCATGGGGACGATGAGCATGCGCTGGCGGAGTTGCAGACCGCCGAGGCAGCGGACGCAAAACTACCTATGCTGCATTACAATCTGGGCGTGGCTTATCGCCGCAAAGGCGAGCCGGAGAAAGCGCGAGCGGAGTTTTTGCGCGACGCCGCTTTGGAACCGGGAGTCGCTTTCAATTACGACCAATTGGGATTGATGGCGAGCCTTGACGGGAAAGACAAAGAGGCGGAACGTTATTTTGCCGAGGCGGTAAAGCGAGACCGGCGGCTGGGGACTTCCTGGTTCGGACTGGCGAAGATATACAAGCAAGATAAGCGCTATGCAGAGGCGTTGAAGGCTTTGGACGAAGCAGGTTCGATTGACCGGAAAAGCGCCAGTGTGCATTACTTGCGCGCGCAAATTCTGATGGCATTAGGGCGAAAAGACGAGGCGCAGGCGGAACTGGCGGCGGTGCAAAAGTTGAAAAAAGACACCGTTGACAAGCTTGAGCAGGAGATTAGCGGGAGTAAGTATCGCGATCCGGAGGTGCCGTTGCAGTAAGCCTCCCGCGAGGCGATCATGGCGCGAAATAACCGGAGATGTCCAGAATGACGTGAGTCGGATTCGTGGTGTACACGCTGACGAGACCATTGGTAGTGGGGGTGATGGCCAGGTTCGATGTTACTGCGCCGTCCTGCGCGTTGAGAGTAGATGCCAGGGGCTGGGACTGCCCGTTCGGCCAAATGGTGACGTAAGACAGTTCGCCGGTAGGGACTACCGTCATGTTAAGAACAATCTCTTGAGCAGCGGAGGGAATCCCGCAGCTGGAGCCGGTGACATTGAAATTGGTAGTGCCCACGACCGGCTTGCCAAAGCCAGGAGAGGAGCGGGTATCCACGATTCGGCAGGGCGTTACCGGATAGAGCGACAATGCGGTGCCGGTGGGCGGAGCGTAGTAGCCGTTGATGTCCATGATTACGTCGCCGGCGTCGCTGGCGTAGATTGAGACATTACCGGCGGTTCCGGCGACAACGGTCGCGGCGTTGGCGGTGACGGCCTCATAAGGAGCGTTGAGTGTGGAGACGAGCGGTTGTGCTTGTCCGGCGGGCCAACTCGATAGGTAACCTAACGCGCCTTTGGGGACTACCGTTAGATTCAACGAGTAGGCTTGCGCGGAGGATGGGATGTTGCAAGCCCTTTGAACGGGCACGTTGCGAGTGACGCCGCCGGCTATGGTGGGACCGCCGAGCGGTCCATTAGCCCAGCGAGTGTCGGAAATGCGGCAGGGAGTGGCGGGGTAGAAGGCGAGCGCGTTGGGAGTTGAAGCAGGAACGTAGTAGCCGTTAATATCGAGGATCACGTGCGAGTCCTGTGAAGCGTAGACGCTGACGCCGCCGGAGATTCCGGCGGGCACGACGGCTGCGGCAGCTTTCACGCGGCCATCTGAATTGAGGGTGGAGGCGAGGGGCTGAGGTTCTCCGCTCGGCCAGAGGGTAAGAAAACCGAGAACGCCAGTGGGGACGACAGTGACGTTAAGAGAGTAGGCTTGGGCGTTCGAGAGAATGTTGCAAGTGCTGCTTGGAACCTGGAAATTGCGGGTGGTACCGCCGCTGACGATGGGTCCGCCGAATGCGCCGTCCGTGCCGCGCGTGTCGACAATACGGCAGGGAATGGCCGAAACAAAACGAAGCGCAGTCGCCACGGGAGGTGGAGTGCTGTCTTGATACACATTGGCTGAAGTGGACGAGTATGAGAAGCCTGCACCGGTAATATTTATTGATGCTGTTTGGCCGGTGCCCGTTGTATCGGGCGGAACGGAGAAACTCACGATTCCGTCTCCAGATCCGCTCGCGCCGGAGGAGACCGTCAGCCAAGACGAGGAACTCGTCGCCGTCCACGAGCAATCGCTGCCGGTGGTCACCAGAATGGAGCCGTTCCCGCCGCCCGAATAGAAGCCCATTGTTGAGGGAGTGACGGAGTACGTGCATGGCGCATCCTGGTTCACCATTACCGGCTGCCCGGCAACCATAAACGTAGCTGAGCGGGTACTTTGGTAGTTAGTGTTGGGAGATGCATACACAGTTACTGTTCCGGAACCGCTGCCGGCACTGCTTGCACTGAGTGTCAGCCAGGATGCTCCCGCAGCATAGGACGCCCAATGGCAGCCGGCTGGAGCAGTCCCCGAGAGGGAAATGGCCCCTCCGCCGCCCCCGATATGACCCGGCGATCCGGAAACACTGAAAGTGCAGTTGGATGGATTGATAGCTTGATCAAGCGTGAGTACGCCAAAGTCCGATGTCAGGTTGGCGGTAGAGTCGGCTTCTTCGACAACGAATAGCTTGGTGGCGGCGCTGTTCCAGAAAACATATTTTCCGTGTCCAGTGAAGTAAGCGCCAGCCACCTCGAAACCCGGCAATGTCACTTGGGAATTCAACGGAAGGCCATTGTCACCGTACAACTGCAATGTGGTGTCGTTGCCGCTAAGGCCGGAGGCAGCGGTCAGAACGGCTATCGACTGTTGAGCCGAGGAGTCGGCTGCCCACTGCACCAGGCTGGTTCCCGAGAACGAACCGTTCGGCGTAAGATCGAGCGATGGTTCCGTGGACAAACGCAGCACAGTAGCGCCGCTGGTGAACAAGCGAGTTCCATCTTGAGAGATCCACATGTTGGAAACACTGGCGGCTGTGTTAAATGCCTCTGAGATGGAAGACGCTACCCCTCCCGAGATGTCCCATTTGAGGAACTCTAAATATTGAGACATGCCGTAGAGATAGTTGTCGTCCGGCGTGAGACGCAAGACCGTAGCATCGTTCGAGCCTGAGGTCGCGGTCCCGGTGGCGAGGTTATAAGAAACGAAGCCGCTGCCGCCGAGGGTGTCGGCGATTATCGTATACAGATAGCCGTTTCCGGCCAGGGTCAAAGCCGAAATAGGGCCTGCCATGGGGATGACCTTTTCAACTGCCGGAGTACCCAGGTTCACATACGAGATCCAGCCGTTGTGTCCGACGGCAGCATGGGAACCATCAGGCGCAACGGAAACGGCAAGGGCAGCGGCAACTAGAGGTACAATTTGGTCGGCTTGTGTAACTGGGTCATACAGATGAAGTTCATTCGGGGCGGCGGTGACGAAGACTATTTTATCGAGCGGTTTGGCATAGTCGGCGCCGGCTATTTTGTAGCTGAGGGGGTTCAGCGGGGAAGAGGCAGAGACTGCGCCCTGGGTAATCGTCAGGGTATTTGCTCCGAGCGATATGGTTCCGGTACGCTGGCTGCCGGAATTCGGCCTGACTATATAACTCAGATTGTTATTGCCTGAGCCAAAACTCCCCGAGATGAGTTCAAGCCAACTCGCATTGCTGACCGCAGTGTAATTACAACTAGCATCGGCGGTTATGGCCGCGGAGGAGATTTCACCAGTGGCTGCGGCGGCTGCCGTCGCAATGCCGAAAGTAGCGACACAGGAAGGCGCATTCTGCAGCGGAATGGTCTGCATTGCGTAGTCGTTGACAAGGCCGGAGGTGCCGTCCGCCTGCATTAGAACGTACATCTTGGTAGACGCCGTGTTAAAGAAGACCTGCTTGCCGTGGGATTGGTAGTTATTGGCGCCTACTGAAAAGGCGGTTAGCTCGAATCGGCCGAGTTGGTTTAGATAGGCGCTGTCGTACAGCCGAACTTCGTTATCGTTCTGGGTCGGCGGGGTGCTGTTGAAGGTCGCCTCATGCTTTGGAATTGCGGCGATCTGGCTTAGAGTGGCGGATGTTGACAGGCTCTGAATTTGGTTTAGACCTGGGAAAGTTGAAACGTACGTCATATCCACCGTCGAATCGGAAGAAGCATGGAAGACAGTGCCACAGGCAGTGTAAATTCTGCTGCCGTCGGGCGAGAACCAAAGCGGGCCGCAGATAGGGAAAGTTCCCCAATAAGGTCCGGTCTTCGAACTCGTGGTGATTGGCCCAGCGGAGGCGTCGTATCGATAAACATCATTTGGGCTCAGGCCGTCTTCGGTACTGTAGATGGTATTCAACGCGGCGTTGTAGCGGCCGCCCGAGACATAAACGAAAGTGTCGGTGGTAGTCTGCGCAGTGGAAATATCGATAGATAAGATCGAGCCTTCATAGGAAGGAAAGACATAGACATATTGCGGAGACAATATGACGACGCCCGTGCCTACGGCTGCAGCGAATGTTTTTTCGATGGTTCCCGCTGAAAGGTCCACATAAGAAACCGAGGCGCTATGCGCGACAGCGGCGTGAAGACCGTCGGGGCTGAGCGAAAGGTTCAAAGGAATGTCGGCGAGGACGACCGCTGTGTCGGTGTTTGAGGCCGGATTGTAGATGTGCAGGACGTTTGGATTGCTGGAGATAAGTACGATGCGATCCAGTGCGGTACTGTAGGCGGAGTTGACCGGTTCGAAGGTTAGACTGGTTGTTTGGGCGCACAGTTGGGCTGAAAAAGCTAACGCGAGTATAGCCAAACCTGCAAACGCGGCACGTCGTTTGAACAAAGTTTTTCTCCGGATGACGGGATGACCGCGCTGTCTAGACAGAGAGCGCTAACTGGGATAGAGGCGAAACGGAACCGTTACTCTCTAGAGCATTATGTCAGAGTCTCGCGGATACGAATGCGAACGCTCGCCGTGACTCAAAATGTTCGACCACCGGAGGTTCGGCGAAGAACGGGCCTACGATGGCGCGCCATTCTTGAAACGCTGGCGACTGGCGGAACCCGATGGTGTGGTCTTCGAGGGTTTCCCACTCGATCATCAGCAGATAACGGCCAGGGGATTCAATACCTTTGTTTACTCTCCAACTTCTGAAGCCATGGGCTTGGGAAACGATTTGTTCAAGTCCGCGCACGATGGCCTGGTCGAATTCGGCTTGGCGGCCAGGGTGAATACGGATTTCGGCAACTTCGAGGATCATTGTTTCTGCTTTCCGGGGGAGCCGGTCTGAACGGCGCGGAGGGCGGCTTGAACCTGCGGATCGCGCTGCGCCAGAATCTCGTCGCCTTTATCGACTCCCCGCGCCTGGGTCACGATTTCTTCTTTGAGCCTTGATTTAATCCAAGGAAGATCGGTGCTCCATTCGCCGGCATTGGGTTGAATTTGGCGTGAGGCGAGTTCCACTTTGAAGTCGTCAAGAATGTCGGGCGTGACTTCGAACTTTTCAGGAAGCGGCGAGTGAGTGGACAGGTATCGCGTGGCGAATGCAGTGACGGCGCCGCTGGCGTCCAGCACGCTTTCCAGGCGGCTGAAAGGCTCGGGATAAGCGAGAATATCGGGCTGGATGCCGCCTCCGCCCGTCACCAGGCGGCCATCGTCTGTCTTATAGGTTGGGAGCGGCGTGGCCGGGCGATCGCTGAACGTCTGCGACAAGGCCGAATAGCGGAGCGGCTTCTGGATAGAACGGCCGCTGGGCGTGTAGTAAAACGCGGTCGTGATGGCGAGGCCTGTGCCGTCGGAAAGCGACATGACGCCTTGCACCAAACCTTTGCCGTAGGTCGGCTCGCCAACAATGGTGGCGCGGTCGTGGTCTTGCAGAGCGCCGGATAAAATCTCGGAAGCGCTGGCGGTTTTTTCGTTCACCAAGACCGCTATGGGAAACCGGTACGGCTTGGCGTTCTTGGGAACGTCGGCACTATCGACTTCTTTCGAGCGGCCGCGGGCGGTTAAAATTCGCTGACCCGGCTCAAGGAACAGGGCTGCCCCATCCAGCGCGGCCTTGACAATCCCGCCAGGGTTGTTGCGCAAGTCCAGAACGAGTCCACGAAGATGATCGGCGTCGAGTTTTCCCAAGGCGTCGTGCAATTGCTTGGCAGTTTGAACATCCCAACTGGCTACTCGAATGTAGCCGTAGCCGGGCCGCAGAAGAAAGGCGCGATCGACGCTCGGCGCATCGACCAATTCGGGGGTAAGCGTGAATTGCAGTAGCTGCGCCTCCCCTTGACGGCGAATAAAAACGACGATCTTTTGCTGGCGCGCTTCGGTCAGGAGTTCGATGATTTGCTGCGGGTCGAGCGATCGAATTTGGAAGTTGTTGATGGCCACCAGTTGATCGCCCGCCTGGATGCCGACCCGGCTTGACGGAGTTCCGGGCAGAGTCTGCAGAAAGATCACCTGACCCGGCAACACGGAAACAACGCTGCCGAAACCTTTTTGCTCGGATTCCTGCATCTGCTTCAGCTGGGTGAATTGAGCGGGGTCGAAGAATTGGGTATGCGGATCTAACTGGCGCAGCATGGAAGGAATTGCGCCTTCGTAAACCAGCTTGTCGACCGGAGTGGAATCGGAGGCTTGCCTTTGAACGGTGGAAAGTACTTCAATAAACTGTTTCAGGTATGGCTCCAAGTCTTTTGCGGGATCGCCTGGAGCAGCGGTGTTGGCATCGGGATTTTTGGCGGCGCTTGACGCGGGCGCTTCGGATGACTGGGCAAGAAGCAGCGACGAGGCGAACAGAAAACAGAGAAACTTCATCGAGAGTATTGCGTTTCGTTCTTACTTTGAGCGCGCTTTAAAGCCAATTCGATCAGGGTATCGAGTAACTGGGCGTAACCGATGCCGGAGTACTCCAACATTTTCGGATACATGCTGATGGAAGTGAAGCCGGGAATGGTGTTGATCTCGTTGACGTAAAACTGGCCGGTGGCTTGGTCCATCAGAAAATCGACCCGGGCCATGCCTTCGCAGCCGACTGCGTCGAAACAGCCGAGCGCGAGACGCTGCATTTCGGCGATCTGGGCGCCATTCAGGTTAGCGGGCAATTCGATACGTGCTTCGTTGAGGAGGTATTTGTCTTCGTAGGTGTAAAATTCTTGGGACGGAATGATTTCGCAGGGAACGGAGGCACGGGGCGGTTCACCGCCAAGAACAGCACATTCGAACTCGCGGCCTGATACGCCGCGTTCAACCACGATCTTGCGGTCGTACTGGGCGGCCAATTCCAGGGCGTCGGTGAGTTGCTGGCCGTTCTTGGCCTTGGTGATGCCGACTGAAGAACCGAGATTTGCAGGTTTGACGAAGGCCGGAAAATCAAAGGGCAGTTTGAGGCATTTCGGATCGAATTCCCCGCGCGTGAGAACCAGGTATTCCACAACCGGCAGTTTCGCTTGCAGGCAGAGCTTCTTGGTCATTGCTTTGTCCATGGAGACCGCGGAGGCCAGCACGCCTGCCCCGATATAGGGAAGTCCAGCGAGTTCTAATAGGCCTTGGATGGTGCCGTCTTCGCCAAATGTTCCATGCAAGATGGGAAAAACCACGTCGATACCGGGATTGCCTCCGGGCTCAGGCGAAAAAGGGCGTGGGCGCCACTTCCCCTCCTTGCTGATGACATATTCCGCTACTTCATATTTGGCCGGATCGAGAGCGAGTTTCACAGATTCAGCCGAGCGAACGGAGATTTCGTGTTCGCCTGAACGGCCGCCGTAGACCACAGCTACGCATAGTTTTTCAGATGCTTTGGACAAAAACCATTGTCGCGCGACCAAAAGGAAAGAGCCGCCTGGAGAGTGTAACTCTTCAGGCGGCTCGTGATCAGGTTTAGGACTCTAAGCTACTTGCGCGATGAGTCGCGGTTCAAAGTGTGAATGAAAGGCAGCGCGGCAGCCGGGATATGGGGGTTCGTATTGAGAATATCCTGGTTCGAAATCTTCTGCCCGTAGAGCTGTTCGTTGGAGTCGGTGTCTTGGGTGACTGCGGACCCAGCTAAATCGAGGCCGCCGAAAATACCGCGTGACCGGGAATAGGAAAGAATTTCCGCATGCATTTCCGCATCGGTCATAGCCGATGAGTCGCGGCCAACGGGTCCGGCCGCCGCCGCCGCTTCACCGCCTAGTTGAAACTTGTCACTGAGCAGATGCTCCATGCCGTTCTTGTTCATCACCAACATGACGACATCTGTTTCCTTGCCGCCAATGAGCAAGCCGAATTTGCCGCCGGTCAGCTTGATTGAGCCAGGAGCGCTCCACCCCACGCCGCTCGGCTTTCGGCAAGTAAAGAAGCCTTTGCCATATTGACCCCCAACGATAAATCCGCCTGCCTTTAGATTCGGGACAACCACAACGCAGGTCGCTTTATTCATCAGATCTTGCGGAATACCCTTGTCAGATGCATTCATCATCTGATGAAGATCGTCGGTAGCGGCACGCAACCGGGCATCGACATCCTTTTGCGCGAAAGCTGAGACACTCAAACAGGCCGTCATCAGCGCACCTAAAACAAACTTCATAAAACAACTCCTCCAGTAGGTTCGGCTCATCCATCGTGCAGAGCCTTGATTAAAATTTGGTCAAACGTAGGCGGGTCCGCAACATCGCACGATCACCGCATACATAAACGTGGGAATTCCCCAACAATACTTAGACGCGATTTGCGGATATGTGTTCCGCTACTAGTTTGGCACGGCGCACGCAATCGGGAATGCCGATACCGTCGTAGGCGTTCCCCGCTAGAAATAATCCCTGGTAATTCATAAGTTCGTCGGTGATAGTCCTTAAACGTTGATGGTGGCCAACAACGTATTGAGGCATTGAGAGAGGCCAGCGATACACGGTGTGGAACAAGGGCGCGGCGTTAATGCCCATGAGCCGGCGGAAGTCTTCGCGGACAAGTGAAACTATTTCGCCGTTAGAAGCGTTTTGCAAGCGAAGCGCGTGATCGCCGACGACAAAGGCGCGCAAGGCGGCGAGATCGGGCCTGACGCGGATAGGGAATTTGGTGTTCACCCAGGTAGCGGCAGCCAGGGTTTGGCGTTCGCCCCTTGGGACAAGAAAGCCGAAGCCGTTGAGCGGATGATTCAGGGCGGCGCGATCGAAAACCAGCATGACGAGAATGGCCGATGAATATGGGATCGCGGCCAGGTTTGCGGCCAGCGAAGGCGCAGCGGTTTCGAGCAGAGATGCACAAGCGTGGGCGGGAGAGGCAAGCACAACTTCACGCGCCGAGACAGACTCGGCGCCGAGTTTTACGCGCCATCCTGAATCGCTTCTGGCCACCTGGGTAGCTTCAGCATGAACGACGTTGGCGTGCGATGCGATGGCCGCCGATAACGCATCCGTGAGCGATTGCATACCGTCGCGCAAAGAGAGGAACAGCGAGCCATGCGCGGTATTGGTTCTGACCTCATGCCTGACGCCTTTGATGAGACTGCCGTATTTGCGCTCGTAACCGGCGAAGCGGGGCAGAACGCTTTCCGCGCTGAGGTTTTCGGAATCGCCGCCATAGACGCCGCAAAGCAAAGGCTCAGTAAAATATTCCAGCACCTCATGGCCGAAGTGTTCCTCCACTAATTGGCCGACCGAAATATCGGCGGCACGATCACGCGGAGAGAACATGGTCTCTTTGAGCAGCCGGATTTTGGCGGACGCGCTTAACAACTTAGAGCGGAGCACCGGACTCCATTGGCCGGGAACCATCATTACCATTCCCTTCGGCATGGGAAGCAGTTTGCCGTTGCGCGCGATGAAAACGCGGCGGGCTTGATCGTTCGAGCCGATGATCTGATCTTGTAAACCAGGAAGTTCCTGCGCAAGGGCGGTAACAGCGGGCTTGGTCGAGATATAACTATCGGGCCCGGCTTCCAGCCGGCAACCTTCGATTTGATCTGTTCTGATCAGGCCTCCGGTGCGGGGCGCCTTTTCGACGATGGTGGAGGAAATGCCATTCTTGGCGAGAAAATAGGCGGTTGACAAACCCGAGACGCCGCCACCCACGATGAGTACTTTGTCGGCAGGCATTACAGCTTGGGCTGAAAATCGCGAACGATTTGAACGACGGCCTTCACATTTTCGACTGGAGTTTCTGGAAGAATGCCGTGGCCTAGATTGAAAATATGGCCGGGCCGGGTGCCGGTGCGGCGAAGCAGATCGATCACTTTGGTGCGAAGTTCGGGCAACGGCGCGAATAGGGCAATCGGATCGAGGTTTCCCTGAATGGCGGAACGGTAGCCGATATCGGCCCAGACCTGGTCGATGTTGATTCGCCAATCGACGCCAAGGACATCGCCGCCGGCTGCGTGCAGTTCACGGAAGAATCCGGCTGCACCGGTGCCGAAGTGGATAACCGGCACACTGGCGCCGCGGATGCGCTCGATCAGAGCGCGCGAATAGGGTTGAACGTAGCGCACATAATCTTCGGGACTCAGAGCGCCCACCCAACTGTCAAAAACCTGAATGGCGCGAGCGCCGCCGCCGATTTGGATACGGGCGAAATCGCCCAGGACATCCACGAGTTTACCCATGAGCCTGCGCCACATGGTTTCGTCGGCATACATGAGCTTCTTGGTTTTGAGGAAGGTTTTTGAGGGACCGCCCTCGATCATATAACTGGCAAGTGTAAATGGCGCGCCGACAAAGCCGATGACCGGAATGCGGCCGCCCAAACTGCGCGAAACAAGCTTAATAGATTCGGCAACGTAGCCCAGATCCCCCGTATTGTCCGTTGAGAGGCCGTCGATATCGCCGGGTTCGGTGACGGGATTGGCAATGGATGGACCTTCGCCCGAGACGAAAGAGAGCTTGAGGCCCATGGGCTCGACCGGCAAGAGGAGATCCGCGAAGATGATGGCCGCGTCTACGTCCAGAATTTCGACGGGCTGCAGCGTGACTTCAGCGGCGAGTTGGGCGTTTTTGCAGATTTCGAGAATGCCGTGCTTGGCGCGGATATCGCGGTAGGGTTTGAGGTAGCGGCCCGCTTGGCGCATGAACCAAACTGGACGGACATCGGTGGCGCGGCGTCGGCAAGCGTCCAGAAACCTCCCCCCGCTTAGTTGACCCACGCGCATGCGACCCCCGAACTATCTTGGCAGATGAGGGAAATCGAACCGCAGCCGCTTCTCTCAGCCCTGCGAAGGTTCGGCATCGCGGGGGCGGCCACGGCGGACGCGCTTCAAAAGTTGATCCATGCGGCTATTGACGGCCACTTTGACGTCGGGTTCAAAATGCAGTTCTGGAACGCGAAAGAGGTTCAGGCGATGCGCTAGTTCGCGGCGCAGGAAATTACGCGCACCCTCCAGCGCGCGAATCGTTTGCTTCTGCTGCGCTTCGCCGGTCCCCATATGCAGGCGCACTTGTGCATGCCGCATGTCGGGCGAAACCAACACTTCGGTAACTACCGGCTCGCCGATTCGCGGGTCAGAAAGCTCATAAGCGATCATTTCGCCGAGTTCTTCGCGCAATGCCTCGGAAACTCGTGCGACCCGATGACTCTCCATTTTCGCGCCCCCAAATATAGAGTGTAAAGGGTGCGATGGAAAGGAGGTGTGACCAAGGCCCGTTATCAAGTCTCTGCCGAGCGATTCAATCATTTGAGGTGGCCGCGCAAAAGACATGAGCCTCCAATGGTGCGAGATCGTTAACAACTATGTCGGGGATGAAAGCAGACTTTCGATGATTTGGATGCATCTTTCCAATCCAGTAAGTAATTCGTGCTCCCAAAATCTAACTACGCGAATACCTTGTCTTTTCAGTTCCCGTACGGCCTCGCGGTCCCTTTCTCGATTGCGTGCTATTTTGGCGCGCCAAAAGCCTCTGTTCTTCTGCGGCAAATGACCACATCTTGGGCAACCATGCCAATAGCATCCGTCCACGAAAACCGCCAAGCAATACTGCGGAAAAAGAAAGTCCGGGCTTCCTTTTAGACCCTTTGGCCTAACCTTCCAGCCGGTTATTGCGGATCTGACCAGCCCGAGCCGCAAGCGGCGCTCAGTGGTCTTGTTGTCCTTTCCACGGATCGAGCGCATAGTCTCTGATCGTTGTGGAGTCGTTTCGGCGAACTTCCCGCCAGGCAATTGGTTGCGCAGAGATCGCTCCACCGCTAGATTCCCTCATCATAGAATGCAGTCATCGCGGTGGCGAACCAGAACAGTTCTTTTTCTGCGAAATCGTCCCGTATCCAGGCTGGCAGACTTCGCCTCTGAAACTGGAGCGTCGAAAGCGCTCCGGCCAGACGTTGAAGTCTCATATTGATGCGGGTTTTCATATCGGCGTTTGTCATTCCTTTCGAAAGTGCTCTGGCGAGCGCAAGCAGCACCTCCAAAAATACAAATTGCGCACTTGCCGGATTGTCTGGCTGGCCTATGAAGGCCCAGAATTCTTTGCCGACACAGCGATAGATCCGTACCGACCGTGTTTTGCTGTCAATCAACACGCCAGGACTCCCAGTGCGGTCTTCTTCAACGAAGCCTTGCCCGAGGAGTTTCACTAAGATTTGATTATCCTTGTTGTTTGTCGTGCATTCTGTCCCGTAAGTTAGCCCCAGCACGACATCGAGTTCCTGCACGGTCGGATAAGTAAGTCTAGTCTCCTTAAGCCATTGATCATGCTTGCCCATGATTGCTCTTGTCATTCCCTCGACCTGGGTATCGTTAATTGTATTTGGGCCGCTCTTTATTGAGGTGAGAAATCGCTTTGTCCCAACCACACAAGACTTGTCTATCTCGCGCCATACGGAAGTTTGGCGCTGCTTCGCTCGATCCTCCAGGCTAAACCCTATTAACGCGTTGAACTCCGACCGCTTTTCGGGCGGCTCTATCCATTTATCGCTTGATACTAAGGGATATTGGCCGACGAACGCTGCTTCAATCGACTTTCCAAAAGACGTTTCGAGGGCCATATATAGCTTGCTGTTAAGCAAGAACTGTCCAAACTTAGCAGGCTCGTCTAAGTCCATGACGCTTGCCGATGTCATCAGCACATACGGGTTCGTGCGGTAGTCTCCAAGCCCGTCGCGCTTTTCGAAAGCAGCCGGAAGATTAAAACTGATGTACTCCGAAAGCCGCGCGGCGAGATCGAGGACTCTTTGCTCATTCACCTGTTGAAAGAGATCCACGATTTCTTGAGGGATGAAATGACGCCTTGTCGATCTAAGGGCCGTCAAGAAGGGATTCGCGCTACCGCGTGGCATGGATCGCCCCTGCTAGATATTCATCCGAGCGCACTGATCTTTCGAAGTGTGTGCGGAGCATCAGTATGTAAGCGGCGCCGTTCTCGCAACCGTCTTCCCATATAAAAGTTCTTCCTGCCTTATACCACTGCCTCGTACGCACATGAGATTGCACGTAAACTATTCGGTAGGCCTCTGGCTTCTGCGAAAACGAACGCCACTGACGCCTTCGAAGAACGTCTAGCTTTGGAGCGAGTACATTTCCAACGACCCTGCCCAGTCGTACCGGAACGGCGTTGCCTACCTGCGCGTATTGTTCGATGGCCTTTCCACAAAACTCCCAATCCTCTGGGAATTCTTGAATGAGGGCGTATTCCTTAAGTGTAAGCGCGCGAGTTTCGGTTGGGTGGCAGAGCGCAGTGCCCGCGTGATTTGGCATTGTTACTAGCGTGGGACAAGGTAGATCAAAGGTAAGCCGTCGCCACCAACCGGAACGGCCCCCTTTTGCGTGCCAGGCTTTGCCCATAGATTGCTTCTGAAGTTCGACCGGAAGGCTCCGCCAATTCGAACCGGGGGGAACTAGATCAAGAAAGGATTTCTTGCGGGGACTAAAGTCCATGATCACGGTGCCCGGATCTTTTACGTCCCCTATCGCGTGCCGGAGCGTTCTCCAAGGAGCGAGGATTCCATCAGGATTTTCGAAAAGCGAGGGCTGCGACTCTTGAGCGTTCGGGTACGGCGTCCCGTGCGTCGGGTCAGGGAAGTCAACCACAGCGTTGTACCTATTCCCGATGAAAAATGTTCTCTCTCTCAATTGTGGAGCGCCGTAATTTACGGCATTCACTTCAAAACAGTCCATATGATACCCAGTTGACAGCTTCTGTAGGTCTTCCGCCAAAAGCCGGACTACTGAACCTGGTTCTTCGGCGCGATCTAGGGGCGCACCGCCCTTTTCTGGTCTTTCTGCGATAGGGCGGTGTTGCAGGGCGGCCGACAAAAGGCCTCGGACGTTTTCCATCACGAAGAAGCGGGGTTGCATACGTTCCACAAAGCGCAAGAACTGCCACAGCAGCGTTCCGCGCGGATCTTGAGGCCGACTGTCGTCGTCCCGCAGTGCTGAAAGTCTGGCAAGGTGGCCCACCGATTAGGATGTCAAGCTCGCCAGGCTTGAGACCGATTCCACTCAATACTGCTCCCGGATCATTTCCGCTTATGTCACCTTCAACCACCCTTAGGCCTGGGGCTAAGCGGCCAGCTTTTTGGTTCGCCCGTATCGTGTCACAAAATACTCGCTCTTTTTCAACGCACGCCAAGAGATCAAAACGTCCAGTGCTCTCTAGTCCTAGGTCTAATCCCATAGCTCCCGAGAACAGGGATACCGCTTTGTACTTAAAACCCGATTCTTCCATGATGTTTTTGGCTACTTATCGCCGTAGATAGTCGAGAGGGGTTACCGAACTGAGTAATGAAAACACAGCGCTTGCCCCAGAACATGTATCGTCACTATCGTCAAGGGTAAACAGACTACCTATTGTACCTGTGGTCCCGTAACCACATCACTACAACACCTTTGTATATTTGACTTCACAGTTCAACTCTGATTTTTTCTTGAACTTCACACAAAGCTTTAAGTTGACCTTAGTGCTGTGGTCTGAGGTGTAGATAGCGCGCTTGATAACGGTGGGAAAACGGCGCTGGCATGAAGGCGAGCGGAACCCTCGCGCTTGCAAGAACCCACCTTTCCCATCCGTTCGACAACTGCTGAAGCTGTTGCCTTGTTCCTCTTAGCGGGTGGTGCAAAAGGGGCTTACGTTTCAAAGAACGCAAGCCCCGGAATGACAGTTAAAGCTTAACTGTTACGGTCTTCACTTCGGTATATTGCTGCAGGCCGTACTCGCCCAGTTCGCGGCCGATGCCGGACTGTTTGAAGCCGCCAAACGGCGCGGCGGCATCGAAGACATCGTAACAGTTGACCCAAACCGTACCCGCCCGCACATTGTTGGCAATGGCGTGAGCTTTACCAATATCGCGGGTCCAGACGGCGGCGGCTAGACCGTAGATGGTGCGATTGGCGCGCTCAATCACTTCGTCCATATCTTTGAACTTGATAATGCTCATCACAGGGCCGAAGATTTCTTCTTCCGCAATCTTCATGCTGTCTTGGACATCGGTGAAAACAGTAGGCTCAATGAAGTAGCCTTTTCGCCAACACGGTTGCCGCCATGGGCGAGATTTGCACCCTCCGATTTCCCGGATTGGATGTAGCCCATTACCTTATCGAATTGATCCTTATCCACTTGCGGGCCTTGCTCCGTATTGGGATGGAAGGGATCGCCCACGGTACGCTTTTTCGCCCGTGCGACGCTCCGCTCGACAAACTCATCGTAAGCTTTATCCTCGACAAACAGCCGCGATCCAGCACAACAGCACTGGCCCTGATTGAAGAACAGGGCGAAATGGGAGCCCTCTATCGCCTCATCCAAATTCGCGTCGGCAAAAACGATGTTCGGGCTCTTGCCGCCGAGTTCAAGCGTGACGCGCTTCAGATTCGATTTCGCCGCCGCTTCCATGATGAGATGGCCTACCTCTGTTGAGCCCGTGAAAGCGACTTTATCGACATCCATGTGTTTAGAGATGGCTGCGCCTGCAGTAGGCCCATAGCCGGGGAGCAGGTTCACGACGCCGGCCGGGAAGCCAGCTTCCAAAATCAGTTCACCCACGCGAAGCGCTGTCAAAGGGGTTTGCTCCGCAGGCTTCATTACGACCGTATTGCCCGTAGCGAGCGCCGGCGCGAGTTTCCAAGCCTGCATCAACAATGGAAAATTCCAAGGAATGATCTGGCCCACAACGCCAAGAGCCTCATGCCGGGTATAGGAAAAATAATCGCCATTCACCGGAATTGTTTTGCCTTGCAGTTTGTCTGCCCATCCAGCGTAATAGCGGTAACAGGCAACCGTCAGCGAAAGATCCGCCGCTTTCGCGACAAGATACGGCTTGCCGTTGTCAAGCGATTCAAGGCGGGCCAGTTCGTCGGCATTCTTTTCAATCAGGTCGGCAAGCTTGTTGAGCAGGCGGCCGCGTTCAGCGCCGGACATTTTGCGCCACGGTCCGCGATCAAAGGCGGCGCGCGCTGCTTTCACGGCTTTATTTACGTCGGCTGCATCGGCCTCGGCGACTTGGCAGATTTCTTCGCCGGTGGCGGGGTTGATGGTCGCAAAGGTCCTGCCGGATTCGCTATTGACCCATTGACCGTTGATGAGAAGTTTTGTCGCCGACACTGCGACCTTATTCTCTATCGGGGAGGACATTATAGCTGCCATTCGATACTCCTTCTTTCTGGACTGAAACACCTCCACACAAACGGCGTGGAAGCTCAACGAAACGATATCACGTTTCAGGCCGGGGTTGAGAAGGCGATTGAACCGCCTCTGGTCCGTAGTAGATAGCGTCGTTTATGCGTTACACTGCTCTTTTAACAAGACATGTCGTACCCAGGATGTTATTCCTTGTTCTCACTGCCGCTGCGGCTGGTAGTTCTCGCTGCGCTCTCCTTATCGCCCATCGCCGCTCAGGTCTCGGCTGGCTTATCGGGTGTTGTAACGGACCAGACCGGGGCAATCGTTCCTGACGCCAAAATCAGTGTCAAAAGCCTGGATCTTGGCGCGGAGCGGACGACGGGAACCGATTCCGCGGGGCGCTTTGAGTTCCGTTCCTTAAGTGTTGGAAATTATGAGGTGCGGGCGTCGAAGCAAGGCTTCAGCCAGGAGGTTCGCACGGGAGTCCACTTGGTTGTAGGCCAGGATGCATCGGTCGACTTCCAATTGAAGGTAGGCGAATCCAGCCAGCAAATCACCGTAACTGAGGACGCTCCTATCGTGAATACGACCACCGCTGACGTTTCCGGCCTGGTGGGCGGGACCCAGATCAAGAGCCTTCCGCTCAATGGCCGCAGTTACGACCTGCTGCTCGTGCTAAATCCCGGCGTGGTTAATTTCACATCGGCAAAGACCGGAGGCGTTGGCGTCTCAAACTCCACAACCGGCAATAACTTTGCTGTTTCGGGGAATCGTCCTCAGCAAAATCTATTTCTGCTGAACGGGGTTGAATTCACCGGCGCGGCGGAAAACAATATGCAGCCAGGCGGCGCCAGCCAGCTCTTATTGGGAGTGGATGCCGTGCGCGAGTTCAATGTCTTCCGCGATTCATACGATGCCGAATACGGAAAGCGGCCCGGCGCGCAAGTCGCCATTATTACGCAGAGCGGCAGCAACGAAGTACATGGTTCGGTGTTCGAATTCTTGCGCAACAACGCCTTCGATGCCCGCAATTTCTTCGATGGGAATGCCGTTCCAGGCTTTGAGCGCAATCAGTTTGGCGGCGCTCTGGGCGCTCCTATTCAAAAAGACAAGACTTTTGCGTTCGTGAACTTTGAGGGGCTGGAGCAACACCTGCATCAAACTGGCGTCGATCTTGTTCCTGACAACAACGCCCGGCTCGGATTGTTGCCTTGCAAAATCATCACACCTACGCCTTCCCCGTGCCCAGCCTCGGGCTTGGCTTTTGTGGGAATCTCGCCCTTAGTGTCGGCTTGGCCTGTTCCCAGCGCGAACGCGCCGGATTTCGGCGGCATATCGGAAGCGTTTAACAGTCCTCTGCAAACGATTCGCGACGATTTTGGAACGGCTAGAATTGACCGCGTTTTCGGGGAGAAGGACACGCTGAACGCGGTTTATACAATCGACGACAGCGCCGACTTCACCCCTACCAGTACGAACCTCTACAGCACGGACGTAGAGAGTCTGCGCGAGCAGGTGGGGAGCATAGCGGAAACGCACGTCTTCTCGCCGGCGCTGCTCAATCAGGCTACGTTCGGCTATTCGCGCGCTGCGTATTTCTTTACAGGGGAGCCCACGCCGAATACACCGGCAGCTTCGTTACCGGGCTTTTTATCGGGCAATCCGGTGGGCGCGATTGTCGTAGGCGGCAGCGCCGCTTCGAATCCGACAGCGCAACTCGGCCTGGCTGGCAGCAACAATGGAAGCAATCTGCGAGTGGCTCGTAATTTGTTCACCTATGAAGATGGAGTCGTGCTTACTAAAGGACGCCACCAACTCGCAATGGGTGGCTGGTTGCAGCGGGTGCAATCGAATGAAACACTGGCCCTCAGCCAGTATGGCCAGGCCACCTTTACCAGTTTGCAGACGCTGCTCCAGGGAGTCGCCGGTTCGTTGTTGTACGATCCAACGCCCACGGAAATGTATTGGCGCTCATGGCTGGGCGCGTGGTACGTGGAGGATAAAATCCGCTTCGGCTCGCAGCTAAGCCTCTCACTCGGCTTTCGTGCCGAATCGAGTTCGGGTTGGGATGAGGCGCATGACGGAGCGTCGAATTACACATATCCAAACGGCATCATCTCAAGCCAGCCGCTAGTCGGAAAATCGGTATTCACAGTGAACAATGCGAAGTTTCTGGCGCAGCCGCGGATAGGCATTGCCTGGAGCCCGCCGGGAACGGCAAACAAGACGGTTATCAACGCGGGCTTCGGGATCTATAACGATCTGCAGGATGCGCTCGGCTATCCGGACCGACCAGAATGCGCCCTTCAATCCCACTTACAGCTTGCCGAATGCCAAGGTGTCGGCACTGCCTCTTCTGACTGGCGCACCTGTTCCGGCCACCGCAAAGTTGGTCCCTGGCGGCGTGCAGCCCGATATGCAAACGCCGACACTCATCTCGTGGTCGTTTAAGGTTAGACAGGAGTTAGCCAAAGATACTGCCCTAACGGTTGGATACGTGGGCTCGCATGGTTACCACGAACTCATTGGGATTGATGCGAATGAGCCGTTTCTAGTGATCTGTCCGGCGGCGCCATGCCCGGCAACCTATTCAAGCAAGTTCCCCGTCGGGCTCGCAGGTACCCCGGTGCCTGCCGGAACTTACTATGTACCAACGGCCACTCGGGCTAATCCTTCGCTTGCTAATACGTGGACTTACTTCTCAGAAGGGGATAGTTCTTATAACGCATTACAAGTGGACTTGAACCGGCGATTCAGTGGCGGCTTCACGTTACGAGGCGTTTATACCTGGTCAAGAACGATCGATGACGGCGATTCGCTGAACGCCACAACCTCCGGTGGCGAGCCCGCCCTTGCCTCCAATCCGTTCGACCTTGGAGCAGACCGGGGACTGGCCAACTTCGATGTAAGGAATGTGGGCGTGATCAGCGCTGTTTATGCCCTCCCTTTCGGCCGAGGGAGCTCGTTTCGCGAACAACGCCTCCGGCCTCGCGAATGCTTTGGTTAGCGGCTGGAATGTAAACTCGATTGTCACGCTGCAG
This sequence comes from Bryobacterales bacterium, assembly GCA_963718465.1. GTDB lineage: Bacteria > Acidobacteriota > Terriglobia > Bryobacterales > Bryobacteraceae > Bog-105. Next base: position 209,551 of record CAVQZK010000007.1, on the reverse strand, counting down.
GGGGGATTCCCGTTCACTCCGCAGCTCAGCTACAATCCTTCGAACAATGGTGACACACGCAATCCCGTGCGTCCGTACGTGAATCCGGCCTTTACCGGGCCAGTCATTCTGGGTGGCCCGAATCAGTGGTTTAATCCTGCCGCGTTTCTGGCTCCTGTCAACGGCAGCGGGTTCTACGGCAATCTGGGGAGAGACACGCTGCTCGGGCCGGGTTTGGCCACTTGGGACCTGTCGTTTCTGAAGGACACACGATTAGGCGAGCGAATGAATCTGCAGTTCCGGGCCGAGTTGTTCAATGTGCTGAACAGGGCCAATTTCAACACTCCGAATGCGATCGTATTTACGCCGACGGGAGTTTCGCCCACGGCGGGTGTGATTACCAGCACGGCGACATCGTCGCGGCAGATTCAGTTCGGGTTGAAGCTGCTGTGGTGAAAAAAACCCGACTCGATGCTATCCGCCAAGAACGCGGCGGCTTTGACCTTCCCAGAAACTCTCGCGTAATTCTCGTTTTAAAATTTTGCCCGTTCCGGTTTTTGGCAATTGCTGGTCGAGAAATTGAACCTGGCGGGGCAGCTTGAACTTAGCCAGGCGTTGCTCTAGAAAAGTGGTCAGTTCCTCAAAAGTGAGCTTTTCACCGGGCTTGAGAACTACAAAGGCCACGGGGATTTCTCCCCACTTCAGGATCGGGCGCGGCGACGACCGCGCATTCAAATACCGACGGGTGCGCGAAAATGCCTTTCTCCACTTCGATGGAGGAAATGTTCTCGCCGCCGCTGATGATGATGTCCTTTTTACGGTCGACAATGTGGACATAGGTTTCTTCGTCCCACACAGCCATATCGCCGGTGTGAAACCATTCGCCGCTCATGACGGCGGCGGTAGCGGCGGGTTCTTTGTAGTAACCGTCCATCACGTTATCGGAACGGACGACGATTTCGCCCATGGTCTGGCCATCGCGTGGAACATCGTTCATCTCGCGGTCGACGACGCGCATTTCCACGCCCAGTGCGGGCCAACCGGCCATGGATGAATGAAAGAGGCGATCGGCATCGTCCGCAAAATGCAAAGTGCCTTTTTTGCGGGAGGTGGAAACCTGCGGAGCGGTCTCGGTAAGTCCATAGCCCACTTGCACATCGCAACTGAAGGCACGTTCTAAGCGGGCGATAAGTTCGGGAGAGGAGGCTGCGCCCCCCACCAGGATGCGCTGCAGACTGGACGTGTCGAACTTACCGCTGTCCGTGCAGTTCAGCAAAGCGTTCGCCATCACGGGGACCAGGCCCATGTGCGTGACTTTCTCTTCCTGAATGACCCGCAGCACCTGGGGCGGATCGAAGCGCCGAATCATGACCTGTTTGCTGCCGTTCATGGTGGACATGTGCGCTGCGCCCCAGCCGTTTGCATGGAAGAGCGGGATGGTGTGGAGGTCGACGTTCGTATCCAGGTACTGTTGAGTGGCAGCGATACCCAATGCGTGCAGATAGAGCGTCCGGTGCGAAAGCGTAACGCCCTTCGGCGTGCCCGTGCTGCCGCTGGTGTAAAAGAGTTCGGCAATTTCGTTTTCGTCAAACGACATCGGGCTGGGCCGGTCAATACGGCCGCGCGATAGGAGATCTTCGTAGGTCAAGTCGGCTTGGGCGACGGGATCGTTGATAGTGATGTAGTTCTTGATCGACGGGCAGGACCTATGAAAAGCTTCTACCAGCGGCGCGAATTCATTTTCGAAGATCAACACGCTGGCTTCGGCGTGATTAAGAATCTCGGTCAGCTCAGCCGGCGTCAAACGGACATTGAGCGGCATGACGATGGCGCGTGCTAAGGGGGGGCCATAATAGCCCTCCAAAAGCTGATGGTTGTTGAAACTGAGATAGGCCACTCGATCACCCGGTTGAACGCCGAGACTCCGCAAACCCGCGGCCAGACGTTCGCAGCGTTCGCCAAACTGGGCGTAGGTGAACCGCGAATCGCCCGATACCAAGCCTTCCTTTTTGCCATAGAGATCTACGCCGCGGTAAAGGCAGCGGATGGGCGTGAGCGGAACATGCATTCGAGGCCGACTCCTAAACGGTTTAGCTGAGCTACAGGTTAAAGCTAAATGAAGCAGCGCCCATTGGTCAACCAGCGAGACGCTGCTCTGCGCCGTAAGCGTAACAGACTTGACGGGTCATATACTGCCAAACTTCTTGGTACGGCCATATTCTGGCCCTACGAGAATAGCCGCTAATTTGGCGCGAAGATCGTCGGGTATCGGAATAGCGCGCTGGGACTGACGGTCCATGCAGACGATCACCACCGCGCCAGTAGCTGCGATCTCGCCGGTTTTGATCGCCTGAAACTCAAGGCGAACCGACGACTTTCCAAGCTTTGTCAAGGATATTTCAATCTGAATCAAATCGTCGTGAAACAAGGCAAGTCGAATATCGCACTCGGCGTGAACGCGCGGAAAGTTGTAGGAGCCTCGCGTGTAGTTGATGCCGAAGGCGCGGAAGAGTTCGGTTTCTGCGGATTCGAAAAAACGGAACAACGCGGTGTAGTGGATTCGGCCGCTGGCGTCGGTGTCCGCAAAACGTACGCGCGTTTCGAACAGGAAGGGTTCGGGCATCGTTCTATTTAGCCCGCATATCTCACAGGGGCCTGGCAAAAAGCGGTCTCATTTGGGATAAACATAAGAACCAAAGGAGGCGGCTTTTCTATGACAGAGTGTACCGAATTACGGTTTGCCTTCGCCGCTAAACTCAGGCGTGAAGTAGCGGCGGAGTTCAACGGCGGAGTGAATCGCCGTGAACGCCTGCTGCCGGTCGCTAGACCGCGTTGGTCTAATCTGTTCAATATGGCTCCCTCCTCAAGAAGAGAACTCCTCCGCACTTCAGTCAAAGCCGCCGCTCTCGCCGGATTTGCCTCTCAGTTTCGCGCTAATCCATTGGGCTTGCCCATCGGTTGCCAAACCTATCCTGTGAGAGCGATGATCGCTCACGACGTTCCCGGCACCCTCAAGCAACTCGCCGATGCGGGCTTTCAATCCATCGAACTGTGCTCGCCGGTCGGTTACGCCGATTCAGGTTTCGCGCCCATCGGCAAATACAAAGCCCCGGAACTTCGCAAAATGCTCGCCGACCTGAACCTCACCTGCATCAGCTCGCATTTCGATATCAACGAGCTTAGAAAAGATCTTCCCGGCCGCATCGCCTGGGCAAACGACATCGGCCTGAAGCAGATGATCGTTCCCAGCCTGGATGGCACCAAGCATCCAACAATGGACGACGTGAAGCGCGCTGCCGGCGAATACAACAAAATCGCCGAACAAACCGCCAAGGCCGGCCTTCAGCAAGGGCTGCATAATGAGGACTTCGAACTTTCCACGGTCGACGGAAAGCGCACTTACGACCTCCTGTTCGACCTGCTCGATCCCAAGCTGGTGAAATTCCAATTCCAGGTCTCAACTATCAGCCAGGGCTACGACGCGGCCGAATACTTCACCAAATACCCGGGCCGGTTCTTCTCTATGCACGTGCAGGGTTGGTCGGCAAAGACGCGCAAGATAACCGCCGTTGGACAGGGCACTCTCGATTGGCCTAAAATCTTCACCGCTGCTAAAACCGCCGGCATACAAAATTACTTCGTTGAGATGAATCTCAACCTGATGGAGGCCAGTGTTCCGTATCTGCGCAGCCTACAGGTTTAATTAAGTAATGTAGTCCTTGCGGCTGGTTGGATCGACGAACGCGTTTGCCTTCTCGGAACTGGTGATGCGCATATTGGCCGTGTCCCACGCCAGGAACTCGCCCGGCAGCCGTTGCGCAATACAGCCCAACAGAAACGCCTCGGTAACGGGAGACTGGCTCTCAAAGTTCGCAGTCGCGGCCGGACCACCCTTGCATGCCGCTATCCATTGATCAATCGCGATATCCCGGTGGCCGCCGCCGTGTCCTACCGGCGAGGTCTTATATTTATCGGATTCCGGATAAACGCGCGGATGGTTCCCATTGAAACCCGCCAGCAAGATTCCTTTGTCGCCGACATAGAGAATGCCCTCTCCATCTTCGCCGCCACTGAATAAGCGCTCGTCTTCCTTACTCAATCCCGCTGGCCGCGGCGGCCTGAGTCCGCCGTCGTACCAGGACATCCGCACCGCCGGCCTCTCAGCCGCTGCCGGGAAATTCAAGGTCACAATCGACGCCTTGGGAAACGTCTCCAAATACGATTCGCTGCTGCTCGCTTCCACGGAAACGGGCGGTGTGAGGTTCAGAATCTTGAACACGCCCGCAAAGCTGTAGCAGCCCATATCGCCGAATGAGCCATCGCCAAAGTCATACCACCCGCGCCACACAAACGGCAGGTAGGCTTTGTTAAACGGGCGTTCCGGTGCAGGTCCCAGCCACAGATCCCAATCGAGCCCTGCCGGAACCGGATCGGCATTCGCCGGCCTTTCAATCCCCTGCGGCCAGAACGGGCGGCTCGACCAGTTATGCACTTCGCGAACATGCCCAATCGCGCCATCCGCCAGCCATTCGGAAATCGTTCGCGTGCTGTCCGATGAAGGATTGTTCACCGTCACCGAAGTCGCCACTTTCTTCTCCCGAGCCAGCGCCGCCACACGCCGCGCATCGCCAATACTGTGCGTCATCGGCTTTTGGCACAGCACATGTTTGCCTTGCCGCATGGCCGCCATCGTGATAGCGGCATGCCAGTGATCGGGCGTGGCCACGTAAACTGAGTCCAGGTCTTTTTCCTTTGCCAGCAGCTCACGATAATCTTTGTAAGCGTGGCACCCCCGATACCCTCCTGCCGCCCCTTTTCGTGACTCGTAATAAGCTTCTACCAACCGCCGCGCCGGCTCGCGCCCACCCATTCCTAAACTCGTACGGAATTCATGCGTGAGTTGTACCTCTCCTGGCGAAGACAAATCGGCGCCCCAATTTTCGTAGCCTTGTCCAAGCAGTTTGCGTGCGGAGTTCAGCAGTTCATTGTCGCCGTACTCGATGTAGTTTTTGCTGCTCTCATTGCAGTCGCACACCGCAATAATCTGCACATCGGGCCGCGCCAACAGCTCCATCGTGATGTCCAGGCCCTGCCTCCCAAGGCCGATCGAAGCGATAGTGACTTTATCGCTCGGCGGCACGTATCCGGCGCCGCCCAACACGTGGCGGGGGACGATCATGAACGAAGCAGCTGCAGCCTTGACCAAGTCCCGGCGGGAGAGATCGATTGCCATAAGCCTCCTTGGATTTCGAAGTAAAGCTTATCAATTTTGAAACGGCCCGTGTTTCTAAATGCCGATGCTTGTCAGAACTCGTAACGTGCGGCGATCTGCATAATCCGCGGATTTGTGAGCAGCCCGCTGTAGTTGCCGAAACTGGTGGAACTTCCCAGCGTGAGTGCCGATGAAAGCAGGCTCGATTGCACATCGAACCGCACCGAATTGGTTACGTTGAATACCTCCCAGCGGAGTTGAAGACTTTGTTTGTCGGTCCAGGGCATTTTCCAGCGTTTCGAGAAGCCCATGTCTATACCGAAATAGCCCTGTCCGCGGATTTGGTTCCGGCCGCCAGACTGCCCAGGCAGCGTATAAGTGAAATCGCTGATAGCAGCGGGGCCGTTTTGAAAGATGTTTATCGCGCCTGCATCAGGCCCACTTTGTACCGTGTATTTGCCGGTGACAGGGGCCGTCACCAGCGTCGCGTTTCCTTCTTGTTGGAAATTCGTTGGATAGTTGCTGTAGCCGTTATCCACGTTCACCGGAAATCCACTGGTGATCCGGAACAATCCGGACAATTGCCAACCGCCTATAATGGCGTCCACCCAGCGGCTTGCACCACCCGCCAGCGCTTTGCCTCGGCCAAACGGCAACTGGTAAATCCAGTTCGCATTCATCTGGTGACGAACATCGAACGATGATACTGCGCGTTCCTGGTTCGGATTCCAGGCGTTGATGATGATGTTATTCAGACTGCTCGTGGAACTTCCGGCCCCAACCCGCTCCGCATCCGACGCCAAGTCGATCGATTTCGAAAGCGTGTAGTTCACGTCGAATTGCAAACCGTGCGAAAGACTGCGGCGCAGCGTTACATCCAATGCGTGATAGCTTGCATTGGCAAGGGACCGCCATGCGAACAACGACGAGTATTGCGGGCTGTAATAGGTGTACTGTCCTGTGTTCGGGAAGTATGCCCGGTTTGAATTGTTAGCATCCGGAATGCCGTATGTGTCCAGGTTGTAAAGCGCAAGCGATTCGTTAAGGCTTGTCGAGCAGAAGAGGTCAAACGCCGCAACCACCGGACTAGTGGTCGAGCTCATATTAGGCCCGGTACAGGCCCCGACACTATACGCACCACCCGGTGCTAGCGGCTGGATCATGTCGGTCCAGAACTGCTGCACGTTCTTCGGCAACTGTGAGGGGTTAAATGTTGCGGTCGGCGAATTGTTCCCGGCCGCAAGCGCCGGTCGATATAGCCGGGCAAGAGCGGTGGCCGCAGTGAAATAATCGATCCCGGCCTTCTTGTCGAAAGTATCAAGCGGCATGGCGAGATCCTCTTGCGCCAACTCGCGATGCGACAACCTGCCAACGTACGCAATATCCAATGAGAAGTTTGAAGGCAGTTGACGGCTGATGGCGAAATCAAGCGTGTAAGCGTATGGAGTTTTCAACTTGTCGTCGATTCCCCATGTGATCGCCGATCCGCCAGTCGCCAGGCTGCTTGGATAAGGCTGCGGGAAATTTGCTGTAGGAGCCGGAATGAAGATTGGCGACCCGGTGTAGTCGGTTGTTGGGATGCTATTCAGACTGGTCAGCCGCGGCGCGGTTATCGATGTCTGCACCGCCGAGGGGTTCGTGAGCTCTGTGAACAACCCGAATGCGCCATTCTGATCGAAAGTGTCCACCAGGCTTTCGCCCACGCGATCGTAAACCATGCCGAACCCGGCGCGAATGCTGCTCCTGTCGGGGCCGCCAAAGATTCGTTTCAACCAGCCCGTATCGGCACCTGGCGAGTACGCAAAGGACGCTCGCGGACCGAAATCTTTAGGGTCCCAATTGTAATAGCCTGGTTTGCCGTTTGCTGGTCCCGACCAGTTGTAGGCTATCAGAGGTTGGGCGCTCGAGGGCACATCGTTCATCATTCCCGCTGCGCGGTCGTTAAACCAGGTGCTAAGGCTTTCAGTGGGAGATACTTGAAGTCCTTTGGTTTCCCAGGGGGGTGAAAACAGCGAGTAGCGAACCCCGATTGTTACCGTGAAATTGGGTTTGACCTTCCAGGAGTCTTGCGCGTACATCTCGTACGCATTCTCCGCGAAATTCCGCGACACCGGCGTGCCTTGCGCCAGCGGCTCTCCACTCCGTTGATAATTGTAGTTCGCATTCACCAGAGTTACCAAACCCAGCAGCGTCGTTAGAGGGTAATCGTAAGAGGTGTTGAAGGTTTGCGCAACAGCGGGATATCCGTTGGCTGCGGGATCCAGCGCCACGCCCTTATTTGCGAATCCCGAGTCGAATAGCCATTCGGGATTGGTATAGCCGTTGCTGAAAGAATTGTTCGAATTCGTTTCATGATCTCGCAACAACGAGATCTGAAATCCGAATTGCAGCGTATGTTTGCCGTGAATTGAAGTCAGGTCGTCGTTGAAATTGTGAATGGGCCGTTGAAACGCGGAGCCGTATGTGATTCCCTGATCGAGAGCCTGCAGATGCACCCAAGGCTGATTGGAATCGCCACCCGTGCCAATACTCTCGCGGATGAGCCCATAACGGAAGTTGTTCAGCAGCGTCGGTGAAAGTGAAGCTTGGTAGTTGGCAATGATTCCTTTGTTGTAGTTCACCGTATTCTGTTCGGGCGCGGTGCCCGGAAGAAACGGCTGGCCGGCGGAAGATTCATTAGCCAATGCGCCGCTCACTGACAATCGGTGTTTCCCATCTTGCGTGAGGTTATAGTCGAGCTTCGCCACATACCAATTCCGTACGGTGTTGGTGGGAGCGCGGAAGCGGTAGCCGGCCGTGTTCAGCAGATCGCCCGTGGTGAAGTCGTTGGGCGTCGGATAAACAGATTTCATATAGTTGACAACCACCGGGTCTGGACCATGCGCGCCCAGGCTGCCGCTATCCATCGCTGTAATCTGCTGCGGGCTTAACGCCATAATTCCGGAAGCGTACGAATATTGTTTCCCGCTGAGTCCGGTCACCGTTCCACCGGGACACGACGTCGGATCCTGGCATACATATTGAATGATGCCGTCTCTCAACGTGTCCGTTGGGACGGTTCGCAAAGCGCTGATAGCTTCCGCGTCCCGATAGCCTTCATAATTGACGAAATAAAACAGCCGGTCCTTCTTCAAGGGACCACCCAGCGAAACGCCGTAAATATTTCGGTTTAGTTGTGGCGGCTTGTTCGGCTGCCTCGATTCCAACTGTGCCGCCTTCACGAAATAATCGTTCGCGCTGAAGAACGAATTCCGGTTGTATTCATAAATCGATCCGTGCAGGCTATTGGTGCCGCTTTTCGTTATCAGCGCCACTTGCGCGCCTCCTGCGCTGCCTTGGTCGGCACCGTAATTAGTGGTGGTAACACGGAATTCCTGCACGGAATCGAGCGTCACCGGTAATACAGATCGAAACGCGTAACCGCCCTTTTCATTCACCGAAATTCCGTCCAGAGTCACATTGCTTTGGTCGCTTCGCGCGCCATTCACCGAACCGCTACGCGTGTCGGTATCCAGATCCACATCAGGCCGGTTCCCGGTGTAAACGACTCCGGTTTGCAAGCTCAAAAGATCGGGGACGTTCCGGCTTTCAAGAGGCAGCTCTTTTATCTGGTTCTCGCCGAACGCATTCCCCAGTGACGAATCGGTTGTATCAATCAGAACTGCCTGCGAATTCACTTCTACTTGCTGGCTCAGTGAGCCGAGTAGCAAATTGACGTTACTCGTTACCGGCGAACCGACCAGCAAACGGATGTTGTTCTGTTGATATTTGCGAAAGCCCGCCTTCTCAACCGCCAGCATGTAAGTGCCCGGAGGAACGGACGTAAACGTATACTCGCCAGTGGCATTCGTAGTCGTCTCGCGTTGCAAAGACTGCGCCGGATTGCTGAGAACAAGACGCGCGCCTTCTACTGCCGCCTTTGACGGATCGTATACAACACCCGACAGCGAAGAAGTGCCCGTCTGTGCCGTAGAAATTTGAGCAACGGATAGAGCCAAACCGCACAGCCCCGTCAATTTGTAAAAGCCAAACATCTTGTCAAAACGCAACATCGTTTTCCCCTCGGCCAATTGATGGAATCGAATATACAACAGAGTATTCCAACCAAATTGGCCCAATCCGGCGCGGACTGCTGCCATAATCTCTGGTGAATGAAAAATACATGGGCAGTAATCGTAGGGGCCGTTTTTGCCGGCCACGTTTCCGCCGCGGAGCCGCCGTCTGTTCAGATCGGCAACGGCCAAATCCGCGCCAAAATCTATCTGCCCGATGCGCAGCGCGGCTTCTATCGCGGCACCCGCTTTGATTGGTCGGGCGTGATCTATAGCCTCGAAGCCCACGGCCACAACTATTACGGTCCCTGGTTCAACAAGACCGACCCAAACGTTCACGATTTCGTCTATAGAGGCTCCGACATCGTTGCCGGCCCGTGCAGCGCCATCGCCGGTCCCGTCGACGAGTACGCGCCCGTTGGCTTTGAGGACGCAGAGCCTGGCGGCAACTTCCTCAAAATTGGCGTTGGCGCGCTTCGCAAGCCCGATCAGGCAAAATACGACAACTACCGCATGTATGAAATCGCCAACCCAGGCAAACGGACCATCCGCCAGCATCGCGACCAATTGGAATTCGTCCAGGAGCTTACGGACGTTCTCGGTTTTGGCTATGTCTATCGAAAAACCATCACTCTCACCAAGGGCGAATCGGAGATGGTCCTCGAGCACCGCCTGAAGAACACCGGCAAGCGCGCCATCCAAACCCGCGTGTACAACCACAACTTCCTCGTTCTCGACAATCAGCCCACCAGCCAGGATTTCACCATAACTTTCCCATTCACCGTTCAAACGCCTAAGCCACCCAACGCGGAATTGGCCGCTATTCAGAAGAATCAAATTGTCTATCTGAAGAAATTGGCGGGAGAGGACGTCGTGGCCGCTGAGATCGAGGGCTACAGCGGCAGTCCGGACGATCATCAGGTCCGCATCGAGAACAAGCGTCTCGGCGCCGGTCTAAGCTTTAAGACCAACCGGCCGCTCGCTCATGAAGAGCTATGGTCCATCCGCACCATCATTGCCGTTGAACCCTTTGTGGCGATATCAGTCGAGCCAGGAGCCGAGTTCACTTGGAAAACGGTCTATGAATACTTCACAATGGAGTAAACGACTCGCCATAAAAATGCCATCGGCTACCGCCTTGTTAGGTCTAGAAAGGAAAGCAATTCAAGGCGTTGAAGATGTGGGAACCCATGCACGACTTTCCCCGAGGATTTTACCTCGATCAGCAACGGCGAACTGGCGTAAATGAACTTCACGCACTTCTGTTACGGAATCAAACAACCGCAACAGGTACCGACCAATTTGGCCGCGTATTGCCGGGATTCTGAAAGGCCAGTTCAAACAGCATCCGCACAATCCGACTCGCGCTTCCCGGCCATACTTTTTTCATCCTTGCCGTCTCCTGCCGCCGGACGTAGGACGCTCAAATAAAACGGCGATTCCTTGTCGGGCTTCCCGCCTGGCGGCAGGAGCGTCATTCTTCTATCCCCAAAAACGCGTCCTCGACCACATTCACAAACGGCCTTAACTGCGCCAGACCGGTTCCGGTCTCCCTCCTCTGCGGCCTTTCGATTCTATGCTCAATCGCGCTCGTTTTTCATCTCCTTCTGTGGCAATCCGCAGGGTTGCCATGTGTCGTTCACAAATAACCAAAATCTTTTATCTCCTACTCCCTCATCCGCTTAACCCTTCTGAAAAAATCATTTCCTCGCCCGGCCTTTCAAACTCATTAACGAAAGGCCGCTCCCTATGTCAGATCTTCACCCCCAAACCGGACCCACTTCACTTCCGAGGGCAAAGCCCGCTCGAGCCAAAACGCCCTCACCTTCGGCTTCACTTCCTGCAAACTCATCGTCGGCGACGAACGTCGGCAAGACTACGACGCCTTGCTCGACGACTTCCTCGCTGAGTTCGCCCCGAAACCGCCCACGCCCGCAGCCTCGTCGAAGACGCCGTCCACGCCCGCTGGATGCTCTGGCGTAAGCAGCGCGCCTATAACGCCGTCGAAGCCGGCATCTACCAAGCCGAACCGGACGAAGTTTTGTGGACTGAACAGATCTTCCACCGCCTCTCTCTTGCCGACCGCTACCGTACCAACGCCGAACGCGCCTTCAAACGCGCCATCACTAACGTCGAACTCCTCCGCAAAACTTGCGTCGCTGCCGAAGAGCGCGAACTGCGCCGCCGCCGCTGGGAACTGAAGCTCGACCATGCCAATCGCCGCATCACCATGCAGGAGAAAGCCTTTGAGCAGGGCCGCGAAGCGAAACAAGCCGGCGTCAAGCTGAATGCATTGCACAAGGAACTCGCAATCGCCAAGGCCGAAGACCAACTCGGCATCGAGAAAAACAAGCTCGCCGATCAGGCCTACCGCCGCGCCTGCAACGGTTTCGATAAACCCACCTTTGTGCAAAATATCGAGGTCTCTGTTTCCGACGGCCACACCTACACGATGATGGATCCTGACAACGAATTCCTCCTTGAATACGTCGCCATCGGATCCACCTACCCCATCGAGCAAATCGTGCGCAAATACCTCTTCCCGGAAGGCATTCCGCCGGAATACTATTGGATGACTGATCGCGAAGACTGGCGGAATGAGAAACAGCACACGGTCGAGCAGGCCGTCACCGCTCGAAAATTTCCGTTTGCTGGCGGAAGCCGAGAAAAAACACGGTACCGGCCACTGCCTCTTAAGCCACGAACAACTCGCGGCTTAACTATATCCATGAATTGGCGAATACGTTTGACTGAGCCGTGGCCAAAGGGAGCGGTGTGATGAAGTCGGCTTAACACGCCTTCAGAACCACGCCCGGTAGGAAGTGGCCTTTCCGCGCAAAAAGCGGGGCTGCCTGCGAGATTCCGCCCGCTCAAGCCTTCAAAATGGCCTATTCCCCGCCGCGAAATCTCGTTGCCTGTACCCTTTTTTGCCCAACGAACGGCTCACCGCTTCAATACCCGTTTCGTTTCGCAAAATGCGCTCTTTCTTCGCCTCTTAAGTCTCCTGTTGGCTGGTTCCCGCCCACCACGCCCCGGATGTGCTTTAATAGTGTTGTCGTGTCGAACGCTGAAGTGGGCTAAACGCCCACTTTTTTATTTCTTAGGAATCGAAAATGGCGGCCGTTGAGAACAAAGCGCTTATGGATAAGCTCACCTCGCTCGGTGAGAGAGCCGCCGCAGGTACAGACATAGAGATAGTGGAGATCCAGTTGCGTGGTGCGGGTAAAGCCCGTCTGCTGCGAGTCTATATAGATAAGCCGGGCGGCGTCACCCATGGCGATTGCCAAATTATCTCCGAGAGCTACGGTAAGTTGCTCGACGAGGAAGATGCAATCCCGGAAGATAGCTATACGCTCGAGGTCAGTTCCCCTGGCATCGAACGTCGCCTATCCAAGCCGCGCGATTTCGAACGGGTAGTCGGCCAACGAATTCGGCTCGCCGTTCAATTGCCTGGCCAGGGCCGCCAAAGCCTGGTCGGCAAACTCGCTCAGGTTGCTGATGGAGCGCTCGAAGTGGAGGTGGCCACCGGGAAATCTGGTTCACATTCCGCTCGAAACCGTCCAAAAAGCAAACCTGAAGTTCGAGTGGTAATTCTCGCGTTTCTGCTTACTTAATAGAACAGTCTTTCGAATTTAGAGGTTTTTTGACGTGCCGTCCATTTATCAGTCCATCGAAATACTTAGCAAGGAAAAGGGCATCGATCCGCAGATCGTACTTGATGCGGTCAAAGATGCCATGCTCGCCGCTGCACGGAAACATTTCCGTTCGCAGGAGGATCTGGTCGCCGATCTCGATCCCGATTCGGGCAACTTGCAGGTCTTTAGCGTGAAACAAGTGGTGGAAGCCGTCGAAGATCCCATAAAGCAGATCAGCCTTTCGGCCGCGCGCAAAATCAATCAGAACGCCGAACTCGGCACGGAACTCCGCGAGCCTAAGCCTACCGAAGCCCTCGGCCGTATTTCCGCGCAAACCGCCAAGCAAGTCATTCTGCAAAAGGTCCGCGAAGCCGAGCGTGACAGCATCTTTTCCGAATTCCAGGGCCGTCAAGGCGAGTTGGTCAATTGCACCGTAAAGCGCATCGAAGGTCAGGATTACATCGTCGACATGGGCAAGACAGAAGCGCGTCTCGCCAAAAAAGAGCAGTCCCGCATCGAAAGCTTCAGCGTCGGCGACAGGGTTCGTTGCGTCATCAAGTGCGTCGAACGCGGCGGCAAGAATTCCGGCGTGGTTGTCTCGCGCGCCGCTCCGGAACTCGTCATGCGCCTTTTCGAGCAGGAAGTGCCCGAAATTTACGACAACACCGTGTCCATTAAAGCCTGCGCCCGCGAAGCTGGCGAGCGCACAAAAATTGCCGTGTTCAGCCGCGACCGCGATGTCGATAGTGTCGGCGCTTGCGTTGGCATGAAAGGCATGCGCGTCCAGTCCATCATTCGCGAACTGCGGGGCGAGAAAATCGACATCATTGAATTTTCCGACGACCCCATTCTGTACGTCACCAAAGCCCTGAGCCCCGCCAAAATCGCGCGCGTTACTATCGTCGATCCCGTTGAGAAGCACATGGAAGTCGTCGTCGACGATCTTCAACTTTCCCTCGCTATCGGGAAGCGCGGCCAGAATGTACGTCTCGCCGCGAAACTGATCTGTTGGAAAATCGATATCAAGAGCGAAGAAGAAAAACGCCGCGAACTTGAATCGCGCATGGGCGATATGGTCATCTCCGGCGCGCCCGGTGTCCGTGCTTATCGATCACGGCATGCCGGAAGCGATTGTCGAAAAGCTTGTAGGCGCGGGCATCGGCACCGTCGAAAAGCTCGGCTCCATGACGCCTGAGGAACTCGAAGACATCCCCGGCATCGACGAGGAAGTTGTGACCCGGATACAATCCACCGTCGTCGCTTACTATAGCCAATACGATGAAGCCGAAATCGAGTCCGAAACCGTGCCGGAAGCCGAATCGGCGCCCGTTGATGCCGCATCCATTGAGGATGTGATCGACCACGAGCCGGCGCTCCCTCATCAGCCGGACGCCGAACTTTCCGAGCCCTTCAAAAATATTGAAACCGGCGTCCTTGAGCACGATTTTGCTAAACACGAAGCGGCGTTGCTCGAAGAAACGGATGAAGGCGAAGTTCTCGATCTGGGAAGGGTCGAGGGGCTCTCTGGGGCGCCCTCCTCGCTACGTAGGCTGGCGCAAGGTGGTGCGAGCGCGGACGCGGACCAAACGGTGGAATCTGATACAGTTAAGAGAATCGATTAGTACGCACAAAGTACGCTGTTGCAAGGAGTTATCTAGCAGTCTGTTCTATGAAGAAAATCAGGATCAATGAGCTGGCCCGTGAGCTTGAAGTGAAGCCAGGCGTCATTATCGACATGCTGCCTGAATTGGGCGTGCAGGAGAAGAAGACCCACTCCAGCTCGATCGACGAGGATGTAGCGCTCGAACTCAAGCGCCGTCTTACTGGCCCTGATGCTCCTCCGCGCGGCGCTGGCGATTCCAACGGCCATCATCACGATTATGATGACCATCAACAGATCGAGCATGATGAGCATGAGCGCGAAACGGAGGCTCATGACGCTGTTGCCCGCGAAACCTCTGCCATCCGTGAAGCTCCCGCTGCCCGGGAAAATATGGAACGGACTCACATGGCCGCTTCGGGCTCTGCGTCCTCTGAACTTCCAAAATCGGCGCCCGTCATGCCGTTACGGCCGCCCGCTTTGCCGTTGTTACGCTCCGTCTCCCGGGAACCGGTGCAGGCCCGTCCTCTGCCGGAAATTCAAACTCCGAAGCCGGTTCCAGCCGCACCTCCCCCTCCCCCGCCGATAATGCCGGCCCAACCCGCTCCTCCTATGAGTGCTGCTGCACAAGAAACTACTATTGAGTCGGAAACTCCAGCGCCTGAAACGGATCGGCCGGTTCCAAGCTTCCGTCCGCTGCGTCCGCCGCTAGGCACGGGTGGTGGAGCTGTCCATCCGCCGCTCGCGCATCCATCGGCCCCCGGCTCGAGCCGGAACATAGCTATTCCCGCTCGCCCCGCCCCGCGCTTTGGGTCAAGCGTCCCCATCACCCCTGCTTCCGGCACTCCCGGCTCCGCTGTGCCCGGTATTCCGCCCGCCGGTCCGCGTCAGCCATTGCCCGCGGAACCGCGCTCATTCAATGTCTATGGCGAACGTTCCGCGCGCCCATCTCCTGGTGAAGCGCCGCGGCCGCCTCAGTCTGCTCCCTCGGCGCCGCAAGTTCCGGCTGGCAGGTTTACTCAGGTTCCAAGCCATGTCATGGCTCCCGGTCCTGCTGTGACTCCTTTACAGGCAACTCCTGTTGCGCCTCCGCCAAGCGCTGTTCCCGGTGCTCCCATTCCGCCGCGTTCCGCTCCGCCGCGTCCCGCCACAGGTCTTACGCCCGGCGCGCCCATTGCTCCCCGTCCCCCGGGCGGCCGTCAGTTGGCGGGTCAACCGCAAGCCCGGCCCACCGTTCCGCCGCGTCCCGATCTGGTTCAGCGCCTCAAGCAGCAGCAAAGTCCCATCGGCCGTCCGGGTCCTGGACCCGCCCCGCCCCCCATGCCGCGTCCTGGCGCTCCAACGCGCCCATCGTCCGCTCCCGGCAGGCCTCTTTATCTCGGTCCCGTTCGTCCCGGCCAACCGCTTATGCGCGGTCCCGGCGGTCTTCCCGGCAGTGGCCCTCCCGGCCAGCAGCGTCGCCCCGGTGGTTTGGGCGTGCGTCCCATGCACCCCACCAGCCTGCGGCCCGAAACTGCAACTCCTATACCCACCGAACAGCAGCGCCGCCACCAGGCCAAGCCCGGCACTCGTCAAGGTCCCCGCAAGCGTGAGGATCAAGAAGGAAATCTCCGCGAACGCGTTTCCAAACGCCAGGCCATTTTCGAGCCGCCGCCTATTGATCGCGAGATCACCGTCGCCGAAGGCGTCACCGTTAAAGAGCTCGCCGATAAACTCGGCATCAAGGCCAATCTCGTCATCAAGAAGCTCGTTGAAAAGAAAATCTTCGCCAGCATCAATCAGACCCTCGACGTAAAACTCGCCGAGGAACTCGCTCGCGATTTCGGCGCATCCACTAACAAAGTTACCTATGAGCAGGAGTCCACTCGGGAAGTCGAAGTCGCCGAGGTGGAAAAGGATCTGATCCGCCGCGCCCCCGTGGTCACCATCATGGGTCATGTCGATCACGGCAAAACTTCGCTGCTCGATGCCATTCGCCAGACCAACGTGGCTGGTCGTGAAGCCGGGCGGCATTACCCAGCACATCGGCGCGTATCAGATTGAGCACAACGACCGCAAAATAGTCTTTATCGATACGCCCGGCCACCAGGCGTTCACACGCATGCGCGCTCGTGGCGCCAAGGTCACCGACATTGTTGTCCTGGTAGTTTCCGCCGACGATGGCGTCATGCCGCAAACGCTTGAAGCTATCGATCACGCCAAGGCTGCCGGCGTTCCCATGATTGTCGCCATCAATAAAATCGACAAGCCCGACGCTCAACCCGAGCGCGTGAAGCAGCAGCTAGCCGACCGTGGCTTGCTCGCTGAAGATTGGGGCGGCGATGTCGTCATGGTGCCCGTTTCGGCCAAAACGAAACAGAATCTTGAGCTGCTGCTCGAAATGATCCTGCTGGTTGCCGACATTCAGGACTTGAAAGCCAACCCCGGCCGCCTCGCGGTGGGCACCGTCCTGGAGGCCAAATTAGACAAGGGCCGCGGACCCGTCGCCACCATGCTGGTTCGCAACGGCACTCTGCGCGTTGGAGATCAATTCATCTGCGGCGCGCTTTTCAATAAGGTCCGTGCCATGTTTGACGATCGCGGCAACCCCATCAAGGAAGCCGAGCCGGCCATGCCCGTCGAGGTCATCGGTCTCGAAAGCGTTCCCGAAGTGGGTGACACGTTCCAGGTTGTTTCCGATACTTCAAAGGCCAAGCAGATCTCCATTTACCGCGAATCGAAAGCCCGCGATGCCGCCATG
Source organism: Bryobacterales bacterium (assembly GCA_963718465.1). Taxonomy (GTDB): domain Bacteria; phylum Acidobacteriota; class Terriglobia; order Bryobacterales; family Bryobacteraceae; genus Bog-105. The sequence continues at coordinate 192,333 of CAVQZK010000007.1, read as the reverse complement.
GCTAAAGGCGCGCGCGTCGCCACTCTCGATTCTCTTCGCCGCCAGTTCCAGGAAGGCGATCTTAAAGATCTCAATCTGGTCATCAAGGCCGATGTGGGTGGAACCGCCGAAGTCCTGGCCGACACTCTCACGCAGTTATCCACCGACAAAATTCGCGTGCGCGTTCTGCGCGCCGGCGTAGGCGCAATCAGCGAGGACGATGTGCTCTTGGCGTCCGCTTCGGAAGCTCTCATCATCGGCTTCAACGTAAAAACCGAGCGCAATGCCGATTCAACCGCTGAACGCCAGAAGGTCGATATTCGCCTTCACAGCATCATCTACGAATTAATCGACGAAGTCAGGCTGGCCATGACCGGTCTGCTCGATCCCGTCTACAAAGAGACCGTCCAGGGGCACGCCGAAGTCCGCGAGATCTTCAAGATCAGCAAGGTCGGTGTCGTTGCCGGTTGCTATGTGGCGGACGGTGCCGTGCGCCGCGACAGCCAAGTCCGTGTCAAGCGCGATGGCGAACTCGTCCACACCGGCAAAATCGAAGCGCTCAAGCGCTTCAAGAACGATGCCAGCGAAGTCAAGAACGGTCTCGAATGCGGTATCTCTCTCGTCAACTTCAACAACATTCAAGCTGGCGACATAATCGAGGCATTCGCCATGGAGCGTATTGCTCCACAGCTGGCTCCGCCGGTTGCCGCTGCCAGGTAAATGCCCGCCATCGGCGTTCTTACGCTCGAAATACATGTGGAGCATTCTCATTCCTTGAAGGAGAAGCGCCATGTCGTCAAGAGCCTCAAGGATCGTCTGCGTGAGCGCTTCAACGTCTCCGTCGCTGAAATCGACGGCCTCGATTCATGGCAGCACGCCGTTGTCGCCGCCGTCACCGTGTCGAACGATCGCACCCGCGCCGAGCAGGTTCTTACAGCCGTCGAATCTCACGCCGCCAGCGTGCTCGGCGGCGCTCTGACTAGTACTGGAGTCGAGTGGCTGTAGCCGGGCACAGTAGACGTAACCTGCCCGTTACCGCAGCGCTTCTATTCCTTGTGGCACATCGGGCGTGGAAGAGAAAGCTCCAGTCCTAGCTGTCTTGGGTCGCCGTTTTACCAAGCGGTCGAGATACACGTAAATCACCGGCGTAATATAAAGCGTCAGCAATTGTGAAAGCACCAGTCCACCCACCACCGCCAAACCCAATGGACGCCTCGCCTCGCCTCCCGCGCCCGTTCCAAAAGCAATCGGCAACGTACCAAGCAGCGCTGCCATCGTCGTCATCATGATTGGCCGGAACCGCTGTAAGCAGCCCGCGAAGATCGCCTCTTCCGGAGACTTGCCCTCTTTCCGTTCCGCCTCCAACGCAAAATCGATCATCATGATTGCGTTCTTCTTCACAATCCCAATCAGCAGGATGATTCCGACGAACGAATACAGGTTCAGATCTTGACCGAATATCAAGAGCGTGATCAGAGCGCCAATACCTGCCGCCGGCAGTCCGGAAAGAATGGTGATGGGGTGAATAAAGCTTTCGTACAAAACGCCCAGCACCAGGTAGATCACCAGAACCGCAATCAGCAGCAGTATTCCTAGTCCGCGCAGCGAGTCTTGGAATGCGGCGGTTGTCCCCTGGTAACTGAACGTGACGGTGCTCGGGAGGTTTGCATCTTTGGCCGCCTTATCAATCAGGGTAGTCGCTTCGCTCAACGCCACACCCGGTTTCAGATCGAATTGAAAGTTGATGGCAGGCAGTTGGCCGATGTGGCTCACGCTCAGCGGAGCTACGGTCTGCTTCAAATCGCTTACCGCCGAAAGCGGCACCATCTTGCCTTGCGCCGAACGAATGTAGAGGTCGCGCAGCGCTGCCGGATCCCGCTGATATTGGGGCGAAACTTCGAGCACCACATCGTACTGGTCGGAAGCCGCGGTAATGGTCGTAACACGCCGGTTGCCATAGGCATCGTAAAGCGTGTTTGCGATTGCATCCGGCGTGACCCCCATCGCCAGCGCTAAATTGCGGTCGATGTGCAAATCCAGCCGCGGGCTGGCCAGACGCAAGTCGCTTTGTACATTCACCAGTTGTGGAACACTGGCAAGTTTGGCCATCAGCACCGGAGCGTACTTGTAGAGTTCGTTCAAATCGGCGTCTTGCAACGCAAGTGAATATTGGCTGCGCCCTTCGTTCTGTCCCAGCGTGATCAGCGGCGGAGACTGCAGAAAGACCATCAGCCCGGGAATCTTCGAAAATTCCTGCTGCAATTGCCCGATCACCTCATTCACTTTTGGCCGATGCTTATCGTCTTTCAAAACAAAGAAAGCGAACCCTTGATTTTGTCCTACGAAACCGCCCACCCCCGACCCGAAATACTGCACCCATGGATTCTTGCTGATTACTTGGTTGACTTGAAGCTGCAACCGCAGCATTTCGTCAAAAGACGTATCCTGCGCGGCCTCGTCGCCTCCGAAAGCGAAGCCCTGATCCACCGTGGGCATGAACCCCTTGGGCATCGCGACAAAAAGGTACACCGACGCGGCCGTCAACAGCACGCTCGCGATCAGGGTAGTTCGCCTGTGGCGCAGAACGATCAACAAGGTGCGCCGGTAAGAATTGTTGAGCCAGATGAAAAACTTCTCCGACCATTTGTAGAACGAATTTGTAGGATGGCTCTCATGATGCAGAAAGCGGCTGCACAGCATGGGGGTTAGTGTTAGTGAAATCACCCCCGAGATCAGTACCGCAACGGCAATGGTCACCGAAAACTCGCGCAGCAAGCGTCCGATAATTCCGCCCATGAAAAGCACTGGAATGAACACCGCAACCAGCGAAACTGTCATTGAGACAATCGTGAACCCTACCTCGCGCGCGCCTTCCAGCGCCGCCTGCATGCGCGGCTTGCCCATTTCCATATGGCGAACGATGTTTTCGAGCATCACAATGGCGTCATCCACTACGAAGCCCACTGAAAGAGTCATTGCCATCATCGACAACATGTCGATGGTGAAGCCCAACAGTTTCATAGCCCCGAAGGTGCCCAATAACGACAACGGAACAGCGAGACTAGGTATCAGCGTGGCCGAGACATTCCGCAGGAAGAAGAAAATAACTCCGATCACCAGCGCAATAGTCAGAAGCAATGTAAACTTCACGTCGGCAATCGAATCGCGAATGTTTTGCGAGGCATCGAACGATCTGTCAATCTGCAAGCCCGCGGGTATCGACTGCTGCAACACTGGAAGAAGTGCCTTCACCGCATTGGCTACTTCCACCGTGTTTACGCCCGGCTGCTTCTGCACCGCTAAAATAATGCTCCGGCGATTGTTGTTCCAAAATCTTGATTTTTCGTCGCTGACACTGTCATACACGTGCGCCACTTCGTCCAGATGAACCGGGCTGCCGTTCTTGTAAGTGATAATCAGGCGGGCAAATTGCGCGGCCGAAGTAAGTTGGCTGTCCGATTGAACGGTATACGATTTCGAATAACCATACAGCGATCCAGCCGGCAGGTTTACGCTGCCCGACGACAACGCGCTACGCACTTGCTCTAAGTCAATCTGCTTGGCGGCCAGCTTCGAAGGGTCTGCCTGCACGCGCACCGCATACTTCGCCGAACCGAACACCCGAACGCGCGCCACGCCGCTCACCATCGAAATTCGCCGCGCCATCAGCGTTTCGGCATAGTGGTCGAGCTCCGATAAAGTCATTGTGTCGGAGTGCGTTGCAATGTACATGATCGGCTGCTCGGCTGGATTCACCTTCGAGTACGAAGGCGGCGCGGGCAGATTGGTGGGCAGATTGCCTTGCGCACGGGAAATTGCCGCCTGCACGTCCTGCGCCGCCGCATCGATGTTGCGGCTCAGATCGAACTGCAGCGTGACCGACGTGGTCCCGAGCGAACTCGAAGACGACATACTGTTGAGCCCGGCGATAGTCGAAAACTCCGATTCCATGGGCGTTGCTACCGATGAAGCCATAGTGTCCGGGTTCGCCCCGGGCAATGATGCGTCCACTTCGATCGTTGGATATTCCACCGCGGGCAAATTGCTTACCGGCAGCGAAAAATAACTAAGCAAACCGAAAATCAGAATGGCCGCCATCAACAACGTAGTTGTGATGGCTCGCCGGATGAACAGATCTGTAAAACGCATGTCCTGCTCCTAAGAGGGCCCAACCCCATCCGAACTGCCCGATTCGCCCACTTGCCCTTCCGCTTTCAGCAAGTGTACCTTCGCACCCGGCATCAATCTCATCTGTCCTTCCGAAATGACCATTTCGCCCGGTTTCAAACCGCTGCCAATGACCGATTGCTCTGGCGATTTGTCGTCCTTATAGATGCGCAAAACATCCACCGGGCGCATGGCCACGCTATCGCTGACGGCATCCATCACCCAAACATATTTACCTTGCGGTCCAGTTTGCACTGCTCGGCTCGGCACCAGGATCCGGTCGTGCTCCAAGCTCAAACGCGTCTTGACGTTCACAAACTCTCCGGGCCAAAGCGTACGCTCTGAGTTAGCGAATTCCGCCTTCAATTTGATGGTTCCAGTTGTTGCATCAACGGAATTGTCGATAAAACGCAATGCTCCAGTCTCGGCCTTCTGTCCCTCGGCTGCCGCTTGCACCAGCAGCGGCGCTTTCGCGTTATGCTTTTGAACCTCTGGCAATAATTGTTCCGGCAGTCCGAAAGTTACGTAGATTGGCGACATCTGTAAAAGGGTCACCATCGCTACATCGTTCTCTTTCACCAGATTGCCTGCCTTTACGCTGATAGCTCCGGCCCGGCCGGTGATTGGCGCCATTATCTTCGTGTACGTCAATTGATATTCGGTCTCGGCAAGGCGCGCGCGGTCGATTTAAGCGAAGCGACGGCGCTTTCTACAGCCGCTTTGTCCGCGTCCAGGGAAGCCTGGGCCGAATCGCTTGTCGCGACTACCTGCTCCGTTTGCTCTTTCGAAAAAATGCCTTCTTTCGAAAGCTGCAACCCTCGGTCGGCAGCCGCTCGGGTCTGTTTCAATTGCGCTTCATCCCGGATCACCATGGCTCGCGCCTGCTGTTCCAGCGCCGCGTCTTTCACCAGGTTCGCTTGAATTTCCGCAATTTGGCGCTGCAAAGGCTCGGGATCGATTTCAAAGAGCAGCTGCCCTTTTGTGACGTTCTGACCTTCCTGAAAATCGACCCTCAGCACTTGTCCGGCCACCAGCGATTTCACATCCACGCTGGCCACAGCCTCTACGTTCCCGACCGCTGAAACTTCCAGGGGCACGTCGGACTGCGTAGCGGCAACCGCGCGCACTGAGGCTGGCTGCATCATCATCGCCATCATGGCGTTCGGCTCCTGCTTCTTCGCGCAACTGGCAGAAAACAGAAACATTGCCGCACACAAGGCGGCCCAAAAGAAATTAAACCGGGAGATTCTAGAAGACACTGAACCTGCTTTTCCTAATCCTGAGAGGAGTACTTTAATCGTCCCACAACTGGGGAGCTTGCTGCCTTAAGGAATACGCTTACAAGCCACAGCTTGTTCGCCCGCAAGCGGAATAGCAAAGCTCCCGTGCCATTCTGATGTTTTGCCCTACAACAAAAGTGAATTCCACATTTCAGTTCCTGGACGGGTAAACCTTATTGGTGAGCACATTGATTACCACAACCTTCCAGTGCTCCCGATGGCGATTCAACGCCGCATCTCCATCGCCTACAGAAATAATCAGGGCCCGTTCGTGCGAGCTTGCTCCCAACCCTACGGTGCCTGTCAAGTGGAGTTCTCCAACCTCGAAACAGGTCCTCCGGGCGAGTGGAGCAACTATATCAAAGCCGCCATTCAAGCCGTCAATACACGCTGGAAATTGCTGCATGGTATTGAAGCCACAATCACTTCCGACCTTCCTTCCGCCGCAGGACTCTCCTCTTCTTCGGCGTTGCTCACCGGATTTACTATTGCCTTGCTCCGCGCTAACGGCATTGAGCCAACCATTGGCGAGCTCATGGAAATTCTGCCCGATGGCGAACAATATGTCGGTACGCGCGGCGGTGGTATGGATCACGCGGCCGTTCTGGCCTGCCAGCCGGGAAGCGCGCTGCTGGTCGAATTCGCCCCCTTGAGTCTTTCTGCCGTCCCAATACCGGACAGCTGGACCTTTATCGTCGCTCATAGCTTGACCACTGCTGAAAAATCGGGAGGCGTGCGCGAGGAGTACAACTCGCGCCGAACCGCTGGTTTGACAGCTTTATTGAAACTCGGCCTCCCATCCTATCGTGCCGCAGTGGAAACGTATTCTCAAGCCGAACTCGCGGCGCTTCATTCGTTCCCGACGCTCTCTGATCCGGAACGCCGCGCTTTCCGGCATGTGGTCAGTGAAGCTTTTCGGGTCAGAGACGCTGCGGCTGCGCTCCGTAATGCCGACCCCGCATCTTTCGGCAGGCTTCTCAACGAATCTCATGCAAGTCTGCGAGACGATTTGCGAGTGAGCGTGCCTGCTCTCGATCAGTTGGTCGAGGCGGCTACCCAGGCGGGCGCGTATGGCGCGCGCCTTACTGGTGCTGGTTTCGGCGGTTGTGCCATCATCTTCTCGGAAAGGAATGCCCGCTTAAGGATTGCCGATTCCTTGATCACAAATTTCTATTCACAACGCGCTGGCTTCGATCCTTCGAAGCACTTGATCTTGGCCGAACCTTCCGGCGGAGCATTGACTTGAAAGCGGTTCTGCTGGCCGCTGGAAGAGGCGCTCGCATGGGCGAGATCACCCAGCAAGTACCCAAACCCATGTTGCCGGTTCACGGCAAGCCGATGCTTGAAGTCATAATGGACCGCCTCGCCGATGCCGGTGCGGCGGAGTTCCTAATCGTAGTCGGTTTCGAACGCGAGTTGATTCAGAACCACTTCGCGCATTGGCGTCTGCCGGTCCAGTTTCTGGTCCAAGAGCAGGTGGACGGGACCGGTTCCGCGGCACGGCTTGCGCGTAAATTCGCCGGTGGAGAACCGTTCCTGCTGAGTTTTGGAGACTGCTTGTGCGCCGCCTCGGAATATGTACGTTGCTGGTCGATTCTGCTGAACAATCCAAACACTGCTGCTGTTCTGGGTGTGAAAGATATCGACGATCCCTGGCAAGGCGCAGCTATTTATCAGGAAGACGGCCGCATCTCGTGTATCATTGAGAAACCGCCGAAAGGCACATCTACTACCCGCTGGGGCAGCGCTGGGTTTTACGGCTTCCGTCCAGTGATCTTCAAGTACCTTGATCGCCTGACGCCATCCCCTCGCAATGAATATGAGCTTACTTCGGCCTTCGAATATATGCTGGCCGATGGTCTTGAACTGCGCATCTCTCCTATCAGGGGTGCTTGGCGGGATGTCGGCAGGCCGGAAGATTTGGTCGCCGTCAATCAGCCGGAGTAGCTATCTCCAAAGCCTGTTGATAACGCCGATCAGCACCGCTCCGCTCACCACGGATACGGCCAGCAGACCGTAGGTATAACCCATTCGGCCATAAAGAAAATTACCAACTGTAAATAGCGCCGACCAGATCAGTACCGTTCCGGTCAACCATCCCAGCATAGCCAGCGGAATGTTGTCGGTCTTCTCCCAAGCCTTCACTTCTTCATCGGACACTCCGGAGATCACCCGAATTGCCTTCCAGCCCGGCCCGAAAGGTTGTACTTTCTTGTAGAAGTCGATCAAGGTTTGGCGGTCGGTCTGCGGACCCGCGTAAGCCATAATCAGCCAGCAGACCGTTGTCGCACACACCGTAATGATTAGCTGCTGGTCGGTGCCGAAGATATGTCCGTTCTGCTTCAGGATCAGGAAGAAAACCGATATCAGGAACGAGCTGAGCATGGCAACAATCTCGCACCACGCAGTCACGCGCCACCAGAACCAACGCAACAAATACAAAAGTCCTGTGCCCGCGCCCACCTGTAAGATCAGATAGAACGCTTCTTGCGCCGTCTTCAACACAAACACCAGCCCGGCCGACAGCACAAACAACATCACCGTAGCCAATCGCCCCATCAGCACATAATGCTTTTCCGTCTCGTCCTTACGCAAGAAGCGCCGGTAAAAATCATGCACCAGGTACGATGCCCCCCAATTCAGATGGCTCAAAATCGTCGAGGAATTAGCCGCGATCAGCCCGCCCACCATCAGCCCAATCCAACCCACTGGCAGGAATTTCAGCATCGCCGGAAACGCAATGTCGGGTCCAATCATCGCCGGGTCTACATTGGGAAAAGCGGCATGAATGTCTTGAAGTGTCGGGTAAACAATGATCGAAGCCAGCGCCACCAAAATCCAAGGCCAAGGCCGCAAAATGTAGTGCGCCAGGTTGAAGAATAATACTCCGCCCAGTGAATCTTTCTCTGATTTTGATGCCAGCATCCGCTGCGCCACATAACTCCCGCCGCCCGGTTCCGCGCCGGGATACCATACCGCCCACCACTGCACAGCCAGCGGCATTACAAACACCGCCACGGCCAATTCCCAATTATTCTTGAAGTCCGGTAAGACGTTCAGATAATGCAATCCTCCGGGTCCGCGCATGGTGGACAGTTTGGCTACCATGGCGTGTAGTCCGCCCACTTGGGGAAGTTCTACCGCGAAATACGCCGCCGCAATCACCGCCCCCATCTTGATAAAGAACTGCACCATGTCTATAACCAGCACGCCCCACAAGCCAGAGTGCGCCGCGAAGACCACGTTGAGCGTTCCGACAAAAGCCAATGTCTGCCATGGTTTAAGGCCAAACAGAACGCTGGCGATTTTGCAGGCCGCCAGGTTCACCGTCGCCATAATCATGCAGTTGAACAGCAGTCCCAAATACACCGCGCGAAAGCCGCGCACGGCTGTTGCGGACTTGCCGGAGTAGCGCAGTTCGTAAAACTCAAGATCTGTCAGAACGCCCGAGCGGCGCCACAGCCTGGCATAGAAAAAAACGGTCGCGACACCGGTCAAGGTAAAGGCCCACCATTGCCAGTTGCCTGCAACTCCCTGAGTGCGAACTATGTTAGCGACCAAATTCGGAGTGTCACTCGAAAAAGTGGTCGCCACCAGAGAAATACCCGCCAGCCACCAGGGCACGGAGCGGCCGGATGCAAAGAACTCGGAAGTGCTCTTTCCCGATCTTTTTGCGAAGAATAAGGCGGGCAAAAAACAAATAAGAAGGCAGACCGCCGCGATTATCCAATCAATAGGGTGTAAAACCATGCCAATTGGTTGAAAGCATACCAAGCCCATAAAAAATCCAGAGAGGACAGGCCCCTTGCCGCCCACATCTCATATAAAGCTGCAAGTCAATGTCACCCCTCAGAGCCGCGATTCGTATCGCGATCCTTTTACCCGGCCTCACCTTTCCGGTGGCCTTCGCCGATCAGCGGCCCACCAATTGGAACGGCAACTTCACGCCGTGCAATCAGCGCTCGGAGTTGTTGAAGAACGGCATAATGGACCTGGGAGTGAAAATCTCTACCTCAAACCCGTTACTGGCGCGCGAGTTCCGCCTCGCTATGAACTTCTGGGCGCAAGTGCTGGACATGCGCTGGCATGAGGAAGATTCGGATTCGTGCTCGGTGCAATTGGTCGACGGCACTCCCGCCATCTTGATGAACAGCATTGTCGCCCGGTCGCAATTTACCGAATGGGACAACTTCCAAGGTTGGATCGCGTTCAATCCGAGAGCGCCTTTGTCACAGGTGGAAATGTTTCTCACGGCAGTGCATGAAATTGGGCATATGCTCGGGCTGAAGCACAATCCCAGCGCAAAATCGGTGATGTACTATCTCGATCTCGAAGGGACTGAGGTGCTCGATCAATACGACATGGCCACGCTTGCCTCGCGACACAAACTCCGGGCGGCAGCCCTGAACGTGCCTATCCTGGTCATACAGTAAGTCGCTCGCCTGGAGGATTTTGGGCTCATAAACGACAATAGAAGCTTGTGTCGTTTCCCCCCGTTGATCAGCAAATTGCGTACCTGAAGAAAGGTCTCGCCGAACTCATTCGCGAAGAAGATCTGCGCGAGCGCCTGACCGCATACGGAAAAATCAACCGTCCATTGCGCGTCAAGGCGGGCTTCGACCCCACCGCGCCCGACCTGCATCTCGGCCACACCGTGCTTCTGCGAAAAATGAAGCACTTTCAGGATCTCGGCCATACCGTCGTCTTTCTGATCGGCGATATGACGGGGTTGATCGGCGATCCCACTGGCCGCAACACCGCCCGTCCGCCCATGACTCGCGACGAAGTCGATAAGAACGCCGAGACATACAAGGCGCAGGTGTTCAAGATTCTCGACCCTGTGAAGACCGAGATCCGTTTCAACAGCGACTGGCTTCGGCCCATGACGCTCGAAGAGCGTGATCGCTCTGTGTTCGAAGTACACCGTGGCGCGCCTTCTGGAGCGCGATTATTTCGCCAAGCGTTTCAAAGAAGGCCTACCTATTTCCGTGCATGAGCTGTTATATTCGCTCTGCCAAGCCTACGACTCGGTTGCGCTTGAGTGCGACGTCGAGATGGGCGGAACCGACCAGACGCCCAACCTGTTGGTGGGCCGTGCAATTCAGCGAGACTACGGCCAGCAACCCCAAATCGTGGCCACCGTGCCGCTCCTCGAAGGACTCGATGGCGTGGAGAAAATGTCGAAGTCAAAGGGCAACTACATCGGCATCGCTGAACCGCCGAAGGTAATGTTCCGCAAGATCATGCAGATCAGCGACGACCTGATGTACCGCTACTACGAACTGCTCACCGACATGCAGCTCGATGAAATCGAACGGCTGCGCACCGGCGTAGCCGCAGGCACGAACAATCCGATGCAAGTCAAGATGGAACTGGGCCGCCGGATTGTGGCCGATTTCCATACGCCTTCGGACGCTGATGCCGCCGTTGACGCCTTCGACCGGGAAGTGCGTCAAGGGCTTGAACCTCCCGATATCGAAACCGTCGATCTGCCACCGCCGGTGATCACCGATAAGGGCATTCGCGTTGACAAACTTGTGGCCATGATCGGACTCGCCGACAGCGTAACCGACGCAGTGCGCAAAATGAAAGCCGGTGCGGTTGAGATCAACGGGGTAATTCATAAAGACCTGCTGCTGGTGGGCGCGGCGGGTGTAATCACTCTGCGCCTCGGCAAGAAATGGAGAAAAGTCCGAATCGGCTAGGCGCCATAGGAAAATGACCTAATGAGCGCGAATGCAATAGCCGCCGCAGTACGGCGCGACCACACAAGAACCGGGAACAGCACAGAACTCCTCAAACGGGCTTTCGTGGACAGCTTGATCTACGAACAGGGCAGATTTCCCGCCATTGCGACGGAACTTGATTGGTATCTGGCCATTGCCTCTTCCGTTCGCGACCGCCTGTTGCAGCGGTGGGTAAACACGATTCAAACTTACTACCAGCAAGACGTTCGCGTGGTCTGCTATTTGTCGGCTGAATACCTGCTGGGGCCGCACCTAGGCAATAACCTGTTGAGTCTCGGCATTCAAGCGGAGGCCGCGAAAGCAATGGAAGAGCTTGGGCTCAGCGCCTTCGGCATCATCGAGGAAGAAGAGGAGCCTGGGCTGGGCAATGGCGGTTTAGGGCGGCTGGCGGCCTGCTACATGGATTCGCTTTCGCGCCTGGAAATTCCAGCCATTGGCTACGGCATTCGCTACGAGTACGGCATATTCGACCAGATCATTCACGATGGCTGGCAGGTGGAGATTACCGATAAGTGGCTGCAGTGGGGCAATCCGTGGGAAATACCCAGGCCGCAGCAAGCCGTAACTGTAGGGTTCGGGGGGCACACTGAGCCTTACCTGGACGAGCAGGGGAAATATCGCGAACGCTGGGCGCCCGGTAACCTGGTGAAGGCCGTGCCCTACGACACGCCGCTCGCGGGCTACCGTACGAACACCGCGAATACCCTGCGCCTATGGAAAGCCGAGGCGATCAATTCGTTTAACTTCGACGCCTTTAACGTAGGCGATTACTTCGGCTCCGTCCGCGACAAGGTGCAATCGGAGAACATTTCGAAGATCCTCTACCCAAACGACGAAGACATCAAGGGTAAAGAGCTTCGCTTGGAGCAGCAGTTTTTCTTCGTCTCGGCTTCGTTGCAGGATATGGTGCGCATTCACCTCCGTCAAGGCCGGAAGCTGGAGCATTTTCACGAGAAATGGGCCGTTCAGATGAACGACACGCATCCTTCGGTAAGCGTTGCGGAACTGATGCGCCTGTTGGTGGACGAGCACGAAATGGCTTGGGAGCAAGCCTGGGAAATTACTAAAGCCACGCTGGGATATACCAACCACACACTGCTGCCCGAGGCTCTGGAACGGTGGTCTCTTCCGTTGTTTCAGAGCCTGCTGCCGCGCCATCTGAAGATCATTTTCGAAATCAACCGCCGGTTTCTGGACGACGTTAAAACTAAATTTCCCGGCGACCAGGAACGCGTCCGGCGTATGTCGTTGATTGACGAATCGGGTGAACATTACGTTCGCATGGCGCATTTGGCGACGGTCGGCAGCCACGCCGTAAACGGTGTCGCCGCACTGCACAGCGAATTGCTGAAACGCGATGTCTTGCGGGACATGTATGAGATGTATCCCGAACGATTCACTAATGTGACTAACGGCGTAACTCCCCGGCGCTGGATGGCGCTAGCGAATCCGGGACTCGCCGGACTGATCAGCCACCGGATCGGCGACGGCTGGATCTCCGATCTGGATCAACTCCGCAAGCTCGAACAATATATTGACGACAAGGAATTCCGGGATGATTGGCGGACTGCGCAGCACAGCGTCAAGCAGCAGTTGGTCGATTACATCCATCGGAAGACCGGCATATCCGTTGACCCGTCTTCAATGTTCGACACCATGGTCAAGCGCATTCACGAATACAAGCGGCAGCATTTGAAGGTGCTGCACATTGTGACGCTCTATAACCGGATCAAGCGCGATCCCGCGGCTTATTTGACCCCGCGAACGTTCCTGTTCGGGGGTAAAGCTGCGCCCGGTTACTTCATGGCGAAGCTGATTATCAAACTGGTGAACTCGGTGGCTGAAGTTGTGAATAACGACCCCGAGGTCGGCGGTAGATTGCGGGTGGTTTTCCTGCCCGACTACAACGTCACTTTTGGACAGCGTGTCTATCCCGCGGCCGATCTATCGGAACAGATTTCGTTGGCCGGCAAGGAAGCTTCGGGAACCGGCAACATGAAATTCGCCATGAACGGAGCTTTGACTGTGGGCACCCTTGACGGCGCAAATATTGAGATTCGCGAGGCAGTAGGGGCGGAGAACTTCTTTCTCTTCGGAATGACAACGGAGCAGGTCTATTTCCTGCGCTCGCAAGGCTACGATTCAGGGCGCTATTACAACTCGAATGCCGATTTAAAAGCGGCGATCGATGCCCTCTACTCCGGCCATTTCTCGCGCGGCGACACAAACCTGTTTAGGCCGCTGCTGGATGGATTGATGCACAACGATGCCTACATGCTGTTTGCCGATTACCAGTCGTACATCGAATGCCAGGATCGCATCAGCCATGCGTACGAAAATCACGATCGCTGGACGCGCATGTCCATCCTCAATACGGCGCGCATGGGCCATTTTTCGTCCGATCGGGCGGTTAACGAATATTGCCGGAACATTTGGAATGCGAAGCCCGTGCCCGTGACCTTGAACGATATGTCGCCAGAGGCTGAGTAGATAGGCCTTATGGCGTCACCGTCAGTTGCACCATGTTCGAGGCCCCCGCGTAGCTGCTCATAATGTTGACCACCGTATTCTTCGATACCGCCTTCGTTGCAATGCTGAGAGGCGCTTGCGCAAGCCCCTGCCCAACGGTCACCGACGCCGGTACCGCCGCCACGTTGGGAGTATCGCTGCTCAGTTGAACCACGGCGCCACCCAGCGGCGCGTTGCCATTCAGAAAGATCGCTTCCTGTGCCGTCTGTCCCCCTTTCACGGTCAGCGTCCCGCCGCCTGTCACTGTACTATTGGGAACGCCCACTCCTGATAACAAGGGGAAAACCGAGATCGTGTTGGTCGCGCTAATCGCCCCGGCCGTTGCGGTCAATTGCACATCCGCTTCCGCCGTCACCGCCGAAGTGCTACCTGCCGTTATTACGCTCGATTGGCCCGCCGGTATCGTTGCCGAGGCCGGGAAATTCACTCCCGCCATGTTCGTGCTCAGGGCCAGCGTCAACCCGCCTGATGGAGCGGGCGCGGCAAGCGAGATGTTCACGGCAACCGGAACGCCGCCCACGTACTGCCGGAAAGTGGCTTGGTTCAAAGAAATCGCCATGGAGTTCGAAGTCATGGGCGCATTATACGGAGCCACGCCTCCCGGAAACGGTTGATAGAGCGGATCTCCGACGTTGACCGTCATCCATTTCAGCCAGTGCGTGTTCCTTAAGAACGCATCGCCCACATTTGCACCCTCCAAAAGATTGCGGGCCACTGCCGGCTTTACAATCCCTGCCGTATAGGGCTCAGTCACCGGACCCGACGTAACAGTAATGCCGTTGGCAATGGCGCCGCGCCCCACCACGATCCGCTCCGCGTATCCGCCAGCGCGCCGCTATCGATGTCCCAGCCGATTGCTCCCTGATCCCACGAAAAGGCGTCGTTGTAATCTCCGTAGTTGTACCACCCTACATAAAAACCCGTGTTCGGACAGTTGGGCGATGGCGACGTGCCGAACTGAGTTTGAAGCATATCCGTTATAACGTTGAATTTGGTTGCTGTTGTCAGCATTTGGGCGGCACGGTAGAGGTCCCAATCTATCGTGAATAACCCGGTATCCGGAATCCCCGAAATGGATTCTTTCATGTTGACGCAAGCGTTCGTCTGCGACCCTAACACTTGGCTGATCGGCGGTCCTCCCGCTGCCATTGCCGCCGTCGCATTGTCCACTTGCGCTTTAGCAATCGCCGCTGTCGCTCCATCCAATCGCCATACCGAATAAATCAATTGCGCTCGCGCTGTCGTCCGGTAAGCTGCCAAGCTCTGGAACGGTATGAACGCGTTCCCCTGGCTCTGGCTCTCCGCATAGTATCTATGCACCGCCGTCGGGTTTGGATTGAAAAAGCGGGTCGCGTATTGATCCCAAATGTCGGCCAGATAAGAGTCGACGCTGTACGTCAGCCCCGTAGTCGTTTGGAACTTCAACGGCTGCAGATACGCCAGCAAAATGTAAAGAATATTTTGCGGACCAACGCTGTTCAGGCAACTTCGCACCGGATTTCGTATCAAGCTGACATAGTCGCTATAGTCAATTTGTGAAGCAGCTTCCGATGTGATCGCGCACATATTCGCGGCCGGCACGCCTCGAACGGTCTGGTAATGCGTGGCGACCGCCTTCGAATCCGTATCCGCAGGATCGTAAACGATTAAAACTCGGGACGCGAGCGAGCTCTGAGAAAACGCTAATTGCGCCAGCACGGGCAAAATTGTAAACAAACGGAGGTAAATGCCTATTCGCATAGCTCTCTTAAATCCGATCTTGCATCCTCCTTCCTTTTTACTCCCTAAGACATGTATATTACAAGGGTAACTGTGCGACCCCGTTCAAAGTCGATTCTCCAGCCTGATCTTCTCCTTTCCCTCCTCCTTCTCCTCCCAGCATTTTGCTGGGCTGGTACCGTCCAAGGCACCGGTCCCGGCGGTCCAATCCCTGCCGGTCCTTTTACTGCCTCCGGGGTGGTAACCTCCAATATTGCTCTCAACGCTACCGGTACAGTCGCAACGGGTAATGCAGTTACTGTGACTCTCCTCGGCCTACAACACGA
Source organism: Bryobacterales bacterium (assembly GCA_963718465.1). GTDB lineage: Bacteria > Acidobacteriota > Terriglobia > Bryobacterales > Bryobacteraceae > Bog-105. The sequence goes on along the minus strand of CAVQZK010000007.1, from coordinate 176,586 downwards.
TTTCGCCGGAGATCTTCACATAACGCTTTCCTATATCGATTCAAACGGCAAAACGGTTCAATCGGCCGACCTCGTTAATCGGATTGGCGCTACCTCCGCAAATACCTATGGCGCCTCGGCTGATTTCGGCAACGGTCAAGGCAACGGCGACAACTATCAATTCAATAGTGATTATGCCGGCAACATCTGGACCACTGCCGCTTGTTCAGATCCGCCAGCCTGCACCACGCCATACGGCGATGCCGATTCAATTCCGGGTGTCAGCACCGACACAATCAACCACGGCCAGTATTTCACCAGCACCACCGCCGGCGCGCAAACCAACCTTTCCTACGCCTTCTCCGGCTTAAGCATAAGCGGCGGCACCTGGCGTCTCACCATCACCGACGCCGCTGCCCCTAACGTTGGATCGTTCATCGGCTGGCAAATTTCCGTGGTGACCGCGGTCTCCACCACTCCGCTCGCCCCCACAATCGTCTCCCTGACTCCGAACTCAGGATCGGGCGCGTCGCAGACATTCACCAGCGTGTTCTCCGATCCGAACGGGGTATTGAATCTCTCGGCGATTATCGTTTTGTTTAACACCACCATCAACTCCGCCCACAGTTGTTACGTGTATTACGATCCAGGCGGCAACACGCTGTATCTTTTGAATGACGGAGGAACCGCCTGGTCTAGCGTGACGCCGGGCTCATCGGCCCAAGTGTCCAACAGTCAGTGTACGCTGTCGGGTGCGGGCTCCTCCTATGCAGCCTCCGGCACTAACGCAACGCTGAGCCTTGCTCTGAAATTCAGCGGGACCATGTTGGAGAATGTCTACTTGCTGGCCTCGGACAAAAATGGCGCTGGCACCGGTTGGGTACAGAAGGGTACCTGGGGTTCGACTGTGGTCACGCACGGGCCGCCAACTGTTGTCTCACTCACGCCGAGTTCCGGATCGGGCGCGTCGCAGACGTTCACCAGTGTGTTCGCAGATCCGGGCGGAGGGTCAAGTGTAACCGCGATTATCGTGTTATTCAATACCTCGCTCACATCCACCAATGGCTGCTATGTGTATTACGATCCAGGCGGCAACACGCTGTACCTGTTAAACAACGGAGGAACTGCCTGGTCCGCGGTAACGCCGGGCTCATCGGCCCAGGTGTCCAACGGTCAGTGTACGCTGTTGGGCACAGGCTCTTCGTATAGTGTGTCAGGTAACGACGCAACACTTAGCTTGGCGCTTAAATTTAGCGGCGCCACGGCCCAAAATGTTTATCTGCTGGCGTCGGACAATCTCGGCAATAGTACTGGCTGGGTTCAGAAGGGCGCCTGGACTCCGTAATTCTAAGAGCGCGAACAAAAATCGCACTGGAATAGACGAAGGGGATCTTAGGAAAGGAGTGAGTCAGTTGATTCAAGAAAACGACTGGATGGAGATTTGACATGGCAACCAAACGTAAATTCAAGACTGACGCATTTGAGGCGATCCACTCCTCGGCCTCAGTGATGTACAAGGTGGGAGCAATTGACAAGACAACGATGCGGAGTTTCGACGCATCATGTCTTGCGACTCCTCCTCCCCTCAAACCCCAGCAGATCAAGAAGCTGCGCCAGCGTCTTCGTGTCAGTCAGCCGGTGTTCGCTCGTTACCTCAATACCAGCAAATCGACGATTGAGAAATGGGAGACCGGCGCGAAGCAGCCGAGTGGCATGGCCCTTAAGCTCCTTGCCGTCGTGCAGAAGCATGGCCTGGAAGCGCTGGTCTAACGGGTTCTCACTCTTAACTTAAAGGTTTCGTATTAAGATATCGGGTTGTCGACGGGAATGCATTCCACCTTGACGCTTATGGGGCTCCGCTTCTCTAAAACCCCCTCTGCGGCCTATATCCTGGTCTCGCCCGCACCTTGAACTTCCTCATCTCGTCCGAATTCAATTCAATCCGAATCCTCCTGAACCCTTCGTTCGGATTTGCTTGCGGATAATAAGTAACCGTATAACTATTCCCTAAGTCCTCGCGAATCGATTCAAACGCCTCCACCTGCTTCTGCCAGGTCTTGGCAAAGTAGCTTTTGCCGCCCGTATTCGTCGAAATCCGCTTGAAGATCGAACTCGATACCGGATCCTTCGTTACCTCGTTTGTCGAGATCACATAGATCGGTATTCCCTCGTCCTCTGCCACCGCGCGCACGTCGTCCGGCGCAACCATGCTTGCGTTATCCGGACCGTTCGAAAATACGATCACTACCTTGCGCCCCGGCACTTTCGCTGCGTCGCGCAACGTCAGAAGCAAACAGTTGTACAGCGCTGAATCGTCGCCCGCCACCGCTTTGCGGAGACCGCCAATGGCCTGTGAACGATCCCGGTTCAGCGGTACCGCTCTATTCAAATTGCGGCTATACGTATAAACTGCCACCGAGTCCGACCGGTCCAAGCCCCGGATAAAATCGGCAATCGCATCGGAGGCATATACGAAGCCCCGGTACATGTAGTTACTCGTATCGAACAGCACAAAAACGTTCGTGCCCGTGGCCTCCGATCGTATATCAATGGCATCCGGATTCGGTATTGCCCCTGCCGCGCCCGCCTCCGCGCTTCCTGAGCGCAAGGGCTTCATCTCGCCGTTTTCGAGTACCTGCATCGGAGGTCTCGCACCTTCCGCGAAGGTGGCAAGCTTCTGCGGTATCTCGTCCTCTAGAATCTTGAAGTCTTTCGGCCGGATACCGTTCACGTACTTCCCTTTAGTGTCGGTCACCGTGAAGCTTAAGACCACCATGTCCACCTTCACTCGGAAAGTGGGCTGGTCGGGCTCCTGCGCGTGCAACCAATAACCCGCCGCCAGAGCGGCTACTGCTGTTGCGCCAATGAATCGCGGTAATTTACTCACAAGGCTTTCCTAGTTTCCAATGCTATTCATAGCTACGCTCTGCGCGCCGTGTTGCCTCACATTGGCGGCCAATGTCTCCAGGCTCCTCAGTAACGCCGGCCAATCTTCCAGGTGCGTGGCAAAAATATTCTCGATCGCAGCGCGGTTCCACTCCGGCACATACGAATCCAGCTGTGCCGCCGGTACTCCTGCTTCATCCGCCAGCGCCGCGTAATACAGGTTGTTCGATTCCCAGCTCTCAGCCAGAATCCGGCTCGAATATCCCATCAACGCCGGAAACGTGCGCAAGTACAGCAGCCCCGGTTTATAGGAATGAGTCAACGTGGGCTTGGGAGTTCCAAACGCCCGTGAAATCGCTTCAGGTGTCAGCAGCGGGTCGCCCCTGCTGGCCAGTTCCCCGATCTCGACCGAACTCATATCCTGCGTTACGTCTTTCAACGCTGCATCGGAAGCAATCGCATACAACACCGAGGGCGGAACATGCGCCGCCGTATTGTCGAAGTCCTTCGACGACAGATGATCGTTGATCCACTCCACGCTCGAAGGCTGCAGATACCGGCCCAGCGCATTCAGCACTTGCGGCTGCAGCGCCGGATTCAAAGCCGCGGTAGCCAGCAGCGCCTTGCCGCGTTGTATATGCAGCGAAACCCAACGCAGCTGTTCCGGACTTACGCCGCGCCAGCGATTCACCGTCACTCCGGCTATCATCTGTGGAACCAGATCAGCCCAAATCAGCGCTTGCTCACGCTTTGGGGTGAGGAAGTTCTGCTCCGCTTCCGCCAGCGCATAGGGCAGCGCCACCAGCGATCCCGTCAAACGTCCGCCACCGCTTTCCGGCCAGCCGCTTCCCGCTAATTCCGTTTGCCGCCACTCCGCCGGCGCACCCTCCGGTCCAATAAAATCGTGTACCCGCACTAACAGCGGATTCGTCAAAACCAGTTGTGCACCTGCTGGCGCGTAATAACAATAGACAAAGCCCACCAGCGTATCCCGCAAAAACGGCGCTAATGCCGTCCTCGGGTCTTTTTTCTCCGGGCTCTTCAGCAACTCGTCTATGTTCAACTTCCGCTCCTGGTCTACGTGCTTCTCGCTCCAGTAGCCGACCGCCATCGAATTCTTCTCTTCCGCCGATAGCGATCCCCGCGTGGGCTCAATCTCCGAAAGGCGCTTCAGTTGATCGGTCAGCGCCTTCAAAGCCTTCGGATCGGCCGTGCCCTTCTCAATTTTGTCGGCGGCCAAAAATAATCCATCCAACGGAACCAGCCGTTGCGCATCGAAGACGCGCACAAAATTCTCCGCCGGAGACGATGGCGAGGAAGTTCTTAATTTGCCCACCAGCAGCTCAACCAAGCGCTCCTGCCGCGAACCTTCGCTCTTCGGCTCCACATTTGCAAGCAAAAGATTCACGCCCGCCCGCCCAGCCTCGAACAGCTCCGTTTCCTGTTTCACCCCGGCAAAGGGATCGATCAGCTTGCTGAACACCGCATCGCGCTGGCCCGCTGGAATGGAATCCTGCCTGCACAGTATCCTCCAAATCTCCACCAGCGCCTGCATCGTTCCCACCGCGTCCGCCCGTTCCAGGTTGTCGCGGTTCTTCATACTCTCGTTCGCTATATCCAGATACCGGTTCATTGAAGCTTCACTCAGGCTCGGCGCCTCGGCGAACAACACGTATTGCGCTCCATTGGTCCGGTAATTCGCAATCAATCGCGAGGCCATGTCCGCGGAAATTGGCTTCTTACGATCTCGGTCAATATCGTTCAGAAGCAAAAAAATCTTCAGCGGTTCATTCTCTACCGACTTGCGGCTCAGTCCGAACAGCGCTTCTAATAGGTCGTCGCTTCCACGCCAACTCGCCGCCGCCCGCGTCAGCTTGCCATCGTACTTCCCGTGTGGATGCTTGATAAACAAGGTGCGCCACACTTCCAGACTTCCAGGTATGCGCGGTTCGCCGCCGGCATCAATGTGCAGCGAACTGGTCAACAGCATTAGCTCCGTGCTCGATCGGAATACCGGCCGCGCCGGACCGGGCGTGGTGATCTTTCCGCGCAACGCATCGTAGAACCGCTTCATCCGGCCCGGCTGCGTCAAATACGCTTCCGTGGGGCCGCTGATTCTCGAAAGCGCATCGAAATAGCTGGCCAGCCAGCCATCGTCCGTAGCCATCAGCTTCTCAAAGAACGCGCCTGGGTTGTTCGGCGAAACTCCCACCAAACTAGCCCACACTTTAGGCGATCCCGGCACCACCGCTGCGCCGTTCTTGATCTCGAACATGCCGCCGAAAAAATCGAGCACATGCGAATAGATCTTCAACTTCCCCGGCGCCGCCTGTTTCCGTAATGCCTCTGCCGTCACCCGGTCCAGATGCGAGAGCCCCAGGTAAAGCCTGCACAACGATGGGTCTCCCAGAAACGCGTCGATGAAATCTGTCTTGTCGTTCCGGTTCAATGCCGCCATCCAGTACTCGGCGTTGTAGAGTACTGGAACCTGCGTCGGTGCATAGGGCAATTCAAAGCGGTGATTCGCCCGCAAATCCTGCTCTAGTTGCGTCAGCGGAAAACCCGAATCCACCGTCAGGAAGGCGCGCGTTGGATTAACCGTCTCTAAAATGATGTCCGCCCCGCAGCTCCCGCGCATGCGGTATCCCAACACCTTCAACAAATTCCCGGTTTCTTCGCTGTCGCAAGTGGGAATCGCTATGATCCCGCTCTTGGCCATCGCCTGCAGCTCGCGGGCTTGCCCCACATAGCGTGTCAACAGACGTAAATACTCCGTCTGCTGCAATGCTTCATTGCCCGCGGCTTCGTAGCCGTTCGTCACCACGTTCCGCGCCAGCGCCGGCAGCAGTTCTTCGGGTGCTAAATCCGGCGAAAGCGCCGCCATTCTCGCGAATGAGCGGAGCGGTCCGGGCACGGTCACCATCGAATACAGTTTCTGGTCTTGCCTGGTGGGCGCGGCAAAATCGCTGCCCCCGGCCGCCCTATACTGTTCCAGATCGTTGGAAAAATCTTTGCCGCCCATGTAATCGAGCAGCACCAGTTGCCTGAGCGCCAATTTCTTCTTGGCCGGCGTCCGTTTCGCTGCTGGCCCACTTCGCGTAAGCGTCGTGACAGCCTGCATCGCCATGCCTGCAGAGAAATTCGGCCAGCGTCTGAGCCGCCGCGCTATCCCCCGGCGCTTCCGCCTGGCGCAGCAATAACGACCGCGCCCCCGCCAAGTCTCCACTCGACTCAAATTCCGCGACTTGGTCCCTTAAATCGCGCGCCGGTTGAGCAAACGCCTCAACTGCGGCAGGCATTACGATTGAAAAAAGTGCCAAAGCCCATGGGGCGCGGCTATTGAGAATCACGTTGCAATTCCCCCAACTTTAGGTTCCTACTCTACCATTGATCCGGCGACTCGCCTAACCAAGACGTACTATTCCCCTGGGAAAGCATTTACCTGCATCGCATCGGTACAATCTTTTTACAAGTCGTTCAAATTCCGGCAGTCTGCGCCCTCGCTCCTGCTCCGATATCATCGTTAAAACCATGTGCCGCCTTCTGCTCTTCTCTCTCATCTCTTCCGCTCTTATGGGCCAGGAACAACCCGCCTATAAAATTGCTGTCCTCGGCCTTGGTCACGCCCACGTTTGGGGTCACCTCAGAACCATGCTCGAAGGCAAGTCGGCCACCCTGGTGGGCGTTGCCGAACCCGATCCCGATCTCTCCGCCGAAGCCCGCAAAGCCGGTGTCCCCGAAGCGCTTCTCTTCACCAGCTACACCAAAATGCTCGATCAAACCAAGCCCGATATCGTCTGGGCCTTTGTTGAAAACAATCGTCATCTGGAAATCGCCAAGCTCTGCGCGCCCCGCCGCATCAACCTGATCTTCGAAAAGCCCCTCGCCTCCACTTACGCCGACGCCCTCCAGATGCGCGCGCTTGCCGCCAAGTACGGGATACGGATTATGACCAACTATCAGATGGCTTGGTGGCCTTCAAATTACGCTGCCAAGGCAGCGGTCGATCACGGCGACATTGGCACGGTCTACCGTCTCCACGGCGTTGTTGGGCATGGCGGGCCCGGCTCCGATGGCGTTCGCAGTAAATATTTCTTTGATTGGCTTACCGACCCGGTGAAAAATGGCGCGGGCGCTCTCATGGATTTCGGCTGCTACAACGCCCTGTGGAGCATCTGGTATCTCGGCATGCCGTCCACCGTCTACGCCACCGCCGAACATCTCCGCCCCGAGCGCTTTCCCAAAGTTGAAGATAATGCCACCCTGGTGCTCGGTTACCCCAACGCCATTGGCATCTTCGAGGGCAGTTGGGATCTGCCCCATGGTATGCAGGATCTTGAAGTTTTCGGCCGCGCTGGCGACCCTGATCGTCAACCCGGCAGCCTCTACGTCACCGGCCGTCAGGTCGATCTCAGCAGCGGCCACGACAAACACCAGCTCACTCTCAGCCCATTACCCGAAGGCGAAAACGAGCCCATCGCTTACATGACGGCGCGCATCAGGGAAAACAAGCCGATTGAAGGCCTCACCGCCATCGATATCAACGTACAAGTGATCCACATTATCGACCTCGCCAAAGAATCTATCAAGACTGGCAGTGCGGTGAAAGTTCCCGTCGCGCTCAGGGACTAATAATAGTCCGTCCCACAAATGTCACGCATTCTGATTCCAAATATCAACGTGCCATTTCCACTTGCCTTCTTCCTGCCGCCAGTAAACCACGTATTTCACCTCCAACTGGCTTTGTCCCTGCCCCTCCGGTTGAATCGTCAGAACTGCGCGCCCAATCTCCACAATGTCATCGCCGGCAGGCATCACGTCGACAGATGTCAGCACCGCCGCTGTGGCATTCACCGCCTGCACCAGATTTGACCAAAACTCTTTTATCCCGGGCCGCCCCGAAATCATCGGCGCGCCCGGTGGAAGAATCCGCGCGTCTGCTGTGTACACCTCATCCAGCGCGGCAAAATTCCGCTTCTGGAAAACCTCTGTATCAAAAATGTCATTTGTGCCCGCCATGGCGAGCCTGACTTCATTGAGCGCTGCGTGCTTAGGAGTTGCCATCAGCAGAACGTATCACATTTTATCCTTCCAGTGTTCCCTCCGCGGAGTCATCCTCCGCTGCGTACAACATTTCCTCGTCGGCATCGTACTCAAACAGATGCGCATACCGCCCCCAATCCACCAGCGTCTCGAACTGCCGCTCAGCCTCGGAAGCCGAAAAATGTTCGTCTAAAATGTCCACCAGAAAGTCTTTCCCAATCCGGCCGTCCTTTTTATGCCCCAGCGCTTCTATCACCGTAGTCACAAAGGGAACGTGCTTCAGCAGTTGCTCCTTGAAAATCTCGTGGCTCCGATGCACTCCAGCCGTAGCCAGCTCCCTCCCGGCCTCGGTAATCGTTACATCGCCCTGTGCAACGTTTGCCAAGCCCAACATAGTGGCAGCGTCCACTGCCGGCAACAGGTCGTCCACCTCCAAACGGAGGCTCTCCGCCAGCTTCGGCAGATCCTCCCGTCCTCCGCGGTCGTCCACAATTTCAAGCAGACCGCTGATTCCTCCCACTCGCGCATGGGGCAACATCGGAAACCGGTTCGATTTCGCAGGCAGTTCGCCCACCGGAGCCTGGGGATTCGTCATCACCGCATAGATGTAATCCACCAAAGCCACGAATCGCGATCCCTTCTTATCTCTTGGTCTCGGAATATCAACCTTTACCTCGCCGCGGATCGATCCCGGATTTGCCCCTAACACCACAATCCTGTCCGCCAGCAGCACAGCCTCCTCTATGTTGTGGGTCACTATCAAAATACTCTTTGCCGGAAACGTACCGCGCTCCCACAAGTCGCTGATTTCGCCTCGCAGGTTCTCGGCCGTCAGCACGTCCAGAGCGCTAAATGGCTCGTCCATCATCAGCACATCCGGCTTCATCACGAACGCCCGCGCAAACCCCACCCTTTGCCGCATCCCGCCCGACAGTTCCTTTGGATAAGCCCCTTCAAAACCTTCCAGCCCTACCATGCTCAGCGCCACAGTGGCTTCCTTCTCCGCGGCGTCCTTCGCTACTCCGCGCGCGAACAGGCCCAACTCGGCGTTTTCTTGCACTGTAAGCCACGGCAGCAGCGCGAAGCTTTGAAACACCATCGCCACGTCCTGATTCGGCCCTTCCAGTTGCGCCCCTTTCACCAGCACCCGTCCGCTGCTCGGTTGCACCAGCCCCGCCAGAATTCGTAACAACGTGCTCTTACCCGACCCGCTGCGCCCCAATAAAGCGACTACTTCACCAGGCACAATGTTTAGCGTCACCTCTTCCAATACCGTGTGTTCGCCGCCCGCCGGTACTGGAAACGTTTTCGCCACCCGTTCCGCCGTTAATAAGCTTGTATTGTTATTTTCCATTCCCGTCGCCCATTTATCCCAGCCGGAATTTGCTCTCGGCCAAATCGTACAGCGGCCTCCAAATCAGCCGGTTCAGCCCAACCACGAAAACACTCATCAGGCCAACTCCCAAAACAATCCGTGGCCAATCTCCTTTGCTTGTCGCCTCCGAAATGTATGCTCCAAGTCCATCCGCTTTCAGCGTCGTATTTCCCCATGAGACGATCTCCGAAACAATGCTTGCGTTCCAGGCTCCTCCCGAAGCTGTGATCGCACCCGTCACCCACGACCCGAAAATACCCGGGCCAATTAGCGCCCTCCACGCCCTGCTTCGCCTGAGACCAATACTCGCCGCCATCTCGCGCAAATCGTTCGGAATCGCCTGCGCTCCTCCGATTACATTGAAAAGGAGATACCACTGTGCTCCCAGCGCCATCAACAGCATGCTGCCCCAGTTCAGGCTTAACCCCATCTTGATAAATCCCAACGTTGCAAACGGAAACACGAAGTTCGCCGGAAACGACGCCAGAATCTGCACAAGCGGCTGCGAAATTCGCGCCAGCTTCGGGCTGAATCCAATCGCCACCCCAATCGGCGTCCAAACCAGCGTGCTGAAAACGAGCAGCAGAATCACTCGCCCTCCCGTCAATAACCCAAGTACTGCCGCGCGTCCCACCTCTCCTATTCCCACCTCTGCTGACACGAATCGCACCGCGGCTGTCAAAAGACCCGCCGAAACCAAAATCAGAACCGCATTGTAAACTCGATCTCCTGTTTTCGATGTCCCTCCCGGTTGCGTTTTCACCGGAACCGCCGTTGCTCGCGCCAGCATTCGATCCAGCCAGCCGAAAACCGGTTGCACCGCCCTTTCGAAATGACGGGGCAAGGTGGCCGAACGCCATAAATCCACCACCCAGAACCGCCGTTCTTCTCCCGCGCTTAATTCCAGCTTGTAGCGGTCCGCAATCGTCACCAGCGGCTTCCAAAAGAACTGGTCGATCAGCAAAATAAGCACGATCATCGTGGCAATCGCCCAACCCAGCGCCCGCATATCTTTGGCCGTCACCGCGGCTGCCACATAAGACCCGATTCCTGGCAGCGTGTACTGCCGGTTCAGTACGCTGATCGCTTCGCTCGCCGCCAGAAAAAACCAGCCTCCGCCGAAACTCATCATCCCGTTCCAGATCAGCCCAATCGCCGAAGCCGGCAGCTCCAAACGCGTGAACCGCTCCCACTTCGACAAGCGATACAGAGTCGCCATCTCATCCAGTTCCCGTGGTACCGATCGCAGCGATTGGTAGAGCGAGAATGTCATGTTCCAAGCCTGCCCCGTGAAAATGGCGAATATCGAAGCCGCCTCCAACCCCAGCAGGCTGCCCCTGAATAACGCAATGAACGCCGTCACTGTGATCGACAAGAACCCTAACACTGGAATCGATTGCAAAATGTCCAGCAACGGCACCAATACCCGCTCTGCCCGCCTGCTCCGCGCCGCCGCATAGCCATACGCAAATGTGAACAACGTGGAACAAACCAGCGCAATAAACATACGCAGCGTTGATCGCGCCGCGTAGTTCGGCAAATTCCATGGATCTAAGCTGACCGATGGAATAACCTGAGGCGGGCTGAACTTAACGAACGATTCCGCCCCGACGCGCGACACCGCGTAAAGCAGCGTTAATGTGCCAAGGCCGATGGCAACGTCCGCCAACCCCAGCCTCGGCCGCTTTACATCTACCTGAAACGAAAATGCAAAAAACCTTCGAGGAGTGAGAGACACGTGAAAGTGATCTCCCATCTTTGCACCACTGTATTCTTAGCCGTCCTGCCTAAAGTATTCTGCCCTCCTCTCCGATATCCACCTCAGGGGCGTCCCTCAATGGCTTAGGACCGTGCGATCGTCATTCCGTTTCGGATCTCTTCTTACACTCGCGCTTTGTTTCTCGCTTCCCACGTTCTGCCGCGATGGGGATGACCAGACTCTCGACAAACTGTCCCTTGAAGACCTGATGAACGTGACCGTGCAAACGGCTTCCTTCCATAACCAATCCGCCGAGTCTGCTCCCGCCTCCGTCTCCGTGGTCACGGCTGAAGATATCCGCAAATTTGGCTATAGAACGCTGGCCGACGCGCTTGAAAACGTCCGCGGCTTTTACTTCAGCTACGACCATACCTATATCAATCCCGGAATTGGCGGCTTTTCCCCTCCTGGCGATTTCGCCACCCGAATTCTGGTGCTCATCAACGGCCACGCCATGCCCGAAAACATCTTCGGCTCCGCCAATTACTTTGGCGACGATTTTGCGCTCGACATGACCCTGGTTGACCGTATCGAGATCGTGCGCGGCACGTCCTCCGCGCTCTACGGAAGCAACGGCATCTTTGCCACCATCAACGTAATTACCAAAAAGCCTGCCAGCCAGCACGGCACAACCGTACGCTTTGACGACAGCAGTTTAAACGGGCGCAAACTCACCCTGACTCAAGCCGTCAGCCTCAAATCGCATGGCGCAATGCTGTTTTCAGGCACGGTCTTCAACAAGTCGGGGCAGACCAGCCTCTATCTGCCTGAGTTCAATTCATCTTTAACCAACAACGGCGTGGCCGTGAACATGGATGGTCAAAAGGGTTACCGGCTGTTTTCCGATATCACCCTTGGCCGCTGGCGCTTCACGGCCGTCGCTGGCTCCCGGGATAAGATTCAACCCATCTCCTTTGGCGAAACCATCTTTAACGACCGCGGCACTACCGCCACGGATGAGCGCGCTTATGTCGAAGCTGCTTACGAACGCCAATGGGACAAAAAGCGGGATTTTCGCTGGCGAACCTTTTATGATAGATACCGCTACAAAGGTAACTATGTCTACCCGTTAACCCAAGGTGATCTTGACGCCGGCTTTACATCCGGTTACGACTATAACCGCGAACGTGATTCCGGTGACTGGGTAGGCTCGCAAATCCTTTATAGTTTCCCGCGCCTCCACGGCGTTCTGACAGTGGGCGGTGGAGTTGATTTTGATATTCGTGCCATTCAGTCGGTGGCCGACATTATCCCCGTTTATCAGGCATCTCTTTATGTAAACGAGCCCGATCATTCCGCGAACGGCTTCGTTCAGCAGGAATGGTCGGTTGGATCGCACTGGAGCCTTGTTACGGGCGGACGATTCGATTACGACGCACTCCGCCAGAATTCGTTTTCCCCGCGTGCTGCCATCGTCTTTCAGCCAGTGAAAACGACTGCCTTCAAATTGATCTACGGTCGTGGCTTTCGCAATCCGACTGAAAACGAGCTTTTCTTTTCAGACGGCTACCAGTCTGTCGGCAATCCCAATCTTCATCCTGAGCGTGCCGATAGCGTCGAAGCAGATCTCGATTATCGCCTGAACGATTCCTGGAAGATCTCCTTCTCCGGTTACGCCATGCGCGACAAGGACGTAATCGTACCTGTGTATTTACCAGATGGCCTCCAAACTTACGAAAATGCCGATCGGTTTACCGGCTCGGGCGTCGGTGCCGAACTCACCGGACAGCTGTTTCAAATATTGAACATTCAATCCAACTTCCAGTGGCAGCGTTCCAGCTTCACCGATATGCCCGTTCCGCCCAACTCCCCGCGCGATGTAGGGAATCTGCGCTTGTCTTTGCCACTCCGTCCAAATCGTTTTACCCTGGCCGGAACCTTGCACTACGTGAGCGAACGCCGCACTCTCGCCGCCGCTCAGCTAGCGCCTTATTTCCTCCCCTCCTTAGTCTTAAATGCTCCGCAGGTCCTCCCCAAGCTCGACCTGCAAGTCGGTCTCCGGAACATGTTCAATGCAATGTATTCAGATCCCGTCGGCCTGGTCTCCACCGTCGACAGCATCCAACAGCCCGGTCGCACTGTCTTTTTTTCACTCACTACCCACTGGGATAAATAAGGTCAGCGGCGATTTCGATCCCGCAAACTTTCTTGTATCCGGGATTGTGCTCACGGGGTCCTCGAAATGCGTCTATGGACAGCTTTATGAAACACCCGCTCAGCAAATGGTACACGATATTCTCTCCTTCCCTCCTGATGATTGTTTCCCTCGTGGCGCTTTTTGAAACTGTCGAGGCCGCAACCATTCAGCAGCAGCGCGCAGACGCCGGAATGGCAGCTCTTCAGACGTTCTATAACACCTCCACCGGCCTTTACGATTCCCCCGGCGGGTGGTGGCAGTCCGCCAACGCACTTGAGACCACCATCGATTTCGCCGCGCGCACCAACACCAATCTGTACACGCAAAATATCGCAACTACCTACAACGACAACAACAGCGCCAATTTCCTCAACAACTATTACGACGACGAAGGATGGTGGGCGCTCACCTGGATCAAAGCTTACGATCTAACCGGCGATGTGACCTATCTGAACAGCGCTAAAACGATCTTTCAGGATATGACCGGCGGGTGGGATTCTACCTGCAGCGGCGGCATCTGGTGGTCGAAATCCCGTACTTACAAAAATGCCATTGCCAACGAGTTATTCCTGCTCGTGGGCGCGCGCCTTCACAATCGAACTCCAGGAGACGGCGGCAACGGAAGCTATATCGATTGGGCGCAGAGAGAATGGACCTGGCTCAAAACCAGCGGCCTGATTAACTCCACAAATCTTATCAATGATGGGCTCACCAGCAGCTGCCAAAACAACGGCGAAACAACGTGGAGTTACAACCAGGGCGTCATCCTTGGCGGCTTGACCGACTTGTACAAAGCCAACGGAGACGCATCGCTGGTGACCCAAGCTGAGACCATCGCAAACGCAGCCATTGCGAGCCCCGCTCTGGTCAATAGTAATGGAATATTGGTCGAGCCCTGCGAAGCATCCGGTTGCGGGAACGATGGGCCGCAATTCAAAGGTATTTTCGCGAAGAATCTGTATTACCTGTTCACTACCGACAAACAGCCGTCTTACAAGGCCTTTCTGCTCGCGAATGCCGATTCCATCTGGGCAAACGATCGGGATTTCTCGAACCAATTCGGTCTTCATTGGGCGGGTCCCTTCGATACCGCCGATGGCGCGCGCCAGAGTGCAGCCGAAGACGTATTGAACGGTGTGCTCCCTGCCGCCAGTTACTCGCCGGTGACTGCACCCGGCACCTCGTCGTTCGGCGTGGTCGCTCAAACCACCGGCACATACCGTCTCACGTTCCACTTCTCCGCGCCGCAGGGCCAGACGGCCACGCGAACCGTGCTGATCAACTCCGTTCCTGTCTCCACCAGTTTCAGTTTTTCAGGCACCGGCACAGCCCCGAACTACGCGACCGCCACCCTGGACGTCAGCCTGACTGCCGGATTGAATCAGATTACCGTGACCAAGGATAGCGGCAACGGAAATAAGAATGCGTTAACTCTCTACCGTCTGGGCATTAATCCAATGGGCGCTTCATTCACTTTGTATGAAGCGGAGGATGCTGAGAGTAACGTCGGCGTCGAGAGCGCAAATGCCGGCTTTACCGGAACGGGCTATCGCTGCTGCTGGAATGCAGATGGCCAGTATGTCACGTTTTCCGTAACCGTAAAGGATCCGGGGGCCGTGCAACTGTTGTTCCACTTCGCCACCGGGGCCGGAAACGCCAGCCGCGAGGTTTTTGTAAACGGTGTTCCCGTAAACGGAAATCTCAATTTTCCCAATACCGGCGCTTGGACCAATTGGAGCTTTGTATCTTTGAATGCAAATCTCCGCGAAGGTACAAACGACATAACTGTTTTCTATGACTCCGGTTCGGGAAGCACAAATTATCTGAATCTGGATAACCTGCAAATTCTATTCTGAAAACGATAAAGGAGGACGACCATGAAGTTTACTCGTCGCCAGTTTGTAAGTGGAATCGGCGCAAGTGCCGCTCTTTCCCCTCTCGCTATTGCCGCCTCGCAGAACCCTTCGTCCTACGATGAGCCCGGCCTCGGTTGGCCGCCATACCAGGCGCTCCCATCCTTTAATATGCCCGGCCATCTCGATGCTGCCGATATCCAGCAGTTGACCGGAGATCAACAGGTGTTGCTCACCACGCTTCAGGGAATCGTCAACCGTCGCATGCCGCGGCTGTATTGGTTCCTGAGCGGCGACAACACCGACCAAACCTGGCTGAACACAATCAAAGTACCTCATACGGTTTCAAGCGATCCGTTGAGCCTCCTAGGCAAATATCGCGACGAGATTCGCGGGGCGATTGTCTATGACCCGAACGTCCCGGACACTATCAACGTGGCGACTAGTCTTGCTGGTCTGAAAGATGCCGTGATAGCAACCGCTGCCTTGGCGAACCAGTATCAATTGCCGATTCTTGAAGACTTGCGCGGGCGCTTCAGCACAAAGTTTGATGCCTATAACTGGCTGCTCGATAACTACTGGCCATCCTTGTCGCATCGCTTGCTGACCGCCATCGGTCCAGCGAGCCCCACGCCCATAACGGGTGTTCCGTGGACCACGCTCTTTGAAGTCTCCCAGCCGGTAACCGATGCCTCAAATAAGGCTGTTTACACGGCCGATCTTTCTAGTCTCCTGGGAGGTGCCGCCGTCTACGTGCGCTATCAGGACGCCTATCCTGCTGATGGCTGGGGACCGTCGGTATCTCAGGTGACGGTTATCGCCGATGGCGCGACCATCGCCTCCTTCCAACCTGGAACCGCTGCGGAATCGCCGTTTCTCTATGAAGCCGACAGCTCCTCTCTGGCTTCCGGCTGGCGTTTCGCCGACGCTACCGCTTATTTCATCTACCGCTTCGTCCCTCCTGCTGGGACAAAGAAACTGACTCTGCAAACGGAGATGTGGAACGAGTTCTACGTTCAGGCCACCAATACTCCGCCTCTCCAATACAATCCGTTCCCCAATTTGCGCGACTACATCGTCGCCACGCAAGCGCTCGTATTCTGGCTCGACCCATCGCTCCCCGCGGAAGCAGACCTCTTCACCCAAATCCTGCAAAAAGTAAATCCCGATACGCCCTATCTGGGCTGGTTCGTCGATGGCCACGAAGATCCAGGCGTCACTCTCTGCTCGCAATACGGCGTCGTCGTACTAGCGGCGGATTATCTGAACAACGCCACTGTCTTCGGAGGAGTGCGCGCTCCCATCCGGCCATGGCAGCCCCCGGCCAACACACCGGCTCTCGAAAACAAGGTGTACGTGGCGCTCACCATGAGCGAAGGAGATAATCTCCAATTCATTGAACACCGTTTGCGGACTATCTGGGACGATCCTACTCGCGGCCGCGTTCCCATCAATTGGAGCATTAACCCGCTCCTCCTGGACGCCGCTCCTGCCATGCTGAACTATTTCCAGGCCACCCAAACTTCAAACGACTTCCTCCTCGCAGGTCCATCTGGAGCCGGTTACACCTACCCGGGCGATTGGCCCTCCGCAGACCTCCCAAGCTTCGCCGAACGAACCGGCATGTACATGCAGCGTACCGGCATGAAGGTCATCTATGCGTTGAATCGGCTCAATGGCAATAACATCGATCTAACGCCTGCCGTTGCTCAACAATATGTCCAGCATGTTCGTCTGCTTGGGATCTTGTCGAATTGGATTGCCCAAAGCCAAATCAGCACGCCCGCCGGACTGCCCGTAATTACACAAGTCGGTATCAGTACCGTAGCGGAGGGACAAGCGGCGCTCGCGAGTGCTACCCAGGGCTGGAACGGAAGCAGTCCGCTCTTTGTTGCTCTGGGCGTACTCGCTTGGAATATGGCGCCCAGTGATGTGAACACTCTTGTCTCATCGCTTGGTTCGCAATATGAAGTGGTGAGGGCCGACGTGTTTTTTGAGCTCCTCCGCAAGTCGCTCGGTATAAAGTAACCAGAACGGCGACCGCCAGGGAGTCGGATTCCTTTTGCTCCAGCAGAGAAAGGAGCGCTGTGAAGTGCTCAGCAAGCGTGTCCGTCATTTCGGATTTCTGAGGATCGTGGTCGAACAGGTGCTTACATTTCTCCGAGCAGAAGTAATACAGCATCCCATCGCGCCAGGAACTGAATAAGCGGCATAAAAGGCGAATCTTTAAATTGAGTTGACACGACAGTCGGAATCCGATATAACAGAAAGCGACTGTGAAACGAGATCGAGATTTTGAGCGCTTCCTCCCTCTTCCGCCAGCGGCCTTGCACATTTTGCTCTCTTTGGCTGCTGAAGAACGCCACGGATACGGGATCATGCAGGACATCGCCCGCCAGTCGGACGGACGGTACAAGCTGGGTCCGGGCACGCTTTACGACAACCTCCAGAAACTTATGAAGGACCGCCTTGTCGAAGAAAGTGAGAATACCTCGACGGGCGCCGAGGCCAGGCGGCGATACTACCGGCTTACGAAACTTGGGCGCCGCGTGCTTTCGACTGAGATTACGCGTTTGGAAGAAGCGATTCGAGAAGCAAAGCCACATCTGGGATTTCAAAGGAGCGCAACGTGATCCGGGGTCTTTATCGCGGTTTACTTTGGTTGCATCCCACTTCATTCGAGGACCAATTTGGGGAAGAATTCCTGTGGATCTTCGATCTTAGGCGCGCGTCCGAGACAGGCATAGCCCTTCTCTTCGATTGTTTTGCTTCTCTTTGCCGGCAATGGCTTTTCCGCTCCGGTCTTTGGAAGTTTGGCGTAGGTCTCCTGCTAAATTTCATCCTCGGTCATCGTCTGATCTTGTTTTGTTTAGGTTTAGGCACGTAGCAACTAAGGAGCTATGCAAAAAGGAATGGCCCAGACAGATGAAGTCGTAAGCGGATCGGCTAAGCCTTCTATGGCTCGGGTGGTTCTCGGTTGGGTTCTTTGCGTGCTCCTCGCACTTGTTTTTCTGATGGTCGGTGGCATGAAGCTATTGAGCAAACCAATCATGGTGCAGGAATTCAATCAAGTCGGTCTCGGGCAATGGTTCCGATATTTTACGGGCGCGCTTGAAGTCGTTGGCGCAATCGGTCTCTTGATTCCGAAGTTTAGCCGATTGGCGGCGTTGCTGCTTACAACCGTGATGCTTGGCGCAATCGTCGCTCATTTCAAGGTCTTACATAGTTCGCCTGTTTTAGCGTTTATTTTGCTGGTGCTGGCGGTTCTAATTGCGTGGCTCCGCCGTTGACGGCGACTGACAGTTGCCCACGCCCCCACATTTATTTGGTTGACGCGAGTTCCGTCAGTTGAGCATACAACTGCATAGTCGCGTCGCCCAGTTGAGCGACATCCTTGGAAAATCCTGATCTATCCTCTTCATACCGCATCTTGAGCAGGCGATTGAGATGCAAAAACCATTCGGGTGGGCTTTCTGTTTCCACCGGTGAATTGCGGAGGAAAGCCAAGTACTCTGAAAAAACCCGCCGCCTGAATTCTCCCTTCGGGACGATCTCCAGAAGCGCGCTGTACATAATGCATTTTTCGTGGAAGCTGGCCGTCCCGGGTTCACTCTTAACGTCCCAATCGTCCAGGTTCTTAAGGAAAGCATCGGCCCTGTCGGACCATTGATCGCTCTTTCTCTCATTGAGTCCAAGATACGGAGCCATATTGTCACGGACTGTCGGAGGACTGTTCGGGCTCGCCTGCTCCTCCGCCGAGCCGAAACGCAAGCGCTTGTACTGCGCCATGAGAGCCCGGCCTGACGATTTGTCCCAAAAAGGATAAACCTCAGCGTTTCCGCCTAAGCTGGTTGGCTTCAGATCATCTGCCGGAATCGGCGGTACCTTCTCAACATCTGGACCTGCCTTGCGGAAGCGCGTGTTGAATTGATCTACCACTCCTTTTATGAATGGTGAATCGGCAGTATCGGCGCAACGTATGCCGCGAAGTTGCTCATCGATATAGGCGCCAAGCGCGGAGACGAGTCCATAATTTGAGACCCCACTGCTCTTCGCTCTTCTCGAGAGCTCGTACACGACATCGAGCAATGAATAGTTTGTGGCGGCCGTGAAGGAACGGTCGTCAGCTTTTAGATTGCTCAAATTCTGCGCGTAGCTTGCAACGGTTTCCGTCAGCGCATTGTGCGAGAGGTTCGCCTCGCACAGCAGATGAGCAGCCGGCAGAAGCTCAAACGGGGTCCCAAGACTTACTAGATGGGTCTTCAGAAAATCCAGGCCCATCCTCTTCGCTCGCGCGGGCGATCCGAACCCAGCCTTGTAAAGCAGGCCGATTGTTTCGTAGTAGTCGTCAACCGAGTACCCCAGCGCATTTCTGCAAGAGAGGCTTGTCATCTGAGGTGGGGGAACCTGTGCAAACATCTCCAGCGCTTCCGCGGCGTTCAAACGGACCATCTGATCGATCACGCGCATCCTTAGCGACAGCGTGTCAATCCGGGAACCCAGCGCGTCGCTTAGTATTCCAGCATCTGTATCGGCTTCCCGAGATCTGCCCGCTCCGGTAGTTACCAGCTGTAATGGGAATTTCGCTCCGGGCGCTAGGTCGAAAGCCTCGCGCAACACCTCAGCCCGGCGGGTTTTGTCCTTCACTAATCCCTTTTCGACGGTTTCGAGGAGCAGATCGGCTGCCAGTTCGGGAGGTGCCGCGGTAGCAGTTTGAAGAATGGCTTCGAGCGTTCCGTTCTCGGGAAGCGTCGGCTGTTTGCGTTCCTGATGTGGCGTTGGGGCGCCCACTGCCCCGGTCACCAGCAAACCTGCCAGCGCCAGCGTTCCCAGGCGTCCCATGCCCGCTATTCTATGCCCGCTGAAACGCGCTGAACTCGGCTATACCGGTAAACTGCTCGCACCCATCAAATAATGATCCATATGATGAGCCGCCTTGCGCCCCTCTGCAATCGCCCAAACCACCAGCGACTGTCCGCGCCGCGCATCCCCAGCCGTAAATACACCGGGCACCGACGTCATGAATGTTTCGTCGGCGTATACGTTTCCGCGTTTGTCTATTTGCAGCGGAAGCTGCTCCAGTAAGCCTTTGCGGACTGGCCCTGAGAACCCGATCGCGATCAAAACCAAATCGGCTTCCAGATAAAACTCGCTGTCCGGCATCCGTTCCAACGCCGGCTTCGGCCCAACGCGGACGCAATGCAGCTTCTTTACGTTGCCTGCTTCATCGCCGCTGAAAT
Source organism: Bryobacterales bacterium (assembly GCA_963718465.1). Taxonomy (GTDB): domain Bacteria; phylum Acidobacteriota; class Terriglobia; order Bryobacterales; family Bryobacteraceae; genus Bog-105. The sequence goes on along the minus strand of CAVQZK010000007.1, from coordinate 156,314 downwards.
GTGTCGTCAACACGCTCCACTCGCGATAACCGCCCTCTTCATGCGCCGCCTCAACCCGCAGCTGCAAAGGCCAAAGCGGCCACGGTGTCGCTTCGTGCCGGTCTTCGGGAGGCATGGGATGAATCTGCAATTGGTGCACAGAGGCCGCTTTTTGGCGGTGCGCGGTACCCAGGCAATCGGCGCCCGTATCGCCGCCTCCAATAATCACGACGCGCTTTCCCGTCGCCGTAATCTCGTCGATGTTCGACACCCGGTCGCCCGCGCCGCGCTTGTTTTGCTGCGTCAGGTAATCCATAGCGTAGTGAATGCCGTTTAAATCGCGCCCAGGTATCTCTACGTCGCGGTGCTTCTCCGCGCCCACCGCCAGCAGTACGGCTTGGTAGCCGCGCAGCAGTTCGTTCCCAGTCAGGTCAATACCGATATTTACGTTCGTCTTAAACTCAATGCCCTCCGCATAGAGTTGTTCCAGCCTCCGGTCCACCACATTCTTTTCAAGTTTGAAATCCGGTATGCCGTAGCGCAGCAGCCCGCCCACGCGGTCGTGCTTTTCGAAAACCACCACCGAATGGCCGGCGCGATTCAACTGCTGCGCCGCCGCCAAGCCCGCCGGACCCGATCCCACTACGGCCACCTTCTTGCCCGTCCGCCGCCGCGGAGGTTCTGCCGTAATCCAGCCCTCATAAAACGCCCTGTCCACTATATTCTGCTCGACAACCTTAATGGTTACCGGTTTGTCGTTGATTCCCAGCACGCACGCCGCTTCGCAAGGGGCCGGGCAAATGCGCCCGGTGAACTCGGGAAAATTGTTAGTGGAATGCAGCGAGCGGATCGCCTCACGCCAGCGGCCCTTCCAAACCAGATCGTTCCAATCGGGAATCAGATTATTGACGGGACAACCCGTGTGGCAGAAAGGCACGCCGCAATCCATGCAGCGTCCCGCCTGCTCCTTGAGCTTGCCGGTTGGAAAATCCTGGTAGACCTCAAACCAGTCGTTCACCCGCTCCAGCACCGGCCGCCGCTCTGGCGTCTCGCGAGTCTGTTCCAGGAAACCTGTTGCGTTTCCCATGGCTTACGCCCTCTCGCCAATCGCCATTGCTTGCGCGGCCATGCCTGCGGGAATAGCTTCTACTCTCACGGCAGCCTTTGGTTTCAACTGCAGCCGTTTGAATTCATGCGGGAACACTTTCACAAAGTGCTTCAGGATTTCGCGCCAGTCTTCCAGGATCTTGTGGCCTAGCGGGCTGCCCGTGTAGTCGACGTGACGCCGGATCAGCGTCTCTAATCGCATAATGTCTTCGGTCTCAAACAACGGTTCCAGGTCAACGCCCGTCTTGTTGCAGCGCACCCGCACGAAATCGCCTTGCGGATCGAAGACGTAAGCCAAGCCGCCGCTCATGCCCGCCGCAAAGTTGCGTCCCGTCTTGCCCAGGACAACCACAATGCCGTTCGTCATGTATTCGCAGGCATGATCGCCCACGCCTTCCACAACGGCCGTCGCCCCGGAGTTGCGCACCGCGAAACGCTCGCCCGCCACGCCGTTGAAGAATGCCTCGCCGCTGGTCGCGCCGTACAGGACGGTGTTGCCTACCAGGATATTGGCCTCAGGCGCAAAGGTCGAACGCTTCGGAGGAAACACCACCACCCGGCCGCCCGAAAGACCTTTGCAGACGTAATCGTTCGCGTCGCCCTCCAAGAACAGCGATACGCCGTTCGGCAGAAAAGCTCCGAAACTCTGGCCCGCTGAGCCATTGAAGTGAATGCGAATGGTGTTGTCCGGTAATCCCTTCGCGCCGTAACGCCGCGCAATCTCTCCGCTCAACATCGCGCCCACCGTCCGGTGTACGTTGCGAATCGGCATGGCGATTTCGATTGGCTCGCAATTCTCCACCGCGTTTTTCGTTTGTTCGATGATCGTGTTGTCCAGCGCCTCTTGCAAGCCGTGGTCTTGCGCGATGGTGCAGCGCCGTCCCACTCTGCCGGGAACTTGCGGATTGTAAAGGATATTCGAAAAATCGAGACCCTTGGCTTTCCAATGCTCGATGGCCTCTTTCATCTCCACCATGTCCACGCGGCCAATCATCTCGTCCATCTTGCGGAAGCCCATCTTGGCCATCCACTCGCGTACCTCCTCCGCAATGAAAAAGAAGAAGTTGATGACGTGCTCGGGTGCGCCTGCGAATTTCTTGCGAAGCGCCGGGTTCTGCGTGGCAATGCCCACCGGACAGGTATTCAGATGGCACTTGCGCATCATGATGCAGCCCAGCGCCACCAGCGGAGCGGTGGAAAAGCCAAACTCCTCCGCGCCCAGCAATGCCGCAATCGCTACATCGCGCCCGGTTTGCAGTTTACCGTCCACCTGTACTCGAATCCGGCTGCGCAAATCGTTCATCACCAATACTTGCTGCGTCTCCGCCAGTCCGAGTTCCCAGGGAATACCAGCGTGCCTGATTGACGTTAAAGGCGCCGCGCCTGTGCCGCCTTCGTAACCGCTGATCAGCACCAGGTCCGCATGCGATTTCGATACCCCGGCAGCCACCGTCCCGACGCCCACTTCGGCCACCAGTTTCACCGAAACGCGCGCTTTCGGATTGATGTTTTTCAAATCGTAAATCAGCTGCGCCAGGTCTTCGATCGAGTAAATGTCATGGTGGGGCGGCGGAGAGATTAACCCGACGCCAGGGATCGAATGCCGCACGCGCGCAATCTCGGCATCCACTTTATGCCCAGGCAGTTGTCCGCCTTCGCCCGGCTTCGCACCCTGCGCTACCTTGATCTGCAGCTCATCCGCATTCACTAAGTAGTTAGCCGTAACGCCAAAGCGTCCCGACGCTACTTGTTTGATGGCACTGCGCTTCGAATCTCCGTTCGGCAGCGTGGCGAATCGTGCTTCGTCCTCGCCGCCTTCTCCCGTGTTTGATCGGCCGCCGATCCGGTTCATGGCAATCGCCAGCGTCTCGTGCGCTTCCGCGCTGATGGAACCGAAAGACATCGCGCCCGTCGCAAAGCGTTTCACAATCTCGCTCGCTGGCTCCACCTCCTCCATCGGTATCGGCCGTGGAATGGTCTTCAGCTTCATCAATCCGCGCAATGTATAAAGTTGTTCGTTCTGCTCGTTGATGAGCTTCGAGTATTCCTGAAATGTCGAGTAGCTCGAACTGCGCACCGCGTGCTGCATCTTGCTCACCGTGTCCGGGTTTAACAGATGGCGCTCGCCGTTAATACGGTACTGATAGTTGCCGCCCACTCGCCAACTCGGTCTCCGATTCCGAGATCGGCCGGAAGGCAAAGGAGTGTTTGTTGATCGCCTCCGTCGCCAGAACTCCTAGGCCCACCCCTTCAATACGCGAGGCGGTCCCGGTGAAGTACTGGCTGATCAAGTCCTTATTTAGACCGATGGCTTCAAACACCTGAGCGCCTCGATAGCTTTGCAGCGTCGAGATGCCCATCTTCGAAGATACTTTTAATAATCCTTTGCTGACGGCCTTTATGTAATTCTTAACCGCAATCTCACGAGTGATGTTGCTCGGCAGTTCACCCCCCGCCGCCAGATCTTCCAATGTTTCTATTGCTAAGTAGGGATTGATAGCGCTCGCGCCATAACCCATCAGCAGGCAGTAGTGCATGATTTCGCGCGGCTCGCCCGATTCGATAATCAAGGCCACGCCCGTCCGGGTTCCCTCGCGCACCAAATGGTTATGAACGGCGGTCAGCGCTAACAGCGACGGAATGGGCGCGTACTCTTCGTCAATGCCGCGGTCTGAAAGAATGAGCAGCGTATAGCCCGATTTGATGGCGAGCGAAGCCCGGCGGCACAGGCCATCCAGCGCCCTCTTCAGTCCGTTTTCACCTTCTAGAGCGCTGAAGGTGGTGGGCAGGGTATGCGCCAGCAGATCGCCGCTCGATACCCGGCGCAGCTTTTCCAATTCCCGGTTCGACAGAATCGGATGCGGCATCTTCAGCGTGTGGCAGTTCTCAGGTACTTCGCTCAGAATGTTGCCTTCCACGCCGATGTAACTGGTCAGCGACATTACCAGTTCTTCGCGAATGGGATCAATCGGCGGATTCGTCACCTGCGCGAACAATTGCTTGAAATAGTGAAACAACGATTGCGGCTTATCGGAAAGGCAGGCCAGCGGCGTGTCCACGCCCATTGAGCCAATTGCTTCCTGCCCATCTGCTGCCATCGGCGCAATCAGCAGACGCAAATCTTCATCTGTATAACCGAAGCAGCGCTGCCGCGTCAGTACCGTGCCGTGATCCGCAATCTGCATACGGGTAGGCTCGGGCAGCGAATCGACGGTGATCTGGTTCGCCTTTAGCCACTCGCCATACGGTTGCCGCCGCGCCAGTTGCTGTTTGATTTCTTGATCGGGAACCAGGCGCCCTTCTTCCAGATCCACCAGCAGCATTTTGCCCGGCTGCAGCCGGCCCTTTTTTTCTATTTCCTCCGGCGCGAATGGCAGCACGCCGGTTTCCGAAGCCATCACCAGCAGCCCGCCCTTGGTGATCAGGTAGCGTGCGGGCCGCAAGCCGTTGCGGTCAAGCGTAGCGCCAATCATCTTGCCGTCGGTAAACGCCACCGCCGCAGGGCCATCCCAAGGTTCCATCAGCGACGCGTGATATTCGTAAAACGCCTTCTTCTCATCCGACATGGTCGGATGCGCGTCCCATGCTTCCGGCATCAGCATGGCCATTACATGCGGCAGCGAACGCCCGGTCATGGTCAGCAGCTCAACTGCGTTATCGAGCGCCGCTGAATCGCTCCCGCCCGGCTGAATAATAGGCAGCAGCTTCTTGAAATCGCTGAACAGCGGCGAGGTCATTACACTCTGCCGCGCGTTCATCCAGTTTGTGTTCCCGCGCACCGTATTGATCTCGCCGTTGTGGCACAAGTAGCGGAATGGGTGAGCCAGTTGCCAGGTTGGAAAAGTATTCGTTGAAAATCGCTGGTGAACCAGGCACATCGCGCTTACCGTATCCGGGTCCAGCAGTTCGTTGTAGAACTCGCCAATCTGATTCGCCAGCAGCAACCCTTTGTAAACAATCGTGCGTGCGGAGAACGAGGGCAAGTAGAAGAAGCTTTTCTCGCGCATGTCCGATTCGGCCGCCTGCGCTTCGGCCCGTTTGCGAACCACGTAGAGCGTCCGTTCGAACTCGTCGCTCCCCATGCCCGCGGGCCGGGAGACGAAAAACTGTTGAATGTAGGGTTGCGATGCGCGTGCTACGCGGCCGATGGCATTCACTTCCACCGGCGTATCGCGCCAGCCCAGAACCGCCAAGCCTTCTTCCCGCGAAATGCGTTCCAGCAGGCCTTCGCAAACCAGCCGTTGCTGCCGTTCCACCGGCAGAAAGCACATGCCCACGCCATATGCACCCGGGCCGGCAGCGTGAAACCCAGCTGTTGCCCCTCTTTTGCAAAGAATTTATGCGGGATCTGAATCAGAACCCCGGCGCCGTCCCCGGTTTCCGCATCGCAGCCGCATGCCCCGCGATGCGCCAGATTCACCAGTATTTCCAGGCCCTTTAGGACGATCTCATGTGAGGCTTCGCCCTTAATGTTGACAACAAAGCCAATACCGCACGCGTCATGCTCATTGGCCGGGTCGTACAGACCCTGGGGTTTCGGTAGCTGGGGCAACGTATCCACTGAGTACACTTCGTCTCCTCTGTTCACTGGGAGGGGGTAGACCAACAGTATAGCGGCTCGGCAGATATTCGTCAAATCGAATTTAGCGCCGCTTGATTATCGAATTTACTTATGTTAGGTTTTAAATAAGTCTCGTGAACCTAGCGAATCTCCGTCTGATCCGCGACGTAGCCCACCACCATAGCGTCAGTAAGGCTGCTCGCCTCAACGACTTAAGTCAATCCGCCGCCAGTCAAGCTCTCTCGGAGTTGGAGCGCGAACTCGGCACTCTTCTTTTTGATCGCAGCCGCCGGCCTCTGCGCATCACGCCCGCCGGAAAGCTCTATATTGAATATTGCCGCGACGTGTTGCGACGGCACGATGAATTCCGGGCGTCGCTCGATGTTCTAAAGAATCACGCCAATGGAACCGTGCGGGTTGCTTCTATTTATTCGGTCGGACTTTCAGAGATGTCGGAAATCGAAGCGCGTTTTGCCGAACGCTTTCCCGATGCCGAGCTTACCGTGCAATATCTCCGGCCCGAGCGTGTTTGGGAAGCAGTTTTGCATGATCAAGCCGACTTGGGGTTGATGAGTTACGCCGAAAGTTCCCGCGAAGTGGTCGCGCTTCCCTGGCGCGATGAAGAAATGGTAATCGCCTGCGCGCCCGATCATCCGTTGGCATTCCACGAATCTGTGCGAATTTCGGCCATCGCCGGCCAGGCATTTGTCGGCTTCGATGACGACCTGCCCATTCAAGGGCAGATTGACCGCTACTTGCGCGAGCATCGCGTCGAAGTTCAAATCACTTTGCGCTTCGACAATATTGAAATGATCAAGCAAGCCGTGGCTCACGGCGCAGGCGTCAGCATCATGCCCGAGCGCGTCATGCGCGAAGACATGCTGCAAGGCCGCCTCATGGCCCTGCGTCTTGAACCGGCCGAGTTATACCGCCCTGTCCGCATCGTTCACCGGCGGCGCAAAATGTTCAACGAAGTCACCGCCGGTTTGCTTGAAATGTTGCAGGAAGAAGAAAAGTCGCACGCTGCTTAACGTCAGCGCGCCGGCCACGAGTAGCTTAAACTCAATTTGGCTGGGGAAGATCGATCACATTTCAGCAGAAGTCTTTCCAACATTCAGTTTTCGCAATCCACAGGCGTGCGTCGTGAGGGAATCACGATAATCCTGGTTAGCCATCCCGCAGCTATTCCAAACAACACAAAAATAGGCACTTCGGCTTTCAAAGTCTCGTAATAAGTATCCGCTGAAAACGGGCCGCGTAATGCTGCGAGAAACCATGGCAGCGGAGCATAGATTCCGCCGAATAATAGAAATAAAAAAACGTCAGAGCGGCGCAGACGGAAGAGAAGGTAAAGAGTAGGCACCCCCAACAATAGGAAGACTACATAGCCTGGCCATGCAAAAATAGCCGCGGTGGTCGGTAGAAAGAGCAGGGTAGTCTTCAAAGAGAAACGTTCCTCCGGCGCCCCCGTACCTGTAATCTCTCCAAAGAGCAGCATCACCACAATTGCTGGAAACGGTACAGCGAAGAGGGCTATGAAGACTCGTCCAAGTGGAAACTTTTCCCGCCACGTCCTTTTCTGCATAGTTCGCCTTCTGCATAGTTCGCCGAAATTCGAATCGATCAAAAGCCAAGCTCTTCTTGCGTTCGAGACGGTTTTATCATAGCGGATCTACTCGATTCATTATTTTCCGGGCCTGATTGACGGCTTCTGGATCGGACGCGCTTTCCTCGAAGGACGTTATCTCGGCAAGGTTCAGCTTTATGGCAGAGCTGCCTAAATCACTGATGCACGTCAAGACCCGCACGCGCAACATCCTTGTCTTTGTCGAATAGCAGAGTCCCAAGACGAGAGATAAAGCGTGGACCGCGAACGGGACGTCCGGCTACGCTTCAATCGGCTTGAGATTCACTCATTTATCGGAGAGCTGGGTAATTCGACCCTCTCCAAAATCCAGTCACAACCCCCATTCCAATTATTTTCATAAACTTACTTGAAATCGCTTGGTGGCCTCTGCTAGACTAACGCTTACGGCAGCAGTTTACGCTCCCGTACATTTCAAAACTTTCAAAAGCGCCTCGACCGGTTCTGGTCTCCGAGGCGCTTTTGCTTTTTACGCAAGGAGTCACCCTCATGTCACACGCCTACTCGAGAACAGATCGTCGCCAACCGCGCCAACGCTCAGCTTTCTACCGGTCCTAAGACGGAAGCAGGCAAAGCCAAATCCTCCTTCAACGCCGTGAAAAGTGCCCTCACCGGGCGCGTGATTCTCATCCCCACCGATGACGTTGCCGTCTATGAACGCCATGTAGAGAACCTCGTCAATGCCCACCAGCCCGCAACCGACCTGGAGAAGATGCTCGTCCAATCCCTTGCCGATACTGATTGGCGTCTTCGCCGCATCCCCACGATCGAGTCTGGTCTCTACGCCATAGGCCGTCGCGAAATCGAGCCCGAAACCGAATTCGAAACCGATCCCCAACTCCGCGAAGCCATCCTGCAAGCTCAAATCCTGCTTAAGTTCAAACGAGAACTCGGCAATCTCAGCATTCAGGAAACCCGGCTCCGCCGCATGCGCGAAAAAGATTTGGCCGCTCTCCTCAAACTGCAAGCCGAGCGTAAAGAGGCAGAACCCAAGCCGGAGAAAACCATTCCCGCGTCCGCCGTCGCCCTCTATATGGAGGCGCGCAAATCCGAAACATCGCTCGACCTCTCTCAAATTGGGTTCGATTTTGCAAACGGCCAACTCGCTACCCAAACACCTCGCTCAACTCTGAAAAAAGCGGCTTAGGGCCAAACAAAAATATCGACCGAAACCAATTCCTGAAATATCGCCCTAGTCCACGTCGCTGGGCCGAAAATTTCTTGCGCCCTCAGTGTGTACTATTCCTCGCCGCAAATACCGAAATACTTGCCCTCGGCGCCGGGTCTCATTCTCAGGAGTAAAGACAGTAATGGCCACTCTTGAAAAACAAACGACTAGTGTGTTGAACGACCTTATCGAAACCTGCAAAGACGGTGAGCAAGGGTTCCGAACCGCTGCTGAGAAAGCGAAAGATAGCTCTTTGAAATCGTTGTTCGCCGAATATGCTTCTCAACGGGCGGAATATGCCCGCGAATTGCAGTCCATAGTGGCTGAATTTGGCGAAGACCCGGCCACCACGGGTCACGTTTCCGCGACCTTGCATCGTGGTTGGATCCACCTGAAGGAGGCGCTTTCCAAGAATGAAGATAAAGCCCTCATTGACGAATGCGAAGCCGGCGAGGATGCGGCCGTAAAGAATTATCGGGAGGCTTTAAGCAAGGGTCTGCCCGCCGAGGTCTCCGAAGTGATTCAAGACCAGTTCGCCGGTGTGCAGCAAGCACATAGCGTCGTCCGCGATCTGAAACACGGGCGCGCCACCGCGGCCAGCAGCAGACTGTAACCACAAGGGGCGGCGGGCGGATGTTGTTCCGCTCGCCTAAGCCTTTACCACTTCGCTCTTCCCGCTATCCCATTTCAGATACTGCCGCTTTCGGTACGATTCAACCGCCATATCGCAGAGCACCACTCCGTATAACCCCAACATGCAATCGCAATTCAGCCCTGCATTGTCTCTAATGGCCGCCTGTAGGTTGCGATGATGCAGCGTTAAATCTTCGGCACCCTTCTTCTCATACGTAACGGGCTGCGAGTCTTTCTCAAACTCCTTCTGCGGCTTGATCGTAAAGCCCGTCTTCGTAAAGTACAATGTCGCCTTATGTCCCCGGATCATATGATCGATCGGAGCGTCATTCCCCATCGACGACACGAGTTGAATCGTCGGGCCGCCAGGATAATCCGCTAGTACGTTGAAGGTATCGGGAATCTCAGCCAAGCTGTTCTTGTATTCGAATTTTCCGCCTGTTGCCACCACGTACTCAGGGAACGTCAGGTTCATCGCTTTCAGTAAACGTGTGGCCCGGTGAATGTACAAATCGGTCGCAATCCCGCCCGAATAATCCCAATACCGCCTCCAGCGGAAATAGCGCTCCGGATCCCATGCCCGCTTGGGCGCCGGACCCAGCCACGCCTCCCAATTAAGGTTCACGCCCGGGCTGGCGTCCGGATCGATCGGGTAATCGTCGCCTGCCCAGAAATCTTCCTTGTAGTTCCGCGAGTAATCAATCTGCGCCAGAACAATGTTCCCTAGTTCGCCCGCTTTTATGTGCTCGTACGCCACCGCGTACGATTCGTCCGACATGCCCTGCACGCCCACTTGCAGCTTGCGCCCTGAAGCCTTCACTTTCTCCGTCAGCTTCTTCGCCTGCTCAATTGTGTGCGTCATGGGCTTCTCCACGTAAACGTGTTTGCCTGCGTCCAACGCGTCGCTCGCCATCTGGAAATGCCAGTGTTCCGGCGTAGCAATCAGAACGTAATCGATATCTTTGTTCTCCAACAACTTGCGGTAATCCTTGACCGGCGCGCCGCCCGTCAACTGCGCCGCTTTGTCCAGCCGCTTGTCATAGATATCGGCAACGTTCACAATCTCCAGGTTGTCGCCGTCCCTCATCGCAACCAGCGTCTTCATGTGCTCAGTGGCCATTCCGCCGGCGCCGATCACGCCGATACGGAGCCGCGAGTTCGCGCCGGTAATGGCCGAATAGCCGCGCGCGGTCATCAGCGACGCCGCGCCAATCGTTCCTACAAACTGCCTGCGTGAAAGTGTTGGAAGCATACTCAATTTTACCGGTGTGAGAGGTCGCGTATCCAGAGATCTTTGAATTGCATGTTGCCGCGTCCGCCCGCATGCAATTGTAAAGCGATATAGCCATCCGGCGCGCCTGGCTTCGGGTCGGTGAAGTCAACCATCTCTACGCCGTTCAAGCGCGAGCGGTATCGGTTCCCTACCACTTCCAGCAAGTAATCGTTCCAATCGCCCATTCGCACCACGCCTTCGTTCTCCGGCGCTGGCCAAACCACCCAGCCGCGCCCATCTTCGGCGTACACGCCCGCTGTGTGATGCATCATCGTGCAGTCAATCTCAAACTGCATTCCCTTCGTTACGTCCGCCGTACCAGGCTTGAACGCCGTGTGGAAGAAGACGCCGCTGTTCCCATCGCCTACGCACTTGAACCGCAGCGACATTTGGAAATCCTTGTACTCCTTGGCGGTTTGCAGATAGCCGTAATCTTTCGTCAGCCCTTTTCCGTGTATCAGCCCGTCTTCCACGGTCCAGCTCTCGTGGCCAATCTCGGTCCAACCGTTCAGGGTCGAACCGTCAAACAGGTTCACCCAGTCTTCACCGGGACGCTTCTCTTTCTCTTGGGCGGATAGCCAAGCGCAGCACAGAACAAGACTGGCTGCGGTGCAAAGGCATGTCAAGGCTCGTTTCAATCAATCCTCCAGCGGGCGAGTTTTGCCCGAAGAGAAGAGTATAGGTTATTGCTGAGCGGCGGCTGGCAGGGCCTCATCGAAAAATGGTCCGCAGTTTCTCTTTACCGCGTCCACCAGTTCCTCGAAATTGCTGGGCTTGACAATGTAGCGGCGCGCCCCCAACGCTAGCGACCGTTCGCGATCCGCCCGGGCGCCGGAGGTGCTCAGCACCACCACGGGAATCGAGCTGAGCGACCCGTCCACACGCAGCCGTGACAAGACACCTAGACCGTCGATGCGCGGCAGATTTAGATCTAAAACGATGAGCGCCGGTCGTTCGGCCTGCTCGTAAGGCCCCGATTTCTGGAGAAAAGCGAGCGCTTCCTCGCCATTCGACACGCGGTAAACGGCCACCGAATACCCCGCCTCATCCAGCGCTGCGCGGAAAAGAAAGGCCGAAGCATCCTCATCTTCCACGTGGAGTACTGTATTGCCCGTCACTGTTTAAAGTAGACAACATTAACCGCGCAATGGTCACAGTTATATTTAAAGGAAACGAGTTCTGCCCGTACTGTAACCGTTAGCCTTCGGGCCGCACCACCATCGGTAAACGACAATAGAAGTAGTCCGCTCCCTTTCAAATGTTAGAACGTATCTCGGTGCATGGTGCGCGCCAGCACAATCTCAAGAACATCAGTGTCGATATCCCCCGTAACACTTTCACGGTGATTACCGGCTTGAGCGGGTCTGGGAAAAGCTCGTTGGCGTTCGACACTATTTACGCCGAAGGCCAGCGGCGCTATGTGGAAACGCTCTCCCCTTATGCCCGGCAATTTCTAGATCAAATGGAGCGGCCTGAAGTAGATTGCATCGACGGGTTAAGCCCCGCCATTTCCATCGAGCAGAAGACAACCTCCCGAAGTCCCCGCTCCACCGTAGGCACCGTTACCGAAATCTACGACTATCTCCGCCTGCTTTATGCATCAGTCGGAATCCCGCATTGTCCCCTCTGCGGAGCTGAAATCGCCCGCCAATCGCCCGCTCAAATACTGGAACAGGTCTTCACCCTTCACCAGAACGATCGCATCATGATCCTTGCGCCCATTGCGCGCGGTCGCAAGGGCGAGTACAAGAAGGAGTTGGAAACCATCGCCAAAGGAGGCTTCCGGGCGCGCATCGATGGCGAACTGAAAACCCTTGACGAGTCCATCGAGAAGCTCGACAAGCGCAAGAACCACACCATTGAAGTCGTCATTGATCGTCTGGTGGTGAAGAAGGGTATCGAACAGCGCCTGGAAGCATCCATCCAAACGGCCCTGAAGTGGGCCGACGGCCTGGTAATAGTCGCCGTCATTGATGGCGAAGAAAGGCTCTATTCGGAGAAACTAGCTTGCCCGAACGACGGTACCAGCATCCCGCAGCTTGAGCCCCGCTCCTTCTCTTTCAACAGTCCTTACGGAGCCTGCGAAACCTGCCATGGTGTCGGCAGCACGTGGGCATTCGATCCGGTCAAGGTGATTTGCGATCCTTCGAAGCCGTTGCTCGATGGCGGTCTGGGACCGGGCGGTACCTCGTCGTACATGCTCTCGACTTTGACAGAGGCCGCTGAAACGCTGGGCGTCGATATCTCCCAACCTTTTGAGGATTTGCCGAAGAAGACCCGAAACGCGCTGATCTACGGAAACAGCCAGTTCGCCGGCATCCTAAAAACACTCGACGAGAACTTCAGCCGCTCCAGCGAAGGCTACCGTGAGTGGTTGATGGAGTTCATGTCGCCCACTACCTGTCCCGATTGTCAGGGGCAAAGGCTGAAACCGGCCAGTCTGGCGGTAAAGGTCAAAGGCATTTCCATAGCCGGCTTCACGGGCATGTCCATCGCCCGCGCCCTTCCGTCGGTGAAGGAATGGAAGTTCACCGACCGCGAGTTGAAAGTCGTCTCGAGAGTTGTTGAAGAAATTGAGAACCGCATGCGCTTCCTAAGCGACGTGGGTCTCGATTATCTAAGCCTTGATCGCTCTTCGGCCACGCTGTCTGGTGGCGAAGCGCAGCGCATTCGGCTCGCCACTCAAATTGGTTCGAAGCTGCGTGGGGTTCTTTATGTGCTCGACGAACCATCCATCGGCTTGCATCCGCGCGATAACAGCAAGCTGCTCGACACGCTGCATCGCTTGCGCGATTTAGGCAATACGGTTTTAGTTGTTGAGCACGATGCCGAGACCATCGAACGCGCCGATTACGTAATCGATCTCGGCCCTCGCGCCGGACGTCTGGGTGGCCGATTGATGGCGCATGGCACTCCTGCCCAGATCATGAAAACGCCGCAATCGCTCACCGGCGAATATCTCTCCGGCCACATCTCCATCCCTGTACCATCCGTGCGGCGCTCTGGCAACGGCCTCAAGCTGACGGTGAAAGGGGCGCGCGAGCACAACCTCAAGAACGTCGATGCCCATTTTCCGTTAGGCACCTTAACCGTCGTGACCGGCGTATCCGGCAGCGGCAAATCTACCCTGGTGCACGACATTCTGTATCGCGCCTTGGCGAAAGAAGTCTATGGATCGAGCCAGTCGCCCGGTGCGCACGATGCCATCGTCGGTCTGGAGAACGTCGATAAGGTCATCGAAATCGACCAGTCGCCCATTGGCCGCACCCCCCGTTCCAACCCCGCTACGTACACGGGACTCTTCACGCCTATACGTGAGATCTACGCGATGCTGCCCGAGTCGCGCGAGCGCGGTTACAAAAGCGGCCGCTTCAGTTTCAACGTAAAAGGCGGCCGTTGCGAGGCCTGCCAGGGTGACGGGCTGAAGCGCATTGAAATGAACTTCCTGCCCGATGTGTACGTCACCTGTGACGTCTGCCGCGGCCGCCGCTATAACCAGGAGACGTTGCAGGTGAAGTACAAGGGCAACAGCATTGCCGACCTGTTGGAATCGAGCGTTGAGGAAGCGCTCGAACTGCTCACCAACATTCCTCAAATTCACGCCAAGCTTAAAACCTTAAACGAAGTCGGTCTTGGCTATCTGCACCTGGGGCAATCGTCCACCACGCTTTCCGGCGGCGAAGCCCAACGCATCAAACTCGCTAAAGAACTCAGCAAGCGTCAAACCGGCAAGACATTCTATTTGCTCGATGAGCCCACCACCGGGCTGCACTTTGAAGACGTGCGCCATTTGCTCGACGTATTGCAGCGGCTGGTTGATCTGGGAAACACAGTAGTGGTTATTGAGCACCACCTGGATGTGATCAAGACTGCCGACTACCTGATTGACCTTGGACCGGAAGGCGGCGAAGGGGGAGGCTACATTGTGGCCACCGGCACTCCGGAACAGGTAATGGAGAACCGGCGCAGCCACACCGCCTCTGCTCTGCGAAAATTGACTAGGGCAGGCCATGCAGCCTGAAAACATAGAAAGCATACAGCCGGCGCAACCGGAACCTCCGTTCTTCGGAATCCCGCCAACACCAGTGCCGGATCGCGAGCCCTTCTGGGGATATATCGATCTCTTGCTGGTCCTTGGTTTGCTGACGGCCTCAATCGCTGTCATCATGCTTGGCGCAGGTGCGTGGATGATGCTCGATCCAAGCTTGCGCGAAGATCCCACTCCGCTGGCCCTGCCCACTCAATTCGCCGTCTACTTGTTCCTCTACTTCTGCTTTTACGGCACCTTCAAACTGCGTTACGACCGTCCCGTGTTTGCTTCGCTCGGCTGGCGCAAATCGTCCTTCAGCCTCGGAGCGGCCGCCTTTGGTGGTGTTTTGCTGGCCTTCGGTTTGTCGGCGCTGGCTGAATGGATTCATACCCCAAAAGTGGCAACCCCGTTCGACAAGCTGGCCGAAACACCTGTTTCCATGGTGCTGCTGGCCGTCACTGCCGTTGTACTTGCGCCGTTGTTCGAAGAAATGCTCTTTCGAGGTTTTTTACAGCCCCTGCTCTCTCGAACCTTCGGCGTTGTAGCCGGAGTTCTCATCACTTCGCTTCTTTTCGGCTCCCTGCATTTGTTCGAATACCTCGGAGTGTGGCAGTACATGGCAGCCATAACGCTGGTGGGCGTCGCCCTCGGTTCATTGCGCGCTTACACCAATTCCATCATTCCTGGCGTTGTCATGCACGGATGTTTTAATGCGATTTCTGTAATAGCTCTGATCGCAGGTAAATACGTTTCTCATACTCCCAAATGAATTCATCCGCCGTCCTCACCCAAACTATTGAAACCATCGAGTGGACGCCTGCAGGCGTCGTGATGATCGATCAAACGCGTCTCCCTCGCGAAACGGTTTTCGTGACCTGCCGTAATTACGTCGAAGTGGCCGATGCTATTCGCGGCATGATCATCCGCGGCGCTCCCGCCATCGGTGTGGCCGCTGCCATGGGTGTTGCCATCGGCGCGCTTCACTCCCAAAATCTGGAAGCGGACATGCCGCTCATCTGCGAAACGCTGGCCAGGACGCGGCCCACTGCCGTCAATCTTTTCTGGGCCATCGACCGTATGAAGAAACTGTACGCCGCCAGCAAGCATTTGACACTCCCTGAAATCCGCGAGCACTTGGTGGCGGAAGCTAAGAAAGTCCGAGAAGAAGATATCGCCATCAATAAAGCCATCGGGCGCCATGGCGCGGAACTTGTGCCTGACGGCAAAACGGTTTTAACGCACTGCAACGCCGGCGCTCTGGCCACTGCCGGCTTCGGCACCGCTCTCGGCGTGATTCGTGCCGCCGTCCAGATGGGGAAGAAGGTCGATGTCTTCGCCGATGAAACACGGCCATTCCTGCAAGGCGCGCGCCTCACCGCCTGGGAACTGCAGCGCGATGGTATCGAAACCACTCTCATCACCGACAACATGGCCGGGCATTTTTTAAAGAGTGGCCGGATCGGCTGCGTCGTCGTGGGTGCCGACCGCATCGCTTCAAACGGCGACGTGGCGAATAAAGTAGGCACCTATGGCCTAGCCGTGCTGGCCAAAGAGAACAATGTGCCGTTCTACGTCGCGGCCCCTATTTCGACGCTCGATCTGACGCTGAAATCGGGCGACGAAATTCCTATCGAAGAGCGCGCTGCTGGCGAAGTGACCCATATCCAAGGCGTGCATATTGCCCCCGATGGCATCAAGGTAGCGAATCCGGCTTTCGACGTGACCCCGCACCGCTACGTGTCCGCCATTATCACCGAGCGTGGCGTTGCCAGAGCGCCGTTTGAGCTCAGCTTGGCTAAATTGGCCATCTGAAACCGGCGCGTTAAAACCGGTTGTTATCCTTTAAGTTGCGCCAAATTTATGGTCCCGGCAAGCATCGTTCCACGCCGCTGCTGTTCGCCTCTAAACACAGGTGGCTCGCTTCGGTGGCGCTCCTCAGCGCGGCCTTGACGCTATGTGCGGCCGGGACTTCTATTACCCAGTCCACTGATTTGGTCGGCATACTTACGGGTGAACTGAGCCGCGAATTTACCGACCTGAAAGCCAAGGGCGATCCTCCTCCCTACTACATGGCTTACGAAGTGACGGACGAGGAAAACGTCTCGGAATCGGCCACCATGGGCGCCCTTCTCGGCGACCATCAAGACCGGATTCGAGGCTTTGATACCACCGTCCGGGTTGGTACCGAAGCATTCGATAACTACCATCCATATAAAGAATCGCGCGTTCACTTCACCCATTTTTCGCAATTAACCCTGGACAACGACGCCAATCAGATCCGCCGCGCTTTGTGGGAAGAAACCGACCGCACTTATCGGGCCGCATCGCGCCGTCTCCTGCAGTTGAAAACAGATCAGCAGCTATTGGCCGATGAAAGCGAGAAGAACGCCGATTTCTCCGCCGAGCCCGCCGTCAGCTATTCAAAGCCGCCCGAGACCTACAGTGTCAACCGTGAAGACTGGGCCAAGAAAGTCCGCACTTGGTCGGCTGAATTCAAAGATCACCCCAAAATTCTAGGCTCGGGAGTAACATTCAACGCGCGCCGCGAAACGCGCACTTTCGTGAATACCGAAGGCACGTCAATCCAACTGGGCAGCAATCTGTTCCGCATCGAAATACAAGGCGCTGCGCTTGCGCCCGACGGTATGGAACTTGACGATTTCGGTTCGGTGGAAGCCTCTGAACCCAACCACTTGCCCAAAGATAGTGTTGTTAAGGCGAAAGTGCGCGAGGTTGCCGCGAAGCTGGATGCCCTCACCGCCGCGCCTCCGGCGGAGCCGATTGTTTGTCCGGCCATTCTTTCCGGCAAGGCCTCGGCCGTGTTTTTCCACGAGATCTTTGGGCATCGCGTCGAGGGCCACCGCCAGAAGGAAGTTTCAGAAGGGCAAACCTTCACCAAGATGCTGGGCTCCAAAGTTCTGCCTGATTTCATCAGCGTCGATTTCGATCCCACGCGCACCGAGTACAACGGTACCGATCTCATCGGCCATTACGAGTACGACGACGAAGGTGTAAAAGCGCGCCCGGTGAAAGTTGTGCAGGATGGAGTGCTGAAAACGTTCCTGCTGTCGCGTTCGCCGGTAGGAGAGTTTAAGCAGTCGAATGGCCACGGACGCCGTCAACCCGGCTACGAAGTAGTCTCGCGGCAATCGAATCTGATCGTAGAGTCGTCAAAGACGCTTACCACGAAAGAACTGCGCGCCAAGCTGGTAGAAGAAATCAAGCGCCAGCAAAAGCCGTATGGTTTGTACTTCGAGGAAGTTTCAAGCGGCTATACGACTACCGGGCGCCGCGGCCTGCAGGCATTCACCGTTGTGCCGCTAGTGGTCTACCGGGTCTTCCCGGACGGCAGGCCCGATGAATTGATTCGCGGAGTGGACATCGTGGGAACCCCGCTCGCCAGTTTCCAGAAAATTCTAGCGACATCCGACACGCCGGAGATTTTCAACGGCTATTGCGGGGCGGAATCAGGCAGTATTCCGGTGTCCGCTATTTCCCCGGCGATTCTTGTTTCTGAAATTGAAACGCAGAAGAAGCAGAACCAGCAGGAAAAACTGCCGCTGTTGCCAAGGCCGGAGGGGCTGTGAAATTCGTTCTTTTAGCGGCGGCTTCATCCGTCGCCCTATGTCTCTTTGCAGCCGACACGTCCTCTGAAGTTCACAAAGATGTTCAATTGCGAGCCATGGCCGACGAACTGGCGCGCACCAAAACCTTGCAGTTGAACAATCTGGATAAACCGTATTTTGTCGAGTTCACCATCGGCGATTCAGACGAAGCGCAGATTAGCGCCAGCCTGGGCGGCATTCTCAGTGCGGGCCGGTCCCGCGGCCGCAGTCCCCGGTTGCAGGTGCGAGTAGGCGATTACAAGTTCGATAACACCAACTCGGTATTCAGCGGCTCTCCCCGCATGGGTGCTTTACCATTGGATGACGATTACGACGTTCTCCGCAGCAGCTTTTGGATGCTCAGCGACGGAATGTACAAGGCCGCCGCCGAGCAGATTACCCGCAAGCGGAACGCCCTTCGTGAGATTGCCGAACCCGATACGACGCCCGATCTGGCGCCCGCGAAAGCCGTACAAATCATTCAACCTCCGGAGAAGCTCGACTTTTCACAAAAGCAGTGGGAGCAAACATTGCGTGAAGTGTCGGGCCGCTTCGTGGCGCATCCCGATATCAGCGGCTCAGGGCTTCGGTTGCGCGCCATTGAATCCACTTACCGCCTCATCAACAGCGAAGGAACGGTGATTCGTATCCCGCAAGAGCTTTGCGATATCTCAGTGAAGACGGAAGCGCTTGCGCCCGATGGCAGCCGCGTTTGGAACTACCAATCGGTGACCGTGCTGAAGCCATCGCAATTTCCGCGCCAGGAGCAGTTGGACAAGATGGTGGACGCGCTGGCTTCCGAAACCGAGAACTTGGCGAAAGCGCCGTTAGCCGAAGATTACAATGGCCCGGTTTTGTTTGAACGACAAGCCGCTTCGCAGATGATGGCATCGGTGATGACCGATTCGCTGCGCCTGCAACGGAAACCCATTGCGCCCCCCGGCGCGAACGGCGGGCAGATTTTAGAGAGTGTGTGGGCATCGCGGCTCAATTCGAAGGTTCTGCCTGAATGGCTTTCGGTGGTTGACGATCCTCTGCAGAAAGAGTTTCAGGGCGAACCTCTGGCGGGCTTTTTTGAAGTCGATGATGAAGGCGTTCCTGCGCAGAAGGTCCAATTGGTGGATAAGGGCATGTTGAAAAGCTTCCTGTTAAGCCGGGAACCTGTTCGAGATTTCAATGCATCTAACGGTCATGGCCGTTTACCCGGGATGTACGGCTCCGAAGAGGCGGTGATCGGTAATCTCTTTGTCGAATCAAGCAAGACAGTGAAGGAAGCGGAATTGAAAGCACAGTTTCTGCGGAAGGTGAAGGATGCCGGCCTGAAGTATGGCGTGCTGATTCGCCGCCTCGATTTTCCGTCCACCGCCGGCATGGAAGAAGTCCAGAGTCTCGCCCGGCAAGTTCAAAAGAGCGGGTATTCGCGCACGTTGAATGCGCCCTTGCTGGCCTACCGCGTTTATCTGGACGGGCGCGAAGAACTCGTGCGGGGGTTCCGCTTTAGAGATTTCAGCGCGAAAGACTTGCGCGATCTTGCGGCCGCCTCCGACCAACGCTATGTATATAACTATGTAAACAACGGCAGTTCGTTCAACTACGCCGACTCGGGCACCGATGCCACCACGTCGTCGGTCATCTGCCCTTCCTTGTTGTTCGACAGTTTGGAACTGGCTCGCGCCGAGAACGAGCCCGGAAAAAAACCTGCCGTCGCTCCGCCTGCCTTAATCGCTCAGCAGTAGTATGCGCATTCTCAGCCGCGCCATTTTCAAAGAAGTGTCTACCGGCGCACTTTTGGGCACGCTGCTCTTTGTCTTCGTGCTGTTTCTGCAAACCATTAAGCAGCTTTCAGCCATGCTGGTGAAGAGTTCCGCGCCCTTCCCGGTGGTAGCAAAGCTGCTGCTTTATGCGCTGCCTTCCACCTTGCCCTTTGCGCTGCCGCTAGGTGTCCTGGTGGGCATTCTTATTGGTCTAAGCCGTATGTCCACTGATAGTGAAATCACTGCGATGCGGGCGGCCGGCATTTCCAGCACAACGGTAGCGCGCCCCGTGATGCTGTTCGCGTTTCTGGCGATGGCGATAACGGCTATGGCGTCGCTCTGGCTCACTCCCCTGTCGCTGAATTTAGAAACTAAGACGGCACGTAACTTTGTCGCCGCGCAGCTCACCGGAAATATAGAATCGCGGATTTTTGACGAACAGTTCCCGAACACCGTCCTCTATGTCGGCAATGTGCAAACCGAGGGTAAGCAGGTGATCTGGCAGCAGGTGTTCATTGCCGATGTCACCTCGCAGGAAGACCTCACCCGTCAGGGCAAAGAGCGCGGAGACGGGCCGCGCATTATCGTTGCGCAGCAGGCGATTCCGCATCCGGATCCAGTGAACAATCGCATCATTTTGGACATGCGCGACTTCCGCTCCACCGAGCGCGACAAAGAAGGCAAAGTCATCACGACCGTCTCGCCGTCGCAAGTAGAAGTGCTGCAGGCGCAGAAGCAGGAAGATCTTCAAGTCAACAAAACCGTGCGTGAAATGGATACCGGGCCGCTTTATAAGCGTGTCTTCCGGCGGCACGATCTTTCGCATCAGGATTACACAGACGCCGCAATTGAAATTCACCAGCGATTCGCTCTGCCGCTTGCCTGCATGCTGCTGGCCTTGGTTGGCATTCCGTTAGGTGTTTCGTCGCGCAAAGGCGGCAAATCCGCCGCGTTCGTGGTTACCGTCCTGGTAGCTTTCGTTTACTACCTTGGTTACATTACGCTGCTGGGATTGGCCAAAAAAGGTACGCTCCCCGTCCCCATCGCGGTGTGGACCCCCGACGTCGTTTTTGCCATTGCTGGAGCCATCATGCTTCTGAATCTTGAGCGGCCGGGCGATTGGGATGTGAGCGCTTGGGTCAAAAGTATCGGCGAGCGCAGCATGAGCGCGGCCAAGAAGTTGGTTGAGCATCGTCCGCAAACTGGCGGCAGACGGTTGCGCATCTTCGGCCTGGGCCTTCGTCCAATGCTAATCGACGGCTACGTATTGAACGGATTTCTGTTCTACTTCACCATGCTTCTGGTAGCCCTAGTGGCGCTCATTGAAGTATTCACCTTCTTCGAACTGCTGGGCGACATGATGAAGAACGATATCAGCATGTCCACAATGGTGGATTACCTTTGGCATCTCGCGCCCAGTTTGATCTATCAGATTACGCCCTTCGGCACATTGGTAGCATCGCTCATTTGCTTTGGCATTTTGACCAAATACAACGAGGTAACGGCGTTCAAAGCGGGCGGCGTAAGCGTCCACCGGCTGGCTGCGCCGGTGCTGGTAATGAGCTTCGGCATCAGCGTGCTGCTGTTTGCGTTTGATCATTACTACATTCCGGACGCAAATCGCCGCCAGGAAATGCTGCGCGCCGAAATTAAAAAGAAGCCGGTAGCCACCTATTTGCGGCCCGATAGGCACTGGGTTTATGGGCAAGGCTCGCGCATTTATAATTTCGTGCACCTCGATCCGCGCCAGGCCATCATGTCGAAAGTGAATGTCTTCGATCTCGATCCCAACACCTTCCATGTCGTGCACCAGATCTCGGCCGATCGCGCTCAATGGAACGACGGCTTGCATGCCTGGGTTTTTCAGAACGGCATGAGCGAGAAAGTAGAAGGCCAAAGTTCTCAGTACAGACAGTTCTATAACGCCACTGCAACATTCCCTGGATTGACGGAAACTCCTTCCTGGTTTGTCAAAGAAGAGAAGGAATATAAGGAAATGAACTTCGAGGAATTGGGGCGCTACATTCGAGAACTGCAAGCCAGCGGACTCGACACCATACCGCTGCGAGTGCAGTATTACAAGAAGTTCGCCGTTCCGCTATTTGCTCTGATCATGGCCATCTTGAGCATTCCGTGCGCTTTTGTAGCGGGAAATCGCGGGGCCATGACGGGCGTCTTCACCGGACTCGGTATTGCCGGTCTTTACTGGACGGTGGGAACGTTATTTGAACAGATTGGCGACCTTAACCAGTTGCCCGCCATGATGGCGGCCTGGTCGCCCGACGTCATCTTTACCCTGGCCGGAATGTACTTTATGGTCAGAATGCGGACCTGAGCAAGCGCATAAGGCAGTTCCGCTGGCCTTTGTGCGCGGTGTAACAGGAGTTAAACTAAAAACAGGTGTCCGCCTTGATCTTACGTAAGGGCCTCTGGCCCATGGTTCTGTTGTGCCTATTTCTTTTCTCGTCCTGCTCTACTACTCGTACGGTGAGTGCCGCGGCTAAGAGTGATAAAGATCGCAAGCCGGCCGCCGATTTCACTCTGAAGGACGCCAATGGCGCTTCCGTAAAACTTTCCGATTATCGCGGCAAGGTGGTTCTGCTCAACTTCTGGGCCACATGGTGCGGTCCATGCCAGTTGGAAATTCCATGGTTCAAAGAGTTTGAGCAGCAATACAAATCTCAAGGCTTTGCCGTGCTCGGCGTTTCCATGGACGAAGATGGCTGGAGTGCAGTAAAGCCCTATATCGCGGAACACAAGGTGAATTACCGCGTCTTGCTTGGGGACGACTCGGTTACGCAGCTTTACGGCGGAGTGGAATCTTTGCCGACATCGTTCGTTATCGACAGAGAAGGCAAAGTCGCATTTGCACCGCATATCGGGCTTATCAACAAGAATGAATACATCAATGAAATTCAGAGTCTTTTGGAAGACAAGCGGACCAGTAACCAGCCTGCTCACCCTGTTTTGCCTGCCGCTCTGCTTGCTGGCGCAGCAAAATAAAATAGTCGTCGCTCCGGTAAATCCCATCACGATCAAGCGCGGTGCAACGGTGATGCAATCTATCAAGGTAGTAGTATTGCCGGGCTTCCACGTGAACAGCGACAAGCCCAAAGACGAGTTTTTGATTCCGCTCAAACTTACTTGGACGAATGGACCACTCGAGGGCAAGGAGATTACCTACCCGAAGCCCGAAGAGATTCAAGTCGGTGGACAGAACTTAGTCGTCTTCACCGGCTCGTTTCCCATCGAGACAAAATTTGCCGCTCCGGCGAACATCGCTCCTGGCGCCGCTTCCATGACCGGTAAATTGCGTTACCAGGCTTGCAACAATCAAATGTGTTTCCGTCCTGCGACCATTGAAGTTCACGTTCCCGTGACGGTTGAATAAGATCCAGCCAAGATGAAAAATTGCGCGGCGGTCTCCGCCTTGGCAGCCTGCTGTCTTCTTGCCTCGTGTTCGCGCTCGAACGAGCCGCACTTTCGTATTGACAGTTCGGTAGAAAGCGAGCTTACGCACACCCGCTCCATAGACAATCACGCACATCCGGTGCGCGCGCTGAAACCAGGAGAAGTAGACCACGACTACGATGCGCTGCCCGCCGATGCCATTCAGGAACCTGCCATGGGAACAGCAGCGAGCTCCGATAACCCGGCGTTTTCGGAAGCCTGGAAGGCGCTCTTTGGCTTCGTGCCAGCCGGGCCATTAGCCGGCGGCTTACCCGGATTGACGAAGGCCAAGCTGGAGATTGCCAAGCAGAAGGGCGATCTTTACCCGGTTTGGGTGCTCGATAACACCGACACGGATATTATGCTGGCGAACCGCACCCGCATGGGGCGAGGATTGCCGGGCGATCGCTTTAAATGGGTGCCGTATGTGGACATGTTCCTTTTCCCGCTGAATAACACGGCCGCAAAACGGAAAGACTCGGACCACGGGGCGTTTATTGCGAACGAAGAAAATCTGCTGAGCGGATATCTGGCAAGCGCTCAATTGAAACAGCCTCCACCGGCGTTTGACGATTATCTGACCTTCATCACGCAAACGCTCCAAAGATTTAAATCCGGCGGTGCGGTGGCGCTCAAGTTCGAATTCGCCTATCTGCGCGATCTGGATATCAGCAACCCGCAAAAAGAAAATGCCGAACGAGTGTATGCCATTTACGCTCACTCATCAGAGCCTTCGCCGGAAGAGTACAAGATGGTCCAGGATTTCCTGTTCCGTTATATTGCTCTGGAAGCAGGGCGGCTCGGTTTAGCAATACATATTCACAGCTCAATCGGAGTAGGCAGCTATTTCCGCGATGCCAATGCGAATCCGCTGGCGCTTGAGCCGTTATTCAACGATCCAACGCTGCGCAAAACCAAGTTCGTGCTGTTGCATGGCGCTTGGCCGTTTACTCGCGAAGCTGCCGCGTTGATTTTGAAACCAAATGTCTATCTCGATTTCTCCGGCTTCAGCTACATGACTTACCCGCACCAAGCAGCGAAAGATCTGCGGTTGTATTTAGAGGCCGCCCCGGAGAAGGTGCTGTATGGATCGGATGCGTCCCCCATGTCCGCCAACATCGGTTGGGAAGAAACTGCCTGGGTCGGGGCGCATTTTGGCAGGCAGGCGCTTGGCATCGCTATCACCAATATGTTGGAAGATGGTGAGATAACGCCGGAGCGCGCCAAGCAGCTGGTGCATATGGTGCTGCGCGAAAATGCGCGGCGGCTTTACGGGCTCTAAAGTCGATTCATGCGGCGGTTGCTTATCCGGCCTGGCGCAATCGGCGATTGCCTTCTTTCGTTTCCAGCTCTCGAATTTCTAAGAACGGATTACACCGAAGTTTGGGTGCCTCGGGCAGTCGTTCCGTTAGTACAGTTTGCAGACAAGACGCAGGCTTTGGCAGATACCGGCATCGACATGGTAGGGCTGGGCGACATGCGAGCCGACGCAAGATTCAGGGCTAAGCTGAGCAGCTTTGATGAAGTGGTGAGTTGGTACGGCGCCAATCGGCCTGAGTTCCGGGAAGCGATTGCGGGCGCGAATTGCGTGTTCCATCAAGCATTGCCGTCGCCGGAATGCACAATGCATGCCACCGATTTCTTTTGCAGCCAAGTAGGCGCGCCACTGGGCTCACGGGCGAAATTGAGTGTGGAAGCACACGCGACGCGCGACGCTGTCGTGATTCATCCGTTCTCCGGCAGTCAGCGAAAGAATTGGCCACTTGCGAATTTTCGAGAACTAGCGAAGCGATTGCCGCTGCCTGTCGAGTGGACCGCCGGACCAGATGAAGACTTGCCCGAAGCCTGCCGTTTTGAGAGTCTCGCTGATCTTGCGCAATGGATTGCAGGAGCGAGGTTCTACCTTGGCAACGATTCCGGCATTACCCACCTCGCTGCGGCTATCGGTGTCCCGGTGCTTGCGTTGTTTGGTCCGACCGACCCTATTCTATGGGCCCCCAGGGGTAAGAGGGTGGTAGTACTGCGCCACGAACCGCTGGACGATCTCAGTGTAGATATAGTTGTTCAAGTTATGCGTAGGGCGGGATTTTGAGCTATATTTAAATACGGGAGGGCTGCAATCTTGCAAACCGCAGCCCTCTTGCAGACTACGGTCGCCGTTTCCAGCGTACGTAGACCAGCAATGTACCAACAAACGTCAGTACAAACCGTATCATGATGGTCACAAAGACCACCTCCTTTAGCTGAAAGTAGCGTGAAGAGCCTAGGCTAGTACCTAGGCTCTTCTTTTCCAGCCCGACTTAACAGCTGGAATAAAGAAACTTTGCCTCTCCACGTTTTTCCAGTAAGGACGTATTGTAAGTTGCTGACGAGGGTGCAAATTTCTCAATCGGCAGCTTGGCTCGCGGTAGGCTGCGGCTTCCAGCGCACAATGGGCCGGCGTGCTGCTGTCACTTCATCTACCCGAGATGTGCGGGTCGAGTGCGGCGCGTTTTTCAAGAGTTCCGGATTTTCCTCCACCTCTTTGGCGATCGAGATCATCGCGTCGGCAAATAGATCGAGCTCTTGCTTGCTCTCGGTTTCTGTTGGCTCAATCATGAGCGCGCCACGAACAATCAGCGGAAAGCTGACCGTATACGGATGAAAGCCATAATCGATCAGACGCTTCGCAATGTCGCCGGTGCGAACGCCCTTCTTCGCTTGACGGTCGTCACTGAATACGCACTCGTGCATGCTGGGCGCTTTGTACGCGATCTCGTAGTAAGGCTCAATTAGCGCGCGGATATAGTTGGCATTCAGCAGCGCATCAAGCGTGGCCTGCCTTAGGCCATTGCCGCCGTGAGCCATGATGTAGGCGAGCGCCCGAACAAGCACTCCGAAGTTGCCGTAGAAGGCTTTCAC
Organism: Bryobacterales bacterium; assembly: GCA_963718465.1. GTDB lineage: Bacteria > Acidobacteriota > Terriglobia > Bryobacterales > Bryobacteraceae > Bog-105. Next base: position 130,208 of record CAVQZK010000007.1, on the reverse strand, counting down.
GCGCCCTATGGATTGCGGCAGATCGTAATTCCAGCTCCACTTGCCGGCGTCCCGCTTCAAGCGCGGACTGGGCAGAAAAGGCGTCAGATCCTTCACACAGGCAACAGCTCCGGCTCCGGGGCCGCCACCGCCATGCGGAGTCGAAAATGTCTTATGCAGATTCAAGTGCATCACGTCGATACCGAAATCACCAGGCCGCGCGATGCCCACCAGCGCGTTCATATTCGCGCCATCCATATATACCAACCCGCCGCGGTCGTGCATGATGCCGCAAATTTTGCGGATGTTCTCTTCGAAGACGCCAACCGTGTTCGGGTTAGTAATCATCAGTCCGGCAACATCCTCCGTGACGGCACGGTTAAGTACGTCGAGATCGACCATGCCGCGCTCGTTCGACTTTATATTTTCCACGGTGTAGCCCACCATCATGGCGGTCGCGGGATTTGTGCCGTGAGCAGAATCGGGAACCAGAATCTTTTTGCGTGGATTACCGCGCGATTCGAGCAGCGAGCGAATCATTAAGATGCCCGTGAACTCGCCATGCGCGCCAGCGGCAGGCTGTAGCGTCACCGCATCCATACCAGTGATTTCGGCCAGGCATTTTTCAAGAGCGCCGACCACTTCCATGCACCCTTGCGCCAACTCATTGGGTTGATAAGGATGCGCCCAAGCCAAACCCTCGGTACGAGCCACCAGTTCATTCACGCGCGGGTTGTACTTCATAGTGCACGAACCCAGCGGATAAAGACCTAGATCAATGGCGTAGTTCCAGGTTGAAAGACGGGTGAAATGACGAAGCGCCTCAAACTCACTGACCTCTGGAAAGTCTTCGATCTCAGTACGGACGTTCCCTTTGCCGAGTACCTTCTCCGCATCCACAACAGGAACATCCAGCGGCGGAAGTTGATAGCCGATCTTGCCGGGAGAGCTTTGCTCAAACAACAACGGCTCATTCTGGACAATATGCTTCGAGACTTTTTTGATCATTTGTTCAGCGCTTCACAAATACGTCGGCCAAGGCGTCCATATCCTGTCTGCGGTTCATTTCCGTGGCGCACAGCAGCATGGAATTCTTCAGCTCGGGATAGAAACGGCCCAAAGCAAGACCGCCGATTATTTTCTTCCCAACGAGTTCCGCGTTGATCTGTTCAGGTGATTTCCCGTTCGTTTTCACTACGAATTCGTTGAAGAACGGCGAATCGAATTCAAGAGGCAGCTTGCCGGCCAGATAATGCGCCTTGGCCAGGTTCTGCTCGGCCAGTTCACGCAGACCTCCTTTGCCGTAAACAGTCATGAAAACGGTGGCCATCAGCGCCAGCAGAGCTTGGTTTGTACAAATATTCGAAGTGGCTTTTTCGCGACGGATGTGTTGTTCGCGAGTAGCCAGCGTCAGGCAAAATGCCCGGTGTCCATCGGCATCGGTCGTCTCGCCGACGAGCCGGCCCGGCAGCTGCCGCATATACTTCTCGCGTGTAGCGATAATGCCGACATAGGGGCCGCCATAGCTTGGCGATATGGCAAAGCTTTGCAGTTCGCCGACAACGATATCGGCCTCGCTTGGTGGTTCAATCAAGCCCAATGAAACAGATTCGGTAAAGACAACCACCAGCAACGCGCCTTTGCTTTTCACGAGCGCGGACAACTCTTTCACCTGCTCGATCAAACCGAAGAAATTGGGCGTCTGAACAATGACCGCCGCTACTTTGTCGTCAAGTTTCTGCTTTAAATCGTCCAGATCTAAAAGGCCGCTCTTCCCATACGCCAATTCCTGGACCGGAATTCCTTGATGTTTGGTGGAGGTGTTCAGCGCTTCGCGGTATTCGGGGTGAACCGTACGCGCCACCAGTACTTTATCTCGCTTGGTGACGCGTACTGCCATCATGGCTGCTTCCGGAACCGCCGAAGAGCCGTCGTACATGGAAGCATTCGCCACATCCATGCCGGTCAACTGGCAGACCATGGTTTGAAATTCGAAGATACTGACAAGCGTTCCCTGCGAAATTTCAGCCTGATAGGGCGTATAAGAAGTGAGGAATTCGCCGCGTGATACTACTGCGTCAACCAGCACAGGGCGAAAGTGGTTGTAGACGCCCGCGCCCAGGAAACATGCGTAGCCGTTTGCATTCCGCGCCGCCTGTTGCTTGAAATAATCTATAATTTCGTACTCGCTCTTGCCATCTTCAATGTTCAGCCGCTTGTCGAAGCGCACATCGCCAGGCAAATATGCGATCAGGTCTTCTTCCGAGCGCAAACCGATGGTGGCAAGCATCTCGCGCCGTTCAAAATCGGACTTAGGTAGGTATCGCAACGGTCTTTATAACTCCGGGTGTCAGAACGTCTAAGGTGGGCTGGAGCGTGGGGGCGTCTATTCCTCGCCCACGTACTTTTGATAATCGGCAGCCGAAAGAAGTTCATTAATTTCTTCAGGCTGCGTGATTTTGATCTTGATCAGCCAAGCCGCGCCATGCGGATCTTCATTCAGCTTTTCCGGGCTAGTGGCCAGCAATGCGTTGCTTTCCAGGACTTCGCCGGAAACCGGAGCATAGATGTCAGACACCGCTTTTACCGATTCCACGGAGCCGAACATCTGGCCCTTGGCGACCGCAGAACCTGCCTTCGGTAGATCGACGAAAACAATATCGCCGAGCTCATGCTGCGCGTGATCGGTGATGCCGATGGTTCCGGCGCTGCCTTCAACCAATACCCACTCGTGCTCTTTTGTGTACTTGAATGTTTCTGGATAGGTCATGCTTTTGGCTTCTTGTAGAAAGGAGTCGGTACGGTCACCGCTTCAACCGATGTATTGCGGATGAGCACTTGAATTTTGACATCGGGTACCGCTTTGCCGGAGGGCAAATAGCAAAGGCCAATGTTTTTGTTCAGAGTCGGGGAGGGGCCTCCGCTGGTAACCCAACCCGCTGGCTTGCCATCAATCCAAACTTCGTATCCATCTCGGCCGATGCCGCGCTCTTGCATTTCGAAGCCTGCCAGCTTGCGGGTCAATCCGCTTGCCTGCACTTTTTCGAGGGCAGTGCGTCCGACGAAATCGCCTTTATCGAATTTAACGATCCAGCCCAGGTCGGCTTCGAGCGGATTGATGGAGGCAGTGAGTTCATGGCCGTAGAGCGCCATCTTCGCCTCTAATCGCAAGGTGTTCCGCGCTCCAAGGCCGCATGGTTTAATGCCGAACTCTTCGCCAGCGGTGAGAATCTTACTCCATAACTGGGCCGCTTCCTGCGGCGCAATGTAAATTTCAAAACCGTCTTCGCCGGTGTAGCCTGTGCGGGCGATCCGCGCGGGAACATCTGAAACGTCGCCGTCGGTGAACCAGTAATATTTGATCTCGGAAAGTTTTGTGCCGGTCAGCTTCTGCAGTGTCCGAATCGCTTTCGGCCCTTGAATCGCGATCTGCGCATAACGCTCGCTCGCATAATCGATCTCGGCGTCAAACTTCCCGCGAGTGACCTCTTGAATATGTTCGAAATCCTTTTCCTGGTTGCCGGCGTTCACGCATAGAAAAAAATTGCCGTCTGGAAGCTTGTGTACCAGGATGTCGTCCACAAAACCTCCATGCTCATAGAGCAGCGCGGAGTAGTGTGCCTGGCCGGGCTTTAGTTTGGCGGCGTTGTTGGTGGAAACATAGTCCACTAAATGCTGAGCTTGCGATCCGCGAACTTCAATCTCACCCATGTGGCTGACGTCAAAAACCCCGACTCCCGTCCGAACCGCGTTGTGCTCTTCGATGATGCTCGAATATTGCACCGGCATGTTCCACCCGCCGAAATCGACCATTTTGGCTTTAGACGCAACATGCGTATCGAAGAGCGGTGTTCTCTTCAGTTCGGTAGCAAGGGCCATTACAAAGGGAGAGAAAACTTCAGAGTAACATCCGCCGGTCTTTATGTCGGGCGGCGCTTACGTCAAGTTATTGTTTGGCAGCCTTCGGCTCGTCTTCCTCGGGGAAAACGGCATAGCCAGCGGGCGGCGGATAGAGAGACTTCAACAGGTTCAGGCGCTTCCGAAGATGCCGGCTGGGCAGTTGGCGCGGTCCGGTTTCTACATCGATGTCGCAGCAAATGCCATGCAAGTACAAGGTAAGCGTGTCGATGAACGATTGCCTAACGTAATCGCTGAACAGCGGACTGTCGCGTTTTACATTCGATTGCCTGCGCAGAAGTGTTTGTTTGGCCTGCCAGCTCTCATCGTCCACTTCTCCGTGGACGCTCGCAACCAGTTCTTCGCGGATCATCGCTTTGATCTTGCTGGCCGCTTCGGTCGATAATTTATCAGCCACTAGGGCTGATAGGCGCCGATACAGGCGGTAATGATACTCGGCAACTTCCTGCTCTTTGAGCGCGAAGACCAGCACCGTCTCATCTTCATAGCTAACCTGTGAGGCCCATGATTGACGTCCCTCCGCCGGGCGCTCGCCTACCACGAAATCGCTGACTTTTTCTAATCCCGGCCGCTTTTTGAGGCTCCGCTTCGGTATGGCTCGTTCGCCCGAACGTTCCAGGTAAGGTACCAGCAGAATTGAAATTCGCGGCAGCATAGCCGCAATGGCAGGCGGCAGCGCTGCTACTGGCTCTTCCAAGTATTCTTTGAGCACTTCTTCGCTCATGGGGACTGAGGCGCAGAAATATCCAAAGGTGTTGCTAAGCGGGATAACTTCGCCGCGGAATCGCTCGGCGAATTGACCCACGCTCACCCTGGAAAGACTCGCTTGCGAGGCGATCGCGGGGGCTGGATCTCGTTGACTGGACATCTGAGGGATTTCGACCTCGATTCTAGCAGAGAGGTTCCTGCTCAATTCCTCGTTACCGCTGCTACACTGATTTGCGTATCGTGCAGTTTCTAGTCTCTGCTGGAGAAGCTTCCGGCGATATGTACGCCGCCGGCGTGGTCGGCAAACTGCGCCAACACTACCCGTCGGCTACATTCTATGGTTGCGCCGGTCCGAAACTGCAGGAACTCGGTGTCGATCCCATCATCGACGCGGCCAACCTTTCCGTGGTCGGCTTGGCGGAGGTCGTTCGTCATCTTCCACGCATTTATGGCGAGTACCGCAAGCTGGTTCGCTACGCTCGCGCTCATCGGCCGGTGGCTGCCATCCTGACCGACAACCCCGATTTTCATCTGCGTCTCGCACGCCATTTGAAAAATATGGGAGTTCCGGTTTTCTATCTGGTAGCTCCGCAGGTTTGGGCGTGGCGGCAAGGCCGCGTTAAAATCATCCGGCGATTAGTAGAGCGGCTCTTCTGCCTGTTCCCCTTTGAAGAGCCATGGTTTCGCGAACGGGGTGTGGACGCCACTTATATAGGTCACCCGCTTGCCTCTATGGCCCGCACGTCCATGCCGCGCGCCGATTTTCTAACTCGGCACGGCCTTTCTTCCGGCCAAAGGGTTTTGGTATTGCTCCCCGGAAGCCGGGCGGGGGAAGCTTTGCGCCACCTGCCCGACTTGCTCGACGCCGTCAACATCATTAAAAACTCTTTATCCGTCTCTGTAATTCTGGCCACTCCCAAAGGTTTCGCAGCACGCGGAGTTTTCGCAACTTTTCAGGAACGTATCGCAAACTTATCCATCAAAGTAATTGAAAATGAGGCATGGGATTCAATCGGCCACGCCGATCTTGCTCTGGCCGCCAGTGGCACCGTCACCATGGAAGCGGCTGTTTTAGGCACGCCGATGATCGCCTTCTATAAGGTGACCGCTTTGAGCTGGTGGGCTGGCCGGCATCTTGTCAAAGTTCCTTTTCTTTCGATGGTCAACTTAATTGCTGGAAAACGGATTGTCCCCGAACTGATCCAGCACGACATGACGGGGGCCGGTTTGGCCGCCGCAGCCATGGAACTGTTGACGTCGGATGAGAAGGCCGGGCGCATGCGTCAGGATTTAGCCGCGGTCCGGGCCGCGCTCACCAGCGATGGAGACCCATTGGGCCGGGCCGCAGCCCTGATTGCCGCTGATTTGGAGACAAAATGCGGTGTGCCAGCCGAAAAGCCTGAGGCGTTACGGGAGACAATGGATTGATGATGAGCGGTTTTAGACGGACTACCTTTCTGGTCGCTCTGTTTGGCGTCTTTTTTGCCACCAGCATTTGGCCTCAGGATTCGCGCGATGATTCGCGCAGCCGTATCGAAGTGCAGAAGTACACCATTGATGCAGCCATCAATCCCCGAACCCAAGCCATTGAGGTTACGGCAAAAATCGATTTCACGCCGCTCGACACTCTAAACCAGGCCGTGTTCGAGTTGAATGAGGCTTTAACCGTTTCAAAAGCTGTTGACGCGAAAGGTGCATCGGTGCAAACCCAGCGTCCTGGCGAGAATCAACTCCGCGTTTTTTTCTCGACGCCGTTGCAGAAAAGCCAGCCGAGTTCAATCTCGGTCACTTATGACGGTAAGTTCACCGGTAAAGAAGATTCGCCGGTATCCGGCATCAGGTTCGCGGCGCTGCATCCGGATTATGGGTATCTGCTTTATCCGGCGCGCTGGTTTCCGGTAAGCGGCTACACCACGAACCGCTTTATGGCAGACATGCACATCACCACTCCCGCCGAGTACCGCGTGGTGGCCAGCGGAGATGTGAAAACCGATCGGGCGAAAGATGGCGGAACCACTTACTCCTTCCATTACGATAAGGCGAGTTTTCCCGGCAGCCTCGCAATTGTAAAGGGCGACCCATCAAAGGTCAGCTCGCAAGGAATTAATTCAGACGTTTTCTTCCGCGACGATAAAGCCGCGTTGGCGCAAACCTACGGAGATGAGACCGGGAAGATCGTGACTTTCTTCACCGCTGAGTACGGTCTTGCTCCGCAAGCAAACCTTACGCTGGTCGAAACTGAATCCGGCGCGGTGACGGGCTACTCCGCTCCGGGCATTGTGTTTCTTTCGCCAGGCGCGATAACCAAACAGGTGAACACCCGGGTACTGGCAAATCAACTCTCGCGGCAATGGTGGGGAATGCTGGTATCGCCTTCGAACCGTAACTACCTTTGGCTGCAGAACGGCCCGGCACGTTATTCCGAATTGCTCTATACGGAACACACCGCTGGAGCGGCGCAAATGGAAACGGATTTGAAGAACACATATATAGAAGCGCTGACCGTGAAAGATCCGCCAGTTCTTCAAGCCGGCCGCCTGGACGATTATTCCCCGGAATTTTGGGCGCTCACTTCCGCCAAAGGCGCCGCTGTTTTGAATATGCTTCGCAACACCATCGGCGATGCGAACTTCAAGAAAGGCTTAAAAGCGTTTCTGGACAAATACAGTTGGCAATCCGCTACCAGTGAAGACTTCCGTAAGGTGATGGAACAGGTCTCCAACCAGGAACTGCGCTATTTCTTTATTCAATGGCTGGAATCGAGCGGCTCGCCGGAGTTCAAACTGGAATATACGGTCTTCCGTACGCAGACCGGCTTCCGGGTGGTAGGAAAGATCAATCAGGATCTGGACACGTTCCGGATGCCGGTTGACCTCCGAATCGAAACCGAAGGCAATCCCGAAGACAAAAAAATTGAGGTAACTGGTACTTCATCGGAATTCAGTGTTGACACATTTGGAAAGCCTCGTAAGTTGACTCTTGATCCAAACCACGTCCTGCTGCGCCTCGATCCGTCCATGCAGATTGCCGTCGCTATCCGCCGCGGCGAACAGTTCGTGGAAATCAACGATTACTCGAATGCTCTGCGCGAGTACCAGAAAGCGCTTGAGGTTAACCGGAACAGTTCGCTGGCCCATTACCGCATCGGCGAGTTGTTCTTCCATCAAAACAATTACCAGTCAGCCGCCAATGAATTCCGTGCGGCTATCAATGGCGATCTCGATCCGAAGTGGACCGAAGTCTGGTCGCATGTGAACCTCGGAAAAATCTTCGATGTGACTGGCCAAAGAGATAGGGCGGTGAACGAATATAAACAGGCTATTCGGACTCACGACAACACCGGCGGCGCCCAGGAGGAGGCGGCCCGGTATTCTTCGAAGGCCTACGAGCAGAAAAACTCTGAAACGTAGCAGTTTTTGGGCTTTTACCCCGCTAGGGCCATTTCAGGAGAGTAAATCCTAGCCGTTCCTGCGTCAAATAGTTAGACTGGAATGCATCGTCAAAGCACTAGTACTTAGAGACAGAAAACGTAAGCCCGAACGTCTTCTGGTTTGCTCAAAGCAACCCGCGTTAGGTGTTACCCTGAAAGTGACCCGGGAAAGGGGTTTTTTTTGGACGAAAGATTGAAGGAACTGATGCAGGAATTGGGAAATGCCATCAATGAATCCCTCTCTGACTCAGATCGAATCGCCGGTGCGATCGGTGAGATCAAACGCGCCGGTTACGATGTTTTCCTGGTCCTGGAAGCAACCATCGGGTTTAATAAGCGCGACGAAGACGATGAGTCCGGCACCAGTTCGGGCGTCAATTCAGAGCCGGTGCATTATGAGTCGGCGGGGAAAATCCGTCTGACCTCGCAAGACCAAAAGTTCCTGCGGGCGCTGAAAATTTCGGTTGAAGAAGATCATAAATCCTGAGCCAGTTTTCGATATAGGCCGTAAGTGGATTGAACGGCGCGTATCCCGGGGAACTGAATGGCGCGTTTGCGTCCAAGGCTTGCAAGCAGCGTTCGTTTCTTTTCATCGGCAGCCAGCTCCCGCAGAGCACTTCCGATTTCCTCAGTCTGCTTTGGATCGACTAACCAGGCCGCTTCCCCGGCCACTTCAGGCAGGGCTGAACAGTTGGAAGTGATCACCGCCAGGCCATGAGCCATCGCCTCTAAAATCGGAATCCCGAAGCCTTCATCGAGCGATGGGAAGGCGAAAATTGCGGCGCGGCTATAGAGCGCTTCTAAATCGCCGTGGCTGATATAGCCGGTGATTTGAATTCGATTCCGGCATGGGCTCCTCTCGATACCTGCAAGGATGCCGTCTGCTCCGTAACCGGTTGCCGACCCTGCCAGCACCAATCGCCAATCGTCCGGCATAGCTTGAAACGCCTCTACCAGACGCGCGGTGTTCTTGCGAATCTGAATTGCTCCGACGCTCAAAACCAATTTCTCGCGTTGCGCTTGGCTCGGCGTAATCTCCGGGTAGTTCACGCCGTGCGGCACCACGTGGATGCGAGAGCGTTCAACGCCTAGCAATTCATTTACCTGGGCTGCAGTAAACTCCGATACCGCGATAATCAAGTCCGAATTCCGTGCGGCGCGTTTGGCCTGTCCGGTAAACCTCGCTCGAAACTCGGGCGAAGAGTAGTCGCCGCGTCATTACGAACAGATCGTGAAACGTAGTGATGACGTTCTTCGCCGGCCGGCTGTCGGCGCGTTGGTTCAGTGCGTGAAACACAGCGGCTCCAATCCACGGATTGGGAATGGCCGGAAGCAGTAAGCGCCGTCGAACATTGGGCTCATGCACCATGCGCGGCGCTTGGCTGAACTGCTTCGGCCGGTAGCAACGCACGAATATATCCTCTGGATAGGCACGGGCAAGACCCGTCAAAATCTCGCTGGAGTAAATGGCAATGCCTGACGGATGCGGGTCAATACTGTAAGTGGCATCGAGCGCGATTCGCACGCTCCCAATCTTACAGGCCGTACCCCTTCAATTTCCGGTACAGGGTGGTTCTGCCGATTCCCAGCAGATCGGAGGCAAGAGTCCGGTCGCCCTTTGTGACGCGAAGAGCACTCAGTATGGCGCGCTTCTCTACTTCCGCCAGAGGGACCACTCCGTTTGAATCTTGGATGGAATTGTCGTCTTGCAGCTGCGGCATTGCCTTGTAGAAGCGCATTCTCTATGCCCTGGCTAGTTACCGCGGTGGGAAGTTCGGCCTTAGAAATCCATTGTCCGCTGTTCATCGCCACCATATGCTGGACGGCGTGTTCCAGTTCGCGAATATTGCCCGGCCAATCATATGCGACCAACATGTCCATCACTTCGTCCGGTATTTTGTGGTCTTTGCCGTGGCGCTGTAAGAAATGCAGAACCAGCGCGGGGATGTCGTCTTTTCTTTCGCGCAGTGGCGCAAGGCGTACCCGCATCACATTGAGACGGTAATAAAGGTCCTGCCGGAAGCGCTTCTCCGCTACTTCTTTCGCCAGATCTTTATTCGTCGCCGCCAGCACTCGAAAGTTTGAGGACCGTTGCGACAATCCGCCAATTGCGCGAAACTCCTTTTGGTGCAACACCCGCAGCAGCTTCATCTGCAATTCAAGGGGCAGTTCCCCGACTTCGTCGAAGAAGGCGGTGCCGCCGTTGGCCATGTCCAGCAAGCCGAGTTTCTGGTTATGCGCTCCGGTGAAGGCGCCCTTTGCGTAACCGAAGAGCTCGCTCTCCATCAAGGGACCAACCATTGAAGAGCAATCCACCACCACGAAAGGACCGCGGCCTTCCATTGCGTGAATCGCGCGCGCCACTACTTCTTTGCCCGTCCCCGTTTCGCCCAGAATCAAAACCGGAAAGCGCGACTTGCTCATTCGGGTGATGAGTCGATGCACCTGCTTCATGGCAGGCGAGTTGCCTATCAGGGTATTAAGCGGTGATAGGTCTAGTGCAATCTGTGGGGTCACGAACTCTAGAACTATGTGTGAGCCGAATGCGGAAGTTCTCCTTCTTTACGCCTCGCCCGGATATCCTGTGGCTGAATCGCCTTATCGCTTATTCCTGCGGTGGCTTTACGGCGGGCTGCGGTTGAGCGGTGGTAACAGCGCTCGCCGGGTCGAACGTGATGTTATCGGGAGTCTGCCAGACAGTGGTCTTCGCCACCGCTGGAGGAGGCGTTGGAATCGGTGTTGGCAGTACCTCGTCTAAACGAACGACAAAGACATCTTTATTCTCCACGCTCAAGTTTGTGGCTAATTTCTGCGCGGCCTCTACCGAGGGTTCCTTGCCAACCAGGACAAGCCACATGGTGATTCTTCCCTGCTTAACCGTCACTTTGGCCGCACCGTACCGCTCCTCATAGGAAGCGCGCGCGCGTTCGGCGTTTTCGCGCACTGTGAAAGCACCCACTTGCACCGCATAAAAATCGTCAGCCGGAATATCGGCCGGCGCGGCAATCACTTCAAGACGCACGCTGCCAACGCCCGGCCCAATCAAATCGATTTGCCTGGCTGCCGCTTTCGAAAGATCGATGATGCGGCCGTCCACAAATGGCCCGCGATCGATGATGCGCACATTTACCGATTTCCGATTCGATAGGTTTGTCACCTTGAGCCAGGTATTGAACGGCAACACTCGATGCGCCGCCACTAAGGTTTCCATGTCGTAGATCTCTCCATCCGCGGCATGCCGGCCGTGATACGGGATGCCATACCAACTGGCGGCTCCTTCTTCTACGTATCCGATGGGCACTGCAGCGGGTTTGGGTTGTTGACGCCGCGCGGTTGTCGTGGAAGGGCTGGAAGGAATCGACGGCTGCGGCGATGCCGGAGCATTCGCAATGCGTTTGTTCTTTCTGCCGCATGCCGGTGCGAAAAAAATGCAAGCCGCTACTGCAAGCATCGCGGCTCCGCGTTGTGACCGGCTTACTAGCACCTTTTCTTATCGTCCTTCACTTTGACGCGTTCGCGCAACTCGCGGTTCACGCGAATTCTTGATGGTCAACTTCTCGCTGCGGGACCAAAAACAAATTTTGAAGCTCACGTTTTGGCGCTCGCGGGCATCGAAGTTGCCCTCTCGATGCCTCATATGCATTTTTTTCTTGACTTATTTTCAGAACAACCTTATATATGAATCACAATGCGATCTACTAAAGATTGCAAATTTACGTTAGGGAGAATCAAACGATGAAGAACGCAACCAAGAAGGCAGCCAAGAAAGCCGCAAAAAAGGCCCCTGCCAAAAAGAAGAAGTAGATGAGCTTCCCGCGATAGCGGGTTCTCAAAAAAAAACAATTCGCCTCCGGTTTACCGGGGGCGTTTTTGTTTTGTGCCGCACTTCGTTAATCTTTAGAAATCCTCTCCCACGTAGTTCCGTATCGTTGATCTCCTATGGTGAGCCGTCGAACCGATCGCAAAGGGACGTGGAAATAAAAAACGGGGCAGCTTGCGCCGCCCCGAGGTTGTGATGTTCTCGAAAATTCTAAAATTTGGGAATGCTGCCAGGTAAGGTATAACGGACGTCGAAGAAGATGGTGTTGTCGTGCGTATCCTTCGGCGCACCTTTAGCAATCGCCCAAGGATCGCGCGTCAGATATTCGTACTGCCCGATTACATTGATGGCACCGTAGCGCGGGTTCTTCCAAAGAGTTTGGTTGAAGCCAAAGGTTCCTTCTTGGATAGCTCGGTTCTGGCTGTTGGGCGAGCCCGCGTAGCCATAACCGATTAGACTTGTGCCGTTGGCGTCGAGCGCCGCATCTCGGCCGATGTAGATGCCGCCGTAATAAGCGAACAGCAGCGTGTTCTTAATGGTGGCTTCGAAGCCGTCCACTGTACCGCCCGAGTGTACTGCGCTGAGGCTGCCATTGGGACGGACAATCACATCGGGCGCTTGGCCGAAGAGATAACGGCCGCCGCCGTCGCTCCAATAATTGGTGCTGATCAAACGCAGGTGTTTGACGACTTCTGCATTAATGCCCACTTGAACACCGGCGCCCTGCGTGCTGAAGTGCCGACCGGCGCCCGGAGCCGGAGCAGCGAGTGGATTCCAAATCTTGAAGTTGCGCTCGATGCCGGCTACTTCAAAGTGGAAGCGGCTGGACGGATCTAACGCAATCTTCGCGATGAAATCTGGACTTACGGTCGGCACTGACAGTACCGTACTGGCCGTTCCGATGTTCGGCGCGTTATCAAGTTGGGCACTGCCGAGTGCCCCAAGCGCGGCAGGCAGGGTGATTCCGGAACCGCCGCTGGAGCCGCCGATGTATTGATCGGCGTTCTCAGCCGAAAAACCAAAAGTTACCTTATCACTCGGATGGAAGAGGATTCGCATGCCCGGTTGTCGCGTCCAAGTGAGACCGGCAACATAGTTTACGTCCATCACCTGCGAGTAGAAGAGGTCGCCCGGCAGCGCCGAGATTCCGTTGCGGTTCGGTGTGAGCATGCTCCAGCTTTGTCCAGCTAGAAATTCCAGCTTGCCTTTTTTCGCGTCGACCCAGAAGAGACGAAGCCGTGGCACGAACGCACCATTGGTGACGGTAAGGTTTGTCGTGCCGCTGGTGCCAAGGAAGTCGAATTCGTTGTAGCCGATGAAGTGGGTCCCCTTCCAATCTCCGTCTATGCGAAAACCAATACGGGAGTTCTGTGGAGAAAACCGGAATTCGGAGTTCTGCGCGTTCGTGGTGTTGTTATATGGAACGCTGCCAAAGTTTGAGCCGATGCCCGAACCCGCGTTCTTGTCACGCCACAAAGCGGTGAGATCCATGAAACCGATTGGGACAACACAAGTGCTGCCGAGCCGAATGAAGGTGGGTGACGCGCCTTCTTGCTCGCATGGGTTGCTGCCAGCGTCACTCGTTGTCTTTTGTGGAAGCGGATTTGCCAACGGATTCGGTCTGCCCCCTAAGTTCAGCACTGGAACCAGGTTCACCGGGCCGGCATTGTTGGCCGAAGGAACTGCGGTAACGGCAGCTCCGCCTGTCGCCGCCCCTTTGGTTCCAGCCATGCTTTGCAACGATCGTTCCAGCAGCTTTTGCTGTTCGTCCATTGCTTGTTGCAGCTTCTTAATCTGCTCTTGCTGTTCCGCTATCCTCTGTTTCAACGCTTCCAAGTCGGTGGAACTTACGGCCTGGTTGCTTTCTGCGCTCGCCGCCGGTGTGCCTGGGGTTTCCGCGCACCACAATGGCGCTCCCAAACCGGCCAGGCAGAGCACGCTCAGAATAATCGTTCTGTTCATACGCTCCTTCGAAATAAACCTCATAGAGAGAGTTAGGTGATAAATAGCCACAACGGCAGCCCTGGCTGCCGAGTGAGAACTCTTGAAAACCTCACCCACGTTACCGGAGTAGTGTTGCAAAACGATTAATGTTGCGTTACTACCAGGAGTAGCCAAAGGGCAATCGTACTGGGAATGCGAAGATTTTGCGAAAGAAAATTCCCGCTTGAGCGAAAATAGAAGTAACCCTCCCCCCGGCCATACGGAAAGTCACAAATATAGTCATGTCTGAACGTCCGTTCGTTCACCTTCACTGCCATACCGATTACTCATTGCTCGATGGCGCTTGCGATATAAAAAAGCTGATGACGCTGGTCAAACGGCAAAACATGCCGTCCGTGGCCATGACGGATCACGGAAACCTGTTCGGAGCGGTAGAGTTTTATACCGAAGCCAAGAACCAAGGCGTTCATCCGGTTATCGGTTGTGAAGTGTACGTCTCTCAGAAGGGACACAAGGAGCGTTCCGATACAGACCGCTATAACCATTTGGTGCTGTTGGCTGAGACTCAGGAAGGATACAAGAACCTTATTAACTTGGTCTCAACCGGTTACTTGGACGGCTTCTACTACAAACCGCGCGTAGACAAAGACCTGCTGGCCCGTCATTCGAAGGGCATCATCGCCATGTCCGCTTGTCTGCGCAGCGATATCAACGAGGCGCTCATGGCCGACCGCTATGAGGATGCGCGCCGTATCGCCAACGAATACACCGATCTTTTCGGAAAGAACAACTTCTTCCTTGAAATGCAGGACCACGGTCTCGATCAGGACAAGCAGGTCATGCCCCAGGTCAAGCGGATGTCCACCGATACCGGCATTCCGCTGGTTGTGACGAACGATTCGCATTATCTGGCGCACGACGATGTGCGCGCGCATGAGATTCTGCTCTGCATTCAAACCGGCAAGACGATGAAGGATGAGAACCGGATGCGCTTCTCAACGCCGGAGTTCTACGTTAAATCGCGCGCCGAAATGATGAAGCTCTTCGGCGAAGTGGAGCACGCGCTCGACCGCACCTGGGACATCGCCCAACGCTGCCACGTGGAACTGAAGCCGGTTGAGGATCCGTTTCCGCGCTTCGACGTACCCGCCGGCCACACTCTCGACAGCTTTTTCGCTTATGTCGCGCGTGAAGGTTTCGAAAAACGGCGCCCTCGTTTGGAGGCGCTGTACGCACAGGGCCGCTTGAAGCACGCGTTGCCTGAATACCTGGAGCGTCTGGAGTTCGAAATTCGGATGGTCCAGCAGATGAAGTTCCCAGGCTATCTGCTCATTGTCTGGGATTTTATTCGCTTCTCGAAACAGCAGGGTATTCCGGTTGGCCCGGGCCGCGGGTCCGCCGCGGGCAGCCTTGTCAGCTATGCCATGGGTATCACCGATATCGATCCGCTCGAATATGGCCTGCTCTTCGAACGCTTCCTGAATCCGGAACGCGTCAGCATGCCCGATATCGACGTCGATTTCTGCACCAACCGCCGTGGCGAAGTGATTCAGTACGTCACCGAAAAATACGGCCGTGAGCAAGTGGCGCAAATCATTACTTTCGGCACGCTTGCCGCCAAGGCTGCTATCAAAGACGTCGGCCGCGTGCTCGATATGAGCTTCGCCGATGTTGACCGCATCTCAAAGCTCGTTCCAAGGACTCTGAACATAAAGCTTGAAAAAGCTGTCGAAGATCCGGAGATGAAAGAGCTGGCGTCAAAAGAGCCGCGCGTCCGGGAAGTTCTCGATGTCAGCCTCAAGCTGGAAGGCGTTTGCCGCAATGCGGGCATGCACGCGGCCGGCGTCGTCATCTCTTCCATACCGCTCCGCGAATTGGTTCCTCTCTACGTCACCAACAAACAGGAAATTGTGACGCAGTACGACATGCTCGGGCTTGAAAAGCTCGGCCTGTTGAAGATGGATTTCCTGGGCCTCACCACTCTTACCATCATCGAAGAGGCCATGAAGCTGATTCAGAAGTACCGGGGCGAAAAGGTGGTTATCGAGGATCTTCCGCTAGATGACCTGGCAACTTACGAGAAAGTCTTTTCCAGCGGATTGACCGCCGGCGTCTTTCAATTTGAATCTCCCGGCATGCAGGATGTGCTGCGCCGCTATCAGCCGAACCGCATCGAAGATCTTTGCGCGCTGAACGCTCTCTACCGTCCGGGGCCCATTCAAGGCGGTATGATCCCCGACTTCATCGATCGGAAGCATGGCCGCAAGCCGGTGATCTATGACGTCCCAGAACTGGAAGAGATTCTTGCCGAAACCTACGGCGTGATTCTGTACCAGGAACAAGTGATGCAGATCTCGAACAAGCTTGCCGGCTACTCGCTCGGCGATGCCGATATTTTGCGCCGTGCCATGGGCAAGAAGAAAGCCGACGAAATGGCGAAGCAGCGCGAGCGTTTCATTACCGGCGCCGTGCGGTCGCGGCCTGCCTGCCAAGAAGGTCGCCAAAATCTTCGACTTGATGGAGCAGTTTGCCGGTTACGGCTTCAATAAGTCGCACTCTGCCGCTTACGCTTACCTCGCTTACGTCACCGCTTATCTGAAGGCGCACTATTCAGTCGAGTTCATGTCGGCGCTGCTTACGTCGGAATCGGGCAACACCGACAAGATCGTAAAGTACATCAACGAGTGCCGCGAAATGGGCATTGCCGTTTTGCCGCCCGATGTGAATCAGAGCGATTTGAATTTCACTCCTGCCGGTCCCTCCATCCGCTTCGGCCTGGGCGCGGTCAAGAATGTCGGCCAAGGCGCAGTGGAGGCCATCGTAGCGGCGCGCGAAGCCGGCGGCGTGTTCCCCTCTATCTACGATTTCTGCGACCGCATCAACCTGGGCGCGGTAAACCGTCGCGTGATCGAGAGTTTAGTAAAGGCGGGCGCGCTCGATTCTACCGGCGCAAACCGCGCTCAATTGACCGAGGCGCTCGACCGTGCCATCGATTCCGGCATGCGCTCCTCGCGCGACCGCGAAATGGGCCAGCACGGCCTCTTCGGCATGGTGGAGGAAGAGAAGTCTGAATATCCCATGGCTAAACTGCCCGATTGGACCATGGAGCAGAAACTGGCCGGCGAAAAGGAAGTACTGGGCATTTATGTTTCCGGTCATCCTCTCGACCGCTTCAAAGAAAAGGTGAGCGACCTGGCAACCCATTTCAGCGATAAGCTCGAAGATCTGGAGAAGGGAACTCCCGTCGCCCTTTGCGCCATGCTCACTTCCATCACCCGCAAAACGAATCGCGATGGCAAATATTGGGCCGCGCTGAAGCTGGACGATGGCCGTGGAACGGTGGATGCCATGGTGTTCGCCAATCGTTATGAGGAACTGCTGGGCGTTCTGAAAGATGATGCCGCCGTTTTCGTCAGGGCGTCGGTTCTGCCCGAAGAAGGCGGTCCGCCTAAGCTGTCGATTCAGGAAATGGTGAAGTTGGAAGAAGCCCGTGTCGATCTGCCGTCGCTCATCTCTATCCGTATCTGGTTAAAAGACGAGGCGTCAACCGAGAAGGCGAATGCGCTCAGCGATTTGTTTGGACGCAAGCGGGGCGCCACCGAAGTGCGTTTCCGCCTGGAAAAGCCGCGCGACTTTTCTGTTGTAATGGACGTGGCCAGCAGGGTGCGTCCCGATAAGGAATTCCGTGCTGAGTTGGAGAAAATCTGCGGTCCCGAGTCCATGGAAATCCTGGCAAGTTAATCTAGTGGCTGACGCCTAATGTCCGCGGAGCCAACAAACACGCCTGACGACAACATACCTGATGACGATCTCGACGCACTCGAAGCGGCAGTGGGCGCTACGGAAGTAGCCCAACTCGCCGAGGGAGCCGATACCGTCGCGGCTGATAATCCCAGTTGGGCGCGAGTTCAACTGGCCAGGCATTCCAAGCGCCCGCATGCCCGCGACTACATTGAATCTCTGATCACCGGCTTTGAAGAACTGCACGGCGACCGCTGCTTCGGCGACGATAAATCGATCCTTGCCGGCATGGGATTCTTCGAAGGACGTCCTTTGATGATCATCGGTCAGCAAAAGGGCCGCAATACCAAGGAAAAACTTTTGCGCAATTTCGGGATGCCCAAGCCGGAGGGGTATCGAAAGGCGCTTCGCCTGATGCAACTGGCTGCGAAGTTCAACCGGCCCATCGTTACTTTGATCGATACGCCTGGCGCCTACCCTGGCATTGACGCCGAAGAACGCGGCCAAGCGGAAGCTATTGCTTACAGCTTGCGCGAAATGTCTCGCTTGGCCAGCCCTATTATCAGCGTCGTGATCGGCGAAGGGGGCAGCGGCGGCGCGTTGGGTATTGGCGTGGCAAACCGCGTTTATATGCTTGAGAACGCTTATTACAGCGTGATCTCGCCGGAAAGTTGCGCCGCCATCATCTATCGCGATTCAAAGAAAGCGCCCGAAGCCGCCGCGGCCCTGCGCATGACCGCGACCGATCTGCTGGAAATGAAGTTGATTGACGGCATCGTTCCTGAACCTCCCGGCGGAGCGCATCTTGATCCAGAGGCCGCTTTCGCGTCCCTCCGTTCGGTTTTGCAAGTTGCCTTCGAAGAGTTCGCCGGCCGCCGCCCCGCCGATATCATTCAAGACCGTCTGACGAAGTTCCGCAACATGGGCAATTTCTTTTTGGAGGGATGAGTTCTGCGCATCGGTATCATCGTTGCGGCGTTTGTCATCGGCTTCCTCGCCCTTGTGGCCTACTCCACGCTGCACGGCCCGCGCTATCGCGTGGAGGTCTGCATGTCGTTCCAGGGCCAATCGGCCTGCAAGACTGTGAATGCCAAGAGCGAACAGGCCGCCCGGCGGTCGGCGGCAGAGAATGCCTGCGCCGATATTTCGTCCGGTGTCACCGATACCGTTAAGTGCGAAAACTCCGAGCCGAAAAGCGTCCGCTGGCTGAACAAACCCGGACCTTAGGGTCTTGCCCCCGGCATTTTAAGCCTTACTTTGTACACGCTGCTGCTCGCCATGATGTAGAGCGCCTTGCCGTCAGCATCGCCCCATGCCAGATTGCCTGTGCGCTCGGGCATGTCGAGGGTGCCGATGTGTTCCAGCGCCGGCGAGAAAATCCATATTCCGCCGGGACCCGTGCTGTAGATGTTGCCCTTTTGATCGACCTTCATGCCATCAGGGCCGCCTTCTCGCGGGTCCGATGTCACGTCCGCAATCAGTTTCGGCTCTGTCACCGACCCGTCGGCCTGCACCTTGTAGCGCATCCAGATCTTCTTCTTCAAGTCGGAACAGTTCACGTACAGATATTTCTCATCCGGCGAAAAAGCGATTCCATTCGGCATCGTGATGTCCGAGATGATCAGATGCAGCTTGCTGTGGTCTGGTGGAGCGCCGGGCGCGTGGTCTTCGGCGTCATCGAGCCGGTAAACGCCATTCACTTTCAGCTGTTTCTTCGGGTCTTTATCGCTTTGCGTTTCCAACCCGTAAGGGGGGTCGGTGAAGTACAACGCATGGTCCCGCTTATAGACCAGGTCGTTTGGACTGTTCAATCGCTTGCCTTCGAACGTGTCCGCCAATACGGTGATCTTGCCGTGGGGATCCATGGTTTCCAAACGCCACACGTTGCGGCGCGCGTGTCCCGCCACCGTAAGCCGCTGGCGCGAATCCAGCGTCATTCCATTCGATCCCGGCTCTTTCCCCTTGTAAGGTGTCGCTTCATTCCAGCCGCTCGGACGCATAAAAATCGTGGGAGCCTGTCCGGGAATCAGCTTGTAAATTGTGTTGCTCGGAATTTCCGCGAACAGCAGATAACCTTGGCGAATCCAGATGGGGCCTTCGGTCCATGTGTACCCCGTGGCCAACTCTTGAATGGTCGCGCCAGCGGGCACGATCTCGTCGATCCCTTTACCTAACTTCTCCACCTTTAAAGGTTCTTGTGCCGTCATCGCTACTCCACAGAGGATGCTCGCCGCTAATCCGATCAGTCTTATCTTCACGGCGCGATTGTATAACAACGCCTCTTAAAAACGCGTTGCGGCTCCGACATTCCGGAACAGAAAAGCACTCTTCCGCGTGCCAGCAAGTTTTCTCCCTTGCCTCCTTCGGAGATTCATGTTAATCTCTATAGACAAAGAGAAGATAGATGCCATCTTCATTTTCGTCCTTCCTATATATAAGCGCCCGTTGTTGTTGCTGAACACTTCGCCACCCTTACGTCAGCAAGCTTTTCAAAAAGGAATTACGACAGAATGAGCGCCTTATTACAATCTTCCAATCTATACAACTCCCTTCGCCGGGTAAGCGAACAGGAAGCCATCCTTTCTATTGGGAGGTAGCCCTATTAGCGACCGATGCGGCTGCCGGCTTGGAATCGCTCGCGGCCGCCGCTTTGCGCTTGCCGGGGCTGCATGGCATACACATCACTCCATCGCCCGAACTAACTGAAGCAGATTCCCTTGAATGGTATGCGTCGCGCTTGCCCGTCCCCTGTGGTTCAGCCATGGCCCCGATCATGGCGGATTCACGCGATTGGGGACGGCTTCGTATTTTATTTGAACCACGCATCCGTAGCCTGGAATGCCCGCTTCGATTTGCCCGTTTCGCCGGTCAGCAGATCGCCATTATGCTGAATCGGCTCGATTTGTTCCGCCGCCGGCAAGCGCTTCTGGCCGGCATCGATCGGCTGCGGGAACGTCTTGAAGCGCGCAAATCGGTCGCCCGTGCTTCTGGAATTGTGGCGGCCTCCCGTGGGATATCGCAACGTGAAGCTTTGTCCTTCCTGCTTGCTTACGCGCGTGACTGGCGCCGGACTCCCGGCCAGATTGCCAGTGCGATAATTCTTGGCCAGGACGTTTCGTTCCAGTACCCCTCCTTGCGCCAACTGCGAGACCACGAACTAACGGCTTCGCGATTTGGCGGCTGATCCTGGTCTTCCAGCGGCTTCTTCCCGATGCTAGAATTGGCAAGCTAGGAGTCTCTCAACAAAATGCATCGCGTGCTTCTGGGCGCGGCTCTTTGCGCTCTGCCGTTCTTCCTGGCCCACGCTCAAACGGTCGACGAAATCATCGCCAAGAATATTGAAGCGCGTGGTGGTCTCGATCGTCTGAAGGCCATCAAGACCACCCGCGCTTCGGGCGAGTTTGCCGCGGGCGGCTTTCGCGCCGCCTTCGTTCAGGAAAACAAGCGTCCCAGCAAGGTGCGCGAAGAGGAAACCATTCAAGGCATGACGGCCATCGACGCCTACGATGGCAAAATCGCCTGGCGCGTGTCCCCCTTCGAGGGAAGGAAAGATCCCGACCTTATCTCCGAAGACGATCGTAAGCCGTTGATCGAAGATGCCGATATCGAAGGCATGCTTGTTGATTACAAAAACAAGGACCATCGCGCCGAGTTAATGGGCCACGACACCGTTGAAGGCACCGATTGCTACAAAATTAAGCTGACTCTGGCATCCGGCGACGTCCGCTACTACTATATCGATGCCGACACCTTCATGGAACTCAAAGTGGAAACCGAACGTAATATTCGCGGAACGGTCAGATACTCGGAAGTGTTTTACGGCGACTACGAAAAAGTGGACGGCGTGTATTTTCCCTTCGCCATCGAGAGCGGCATGAAGGGCGATTCTAACCGGATGAAATTCACCGTCGACAAAGTGGACGTGAATGTCCCACTCACCGACACCCGTTTCTCAATGCCGGCAACCAAGGCCAAATAACATGAAGGCACTCAGCATCTGTTGTTTGTTCGCGCTTGTTCCTCTTTTTGGGCAAAGCGCCAAGTTCGATTCGGATTCCATTTCCGGTTTAGGCGCGCGCAACATTGGCGCGGGAATCATCAGCGGCCGGGTCGCAACCATCACCGCCGCTCGCGAGAATGGCCGGCTCACTGTTTTCATCGGTGCTGCGGGCGGCGGCGTCTGGAAATCCGTAAACAGCGGCAACACTTTCAAGCCGGTCTTCGACAAGCAGCCGGTTCAATCTATCGGCGCTATCGCCATCGATCCTTCAACTCCAAAACAGTGTGGGTGGGCACGGGCGAAGCTTGGACCCGCAATAGCGTCTCCATTGGGGACGGTATTTACAAATCTACGGACGGCGGCGAGAACTGGACCAATTCCGGTCTCAAAAATTCCGAACGCATCAGCAAAATTTTGATCGATCCGAAAGACGGCAACACTGTTTACGCCTGCGTACCCGGCAAACTTTGGAGCGACAGCGACGATCGCGGCCTTTATAAAACCATCGACGGCGGCAAGAATTGGGCCAAAATTCTGAAGGGAGGCAACGGCGCCACCGGCTGTTCATCCGTCTCCATGAGTTCGCGCGATCCGAAAACTCTATACGCCGCGAATTGGGAATTCCGCCGCAAAGGATGGACGTTTCGTTCCGGTGGCGAAAACGCCACTGCCCCTAGCGCCAGCGGATTTTTCAAGACCACCGACGGCGGTGCAACGTGGAGTGAACTGAACGAGACTACCGCCAAGGGTCTGCCTGCCAAACCGTGGGGCCGCGTAATGGTGGCCGCTGCGCCCTCGAATCCCGACGTTGTCTACGCGCTCATAGAATCGAACCATAGCGCGCTTTACCGTTCTTCCGATGCCGGTAAGACATGGACTGAAGGCGACCGCAGCCAGATGATGATCTGGCGTCCATTCTACTTTTCGAACCTGATTGTCGATCCCAAAGATGAAAACAAGATCTACAAACCCGGCGGCGGCCTGATTGTCAGCAACGACGGCGGCAAGAGCTTCAGCAACATTTGGGGCGGGGCGCACGGGGATTTTCATGATGTTTGGATTGATCCCGTCAATACGAACGAGATCATCACCTGCGACGACGGCGGCGTTTGGTTTTCGCGCGATTCCGGCGAAAAGTGGTTGAAGGCCAGCAACCTCCCCGTGGGCCAGTTCTACCACGTCAGTGTCGATATGGCCGATCCCTATCACGTCTATGGCGGCCTTCAAGACAACAGCGTGTGGGCTGGCGATTCAGCCTACCCGGGTGGCATTACCGACAGCCGTTGGGAAAATCTTTACGGCGGTGATGGCTTCTTCGCGCTGATCGATCCAACAGACCCCGATTACATCTACGTGGAAGCGCAGGGCGGATCGATCTCACGCGTAAACCGCCGGACGCTCGACTCGCGTCCCGTTCAGCCGCAGCAGAACTATGGCGAAGGCAAGCTTCACTTCAACTGGAACACGCCCATGCACGTCAGCCCAACCGACAAAGGCACTCTTTACATCGGCGCCCAGTTTCTTTTCCGGTCGCGCGATCATGGCCAGACTTGGGACCGCATTTCGCCCGACCTCACCACCAACGATCCCGAAAAACAGAAGCAGGAAGAGTCGGGCGGTGTGACTATCGATAACTCCGTCGCCGAAATGCACACCACCATCTACTCCATCAGTGAATCGCCGCGCAACAGCCAGGTCATCTGGGCTGGCACTGACGACGGCAATCTGCAGATCACGCGCGATGGCGGCAAGACCTGGACCAACGTCGTCTCGAACGTTCCAGGCTTACCGAAAAATTCTTGGGTCTCGTGGGTGGAAGCAAGCAGCGTTGCGGAAGGCGCCGCTTATGCCGTCTTTGACCGCCATACATTCGGCGACATGGACCCGTACGTTTTCAAGACAACCGATTTCGGTCAGACCTGGACGTCGATGATTCCGTCATCCAGCAGCGTTCGCGGCTATGCCCACGTCATCAAAGAAGATACAGTTACTCCCAACCTTCTATTCCTGGGAACGGAATTCGGCCTGTGGGTTTCGCTCGATGGCGGTGCTCAATGGGCCCAATACAAAGGCCACGATTTTCCTAACGTTGCCGTGCGCGATATCGCAATTCATCCCCGCGAATCCGACGTGGTTCTGGCGACGCACGGCCGCGGCATCTGGATCATCGACGATATTTCTCCCCTCCGCCGCCTAACGCCCGAAGCGCTCGCCAAAGAAGCGGTGTTTATCGAAGGTAAACCCGCGCGCCAGCGTTTGATGGCGCAAGGCGGCTGGCCCGCTGGCGACGGCAATTTCATAGGAGAGAATCCGCCCGATGGCGCGCTCATCACTTACTATCAAGGCCGCCGCCACATCTTTGGCCGCATGAAGCTGGAAGTCTTCGACGATAAAGGGAAACTGGTTGACACGCTACCGGCCAGCAGCCGCCGCGGCTTGAGCCGTGTGGAATGGTCAATGCGCCTTAAGGCCCCTACAGTGCCGCCAGCCGCTGTGATTGCCGGCGAAGCTACAATCGGACCACGCGTTGTTCCAGGAAGCTATACGGTCAAGCTGACGCGCGGGAAAGAGGTCTACACCGCTCAGCTCACAGTCGGTGTCGATCCGCGCGCCACATTCACCGCCGCCGACCGCCAGCTTGAATTCGATTCCGCCATGCGCGTCTATCGCCTGATGGGCGATCTCAGCTTCGATGTCGAGCGCATTAACGGAGTTCGCCAGGATCTCGCTGATCGCGCGGAGAAACTGGGCGCGACGATCCCCTTCGTAAGCAAGCCACCGACCTCGCGGACAAAGCCGATACCATCCGCAAGAAAATCGTCGCCACCAAAGAAGGCGGCGCTATCACCGGCGAGGAACGCATCCGCGAGAAAACCTCTCAGATCTACGGCGCAGTTGTCTTCTATGAAGGCCGCCCGGCCGACTACTACCTCGCGCGCATCGATTCGCTCGCTCATGAAAGAAAAGATGTGGTCGACGAGTTCGACGCTCTAGTATCGAAAAACTTGCAGCCTATCAATGCATCTCTCACGGCCAAGAAGCTTGAGCCGGTTCAAGTGTTGACTCGCGCTGCCTGGGAAAAGACGAATAGTGGATCGGGAAGCAGTGCTTCTGCCGGGGGCAATCGGTTCCACGGGCTGAACTGGCGTTAAGGCGTGTCGCGCGCTTGCAGTTCGGAAATGAGCCGTTTGATCTCAGGTGGCGGATTCTCAGCAATCCAACTGATGGCCGCGCTGTCAATTTCGACAATTTTTCGAGGCTCTGACTGCGAGTTGTCATAAATAGCCGCGGAATTGGCGATTCGAATCGCCTCTCTCAGATGGAATAGGCTTCGATCATAACGTCTGCGAACATCTTCGTCCGGTACGAAGTGCCCACCCTTAGCGACCCGGTCGCGAACGCGCTTCATAGAAGTGTTCGAAGACTCGATATAGACGTAGACCAGATTTACCGTGAAGCCCTGGCCTTGCGCGGATCGCATCAGGTTCGCGGTCAAATTTCCTGACAGCGTTGTCTCCATCACAAAACTTTGGCTCTCGGCGATGTAAGCGCGTGCGCGGCTGATTACTTCTCTTCCGGCGGCTACCGAGGCCTGCACGGGATCCGCCGAGTTTAGGCGTTTGGCAACCGCATCGGTATCGAGGAGATTATCCTGTCCTTCGAAGCGAAATGTTCGCAGCATGGTGCTCTTGCCGGCGCCATTAGGACCGGCAACCACCGTCAGAACAGGCATGCCTTAGGCAGCCGTACGGGTCAACTCGCGCACCACTTCATGATTTTGATCGCCCGGTGCATTGGGTATGTAGCGAATCTCGAATCTGCGGCCATCTGGCTGTTCCATCACGTCAATACCTGCTCGGTAATCGTGGTAAAAGACTGGGAGTCCAGCCTTATGGCTTTCGCGTACGGCTTCGGCGGCGCCAGCCTTGAACGCGGCTTCCAATTCGTCGCTGAAAATGTCTGGCCGCTCCATACCACGAGTATAGCTAGCCCCCACCACTCATAACTACTGATGCGGTACCACCCCGCTTCTATGTACCCTGAAGGTGGATGAGGCTTTCCGATTACGTCATCCGCTTCATCGCGGATCTGGGCGTCAAACACGTTTTCCTGGTTCCCGGCGGAGGCGCAATGCATCTCAATGATGCCCTCAGCCGCTGCCCCGATATCGAGTTTGTCTGTAATCTCCACGAACAAGCCAGCGCTATTGCCGCCGAGAATTACGCGAAAGCAACCAAGAGCCTCGGCGTTTGCATGGTTACCACTGGCCCCGGCGCCACCAACGCCATCACCGGTCTAGCAGGTGCCTGGCTCGATTCCATTCCCGTCATCTTCCTCTCGGGCCAAGTCAAACGCGCCGATCGTATGGTTTCTCCCGACGGCACTCACTCTGGAGTTCGCCAGATGGGCGTGCAGGAAGTCGACATCGTCTCCGTCGTCAAAACCCTGACCAAATACGCGATAACCGTTGATCAACCCGAATCCATTCGCTACCACCTTGAAAAGGCCGCCTATCTGGCAAGATCCGGTCGCCCCGGTCCCGTCTGGATCGATATCCCCCTCGATGTTCAGGCTATTCAAATTGACGAAACTACGCTGCCCACCTTTGTGCCGGCCGAGGACGTAAGCCCTAACGCCGCCAAATCCCTCGACGATCAGATCTCGCAAGTCATCGCAGCTTTCAACCGTTTTGAGCGCCCCATGATCCTCGGGGGTAATGGCATTCGTCTCGCACACGCTGAGGCAGAATTTTTCGAACTGCTGGACGTTCTGCGTTCGCCTGTAGAAACGACTTGGCTTGCCATTGACATCGTACCCGACAGCCACCCGCTTTTTGCCGGTCGTCCTGGATCTCTGGCGTCCCGCGGGTCCAACTTCGCGGTCCAGAATTCCGACTTCATGCTCTCTATCGGGTCTCGTCTCGATCGGGTCATAACCGGCTATGCGCCTGATCGATTCGCCCGTGCCGCCGAAAAAGTGATGGTCGATGTTGATCCTCGCTGAACTGGCCAAGATGGGCGATTCCATCCATCACAAGATATGTTGCGATGCCGGTCGATTCATCCGCGCGCTCTTGGCCCGCCGTTCGGAAATTCATCTAAAGGACCGGTGCGCCTGGCTTACTCGTTGCGCTAATTGGAAAACCCGTTACCCCATCGTTACCGATGAACACCGCAAGCCCTTCGGCCGTGTGAGCGTGTACTACTTTGCGGAAGTGCTTTCGTCGGAGCTTCGCGACCACGATTACATTGTCTCTGGCAGTTCGGGCAGTGCTATAGAACTCTTCCTCTTCGCTCTTCAAGTCAAGCCGGGCCAGCGAGTCTTTCACACCACCGCTCTTGGCGCCATGGGATTCGGCATTGCCGCTTCTATCGGCGCTTGCCTTGCGGGTGGCCGCCGCGATTTGGTCTGCGTCGACGGCGATGGCGGATTTCAATTTAATATTCAGGAACTTGAAACCGTCCACCGCCTCCGCTTACCGATTAAGTTTTTCGTCCTCAATAACGAAGGCTACGCTTCTATTCGAATTTCGCAGACCGCCTTTTTCGGCGAGCCCCGCATTGGCAGTGATCCGAAAACCGGTCAGACCCTTCCCGACGTTCGCAAGGTAGCCGAAGCCTATGGCATTCGTACCGAACAAATTCTCAGCCAATCGAATCTCCGCGAAGAAATACGCCGCGTTCTCGACCTTCCTGGTCCAGTCGTCTGTGACGTTCATGTAATCCCCGAAGAAACACGCGCGCCTCGCCTCGCTTCCGCTCAACGGCCCGACGGCTCCTTTGTCTCTAAGCCACTCGAAGACTTGGCCCCATTTCTCGATCGGGCTGAGTTTCTGGAGAACATGATCGTCGCGCCGCTTCCCGAATAACATGCGCATCGGCATCATGCAGGGTCGTTTGTTGCCGCCCGAACCCGGTCACTTTCAGGCGTTCCCTAGGCAGCTATGGTACCAGGAGTTTCCGTTCGCGTCCGAAGCAGGCCTGGAAACTATTGAATGGATCTACGATCAATACGGTACCGATGTCAACCCCATTGCCACCGAAGAAGGTATTCAGGAGATGCTTGCGCTTACTGGGAAGCACAACATAGACGTCGTGTCCCTCTGTGCCGATTATTTTATAGACCACCCGTTCACTACGGTGTCTGGTTCCCAATATTCGGCTCTTCAGGAAAAGCTCGTCTGGCTTTTCGGTCGGTGCCGCAAAATCGGTATCAACCGCATCGTTCTTCCGTTCGTCGATGCTTCCCGCATCGAAACACCACGCCACGCGGATTTAGTAAAAAGCCTTCTGCGTGAACTGCTCCCAGAGGCCGCTCGGAATCGAATCGAAATCCATCTCGAAACTTCGCTCAATCCAACTTCCTTCGCTGCCCTGTTGAATGATCTGCCCGATCCCTGGCTGAAGGCCAATTATGATTCCGGCAACAGTTCTTCATTGGGTTATGATCCCGCAGAAGAGTTCGCGGCGTATGGTGAACGTATTGGCAGCCTTCACATCAAAGACCGCGTTCTCGGTGGTGGCACCGTACCGCTCGGCACTGGCAGCGCAAATTTCCTCGTCCTGTTCAAATGCATTCGCGATTCGGGTTATCAGGGCGACTATATTCTTCAAGTGGCTCGCGAGTCTCCTGGCAATGAAGTAGCATGGGCACGGCAGAATCTGGCTTGGCTGAAGAAGTGGCTCAATAAATGAAGGCATTAATAGTTGGTCTGGGCGGTATCGGCCAGCGCCACACGCGAAACCTGCGCGCTTTACTCGGCGAAGATCTGGAGTTAATCGCTTATCGCGTTCGGCGTCTTACGCACGTAGTCACGCCCACTCTTCAGACAGATAATCAAAAGAACGTCGAACGGGAATACAACATCAATGTCTTCGACGATCTTTCGCTCGCTCTCGCCGAAAAGCCGGATGTCGCATTCATCTGTAACCCCAGCAGCCTTCATGTGCCGGTTGCCGAGGCATGCGTTGAGTCCGGCTGCGATATCTTCCTGGAAAAGCCGGTCTCAAATTCCCTGGCCTGCTTAGATGCACTGCTGAAGCGCGTTGCGGATCGCAAACTCGTCGCCATGGTGGGCTATCAAATGCGCTTCCATCCCTGCCTGCGCGCTCTTAAAGAACTGCTCGATCAGCGCGCGATTGGCCGCGTCTTTGCCGTTCGCGCCAGCATTGGCGAATATCTTCCCAACTGGCACACTTATGAGGACTACCGCCAAATGTATGCCGCGCGCGCCGATCTCGGAGGTGGCGTAATCCTCTCGCAAATCCACGAATTCGATTATCTTTACTCACTCTTCGGCCTTCCGCGTAAACTGTTTTCTCTCGGCGGTCATTGGAGCAATTTGGAAATCGATGTGGAAGATGTCGCCAGCACGTTAATGGACTGCTCGTTTGACGGTTCGCCCATTGCCGTTCATGTTCATCAGGACTATTTGCAGCGGCCGCCTAGCCGTCAATGTGAGGTGATTGGCGACCAAGGCAAAATCATTGCGGATTTCGCCGCTCTTCGCCTTGATGCATTTGGAGTGGGCGGCGATCAAATCGCTCAGCACGATTTCAGTGGATTCGACCGCAACCAGCTTTTTTTGGACCAAACACGCCATTTCCTCGATTGCGTTCACCATCGCAAGAAACCCGAGGTCGATCTATTTGCTGGAGTGCAGAGCTTAAGGATGGCGCTCGCAGCCAAGGAATCCATTGCCACTGGACGCGCAGTTGAACCGACGGAAGATTTTTGACTTTATGCCTAAAGGCACAACTCGCAACATCTTTGAATTGACTGGCAAAGTGGCGGTAATCACGGGGGGCGCAGGGTTGCTGGGTGAGCAGCACGCTCGCGCCATAGCCACCGCCGGAGGGACACCCGTCCTGCTTGACATTGACAAAGATCGTGTTCATTCCAAAACCGCCGCTCTCAATCGGGATTTCGATTGCCACGCTTCCGGCTTCGTTGCCGACATAACGAAACGTCCCGAAGTCGAAGGTATCTCGAACGAGGCCCTCGCGCGCTACGGCCGCATCGACATCCTTATCAATAACGCCGCCAACAATCCGAAGATGGAAAACACATCTTCAGTTAACTTCTCCCGCTTTGAAAATTTTCCCTATGAACAGTGGAACCAGGATCTTTCGGTAGGCATCGGTGGCGCTTTTGTTTGCAGTCAGGTATTGGGCAGCCAGATGGCGAAGCGTGGCAGCGGAGTCATCCTCAACATCGCTTCAGATCTGGCATTGATCGCGCCTGACCAGCGCATTTATCGCACTCAGGATACGCCGGAACATCTGCAGCCCGTAAAACCCGTCACTTATTCCGTTGTTAAATCCGCGCTTATCGGCCTTACTCGCTATCTGGCCACTTACTGGGCCGAACAGGGTATCCGCGTAAACGCTATTTGTCCCGGCGGAGTAGAAAATGGTCAGCCTGAAGAATTCGTCGCTAAGCTGGCCAATTTGATTCCATTGGGCCGCATGGCGGGGATCGATGAGTACCAAGGTGCCATTGTGTTCCTCTGTTCCGACGCATCTTCTTATATGACCGGCGCAACTTTGGTAATCGATGGCGGCCGAACCTGCTGGTAGCTGCTTAGCCGTGTTTTGGGAATCGCGTAACAAACCAAGTCCCACACATGGTGCAGGTGCGGCCGAATATAAAAATCGTAGCTGGGATTATACGACCGAATCTGCAGCGGGATCTTCCAGAGATGGTCTTGCGCATGATAACTGCAGATGGCAAGTGTGGGGGTTTGCTCTTCTATGATCTTTCGAGCGCCGGCCAGCGCTTCCAGCTCAAATCCTTCAATATCCATTTTTATGAAGGTGGGCTCTTCTTCCGCCAGGTATTCGTCAAGAGCAATACACCGGACATGTAAATCCCCGGTGCCTGCCGCCGAGGCCTCGCTTCCGCCGCCAGTGAATGGCACCTCGCAGACCGTACTTCCAACGGCAGCGCTTTCTATCTTTATGCGATCCCGGTAATCGGTCTGTGAGACGCTCTCCGCCAATTTCGCAAAATTCAGAGGGTCTGGCTCGAAGGCGAAAACTTGCTCGAATTCACCATTTGAATGATGGATGAATGACTCGACAGTATCGCCGTCGAAGGCGCCGCAATCCACGAACCGTTCTCTATCGGAGAGGGGTCTAAATTCGTCTCGAAAGTAAATTGGTCCAGGAACGGGGGCCGCCAAACCATCGAAATCGAAGTGCAGCCTCCATCTCAACTGTGCCATATACTCTCGCCGCGAGAAATCATCCGACCACAACGCGGCACACGTACTCACGTCGTCTCTCTGTTCCAGCAGATGATGTGCGGCGTTCGCGGCATAATGTGGAAAGAACGCGTCGCCATGCTTCCAATAGAGAAGCCCGAAGTGCGTTATCCGCTCGCAGCCAACTCCACGTAGCTGTCTTTCCCGGTCCGCCATGGTGTCGGTTGCACGGCCGCCCCATATCGTAATCACAAAAACCGCGTCGCGGCCGTATTTAGCGGCGGCTTCGGGAAGAGAAAACACTCGAACGCCTTCCACCTTTTCGCCCCATAAAAGTGGATTGTTGTCGCAGAATGCCAGTGGCTCAATGTTGAGCTTACGTAGTCCTCTAAGGGTTCTACGCCCCAAACCGCCAGCTCCAAACAGAACCAGTGGCCTTCCGGCCGCTATCTCGTCGAAAGCACTTGCCTCTCATCGCTTAGCGCTTTCAGTGTTTTCCGAAAGGAGTTCTTCTAGTTCGTTCACAAAACATAGATAACTTCGATCCGGAATTTGTGAGCTGTTTAAATTACTGCCAGAAGAAGCCGGCACTATCCTCAGGCCGATGCGCTTAGCCTGGAACTGCATAGCAGACCAAATCCCAAACATCCCGCATGTGCGGCCGCAAATAAAATCGATAAGCGGGGTTATATTCGCGGATTTGCAGCGGAATCTTCCACAGGTGGTCTTGCGAGTGATAGCTCGAAATCGCCAATAGGGGTGCGTCTTGCTCTATGATCTTTCTCGCCCCGGCCAGCGCCTGCGGCTCAAATCCTTCAATATCCATCTTGATTATGGTTGGCCGCTCTGCACCTAGTTCGTCATCGAGCGTGATGCACTTAACTCGCAAATCTCCCGTGCCCACCGCCGACGACGCCGTGGCGTCGCCTGAAAACTGTAATGTGCAGTTCCGGTTACCCACCGCTGCCTGCCGGATAGTGAACCGGTCTCGCTCAGGCTGCCGATCTACTACCGACTTGAGCTTCGCGAAGTTTGAGGGATCGGGTTCAAAACCATACAGATGTTTAAAACGGCCTTGTGTACTGTCCAAAAAAGAAAGTGCCGTATCTCCATCGAACGCTCCGCAATCCACAAATACTTCGTCGCTTCCAAGCGGCCGCAATTCTTCTCTAAAGTACATGGCCCGCTCACCGGGCTGCTCAGACCCTGAAAATCGAAAAACAAACGCCAGCGCACTTGCCTTACGAATTCATCTCTCGAATAGTCGTCCGCCCAAAGTTCGGCACAATCTCTCACGGCGTCCGACTGTTCAAGTAAACAATGAGCGGCATTTGCCGCGTAGTGCGGAAATAGGCTTGGATATTTCCAATAAAGCGGGCCCCAATTCACCACTGTTCGGCAACCCGCGGCCTTCAGTTGCCGCTCCCGTTCCGGCATGCGATCGGTCGCCAGCGCTCCCCAAATGGAAACAACGAAAGCCGCGTGGCCGCCATATTTCTCCACGGCTTCAGCTAGCGAAAGCACCGGCAGCCCCTCAATCTCGGTTCCCCACAGCGCTTTGTTGTTATCGCAGAACGCCAGTGGTTCAACACCTACTTTGCGCAGCCCCCGGGCTGTGCGCCTGCCCATGCCCCCGCCGCCAAAAAGCACTATGGGTAACCCTGCTGTTATTTCATCAAAGGCGCTGGCTTCACGCGACTTCGCCTCCTCAACGCTCTCCGCGAGTAGATCGTCGATTTCCTTCACGAGTTCTTAGAGATGCCACCTTCCAAAAGCTCTCACGTCAATCTTCCAAACGTGGTCTACTTAACACTAGCGGAATATGTCCACCCTCGACAACACTGCGAGCGCCATCCACCTTGCCACTCACCCGGAAAAGCCTGTTTCGCAACGCCTCGTTTCGCTCGACGCGTTTCGCGGCATCACCATGTTGCTTATGGTTCTCGTCAACAATGGCGGCGGCCCGCAATCGTATTCTCAATTGGAGCACTCCGCCTGGAACGGCTGGACCCTCACCGATACCGTCTTTCCTTCTTTTATCTGGATTGTTGGCGTTGCCATCACTCTCGCGCTGGGGCGCAAATTGGAGGCGGGCGAACCGCCTTCTAAACTCCTCCCAAAAATTTTCCAGCGCGCCGCTATCCTGTATGTTCTCGGCCTGCTCGTTTATGCCTTTCCAGACTTCAGTCTCTCTCATCAGCGGCTCTTGGGGGTGCTCCAGCGCATCGCCATCTGTTATCTGGTTGCCTCCATCATCTATTTGTATTCCGGGCTGCGCGCTCAAATCGTCTGGATCGTATCGCTCTTCGCCGTCTATTGGGCAATGATGGCGTTCATTCCCGTTCCTGGCTACGGCGCGGGCAGGCTTGACGTCGATGGGAATTTTGCCCACTACATCGATCGAATCGTTCTGGGGGCGCACAACTACGCCTCAAGCAAAACTTGGGACCCGGAAGGCATTATCAGCACCATTCCCGCAATCGCCACTGCTTTGCTGGGCATCATGGCAGGCCATGTTCTTCGTCTGAAACTGACGCTCGCTCAGCGCCGCACGCGCCTGCTCATCATTGGCGGATTCCTCATCGCTATTGGTTTGATGTGGAACATCTGGCTTCCTATCAATAAGAAGCTGTGGACCGATTCATTCTCGATCTTAATGGCGGGCCTTGATTTTGTGGTTCTTGCCGCCTTCATCTGGCTTGTCGATGAGCGGGGCCACACTAAAATCGTGAAGCCGTTTGTCATCACCGGCATGAATGCCATCACCGTCTATCTTGCTTCGGAGTTCCTAGCTGAGGCGCTCGATTCCACCTCCGCGCACGACTTTCTATATAACCACTTCTATGCCCCCGTCGCATCCCCAATGAATGCGTCGCTTCTCTGGGCGCTCTCTTTTGTGCTGCTCATGTTCTTGCTCGCCTGGTTCATGTACCGCCGCAAGTGGTTTGTCAGAATCTAATATTTGCGCTGTGCCTGGCAATCCCGCAAATGCAAGGGCGCGCCGCGCGATTGCCGGAAATCTCTGTTTCGAAAATGGTCGCTTAGCGCCACCACGGCCGTTCCCAGCGGCCGATATTCGTGCGTGCCTTGCGCCCACGCCACCATGTCCTCGGTGTCAATCCAAACTGCAAAGCCCACTGGAGTCTCAGGGTCTCTTCGTCAGTAAAACTTGCGCCTCAATCGGCTGATTGTTCCGCAGCACTTTCACTTTCACCGTGTCTCCCGGCTTGTGCGCGCGAAGCGCATAAGTGAAATCATATAAGTTCTGAATCGGCTTGCCGTCGAATTCCACCAGCACATCGCCCGCCTTGAACCCGGCTTTGGCCGCTGGCGAACCATCTCTGACGTCCGAGAACTTTACGCCCTTAACGCCTTCGCCGAAATCCGGAATGCTTCCGAAGTAGGGTCCGTATCCCGAACCTCCTCCCGTTGTTCCTCCCGGGTGCGGCGAAGGCTGTTCGCGCACGAATGCCGGTCGTTCGGGAGCGTCCGCCAAGCGCGTTGCCACTTCCGCCACCTCGTCAAGAAGCTTCACGGCGTCAGGCGCATTGATCTTGTCCCAGGTGTCGCTAGGCTTGTGATAATCGCTGTGCAGCCCCGAGAAGAAAAACAACTCTGGTGTTCCGGTGCGTCTGCCTTTCAATTCCGGCGATGCTAAGTATTTGATGTGCGCCAAATACTGATCAGGATTGATATCCGCGGCGAGGCCAGCAACGCCCGAAATCAATCCGCAGCAAAGACAGCAAAAAAGACGCCTCACTGTTTCCAGTCCGCCGTAAATACGTTGAACTCATACCGCCCCGGCGCCTTCCAATCCGAAACGAACACCAGCTTCTTGCCATCCGGCGAAAATTCCGGAAACGACGTAAGCCCGCCAAAGTTCGTAATCTGCTTCGCTTTCTTTCCATTTGCGTCGCCCACAAATAGTTTCATCTTCGTTGGGCTTGTCAGGTTATCGTGCAGCAAGCCGGCATATTTATCCTTCGCCGCCTGCTCCGTCGGATGATTTCCGCGCCATGCAATCTTCTTGCCATCTCCTGAAAACACCGCTCCGCCGTCATAGCCATAGGTCTCCGTCAGTCGCTTTTTGTTCGAACCGTCCAGCTTTATCGTCCAAAGATCCAGGTCTTTCGAAGCCAGCGGTGTATAGATAATCTTCTTCGTCTTCCAGTTCACTGTCGCCTCGGCGTCATAGCCGTCCGTATCGGTGAGCCTCTTCAACTCCGTCCCATCCTCTTTTGCTTCAAAAACGTCATAGCTCGCATACACTGCCCAAAGATAGCCTTGGCTCCGGTCAACCGCGGGCGGCCAAGCATCGTCTGCTAAGTGGGTAGACGCATAAATAATATGTTTTCCATCTAGGAGGAAATACGCGCAAGTAGTCTGCTCTTTGCCCGCCGAGACCATGTGCTGGTCCGTTCCATCCGCATTCATAAATGAAAATCTGATCGCATTTCAAATCGCCTCGTGTCGATTGAAAGATCAGCCGCAGGCCACCGGAAACTGGCGGTGGATTTTCCGCTACGGCGAACAGACGAACACCGCCAGCGATATTGATTTGATCGACTATCATTAGGAGACCCGCAATGCCCATGAAGAACCCGCCCCATCCGGGCGGCTTGATTAAAACCGAAGTGATCGAAGCCCTCGGCCTTAACGTGTCGAAGGCGTCGGACATTTTGAAAGTGCGCCGCGCCACGCTCTCCGATCTTCTGCATGGCAAAGCCGCCCTGACGCCGGAAATGGCCCTGCGCATCGAAAAGGCGTTCGGCCCCGACATGGACCACCTTCTCCGCATGCAACTCGCCTACGACGTGGCGAAAACGCGGGAGCACGCGCGAGACATCGCGATCAAGCAGTATGTCCCGGCCTGAAGGCACGGCCTTCCGTTTGCGCTAGAATCAGAGCCAGATCGCAATTTGAGCGAGGGATCTATTGTCGATTGTTCTCCCCACGTTCAACCGTTCCGTAGTCATTCGTTCCAACCACGCCGAGGTAGTTGGTTCGTCATCGGCGCGGGTTAAACTTCTCGCCGACAGCGGTGCCACTGGCGGCGCGCTCTCTACCGTGCAGGTAACTCTCGAAAAAAGCGCCGATGGCGCACGGCCCCACCGTCATGACCGTTCCGCCGAAATGTTCTACGTCTTGGGCGGTGTCGTTCAGGTGCTCTCCGGCAACGAGATCGTCAGGGCCGAACCGGGTGACGTTATCGTCGTGCCGCCAAAGTTGCCGCATGCCTTCTCGGCCGAACGCGGTTCCGGCGCGGAGCTTTTGATAGTCATCGCTCCGGGTGTCGAGCGCTTTGAATATTTTCGCCAGCTCACTCGCATCGCGCAAGGCAAAGAGCCTCCTGAAAGCCTGCGGGACGTACAGGACCTCTACGATACCTATTTCCTGAATAGTCCCGAGTGGGAAGCCGCGCGCCACCAGATATCTTAGTTAAACGATGCTCGTTCCTTCCTCGCGCGGGTTCAAAAGAACCTTCCCGGCCGTACTGTTCGCCGCTCACATTCCATTCGCCTACTGCGCCGACCCTCCCGCATTTCCCAACAACGAAGATCTGCGCCACTTTCGCAGCTTGAACGGTCCGCTCGGTGCATATCTCGACAGCTATCAGCCCTTCGTGAACTTCCTTATCGGCCGCGGCTGGGCCGTGCTGCACGCCAACCCTCGCGGCAGCACCAACCATGGCCCGGCCTTTGCGGCCGCTAACAAGAACGATCTCGGCGGCGGCGATTATCGCGACATTATGGCGGGTCTCGATTATGTTCTCAAAACGGAGCCGATTGATCCCAGCCGCCTTGCGCTTGAGGGCTACAGTTATGGCGGCGAAATGGCCGGCTTCGTCGAAGGAAAAACTTCTCGCTTCAAAGCGATTATCAGCGGCGCTCCCGTCATCGATCAGTACAGCGAATACGGCATCGAAGGCGGTTCTTTCTATGATCGCTGGTATTTCGGCAAACCCTGGGAACATCCGCAGGACGCCTGGCGTCAAAGTCCTCTCGCCGGAGTCGCTCATGCCGCCACGCCCTTCATGCTTCTTCAGGGCGATGCCGATAGTACAGACCCGCTAGGCCAAGCGCAGGAAATGTACCGCGCGTTGCGGCAAATGGGCGTTCCCGTCGACCTGGTCACCTATCCGCGCGAAAACCACGGTCCCCTGGCGCGTGGAATTTACGGCCAGCCCGCCGCCGAGCCTTGGCATGGGTTCGACGCTCGCCAGCGCATTGTCCAGTTTCTCCAAAATGCTTTTGGAGAAAGTTCCAAATAAGCTCGCTTGCCCTTGTTCCAATCCGATGAATTTGCAACTGCCGCGTTGATCTGCTACAACGATCAAGTGGCGCTTTCAACAAATTTAGCGCCCCCAAGGAGTTTAGATGAGCGACACCTTAGAAGTCGGAAAGAAGTTGGTTGAGCTGTGCCGGCAAGGTAAGAACATGGAAGCCATAGATTCCCTCTATAGCCCCCACATCGTGAGTGTCGAAGCGGGAGGTCCCCCCGGAGTGCCCACCCGTCAGGAAGGCATTGAAGCCGTCAAAGGCAAGGCAACTTGGTGGGAAGCCAATCATGAAGTTCACAAGGCCGAAGCGGAAGGTCCGTTTCCAAATGGCGACCGCTTTGTTGTCCGGTTCAAATATGATGTAACCCCAAAGGAAGGTCCCATGGCGGGCAAGCGCTTCGTCATGGATGAAGCCGCGCTCTACACTGTCAAGGACGGGAAAGTCACCCAAGAAGAATTTTTCTACTCAATGTAGCAGCCTTTTGTGCTGCTGAGTTGCCCTTATGTTTCGGGGTTTTAGTGGGCAATCCCCTGGATTGCGGGCCGATCCCCTGGTCGGCCCATTTTTCCGTATGACCTATAAGTACCTGATTGCCCTCCCCACTCTCCTCGCCGCTTTTGCATGTCTCCCCGCCCACGCCCAAAATAAAGATCCCATGCAAGGCGATCCCGTCGCCATTCGCGAAGGCGCATCGCTCTTTCGCGCCAACTGTTCTCCCTGCCACGGTCTTGACGCGCGCGGTGGCGGACGCGGACCCGATCTCACGTCTGGCCGCTGGCGTCACGGATCAAGCGACGAAGCCATCTTCCAAACCATCAGCCAAGGCGTGCCCGGCACGGAAATGCCCGCTAACAGCTTCGAAGACGGCGAAACCTGGACTCTCGTCGCCTATCTTCGCTCCATAAAACGCCGGCTCGCATACTCCTCTCACTGGCGATCCAAAAAGTGGAGAACAGTTATTCTTTGGAAAAGAAAAGTGCGCCGGATGCCACATGGTCAAAGGGCGCGGTGGCCGCCTGGGTCCCGATCTTACGCGCGTCGGAGCCGCCCGCTCCGTCGCCTATCTCACCGAATCCATTCGCGAACCGGACAAAGAGCTAAGCCTCGGATACTCAGATCCCAACAACCACTACGGCGTTCCGCTCGAATATGACACCGTCATTGCCGCAATGCCCGACGGCCAGCGCATCGTGGGCGTCGCCAAGAACGAAGATGCCTTTTCCATTCAGATCCTCGGCCAAGACGATCAACTCCATCTTCTCCTGAAAAAAGATCTGGCTGAAGTCCGCCATGAACGGCGCTCCCTCATGCCTGCCTATACCTCCCAGATGCTAAGCTCCAATGAACTGCAGGATTTATTGGCCTACCTATTGAGCTTGCAGGGAGAGTAACGTTTCTGACGCTTCGAAAGACAATTCTAGGGCTGCTGGTGTGCCTAACGCCGCTCGCGGCGCAGGTAACCTATGAACGTATTCTGAACTCATCCTCCGAGCCCGGGAATTGGCTCACCTATTCCGGCAGCTATCGGAGTTGGCGCTACAGTACACTCAACCAAATCACCACCTCCAACGCCCCAACCCTCACCACCCAATGGGTATTTCAAAGCGCCGGTCTGGGCCAATTCGAAACCACTCCGCTCGTGATCGATGGCGTGCTCTACGGCACCGGCCAAGACAATCGCGCCTTTGCTCTTGATGCACGCACGGGTCGGCCTATCTGGCGTTATCAGCGCACGCTGCCCGATAAAATTCAAGCCTGTTGCGGCATGGTGAACCGTGGCTTCGCCGCTCTGGGCGACCATCTGTTCATGGCCACTCTCGACGCCCACGTCATCGCGCTTGACAGCAAAACCGGCAATCTAGTCTGGGATGTCGCGGCGGCCGATTATCACAGCGCTTACGTCTTCACCATGGCGCCTCTCATCGTAAAGGATAAAATCATCGTCGGCATTGCGGGTGGCGAATACGGAGTGCGCGGCTTTATCGATGCTTATTCCGCCGCCACCGGCAAACGTCTCTGGAGATTCAACACCGTACCTGCTCCAGGCGAGCCCGGCCACGAAACATGGAAAGGAGATTCATGGAAAACCGGCGGCGCGCCCGCCTGGCTCACCGGCTCCTACGACCCCGAACTTAACCTCATCTATTGGCCCACCGGCAATCCCTCGCCCAGCGACTACGGCGTTGAGCGCCAAGGCGACAATCTCTACAGCAATTCGATGCTTGCTCTGGATGCCGACACAGGAAAGCTTAAATGGCACTTCCAATTCACGCCCCACGATCTGCACGATTACGATGCCACTCAAATTCCCGTGCTGCTGGACTCCGATTGGCAAGGGCAGCCTCGCAAGCTCCTCATTCAGGCTAATCGCAACGGATTCGTCTACGTACTCGACCGGACCAACGGCCAATTTCTCTCCGCCAAGCCGTTTGCTCAGGTCACCTGGGCAAGGGAGATCGCCCCTGACGGACGTCCCGACGCAGCTCCCGGCAGCGAACCTACCAACAAAGGAGTACGCGTCTGTCCCGGTGCACTCGGCGCGACGAATTGGTTCTCTCCGTCATACGATCCGCAAACCAAGCTCCTCTACGTAGCCTCCTCGGTCGAATGCGACACCTTCAGCGCCGCTCCCCAGAAATATCATGAAGGGCACGATTTTCTTGGCAGCATCTATGTGCCCGCAAAAGGCGAGAAAACCTCCGGAGCCATGCGCGCTCTCGACCCCTTCACCGGTGAAAAGAAGTGGGAGTTCCCAGTACTCCTCGCCGCCTTGGGGCGGAGCTCTGTCAACCGAGGGCGGCCTCGTTTTCGGCGGAGACTCCGAAGGAAACTTCATCGCTTTCGACGCCCAAACCGGCAAAGTCCTCTGGCACATCCAACTCGGCGCGGCTATTTACTCCTCGCCCATTACTTATTCGGTCGCCGGACGGCAATATATCGCCATCCCGGCCGGTGCTGCTCTCTTTGCTTTTGCTTTGCCTGGGAAATAGCGACGCAGTCACGGCCCGGCCCTCGCCGTCTGCGCCTCTTTCAACCCCTTCAATTCCGCCAGCGTCTGCCCCCATTCCCTTTCGTTCTTCTTCGTGTGAATTGGCTTATTCAGGTCGCTGTAAAAGCTCTCCAGCTCTTTTTTGATCTCGGGAGTAACCGTCGCAAACTTCTTTTCCGCCAGTTTATGCAGCCAGAACGCCTGTGTATCGTCGCCCAATCTGTACGCACCCGCCGGCGTCACTTCGCCTACGTCGTAGTTCGCGTTTTCCAGCTTCAACCGGTTGGCCTCTTCATCGTCCAGCACACTGGTATATTGCTTCACCGCCCGATCGAAACTCGCCATGAAAAGCCGTTCCACTTCCGGTGTCGGCATTTTCAGGCGAAGCGCCTTCAGCGGTCCTACGGGCGGCAGCAGCTTCAGCAGCCACGCTAGGAATTTCTCAAACCCGTTTGGCTCATCAATGCGCCTGCCCCACTCCTTCTCGTAGCTGGAACGCTTTATCAGAAACACAAATTGGCGGTGTGTCGCGCCCGGCTGTACTTTTTGAATCTCGTCCTTCCGTTGCGCCCACGCCACCCGCGTGGCCATCGGTATCGTACGGCTCACTGCGCTCCGATACGACGAAACTGCTAAGTCAAAACTAAAAAATACATCCTTCAAGTTCAACCCATATGTATCGTGAAAGGCCCTCTCCAGTAAGTCCTTTGCCACGTAGAAGCCGATAAAATCGTGGTACACTTGCGGCGCGAAATTCGCCCGCGCCACTTCCAACACGTCAAATCCAAACTCGGTCTTCAAATGTCTGTTGGGGTTATCCTCGTATGTCACAACGGACCCGAATTTCTTCTTCATTTCCGGGTACAGCATCGGTTCGCCCACATTCGTCGCATAACGATGGCCATCCATATCCCCGACGTAATGCGAAAGCGCGCCTAGAGCAAACGCCAGATCGTTCAAACTGTCCGAATCGCGAATCAGCGCTGCGATAAAATCGCCCGTACGCACATAATGCGTCAAGTCGCTGAAGCGCGCGCTGGAGTGCGGATAATATCCAAGATCCTGTATGATAGCCCCGCCATAGGCGAATCCGTGCGCCTTTTTCAACTCGTCGGGTGTGGCAGTCGGATAGTTCTTTAGCAAAATCGGCTTGATTTTCACGTCCCACATGGCGTCCACCACCGCTTCGTGGGAAAGAACTGAGTATCCGTGAGCGTCGCTGACACAAATCGCCACAGCCACTATTGTCCGTAGTGCCCGGCCTGAAAACATCATCCGTTTCTATAGTTGCAGACCGAGCCCAATATTCACAAAAAAAGGCGCGGTACTGGGTGTACCGCGCCCTGTGAAAAACAGATTGCAAATCTTTAATTAGTTGTTGCTGACTTCCACGTTGATCGTCCGCGGCTTGGCTACTTCTTTCTTCGCAACCGTCACCGTCAGAACGCCGTTCTTGTAGTCGGCTTTCACCTTCTCCGCGTCTACCGTGTCCGGCAGGCTAAAGGCGCGGACGAAAGAACCATACGACCGCTCAATCCGGTGGAAGCCCTTCCCGTTTTTCTCCTGCTCGAACTTGCGCTCGCCCTTTAGGGTCAAAGTGCCGTTTTCAATTTGGATTCCCACGTTTTTCGCGTCCACATCCGGAATATCCGCCTTCAGAACCAGTTCATTTTCCGTCTCAAAAATGTCTACGGCAGGCGACCACGGCCGCGAGGCAGGCTCGCTGAATAAGCGCGAAATCGAATCCTGGAATAGCCGAAGACCACTCGGGAAGTCTTCAAGCTCAGTGCTGAATGGCGTGTATTTTACAACTGGCATTTAGTTCTCCTCAGATCCATTATCTGGATGTAACTCCATCATAAAATATGCGCGTACTACTGTCAAGTAATATCCTGTGGAAAAGTAGTCCCTCATTTCGTTTCGCAAAATTTGCTGTTTCTTCGCCCAATCTCAATTTTGTAGCCGTTTCTACCCTATTCTCATCTCTTACCTCGTATGCCTCAACTTAAAGAAGGCGACCACGCCCCCGCCATCGCTCTCGATACCGATTCCGGCCAGCCCTTTACACTCGACTCCCTGGCGGGCAAAAACGTCGTCCTGTATTTCTACCCGAAAGCCGATACCCCAGGCTGCACCAAGGAAGCCTGCGAGTTTCGCGACACTTCCAAGAAGTTCTCCAAAGCCAATACCGTCATCGTCGGCGTTTCCCCCGACGCTTCCAAAGCCCAAGCCAAATTCAAGGACAAATTCGATCTCCCCTTCACCCTGCTGGCGGATGTCGATCATAAAGCCGCCGAAGACTACGACGTTTGGAAGGAAAAGAGCATGTACGGCAAGAAATACATGGGCGTCGAACGCACTACTTTTGTGATCGATCCCAAGGGCGCGGTCGCGAAAATCTTCCCCAAGGTGAAGGTCGACGGCCACGCGGAAGAGGTTCTGGCTGCCATCGGCTAACCCAGGCGAGCACGAAAATCGCCGTTTCCCCACGCGCCCGTTGTTGGGTGTCGGCGCGCTTATCCTTAATAACGGTCAAGTCCTGTTGGTTGAACGCGGCCAGCCGCCGCTGGTAGGCAGTTGGTCTCTTCCCGGCGGTCTCGTCGAAGCGGGTGAGCGTCTCGAAGATGCCATTACCCGCGAAGTTTTCGAAGAGACCGGCCTGTGCATCGCGCCTGGCCCCATTGCCACCGTCTTCGAACGCATCATGCCGTCCGCTGCCGGAGCCAGCGAATACCATTACGTCCTGGTAGACTTCTATTGCAGCGTGCTCGGCGGTGAAATTTGCCCCGGCGACGACTCGCGCCGCGCCGAATGGTTCCCTATCGAATCCCTTTCAGATCTCCCCATGACCTCCGGCACGCGCGAAGTGATTGAACTCTGTTGCCGCACTCCTATCACTCACCGCCCACGTCACGCGGCCATAGACTTCCACGATGGCATTCAGTAGTTCCCAACTTCTTCAATTCGATGAGTTCAAAGACCTCCTCGCGCGCTATGCCGGCAGCGCCGCTGGCCGCGAACTGGTCGCCGATCTCGAACCCCACAACCATCGCCCGCTCCTCGAATCCGCCCTGGTCGAAGCTGGCGAAGCTGTTTCCTACCTGCGCGATGTTGCCGGCTCCCAAGATTCCAAATCCGGCGCTCTCGTCCGCCTCCGTTTCGATCAGCTTCGCGATATCAAAGGTCCAGTCCGTACATTAAAAGTAGAAGGCACGTCGCTCGAAGGCCGCGAAATCCTCGATCTGTTTCACAACCTCGCCCTCGCTGGCGAATATCGCGGTGTTTTGACCGCTGCCACGCTCGCTTTCCACGCCTCTCGCATCGCGCCCATAAACTTGCAGACCTCCGCGACCTCGCCCGCCGCCACGCCAAATCCTTCCTCCCCGA
The DNA here is from genome assembly GCA_963718465.1 of Bryobacterales bacterium. Classification (GTDB taxonomy): domain Bacteria; phylum Acidobacteriota; class Terriglobia; order Bryobacterales; family Bryobacteraceae; genus Bog-105. The sequence goes on along the minus strand of CAVQZK010000007.1, from coordinate 86,806 downwards.
CGGCAGCCTCACCGACGACGCCAGCGTCGCTCTGGGCCGCATCCGCCGCGACATCGGCCGGCAGCAGAAAAATATCCAGGAATCGCTCGATCGCTTCATCCGCGCCCACCGTACCGACGGCACTCTGCAGGAAGACTTCGTCACAATCCGTGAAGATCGATACGTCGTGCCCATCGTCGCCGGACACAAAGGCCGCGTCGATGGTGTTATCCACGGCTCCAGCGGTACCGGCCGCACTCTGTTCCTCGAACCTCTCGAAACCATCGGCCTCAACAACCAGTTAGTTCGTCTTCGCGAAGACGAACTCCGCGAAATTGAACGCATCCTGGCCGAAATCACCAACGCCCTCCGTGAGCGCGTCGACGAAATTGCCGCCACCGCTGAAGCCCTCGCCGAATTCGATCTCATCTTCGCCAAAGCCGCCTTCGCCCGCGATTACGACGCCGTCATCCCGCGCTTCAGTTCTGGCCCGCGCAAACTGGTTCTGCGCGACGCCCGTCATCCGTTGCTCGAAGCACTTTTCCGCAAGCTCCATAAACAAATCGTTCCCATCTCCTACGACCTCGACGAAACCAGGCGCTGCCTCCTCATAAGCGGTCCCAACACCGGTGGCAAAACCGTCACGATGAAGACCACCGGCCTGCTCGCCATCATGGCCCACGCCGCTATTCCTGTTCCATGTGCTGACGCTGAATTCCCTCTGCTTGACGACGTTCTCGCCGATATAGGCGACCAGCAGTCCATCGCCGAAAGTCTCAGCAGTTTCTCCGGCCACCTTCTGCACGTCAAGCAAATGCTTGAACGCGTCACTCCCGATAGCCTTGTCATCCTCGACGAACTCGGCCGTGCTACCGACCCTGAGGAGGGCGGGGCATTAGGCGTCGCCATGCTCGACGAATTCCGCAAGTCCGGCGCTTTCTGTCTCGCCTCCACCCATCTCCTTCCGCTCAAGCTCTACGGCGCACGCACTCCCGGTGTCCTCAATGCCTCCATGGGTTTCGATGAAGGGACTCTACTCCCCACCTATCAACTCCGTCTCGGGTCTCCTGGCAAATCCGCCGGTCTCGATATCGCCACGCGTCTCGAACTCCCCGCTCCTCTGCTCGCCCACGCCCGCGCCGTTCTTCCCCGTATGCAGGCCGATTTCCAGGAACTCCTTAGCGAACTCAACCGCCAGGTCGATTCCAATAATCAGCGCACCGCTGAACTTGAAGCCAGCACCCGTCAATTGCAGCAGCGTCAAGCCGACCTTGAAAAGGAAGCCGCTCGCCGCGAGCAGCAGCGCCAGCGTGAATGGGAAAAGAAATCCGAATCGCTCGTCGTCGATTTCGAAGCCCGCGCCCAATCGCTCATGGCAGGCTCTTCGAATCCTCCGATCAGCGTAAGGCCGCCGATCAAGCGCAGCGGCTGATCTCGAAAACCAAGCGCGAATTCCGCGAGGAATCCGAGCAAGTCATGGCTCCCGAAGCAGCTCCCATTCAGAAGCTGCAAATCGAGGAAGGCGCAAAAGTTCGTTTGAAAGACGTACGCGAAATCGCCACCGTCCGCCGCCTCCTGAAGAACGGAGACCTCGAAGTCGAAGCCGGTTTTCTCAAAATGAAGATCCCGCGCGAAGACGTTGTTGAAGTGGTAAACCCAAATTCAATTCAGTCGAAACTCCCGCGCAACGTGTACCTCGATGCCGGCCCAGCTTCGACGTCACCTACCGCGAACTCAACATCATCGGCCAGCGCGCCGAAGAAGCCATCGAACACGTCGACAAATTCATCGACTCCGCCGCCCTCGCCTCCATCAGCCGCGTCCGCATCGTCCACGGCCATGGCATGGGCATCCTCAAGCGCGCTGTCGGCGAACACCTCGGCTCCAATCCCCACGTCAGCCGCTTCTATCCAGCCACTCCCTCCGAAGGCGGCACTGGCGCCACCATCGTCGAACTCCGCGAATAGAACTTTCTTATGTTAGGAAAATCGCGATTGCCGGTTGCCGAAACTGGCTCAGCAATGCGTTCCTCAGCGGACTTGGACCCAATCCAGCGCTCAAGTACGCTGCGCAGCATTCCGGCGTGGATCGGTTTGGGGAGAAAATCCTCCATTCCGACGGCGAGGTATTTCTGTCTATCTCCTAGCATCGCGGAGGCAGTCAGAGCCACAATCGGAGTATGAGCGGCCTGGCCGCCGGTTCGTTCGCGCCGCCGAATCTCTGTAGTCGCCTCAAACCCATCCATTTCAGGCATCTGGCAGTCCAGAGTAGAAAGCATAGTGAGCGCCTTCATCGCTGACAAAGGCTGGGCATTATCGACGCCGCTCACCGATGGTCAAGGGACGATGGCGGCCCGCGTTTCAGCAGGTGCTTCAAGGTGACCCACAGAGCGTAGCCAAGAAACGCCGCCATGACATGCGCCTTGGCACGCGGCTCCAGTTGATGGAACAAGGGCCGAATCGATAGCTCACTCTTCAGTGCGCGGAACGACGCCTCCGCCTCGGCCAACCGCATATACCGGGACCAGAGTTCTTCGGCTGTGCCCGCTTGCAGATTGGTGCGCAGCATGTAAGCACCTTCCCGCAACCCGCGCCATACCTTGCGATCTTCTTTGATGCCCCGGCTAGTTCGACAAGGGCAGAACGCCGAGGGTCTCTCTCAACCGTTCATAAAAGGCCTTCGTACGCTCCGGCTGAAAACCGTTGAGCGTGGGATTCACTTTGAACGCCAACAGACTTGTTGTGTGGAATCCCGGGTCGAAGTCTTTGAGATTCTTGAGACTGCGGACAAACAATCCGGCGCCAATCAACAGCAGAAGCGAAAGAGAGATTTGGGTCACGCCAGCAATTGATGTCTTGAAGCACGGACATGCGGCACCTGCTTTCGTTTTTCGACTGTATTGGGAGTTGCTGGTTAGCCGGTCAAATCACTTTTTCCGGCGAATATAGATCTGCCCGTTAAAGGTGGTGAACTGATATTCGGGTCCGCCTCCGTTGATAGTTCCGCGAAGGGCGCTATCGAAGCGCAGATGATAGCTTCCATCCGGGCGGCGGCCTGTTTCGTTCTCCACTACCTTGGTCTGGGAATCCAGCTTCACTTCGAAATCGCTGTAGATCTCGCCGTGGTCCGTCTTCATGCGGACATTCGCCTTAAGGTTGTCCGGCAGCGTGACATCGATATCGCCGTTCATGGTGCTGAACGACATGGGCTTGGAGAGGTCGATCCGATCGAGCGAGGCTGCCACTTCGCCGTTCAATGAATGGGCGACTACCGAGCCGGCAACGTTTTTTAGAGTGATCTTGCCGTTCAGGTTTTCGGCATCGATTTCGCCATCCACCTTTTCTACGAAAATGTCGCCGCCATTCATGCACTTCAGCTCGAGCGACGAGTGGCGCGGGACGGTGATGGTGAGATCGGCCGTCCTGTTTGCAGTGGTCTTGATATTGACGACATTGTTTTCTTCGGTCACATCAAGACCCGAGGTGCCTGGCAAATCCAGCCGTTTCATGCCGTCGGCGCGAGTGGAATGTCTTTCGCGCGATTCCTCATCGGAGCGCGGACGAGCCTCGACCAGTACGTCGGAGCGATCCGCTCCCTCCACGATGACGCCGCCGTTCATCAGGTGGACCCGAATTGTGGGGGGATGCGACGGATCATGCAGCGGGACGGTCGCTCTCTCAGCCGTATCTTGCGCCAACAGCGCTCCGGCGCACAACGTCAATAGGCCAATGGTTCTTTTCATATAGTTTGCCGCTCCTCGAATTTCACAGGTTGAGTCATAGTCCACGATGCAGGCGAATGTTCCCGTTGAACGCGTCGAAGGTAAACTCGGGTCCGCCTGCGCCCGCTCGTGCAGCCTTCATCCCATTACTGCGATAGACGAACCTGCCGTTTTTCTGTTCAGGTTCAGCCACCGGCAACGCTCTGGGAGTTACATCGAAATCGCTGTAGATCTGTCCGTTGAAGGTTTTAAAAAATAGGTCGGCCGAGAGTTCCGCCGGGAAATAAACATCCAGCTGACCGTTGATGCTTTTGAAGCTGCAGGCGCCTGCCGGGTTTTTGGTGAAGTGAACGGTGATGGGGCCGTTTACCGTGCTCACGTCTCCCGACCCAGCAACCGATTGCATGCGAATGCCCCCGTTGATGTTTCGAACCTCGAAATCTCCAGCGGTTTTCTCTACGCTGATATCTCCATCGTTGACTGTCGAAACAACGATTCGGGCAGAAACAGGCACTGCGACTTCTATGTTGTAGGTCACGTTGTAAAAACGGCGATACTCCCCGTGGCAGCCGCCGCTTTCACCATTGCAACGCCAAGGTGCATCGTAGTAAACAGAAACGCCGCCGGGCTTTTCTTCGATATTGAGTTTCACTTCGGCTTTAGCCTGCTGAAGATCGGCGTCCGTCTCGGCACGGATTGTTTTGTAGGCCGTTACGCGCACCTCTGAACCGCTGGTCCCAGTGACGTGAACGTAGCCGTCCACGTTGTCCACAATCAGGCGCATGGGCGGAGTGGATAGAGTGAGAGTCTTCTGGATGGTTTCAGTCTCGCGAACCGTCCAGCGATCGGAGTTGTGCGAGTTCGCTAGAGACAACGCGGCTGCGCCTAGTCCGAGGAAAACAATGAATTCAACCGGTTTCATTTTCAATCTCCTCATTGATAATTCAATTTCTGCAAGCCCCATTGAGCCCGCTGGCGAACCGAGGCATTTACGTCCGCATCGGAGCTGAGGGTCCGCAGCTCGCCGGCGGCGGCTTTGTCATGGATATGAACCAGCGAGTCTATAAGCGCGATTTGCACAAGCGGCGAACTTTGAAGCGGAATCGATCGTTCGAGCGCCGCGCGGACGGTAGCGTCTCCCGCTAATTTCTCGAGCGCATCAAGCGAGGCGAGACGCACGTTGATGTTCCGATCATGGTTCAGGGTAGTTAGAAGAGCCGAAAGAAGTTCAGTGTCGGGACGCTGGACCTGGGTGCTCCAGGAGATCCCTTCGAGCCGCGAGGTGGCCGACTCGCCGTCCATTAGCGAAAGCGCTACAGTCTGCCTTAGTCCTTCCACTTGTCCGCGTAGCTGGGCGATCTCCGGTACCGAAACGCTGCGGGCCGTGTTGATGCGGCCCACAAACACACCTAAGGCGAAAAGGGCGAGCGCTCCGGCGAGTTGTGGGACGCCGATTTTCCAACTACGCCAACCCCCGCGCTGAAGCCCCTGGCTTCGATCTCCGGAAATGGCGTTCAGCCGCTGGTAAAAGCGTGCCCGCATCGCTGCACTTGGCTGCTCCTGGCCAACGAGCGAGAGCCCTTGCCAGACTGAGCGCAATTCTTCCAACTCGATCCGCAAGCCGGCATGCTTGCTCAACTGGTCTTCAAATGTTTCCTTTTCCGCCGCTGTTAACTGCCCGGCAAGGTACTGCGGAATCAGTACCCGTAATTCGTCAAAGCTCATAGATTTTGTCTCCGCGAAGTTGGCGAAATGTCTCGCGCAATTCCTTAAGCGCGCGGTAGGCGCGGACCTTTACGGCGCCGATTTCGCATTTGAGAATAGCGGCGATATCTTCATACCGCAGTCCGTGATAGCGGCTCAGCACAAGCACTTCCCGTTTATCCTCGGGCAACCGCTGAAGCGCTTCTTCAAGGAACAAAGCGTCTTGTTTATTAGCGAAAAGCTCCTCGGGCATAGGTTCGGCGCTCCTGGCTTCGGGAACGGCCGTTGCGGCTTCTTCTCCGCGCGTTTTGTGCCGGCAATCGCGATAGGCGTTGTGTGCCATCCCATATAGCCACCCGGTGAACGAGCAATCCGGATCGTAGCTTTTTGCGTATTTGAGCACTCGAAAAAAAACCTCTTGCACCAAATCCTCGCTGAGCGCGTGGTTCCGCGTCATTCGCAGCAAGTATCGAAACAAAGCAACATGATGGCGCTCGAAAAGCAAAGCGAGTTGGGCGGTATCGCCCGCCTGGACGAGCTGCATCAACGCCCTGTCAGTTTGCGTTTCCAATCGCCTTCACCATCAAATACCGGACAACCGAACAAAGGTTACAAAGAAATTGAAGAGGCCCGGAGACGTGGTGAAACGTGTGGCGGAGTCCTCTTCGGAATAGCAAAAAGCCGCGTTTGCCACGGGTCAGGCAGGGCTACCGATCACGGGCGGTGTGAAAAAGCGTATGCTTGCCGCTCCCTCACGGTCGCGATTCTGATCTATTATTCTGCTTAGATGTATTTTATCTATTAGGAATAACTCCTTATTAGCAGGAATAGGTAACAATTCGTTATGGCAACCAAGCTTCGCACGTTAGTCGTTCTCTTATTGATGGGCGCGCCGTGGGCGACGCAAGCTCAAGCCGATGATCGCTATGTCGTGCGTGTTAATGGCGGTTTACCTGTCATCCGACTGGCATGCACTCTGCTGAGTTGCAACGTAGCTGGGGGATTAGACGGCTCGATAGGACAAGTGTTCCTGGTAACGAGTTCCAGCGGCTTGGCTCCTACGACCTTCCTGGGGGCGCTCCTCAATCAGATTGGGGTGGTAGACGCAGAGCAGGATCTGATTGCCTCGGTTGCGGACTCCAGCTACACGGTACCTGCCGCTTTGTCGGATTCCACGCCGGTTGAATATTACGGCGCGACGGTTCCGCATGGATATGTAAATCAGCCGGCGACTCAGACCATTGGCTTGGCCAATACGCACGCTGCCTTTCAAGTCAAAGGGGGCGGGTACGGTCGCGGTGATCGATACCGGTGTCGATCCAAATCATCCGGCACTGAAAAACGTTCTGGTTCCGGGCTACGATTTCACCAGAAATGAGAGCGGAGAAGGCGATGAAACGGGCGACGTCCCGCTTTCGGGAACTCCGGTTGGGAATGCCCCTCAACCGTTATGGGTAAGTTCAAACTCCAGCGCGCTAGTTTCTCAATCGACCGCCGCGGTGGTTGACGGTAATCCAGAATATAGCGACTTTGGTCATGGCACGATGGTGGCCGGCGTGATTCACCTGGTCGCGCCAGGCGCGATGCTTATGCCGCTGAAGGCCTTTCGGTCAGACGGCACGGGAAACACATCCGACATTCTTCGAGCAATCTATTGGGCGGTCCAGAACGATGCGAATATCATCAACATGAGCTTTAGCCTGGCGGCCTATTCGACGGAGGTGGCGAACGCCGTCAATTACGCTACTTTGGCGGGCGTCATCTGCGTGGCTGCCGCGGGCAATCAGGGTGAGCAGATTCTGGTCTATCCCGCCGGACTGAAGAATGTTATGGGCGTGGCTTCAACCACGAACGTCGACCAGCGCTCAACGTTCTCCAACTACGGGAAGAATCTGGTGTGGGTTGCCGCTCCCGGCGAAGGTATTGTCACTACTTATCCATTCGCGACGTACGCGGCTGGTTGGGGAACTTCGTTCAGCACTCCATTTGTGTCCGGTACCGCCGCCCTGATGTTGGATTCAGGAGGCTCGCTGCTGATGCCTCTTCTCATTTTTGAGAATCAATCGAACAGCGCGCAATCGATGTCTCACGCCAAGGCGATCAACTCGGGCTTAGGGCATGGCAGGCTAGATTCGTACCAGGCACTTGCGGCTTGGCGGCAGATGAACGCGGGCCTCTTTTAGACCGACACTCACTTAGATGAGGGATGGCTTGCTTGAAGTTCGCAATCTGACTATCCACCACGGCGATCGGAACGGGATTGAACGAGAGACTCTAAAGGATCTCAGCTTCCAACTGGGTCCGGGCGAGACGGTGGGATTGCTCGGGCAGTCCGGCTGCGGAAAAACGACGCTGGCTTTGGGCCTGCTTCGATTGCATACGAGATCGGCGCGCGTCGTAGGCGGATCGATTCGCTTCCGCGAGCGTGAGATCTTGCAGGCAGATGAGGGCACGCTTCAGCAAATTCGAGGCGCCGAGGCGGCCATCATCTTTCAAGAACCGGCGACTGCATTGAATCCCGTGATGCGCGTTGGAGACCAGATTGCCGAGGTGGCACGGGCTCACACGAGTGGAAACGGGCGCAGTTACCGGAGAGCGGCGGAGATTGCTTTAGCTGAGGTGGGTCTGGGCGATGCCCGGATCTACCCGGCTTTTCCGCACCAATTGAGTGCCGGACAACGCCAGCGGGTTGTGATCGCCCAGGCCCTGGTATGCAGGCCGAGCCTGGTGATTGCAGATGAGCCCACCAGTGCGCTTGACAATACGACTCAAAGGGAAATTCTCGATCTTTTCAAGGAACTGAAGCAGCGGCTTCGAATCGCGCTGCTGTTTATCACGCACAATCCAGCGCTTCTGGTGTCGCTGGCTGATCGTGTATTCATCATGCAGGGCGGCCGCCTTATAGAGGAAGGGCCCTTAACTGAGGTCTATCAGGAGACCGAAACATCTGTATACTCAGGATTTGCTGCGTTCGATTCCTCGGCTGCCGACGGCCCCGGCAATTCGCATGTATGATCGAGGCTCTCCACCTTTCTAAGGTCTACGTTCAGGGCCGTTGGTATTCACGGAACAGGTTTCCAGTTACCGCGCTTGACGACGTTAGCCTAACGATCGACTCGAATTCCACATTGGCTTTAGTGGGTGAATCAGGCGCTGGCAAGTCCACTCTCGGACGATGCATATGTGGTCTGGAGCGGCCGGATTCCGGCGAGATCCGCTTTGAGGGAAGAAATTTGCTGGCTCTACGGAGGGAGGAGCAGTTCGCCGTCCGAGGCGATATCCAGCTTATTTTCCAGGATTCCGCGACCGCGATGAACCCGCGCTTCTCGGCGATCGAAGTTGTAGAGGAACCGCTTCTGATCCGGACAAAAGTTCTACGAAAAAGGCGCGCCGGGAGCAAGCGCTGGCGACGATGGAGCAAGTTGGTCTTTCGCCGGAATGGGCAGACCGATCGGCACAGGAGTTCAGCGGCGGGCAGCGGCAGCGATTGGCAATTGCACGGGCGTTAGTGCTCAAGCCGCGTTTATTAATACTGGATGAGGCATTGGCGGGCCTCGATTTGATGATTCAGGCGCAGATTACGAAACTGCTGCTTGATCTGCAGGCCTCTCTTGCACTAACCTACTTGTTCATTACTCACGACCTTCGTTTGGCGGCGCAAGTGGCAGGCCGGATTGCAGTCATACGGCAGGGCAGAATCGTCGAGTGCGGCACTGTGCCGCAGATGTTTTTCGATGCCAAGGATTCACATACCCGTTCCTTGGTGGCTGCGATCCCCGAAATGCCAACAGACGCGTATCCGACCATTTGCCGCAAGCCCTGACGATGCCATATCTGGTGCGCCGTATCCTGCATTGCCTCTTTCTTTTGGCGGGCGTCTCTTTGCTCACGTTTGTACTGGTAGATTTAGCGCCCGGAGAATTCTTCGATGAAATGCGCTTAGATCCTCGAATATCCGCCTCTACGATCACCCATCTTCGGGCGCAATACGGTCTCGACCAGCCCCTCCCGATCAAGTACCTTCATTGGCTGAGGTCGGTGGCAAAGGGCGACTGCGGCTTTTCGTTCGCCTATAACGGTCCAGCCGCCCCTATCGTGTGGGTTCGCGCGAGGAATACGCTGCTTTTGACAGGAATCGCCACTCTGTTCGCGTGGCTGATTGCTCTTCCCTTCGGAATGTGGAGCGCTGCCAAGCCGCGAAGAGGCGCAGACTTGCTGGCGCGCGGAACCATTGCCGCTCTGCTTGCCACGCCCGAAGTAATATTGGCACTGCTGTTGTTATTATTTGCCGTTCGTAGCCGGCATTTTCCCATAGGGGGAGTTGCTTCGCTGGACTTCTCGCATTTGAGCTTTTGGTTGAAATGCAAAGATATTGCGGCGCATATTTTTCTTCCAAGCGTGTGCTTGACTTTAGGATTTTTGCCGCTTTTGCTGTCGCATGTCCGGGCTGCAATGAGAGACGTTTTGGAGGCGCCCTTTATCGCGGCGGCTCATGCACATGGGATTCCGCTCCGCCGATTGCTATTTCGCCACGTTTTGCCGGCGGCGGCAAATCCTCTCATTTCGCTCTTTGGGTTTTCTTTTGGGATACTCTTGAGTTCGTCGGTAGTAATCGAGGGCATTTTTGGTTGGCCCGGCTTGGGACAGCTACTCATAGAAGCAATTCTGCAGCGAGACCTATATTTGATTGTCGATTCAACAGTTCTCGCGACCGTTTTCCTGACGTTCGGAAACCTGCTGGCCGATGGGCTTCTTTATGCGGTAGATCCGCGCATTCGAGCAGACTGAGTATGGACGTTCGCAACAAACCCCGCCTTGCGACAGCAATGCTGATTGTTTCTCATGGATCGGTGGTATTGGCGGCTTTTTGGCTCCTTATGACGCCGCTTCGCAAAACCGCGACTTTCCGTTTGCCCCGCCGACTCGCATTCATTTCATCGACAAGCAGAAGCAATTGCATCTTCGTCCGTTTTTCTATAAATGGAGGGCAAACGAAGGGACTAACGGAGGCTATTACGAAGACCGGAAGATGGCTTACCCGGTACGCTTTTTTGTTTCAGGGCATCTTTTCGGCACCAATCGCGCCGGGCAAGATTTTTCTAGCCGGCACTGACGCTTATGGGCGCGATCAGTTCTCGCGGTTCTTGTATGGCGGCCGCATCTCGCTCTTCGCGGGACTAATGGCAACTGTAATCTCGCTGAGTTTGGGGACGCTGCTGGGCGGTATAGCGGGATTTTACGGATGTTGGGTGGACGAATTGATCATGCGAACGGCCGAAATTTTCCTGGCGGTTCCGTGGCTCTATCTGCTATTCGCGGTTCGAGCCTTCCTACCGTTAGAAATCACTCCCAATGCGATTTTTTTGCTCCTGATTACGGTTATGGGCGCAATCGGATGGGCTCGCCCGGCGCGCTTGATTCGCGGAGTGGTGCTGAGTGCGAAGGAACGCGACTATGTGCTGGCTGCCAAAGGCTTCGGCGCGTCCGATATTTACTTAATGCGCCGGCATGTGCTGCCGCAAGCTTTTAGCGTGGCACTGACGCAGGCCGCGCTTCTCATTCCCAGATATGTGCTGGCGGAAGTGGTGCTTTCTTTTTTTGGCCTAGGAGTGAGTGAACCAGCACCAAGTTGGGGGAATTTGTTAGCAAATCTCCGGCAGTACGACGTACTGGAGTCTTATTGGTGGATGTTCCTGCCTGCACTTGCGCTGATTCCAGTTTTCCTGGCGTACTATAGCCTCTTCTCGTACTATGGGTACTACTCAAGTGGTGGTACTCTGGTGGCACGCCCTGACTCGGAAAGAGTTCTAAAGGCGGTCGAATCGGCATAGAAGGCACGGGCGATGACAAGTGTGACGGCAAGGAAATGTCTCATCAACTACGGAATCGCAATGACGCTATCGGGCCTGCTTACCGGTCACGAAATTGGACAGCGCGGCGGCAGACTGGTGATCTCACAGCGGGCCGAACCGAAAACGCTCAATCCGGTGATGGCGGTGGACGGGAATTCGCGGGAGATCATCGGTCTAATCACTGCGGATCTGATTCATATCAACCGTTATTCCCTGAAGACGGAAGCCGCCCTAGCAACTTCATGGACGGTATCCGCCGATTTTCGGACGTACACATTGCAGCTACGGCCAGGGCTGAAGTTCTCAGATGGCCAACCGTTTGACGCGGACGACGTCCTCTTTACGTTTCAGGTGTATCTGGATGAGCGTGTTCACTCTCCTCAGCGCGATTTGCTAATCGTTTCGGGAAAACCCATCCGGCTGCAGAAGCTCAGCACTTATTCGGTGCGATTTGAATTGCAGCAGCCCTATGCTGCCGCCGAGCGGCTGTTCGACAGCGTTGCCATCCTGCCATGCCACCTTTTGAAGCGCGCCTACGACGAGGGCCGACTGAGCCAAGCGTGGAATTTGACGACTCCTCCCGAGCAAATTGCCGGGTTGGGACCGTTCCGATTCAAGGAGTATGTTCCGGGGCAGCACATTGTTCTGGAGCGCAACCCCTATTATTGGAGGCAAGACCCTGACGGGACCCATCTGCCGTATCTGGACGAAATTGTGGCTGTTTTTACCGGCGATGCCGCGGCCGAGGCGATGCGACTTCAGCAAGGCGAGATTGACGTCGCCGGCCGACTGAGTGCCGCGAATTTTTCGGTTTTGGAAAAAAACCAAGCGGCTGGAGCATTTCGCGTTTACGATGCCGGACCCGGCCTGGAGTACAATTTTCTAGTTTTCAATCTGAACGATCTCAGTTCGAGAAGTCTTCCTTCGATCACCGGCAAGCAAGTCTGGTTTCGCGAGTTGGCTTTTCGAAAAGCGACTTCGGCCGCGATTGACCGGTGCGCGATTGCCCGCCTAGCTTATCGCGGCCGGGCCTTTCCGTTGTCGACTCATGTGACTCCGGCTAACAGGCGATGGTTGAACACGCAGATTCCTGCGCCGGTGAGATCGGTTCCGGACGCCAGGGAAATATTGCGCCAGGCCGGCTATTCGTGGCGGAGCGATGGCCGCCTGCTTGATGAAAGGCATGAGCCGGTGGTATTTTCAATCGTCTTCAACGCTGGAAATCCGCAGTATGAGCAAGCCGCAACCCTGCTGCAGGCTGATTTGGCGGAGATTGGAATGGACGTGAAGGTAGTGCCGCTGGAGTTCCGCGCGCTGCTGGATCGCGTCTTTAAGAGCTATGAGTACGATGCGGCCATAATGGCGCTAGCCAGCGGCGATGCGGACCCGAACTCGGAGATGAACGTGTGGACCTCGGATGGAGGCGCGCATGTGTGGAACCTGGGACCCCGCCGGGTACAACTACCCTGGCAAAATGAGATTGATCGTCTGATGCAGCAACAAATGATAACGCCTTATTATGAAGAGCGAAAACGTATGTACGACAGCGTGCAGCAGTTGGTTTGGGAGAACCTGCCCATAATCTGTTTGGTGAGTCCCGATGTTCTGGTGGGCGCAACGGAGCGGCTGGGAAATTTCAATCCCGCGATTCTCGCCGATTACACGCTTTGGAACGCAGACGAGCTTTTCCTTCGGCGCTGACGACAGGCGATGGCCATCTCATGTCCGCTCGTATTCATCAGGCCTATCTCGAATCTATGCAAGGTTCCATGGAGGATCAATATCTGGTTCGGGAGTGCCTTCACGGGAAGGAAGAAGCATGGGCGTTGTTGATTGACAGATACAAGAATCTTATCTTTTCGATCCCAGTGAAACTTGGCTTTTCTCCAGACGACAGCGCCGATATTTTCCAAGGCGTCTGCGTGGCTCTATTTGAAGAGTTGCCACGGTTGCGGGAACCGCGCGCGCTCCCGGCGTGGCTCATTCGAACGACGTCTCGTAAGTGTTTCCGTTGGAAAAACGAGAGCCGGCGATACGGTGATGCGGAGCGGCAGCGGGAAACGCTTGCCGACGAGCCAGCCAGGCTGCCGGTCGCCGCTGTTAGAAGAGATTGAACGCGAGCAGATGCTGCGGGATGCCGTTTCAGAGCTTCCCACAGAGTGCAAGCGCCTTATCGAATTGCTCTTCTACCGGGTGCCACCGCTCAATTATGACGATCTGGCGACAGCATTGAAGATGCCCAAGGGATCAATTGGTCCGACGCGGATGAGGTGCCTTGAAAAGGTGAGGCGGCTTCTTACAGAGAAAGGCTTCTAGCGGAAGTATGGAAGAGCGAACCCAAGAACTTTGCGCGGAACTTGGCGGCCTTTCCGATGAGACGAGCCGCCAAGCTTTTCTAGAGCGTTCACCTGAGTTGCTTCAGACAGCGGTGGTGGCAGACCTGGCGGAAGCAGTCCGGCGACGGCTAAGAGTTGATGTGCCAGATGCATTCAGACTTGCTGAAGCCGCTGTGGCCGTCGCTCGACAGCTGGGCGACGACGACTCGATGGGTCTAAGTATGCGGGCCAAAGCGAACGCGTTCTGGTTCATGGGACAGTGCAAATCGGCTGTCGAACTCTACCGGGAAGCCGCCTTGCGATTCGAAAAAACGGGGAATATGAATGAGGTGGGACGCACGCTCAGTACGTCGATACAATCGTTGGCCCTGTTGGGTGAATACGAAAGCGCGTTCCTGGCGGCATCGAGAGCAAGGGACATTTTCAGCGGCCTTGGCGATACTTTGCGGATTGCGCGGCTGGAAATCAATGTCGCGAATATCTATCACCGCAAGAACCAATTTACCGAGGCTCTGGCCGCTTACAAGCGAGCCTACGAGCTGCTGCTGCCGCACAATGATTCTGAAGCTGCCGGCGTGGCACTCCACAACATCGCTGTTTGCCTTATAGCTTTGGACGATTTCCCGGGGGCGCTGGATGCATTCCGGCAAATGCGCGATTTTTGCCGGGGGCAAAATATGCCGCTGCTGGAGTCGCAGGCCGACTACAATATTGCCTATCTGTTCTGGCTGCGCGGCGAATATGCGCACGCCCTTGAGCTGCTGCGGGCTTCGCGGGAAAGCTGCCGTAAGAACAACGATAAATACCATTTCGGCTTGTGCGATTTGGATCAATCGGAAATCTATCTGGAGCTGGGATTGGTTGAGGAAGCAGCGGAGATGGCGCAGAAGAGCTTTGAGCAGTTTCAAGAATTGGGGATGAACTACGAGGCAGCCAGATCGCTAGTCAATTTAGCGATTGCCGCGGGACTCGAAGGCCACATTTCCCGTTCGAGGGAGCTCTTTGCCAAGGCGAAAGAGATGTTCGCAGGCGAGAAGAACAAGGTCTGGCCGTCGCTGCTGGACCTGTACCAAGCGCTGATGTTATTCAACGAGGGAAGCTTTGCCGACGCCCGCCGGCTATGTGAAGAGGCGCTGGAGTTTTTCGTTTCGGCATCGATGCCCAGCAAACAAGTGTTGTGCCGGCTCTTGTTGGCGCGCATATTTTTAAAGACAGGCCAATCAGAACAAGCTTTACTCGATTGCCGCGAGGCTCTTAAAGATCTTTCCAAGCTGGATGCGCCGCTTCTTTCCTATCAAGCTCATTTCGTAACCGGACAGGCTCACGAAGCGTTAGGAGACCCGGAGAGCGCTTACCTTGCTTACCAGGAGTCACGCTCGGCGTTAAACACTTTGCGGAGCAGCCTCCACACGGAAGAGCTGAAGATTTCGTTCATGAAGAGCAAGATGGAGGTCTACGCCCGGCTGGTGCAACTCTGCTTGGATCGCGATTCCTCGGAAGCATCACGGCAGGAAGCGTTCTTGTACGTGGAGGAAGCGAAGTCCCGAGCTCTAAGAGATCTTATCTTCGGACGTGTACACTCTCCCGCCGTCGAAAATGGCGAAGCGGGGCAACGTATCGGTGAGCTGCGAAAGGAGCTGAACTGGTTCTATCGGCGGATTGAACGCGAACAGCTCTCGCAGGAGGGCGCGCCGCCGGAACTGATAAGAACAATTCAATCGCGAGCACGGGCGCACGAGAACGAGTTGCTCAGTCTTGAGCGCGAATCGTCACCTTTCGGTTCCGCGGACAGAAATTTGGGCAGCTCGGAAACTGCTTCCCTACAGGAAATTCGAGCCTCACTCGGGCCGGAGGCCTCGCTTATAGAGTATTTTTACATCAATGACCGGGTGTTTGCCGCGTTACTGACCGTTGACAGCCTTGAGTTCCTTGAGGTAACGAGCGTTTCCCGGATCGCTCATGGACTTCGAATGCTGCAGTTCCAGATGTCGAAGTTTCGACTCGGGCGGGAGTATGTTTCACGGTTTCATGAGCCGTTGATGGGCGCCACGCTAAATCATCTCCGGGCGATATATGAAGACGTTCTTGCGCCGCTGCGTCCGATGCTCAAGAGCCGCCATCTGGTTATCGTGCCCTACGGCCCACTCCATTCGCTGCCCTTTCATGCGCTATTCGATGGCCAGGAGTTTCTAATCGATGCGTTCACCGTTTCGTACGCTCCTTCGGCAAGCATCTACGCTCTTTGCCAGCGGCCGAATGGAAACTCTACAGGGCCATCATTGATCCTGGGTGTTGAGGATCCCAAAGTCCCATTTATCCGGCAAGAGGTGGACGCGGTTGCGGCGGTTGTCCCGGATGCCAGGATTCTTTGGGGACAGGACGCTACTGAACGCGCATTGAGAGAAAACGGAGCGCGCAGCCAAATTATTCACATTGCGACTCACGGTTATTTCAGGGAAGACAGCCCAATGTTTTCGCGGATTCGCTTGGCGGACTCTTATCTTAGCCTTTACGACCTCTATCACATGGACTTAAGCGCAGACTTGCTGACGCTGAGCGGCTGCGTCACCGGTTTGGGCGTCATCGCGGAAGGAGACGAGTCAATAGGGCTGGCCCGAGGCCTACTATTTGCAGGCGCGCGATCTTTGCTGCTTTCCTTTTGGGATGTCGACGACCACAGCACCGCCGAGCTAATGAAGTTGTTCTATTCCCATCTGCTTCAGGGACAGGACAAAGCTGAGGCGCTGCGGAGCGCCATGCTGGACTTGCGCACCGTCTCCGCGCACCCCTATCACTGGGCTTCCTTCAGACTGATCGGAAAGAATTCTTAACTTAATCAACCGCCGCATCAGAATAATTTGACAAGAACGTATTTTCCGGGGCGGAGCTTGCTCTTATAACCAGGAGAAGAAGCGATGCACGTTTTTCAGCCGGATGGCGCTCGTCTAAAAGAAGGAAAAGGATAATGCACTTCTCGTCGGAGCAATGGTTTGAGTTTGCGCGCAATTCCGCCGGCGGCGGAACGCCCGCTGATGCAACGACACCTGGAGGATGGCTGCGATGAGTGTCGAAAGCTTGCTGCTTTGTGGAGGGAGGTGCTTGAGATCGCGGCACGCGAATCGCGCTATCATCTTCCGGCCGGGGTGGTCAGGTCGGCCAAGGCGGCGTTTGCACCTAGAGGAAGATGGCGATGGCTTACTGAGATTGCCGAAGCCGCGGAAACGATCTTCGACAGCATGTTGGAGCCTATTCCGGCGGCAGTACGCGGATCTGCGGCGCCTGCCCGGCAGTTCCTGCAGGAAGCCAAACCGTTTGTAGTCGACCTGCGAGTGGAGTTCGAATCTACACGCAAGCGGGTTCGGCTGGTGGGGCAAGTTCTCAGTTCCACTGAGCCGCAGAAGATTGTTTCAGACGTCGAAGTCTTTTTACTTAGAGGAGAACAACTGGCAGCGACCAGCAAGGCTAATGATTCGGGGGAATTCGAGTTGGAGTTCGAAGCTGAAGAAAATCTTCAGCTTTTCGTCGACATTCGCGGGCGGAAGGTTATTGAGGTGCGATTGCCAGTCTCTTTCGATACGGGGAAAGAGTAATTGAACGGAATTGGAAATCCCGGACCGATTGAGCTTCGTCCGGGAAAGATTAGTTACGGCCTGGAGTGGAAACGCATGGCGAGAGCCGCTATGGGCAAAGAAGGGGATAAGTCATCATCGCGCGATCTGCTGCTGGAGCTGCTTCACAGCGACATGAATATGGCACGGGCCTATGCAGCGGTCGCTCGTTCGAAATACGATCAGGGCAAGGTGGAGGAAGGTGACTTTGCGCGCCTGAAGGCCGTGAAATTCTATTCGAAAGCGCGCCGGTCGGCCGGTCAGATGGAGGAAGATCGAAAGCCGGGCTCATCGGAGCTTGAGAGCCTGCGCAGCGAAATCACGTCACTGTCACTGCGACCGGGCGATTCGCACCCGAACGCATCCGCGCCACTCAAGGGCCGCTTTAAGAAGGGTCTGCAGCGGCTTTCGGGGCGATGGCGCCGCTGGCGAGACTGAACAGAATTTGGAGCGCCAGTATCAATGAACGGCGGCGGCTCGTGCAATCACTACTACAGGTTTTTCGACTCCGGCTCTGGAGACTATGACGGACTGATTCTGCTCAACATCGATATTGGCCGAGATGTCCGCATTGGTCTTTACCGCAGGGCGGCTTGTATCCGGGGTAGTGGGGAGGATGTCGAGCCAGACACTCAGGCCGTTCAGGCTGATCGCGCCCGCTTTCGCACTGGGGATTATAGAAGCAGACTGAATTCTGATCCGCGACAACCTAGAATCGTCCGGCGCATCGACCAATGCGGCGGCTTCGCCAGGCTGGCCCTCACGGACCCGAATCGTTTGTGAATCAGCCAGCCGAAGCGCTGGAGAACCTGCAGGGGCCAATTCTTTGCCGATGGCGGCCAACTCCGGAGGGAGGGCACGACCTGAAGGGGCTTGAGCGGCAACGGTGAGGAGATAAACGGTGATTTGTATGTTGGTCGGCGGTGGCGGCGGCACGTCGAATCGCTTAACCGTGTCCTCGACTTCCTTTAGAAACGCGGGCGATCCGTGAGCGGTGAGCAGTTTCAGGTCACTGTCAGCTTCCATCACAAAGGAGCGTCCGGAGAAGATCTGGCGCAACCGCTCTGGATCTATATATTTGACTTCGAACGCTTTTGTGCTCCAGCCATCGGATGAGACGGTTTTGGCTGGTCTTGCGGTGTCTTGGGCGGACAGGATTGAAAGTAAGCCCAAAGCGAGCGAGAAAAAAAGCCCTCTCGATCTTAAGGCAAGCACGTGCTGGACCATTGTTGCCGTCGGATTTAGCAAAAAATCGGCTCCTGAAGGACATGTCGATCAACGGGCGGCAGAATTTTAAGCGGTGTGCCTGAGAGTTATAAATTTGTGGTTTTTTCTTGACAATAATTTTATGGTTATATAACAATATACTTATATAACTAATATCAAATGCAATGACGCTCGATTTCACGTTTTCCGCGCTGGCCGATCCAACACGGCGGGCGATTCTTGCCCGTCTTGCCCTGGGCGAAGCGACAGTGATGGAACTGGCGGAACCGTTCGACATGACACAACCCGCAATCTCGAGGCACTTGAAAGTGCTGGAAGGGGCGGGTTTGATTGCGCGCCGGGTCGAAGGCACGAAACGCCCTTGCCGGCTGGCAAAGGAGGGTATTCAAGCGATCGACCAATGGCTTGCGATGCTGCGGGAAGCTTTAGCGAAAAACTACGACAGGCTGGACGAGATTCTAGCCAATATGAAGCCAGAGAATGGAAAGGCACACGATGAGCAAAATGACACTTAAGACCGAAGGCGATAAACATGTTGTTGTGACACGGCACTTTGCCGCGCCACCGGAGGCGGTATACCGTGCGCACACCGAGCCGAAACTGATTCAGAAATGGTTGCTTGGCCCTGAGGGATGGACGATGCCTGTTTGTATCAGCGAGGCACGGCCCAACGGAAAAATACGATACGAGTGGAAGGACGGCAAAGGAGGCGGGTTCCACTTGACGGGCGAATATCTGGAATTGGAGCCTTACAGCAAGATCGTTCATGTGGAGCGCATGCATTTGCCCGACCCGACGCCGGACAACCATGTTGAAACGAGGTTCGACCCGGACGGCACTGGCACATTGATGACACTGCGCATGACCCTACCCGATGCCGAAACGCGGGCGCGCATGCTGGCGACCGGTATGGAGCACGGAATGGAAGCGAGCTATGTCCGGCTGGAAAATATGCTCTAGGCGAGAGTAGGCGGGTCGTGCGTGGAGATTGGTAGAGTCTTGAATGAAAGAATAATCACTCCATGACACGTAAGAAAGCATCTTCGGTTAGAGTTGCATTGACGGTGGGGCTGAGCGCTCTTGCGGCGGCGGCTTATGCGCAAGGCCCTGCGCCAGCACCTTTGATTGTCCATTCGCTGGGAGGAAACGTTTCCTGGGTGGAAGGCCGAGGCGGCAATAGCGGGGTTGTTATTGGAGAGAAAGGCGTTATTGTAATTGACGCTAAGATTTCGGCGGCGAGCGGGAAGGAGTTACTGGACGACATTGCCCAATTGACGCCGAAACCGGTGAACACAGTGATTCTGACGCACAGTGACAGAGATCACGTAAACGGCCTGGCGGCGTTTCCGAAGGGTATCACGATCATTGCCCAGGAAAACAATAAAAAAGAGCAGGAACGCGCAATCGCCGCAGGCGGCAAAGACGCGCCGCCAGCGGACCAACTACCTACACGGGTGATTACCAATAAAGAAAATTTGAAAGTGGATGATGTATCGCTGGAGCTGCTGCATTGGGGACCGGCGCATACAAGCGGCGATCTGGTGATTTATCTGCCAAAGCAGAGGATTGTTTTCACCGGAGATATCATTACGAACCGGCCCGATCCGCTGATCCATTTGGAGAAGAACGGATCGTCGGAAGGATGGATTGAGACTACGAAAGGTATTGTGGCGCTGGACGCGCACACTTTCATTCCAGGGCATGGCGGCGCGGAGACGAAGGCCGAGGTTCAACAATATCTGGCGCACGCCGAGGCGAAGCGGGCAAAGATTAAGGACCTGGCAGCGCAAGGCAAGTCTTTGGATGAGATTAAGGAGGCAGTGGGAGACGCTCCGCCGGCAGAGTGGAAACGGTCCCGCGTTCGCAACTTTTACGGAGGTAGTGTATCGGGAGCTTACGAAGAAGTAAGAACCTCGCTTGGCGGTTTAGTTGAGCATTACTTCGACCCGTTCAGCTGGAGCAGGCGGCCGATGACGCCGGAGACACGCTGCCAATTCTCGGTTTCGGCGGCGAACTGCTTTTGCCCTGATTTTGTGATTGAGTAGAACCTCGCCTTACGGTTGTTTTCCGAGGCGCCCCACTCCGCCTTGATCCACTTCTTCTGCAGCAGCCGAACAAGGCAGAGATAAATGGTGCCCTGGTTTACCTGTAACGCCTCTTCGCTGATTTGCTCAATGCGGCGGGCGATGCCATATCCATGCAGAGTCCCCATGGCATCCAGGGTTTGCAGCACCATCAGATCGAGCGTGCCTTGAAGTATCTCGGATTTGTTTTCGTGCATAGCAGCTCCTGCTTGGCCTATAGAGGAGAGCTTAGCATTGACCCCTGTGGGATGTCTGGATGAGCTTATGGAACTTGCCAAAGCACGGAGCGATTGATAGATGCAATCGTCGCGCGGCCGCTCAGCATCATTGCCAATTCCAATTCTTTACGTAGAATGCGGATAACCTGAGCGACACCTTCCGCGCCGGCCACAGCCAGGCCATATAGATAGGGGCGGCCGATCTCAACGGCGGCAGCTCCCAATGCCAAGGCTTTCAGAATGTCGGTGCCACGCCGGATGCCTCCGTCCACTATGATCGGCACGCGGCCCGCTACGTGATCCACTATTTGAGGCAGCGCGTGGGCCGTAGCGGGCACAGTATCGAGATTGCGGCCGCCATGATTGGAGACTATGATTCCAGCTGCGCCCGCGCTGACGCTCGTCTCCGCGTCGTCAACATCCAGAATCCCTTTCAGCACGACAGGCGTTTGAGCGAACGACAGCAGCCAGTCGATGTCTCTCCAGGTGACGGTTGGGTCAAGGTAATCGGGGCCCGGCAAGTTAGGCAACTCCCGAGGTGGCAGTTTGCTTTTGGTTCGATGCTCGCGGTCTCTGACGCCATGAGTAGGGGAGTCAACTGTGACGCATAGAGCGCGGCAACCAGAGGCTTCGGCACGCTGCACGAGATCCTTGGTAAACCCGCGGTCGCGCTGGACATAGAGTTGAAACCAGGCAGGTCCACTGTGACGGGCGATCTCCTCGACACGAACAGAAGCACTACTGCTGATGAGGAGGATTGCCTGTGCCGCCTTTGCGCCGGCAGCTGCTTCCAAATCACCGTTAGGATGGATCAAGCCCTGCGCACCGGTAGGCGCCAGCAGAATCGGGAACGGCAATTCCTGACCGAACAGATTAATTCGCGTGTCCAATTGCGAGACATCAACTAGAACACGCGGACGCAATCGAATCTGCTGCCATGCTTCGCGGTTCCAGCGGAGAGTTATCTCATCCGCGGCGCCCCCTGGACGCGATCCCACACGCCATGAGCAATTCGCTTTTCCGCGGCTGCCTCAAAGTCGGGGATGGAAAGCAGCCGGCTGCAGCGGGAGATCCGTTTCTTCGTGCATCGTTATAGGATCAACAGAGATATTGCGGCCACGCTCATGACGGCCGCGCATGTCCATCCTAACCATTGCGCGCCCCGCGAGTTTTTGCTTTTCCCCATCACCCTGCGGTCGCTAGTCAGCAAGACCACCAAGACGACCAGCGGCGGCGCCAGTAAACCGTTCAATACCGCTGACCAGAACAACATCTTCACGGCGTCGAATCCGGCGAAATCGAGAGCGAGACCGACCAGCACGGCTACGGCGATTACAGCGTAGAATTGGCGAGCCAGACGCGGCTTCTTTCCAAGAGAGGCGGAACGCCACCTAGCTGCCTCTGCCACAGCGTAGGCGCATGATCCCGCCAAAACGGGCACTGCGAGCATTCCAGTCCCTATCAGTCCAAGTGTGAACAGCCAATAGGCAGCTTTGCCGGCGAGAGGGCGCAAGGCTTCAGCAGCTTGTTGAGCCGTCTCTATTTGCGTGATACCTCGGACATGAAGCGTAGCTCCGGTGGTTAGGATGATGAAATACATCACGAGATTTGAAAGCAACATTCCCGTGACGACATCCTTTGTGGCAGCCCTGAGTTCGATATCTGTCGCACCTCTCCGCTCGGCCAAGGTGATCTTGCCATGCGCCCGATCCTCTTCCACTTCCTGCGCCGCCTGCCAGAAGAACAGGTATGGCGAAATGGTGGTTCCCAAAATCCCAACCAGGACAGCGATGTACGATCTTGTCCACTCGATATGTGGAATGAAAGTCGCGCGGAGCACATCGAGCCAATTCGGTCGAGCCAGGAATGCGGCAATCACGTAAGCAAACAGAACAAGCGTCAGCCACTTGAAAATACGAGCGATGGTCCGGTAAGACGTTCGAAAAAGAAGAACGACAATGAGCAACGCGAAAGCCGGGGTGCAGTAATAAGCGGGGATGCCGGTGACCATATGCGTGGCGTCTGCCATGCCGCCGAGGTCCGCCCCGATATTGAAAACGTTTGCAACTATCAAAAGGGCGCACGCGGTCCAAAGCACCCAGGGAGGATAGCGAGTGCGGATGACGGCGGCAAGCCCGCGTCCGGTTACCATACCGAGGCGCGCGCACATCAATTGAACTGCCGCCATTAATGGAAAGGAAAAGAGGGCGGTCCATAAACCCGCGTAGCCAAATGCCGCGCCCGCGACTGAATAGGTGGAGATTCCAGAGGGATCGTCGTCGGCCGCTCCGGTGATCAATCCGGGTCCAAGATCCCGGAAGAACCGTTGCAGTAGACCCGGCGGTTCGGCGGGGGTTAAAGTGACATTTGACATCTTTGATGACGGCTTAAACGATAGCATTGGGCTGTTTTGCAAACCCTTGCTCGTGCGCGGTTCTGAAGCACGGTCGGCAGGATTATTCGTGCCGGAGGGCCGTCATAGGGTCGATGCGTGAGGCCCGCCGTGCTGGGAGGTAGCCGGCTAGAATCGCCGAGGCGATTAGAATGGCCGCCGCCGTCCCCAACGTCAACGGGTCGTCGGACTTGAGACCGAACAGGAACGATTTTAGAAACGCGGTTGTTTCCCAAACAGCGGCGGCCCCGACCAGCAGGCCGACGCCCCAGAGCAACAGCACTTCGCGGAGCACCATCCACACTATGCGGCGGCGCACAGCGCCGAGAGCCATCCTGATTCCGATCTCGCTGGTACGCCGGGTTACCGCATAGGCCATGGTTCCGTAGAGACCCACGCAGGCCATAACCAAAGCTAAAGCGCCGAAACAGGTGCAGAGATCGGCAAATGTTCGTTCCTGCACAATTGTTTCGTCAATGGTGCAGGACTGGGTGGTAATATCGCCGACGGGAACCTGAGGGCCAATCGTATGCACGACGCGCCGAACGGTATTGCCAAGCGACAAGGGATCGCCTATGGTCCGCAGTTCAAAGTACATCCCCACAAGAGGGTTATGTTTCCCGGGCTGTAAATATGAGACATAGACGACGGGAGGAATCTCCGTTTTCAGCGAGCTGTAGCGGGTTGTTTTCGCGACACCCACAATCTCGGTATCAAGCCCCTCCTTTCCTCCGAGACCAAAATGGCGTCCGAGCGGTGACACGCCGGGAAAGTATTTTTTTGCAAAGACCTCGTTTACCACAGCGGCGGGTTGAGCGCCGTCTCGGTCGCGCTGGTCAATCGGCCTGCCTAGAAGAATCGGGATCTGCATCGTTTCAAAAAATTGAGGCCCAATCTGCACAGTCGCGGTGAACGGTCGTTTCCCCTCCGTTTCCGGGAGGCCTGGAATTGCCACGTCTGTAGTGCTTGTCGAGTTTGACACCAGCGGCATTTGGGTCATGGTGGCGCTGCGTACGCCGGGAATGGAATTGAAACGGCGATGGAGTTCGGAGTAGAACTGCTTGAGCGCAGAATCTTTGTAACCTGCCTGAGCCGCGTTTACGTTGAAGAGCAGCACATTATAACGATTGAACCCGATATCGATGGAGTGCAGATTGGCGAGCGTGCGCACAAACAGGCCGGCGGCGGCCACGAGCAGCAGGGATGTGGCGATTTGAAACGCAACCAATACGTGGCTCAGCCCAAAAGGAATTCCGAAGCGCGTCTTCCGGCTGCGCGGGTTGCTGGCGCGGGTTTCTTTGAGAGCCGGAGTTATGTTGACTTTGGAGGCCTGTATAGCCGGCGCAAGGCCAAACAGAAATCCGGTTGCCAGCGCGATCAGCAGAGTGAACAACAATACGCGCCAGTCGAGTTGCGCGCCCAGTGTGAAGTTGTCGCGGCCATTTGCCAGCAGTAACGTGAGAGAGCGAATGCCAAGCGCTGCGACAAAGATTCCGAGGATGCCTCCACAGAGTGAAAGGAGAACACTCTCGGTGAGAAGTTGGCGCATTACCCGCAGCCGTCCTGCTCCCAAGCTGAGACGCACGGCCATTTCGCGCCTTCGAGCGACCGATCGGGCCAGCAGCAGATTGGCAATGTTGGCGCAGGCGATGGTCAGAATCAGCCCCACCATTGCCATGAGGACGTAAAGCGGTTTCGAATACTGCCTCCGCAATGAATCGACTCCCGACCCGCCCTCCTGCAGCCACAGTGCCGGCAATGTCTTCCGATCCGTTTCGTTTCTGGCGGTGCCTGCTACCCAGTGCCGGAACAGTCCACCAAGGTCGGCTTGGGCCTGCTGCAGACTCACCTCCGGCTTGAGGCGTCCCATCATCTCGATCCAATAGAAATGGCCGTCGATGAACCTTGAGGCGGCATCCTCATAGGTATTGAGGTAGACTAATCCGAGATGGCGAACGGGAATGAAAACCTGGGGCGCGCCCTGGGGCCGAACGCCGGAGAAACCCGGAGCGGAAACACCGGCGATGCTGAAAGGCTTACCGTTGAGCAAAATGGACTTTCCCACCGCACTGGGACTGCCCGCAAATTGCCGCTGCCAGAAGCTATAGGATATATCGATTGCCGGTAGAGCGCCGGGCTTATCGTCCTCGGGACCAATGAGCCTGCCGACTGCGGGCCTGACACCGAGGGCGCCGAAATAACCGCCGGAAACATACTGCCCTTCGCCGAGTTCAGCCTGACCATCCGCGACCAGATTAAGGCGTCCAGCTTCCGCAAAGCCAAATAGGGTCGAAAAGGAATGTTATGATCACGCAGGAATTCATATGCCTGATATGGATAATTAGGGCTGGTTACTCCTCCACCCGGTTCGTCGTAAGAGGAGCCGGAGTGGCTGTATACCACCGAGGAATTACCCTTGACGCGCCAGTTTACGAGCACGAGTTGTTCCGGATGGCGCACCGGCAAGGCGCGCAGCATGATGGCATCCATGAAGCTGTAGATGGCGGTATTTGCGCCAATGCCGAGAGCGAGCGTAAAGCAGCCATGCTCGTAAACAGCTTGTTGGCGGTCATCGTACGCAGGCCATAGCGAAGATCCTGCGCAAATTGCTCCCAAAAGGTCCAAGTCCACATGGCGCGGCTCTCCTCCTGTAATAACGTAACGTTGCCGAATTGGCGGTTTGCAGCCGGAACGCTGCCTTGCTCCTCCGCCTTAAGGGCAAGATGATGACGCATTTCTTCGTCGAGCTCACGGTCGAACCGATTACGGTGCGCGAACCATTGCAGCCGCCGCCAGAATTCCCTCATGCCGGTTGTATCACCCGTCCGATGGCGGCCATCACTCGTTCGAACTCGCGCAACTCACGACCAAGTTGCTTTCGCCCTTCCGGGGTGAGCTTGTAAAAGCGGGCGCGGCGATTATTTTCCGATTGCCGCCATTCGCCAATCACCCAGCCTTTAATCAGCATGCGCTGGAGCGCCGGGTAGAGCGACCCCTCTTCCACCTGCAGAACTTCGTCTGAAGTCTGCTGGATGTGCTGGGCGATGCCGTAGCCATGCATGGAACCCAGGCGCGCCAGCGTTTTCAAGATCAACATGTATAAGGTGCCGGGCGGGATCTCGGATCGCTCTTCCATAGTTAGACTATACAGCAGTTGACTGGCGGAGCGGACCACCAAAATTTTTTACTTGTTCAACTGCCGTCCGGGAAGCCTCCGCGGTGCAGGACCATTGGGTAGTGCGGGAGACCCTCAGGTTTGGGGATTAATGCTCGCCAGCCGTCTGGGTACGGGTCCAAGCCACGAAATAAAGGCGACTGCTGGGCAGTGGATTCGCCGACGAGACTCTCAAGCAACTGCCGTAGGGTGTAGATGCTGTCATTGCTTAAGCGCGCCTGCCAGCGCTCTTCAATGGTCCAGACCAACTGAAGGTAAGCTTTGTAAGCGCGCCTGCCTTTGGGTGTAAGCACGCACACCTTCGCGCGGCCGCCGGGCGATTCCGGTTCAACGACGGCGTAACCGCGCTTCTGGAGGAAGCTCAAGGACATGGCGACCGCCTCCTTCGATACGGCGGCCAAACGCGGGAGATCGCGGACACGCACTGCTCTTTCACCGACGAGCCTTAGGATGTTGGCGGCGATGGCGAGCGAGACCTCAGATTCGTTTTCGAACTCGATGGCGAACGCCAGCAGAACCTTGGAGAGCAGTGCTGGCAACGCGAACTCAGAGGTTGCGGCTGCTGCGGGCTCATGCTGCTCTTGACCCGGCCCTGTGCTGAACAATCCATATCCCAAGATGGGAAGAGAGTCGGGCAGTCCGGCGTCAAGCTTACTCGCCACCGCCCAAAGGGAGTTTCGAAGTTGGTCAATCTTCTCATTGCCGAACCGCTGCTGCCAGCGCTTCTCGATGGTGCCGGTTAATGGACGCCACACTGCTTGGGCCTTGCGGCCAGCCAGGGTAGGACGGACTACCGCGTCTGGATGAATTCGCTGAGATCGGGCGCCCGTTACCGGTTCGACCACGAGGTAGCCCCACCACTTGCCAAGCCGCGTCAACCACGTCTGGAGGCTCTTGTTGCTCATCGGGAGCAGGCATTGCAACTCACGGACAGGTATGCCGCCCTCAGGAATGAACCTCATGAACTTTGACCACATCACCATGGATACGAGCCATGGAGAGTCATGCGAGCCGGGAGTCGAGCCGTAATTCGTTGTCCGATGCGGCATCTGCCGTTCGAACTCGTTATCGAATTCGATGATAAAGGCGATCAGTGCGTGCGAGAGCAAGGCCGACAGAGGGAGACGCTCTGGGCTGGTTGACAAGGGAACTACTCGCTACACCATCAATTTTCAGCCTTCGGACAAAAAGCTTTCGGCCTCCGCCAAGTTTCGGAATTCAATTTCGGCGGAGTGCAGAATCTTCGTCGCTTCGCTCTGCGTTTGCGCGACCGCCAACAGAATATCGGAAATTGCGTCGACCGCTCCAGCGTAGGGGTCGTTGCCGCTGATTGAACGATATTTCTTGGAGATTTCTTCCCCGCGCCGCTTACGATCTTTCAGTGTCGCCATTACGCCTCGATCATACCGTTCATCAGATGGGCGCTCGATCGGGTAAACTCAACCCATGCGAACTCTCGTCCCGCTCTTGCTTTCTCTAAGCCTCTCTGTCCCTGCTTTTTCGCAGGATATTAAAGGCTCTTTCGTGAAACATCTGAAAACTTCGCGCGACTTTACGCTTAAAGTGGCGGCGGCCATGCCCGAGACCGATTATTCATTCAAACTCACGCCTCCTCAAATGAGCTTCGCGGAGCAGTTGGTTCACCTGTCGCAAGGGTTCGACTACCTCCTTAGTTCCTTCGCCGATGCGAAGCCAAATCCTCCGAAGCCGGAAGGGATGTCGAAGGCGGCGGTGACGGCATTTGTAAAGGCCCGCTTCGATAGCGCTATCGAGCGAGTAGAAGCGCTGACGCCGGAGCAGATTGCGAAAGATTATAAGAGCGAAGAGGGCAATATGAATGGCCTTGAGCTGCTAATGGGATTGATGGAACATACCGCGCATCATCGGGCATCGGCGGAGATGTATATGCGGGCGAACGGGATCACTCCGCCGGAGTATGAGTTTTAGAGTTGGTATCCAGGCTCACCGCGACACGACAGGAAGACGAGTGTCGCTTGCGCCGGCCGTTATTTTCAGTTGACGAATTTCGTCTGAAATGCTCTAAGCGACGACGCCAGTAGGACGAGGGTGATAAGGGTACGCATGCAACTCCCTTCGGCCAATTCAACACGGACGGTATAATTACACATTCCACACGGCCCGACGAACCGCTGGAAAAGACTTCGATTCCGTGCAGGCCGGGGACAGGTGGTTCTCTCTAACCGGGATGGCAGGTCGTTGTCCTAGATCTAGGGGCGAACACCATCGCGCCGCCGGGGCGGATCGAAGCCGCACATTCAACTTAGAATTTACATGCCGCGGTTGGTCAGCGTGCAACACGCTTAGATGAATCTCTGCACTTCAGCTAACGGATGTATCGAGATGCCATCATGGGAGCCTTTGATGGCACACACAACGAGGTGAAGATTAAGCCGCAAGCGTCAGCTAACGACGAGCCCGCTACTGGGAGAGCGGGGCTTGACCGCGACGTAGACGACATACTTTCTTTACCTGAAAAAGAGAGTGATCGTGGGGCTGTTAGTGAAATTCCGAGACAATACCGAGCGGTGACATCCGCTCGGTGATCACTTGGCTGCGTCATTTTAAACATTCGAGCATTGCCCTGATTACGCTCGCGACTATCCTGCCAACCTTCCCTGCGACACCACTGCCAAGGGCTTCGGAAGGTCATTCGGCAACCGATTCAAGATGCATGCCCTCGCGCCATAGTCCGTGCCTGATCCGCTTTCTTATCTCGTTGTTCATCCCGAGCACGCGTGTCGTGGTCCGCCCGGGCTTTGGATTGCCACAAGGCCAGCAAATCACCGACGTTAATGTAGGCCTCCAACTCGGGCTCTTCACTGTCGGTCAGCCCACCCTCGTTGGCTTTGCCGCTCAATTCTGCAATACGCTCAGCATCATGATCCGGAAAATCCAGGGCTAGAATACCCTCCGCAAGCGGCCGAGTTAGTCCGCGGCCGGGGAGATCGAACACCCTCCGCAAAACTTCCGCATGAGCCGCAGATCGAGAATCGGTCTGAACCATTCTTGTTTCGGTTTACGCTGTACAGTTCGGGATCGGCCGTTTGCCGAAAGTTGCCTACGTGCTCGCTGTTACCGTATACTTCCTCAATTCTTCCGCCATTTCGGCGATTGTCTCGGCGTTGATAGACCGCATCGATTCTTCCATCTCTTTGATCGACGCAACGAGCTTTGACCGGTAGGCCTCCAGGTTCTCGTCGTCTTGGGACCGGATCTCAGTGAGCGTTGCGCGAATGCGCCCTTCGAGCGGCCGCCATAGTTCCGCCATTTTCGCCAAGCGAGCCCAATCCACAAACTCCGCCCAAACGTTGGCTCTGTCCAACCCTGCCTCCAGCGCGTCGCGGCGCAGAAGGTTCAGCTCCCGCTCCATGCTGCGGGCCACGCTCCTGAACGAGCCGATGTTCACCACCTGAAAGCTGAGGCTCGAGAATTCGCTGTTCTTTTCGAGAAACAGCGAGCGAAACCGGCAAAGCAGTTCCAGTCCCTTGAAAATGACCGTCGTGCTGCGGTCGCCGAAGTCGCCGCGCTTCAAATATTCCACAAAATAAAGATTGAACTCGCGCGTGCCGTTGAAGTAACGGGTGCCAGTAGTGAGAATCACCCGAAACGCATGTTTCTCGTCGTAGGAGACGATCACCTGGCTATTGTCCACATCGAGCTGGCTTTGCAGTGACGAGCACACCACGCTGCCGATGGCGTCAATCCAAGAATCTCTGAATTTCGCATTCTTTGTTTGGCGGTGGAAGTCGTACCAGGTCATCACTTCGCTTGGCAGCCCGAAGATGGACATCGGATTTCCGGTTCCGACGGGCACAAGCTGCGCGTCGGGTGGAAGATCGCCCTTGGCTTCTTCCAAGGCCGCATCGCTGGTCCGAATGGTGATTTGTTTTTGCGGCTTCAAGGTCGATTCCGGAGTGTTTTTCAGATGGCTGAAGATGGCTAGCTGCATGCGCTTCACTAAGCCCAGCAGATCGCGCTGTTCGGGGCTCAGCGGAATTTTGGCTCCCCCGTTGTCTTCGCGCAGCTTGTCCGCCAAGGCCTGGAACTCGCGCAGAAACTTTACCATGGCGTGGTCCCAGTCGATATTCAGGCTGGCCTCGTACTCTTCAAACGTGAGCGCCAGGGTGCTGCGCGAGATGCCGATGTTCACACCTTCGTCCTCCGCCAGAACGTCAGGCGGTTTTTCGAGGTAAATGGGCACAACCCTTCGCCTGAAAGCGGGCTTCAAATCGCGCTCAATTGAATGGATGAAGTATCCCAGCTCTAAGCCTGTAAAGCCAAACGCGGGTTTAAGAGCGTCCGAAGAAACCGCGATGAGCACGTCGGTCTCATCCAATTTACTTTTGATTTCCGCTTTGAAATCGAGTCCAAATCGCAGGCCGCTATCTATAAACACCTCCGCCGAAGGTCCCAGCGCTATCTGCACCGCATTCGCCACTGCTATCGCTATCTTTTCGTCTTCCCGCGCGTAGCTGATAAAGAGACGCAGCATCCTTTGCTCGTTTTCAGATTCAGTTTTCCTGACAGTTCCAGTTCCCATTGATAGACCTCACATGCATCACGTATGGCGAATTCGAGCGCCATGGTCAGGCCGGGATCGACGCCCGAAACAAAATGACCGCAAAGAAAAGTTTACAGGTAATGGTGCATATCGAGGGCCAAACGTTTCAGGCGGTGTGGTGCCGCCGGTGCTCAGCGCGACCTTGCCGGCTATATATGGGGAAGTAGACGCCGGGTATTCCGACGCGGCACTGACGTGGTATCGAGGGCTCAAGAAGGCGATCTTTAGTTTAGAAGAAAATCCGAACCGATGCCCTTTTACGCCTGAACAGAAGGAATTGCGGCATCTGCTGTATTTTGTGCGCGAGTGCAGCCCAGGCGCTCGGATATGCTGAGTTTATGCCGGATTCAGACATTGAATTGCCGGAGGCTGCCCCTCTTCCGGATTACAGCGAAGACGGTGTGGACTTGACGCTCATTCGCTGGATGCTTTCGCTCTCGCCGGCGGAGCGGCTGAGATTCCTGGACGACCGCATCGCGGATATTTTAGCTATTCGTGCCTTGAATGCAAGAAGGTAAGCGGTACTCCGATCTTACGTCAGACTTTGAAAGAACTGCAAAACCCCGGGGAGAAGGGTGACTTAGCGCTCTCCAGTTCAGAGCCGAAGGTAAACAACGCGGGGCGGCATATAGTAGTTGGTGACTTTTATGGACAAACGGCAATTCTTAAAGACCACCGGCGCATTGATTACCGGCAGCGTCTTATCTAGATTTATGCAGGGAGCGGAGCAGGACACTCACAAGAACTGGGCGGGCAATTACACGTTCAGCACAGACCGGCTGCATCTTCCGACGACAGTCGAGGAAGTTCAGAAGGTTGTAAGGAGTTGCGACTCGCTGCGGGCGGTGGGGACGCGACACTCGTTCAATGGGATTGCGGACAGCACGCATAATCAGATTTCTCTAAAGAATTTGACGGGAATGGAATTGGACCGGAAGGCGCGCACCGTTACGGTGGGGGCTGGCGTTACCTATGGACGCTTGGCGCCGTATCTGGACGGCAATGGATTCGCGCTGCATAATTTAGCATCGCTGCCGCATATTTCGGTGGCAGGCGCGTGCGCCACGGCGACGCATGGGTCGGGTGACAAGAATGGGAATTTGGCGACGGCAGCGTCGGGGTTAGAGATTGTGACGGCGAGCGGGGATATCGTCAGGCTTTCGCGTGAAAAGGACGGCGAGCAGTTTCGTGGGGCGGTGGTCGGGCTCGGCGGCCTGGGCGTAGTTACTAAGGTTACGTTGGACGTTCAGCCGACGTATCAAGTAAGGCAGTTCGTCTACGAGAATTTATCGCTGGATAATCTGGAGCGCCATTTCGACGAGATTTTTTCAAGCGGGTATAGCGTGAGCTTGTTCACGGATTGGCAGAAGCACCGGGCGACGCAGGTGTGGATTAAGCAGCGGATGGACCAGGGCGGAGGAGCAGAGGGAAAGCCGAAGTTCTTTGGGGCGACGCTGGCGAAACAGAAATTGCATCCGCTGGCGGGGCATCCGGCGGAGGCATGCACCGAGCAGATGGGCATTCCCGGCCCGTGGTACGAGCGGCTGCCGCATTTCCGGATGAATTTTACGCCGAGCAGCGGAGCAGAGTTGCAGTCGGAGTATTTTGTTCCACGCGAGAAAGCGTATCAGGCGATTCTGGCGGTGGAGCAACTGCGGGACAGCGTGACGCCGCATCTTTTCATTACAGAGCTGCGCAGCATTGACGCCGACAACCTTTGGATGAGCACGGCTTACAAGCGACGGTCGATAACGATTCACTTTACGTGGAAACCGGAATGGCCGGCCGTGAAGGAATTGCTGCCGCAGATTGAAGAGAAGCTGGCTCCGTTTGACGCCCGGCCGCATTGGGGAAAATTGTTCACTTTGCCGCCAGCACGGTTTAAGCAGCTATATGCGATGTTGCCGGAATATCAAGGGATTCTGAAGCAGTACGATCCGAATGGGAAATTCAGGAATGAGTTTTTGAGCAGGAACATTTACGGCGCGTAGCTGAATTAGTGGCCTTCGGATTCGAGAAAGCGCTCTGCTTCAATGGCCGCCATGCAGCCGGCTCCTGACGCGGTAATGGCCTGGCGATAAGTACGATCCTGCACGTCGCCGGCATGAAAAACGCCGGCGACGTTCGTTCGGCGCCGCCGTGCGTAATGATGTAGCCGTCGGGATCGAGATCGAGCTGCGAAGCAAATGGTTTGGTGTTGGGAATGTGGCCGATGGCGACGAAGAAGCCGTCCACTTCGCGATCGTAAGCTTCCTTTGTTTTCAATGTTGCGCAGCTTGACGCCGGTTACTTCGCCTTTGGCGACATCGTAAATGTCTTCAACGACGCGTGTTCGTAAGAAACGTGATTTTCGGGTTGGCCACGGCGCGGTCGTACATGATTTTCGAAGCGCGGAAACGTTTCGCTGCGATGAACAACGCGCGACTTCGCTGCCGAAGCGGCTTAGGAAGTTGGCCTCTTCCATGGCGGAATCGCCGCCGCCGATGACCATGATTTTCTTGCCGCGAAAGAAGAACCCATCGCATGTGGCGCAGGAGCTAACACCGTGGCCGATGAGCTTTTGCTCGTTCGGCAGACCCAGCCAGCGCGCCGAAGCGCCAGTGGCTACGATCAGCGTCCGGGTTTGGACAGTTTCAGCCATCTTCCAGTTGCAGGGTGAAAGGGCGCTTCGAAAGATCGGCATAAGCAACGCGGCCGTGCCGGTAAACGGCCCCGAAGCGCTGGGCCTGCTGTTTCATGTTCTCGATGAGCTGCGGCCCGTGGATTCCCTCCGGAAAACCGGGGAAATTTTCGACTTCGGTGGTGATGGAAAGCTGACCGCCAGGCTCGTGGCCTTCGAAGACGAGCGGGGCCAGATTCGCTCTTGCCGTGTAGATTGCGGCGGTGTTCCCGGCGCAACCAGAGCCGAGAATCACTACGTCATGTATGGTGTTCATCCGAGAAAATGTTGGGTGATGTGAAAAGCCAACCAGGAACCAGAGTACGCTAACGCCAGCATGTAAGAGAACTGGAACGACGGGCCAGCGCCAGCCGCCAGTTTCGCGCTTTACGACCGCCAGAGTTGAGAAGCACTGCATAGCAAAGGCGAAGAAGACGAGCAGGGCGATAGCGCCAGCGGTGCTGAGATCGTGATGCAAAGCCGCTTGCAGACCGGCGGAATGCTCATCTCCTTGGATGCCGTAGATGGTTCCGAGGGTGCCAACCATCACCTCGCGCGCGATGAGCGAGCTGATCAACCCGATCCCGATTTTCCAGTTGAAGCCGAGCGGCTTGATGGCTGGCTCGATGGCTTTGCCGACATGCGCGGCGTAGCTATGATCGAGCGCCGGAGTCTTGCCGCCTTCCAACGGCAAATGAGCCAGCACCCAAAGCAGGACGGCGACAAACAGAATGACAGTGCCGGCGCGGCGCAGGAACACTTTGGCGCGATCGACCAGACGCAGGCGCAAGAGACTGCAAGGTGGGCCAGCGGTAGGGCGGCATCTCTAAAACAAACGACGAATTCTTGCTCTGGAGAATGGTCGATTTCAAGAGCCGCGCAACGAAGAGTGCGGCCAGGAAACCCAGAACATAAAGACCCAGCATGGTAGCTGCCGGCAAAGAAAGAAAATCCCCAAGAATTGTCAGTGTTCGGCACGAACGCGGCAATCAAGAGGGTGTAGACGGGCAGGCGCGCGGAACAGGTCATGAGCGGGGCGATCATGATGGTGGCCATGCGGTCGCGCTTGTTCTCAATCACGCGGGTAGACATTACGGCGGGAACGGCGCAGGCGTAAGCGGAAAGCAGCGGGATAAACGACTTGCCCTGCAAGCCGAATTTGGCCATGGTGCGGTCGGCAATGAGGGCGGCGCGGGCAAGATATCCTGAGTCTTCCAGAAGTCCGATAAAGAGAAAGAGCAAAAGGATCTGCGGCAGGAAGACGACCACGGAGCCGACGCCCTTCCAGATGCCGTCGATCAGCAATGAACGCCAGGGCGAATCGGGCAGAACGACAGCCATCCACTCGCCAGAGCGCTGGACGGCTGTCTGCAGCCCAACCATAATCGGCTGCGCCCACGAGAAAATGCTTTGAAACACCGCGATCACGATAGCGGCGAAGACGAGCGGCCCGGCCACTGGATGCAGGAAAACGGCATCGAGGCGGCGGGTCCACAGGGGCGGGGCGGGAGCACGATAGGAAGCGCGCACCCCGAGATTTGCCGCCCACTGGCGGCATTTCGGAACGTCCTGCAAAACAGGCAATTCGATTCTGGCAGGCGGGGCGTTTACACGAGCAGCGGTGCCAAGCAGGAATTGCTGAATGCGGTCGATGCCCGTTCCTTTGGCGGCGCTAATAAGAGCGACGGGACAGTTCAGCTCGGAGGCAAGCGCGGCTACGTCCACTTTGCCGCCGCGGAGAGCCAAGTCATCGGCCATATTAAGCAACACCAGGGTGGGCAGCCCGAGGCTTAGAATGGGCGCAGCCAGTACCAGGTTGCGGCCGAGATTTGTGGAGTCGAGAATCAGAATGACGGCATCGGGCTTGGGGAAATCGGGCCGATCTCCCTTTAATACGTCGTGTGTAACCTGCTCATCTTCGGCGCGCGGGTGAAGGCTGTAAACGCCGGGCAGGTCAACGAGAAAGACTTCCTGATGGCTTTTCAGCTTGGCCTTGCCCATGCGGTGCTCGACGGTAACCCCAGGAAAATTGGCGACTTTCTGGCGGAGACCGGTTAAGCGGTTGAAGAGAGTGGATTTGCCGGAGTTCGGGGGGCCGACAATGGCAACAATAATGGGGCGTTCGCCCGCTGGGCGCGGCGGAAGAATCGACGGGTTGGGGAGGAGGCCAGTGCGCGGCCCGTCCTCATGGCAGCTACTCATGAAAGCACAATCAGATCCGATTCGGGATCACGGCGCACGAACAACTTAGCGGCCGTTTCTCTTCTCAAAGCGACTTCGGAGCCGTCCACGCGGAAAACACGCGGATCGCCCCCCGGTGCGTTGCGGCCTAGAACTACCTCATTGCCCGGCAAGAAGCCAAGTTCCATCAATCGCCGAGCCAACTCTTCAGGCAAATCGAGTCGATCTAAGATACAACGCTGGCCAGACCGCAAATCTGCTAGGGTGAGAGGAGTTTGAGAAGCAGCGGGGGCTGATTTCTTGCGGTCGGCCATAAGTGCTCGGCGCGGATATCGGACCTTTTTAGTATGAGATACCATACGGCGGGTGTCAACTGCTTGCGCTACAAAGGGATACGTACGAGATGAAGTGTCGAAATCGTTGGATGAACGGCAATAGCATGACGCTTCAGGTGGATAATTAACTGTTAACTGGGGGTGAGTTATGATCGGTCAAATGCTGCGGGAACCAGCGCAACACCCATCTCCAGCCTTGGAGCGTGAAGCGGGCGGAGCCTTCACCCGCAAGGAAGTCTGCCGGCTATTGAAAATCGAAGCCCGGCAATTGAAAAGCTGGGAGCGGCAAAGGCTGATTCCGGAACTGCCGCATTATAAGTTTCGAGATCTTCTGAAGCTCAAGAGTCTTATTCGGTTATTCGACGGCGGGGCGAACCCCCGTCTAGTGAAGCAGGCGCTGCACTCGCTTGAAGACTATTTGAAGGACTCGCCGGATTTAAGAGAGGACGTTCAGGTTTACAAAGAAGGCCGGCGAGTGCTGATCCAGATCGGCAAGCAGAAGCTGGAAGCGGTATCCGGCCAGCTGCTGTTCGATTTCGCCGAAGAAGAGATCAGCAAACTGCTGCAATTGCCGGGGACGCAGAGCAACGCCCGGAAAATCGAAGAGAAGCTGCGCGACAAATTGGAAGCGGACCGCTGGTTTGAGCACGCGCTGGAGTTGGAGCAGCAAGGCGCGCAGTACGAGGAAATTATCGCGGCCTATCAGAAGGCGGCGGATCTGGACCCGAACTCGGCGGGAGCGCTGGTGAACCTAGGCACGGTGTTCTTCAATGGGCATGCCTGGGCGGAAGCTGAGCAGCACTACAAGAGGGCGCTAGAAATTGATCCGGATTATGCGCTGGCGCATTTCAATCTGGGTAATTTGTACGATGAGCAAAACGATCCGGAGAATGCGCTGACTCATTATCACGAGGCGCTGCGGCTGCATCCGAACTACGCCGATGCGCACTATAATTTGGCACTGCTGTATCAAGGTTTGCGGGATATTATGGGCGCGCTGAGGCACTGGCGAGCTTACTTGAAATTGGACCCGACGAGCACATGGGCGCAGATTGCGCGGCGGGAGTTGAAGAAGCTGGAATCGGTGACGGTGGTGCGGGGAAGCCGGGAGATGGAATTACGGCCGCATTTGGTGAAGAGTGAGAATGCGTAGAGCTGAGTTCAGCCAGCTAACGGATTCCAAACAATCCTGAGGTCCAAGACGAAGCCTTCAAGTGGTCCTTCGCCAGCTATGGAATCGAGATCCGCGAGCGTTTCGGGTTCGCGATCCGGCCGATACACCTCGATTGTGCGCGCTTCCGGATCGATCATCCATCCGAGCCGGGCACCGTTTGCAATGTATTCCTGCATTTTCGCGCGGAGAACCGGCAGCCGATCCGAACGGGAGCGAAGTTCAATCACGAACGCTGGGCAAAGATGCCAGTATCCATCCAGGCTTTCCTGATTCAATTGCCGGATATCATCCTTGGCGATCCAGGAAGCATCCGGCGAGCGGCGAGCGCCGCTCGGAAGTACAAAGCCGCCCGAAGATTCGCTCACCAGCCCACGGCGGTCCTGCGAAGCCCAACGGTCCAGTTGA
Organism: Bryobacterales bacterium; assembly: GCA_963718465.1. Lineage (GTDB taxonomy): Bacteria > Acidobacteriota > Terriglobia > Bryobacterales > Bryobacteraceae > Bog-105. The sequence goes on along the minus strand of CAVQZK010000007.1, from coordinate 49,174 downwards.
CTGACGATCTCGCGATTCCGGATGCTTGTCAAAGAGAACGTTGGCGGCATGACGATAATCTCCCCCGAGGCGGTCATTTCGAAGGACAGATCAGGGTGTTCAGCGCAGAAATCCGCAAACTGCCGGTCGCTCATCGGGGGAGCGGTCAGAGTCGCCGGCAGGAATGCTTCGTCGATCGTGAACGGCATGCTTAAATCGTAACTTACCGGAGAGCCATCTTTTATTTTGCCGGCTCGGCGGCAACAACCGTCCAGCTATTGGCCTTGATATCTTCCAATTCGCTTGCTTGCCAGGCGTATTCGGGATGTTCTTTCAAAAACGGCTTGACGTTGAAGGGGACGCCGCAGGGGTGGCCGGCGCCGGCGGCGAAGGATAACTTCTCGGCCATGGCGCTATCGGCCACTTTCGCTTCAGCGGCTCCAGCGGGGCCGAATGGACCCTGCCAGCCTTTCAAGCCACGGCTCGATTTGTCGATGTGGCCGCAGATGGTGCGCTCGTTGGGATCGATCTCTTTGGTGATGATGTCGTAGTGGTCAGTCTCGAAGCGCTTCCCTGCTTCGACGTCGATCTTGCCCTTATTCTCGGCCATGAGTTGATCCCAGCGGCGGTGGCGAACCTGGTTGGGGGTGTTCGGATCGTCCATCGGAAAGTCGGTCTCTTCTTTGGCGAGCTTGGCGCTAACGGGAAAGTTGGAGCCGACGAAATACCCATCCTTAGTGCGCTCGAGAATCACATTTTTCAGGCCGAGCTCAAGGCGGGCGATTTCGTTGTTTTTGCGATCGCCTATCAGCCATGCGTTGGCGTATCCGCCGTTGTTGCCTTGCTCCATAATGCGGGCGAAATCGTCAACCGATTCCGAATACTGCATAGCTTGACGAGCGCGGACGAACTCAGGGATGCCGTTTTCGTCGAAGCCGTGGAAGTCGCTAATGGTGGTTTCGGTGATCATGATGCCGGCGTCGTTGATGCCGAAATCGTCGGCACTGTGAATGAGGCCGGGCACGCCATCCATGATGAAATGAAGGCCGGTTGTAGGGGCTATGTCGAATATAACTTTCCAGCGGCTGCCGGTGAGATAGTCGGTCCAGTTGTTGTGGCCAATGACGATGCGGCCGTCCTTCGTATAGCTGCCTGTGGCAACGAAGGCGCTGCAGTGCTCAGCTACGCTGCTGGTGAGATTCTTGCCTTCGCGAAGGCGGAGTTCGCCGTAATAATAAGGAAACTCCATCCATTCATTCATAGCGACGAGATCGACGATGTCGAGCTTGGAGCCTTTCGCCTGGATGCCGACAACGATTCCCTGCAATTCTTCACGATATTCAGCGGGCACTTTCGGCAAAGAATATTTTTCGGCGACAGCGCGGAGTTCCGCCCAGGTCTTGTTCACTTCGTGGGTGATGCTAAGCTCAACGGCTTTTTTTGCGTCTTCAATCTCCTCACTGAGCAGGTAGCCATGTTGAAAGCCGCGCGTTTCAGCATCACCCTGGAGGTGAACAAAGATCCAGCCTTTGTTTTCACCGGGTTTTCGAAACGCGCCATTCAGACGGCCGTCAGGAGCCGCAACGAGCGAAGCTGCCGAAAGGGACACACAGAGAGCCAGACCAATCAGGGGGGCGCGCATTTTTCAAGGTTACAGCAAAGTGTTGGGATATGAAAAGAGAAAATAGGAATGCGTGCAATCTGCCACTGAGACTAGAGAGCGGGAACGCGAACTCAATTCGCTCTCTCTAATAACCACCGTCGTGATTCTGGTCATTGTAACGATGACGTTTGGATCGCTGATCGCCGTCTTTTTCGTGCGGGCGCAAAACGGGTATCTGTGGAAGCACATTCAGATTCCCTCCATATTGTGGCTGACCACGGGCGTGCTGATTGCGAGCAGTTTCACGGTCGAAAGCGCGCGGCGGAAACTACAGGCAACCGATCAGAAGGGCTTTTTCCGGCTCATGGTTTGGAGTACTTTTTTAGGGCTTCTGTTCTTGGCGGGGCAGATAGCGGCCTGGCTCGAAGTGCTGCATTCAGGCGTGATCTTAGAGCAAGACAAGCACTCGTGGTTCATCTTTCTGTTCAGCGGCCTGCATGGTTTGCATATCGTGGCGGGCATAGCTGGGCTGGGCTACCTGCTCTGGCGCACACGGGAACCTGCGGGCGGCCCGAAGTACCAGATGACAACGCGCGCCGCCGCCAGAGGCGTTGCGATCTTCTGGCATTACCTGGATTTTCTGTGGGTGGTGCTCTTCGTGCTCCTATTGACCTGGCGCAGATAGACCGAGACGTATGGCGACCCATTTGTTTACAAGGGCCACTAATTGGTCGGCTTGAAATGGCTTCGATAAGTAATCGTCCATGCCGGCGTTCAAGCAGCGCTCGCGCTCGCCTACTAAAGCATTTGCGGTTACGGCAATAATGATGGGTTGCGGTTGTTTCAGCTGGCGAATGAGGCGGCTCGCTTCAAAGCCATCCATGATGGGCATTTGGCAATCCATCAGGATGAGATCGTAGGGTTTGGTTCGATGCGCGTCGAGCGCTTCACCGCCGTCCGCGACCAAGTCGATATCAAAGCCCGAGCGTTTAAGAATAAGTTGGGCGACACGCTGATTTATGGCGTTGTCTTCCGCCATCAGAATGCGAAGAGGTTCGTTGGCTGAGCAACGGAGAGCAACGTCTCCGTTGATGCCTGAACCTAAATTGGGGCTACTCTGAAGCAGAGACACTCCCAGCGGGTAACCTCAACATCCACAACTAGACACACCAAGTACTAAGGTTAAGTAACTACCAAGTGTAACATTTTCCCTGTTTTTGTTATTTTTTCTTCGAGTTTTGAGTAGCTTCATCGCGCTCGACTTTGCCGTCGCGGATATGAATGACACGGTGAGCGTGATTAGCAATATCCATTTCGTGAGTAACGAGCACGATGGTGTTGCCGGATTCATGAAGGCGTTCAAAGAGACCCATAATTTCGTTGCCGGTATTGGTATCGAGGGCGCCAGTGGGTTCGTCGGCCAGTAGAATGGACGGCTTGTTTACCAGGGCACGGGCGATAGCGACGCGCTGCCGCTGGCCACCCGAAAGTTCGTTCGGCTTGTGGTGCATGCGCTGTTCCAGATCGACGGCGCGCAAAGCTTCTTTGGCGCGCTCAATGCGCTCCTGTGAACCGATGCCGGCGTAGATCAGCGGCAGTTCGACATTGTGCAGGGCAGACGACCGGGCCAGCAAATTGAAGGTTTGAAAGACGAAGCCGATCTCTTTATTGCGGATGCGCGCGAGTTCATCGTCTTCCATATCGCTGGCTAACTTGCCATTCAGGTAATAGAGACCTTTGGTTGGCGTATCGAGGCAGCCAATCAGGTTCATCAACGTCGACTTGCCTGAACCGGACGGGCCCATGATGGCAACGTATTCGCCGCGCTGGATCTGGATGTCGACGCCCGATACGGCATGGATCTCCTGATCGCCCATAATGTAGGTCTTCCAGAGGTCGTAGGTACGAATAACGATCCCCTCGCGCTTGAGCTTTTCACCGCGCTCTTCGCGCTCTTTCGGATCAAGCTCCGGGGGTGTTGTCTGTAGAGTCGTTCCCATGTGGCGGCCTAAAGTTCTAAACGATCCTGACGGTTAACTCGGCGTAGAAGGCGCCATTGGAACCTTGTTATCGACTTTGACCTTCGCATCGTTGCGAATGGTGCGGATTATCTGGTAACTGCCGGTGACGATTTCGTCGCCGTCGTGTAAAGATCCTGGCAGCACCTGGATATCGGTTGCTCCGCTGATTCCAGTTTTTACTTCTTTAAACATGGCCTTGCCATTGTTCACCACGAAGACTCCCTGCAACTCTTCCTTGGCGGCCTTGATGGCAGCCGGATCGGTGGGCATCTTTTGGCCCGGCTTCGGCGTCTGCAGTTGACCCTTTTGACGGATGGTCAGCGCCTGAATTGGAATGGCCAGCGATTTAGCGGCGGTAGCAGTGGTGATTTTCGCAGTGCAGGACAGGCCCGGACGAACGAGATCTTCCGGAATATCGAGAGCGATGACAACTTTGAAATCTTTCGCTTCGGTGCTGGATGTTTGGCTTTGCGAAGCGGCAACGCCAGTGGAACGCACAATGGCGGTATCGCCGATCTCAATCACTTTGCCCTTGAATGTGCGGTTCGGAATGGCGTCGACCGTCACTTCCGCGGGCTGGTCGAGCTTGACGCTGACGATATCGGTTTCATCGACATGAACTTCAGCCGTGATGATTGACATGTCGGCAATGGTCATGATGGTTGCGCCGACCAAACTGGTCATGCCGGGAACTACTGTTTCACCGGCGCGCATGGGCAGGTTTGTTACAACGCCGTCAATGGGCGATGTAGCATCGTACTGCGCCAAGACATCGTCGGAACGAGTGACCATGGCCTGATTTTGCGCCACTTTCTTTTGCGAACTGGCGAGTTGGGCGGCACTTTGCAATTTCGCGGAACGCGCTGCCTGGACCCGGACAACCGAAGATTGCAGGGTAGCCACGGCCAGATCGTAAATAATTTTTTTGGCTTCGAAATCCTGCGAGGAGATCAGTTTGCCGTCAAAGAGTTCCTGGGCGCGCTTCAGATCGACTTTCTTCTGTTCGAGATCTGCACGGTCGTGAGCGACTTGCGCTTCAGCCACGGCTATGCTGTCGTCGGCGGACTTCACGGCGGCTTCACTAGCGCTGGAATCGGCAAGCGAGGCGTTCAATGAAGCCTGCTGGGCTCTGAGATCGGCGGCCGGTTGAACGTCGCGCAGGCGGGCGAGAATTTGACCTTTTTTGACGTGATCGCCTTCTTTCACGTAAATGGAAACAATTGGCGCAGCACCCTGGGTGTTGGCTCCGATGTTGATGTAATTCCTGGGCTTAACTTCACCGGAAGCAGTCACAATGGCAGTCAAATCCTGGCGTCCAACCTTGCCGGTCTGAACGATTACGATACCGCGTTCGCTGATTTTGATACTCGCGAAGATGGCGCCCGCAACCAGCAGCAGCAGGACCACGAGCATTACAACTTTCCACTTTTTTTTCAATGATGAGGATCTCCCCGACTAGACAAACCAGACGGAAAAAGGACGGTGAATGTTCCTGGAATTATCGTACTTTTACCTTGACTTTAGCATGGCAGCGCAGAAATTCGCGCTGTAACCTACAGCAAATGATAGAGTTTCGGGCCGAGAGTGGTCAATTCAGACATAAATTCGCTTGACGCGGGCATGGATACCGCAGAGGACGCTATAAGAGATGGTTCCGGCAAGTTTGGCAATTCCTTGAGCATCAATTGAGACGCCGCCTTCCGAGCCCAGCAGCATAACGGCGTCTCCGACCTTGGTATCCGGACAGGCAGTTACATCGATGGAAGTCAAATCCATCGAGACGGCGCCGACCATGGGCGCGAGTTTGCCCTTAACGATCACGCTGCCGCGGTTAGACAGGCGATGTGGAATGCCATCGGCGTAACCGGCAGCCAGCACGGCCAATTTCATGGAGTGGGGGGTGCGGTACATACCGCCGTATCCAATCAGCGCCCCGGCTGGAATATCTTTCACTGAAAGCACGGTGGCGTGCCAACTAAGCGCAGGCTTTACGCGCAAGCAGTTGGAGGGAGCCTGACCCCGCGCCGGGGAAACGTACCCGTACAGCGCGTGACCAGGCCTGACCATGGCACGCCAGGCGCGTTCGCGGCGGTAAGCGATGGGAATGGTGCTCGACAGATGGAAGAACGAGGGATCGATGCCCGCCTGGCCAAGCGAAGCAGCGAAGCCTTCGAAGGCGGAGATTTGATCGTCGGTTTGGCTGGTCTGATAATTTCCGGCCGAGGCGAAATGCGTCATCAGTCCTTCAACCTCAATATTCGGGGCGGCAAGAATCGCTTCGGTGACCGTTGCAGTATCCTGCCGGAGCCCTAAGCGCCCCATTCCGGTGTCGATCTTGAGATGGCAACGAACCTTCTGTTCACGCTGCCCGGCTATGCGGTTCAGCTCTGCCAGATCGGGCAACGAGTGAATGACGGGCGTGAGATTGTAGGCGAGCAGCGCTTCGCGGGTGAAAGGCAGAAAATCGGCCATCACCAGGATGCGGGCGCGGATGCCGGCGTCACGCAGAGCCACGCCTTCTTCGGTGTTGCTGACCGCGAGCCAGCGTGCGCCCTGTTCTTCCAAAACGCGGGACACTTCAACGGCGCCGTGGCGATAGGCATCCGCTTTGACTACGGGCATGACTTCGACCGAGTTTCCAACCACCTGGCGGATGGCTTGAAAGTTTGCGGCAATTTGGGCCCGCGAAACCTCCACCCAAGACCGATAGGGCATCATCACTACTTTGATACCAAGCGCTTCAACAAAGCCTCATATTGATCGGTAACTGCGTTCCAGCTGTAGCGTTCCTCAACGCGCTCTACGGCGCGCGCTCCCCAAGTGGAACGTTCGGTCTCTTGAGTATCCACGGCAGCTTGCAGCCTTTCGACCAGATCGCCATTGAAGGGAATGCCCGCATCGCCGGCCACTTCTGAATTTTCGGGCGTTTCAAGATACAGGACCATCGCCCCCCGCCCCATGGCTTCTATGAGGGCCGGGTGAGTGCCGCCCACCTCAGTGGCCTGGACGTAGACCGCACAATGCGACTGCAGCTGCCGATAGCCCGCGCCGTAGATGGCGCCGGGGATCATGACCCGCGGATCGCAGGTGTCCTTCACCTGTCTGATGTATTCGGCGGCGTAAGGGGCATCGCCTACCAGTACAAGTTTGAAATCGGTTTTCACCCGTTCGAATGCCTGGCGCACCATAAGCGCATTATTCTCCGGCTCCATGCGGCTCACGTAAAGGACATACTTTCCGCGTTCCAGGCCAAGAGTTTGCAGAACGTCCGTCTCCGGGACTTTGGCAGTTTCCGCTCCGTAGGCGATAAATGTCGAACTCTTTGGCGTACCGCTCAAGATAATACTCTCGGATTTTCTGGGCGTCACTAATGACCTCCGAGCAGCACCAGGTAGCCATCCACTCCGAAAGCAAGTACCACGATTTGGCAACAATATTCCACTTTTTGCGGTGGCGCTCCACTCCGTCTACGTTCAGCGCGGTCGGCATTCCCAATATCCGGGGCCACAAAGTGAATACGGCATTAGCCGCGTTGCAATAGATCACAGCGTCATAGTGCTGCCGCAGAACATCAAGGGTGGAAAGGCCGGTGTGGGCGATGGTATCCAGATATTTGTGACGGAGGGTAGGAAGGTAGCGCAACTTCACGCCGCGATATTCAGGCTCGCGATATTGCTCGCGGCAATAGACAGTAACATCGTGGCCGCGCTCGGCGAGGCGAACTGAAATTTCTTCGGCGAAGGTTTCGAACCCTCCATAGGTAGCCGGAATTCCACGCGTTCCCAGTAAAGCGATGCGCATCAATTGTCAAAGAGCAGGTGGCGCTTACCTGCCCGCCAGATTCCTTTTGTCCCGGATGCCCGGCTGCGATGGCGCCGGCAGGGAAGCTTACTGGAGTATTTGAAAACCAGGAAGCCAGATATTCGTCGCTGGCACGCCGCTTTTGCATGATCGCACGGCGCTTATTCCAGGTTGTGTTCCAGAGGCGGAACACAATGACAAAGGCGCGAAGAGACGAGAATTCCTTCAATAAGCAGCCGCCAATCACAAACAGGTCTCGCCATGTTATTGCGACAATATGTTGCAGGTAGAGGCGCGGCGTTATGTTCTTAATGCGCATCAGCCAGCGGTTCTTTACGGAATGCATATTGAGGATGGGCGATACGGCTGCGCGGTTTTCGGGCAAGACATGGCGCACGTGATAGGCCACGGCTTGGGGCGTGTATAAGCACCGCCAACCGTACAGCTGAGCGCGCCAAGCCACGTCGGCGTCCTCGCGATAAGCGAAGAAGTCGGCATCGAAAAATTCGCCGTTCACCAGCAGATCGTCAATCATTTCGCGGCGATAGAGGCAAGCGGCTCCGGTGGCGCCAAACACATACTGAGGCTGGTCGTATTGGCCGTGGTCGGGCTGGCGGCAGGCTGGTCGAAATGACGCAGGTTAGGAGTGAAGTAGATGCCTGTCGAGTCGAAGGTGGGTTCGGAAGGAATTTCGAGATCGGGCGACAGAGCCAGCAGTTTTCCACAGACGCTGCCGACCCTGGCATCGGCTGCGCCGGCTTCAACCAAGATTTTGATGAAGTCCGGCGTAAGACGCACATCGGGATTCAATGCGAGTACCCAATCGGCATTCGAGAGAGCCATCGCTTGATTCTGGCCGGCGGCGAAACCCACGTTCTCGCGATTGAGGACTACTACTGCGCGCTGTTCGAACGCCTTCAAAATCTCCGGCGTTTCGTCGATCGACGCGTTGTCAACAATAATCACCTCGAAGCGGCCATATGCCTGCTCAAAAACGCGACTGAGGCACTGGCGGATAAAACGAGCGCTGTTGTAGGTGACGATAGTGACGGCGACGGGGCTAACGATCATTGCGGACGGGCTTCCCGAGTAATCGACACGTACTACGCGGACACTTGGCTGCCCAGCTAAACCTCAGCGTAACCTAAGGGTTGATCTCTCCCCGAACGCTGGCCCTGAAACTTGAATATCACTTGTTTAAGAAACAAGGGGCGATTCTTGGAGGCGTGGTTCCCGAAGCCCTGCAGGCCCATCTGCGGCGAAGGGCGCGCGCGAAATACCTGCGGTGGGACGCCCGGAAGTACAACGCATGGATGGTTAAACATATCGAAGCTAGACGAGCCCAATATCAGGGCGGCATTCAAGTTGGATTACTTTCCGTAGTCACGCCGGTTTGGGATGGCACTCCGCTGCGTTATTTGCGTTGGCTTGCCGAAAGCATCGTTGGGCAGAACCCGTCCGGCGCTTGTGAATGGCTGGTTTTGAACAACGGATGCAAAAAGAAAGAGTTGCTCGATTATCTTGAGACGCTTAAAGCGCATGCGTGGATAACCATTCAAGCGTCGGCGGAAAATACCGGAATTATAGGCGGCCTGCGGCAGTGTCTTGAGAAAGCGACGGGCCGATACGTACTTCCGGTCGATTCCGACGACTGGCTGTATCCGGATTGCTTGCAGGTGGTGAGCGCCTGGATCAGTAAGCATGATTACCCGCCGATTTTGTACACGGATGAGGACAAGATGATTGGGGCTCAGGCGGTGCAGCCATACTTTAAACCTGATTTTGACCCGGTTCTGCTTCTAAATTCCGCTTATATCGCGCATCTTGGCGTGATTGACCGAAAACTTGCGTTGGAATTGGAGGGATACGCCGACAAGAGCACGGAAGGCAGTCCCGATTGGGACCTGTTTTTAAGGTTTCTAGAGGCGGGATATTCGGCCGTTCATATTCCCGAGGTGGTGTACAGCTGGCGGATGCATCCGGAGTCAACGGCAGACGATTCGGGAAGTAAACCTTATATTCACTCGTCCCAAAGGGCGGTGCTGCAGCGTTATCTCGATGCTAACGGTTTGGCTGAGCGCTGCACAGTGGAATACAGCCCCTTGCTGAAGGGCACAGTAGATTGGTGGCTCAAGCGAAAGCAGAACGATGCGCGGCCGGCCGCTGTGATTTCACTGGTGACGGGTGCAGCCGCTCCGCCGCAGCCGCTGGAGTACGCGGACGTAAGGCGCGGTTCGCTGGCTATCGGCGCGTCACTTTTCGATCTGCGGCGGCTGGTTCATGAGCTGACTGCAGATGGCGACACGCTGGTTTGTCTGGTGGCTGACGACCTGCAAATCGATCGCGCGGACTGGCTGTGGGATGCGCTTGGAATTATGGAACGGCATCCAGACACAATGATGGTGGGCGGCCGGATCCGCGATCGAAATGGAGTCATTCAATCGGCTGGATATGTGCTGGGATTTGGCGGCGAATGTGCTTGCCCAGACCGGGGGCGGCCCTCGGTTGATCCTGGCTATTTCACCCAGGTCCTGAAGCAGAGGTCGGTAAGCGCGGTTTCGAGCCGGTTTGCGGTTTTCGCAGCTGGCTCTCTACAGCGGTTGCTTAACAGTAAAATATCCTCGGCTGCCTCAATTCCATTCTTAGGAGCTTGGGCTGGTGCGTACTCATTGCGCAACGGCCAGCGCGTGGCTTATTCGCCATATGTGAGCGCGGTTTCCGATTTGGATTGGGACGCGCTGCCCACGGCTGAAGAGCGCGACATCTTTCGAAAAGAAACCGCCGGCATTCTTCCCGATCAAAGATTTTATCCGCGGTATTTCAGCTTAGAGCCGGACGCGCCATACACGTTGGCCTAAACCACCGATAAGATTTAAAAGCTAAACTAAAGGGGCGGGTTTTGCTTTCGAATCTTCCCGGCAGCTCTCACATGCGTTTTCTGATGGTCCCATGGCTTGCGTTTGTTACTGCGCTTTCGCTCGGCCCTGAGTTCATGAAATACAGGATTTGCAAACACAGGGGCGCATGCATAACCCCGGTCACCTGATTATTTTCATGATTACCGCTTTGCTCATGTGCTGGAACGCCGGGAGCGTCTCAAATAGAGTTCTGCGCGCTTTTGGGGCAATCCTCGTGGGAGTGACTTTGGAGTGGCTTGAGGCGATTATGTACCACAACCCATACGAATGGAAAGATGTATTGGTGGATTGCGCGGGGATCGCAGCCGGATTCATCATTGTTTCGCTGATTTCGCTGGCGGCCGTTCCGAACGAACCTACTAGCGAAGTTTAGCGGTCGTCTTTTCGCGCCCTTAGTAAGATCAACAAATGTCCAACTCTGGAAACTCTCGAAGGCAGTTTCTCCAACTCGGCGCAATAGCCGCGTCTGTTGTGAGCACGAGTAACGGTTTGCCTGCGGAAACGGCGACGGAATCGGTCATCAAGATGCCGTTTACACCGGCCAATCCGCGGGTTGGACTGATTGGCACGGGAGGGCGCGGGACAGATCACGTTGAGAATCTGCTGGCTGCGGACGTCCAAGTGAATGCGCTGTGCGACATTGTTGCCGGGAAAGCGCAGGCTGCGCAATCGATGGTGGTAAAGGCCGGGCAGAAAGCGCCGGAGCTTTACACACAGGGCGACCACGCATTTGAAAAGCTCACGGCGCGCGACGATCTGGATCTGGTGATTGTGGCAACACCCTGGAACTGGCACACGCCCATGGCGATTTCGGCCATGAAGAACGGCAAACACGTGGCTGTGGAAGTGCCGGCTGCCACAACGATTGAAGAATGCTGGCAGATGGTGGACACGTCTGAGAAGACGCGCCGTCACTGCATGATGCTCGAGAACTGCTGTTACGGCGAGAATGAGACCCTTATCCTGGCAATGATCCGCGCCGGTCTGTTTGGCGATCTCTTGTATGGCGAAGCGGCGTACCTCCACGATCTCAGGGAAGAACTGTTTTCGAATAAGGGAGAAGGATTGTGGCGTCGCTGGGTACACACGCAACGCGATGGGAATCTCTATCCCACTCATGGCTTAGGTCCGGTAGCGAACTATATGGGCGTCAATCGGGGCGACCGCTTCGACTACCTTGTATCCATGAGCACACCTTCAAAAGGCCTGGCTCTCTATCGCGAACAACACATTGAAAAAGGCGATCCGAAGTGGAAGGAAAAATACATTGACGGCGATCTGAACACTTCGCTCATTAAAACCGCCAATGGATTAACCATCAACTTGCAGCACGATGTCTCAAATCCGCATCCTTACGACCGGCTGAACACGATCGCCGGAACTAAAGGCATTTTCAAAGACTATCCGCCGCGCATTTATTTCGATGGCCAGGAAGGCGGCGAAGAATACGGAACCATCGACCGCTATAAAGATCAATACCAGAACGCGCTCTGGAAGAAAGAGGGCGAGATTGCGAAGAAATTGGGCGGACACGGCGGCATGGATTTCATCATGCTGTACCGCTTGATGGATTGCATGCGCAAAGGATTGCCGCCCGATATGGACGTCTACGACGCAGCTTCTCTTTCCGCGCCCTGGGCCGTTGAGCAGGCAATCTGTAGAACATGGCAGCGCGCCTGTCAGATTCCCCGACTTCACGCGCGGACGTTGGAAGCAGCGCAGCGGTTCACCTATTGCCGAAATTCAAAGCTGACCGTTGCGGCGACTGAGCAAAACGCTTGGTTGCCGGCTAAACAGCCGACTCTTTGGCATCGTCTTTACAGCGCGCTTCGCGAACTCGAATCTCCAGCATGTAGAGAACAATAACCACGTTTATGAGCAGCACGCCAATGCGTTCCCAAGAGGCGCGCTCCACTACCTTCAGGATCTCGAAAGGCAAGTAAAGAGTGCCGGAGAGCAGCGCGAACCATTCGGCCCAGACCCGCCGCTGCCAAAGCCCCCAAGCTTCGACGAAGCGAACCGTTGCGTATACGGCCGCGGCTGCGCCTACAGTCCACATGCGGACATCGCCAACTTTGGAAGCTGCCTGCAGCAAGGCGCGCCCAAACCGGTGATCGAAATCGATGTGCAGATGGTAGAGAAGATCTTCCGCGTAATCTTCTATGTGATGGTGAACCGCAATGATGATGGCCGCCAGCACAATCACCAAAACTCCCTTGGCCGCCTCAAACGACGCAACTGCACGCAGACCCGCTTTGCTTGCCCGTTCATCCACGGCATGAGGTTCACGATGCGGCTTATGCGTCAATGAAGTCGCCATGTTCAGATACTCCCATACAGTTATCAGGACGCGGTATGCGGTGAAACAGCCCCAACACTATGGAAGCTTGAAGAGCGGTTTTGAGTACACTCGTACGGATGGCATTTGCATCGTCGGAGAGCGCTTCGCGGCAACGAAGAAAAGCAATCCGTAAGAAACGCAACACTGGGAATACCCCGCAGCCAAGAAGCACTTCCGACGGAAGCGGTGTAGTGTTCGGGCTGCTGCTGCTGATTGCCGGGGCCGCTGCGGTGTACTTTGTTTTGGAAACCCACGCGAAGTACGCGTTCAGCCTGCAGTCTCCGCTAAAGGTCCACGTTCAGTGGCCCCTGGTAGTGGCGCGCCTGCTGAACACTGAAGACGCGAAGCTGGCCCAACAGGACCAGCGGCATCCTTTGAGCGCTTATCAACAATACGCGTGCCAGAAGTTCGGCTCCGCGTGCCGCGTGGCGCTCGCCATTCAGCGTGCTGAAAATCCGGAGGGCAAATGCGAGACCTATCATTACAACTCCGACGGCACCCTGGACTGGGGTTATTTTCAGATCAACACCGTTCATCTCCGGCGCCCAGGCGTAAATCTTCGCGACTTGCTCGATTGCAAAGCAAATATCGACTTCGCCTATCAAATCTACTCGGAGCAAGACGGCTTCAAGGCATGGAGCACGTTCAATAATGGCGCTTACCGCCGGTTTTTGGGTTCCAGGTAACTTTCAGAAGCCGGGAGTTAAGAAAATTTCAGGAGCCGGCGATGTATGAAAGTTGTTTGAATTGAAAGATTTAGAAAGAAGGAAGAAAATACAGAATCCGGTAGAGGGAGGCGTGGACAATATTATTCTTTGTATTCTTTGCCGGATTAGAGTAAGATAGTCAACAATTGGGCGCTACGTCGGAACACGTAACGCCCTTCCTCCGAACAGCAAAGGTCCGTGAGATTCCATTCTCCGGGCCTTTGCTGTAGATACACACTCATAATCCCAGCGGCTGGTGGGAAGAACTCCGTTCCGCATCAAGTCGAATGTTTCCGCCTCCGTCTTGAACTAGATAAAATGGAGAGATGGAAGCTGAATTCTGGAAAGGCTCTCCCGCAGTCGAAACAGTGCCCGGTAGTCTCAATGGCCGTCCGGCGGTGAAAGGCTCACGCGTGGCGGCGGACACAATCTGGGAATGCGCTGAACTTGTCGAGACGCCGGAAGAAACAACCGGTAATTATGGCCTAAGCCTTCTTGACGTACTGCAAATCCGGTCATACTACGATGCGCACCAGAAACCTGTCCTCGCCAGTTGAAGCGCGTTCTCTTTGATCAGAACGTGCCTCGGCCATTGCGCCGCCTGTTGACTGCTTGTAATGTGAATGGCCTACTGCTCGATGCAGTTGAAGCCGCTGGGTTCGATGTTCTTCTCTCGGGCGATCAGGCGATTCCCTATGAACAGAACATGCCGGCGCAAGATCGCGCTCGTTTGCATGAGCGACAATCACGTAGGCATTGTGAGAGAGTGTGCGCCTGCAATCGCGAGAGCCACCGAACAGGTGCAACCGGGCGAAGTGCGCCGTTCTACTGCGGCACATTCGTCCCACGCAAATTCAGGAAACCCTCCGAGCCTTAGATTTTAGCTCTTGTGTTGTCGTGAACTTCGCACAGGTAGAGGGGCTTGGCACGCGAAACACGGTGTTGCGGCCTAAGCGAGCGCAGGAATTTTTAATAACTTATTGAGGGAGTTTGGTGGACCTGATCGGGTTCGAACCGATGACCTCTTCCATGCCATGGAAGCGCGCTCCCAACTGCGCCACAGGCCCGCTGCAATCGGTTTACGTCATGAGAATACCACACCGAACGTACCATGACGAGGCGTCAAAGCGCCGCAGCCAAAAGAAGTGGAAATTGGAGCGATTGCTATTGACTCCGCTCCAAAACACAGGCACAATCGAACGGTCGGATTCATCCTTGCGTTAAGTCCGGCAACCTACCAATTCAAGTTAAGTGCATGAACGAAGTCGTCCTACAGTTCAACGCTTTGCGGCAAGATGTCCCTCTTGTCCATAGCGAAATCGCGTTGCTCCACCGAACAGGTGCTAATCCTGTGTTTTCAGAAGATTTAATACACGAACTACGCCAACCATTAGGTATTATCGATTCGCTCGCCTACTATCTCAGCTCACCGCAATGGATGAAAAATGTTGTACTCACCTGCAAAAGATTCGCGCGATGGTGTCCCAGGCAAATCGCATCTTAGAACGCGCGTCGGGTTCGCAGAATGAATTGCCTATCGGCGCTTCATTTCTCTCCACCTCTTAAGAACTCTCCCGTTTCCGATCTAATTCCAACTCCGCAACACGCTGCCTGAGTTCACGAACCATCCCATTGAGTTCAGGCAGCTTCTGAGTGTACGCCAAACGTTTCAAATAACCGCGCAAGGGGCGCGCCGGTATGCCCCAAACCGGTTCGCCGGAATGAATCACTTGCGACGTCAGGACGCCGCTCTTGCCGCCTACAACAGCCTTGGCCTGGATGTTTGCTTTCTCGCCAATGCCCGCTTGCCCGCCGATCACGGCGTAGTCTCCGACCGTTACGCTTCCAGAGAAGCCTGTTTGTGCCGCCACCACAACGTGGTGACCGATTTTGCAATTGTGCGCAACATGCACTAGGTTGTCGAATTTACAGCCGTTGCCGATTTTTGTTACGCCAAGAGCGGCGCGGTCGACACAACAGTTTGCCCCGAGTTCGACATCGTCGCCGATTTCGACAGTACCAACCTGGGGAAACTTTTCGTAGCGCTCGCTGGAAAGAGTGAACCCAAATCCGTCCGCTCCGATAACGCAGCCCGCGTGAATAATGCCCCGCGCGCCAATCGAGACGCGATCGTACAGCACCACATTTGCGTGTAAGGTTGTATTCGAACCCACAAACACGTTCTCGCCGATGAAACACCCGTCGTCAATCTGGCAGCCGCTCCCAATCGTCGTATTCTCACCGATGGACACGCGAGCACCGATGAAACAATCTGAAGCGACGGACGCGCCAGGTGAGACGATTGCGCTGGGATGGATGCCCGGCAGGAGCTTCTTCTTTGGATAGAGCGCATCCAGCACCCGAGCGAATGCTGAACGCGGCTCAGGCACTCTTATCAGCGACCATGAACCTTTAATAGAAAATGTTTCCGGCACCAGCAGACAGCCCGCGCTCGATTGATTTGCCGACGCTAACGCTTTCTTGCTCGATGCAAACGCGAGATCCGCCGGCCCCGCACTTTCAATTGTATTCGCGCCCGATATGACGCGCGTGGCGTCTCCTTCCACAGTTCCGCCGGCCATCTGGGCCAATTGAGCGACAGTAAAAGGCATGATCCTACATACTTAGCATTGATGGCTGGCAACGAAGTGGCATACATAGCGCCGACAGCGCGCGTCCACCCCGGCGCAAAGGTTGGCCCTGGAACGCGGATTGGAGAATACTGCGTGGTGGAATCGGAGGCAGTTATCGGCGCGCGGTGCTTATTGGAGCCTTACGTCTACATCAAAAGATGGACCACTCTGGGCGACGAGAACGAGATTTCCGCCGGAACCGTTTTGGGTACCGATCCACTCGACAAATTATTCACCGGCGAGCGCAGCTATTTGCGAATCGGCCGCGGGAACAAGATTCGCGAGCACTATACGATATCTCGCGGCACTAAAGCTGAATCGGAGACGCTGATTGGCGACGGCAATTACATCATGACCGCCGGACATATCGCGCACAATTGCATACTGGGCGACAACATCGTCGTGGCCAGTTGCGCGCTGGTGGCGGGCTATGTCGAAATTGGAAACCAGGCATTCATTTCCGGTGGAGTGGTGATTCATCAGTTCTCGAAGATCGGGCGATTGGCAATGGTTGGCGGCAACACGCGTGTAAACAGCGACCTGCCGCCATTCTTCCTTTATTCCGATTTCAACGCGGCGGCGTACGGTTTGAATATGGTGGGGCTGAAACGAGCGGGATTCTCGCTCGATCAGATCAAGGAGCTCAAGGCCGCTTACCGCTTGCTTTACCGTTCCGGATTGAAGCAGGAAGACGCCCTGAAACAGATTGAAGACGGCTTCAATTCAGAGCACGCGCGCGCCTTGGTGGATTTCGTAAGAAGCAGCAAGCGCGGCATCTGCCCGGCCAGTAAGAATAATCGCGGCGAGGAATGACTATTCGGAGCCGACGCGCGCCATCTGCGTGTGGCTCAAGGAATTGGCATATTGCATTACGCCTTTGAACAGAGCTTGGGCAATGCGCTCCCGCTGCTCATTCCGCCTCATCAGCCGCTCGTCGTGCGGGTTCGAAACGAAGCCGATTTCGGCCAGGATAGAAGGCATGGTAGCCCCAATCAGCACAACGAAGGGCGCTCTGCGCACTCCGCGATAGCGTGTCCGGGCATTCATCCGCTCAGCGTTAACCAGCAGGCATTCCTGAACCTTTTGCGCGAATTCCCTTGATTCCTCAAGCTTCGTCTGTAAGACGGCGCGATGCAGTAGATCGTTCAAATCTGAAATGGAGCTGGCCGCGGTGGCATTTTCACGCATGGCCAGATCAAGTCCCGACTTATCGGAGTTCAGGTTGAAATAGTAGGTCTCGACACCTGTGGCCGTGGGTTCGGCCGAGGCATTTGCGTGAACGGAGATAAACAAATCGGCCTTCTCGCGGTTGGCAATCAAAGGACGTTCCTCCAGCGGAATAAAGGTATCGTCAGACCGCGTGTATACAACTTCGGCGCCCAATTCCCTCTTGATGAGTTTGCCGAGCCGTAACGCAACGTCCAGAACTAGCTCCTTTTCCATCAAGCCGTTCGGCCCAATGGTGCCGGTGTCTTTCCCGCCGTGGCCGGCATCAATCACAACGCGGCCCAGTTTCAATCCGAACACGCGAACCAGCGAACGGTCGCCGCCTGGCAGGTTGACGGTCGATTTCGAGCGCCGCACGGTAGCATCGCGCGCGGGCTGCCGCGAAGCCGCCTCAACGGGCGGGGGAGGCGGCAGGTCCACCTTCACCGGCACTGAGATTTTCGCCTCTGAATTAGTCTGAATGCTTGCCGCCGTTCCGGCTACATCCAATTCTGTTTTCGCCGGCTCCGCCTGAGCGCTTTCTAAAGAGCCCAACACTTTGGCCGCCGTTGCCGGGTCCTTTACCGTTTCAATAGGCGGCAGCGATAAATTAATACGCTGCGAACCAGTGACGCTGCGAGTCAGCGCGGGCAGCGATGTCCCTTTCGGCCGGATCTCAATCATCAGACGGTCGGGATTCACCAGTTGCGACGACACTATTTCAACAGGACAATCCAGGTCGAACACAATGCGAGTTTTCCCGGGTGTCACCTCAGCGATTCGAATCTGCCGTACGCGCGGATCGCCTACCGCAATGGTGGCCATGCCCTTATGCACATTCGCGGGAGGCTTTAGCCCGATCAGATCGAAGTAAACTCGGGCCGGGTTTTCAATCTGTTCAGAAGTCAACTGATATCCGCCTTCGGTCTCAATGGCTATGCGCGTAACGTCGCCGAACGACCAGAAACGAATCGCCTCTACACGCGGAGTTTCGCCGCCCTGCGATTTGGCTAAGCTGAGACAAGCCAGCAGCACGGCAGCCGAGAGTTGGACGGTTCGACGTCGGGGGAGGAACATGACAAACTGGAGCGAGTCTCCGATACTCTCAAAGACAAATCAGAAATCAGTCTGAGTTGCGACCGCTCCTTTCCACGTCAGGCCCAACACATACGAGAAGAAAGATTGCTTAACCGCTTTGATTATAACCGGAAAAGCTTAAGGCCAATGCTACTATTTGGGCATGAAAGCGGCAGGCTTTGTGCTGGTGGGCGGACAAAGCAGGCGTATGGGCCGGAATAAGGCCCGGCTGCCCGTTCGTTCTGAACTGCTGGTTGAGACCGTCGCGGCCACTCTAGCCCAAGTTACGGATTCGGTGGCGTTGGTTGGACCGCCAGAGGCTTATGCGGATTTGCCGTATGAGTGCTTGCCAGATCTTAGGCGCGGCTTCGGGCCGCTTGCCGGTTTGGAAACCGCTTTGCTCAGCCGGCGCGCGGAGTTCAACGTCATTACCGGCTGCGACATGCCTGGTTTGCAAGCGCCCTGGCTGCGCGTGCTGCTCGAAACCGCCAGCGAAAGCGGTTCGCTGTGCGTTGTGGCGAAAGACCCGGCGGGTCGTCTTCATCCGCTTTGCGCCGTTTACCGAAGCGGCTGTTTACCATTCATCCAGCGAGCCTTGGACGTCGGCCATTTGCGCCTGCTCGATTTGATCCGCAATCTGCAGGCTGGGACCGTGGAAATCGATGGCATCGTCGACAACGTAAATACTCCAGAACAGTGGGCCGCCTGGCAAGCTGCCAATATCTAATAAACGATGGCCACCAGCAACGGCGCTCAGAATCACTACATCGAATTTCGCAACGTAAGCAAAGAATTCGACAAGCCCGTCCTTATAGGCGTCAGTTTCTTTGTCGATAGCGGCAAAACGCTTGCCATTATCGGACGCAGCGGCGTCGGAAAATCGGTTAGCCTCGGCCACATCATGGGTTTTCTGAAAGCCGATAGCGGGGAGGTGATTGTACGCCACACCGACATTACTCACATGTCTGAAGCCGACCTCCGCAAGATTCGCAAGAAGGTAACGATGGTGTTCCAATCGGGCGCGCTCTTCGATTCGCTCACGGTAGGCGAAAACATTCTATTCTCTTTGGAACTGCGCGAAGATTACGACGAGCAGAACAAAGAAGACGTGGTGAACGGCCTGCTCAACATGGTCGACCTGCTGCAGGTGAAAGACCTTTATCCGACCGATCTTTCCACTGGTTACAAGCGCGCCGTGGCCATCGCGCGTGCTCTCGCCGCCCAGCCCGAATGCATCCTCTACGACGAACCCACTACCATGGTGGACCCCATTATGTCCGACGATCTCGGCAATTTGATGCTGCGCCTGAACAAGCAATTAGGGTTAACTTCGATTGTGGTAACTCACGATCTCGACCTCATGCGCAAAGTGGCCGATTCAGTGATGTTCCTTTACAAGGGCGAAGCTATTTATTTCGGACCGGTGGCGGAACTGGAGAAATGCCAACATCCGCATGTAAAGCAGTTCCTGGCCATGGACCGCGTGGAAATCAGCGGCAAAATTGAAGACGCCTAACCACGTGCTTTCATGGTTGAACCGAGGTATTTCAGCAGGTACCCGCACTTGAAAGAAAGGTCGGGGACGCCGATTGGACGGCGCGTTTTGTTTCGAAACTTTCCCCAGCGCGACTTCAGGATAACTTGGAAGCCACTCCGGCGATATACGCGTTTTACGGCAAAGCGGGAGATGCTTGAAGTCCCAAAAAGGTTACGTTTTGGGACAAACCCAATTTTTGCGACTGGTTGGTAGGTTATGCTACGTGGGACTCTGGAAGCCGCTATTGCGGCCCGAAAAACTTACTGTGGGAGCAGCCATTCCGCTTCTGTGACATGGGCGGCAGGGTCATCAAACTTCATGCTAAATGATAGGGTATGCTCTGGGTACTGGCTAAATCTGAGCTCGATAATAGCGCCGTCCTTTGCTAACAGCTTGCCTACCGCAGGCACAATTGTAAGGTCATCCTGGGGCACTGAAGCGAGCTTGTGATGATCGTAAAAATTGTTCTTCACATTGGGCTTGATACCGTACAGAGCTATTATTCTCCCGGTTTTATCCCACTCGATTCGATTAGCCTCCAAAAATAGCTGCCTCTCGCCGAGGTAAGTATCGCCGCCTACTCGTTTGTTGACGTCCACGACTACAGTAAGGTACATCCCATGTTCAGCCTGCTTAAAGCCACCGTGACTCGGCGGCTCCGGTGTGGAAATGGGAGCGAAGAGCGCTGCATTTTCCAGGAGGTGTACGATATCCCGGTAGCCTTTCGTCGAAGCCAAAGTCACAGCTGTGTCGCCGTTGTCGGCTTTACGGCTGCCATCGGCTCCCGCAGCAAGTAAGGCTCGCACCACCCTCGGATCGTTGCAACGTGACGCCGCGATTAGTGCTGTTACTCCATCGGCTTCCGCGGCATTAACATCGGCCTTAGCGGAGAGTAAGACCTGCGTCAGCTCAAACGTTTTGGCTGAGCAAGCCCTAAGTAAATCAATCAATGCCGTATCGCCGATTTGGCCTCTTGCGTTTACATCGGCACCGGCCGCCAGCAATGCCCTAACGACATCTAAATGTTGTTCCCTAGATGCCCAGTTCAAAGCCGCATCACTCTCAGCGTTTTTCGCGTTTGGGTCGGCGTGCGCGGCGAGCAAAGATTTCACTCGGGCGATATCTCCATGGTGTGATGCGGAAGTCAAGTCAGCCATAGGTGCAAGAAATGCTTGTATTTTGCGATTTTGGTCCGGAGTGACATAAACAAGGAGGGCAGGCCAGTAGGGCGGTTTCTCAACCTTAATCTTGCCGAAGTCAGCAGTCGCGAGCCAAGTGTTGGCGAGTTTGCCGTCAATCAACGGAATTAGCTGCCCGTCGCAGAGCAATTGGACGCCTTCGGCGGAAATATGTCCGTACGCATCCTGACTCATAACCTTGGCCTCGACCTGACAATCCACGCCTTTAATGAGGTCATATGTGACTTGCTTATCAGACTTTGTTGGTGCTTTCTTACCGGCTTGAGGAGCCGCAGTGGCTTGGGAAAATGCAAGGCCACAGGTGATGGCGAGAGAAGCGATCACCGTGACTACAAGCGCCGTCATACCGACGATACGCTGTGGCCCGAAGGGATGCGCGAAATGGTAAGCTTGCCTGACTGGCGTCATGGGCGACATTCTATATCATTGAGGTGAGTTCGTTAGGGTCGGTTGCGGCCATGCCTGAGAGTGTAGCCTTAACTCTGTGCGGGCTGTCCCTGAAACACGACGGCTATTTGTCGTGTTGCACAAACGGTAAGTCTCGGGATAGAACAACAAGCCAATGGAATCAGGGCTCGCAGCGTCCCGTATGTCGATCCCAGAATCCACAAGATCTCGTCGTGCCAGCCATAGCTGCTGGGAGTCGTGGGCCGAAGGTGCTTTTTCCAAAATCAGTCAACCTCTTAACCTTTACATACGGGCCATTCAAGTCCACGGACTGTTTAGTCGGCTATGTGAGAACTGGCTTCGAACCTGAAACCCCCAGACACGCCGTTGTGGGAAGTTTGCAGAAAAAGATCCGCAGCTATATCGCAGCCAATTGTCGTTTTGGTGGCATCAGCGGACGGCGGGCGGTCAATTCAACCCGAACCGCTGCTTCAAATTAATCCAGTTGCGCCGGAACCATCCCGGCTTGGCGCTTTAGCCTGCAATTTCCCGGTGTCCAGCCCACCCGGTTTCCCTGCCGCTCCGCCCGCGCTTATGTCGTAATCCTCCGTCCCAATCAGATGCACCAACGCCCCATCGAAGGAATAGCTGCGCTTGCGAAACTTCCCGTCGTCGTCTTTCGCGATCAAATGAAACGTGCGGCCCTTCACGCCCTGTTGGGCCGGATCGACCAGCACCGGAAAATATCCCGCTAGATCGCGCTGCCGGTGAGACGTCTCAAAACGATGCTTACGCGAGTTCCAGTAAAACACCCGCCAAGAATCGAAATCCTGCGTTTCTTTGCCGCCCAGCGTGGTCCACAGCCAGTGGTGTTTCAGGCCCTTCACTTCGTCGTTTACCGTACCTAGCTCGAAGTAGGACGTGATTTTTTTTCCCTCGGCATACTGGGCCACGTCATCGGGAATAGATATCAGCAGGTTGCGCGTGAGTACCCAGCCAATGTCCCCGGCCTTGGTGCGAACAAGCGTCCAATCCTCTATCACCACAGGCTTTTTATCTTCTTCCGCCTTCTTAGCTGTTTTGGCAGCGGCCTCAAGTTTTTTCTTCTCGTCCGCCATTTGCTTCGGAGTTTGTACTGCGTCGACGCGTTCGGCCGACAGTTCCTGCCAATTGGCGGGGGGCTTTGGCGGAGGCGGCCTGGGTGGCAGCCGGAAGTTCGATTTCGCTTGCTGCTCTCTCTTCGACCGGCGCGAGGGCGGAGGCCGCTTCTCCACAACCAGGGGCGACGATTTCATCGGCAGGGCATTCTTCGGAGCCATTGTCCGCGCCAGCATTGCCACCGCTATGCCTTCGTTAATCTGCGCGATGGCGGGCGATTTTCTGGTCGGCTCAAGATGGACGTTTAGAACCTCGTATGCTTTCGCTTCACCCTCGGACGGAAGCGCCCGATCGGCCTCGCGCTCTTTGCGGATCTGATCCATCTGCGCCACGCTCAGCAAATCGGCCGAATCCACCCAACCTTCGGCGCCGCCCGCGGTCAACACTTTTACCAGGCGCCGCTGCACGTCGACAATGCCCACCTTGTCGCCATGTTTCACCGTAGCCACAGATCCGCTCTTGAGTGAGATCTGGCTGCGAACGGTAAGGGTCTGCGGCGCTACGTAAGCCTGCCCGATCACTTCACGCTGCTCCGTGCATCCGCACAGTACCAGCATCATGAACGCCAAAATGAAAGCTGCAAAGGCGGTCAGGAACTGCGGCGACCGGGGCATGACTACCGAGGTTAACTCATACGCGGCAACAAACGCGCCAGTTCTTTTAATATGCAGCGGTCCATCACTACGCGAACGCCGGCTGCTTCGGCGCGTTTCGCCGCTTCCTTGTTCACAACTCCTTCTTGCATCCAAATGCAGCGCGGGCTCTTGGTCAACGCGTCTTCCACTGCTTCAGGCACCGCTTCGGAACGGCGGAAAATATCGACAATATCGATGCTTTCCGACACGTCCTTGACGGACGGGTAAGCCTGCTGCCCCAGTACCTCAGTCTCGCCGGGATTGACCGGTATCACCCGGTAGCCCTGCCGGATCAGAAAACGCGCAACCCCAAGACTCGCGCGCGCGGGATTGTTCGAAAGGCCCACCACCGCAATCGTCTTCGCCTGCTGCAGCAGTTCGATCAATTCCTCGTCGTTCATCATCCGCGATTCTTTTCCTTCTCCGCGGCCGGGCCGGTTAAATTCACCAGTTTGCGGAACCTCGACACTTCCGTGTTGGTCAGAGTGCGGTAGGCGCCAGGTTTCAGTACGCCCAACTCCAAGAATCCAATTTTGACTCTCTTCAGCTTTTCCACCAGATGGCCAAAATGCTTGAACATGATACGGATTTGGTTTTGACGGCCTTCCACTAGCCGCACCTCATACCACGGGTTCTCGCCTTTTTTGATCAGCTTCAAACCGGCGGGCGCGGTGCGTTTGCCATGCATCGGAATGCCCTGCCGGAACTCTTCCTCTTGCTCGGCCGTAAGCTGGCCCTTCACCTTCGCCAGATACGTCTTGGTGACGTGGCTTGCAGGCGATATCAACTTGTTTGCCAGCTCGCCGTCGTTAGTAAGAAGCAGCAGTCCTTCGCTGGCGTAATCGAGCCGGCCAACGGGATAAATTCGCTCCTTCATACCTTTGAAGAACGACATGACGGTTTGGCGCCCTTCCGGATCATGCACGGTGGTCACGCAGTTCTTCGGTTTATGAAAGGCTAAATAGAGATGATGTTTGGGCTCCGTTAAAACACGCCCATCCACCTTCACTTTGTCCACCGCTGGATCGGCCTTCGATCCAAGCTCCGTGATTGTCTTTCCATTGACTGACACGCGGCCAGCCATGATAAGTTCCTCAGCCTTCCGGCGGCTGGTTACTCCCGCATGTGCCAGAATTTTTTGCAAACGCTCTTCAGGCATCGTGCCCGCTTGGCTCGGTGGTATCCGAGTCTTCGCCCAGGCTTCGATGGGAGCCGTTTCAGGTTCTGCGTCAATAGCCGGTGCTTCACTACGGGCCGGTTCTGATTCAGATTCGCTTAAGGCAAGCCGGCCGAGTTCTTCGAATTCCTTCAACGTCGGCAATTCCGCCAGCGAATTTAACCCGAATTGAATCAGAAATTCGCGCGTAGTCTTATACAAGATCGGTTTTCCGATCACATCCTTGCGCCCCGCCGCCGCCACCAGCTTGCGGTCGAGCAGCGTCTTCAAAACACCAGCGCCCTGCACGCCTCGAATATCCATGATTTCCGGCGCGGTAATGGGCTGCTTATAGGCCACAACCGCCAGCGTCTCAAGAGCCGCGAGCGAAAGCTTCAATGGCGGCTGCAGCTTCTTCACGAAACGCCGGATGGATTCGTGATACTCAGGCTTGGTCGCCATCTTGTATCCGCCCGCAATCTCTCGAATGGATAAGCCCCGGTCGGCCGCCGAATATTCGGCCACCAAGTTGGCTAAAATTTCCTTCACGCGTTCCAGCGATTGATCCGTTGCCGAGGCAATTTGCTCAGCCGTTAACGGCTCGTCAGTGATATAGATAGCACCTTCAATCACTGCTTTCAGCGCCGCGCCCGCATCTTCAGTGGGAACAGGATCGTGAATCGCTTCCGCGATCACCACATCGTCGGTGTCGACCTGGTTATAAAATTCCCGCGCTTCTTCCTCATCCAGTTGCGCCTGCATCTCAGCCGGCGAAAGTTCACGTTCAGCTTGCTTATCGGCGGCCTCTTCTTGCAAATCTTCCATGCTGTCCGTCAGTGATATTCCTGTTCTACTATCGCCAGATCTTCCGGCTGCTCTTCCGATGCGTCGAAACTTGGACCGCGCTTCAATCCGATATCGCCGAATGCTTCCCCCTGCGTCAGCTCCACCGTTTGGCGCCTCACCAGTTCCAGAATCGCTAGAAACAAGCAGATCATAGCGCGCTGGCTCTTCTGCTTCTCAAATAGTTGTGTCGCCGAAAGCGAACCCTTGCGCAGGCGTCCCATCTGGTTCCGCAGAAACTGAATCATCTCGGGAATTGTCACGGTCTCTTTGCCGATCTCGTAGAGCGGCCGGCTTTTACCCGTTCCAAGATGCCCTGGAATGTCTTTACCAGGTCGAAGATCGTGATCGTTAGGCCGGGCCCTTCTTCTTCGGAGAGGAACTGGCCCATTTGCGGATTCGACCAGACGGCTTCTTCAATCACGCGCTTCTGCTGCAGCATCTCCGCGGCATTCTTGAAGCGTTCGTGCTCCACCAGCCGGTCAACCAATTCTTTACGCGGATCTTCCTCGGGCGAAATTTTGTCGAGCTCCGGATCGCGCGGCAACAGCATCTTGCTCTTAATGTGGATGAGCGTAGCCGCCATGTACACAAAATCGGAACTGAGCTCGATATCCAGTTCCAAAGCCTTCTGCATGTACTCCAGATATTGCGCTGTAATCTTCGCAATCGGGATATCGGAGATGTTGATTTCCTGCTCGGCGAATCAGGTCCAGCAGCAAGTCCAAAGGGCCCTCATACTGGTCAAGATGGAAGTTTAAGGGCGACGACACTAGCTACACCATAACACGCAAAACCGGCCTGTTTTTGGGCCTGTTCGATCCGTCTCGCACCTCGGTGCGCGTTAGACTTAGACCATGGCGTTCATGATTGACGACGCGTTCCTGCCAGCCACCCTCTCGGCCCCTCCCATGACCGACGACGAGTTTGCCGCGTTCTGCGCTGAACATCCCGATCTTCGCTTTGAAATGACCGCTGAGGGTGAACTCATAGTTATGCCGCCCACATATCCCGTGACTGGTGACAGCAATTGCGAAATCAGCTGGCAGCTTCGTACATGGGCTAAGAAAGACGGCCGCGGCGGAACCTACGATTCTTCTACTGGGTTTGTGCTCCCCAATGGCGCGCGACGTTCCCCTGATGCCTCATGGGTTCTGAAGAGCCGCATTCCTCGCTCCAAGCGCGATGGTTTCTGGCATCTTTGCCCCGACTTTGTCGTCGAGTTGCGGTCCTCTTCGGATCGTCTCCGAGCTCTTAAAAACAAGATGCAGGAATATATTGCCAACGGCGCGCAATTGGGCTGGCTCATCGACCCAGATACTCGGTCAGTTACGATTTACCGTCCAGACCGTGAACCGGAGACACGTACAAATATAACCTCCGTCGTCGGCGAAGAACCGGTCGCCGGTTTCGTGCTTGAACTTGCCGAAGTTTGGGATCCGCTCGGCACTTAGGCCAAAGTATTCACCGTCAGGGGCCGCGTCTTTTCAAACGCCGCAATCGCGCTCTCCTGCTTCAGAATATAGCCCAGCTCATCCACGCCTTCCAGCATGCAAGTCTTCGCGAACTCATCCACCGGGAAACTCACCTTCGTCCCGTCGGGCAACGTGACTTGCTGTTGCGCCAAATCGACCGTCACCGTCGCCGCCGGATTCGCTTCAATCGCCGCAAACAGCTTTTTATGCGCATCGGCGGGGATCGCAATTGGCAGCAGCGAATTCTTCACCGAATTCCCTTTGAAAATATCGGCGAAGGAGGTGCTGATCACGGCCTTGAATCCATACTGCGCCAGCGCCCAAGGCGCGTGTTCGCGCGAACTGCCGCAGCCGAAATTATCGCCCGCCAGCAGCACATGCGCCGCGCGGCCCTCCGGTTTATTCAACAGAAAATCGGACTTCGGATTGCCCGCTGCATCATAGCGCCAGTCATAAAACAATGATCGCCCAAACCGGCTTTCGAAATTGTCTTCAGAAAACGCGCCGGAATAATTTGATCGGTATCGATGTTGTCGATGCCAGCGGCGCAACCCGGCTGGTGAATGTCGTTACTTTTTCCATAGTCTCCTTAGAGCAGAGTCCTGACATCGGTCACAACGCCTGTTACGGCATTGCCGCCGCAGTCAGCGGACTCGCCAGGAAAGTTCGGCCGCCCTTGCCCTGGCGTCCTTCGAAATTGCGGTTACTGGTTGACACGCTGTATTCGCCCGGAGCCAGTTGATCGCCATTCATGGCAATGCACATAGAGCAGCCCGCTTCCCGCCAGTCCGCGCCGGCGTCTTTGAAAATCGTGTCCAGCCCTTCGGCCTGCGCCTGCTGCTTCACCTGTTGCGAACCCGGCACCACCATCACGCGTACGGCCGGGTTTACTTTTCTTCCTTTGAAAATCGCCGCCGCCGCGCGCAGATCGGAAATGCGCGAATTCGTACAGCTGCCAATGAACACCACATTCACCGGATGCCCCAGCAGCGGCTTGCCCGACGGCAGATCCATATACCGAAGCGCCTTGCCCAGCGTGTCGCGCTCCACCGGATCGCTGATCGACGATGGTTCCGGAACCGGTCTGGTAATGCCAATACCCATGCCTGGGTTGGTCCCGAAGGTGATCATCGGCTCGAGCGTACTGGCATCGATATCGATGCGCTTATCGTAAGTTGCGCCCGAGTCGGTGGGCAACTGCTTCCAAAGCGCGACCGCGCGATCCCAATCTGCGCCTTTCGGAACGTAGGGACGGCCCGCTAAGTATTGATAAGTCGTATCGTCAGGCGCAATCAGACCGGCACGCGCTCCGCCTTCGATAGACATATTGCAGACGGTCATGCGCTCTTCCATTGTCAATGCGCGAATCGCCGAACCTGTGTACTCGATCACGCAACCATTGCCGCCGCCAATGCCGATGCGGGAAATCAGATTCAGAATAATATCCTTTGCGCCAACACCGTTTTTCAGCGTGCCCTCGACCCGCACTTCATAGGTTTTCGACGGCATCTGCAACAGACACTGCGATGCCAGCACGTGCTCAACCTGGCTGGTACCAATGCCGAATGCCAGCGCTCCGAATGCTCCGTGCGTGGCGGTATGGCTATCGCCGCAAACCACCGTCATTCCCGGCTGCGTGAAGCCCTGCTCAGGTCCAATAACGTGAACAATGCCTTGCTTAGAACTGTGCGGCCCATAAAAAGGTATGCCGAAATCCAGACAGTTCTTCTCAAATTGATTGACCTGCGCTTCGGCAATCTTGTCCAGTATCGGCAAATTACGGTCGTACGTAGGAATGCTGTGGTCTGTCGTGCCAATCGTCAAATCGGGCCGACGCACCTTCAATCCGCGCTCACGCAGTCCCGAAAACGCCTGCGGCGATGTCACTTCATGCACTAAGTGAAGATCGATATACAGCAGCGCAGGAGCGCCTTGCTTCTCCGCCACTACATGGCTGTCCCATACTTTTTCAATAATCGTGCGCATAATCCTTCTCCCTGTCCGCCGAAAGCGGGACAAATTCTTAAGCGGAAGCCGCGCGCGCCGTCAACGCTTCGCAAACCGCATCGCCCACTTCGCTCGTCGTGGCGGGCTTGCCGGCAGGTTTCAAATCCGCCGTCACCCGCCCGCTATTCAAAACCTGCTCAATCGCACCGTACACTTCCTGCGCTTCCGTAATCAGCCCGAAGCTATACTCCAGCATTGCGCCGACCGATCCAATCGCTCCCAGCGGATTTGCCTTGTTCTGTCCCGCGATGTCCGGCGCAGACCCATGCACCGGCTCATACAGCCCCACCCAAGCTCCCGACGGCCGCTTCCCGCCAATGGATGCCGATGGCAGCATCCCAATCGACCCCGCCAACACCGCGCCTTCGTCGCTCAGAATGTCGCCAAACAGATTCTCAGTCAGCATTACGTCAAAGCGCTTCGGATTCAGCACCAGCTGCATCGCACAGTTATCTACCAGCACATGATCGAGCGCCACATCGGGATACTCGGCCCCCAACTCCGTCACGACGCGCCGCCACAACTGCGAATTTTCCAGCACGTTCGATTTATCCACGCTGGTCACCTTTTTGCGCCGTTTCCGCGACAGCTCGAAAGCCATCCGCGCCACCCGCTCAATCTCGGCGCGTGTGTAGACCATGGTATTTACGGCGCGCTCTTCCGGCCCGCTGCCCGAAATCCCGCGAGGCGTCCCGTAGTACAAGCCGCCCGTGAGCTCGCGAACGATGATCATATCGGTGCCATCTACCAATTCGTTCTTCAGCGGCGACGAATCAATCAGCGCCTTGTAAGACCGTACCGGCCGCAGATTCGCGTAGACTTCCAGCGCTTTCCGAATGCCCAACAAACCGCGTTCGGGCCGCTTCTCCGGCGGTGCGTTGTCGAACTCCGGCAGACCCACCGCGCCCATCAGCGTGGCATCCGCTTCAAGCGCCAGCCGCCGCGTCTCATCCGGAAATGGATTTCCCGTTCTATGAATCGCAACTCCGCCCAACAACCCTTCGCTCAGCGAAAGCTTGTGGCCATGCATCTCCGCCACATGCTGCAGAACCTTGACGGCTTCTCGCGTGACCTCAACGCCAATGCCGTCGCCCGGCAGGATCAATACGGAAAGATTCATCGCGGTTACTTCGTGGTTGCGTGCGCCGCGGCTGGTTCAAGCTGGCGCGCTTTCACTTTTTCAATCAACCGTGCAATCTCGTCGTTGCGCAGCCCCTTCTTGTTATCGGCTACATGGGTGAAGAGATCGTACAGCTCATCCAGTTCTGCCTTCGAAAGCGTGTGGCCCAGGGTCTCGGCGCGATCTTTCAATGCGTGCCGCCCGCTATGCTTGCCGAGCACCAGCCGCGATGCAGGCACTCCGACGCTGGCCGGGTCACAATTTCATAAGTCTCTGGATTTTTCAAATAGCCGTCCTGGTGAATGCCCGCCTCATGCGCGAAGGCATTCTCACCCACTATGGCCTTGTTCGGCTGCGGCCCAAACGAAATGAAGTTCGTCAGCATCTGGCTAGTGGGGAATAGCTTTTCCGAATGAATCTTCGTTTCGAAAGGCAGCCGGTCTTTCCGCGTCTTCATTGCCATTACCACTTCTTCCAACGCCGCGTTGCCTGCCCGCTCGCCGATGCCGTTGATGGTGCATTCAATCTGCCGCGCCCCGGCCTTTACAGCAGCCAGCGAGTTTGCCACCGCTAAACCCAAATCGTCGTGGCAGTGGACGCTCACAATGGCCCGGTCGCCCAATACCATCACCATACGCGCGATCAGTTCGGCATATTCGTCCGGCACTGAAAAACCTACTGTGTCCGGCAGGTTCACCGTTCTCGCCCCCGCCTCTACCACCGCCCGGCATACCTGTTCCAGATATTCCGGATTGCTGCGCGTGGCGTCTTCCGCGGAAAACTCTACGTCATCGGTGTAGTTTCGCGCCAGCGTCACCGCAGCCACGGCATCGTCCAATACTTGCTGCCTGCTCTTTCGCAATTTGTGCTGGAGGTGGATATCGCTGGTTGCGATAAACGTGTGGATGCGCGGCCGCTTGGCACGCGTCAGCGCTTTCGCCGCCCGCTCAACATCCAGTGTGCAAGCCCTCGCAAGCGCCGCTACCTGGACCCAGGGAAACTGCCGGCTGACTGCATCAACTGCCTCAAAATCGCCTTCTGAGGCAATCGGAAAACCCGCTTCGAGAATATCGACCCCCAGGTCGACCAATGCATTGGCCATTTTCAGCTTCTCCGGCATGGTCATGCTACAGCCTGGGGACTGCTCGCCATCACGCAAGGTAGTGTCGAAGATGTAGACTCTGCTCAACGTAGTGCTCCTGTCTCTCAAAACCTCTCCTATCCTAATTTGAATGAGAGCGATTATGCAAATTTATAGTTTTGTCACCAACTATTAGATATAATGATGACATAAACGCCTCCATCGGTGGGCGTCATGGAACTGTATCCCTTAAAAGTTTTCCTCACAGTCGCAACGGAGCGAAGTTTTTCGCGGGCCGGCGAAAAACTGCTGCGAACTCAGCCTGCTATCTCCATTGCTATCCAGCGCTTAGAGAGCGACCTCAAAGAGAAGCTCATTGATCGGTCGGGGCGCGAGTTATTGCTGACGGACGCAGGGCGGGTGGTATTGGAATACGCCAAACGTTTTCAGAACCTGGAATCCGACCTGGACAATGCCCTGCGCGAACTTAGGGATAATTACGCAGGTCGGCTTGCGATAGGTGCAAATGAATCCACGTCGCTGTATCTTCTCCAACATATCGAGCAGTACCGCCGCCTTTTTCCGAAGGTTAAAGTTCAGGTGCGGCGCTCGTTGTCCAGCAAGATTCCATCCCAGTTGCTCGACGGCGAGTTAGAACTAGGGGTAATCAGTTACGATCCAGGCGACGAACATCTAAACTCCGAGGTTATCTACACCGACCGGCTCACGCTGATCGTGTCGCCCAGCCATCGTTTTGCTAAACGCACCGATGTCTCCATTACCGAACTCGACATGGAGACCTTTATCGCCCATAACGTCATCTCGCCCTATCGCGAAGCCGTGTTGCGCGAGTTTCAACGGCACAAGGTTCCGCTGAACATGGATGTTGAGATGCCCACTGTCGAGACCATCCGGCGTTTGGTGCAGGACAACCAGGGCGTCGCATTTCTTCCGCGCATGTGCGTGGAACAGGAGATCCGCCAGGAACTGTTGCGCGAAATCCGCGTGACGGAACTGAACGTCGAGCGGAAGATCCGATTGGTGTACCCCGCCCGCCGTGCCTTGAGTCACGCCGCGAAGGCATTTCTAGATGTAGTAAAGCGTGCCAGCGCCGAATCTGAGGTCGCCCACGTCGCTGCCGCGCCGCTAGTTCCCGCGGCTGTTTCACAGGAACAGCAGGTTTGACCCGGGCAGGGCCGTCCATTGCCGTCGTAGGCGGCGGAATTATCGGGCTATCAATCGCGTGGCGTCTCGCGCAACGCGGTTTTTCAGTTTCGGTGTACGAGAAAGGTTCCGTGGGCGCTGAAGCAAGCTGGGCCGGGGCCGGCATGCTGTCCCTCGGCGGCGAGATCGATCAGCCGTCCGAACTGGCCGCTTTGGCGATGGAATCGCGTCGACTATACCCGTCTTTTGTGGCTGATCTGGAGGCTTCCTCTGGCCTCAGTATCGACTTCCAGCAGCTGAGGTGCGCTTGATCTTGCGTATTCGGAGGACGAGCACGCCGCGTTGGAATCGCGCGCCATGCGGCAGTCGGAAATGGGCATAGAATCAAAGCCAGTCACGCCATCAAAAGTAACAGCCTTCTGGCCGCGGCTCCGGGCGTCCGGGCTGGCTGGAGCGCGTTTCTATCCGGGCGATGCGCTGGTAAATCCGCGGGATGCCATTATTGCTCTCAGCGCTGTATGCAAGCGGTTTGACGTTCAAATTCACCAGCACTGCGCTGTAGAAGAAGCGTCGCTGGAGAGTGGCGTGCGGCTTAAGACAGCCAATGGCATCGAGCAGCATCACGCATTAGTCATAGCAGCAGGCGCCTGGAGCGGAGCTATTTCAATCGACTCCATCGCCCTGCCCCGCTCGGAACCCGTCAAGGGTCACCTAATCGGTTATCAGCAGCCCGACCAAACCTGCAACACGATCGTCCGACACGGCCACACCTACTTGATGCAGCGTTCATCGGGTTTGCTGATCGTCGGTTCATCGGTAGAGCATGCCGGATTTGATCGCAGTATCCAGCCTTCAATCGCTGCGCAACTAGCGGCGCAAGGCGGTTTTGTCATGCCTCATCTGCTCGAAACGACGCCCACCGAGGTCTGGACGGGTTTTCGTCCTGCCAGCGACGGCCTGCACATCGGCCAGTGGCACTCCGACCGCCTCTATCTGGCTTACGGGCATTATCGCAATGGAATTCTGCTGGCCCCGGCTACGGCTGAGCGGATCGCATCCCAGATCAGCGCCAATTGGCAAACGCGCTCGTTCGCTTCCGGCGAATCTCATGGATAAGTTCCGGAACACGGCTGCGCCGTTTGAGTAAGCTCTCCAATAATTTCTCCAGCTCTTCCTCATCGTCGTCCTGAAGCCACTCTCGCGGAATCTCCTTCCACGCGGAATCGATCACCTGAACCGGGAAATTACCCACCATATCGAGCCACGGTTGAAACGAATCGAGCGAAGCGACCTCGTCGTAAACCGCGGTTCTGAAATACAGACCTTGCAGCGGAGAATCGTTGAACCGCCAATGCGGCCCGTTGAAAGCGAACCCGTGGTCTATCATTTGCGCGAAGAATCCGATTCGCGCCGGGGCGTCGCCCTTCAGCGGTGTCCAAGTCTTGGCACGCGCCCTGAAGAACACCGCCTGCCGGGAGTCGGCGTTCCCAATCCATTTATCAAACACCAGCGTTCCCAGGAAATCGACGCGATTCTCAATTTTCCCCAGCAGCTTATCGGGCAAGAAATCGAATACCGCCACTTTGTCCGGATTTACGGCCACGCGCGATCCGAAGTGCAAACCCGGCGATACTGGTTCGCGCCGCGCGCCCATCGAGAAATACATATCCGGGGTATCGTTCAGGAATAGTTCGGTGACCTCGATGAGCGCTGTCTCAGGCACATGAATCTGCAGATAGCGAAGAAACGCGCAGGCCAGCCACTCGTTAATCAGGATTCGCCGATGCTGCGGATTGTTGGTGAACTTGACCACATAGAACCCGCCGTCTTCGCCCTCGAGCAAATGGGCCTGTGCGCCGCCGCGCATTTTTCGGATCAGTTTGCGCGCACGAACGGGCATCTATTGAATGGTAATGAGAGAATCAGGCTAGATCTTGTCCTTGGCCGTCGCCCGGCAAGTCCGTCGCGCACAATATTAAGGAGCAACACATAAGAAATGGAAGAAAACCAAGAGTCTCCCTCCACGCATAACAACCCGGACGAAATTGCCCTGGAGCTAATGAAATTTATCGCGGTCACTACCGGATACGGAAAGGGCAACTCGGCCTCGGCTGGCTTTGGAGGAAAGGGGCCTCGGACCTCGGAAGAACACGCCGAAACTTTGCTGGAACTCTTCGACCGCTGCCGTTCGGCCGTTCGAAAAGAACCCAAATAGTCCTGGCAGCCAAACAGCGCCTACCAGACCCATTACAAGTAAGCTGGGCGATCCGCGCGCCCAGCCTACTCGTGGCAACTTGGCCTTAACGTCTCTTCTTAGCGGCCTTTTTTACCGCTTTCTTCACGGCTTTCTTGGGCGCGGCTTTCTTGACAGCTTTTTTCGGAGCCGCTTTCTTCGCCGGCGCAGCCTTCTTCTTCGCTATTGCCTTCTTAGCCGGAGCGGCTTTCTTCACCGGAGCAGCCTTCTTGGCCGTAACTTTTTTCTTAGCTGGTGCGGCTTTTTTCTTCGCGGGCGCAGCCGCTTTCTTGGCTGGTGCCGCTTGTTTCTTCGCTGGCGGCGCCGCTTGCTTCTTGGCCGCCGGTGCAGGCTCCTTTACCGCAGCTTTCTTGGCAACGCTCTTCTTCGCTGGTTTGGGAGCGGGCGGCGCAGCGGATTCCTCTTCGGCTGAGTGGTGATGGTGCCCGGTCTCTTCACCGTGCTGCTCGCTACCGGCCGGCTTCTCCGAATGATGATGACCCGGCGGCGGCGGCGGCGATTCCGGCTTGGCAGCTTCGCCCTTTGTCTTGGCAGGAACGGCTTCTAGCCCCTCCTCATCGTCTTCTTCGTCGTACTCGTCCTTATCAGACTCTAGTTCCACGTGTTCATCCTCGTAGTCAAAATCATCTTCTTCATCTTCCGGCTTCAGGTTGTAATTCCAGATCAAGCTCTACTCCTCCCTTCGCACATTCTTACTATGCATCCAGATGATGCGGGAAGCAAAATGATTTCATAAGCACCGTGCTCTTCGCAAGAGCTAAATGCAAAAAAGCTCGATTTGGCAATCGAGCTTTTTATATTTTGCTTGGTTCAAGCCGGTAAATCGGAGTTGTTTACCGCCGTAGAGCGGCTGTATGGATCGCCGCACGCCTATGCAAAAGCTGCGGCGGGACGCGGCGCGAAGCAGCCACATGCACTCCTCGGCGCACGAAGGTGGAGCGCCCCGATTGAACCCTGGCCATGCTGTAACGCCCTTTGCCAAAGGGGCGGCCATGAGCGGTGGCACGAACTGCTGCCACCGGCTGGGGAGCCGGGATCAGCAATGTATCCCCCGCTTCGATAGATTCCGATTCGTTCACGGCCACGATCCGCTCGGGCGTCAGGTGGTACGACTTAGCGATGGCAGCCAGCGTATCACCGGCTTCCACATGGTGCAAGCGCCACGCTTGGCGGTTCCCGGCGGGCACGCTCTCTAACGCTTCCTGGGTGGCGTCGGCCGTTCCCTTAGGAACGTGAACCTCGAACCCCGCCGGAGCCAGACGGCCCAGCAGCGAAGGATTCAAATCGCGTATCACGGAAACGGGCTGTAAGGTAGCATCGGCGATGAGATCCAGATGGGTGGCGGCGGAGACCTTGATGGAATCGTATTCTAACGGGGCGTCCGTCGCGACGCCTTCAAGCCCGTAGTCTTGAGGATTCTTCGCCATGATCGTCATCGCCACAATGATGGGGACGTAGTTGGACGTTTCACGAGGCAGCACATGGCGCTTCAACAGCTGCCAATAATCCGCATAACCGGTTCGTTCAACCGCCCTGTCAACCGCGCCTGCACCGCAGTTATAAGCAGCCATGGCAAGATACCAATCGCCGTAGCGTTCGTGCAGAAACTTAAGAAACCGAGCCGCCGCCCTAGTGGCCTTTTCAGGATCGAGCCGGTCATCGAACGATCCCGTTCGGCTGAGCCGATAGGTCGTCCCGGTGTCGGCGATAAACTGCCACATCCCTACTGCATTTTTCCTAGATACGGCACGCGGCAGAAATCCCGATTCGGCCTGCGCCAGATAGATCAACTCTTGCGGAACGCCTTCCTCGGCCAGAATGCGTTCAATCAACGCCCGGTAGCGTCCAGCCCGCCGAAAGCCGGCCAGCAGAGTGCGTCTGCCGTTCTCCGT
This sequence comes from Bryobacterales bacterium, assembly GCA_963718465.1. Lineage (GTDB taxonomy): Bacteria > Acidobacteriota > Terriglobia > Bryobacterales > Bryobacteraceae > Bog-105. The sequence goes on along the minus strand of CAVQZK010000007.1, from coordinate 12,980 downwards.
TGAGAAATAGTGAACGAACCCCTGCACGGGCTCAGACCATTCGAGCGGAATGCCCGGAGGTTGTCTGATTTAGTTCCGTCTGCAGCTTGGGCGCAAGCTTTTCGTCCACCGCAAACGTCATGTGGCTGATTTCGTCGATCAGGAGCCTTGTCGAACTCAGCCTGCTCATCACCGGGCTGTTGCCCCGCTCCTAGTTTCTCTACATCAAAACGGTAAATGGTGTCGCAGATCTCCTCCATTCGCCGCTCAATGCGGCTGTGGTCGGGAATTGAGTCGGGAGCGGCGAGCAACGCGTCTACTGCTTGATCGAACTCGCGGTGCGCGCCCGTCACATCGCCCTCGAAATAGAGTTGCCGTCCGGCATTGAAGTGGCTTTCCGACCGCCGCAGACATTCATCCGCCTCGCGTGAGTGTGCTCCAGCGGCTCCGTCATTACTGCGAGCCTCAAGCGCATTTGCGTTTGCAGGGGAGACATTCGAGGAAGAAGAAATGGAAGCGTCTGCCGGTTGACTGGATGTATGAGCCGCATGGGAAACGCCAACGGCAACAGTCAACATTAAGGCAAACCGGGCCGTTGTGGGGCGCACTCGTAGCATCATTCGATAAGCGTCTTTTATAGTTTAGCCGAAACTTGAAAGAATCATTACTCTAACCCAGCTTTTTGCGTTGGTCAAGGCCAACTTACCAGTAATTTTCCCAAATTCCATAAAACGCTACCAAAAGGCATAGATTACATCGTGAGATTAACGTTACTATTCCTGAGAATAGTACGACTATAAGGTAAGCCGGGGCAAATGGCTTATCTCCCACTTGCCCCGACTGTTTTTAGCGGGTGGGAACCGGAGTAGTTTGCCGGCTGGAAATGACACGGTCGATCATTCCATATTCCAGTGCTGCCTGAGGTTCTAGGATGTAGTCCCGATCTACGTCCCGAGCGATTTTCTCAATCGGCTGCCCGGTGGCGTCAGCCAAAATTTCGTTCAAGGTTTGCCGCATACGCAAGATTTCCCGGGCGTAAATATCGATGTCAGCCGCTTGGCCTCCCAGGCCGCTCATGGAGGGCTGGTGGATCAAAATACGCGAGTTCGGAAGGCTGAACCGCTTGCCCTTGGTACCGCAGGCCAACAAAACGGCTGCCATGGAAGCGCACTGTCCGATGCAGTAAGTGACAATGTCCGGCTCGACAAGCCGCATGGTATCCAAGATGGCTAGTCCCGCCGTAATAGAGCCGCCGGGCGAATTCAAATACAAAGAAATATCGCGTTCGGGGTCTTCCGCAGCCAGAAATAACATCTGGGCCATGACGAGATTGGCAACGTTGTCATCGATCGGAGTGCCGAGAAATATGATGTTTTCTTTCAGAAGACGCGAGTAGATGTCGTAAGCGCGCTCCCCCCGGGACGTCTGCTCGACCACCATCGGCACGAGCACAGAATTATTCATCCAAAACTCCTTTATTCAAAAGCACACGCATATATGCAAATATTGTGGGCGGCACACCCATAATATAGGATTTGAAAATCTTCGCTAGTTTATGTATTCAGAGCAAGGTCCCGTTAACGCGGAAGAGACCCTTCAGCTTTCTCCCACGATCAAAGACTAATGATTTGCCGGTGAACCGACGAATAATAATCAGGACAGAGCCGTAGCCGACGTATGAAGGTACTGATAGCCGACGATAGCGCTACTTCTGAGCGATGTTGCGAAGCTCGTTGTCCAAATGGGGATATGAGGTTATAGTCGCTAATGACGGAGGGAGGCTTGGGAAATCCTGGCTCAGCCGGATGCCCCAACGCTGGCTATTCTCGATTGGGTAATGCCTCCGATGAGCGGCCCTGACGTTTGCCGCAAGGTTCGGGAGACTCGCCGCGAGCCCTATACCTATATTTTGCTGCTTACTTCCAAGAACACGAAGGATGAAACCATTGAAGGTCTGGAGGCCGGAGCGGACGATTACATTGTTAAGCCTTTCGATCAACAAGAATTGCAGGTCCGGTTGCGAGCCGGAAAGCGCATTGTCGAACTGCAGATGACATTGATGGAAGCGCGCGAGGAACTGCGCGAGCGGGCAAACAAAGATTTGCTGACAATGCTGCCGAACAGTTCGGCGATATCCGGCACTCTTTCGCACGAAATTGCACGCTGCCATCGAGAAAAGCGCACCGTGGGAGTCGTCCTTCTCGACATCGATCATTTTAAGAAAGTGAACGATACCTACGGGCACTTCGCCGGTGATGCCGTTTTGCGGGAAACTGCCTCTCGCTTAAGGACAAAATGCGCCCGTACGATCAGGTGGGCCGTTATGGGGGCGAAGAATTTCTTGTCGTACTGCCCAACTGCGAAATGGATCAGGCGGTGAACCAAGCCGAACGAATGCGCCAGCGGCTCTGTTCTGCGCCGATGATGGTGGACGGCGTTCAACTATCCATTTCGGCCAGCTTTGGCGTGACGATTTCCGACGGTTCGGAGCGCATCCCAGACGTTTTTGTACGCGTGGCCGATGAGGCGCTCTATCGCGCGAAAGCGGGCGGGCGCAATTGCGTTTGCCGTCTCACCTTGGGAGATTCCGCAGTCGATTAGGACGCTATACTGAGGGTCAAGTGCGCGCCCGTAGCTCAGCTGGATAGAGCGTCTGGCTACGAACCAGAAGGCCGGCAGTTCGAATCTGTCCGGGCGCACCAGACCCCACTCGATCAGCAGCGAATTCCCGCTGAAAATTCTTCAAGAAACCACCTCTTCCGGCGATCGAGCCAGCGTTGCGCCAGCGTGCAGTCTGGAACACGGCGAACACCGGCATATAGGCAGGCTGCGGTATCGCAGAAGCTCTCGCACACGTAGTCGGGCCATTGAGTGGCGCGGTGCTGCTTTCGAACAGCGGCGGATTCCCCCGTTTCACCGCGCGCCCCGTTCGCTATTTCCACCTTGACCAGCGCCGCGTACGCTTGCCGGGCTGGATTGCCTAAACGAGCCCAAACGAAGTGAAACAGCTCATGGACTACCATCAAGCGCAGCTTGCCGGGGCGGCGCAACAGTTCGGTCTCAAGAACTATTTCACGCTTCCGTATAAAACTGGCGGCGTGAACGGCGATGCCACGCTCCGGCTTGCCAGAGAGCAGCTTACCACGCTGGGCAGTCAACTGCGGGAGCACCCGAACAGTGATGGGACTTCCGGTCAGTTCGCTAAGGCTTGGCGGGAGGCGCAACCGGAGTGCCGGGCCGCTGGAGGCTCGGGATCTTAGCTCCAGACGCGGAGGTGTCGAAGAAGTCTTGATCCTGGACTTGAATTTTATACTTGTCGAGTTCCTGTTTGAGAGCGGCTTGTTGTAGTTTCTTGGCAATGGCGGGCCGCGCTTTCTCAAAGCTTAGCTTCTCGGCGCTTTCGAGCTTAATGATCAGGAGCGAATTATTTTGAATACGGATGGGTTCGGAAACCTGACCCGGTTTCAATTTCTGGATGGCAGTCTTGATATCGGGTGGAATCTTCACTTCCGGATCGTTGATGGGGTACGAACCGAGATCGCCACCTTTGGCGGCGCTGGCTTGATTATCGGATTCGGATCGCGCCAAGGCGGTGAAATCGCCGCCGGCCTGGATCTTCTTTTCGAGATCAGTGGCCTTTTCGCGCGCCTGTTCTTCGGTGCGGGCGCTGGGCAATGTACCGGCGGCGGGCGTTCCGGGAGGGTTGAAGGCCACGAAGATGCCGCTCAGCTTTACCATGTCGAATTCGGCGGGATTGGCGTCGTAATATTTTTGCGCGTCGTTAGCAGTGGCTTTTTCCGCAGCGTCGGTCACATGGGCGACATAAGCCTGCGCCAGTACCTCCTGCTGGGCTAAAACCATGCGCTCTTTCCAGGGCGACTGCTGTTCTAAATTCAGCTTCCTGGCGCTTTCCGCCAGTTGCTCGCGCGTGTAAATCTGCTCGATCATTTTGGGCAGATTCGACTCATACTGTTTGCGCTGCTCCGGCGGAAACGGCTTGAGCATCTCGTTCGCTTCTTTGGCGGTGATTTTCCGGCCGTCAATTGTGGCGACAACCCGAGTGGGATCCTCGGTGGCAACGGCATCGGGGCCGCGCGGCTTTATAGAAGTGGGAGAGGCGGGAGGCGTCTGGGACGCGGCTGGAGGGGTGGTGGTTTGTGACCACGCTGCGGCAGACAATGCCGCTGCTGCTAGTAGAAGGACGCTACGTTTCATTAATAGTTGCCGAATATACCTGTCGAACACAACCACGTTAGCATGTGGCTGGCCGGTTGGGACGGACCTATTACTGTTCGACGTACGCCTTATGCAGGCTGGTTCCTTTACCGGCACCGTTCACCTTTATATTGTTCACAACCTGGACAGCGCCCGAGGTACGAGCCATCCGGGTAGCGGCGCCTTTGTGCTGGCTGATGGAGGTGTTGCCTTCCCAGGTCACGATGCCATGCTGCACATGAAAGGTGAATCCGTCTTTGCCGATTTTCGATTTGGCAAGTTTGGCGCGAATCGTCGAATCGAGCTGAGTGTCGGTGACGGCGGGGCGGGTTTGCACGGTTGCGGGTTTGGAGGTTGGCGTGGTGGCGGCGAAGGCCATAAAAGAGACGAGCAGGAGGGCAATGATTCTTAGCATAAGCAGGTGTCATTGGCTTAGTGGACAGCGGGACGTATAATTCGCAGATGGAATGGAACAGCCGCAGACAGTTTTTGCGCACCACGACACTGGCCATGACCGCCGCTTCGTATTCGCGGGTGATGGGGGCTAATAATCGCATAAACCTAGGATTAATCGGGGCGGGCGATCGTGGAAATCACGTGATGGGCCTGTTTCAAAACAGAGCGGACGTGCATGTGGCGGCGGTTTGCGATGCCTGGGGCGAGCGGGTTGAATCGACACGCCAGAAGACGCCCGGCGCGGCTGGATTCAGCGATCACCGCAAGCTGCTGGACACGAGTCCGCTGGATGCAGTGCTGATTGCAACGCCGGACCACTGGCATTCGCGCATCGCGATAGACGCGCTGAACGCGGGCAAAGACGTTTACGTAGAGAAACCGCTGACCAGGACAATTGAAGAAGGTCCGCAGGTTGTGAAGGCAGCGCGGGAAAACAACCGGGTTTGCCAAGTGGGCATGCAGCAGCGGTCGGCCCGGCATTACCGGGATGCGAAGGAGAAATACTTCGACACGGGACGGCTGGGCGCGATCACGCTGGCGAGAACTTGGTGGTATGGCAACAGTTGGCATTTGAGAAAAGCGCCGGCGGCGCTGCACACTCAACCGCAAAATTTGGACTGGGCGCGTTTTGTAGGCCCGGTGGCGTGGCGGGATTACGATCCGCAGCAGTTCTACAACTGGCGCGCTTACCTGGACTTCGGCGGCGGCCAAGTGACTGATCTGTTCACGCACTGGATTGATGTGGTGCATATGTTCATGGGAAGAGAAGTTCCGAACGCGGCGGCGGCGATCGGCGGGATCTATCACTATCGCGATGGGCGCACGGCTCCGGACACCATCAACGTGCTGCTGGAATATCCAGAACCCGATCCGTTTACCGCGACGTTTGAGGCAACGCTGGTACCGGGAATTACAGGGGAAGCGCTTGAGATGTGCGGGACCGAAGGACGTCTTTGGATTGACCGTTCGCGCTATGAGTTCTACCCGGTGCGTGCAAAGGAGCCGGCCGATGTGGTGAAGGCCGAGGTGATGGAAGGTATTCACGACTCGCTGACGCAGAGCCATGTGGACAACTTCCTGGAATGTTTGAGGACGAGGCAGCGGCCGAATGGAGATGTGCTGATTGGCCACCGTTCGGCGCAGGCTTCGCACTTGGGCAATATTTCTTATAAAGAGAAGCGGCGGATTGATTTCGATACGACGCGAGAGGAGATTTTGCCGCTGTAGCGTCATGGGGCGAAGTAGGCGGCGATATCGAGAATGAGCTGAGTGGGATTGGAAGCGTAGGCGTTGACGGAGCCGTTGGTAGTGGGGACGATGGCAGCGTCGGAGGTAACAGCGGCATCGCTGGCATTCAAGGTAGATACAACGGCTTGCGGGGCTCCGTTGGGCCATAGGCTCAGGAATCCCAGAGGTCTGGATGGAACGACGGTGGCGTTCAGAACGTAGGCGTGGGCGGTAGCCGGGACCTGGCAGGAGGAGCCGGAGACGGAGATGGGGAGGGTGCCGTTGAACGGGCGACCGCCGCCGATGCCGCGGGTATCTAAGACGCGGCAGGGCATGAGATTAAACAGCGAAAGAGCGCCCGCGGCGGGTGGTCCGAAATAGCCGTTGATATCGATAATAACGTCGGCGTTGCTGCTGGTGTAGACGTTGATTTTGCCAGCGTCGCCGGCGGGGACGATGGCGGCGTTTGCGGTGACCGCCCCAGTAGGCGCATTCAAAGTAGAGACCACCGGCTGAGATTGACCAAACGGCCAAGTGGCCAAGTAGCCGAGCGGGGCTTTGGGGACAGCGGTGAAATTCAGCGAGTAAGCCTTGGCGGCGGAAGAAACATTGCAGGGGCTGGACAGGACATCGACTTCGCGAGCTTGTCCGCCGGTCAGAGACGGGCCGCCGGTCGAGGCGCTTCGGCTGTCGAAAATGCGGCAAGGCGTGAGCGGATAGAAAGCCAGCGCCGATGTATCCGCGGCGGGAACGAAATAGCCATTCACATCGATGATGACGTGGGAGTTGTTAGAGGCATAGACCGCGACTCCGCCGGAAGCGCTCGCGGGAACAATAGCGGCATTGGCTTTCACGCGGCCATCGGAATTGAGGAGCGAAACGACGGGCTGGGCCTGACCACTCGGCCAGACGGACAGGAAGCCGAGGATGCCAGAGGGAATCACCGTAAAATTCAGCGAATAGGCTTTGGCGGTTGAGGGGATGCCGCATGCGCCGGCTGGAATTATGAAATCGCGCGATTTGCCGCCAGGGAGGATCGGGCCGCCAAATGGTCCATTTACGCCCCTGGTATCGGCGACACGGCAGGGGATGACGGGGATGAAGCGCAGACCGGCACTGACAACGGCGGTACCGGTGCCGCTGAGGGTGACTGCGTGCGGGGCGCCGGCGGCATCGTCCGAAAGTATCACTGCCGCAGTGAGGCTGCCCGCAACCGAAGGAGCGAACGAGAGCGTGGCGGTGCAATTTGCCCCTACCGGGAGGACCGACCCACAATCGGTGGTGATGCCGAAATCAGCGGAGTTTGCGCCGCTAAGAGCGACGCCGGCGATGTTGACCGGTACCGGCCCGGCGTTCGTAAAGATAATTGTTTGCGAGGGACCGGCGGAGCCGACGGTTTGAGTAAAGGACAGGCCGGCATTGCTGAGCGAGAGTACCCCGGGGGGCACGGCGGTGCCGGTTCCGGAGATGGAGACAACCTGCGGAGACCCAACAGCGTTATCGGAGATGCTGAAGGCGGCCGTCCGGGAGCCCAGCGCGCCCGGTGTGAAGGTAATGGACGTGTTGCAGCTAGCGCCGGGAGCGAGAGCGGAGGAGCAAGCGGTAGACAGCTGAAAATCGGCGGAGTCTGGCCCGGCGAGCGATGCGCCGAATATGTTGAGCGATGCGGCGCCCACATTCGTCAGGGTTACGGTCTGCGGAGCGCTGGTTGAGCCGATGCTTTGAGAAAAGTTCAAGGCCGCTTGGTTGAATGAAGCGAGAATTCCGGGAGCAGTACCGTTTCCGCTCAGCGCCACAGTTTGGGGCGAGCCGGAAGCATTGTCGGAAAAGCTAAGCATGGCGGTGCGGCTACCCGTCGCGCCGGGCGTGAAGCCGATGGACGCATTACAACTGGCACCCACGGCCAGTGACGCCGCGCATGTGCTGGAGATGCTGAATTCGGTTGAGTTGGGCCCGGAGACCCAAAGGCTGCCGATGGCGACGGGAATTGTGCCGGTGTTTGACAGCACCACAGTTTGTGCGGCGCTAGTGGAGTTGACGGGCTGAATAAAGGAAAGGCTAACGGGGTTAGACGAGACCGTGCCAGCGACTCCGGCACCGATGAGAGCGACTGTCTGGGGCGAACCGGCGATGGAGTCGTTGATGGCGAGGGCGGCGCTGCGGGTGCCTCCTGAAGTAGGCGCGAAAGCGACTGAAATGCCGCAAGAGGCAGAGGCTGCGAGCGTTGATCCGCATGTCGTGGTTAGCCTGAAATCGGCCGCTTGAGCGCCGGACAGCCAAATGGTGTAGATGTTGAACGCACTGCCGCCGGTGTTTGAGAGAGTTACCGTCTGCGCCGGGCTTACCGTCCCTTCATTTCGACTAGCGAAGGTGAGACCAGCCGCGCTGAGCGAGGCCTTGGGACCGGAGCCTGCGATGGCAGTTCCACTGAGAGGAACACTTTTCGAAGAAGGCGCGCCATTGAGCGAGTTGGTGGAAAAAATTAACGATCCGCTCAGAGTACCCACGGTGGTGGGTGCAAATAGAGCGGCCACGGTACAACCGGCTCCAGGCAATACGGTGGAGCTGAGATTGCAATCGACACCGCCCGACGCCTGTTGCCGGAAATTAGCGGTGATTGAAAGGTTGGTGAAGTTCAGGGTTTCATTCCCGATGTTGAAAGCCGCGACGGTTTGGGCAGGGCTGGCAGCGCCCACGGTTTCGTTTGGGAACGACATTGATACCGGGGCAAAGGAGACTTTGCGAATCACATTATTGACGTAATCGGCCACATAGACAGAGCCGATGGAATCGAGGGCCACCGCAATGGGATTCGCGAGCGAAGCAGCAGAGGGTATATTGCCATCGCCCAAGTAACCATTTGTGCCGTTACCAATCAGAGTTGCAATGCGGCCTGTGGCGGCTGAGACCTGGCGGACGACATTATTGCCGAAATCGGCAATGTAGATGTTTCCCGCAGGATCGACGTAAACACCGTTGGGTGAGTTTAGAGAGGCGCTGGTGGCGAGATTGCCGTCGCCCGAATAGCCGCAGGCGCCGTTGCCAGCCACGGCGCTAATGACTCCCGAAGAGCTGTTCACAAGACGGACAAGGCAATCGCCGGTGTCGGCAATATACAAGTTGTCGGCAGAATCAAGCGCTACGTTGAGCTGATTACTCAATTGGGCGCTGGTGGCGGGTCCGCCATCCCCGAAACCATCGGTACCAACGGCGGTGCCGCCGCCCGCGACGACCGTGATGATGCCGGTAGAAGCGTTCACCTTGCGGACAAGTTGATGGTAAGCATCGGCAGTGAAGATGTTGCCGGAGGAATCTATGGCGACGCTTTGAGGTCCATTTAAGATGGCGCTGGTGGCAGGACCGCCGTCGCCAAGCTGGTCGGACTGGGAGGCAACGGTGCTGCCGCCGGCGACGGTTGTGATGATTCCGGTGACGGCATCGACCTCCCGAATGACGTTATTGCCTTGATCGGCGATGTAGAGGTTACCCGCTGCATCAAGAGCGACAGCGGTGGGGCTGTTCAGGGACGCGCTGGTGGCCAAGCCGCCATCCCCCTTATAATCGGCGTTTGCGTTACCGGCAATTGTGGTAACCGCGCCACCGGCAGCGCTCACTTTACGAATGACCTGATTGACGGAATCGGCAATTAAGACGTTTCCCGCGGGGTCGATGGCGAGGCCTTGCGGATTACGAAAACTGGCGTGGGCCGGATTAGCGTTATCGACATAAGCCCAAGAACCATTGCCCGCAAAGGTGGAGATGATTCCGGGATAGAGCAATAGCTGAGGCGCGAGGCCAATGCCGTGCAGAAAAACCGTGGCGAGAACGTTGCCGGATTGTCCCTTGGCGCGAAGGGCGTCCTGGCGGAGACCGGGAGAAAGCGGCTTAAAGGTCACCTGGACGGTACACGTAGTGGTAGCGGCGAGAACACAGGAGGGGGTGGCGGCGGCGAAATCGACTCCGTAGGTCAGAGAAAAAGCCGGGATGGCGGAGAGGCCGGTGAAGGAGAGACTCACGGTTATTTTTGTGGGGATATTGACCGCTACGCTGCCGAAACCCTGGATGCTGGCGGGCGGCTGCGAGAAGGCGAGGGTCGCCGAGAGGACGCACAGAGCAGCGGAATGGAGTGCCTGGAGGGAGTGCATCTCTAATACCTCAATCGGACGGGGGGCGTGTGGGCTTTAAGGTGAGTATTGGGGTGGAGAGAGCTGTTGTCATTCGGCTTCGTGGGTGAATTGGAGGGCGTCGTTTCGCGGTTCTGGATGTCGAAAACGGAGTTGCCGAGATGTGTTTGGCGTTTGATTTGATTTGTTGGCGAGGCGAAGAAAGGGCGCGCGGCGTGATTTTGGCGACGGTTCAGGCCCGTTGCGCGGTGTTGAGGCGATCTTACGGCGAGGTTTGGGAGGGGGTTATTCCCGCCTATAAATATATATAGAGGGCGTTGGGGAATAAATCGGGCTTTCAGCTTGGTGTGGAGGCGTGCGTGATGGATGCGCGCGGGCGGCGATGATATCGAGAGGCGGACGGATTGGTTTGGCTTGCCCATACGCGATCAGAATAAAAGGAGTGGCGATGGGATCTGCAAAATTTCAGAAGGTAAGTTGATGAAAGTAAAACCAATATGATTTGGGCGTCTTTTGTGACCGGCGTTTTCAGTGACACCCAAGGGCGAATCTGGGGGGAGGACGTTGCGCGGCCAGGGCGGGTGATTTAAGAGAATTTTGGAATGATTAATGGGAGTTTGTTTGAGGCGTAAAACGCTTTTGAATTTGGTTTCTGGGGATTAAGAATGGCTTTTTTGAGCTTAATTGTTCCGGTTGCGTTGGGGAAGAGGAGCCGAAAGTGAGTCCGGTTGAGATTTATGGGTTGCTGCCGCCGTTCGCGCAAGCGGCGTGTGACAAGGTAGCTATCGCGCTTTTTTCCAAGGCCGCCAGCTTTGTGGGTGGCAAGATCGCTGCCAAAGCTGCGTTGGCTGCGATTTACAGCAGGTGGCAAGAGAGCTTTCAAGACGGCGAGGGGGTTGAGGAACAGCTTAATGCCGCATTCGAAGAATTCTTCTGCCGGAAGCGCGTGGTTGATGAACTTGGCAAGCTGGTGGGCGACCGGTATGCGGACGTTGATTTCGAGGTGCTGGTGGAGGAATTGCGCGACAGTTTTGAATTTGCCGGCTGTCCATTGCCTGATACCGATTTGCACAGAGAGATTGATGGCTCGGTGCGTGATTTGCGGACGCTGCTCGAAGAGAACGCACAGTACCGCAAGGACAACCTGATTGGCGTTCAGCGTGCGGTTCGGGATACGCGGTCAGCGGGGGCGCTGATTGAGAACGACACGTTGGCGCGGAAGAAGTATTTGGATTCGGTGGCGAGGCAACACCGGTACATCCGTTTTTCGGGCATGGCGGTGGTGGATGAGCGGGCGGAGGTGGAGATGGCGCGGGTGTTCGTGATGCCGCGTTGGATTGAACAGCAAGGCGGCGGGCGTTTTGAGCGCCGGGAGCCGATAGCCGTGGCTGCTCAGAAAGTAATTACTGCGAAGGACGCGCCGCGGCGCATGGTGATTCTGGGAGGGCCGGGCAGCGGGAAGACTACGCTGCTGGAGGCGCTGGCGCTGGCGTTTGTGCAGAAGGAAGAGTTCGAGTGGGTGAAAGGTTTTCCGGAGTTGCTGCCGGTGTTCTATCGGATACGAGATTTGGACAAAGACCTGGAGACGCACGGCACGGTTTGGGATTGCATTCAGCACCACTGCTCAAGGCGGATGGGAGAAAGTTTGCCGCTGGGATTTTTTACGCGGCAACTCGATACGTGCGGAGTGGCACTGCTGTTCGATGGGCTGGATGAGGCGAGTTCGCTGGTGCGGCGGAACGAGATCGTGGACCTGATTGGCGAGGTGGCAGAGCAGCTTCAGACGAATAGCCGGTTGATTGTGAGCAGCCGTCCGCACGATTACCGACACCGTTTCGAAGACGCTTCGTGGAAGCACTTCGATTTGGCGGAGTTTGACGATGGCGAGGTTCAGACATTCATAGGAGGCTGGCAGAAGATTCACGAACCAGACAAGGAGGCGGCGAAGGAACAAGGCAAAGAGCTTTGGGAGGCGCTGGAACGGCGGAAAGACATTTTGCCGTTGGCGCGTAATGCGCTGTTGCTAACGATGATTGTGCGGGTGCATTTCGGTTTAGGCGCGCTGCCGGACAGCCGGTTGCGTTTGTATGAAAACTGCACGCAGACATTACTGCAGCATTGGGCGGAACCGAAGGGACTGGCGGAAAGCCCGATAGACGCGGCGCAGAAGCGCAAGCTGCTGCAGCGGCTGGCGTATGAGATGCAGGGTGAAGCGGAGAAACTGGACGCGGATTTGACTTTGCAAATTGGCCGCGCCGAGCTGGCGCGGAGGTTTGCAAAATACCTAAAGCACGAGGGATGCGGGGATGCTTTTCACCTGGTAGAGAAGGTGATTGAGCGCCTGCACGCACGCGATGCGATTTTGGTGCAGTATGACACGGACAAGAGAGGACAAGATGGGTTCGGATTCGTACACCGATCGTTTCAGGAGTACTTCGCGGCAGGTTGGATGGCCCACGAAGTGGAGGAAGACGAGTTTCGAAAAGAGCTAGTTGCCGAGCGGGAGGGCTGGAACGAGACGCTCTATTTGGCAGTCGCGCAGCTTCCCGATAAACGACGTCGCAATACTCTGCTGGAACTATTGAAGCGGGGCCGGGCCGAATTTGCGGCAGAGTGCCTGAAGACGGCAGTTCCGGAACAACCGTGGCTACGAATGCTGGTGCAGTTTCTCGCGCGATATACGCCGGAGGGGCGCGAGTATCTCAACCTATCGGCAGGCGATTGCGCCGATGCGTGCAGCGGACGGATGGAGACTTGGACGGTTTTGCGGGTCATGTTTGAACGGGAGAACCGCGAGGGGCGATCGCTGGCAGCAGCGGTGGAACTAGCTGAGGAACTGCGGAGCCGCAAGCACGGGGAAGCAGGCAGTCTGCTGGATGCGTTCTATTCGGAAGCGGCAGATCTGCGGGAAGACATGATCGAAGTGGAGGCCGGGGCGTTCCCCTTTGGGCATGCGAATGAATTAGTGGATTTGGCGGC
>CAVQZK010000006.1:0-555641 GCA_963718465.1 Bryobacterales bacterium | reverse complement strand
ACCTTCGCGAAGCCGGTGCCCGCGATCGCGGAAACCGGATCCGGTCCTGCATCGTGCCGTGCTGTGGAAATACCCGTTCCGGGAAACACGAGTGCCCCGGCCATAGCGGCACTGACAATCTTCGCCTGTATCACGCGATACACCCCCGTGTAATGTCAGGTGATTCCGCTGCGTTCGATCGTGCCCCCACGTCACAGCGGCCCCTGATAACGTGCTCGAATCATGGCAGCGTCCAGAACCCTGGTCAAGGAACGCGCCGCACCGGGCGTCGTCAGGTCGGGTATTGCTTGCGGGGTTTGGTGTAGGTGAGGCCGGCGGGGTGGTCCAGGTGCGGGTGCCGTCCGGGTTCTGGGTGATGCCCCACCTGGGGTCCTGCTTGATCAGGTGGTCCCGTTGCAGTGCAGCCCGCCGTTGCAGGAGCATGTCCGGCCCGCGGGCCAGGGGATGGCGTGCTCCGACTCGCTGGAGCGCGGGGTCCAGGGCGCAGCCGGGCATGGCGCATTCGCCGTCCCTGGCCTGGACCAGGCGCCGCAGGGGTCGGGCTGGGCTGGTACCCGGCCGACTCGTACCGGTGGTCGCAGTTCTGGCCGCCGTCCAGGGATCGGGTGCAGCCGTACCCGGAACGCCGTGCCGCCGATGTCCAGCTGCCAGGTGCCGTATCCGCCGTCCGGTCCGGTCCCGGCCGGGGTGAACCGGGCCGGGGGCGTGGCGGGGTGATCCGGTGAGTCTCCGGCTGTGTCGTGCGGCTCCTTCGTTGGAATCGTAACCGGAGCGTTCCGCAATCCTAATGCAACAGCAATCGCCTCACCATCCTCTATGGCTTCTATCGGGCTTCTGGTTTTGCGTTGTTATCGCCATCGCCGTCGTTTTGAGGAGGCTCAATGAACTGATCCGACCGTCGTTCAGCGGGCCTCCACAAATGGCAGGCCTCGACGCGGCGTTCTCGTCACACGCCGTACTCACTGCGATGCACATCATCCCGGCGGCGATCTTCGTGCTTCTCGCCGTGGGCGTCCTGCTGCGCCGCGACGGAGGCGGCTGGATGGAGCAGTTCTTTTTTCCTTTCGGCGCCATCACCGGAATCACTGCGTACGCGATGAGCTCCTACGCCGTCGGCGGCTGGATTGAACGCTCCGCGGTGATCGTCTTCAATAGCTGGTTCTTGCTGTCGCTGGGACGTGCTTACTGGTTGCGCCTCCACGGCGACGCCGCCCGAAAAAGACAATGGATGACACGCGCCGTAGGTATCCTGCTTGGTATCGCGACCACTCGTCCAGTGATGGGAGTATTCTTCGCCACGAGCACCGCACCCATCTAGCCCCGAACCAGTTCTTCGGGATTGCGTTCTGGATTGGTTTCTCCATCAACGCAACGGTCATCGAGCTTTGGTTGCATTCCAAACGACGCGCAGAACTCTATAACGCCGTCTGAAATAGCAGGCTACACGAATTACACGAGGCAGGTAATCCCAATTCCGGGATCGCCCAGTTCCGATACCGGGCGATCCGGGCGAACTCATATAACGCAAAATGGTTATTCACCGTCATTGCCAAGCTGTTATCGCCGCCACCCTTAGCCATTTCTTGACGATGGTTTGTTTCAGCACGCCAAAGGTAAACACTTTGCCGCTTGCTCCGGACGTGAACTCACGTACGAAATAACTGCCGTTGATTTCCACTAGCTTGAGGTAACTCGTATCCGAGGTGCCGTAAACACTGGTCGACATCGGCATTTCGAAAAAGGACTGGTCGGCGCCCATTACCTCGAATGTGCTCTTTCCAGCCGCAACGCAGGCAAAGACATTTTGTAGTCTCCGGGCTGCAGCACCACTTGGCCCCAATGCGCGGTAACAGGTAAATGGAATGCTGCTTGCTCCGCAGCTTGCATGAGTCCGGCGCCGGCGAACGCGGTCAATACGGCAATGTTAAAGATGCGATTTACAGAAAGGTTGATAGATGGTCTCCTGGTGCGGATCTTTCTAAGGAACCATTCAGGTTCATGATGCATACAACCCTAAGACGAAAAGTTTCCGTTGGAATAGCTCAAGAAAAGGTCAAGAAAACCTCAAGCGAATGTCAACTGCGATTTGAAGACTAATCGACCATGAACGGAAAGAAACTACGCTTCGCCGACTTCGAAGTTGACTTCGCCCGGCGCGAGTTGCGCAAGCGCGGGGTTAGGGTGGGGCTTCAACACAAGCCATTCCGCGTTCTTGAGCTGCTGCTGCAGAGCCCCGGGGAACTGGTAACGCGCGAGCAACTTTCCGCTTTCCTGTGGCCCGATTCGCACGTGAGTTTCGAGCGCGGGTTGAATACGGCGGTCAATTCATTGCGCCAGGTGCTGGGAGATTCGTCGCGCGAATGCCTTTTCATAGAAACCCGCACCGGCCTTGGCTATTCGTTCAGCGCGCCGGTGCAGGAAGTGCCTGAAGCGAAGCCGAAGCAGGTGAATAACGGCGCCGAGGGCTATCAAGACTATCTGAAGGGCCGCTATTTTCTGGACCGCATGGCCGAGGAAGAAATTCACAAGGCGATTGCGCACTTTAAATCGGCGGCAGAGGACGATAGCTGCACTTCATTCGCGCACGCCGGCCTTGCCGATGCATATTGTTACATGGCACTGGCCGGTGCAGCACGCCCAGCCGATGTCAGCGCGAAGGCTAGATCGTTCGCCGAAAGGGCAGTTGCGAACGACCCTGGCCTCTCGCTCGCTCATGTTTCATTAGCCCGGGTGAGAATACTGTTCGATTGGGACTGGCAGAGCGCGCAGGCAGCCGTGGGCCGGGCGTTGGAACTGGATCCATATTCGGCGGCGGCGCATACGCTTCACGCAGCGCTTCTGCGTATGGCAGGCGGCTGCGAAGAAGCTTTGCAAATCTGCCGCCGGGCTCTTGCTCTGGAACCGTTGTCGTTCCCGGCTAATTTGCAGCTTGCAGGCTGTTTATTCGCTGCTCGCCAGTTCAAAAGAGCAGTGGATCAATGTTGGAAGATTTTGACGCTGGAATCGCGCTTCGCGCCGGCACAGGTACTGCTGGCCCTGGCGTATGAGCAGTTAGGCATGTATGAAGAAGCGGTGGTGGAATTTCAGAACGCTCAAAATTGTTCGGGTTTTCAAGCTGCTGCCGTGAGCGGTTTGTTTCACGTGTGCGCCCTGGCGGGTCTTCAAAGCCAAGCGGACCAAACCTCTTTCGGGCTATTCCGGCAAGAGCGGAATAGATACGTAGCGGATTATTGGCGTGCCGTAATTTGCCTTGGCCAAAAGCAAACGGGCGAGGCGCTTGCTTTCCTCGAAAAATCACTGGCGCAACGCGACCCCGCTTTACTCTGGCTAAAGGCCGATGCCAGGTTCGACGTTCTGCAAGAGAATCCACGATTTCAAGAGTTGCTTCGCAGTTTGAGTTTTCAGGGCCGTTTCGATCTTCAGTCGGCTTGACCCGGAGTACCATCAAACTTTGCGGGCAGGCCGGATGCAGCCCGCGATTTGCCGGATCGACGGAGAAAAAATGTACTGGCTTGGACTCGATGTGGGCACTGGCGGATCACGTGCCCTACTGGTGGATGTGGCGGCCGCCGTGCGTTACTCTTTCACCGCGCCGCACCAGGAAATGCGGATGTTGAAACCGCTGTGGGCCGAACAGGATCCTGACGATTGGTGGCGCGCCGGGCAGCTCGCAATTCAAGGCGTACTTCGCGAAGCGTCCACTGAAGGTTCTGCTGTCAAAGGCATCGGACTTACCGGCCAAATGCATGGCCTTGTCCTGCTGGACGATCAAAACAAGGTGATTAGGCCGGCTCTTATATGGTGCGATCAGCGCAGTCAGAAGCAGGTAGATTTCATTCAACAGAAGCTGGGACGTGAGGCCATTTTGAAATACACCGCTAATCCGGTCCTCACTGGTTTCACGCTGCCCAAACTGCTTTGGGTGCGCGATCAATGAGCCGCAAAAGTTTGCCGCGGTGCGAAAGTTCCTGCTGCCCAAAGATTATCTGCGTTTCAAACTCACGGGCGATTTCGCCACCGATGTTTCCGACGCGAGCGGTACTTCCATGTTTGACGTTGTCAACCGGCGCTGGTCGAAGGAGATGATGAGCGGTCTGGGTCTCGATTCCGCTATCCTTCCTAAGTCGTTCGAGTCAACGGAAATCACCGGAAAGATCACTCCGGAGGCTGCCGCCGCTACCGGCCTAGGTGTTGGCACTCCGGTTGTCGCCGGCGCGGGAGATCAGGCCGCAAGTGCCGTGGGAAACGGTATCGTTAAATCGGGAAAAGTGTCTTGTACGATCGGCACCTCCGGCGTGGTGTTCGCGTACCTTGACAAACCAGCCTATGATCCCGCGGGCCGCGTTCATACTTTCTGCCATGCTGTTCCCGGCGCTTGGCATGTGATGGGGGTGACACAGGGCGCGGGTTTGAGCTTGCAGTGGTACCGTAACCGCTTTGCTCCGAATGCCGATTACGACGAGCTCACCGCAGACGCCACTCTCTCGCCGGCCGGAGCTCATGGCTTGTTCTGGCTTCCTTATCTGATGGGAGAACGAACTCCTCATCTGGATGCGAATGCCCGCGCCGCCTGGGTGGGTTTAACCGCCAAGCACCAAAGCTCCGATCTGATCCGCGCCATCCTTGAAGGAGTTTGTTATAGCCAGAAGGATTGCCTTGAAATTGTCAATTCATTGGGTGCGATTCCCGAAAGCGTGCGCCTTTCAGGAGGCGGAGCGAAGAGTCCGTTCTGGCACCAGCTCTTTGCCGACGTCTTCGACAGCCCCGTTTCTACGCTGGAGACACAGGAGGGCTCTGCTTACGGCGCCGCACTTCTGGCCATCTCCGGCACAGGCGGGCGGCACGAGACCGTGAAGGAAATAGAAATAAGGCAGCCGGATTCCGCGGCAGTAGAGTTCTACCAGAAGCGCTATCAAATTTACCGGTCGCTCTATCCGGCGCTGAAATCCGCGTTCAAAGCAATCGGCGAGCTTGATGGTTGAGCCCGCCTCATTTCGCTTTTGCGACGTGGCGCTGCCTGTTCCTATTGATCGTCTTTTCACTTATGAACTTCCATTGACGCTCAGGCACCGCGTTCAACCGGGTTGCCGCATCATGGCCCCTTTTGGAGCGCGACGTCTGACAGGTGTTGTGGTGCGCGCTCATAATGACGATTTGATGCCAGATATTCGCGAGGCTTTCGGCCTGCGCGACGAAGAGCCGGTGCTCGATAAGGAACTGCTCGACCTGGCGCAGTGGATTGCCGAATATTATTGTGCGCCAATTGGAGAAGTGCTGAAAGGCATGCTCCCCCTTAGCGGCGAAACGAGGAAAAGCACTCAGTATGCGCTGACGGATTCAGGCCGCGACATCGCACGGCAGCTTATCCTCCGTCCCGAGAGCGACTCCGCACTCCGGCTGCTGGGGCTATTGGCGGAGCGCCCTGGCAGCATCGACTTTTTCACTTCGAAGGTAGAGAACGCCCGCAATCTTATTCGCGCGCTTATAAAGCGGGGCTGGGTTGCCGCTGAAGATCGAGAACAGGAGCGCGATCCGCTTCGAGCCTCGGCAGAGCGGCTGGAGGCCGAGTTCCTGCGGAGAAATACGACCGAGGAAAAACTCAAGAAGGGTGAGCGCGAACTGCTGGCTTTTCTCGAATTGCATCCCGGGCCGCACAATGTCGCTGAACTGGGTGAATTTGTAAAGCGCGCGAGTGAGTCGGTCCGCTCGCTCGGTCGCCGTGAGCTCGTCCGGCTTGAAGTCGCCAATATCAAAGTTCCGACCGGTTTCGAGCGGCCAAGGCCGGTTCTGAACGCTTTTCAAGAGACCGCCTTTAACAGCATCAAAGGCGCTCTTCAAGCGAGCGAGTTCAAGGCGTTTCTGCTGCAAGGCGTTACAGGCTCCGGTAAAACAGAAGTCTACTTACGCAGCATCGAGGCAGCCCTTGAGCTTGGCAAAAACGCGCTCATGCTGGTTCCGGAGATCGCACTGACGCCCGCAGTCGCCGGTCAGTTCTTTCATCGTTTCGGGAAGCAAGTGGCTATCCTGCACTCCGCTTTTGGCGATACCGAACGTGCCGGCCAATGGCGTCGCATTCGCAACGGGCAGGCGCGTGTTGTGGTCGGAACTCGCTCGGGTGTTTTCGCGCCCGTGCAGAATCTCGGATTAGTGATTGTCGATGAAGAGCACGATGGCAGCTATAAACAACAGGAGACGCCTCGGTATCATGGACGCGATGTGGCGCTGCTCCGGGCGCGAAATGCCGGCGCGATAGCGGTTCTCGGTTCCGCTACCCCCAGCGTTGAAAGCCGCTTCAATGCGGAGCAGTCGAAGTACGAACTTCTCCGCCTCCCTGAGCGCATTGCACAACGCCGTATGCCCGATGTTGAGGTTGTGGATATGCGCACGGAGTTTCTTGAAACAAAGCGTCAGAGTACCTTTTCGCGCAAACTCCTGGACGAAATCGCGAAACGCCTTGTGCAGCATGAGCAGACCATGCTGCTGCTGAATCGACGCGGCTTTGCGAGTTTCATGGTGTGCCGTGCTTGCGGTGAACGCCTGATTTGCGAGAACTGCTCGGTAGTGCTTACGCATCACCGGCGAGACCGCCGCATGCTTTGTCACTATTGCGGCTTTGCCGAGAAGGTGCCGGCTGCGTGTCCGAAATGCGGCAGCGATCACATTCAATTCCTGGGCACAGGTTCCGAGCGCGTGGAAGACGAGCTGCACGAATACCTGCCCATTTCCCGTATCGCCCGGCTCGACCGTGACACAGCCACGGGTAAAGGCGCTTTCGAAAAAATTCTGCGTGTATTCCGCGATGGCGGCATCGACATTCTGGTCGGAACGCAAATAATTGCCAAGGGCCACGACATTCCGAATGTCACGCTGGTGGGGGTGGTGCTTGCCGATATTGGCCTCAGTATGCCGGATTTCCGAGCGGCCGAACGCACGTTTCAACTACTTACGCAGGCAGCAGGCCGCGCGGGCCGTGGCGACACACCGGGCCGGGTGATTATTCAGACGCTGAACCCCGAGCACTACGCGGTGCGATTCGCCGCAGAGCAGGATTACGAAGGTTTCTACAAGAAGGAGATCGAATTTCGCAAGTGGCTGCGATATCCGCCATTCGCCGCTTTCGCCAACGTTCTGGTGCGAGCTGAAAAGCAGGAAGAGGCCTTGCGGATGGCCACTCAACTTGGTTATCTGCTGGATCCGCATCCCGAAGGTGTTCGCGTGATGGGCCCGGCGGAGGCTCCGGTTTTGCGAGTTAAGAACGAATTTCGCTATCAGATTCTGTTGAAAGCGGCGCGCCGAACCTACCTGAGAGATGCGTTGCGCAAGCTGCGTGCATTCGCGCTGAAAGAGAAGTGGAAAGCCGCTGCCTTGGTTATTGACGTTGACCCCATCAGCCTGATGTGAGCATAGATGTTAAAATCATTAGAAGTACGGCGGCTGTAGCTCAGTTGGTAGTAGCGCCAGATTGTGGTTCTGGATGTCGTGGGTTCAAATCCCACCAGCCGCCCCAGTGCTTCGAACGGTGTTTCCCTTGCGCTATGCGCGGAATAAACCAAATCCTGTACTAACTCAGTAGTATCTGGCGACTTCTTGGCAGCGGCTAAGAATGGGCTGTTGCGAGCAGGAGAATTGCCTGGCACTCGCCTCCTGAGTAGGGAGGCTCCGTTCTGCGATATGCGTGTAAACGATGTTATATCGGCTCGGCGTATGATAAATCTAGTTAAGTTACACAACTATGTCTACACTCACAAAAGCGCTTGAGCAAACAATCCAAGACTTACGGTCATTGATCGCGGAAAAGAATTCCGAGTTGGCCATCTATGAGAAGGTCCTCCACATGGAGCGGACCAAGGGCCGCGCACACTCGGCGACCTCGGAAGTAGTAACCCACCACGCCCCGGAGAAAGCAGTCGCGCAAGCGGAAGAACCAGCCCCGGCGGAGAAATCAGAGGCGCCACCCGTTCCGGCGGCCAGTACCACCAATGATTCCGGCGTGACGTTTACGGGCAACAAGACCGCCTTCATCTCCGCCATTTTGGCATCGCGCGGAGCTGCCGGAGCCACTCCGAAAGAGATTGGCGAAATCTTCAACGCACGCAAGATTTCACGGAGTGACAATCTGATCTACAACACTCTCAGCGCTTTGGTCAAGCAAAAAAAGCTGGATCGGAAAGACGGGCGTTATTATCCGATGGAAGCAAGGCGCGCGGCCAAGAAAAGGTAGGGCGGAGAGAAAGAGACTCGAGCGGCCAGAACGCGATGTAAAGTGCTTTTGGGAGAGTCACTTTATCTATGAGAGATAGCGCGTCCGGCGAACACCTCAGTTACGAGGTTCCCCGGATGCGTCTCATAGCCCTCTTGCTCTCTTCGCTGTTCTTTATGCCGGCTGCACTGCCTGCCTTCCAGATCCACCCCAAACCGCGTAAGGCCAACAGGCACAAGGCTCACAAGGGGAGCCACAAGCTGCTAAGGGCTCCTAAAAAGCCGAAAAAATAGGATCTGTAGAGGGCTCAGCTCGGAAGCTTACGGACGCATAAGGGCGGCCTCATTCGTATCTCAGTGCTTCTATCGGGTCGACGCGAGCGGCGCGGCGAGCGGGCACATAGGCCGCCAGCAGTCCAATCGCAATCATGGCCGCAATGCCGAATATGACCGGCGCGGCGCTTTCCAACGGCAAGTCTTCGAGCAAGCTGGCGACCAGCGTTTTGCCAAAGAACACGAGTGGAGCGCCGATGACCAGCCCGGCGCAAACCATTGCTAACGCTTCATTGAAAATCATCCTGAGCACATTGGCTCGCGTTGCGCCAATCGCCATGCGGATGCCAATCTCGCTTGTGCGGCGCGCCACCGTGTAGGCGAGGAGTCCGTAAAGTCCGATTGCGGCCAGCAGCGAGCCAAGCACGCCGAATAAACCGGACAACGTGGCGATCAGGCGTTCGGGAGCAATGGAAGCATCCACTTGATCGCTAAGCGTGGTGAGCCTCTCTATCGGTATCGTGTGCAACACTTCGCGTATTGCGCGGCGCGCCTCGCCCGCCACGGCAGCCGGTTTGCCGGTTGTTCGCAGCATGAATTGGGAGGGTGCATACCAATCCTGAAAGGCATCCAAATAGATAATACGCTTTGAAACTTCGCGAATGTCGTAGTACTTTGAATTACCCACCACGCCCGCTATCTCGTAGGGCCGGGCCTCGCCATCGAATGTAAAATGCCTGCCGAGTGGATTGCTATCGCCGAAATAATAGCTGGCCATTGCCCGATTAATAATGGCCACACGCAAGCCTCCTTGATCCGCGGAACTGAAATCGCGGCCCGCTAGCAGCGGCGTACCCAGGGTCTGGAAGTAATTGGGTGCAATCCAGTTCAACGAAACATAGCGCCGATCCTCCGGCTTTTCGGGATGGCCTTCCACTGATACAAAGCGGCTGGCTCCCGCGCCCGATATCGGAGAAGCCCCGCTGAGCGTAGCGGAGCGCACCTCCGGGATCGCTTTGAGGCGCGTCAGCAATTCTTGATAGGGGCGGATGAGTTGTTCGCGCTTGTATCCACTGTGCGCGGCATCCAGTTTTACCAATAGGACGTGCTCACGTTGAAAACCGAGGTCGAGATGGTCGAGATTCGACAGGTGAAGCGCGAACAGCGCGGCCGCGCTCAGCAGCACCACTGAAAACGCGACCTGCGCCACTACCAGACTCTTTCCAAAGAGCCTCCGGAATCTGGTTTGGCCCCCTCTGCCGGACTCGCGCAGCGTAGGGGCAGGGGCCGAAGCGAACGCATTCCAAGCAGGTGCGAGTCCGAACAACATACCCGTGAAAATCGTGACTCCCACAGTGAAAAGGAGAACGCGCGCGTCCGGGTGAACCCGAATGTCGATGATGTTCGGCAGACCGGGTTGGTGGATCCCCGCTACCATAATCCGGATTAAAGCTACCGCTCCGAAATACGCGAGCCACACGCCGAGCAAACTGCCCGCTGTGGAGAGAAGGAGGGATTCGGTCAACACTTGCCGCACCAAGCGAAGCCTGCCCGCGCCGAGCGAAACTCGCACTGCCATTTCATTCTGGCGCGCCGCTCCACGGGCCAACAGCAGACTGGCTATGTTGGTGCATGCGATCAGGAGCAACAAGCCCACCACCGACATCAAGAGGAGCAAGGGTTTTTGGAGCTGATCCCGGAGTCGAGACAAACCAGCGCCAGCCGGTTCGACTTCGGCTTTCATCTGGCGAATCACGGGATCCTTGCTGGTGCGGGCCCGTTCGTCAATAGTGAACTGGTAGAGTAGGCTCGTTTCCGCGCGCGCTTGTTCGAGTGACACGCCGGGTTTTAGACGCGCCAACAGAGCCAACCGCATTTGGCTGGCGGCGACGTGGCTCACCACTGGCTCCATGGCAAGGGGCAGCCAGAGGTCGGGCTTTAGCCATTCCTCCAAGCCAACGAAGCCGCGTTGGGTTACGCCGACGACTGTGACCGGCACGTCGTCCAGAATAATCTGTTTGCCCACAATGGCCGGGTCCAGATTGAACCGGCTCTTCCAGAACGGCCAGCTCACCACAGCCACGCTGGACGCACCGGTGCGGTCATCTTCGGGGCGAATCAAACGGCCGATCGCAGGTTTCACCCCGAGCATTGGGAAGAATGTCCCAGCTGCGTATTCGCCGTCTACCGCGGCAGGCTCTATGCGGTCGCCGCGCGGGGAGAAATGGGAATCGCCAAAGCTGGTCAGCTCCAGGAAAGAACGATTGTAATCCCGAAAATGTTGGTAACTCTCCCACGACCACCAGCCATTACCGCGCGGTTCGCCCGGATATTTTTGCAGCAGCTCGACAAGCTGTTCAGGATCGCGCACCGGCAGCAGACGCAGCATGAGCGTGTCGATCAAGCTGAAGATCGCGGTATTGGCGCCAATGCCGAGAGCGAGCGATAGGACCGCAACCACCGTGAAGCCGGGGCTGCGCTCCATCATTCGAAGCGCGTAATGAACGTCCTGCCAGAGTGTTTCAAGCCAGCGCCGTTTGCCCGGCGCGAGAGCCGAAGCGCGATCCATACTATCTAAATTATCTAAAAAGGTTCACGGCAGCCGTTCCGTAAACGTAGCCGTGGCTTTCTTCGGCGACCTTTCTCATACATTTTCCCCTGCGGGCTGCCAAGCCTTGTCAGGCATGCGTCCACCGCGCGCCATCCATTTCCGCCGCCTACTTTGTTCCCGGACGAATTCTGCTGGACAGCCACGCTTTGGCTGCGCGCGAATCGCGTTCCACCACCGACTCCGAAACAGCAAACAATTCCGCTATCTCGGCGACATTCAATCCGCCGAAGAAGCGGCTCTCCACCATCTGAGCTTGACGCAGGTTCACCTGTGACAACTCCTCCAACGCCGCGTCCAATGCCAGCAACTCCGTGCTGCAGGAAGCCACTTCCCCAGTTAAATCGCCAATGGACACACGGAGCGCTTCCCCAGCGCCGCCCCTCTTGCGGGCGTTCCTTCGCCGGGCTTCGTCTACCAATACCTGCCGCATAGCCTTCGCGGCGATCACCTTAAAGTGCGGGAGCGGCGTTTCCGCCAGATGTGGTGGGTGCCTTAACTTTAACCAAGCCTCGTGGACCAGGGCCGTCGAACTGAGCGTCCCGTTTGCCTCGTTTCGGCGCGCCGATGATGCCAGGCGGCGAAGTTCCTCGTAAGCCAAGCTGAAGAGATTGTTCAGGGCGCACTCTCTTTCACTGGCAGCCCCCGCTTGGTCGCGCTCGGGGCCGTTTCTTTCTTGACGGGTTTTCATCCCAGTTTCCGCATTACTTAATGAAAGACAGCGGCAGGTTGCTCGTCTAGAGATCCTATCAGGCGAGAGAATGCTTTGCAACGGCGCTGGGAATGTCTGGAGACGCTCAGAATGAGAGGTTGAATGATGAAAGACGTTATATGGAAAGACCGGGCAAGTAGATTACAGATTGGTTGTTTGCTTGCATTCACGTTGCTCGCATCGGCTTCGGCCTCGGCGCAGCAGACTTACACCATCTCGACCGTCGCTGGCGGTGGCCAAAACTACCCAGGGAATGGGGGACCGGCCACCAGCGCTGGACTGTACTCAACCGACGGCATCGTTGAGGACAACAGCGGAAATATCTACTTTGCCGAATATGGCCGCAATGTGATTCGCAAGGTTACTCCAAACGGAATCATTTCAACAACTGCCGGAATATACGGCGCCTTTAGCGGTGGTTTCTCTGGCGATGGCGGACCAGCTATTAATGCCCAACTGAGCTCGCCATCGGGTCTCGCTCTCGATGCGAGCGGCAACCTATATGTCGCCGACACCGCTAACGGGCGTATACGGAAGATCTCCACCACCGGCATCATAACAACCGTCGCAGGCGGCGGCACTCTCGGCGGTGGCAACATCGGTGACGGCGGACCCGCAACAGAAGCCATCCTGGACAACCCGCACGGCATCGCCTTTGACTCGTCGGGCAACCTCTATGTTGCGGCCAACCAGCGTGTCCGCAAGGTGGACGGAAAAGGGATCATCACGACGGTAGTTGGCGGCGGTTCCGGTCCGGGCATAGGCGATGGCGGTCCGGCCACAAATGCGCAATTATCCAACCCGTCGGGGATCGCTTTTGATCCTGTCGGGAACCTCTACATTGCCGACTGGTCACACACCCGAATACGTAAGGTCTCCACCGATGGAATTATCTCCACCTTTGCTGGCACGGGTAACACCGGCTATTCAGGCGACGGAGGTCCAGCAACAAATGCAGAACTTTTTGCCCCCTGGGGAGTAGCTACTGACTCGTTTGGAAATGTGTACATCACCGATTACGGGAATCACGTAGTTCGGGCGGTGAGCGCTAACGGCATTATCAACACCATCGCTGGCGGCGGCCCATGCTGCACCGTTTATGATGGCGAACCGGCCATCGGGGCATATCTAACGTACCCGGAAGGAATCACCGTAGGTGCCGGCGGCAAGCTCTACTTCGCGTCCACAGGCCAAAGCCGAATCTTCCGGCTCACGCCCGGTCCCTTGACCGCCACCTCTACTAGTCTTGCCTCAGACGCCAATCCGCAGAATCTCGGCACAAAAGTAACCTTCGCAGCCGGTGTCGAACCATTGTCTGGAAGCGGAACACCCACCGGCAGCATCACCTTCACAGTCGACGGAACATCAGTAGCGGTCGTCCCGCTCGACAACACCGGCCACGCCAGCTACGCAACCAGCTCTTTACCTGCGGGAACACATACCATTGCCGCAGCCTATTCCGGCGACGCAACCTACTCCACCAGCGGCGCAACTCTGATAGAAGCAATTTTCATCAAAGTGTCTGTAACATTCGGCACGGCCCCCTCAGGCCTCGCTTATGCAGTCGACGGCGTAACCTACTCGCTGCCGCAAACTCTCTCGCTTAACAGCGGCTCGCAGCACAGAATTTCGGTAGTCTCACCGCAGATTTCGAACGGGACGCAGAACGCTTTCTCTAGCTGGTCTGACGGGGGCGCACAAACCCAGGTCATTACGATTCCCTTAGCTGCGTCGGACAGCTACACGGCGAATTTCAAAACCGCGTATTTGCTCACCACCGTTGCGAGTCCGGTCAGCGGTGGCTCAGTCGCCCCTGCAAGCGGCAATTACTATCCCGTTGGCGCCTCAGTGGCGCTTGTGGCAACCCCCATTAGCGGCTACGCGTTCAGCCGCTGGACTGGGAGCGTAGCCAGCGCCAATAGCGCTTCCACCAACATCACGAATGACCGCTCCACAAACCGTCACAGCCTCGTTCGGTCCTTCCGGCGCGACGTCGCTATCTGGCAACATCATCGCGAAAGCTGGCCCCAGCAACGCCCGTGTTTGGAGCATTCAAATCAACAACAGCGGACCTTCGGCTGGAGTTGCCACCCAGATTAGCCGCGTCGTTCTTGCTCAGGCGGGCGGTGCTGTCTGCACACCGGTTATTACGTCGGCGCTGCCGGTCGCCGCGGGAAATTTGGCTCCTGGCGCAAGCGTTACCATTCCCCTCACTGCTGATTTCAGCAGCTATGCGGCGAATGCCCGGTTCACAGTAACCATTGGGTTGTCGGCCAATAGCGGTGGCGCGACTGGTTCTATAATACGTCTCAACCAATTTCAATAACACCTTACGGAGAATGAAAACAAATGAAACCAACAATCAGTTTCGCTGCATTGTGCCTGGTGCTGGCCTCTCTGTCGCATGCGGCGGTAACACTGACTCTCAATCCCTTAGGCGGCGCAATTTCCGGGCCTGCTGGCAGCACCGTAGGATGGGGATTCACTCTCTCGAATCCGTCGGATTTTGCAGTCATCACATCGTCGAACTTCTGCCTTGGCAGTAGCGGCATCAGCAACCAATGCGCCGCTTCCACCCTTGGAGCCTATACCGACTACATCGCTTCGAATTTCACGATCGCGGGGCCCCAACCCGAAAGCTCAGTCGTAACTGAGGCCTTCTCTGCCGCTGGCATGAAAGGAGTTGGCAGCTTCGCGATCAGCGCCAACGCTCCCGCAAACACAATGAGTATCGGCCAGCTTGTCGCCACTTATGACTTGTATAGTCTGGATCCTTTGGCCCCCAACTTCGACCCAATTGCCGATCTGATCTCAAACGGAAACTTCCTGGCGGCTTCCGCTTCGATCACGGTTAACCCTTCAACCACCCTTACTCCGGAACCGTCGTGTGCAGCGCTCTTTGTACTCGGCGGTTTATTGATCGTAAGCCCTGGGTTGCTTTGTCGCATACCAGCCTTTCTTGACAGATCCAATCGTAAAGGAGAAAATTCATGCCGATGAAAGACTCACTCGCCGTAATCAGTTTTGATGGCTGTCTCATGGTCGATGTTCGCGCAGAAGGCGGCCCTCGCTGAGCCGGAATATCTCGCCGTCTTTTATGAGTACGACAGCGCCTCCAACAAGCTCCTCACGCTGGAGCGCCAAAGCCTAAATCCCGTAGCCAAACCAAAGGCATTTGGGTACGGAGGAATCAAATCTACTATGGAGGTCCCTGGCGATAGGTCTGCGGTTAGATTTCCGGCCGATCAAAAGTTGGAATTTGTCTTCAAGGCCGCGGCAGGTCTCGATCCGCAAACCCTGGCTGAGATAGGAAAAGCTCCATGTCATCTCCTGAGAATCAACCTCTCAATGCAGTCACGGCGGAAGCCTTGCGGGACCGCAAGGAATTCAAGAAGCAGCTGATGGAACAGGTGCGCGCCGGCGGCGGCGCGAGCGCCTTCGACACCAGGCAGATCTTTCAACGTCTGGTGAAAGACACCCTCGAGGCCTTCCTCGAACTAGAGATGGAAGAGCATCTCGGTTATCCCAAGCATGATCCGGAGGGGCGCAACAGCGGTAATTCACGCAATGGCGCCAGCAGTACGACGGTGCACGGCGACTTCGGGGAAGTCGAGATCGACACGCCGCGCGACCGCAACGCCAGCTTTGAACCGAAGGTCGTGGCCAAGCGGCAAACCTCGGTCGGCAACTTCAGCGAGGCCGTCATCTCGCTGTATACGCGTGGCCTCAGCACGCGCGAAATCGAACAACACGTAAAAGAAATCTACGGCATCGATATCTCGCCCCAGTTCGTTTCACGCGTCACCGAAGAGTTGCAGCAGCAGATCGTTGAATGGCAAAGCCTGCCGCTCGAGCGCGTCTATCCGGTCGTCTTTGTCGACGGCCTGCGAGTCTCGGTCCGTACCGAAAGAGGGGTGCTTAAGAAATGCATCTACACGGTCCTGGGCGTCGGCATGGGCGGCCGACAGGAGGTGCTGGGACTGTGGATCGAGGAAACCGAAGGCGCGCGTTTTTGGCTGAAAGTCTTCAATGATCTCAAAGCGCGCGGTGTCGAAGACGCGCTCATCGTATGCGGCGATGGACTCACCGGCTTGCCTAACGCCGTGGAATCGGCATATCCGCACGCCGACGTGCAACTCTGCGTCGTTCATCACATCCGCACCGTAACGAAGTTCGTTTCCTGGAAGGACCGCAAAGCGCTGTGCGCCGGTATGCGGCCCATTTACACCGCACCCACCATCGAAGCCGCCGAACTCGCGCTGGACCGTTTCGACCAGGCTTGGGCCTCCCGCTATCCGACGTCAGTGGCCGCCTGGCGCAATCACTGGAACGAGTTGACCACGTTTTTCCGCTACCCGGTGGAGTTACGCCGCATCATTTACACCACCAATGCCATCGAAAGCCTGCACTCCCAGATGCGCAAGAATATCGCCAGCCGGAAAGTCTTCCCGACTGACGAATCGGTCATTAAAATCCTATTTCTCAACATCCGCAACTTCACTAACCGCTGGACTCGGCGCCAGGGCTGGGATATAGCGCTAAAGCGTGATTGCTTCGCAACCATAGTGATGAGTCAGTTGCTTGTTCTCTTCGGACATCGACTCAAGTCTGACTTGATCGATTCTCTCTGATGTCTTTGGCTCCACCACTTACACACTTCCTGTTACAGTCTCGGTTTCGCCGCCTTTGCCGCCTGGTGAGTATGCAATCCGGTCGCCCATGTCGCCTTCTGGTTCTGCTTCGGCATCGACGCCCCGGGTACCTCTAGATAGCCGAGGGTCCGCCCCGGGTGCCTTCAACTCAGGACGTCATCCTTCTCTCGGGGCCAGCGCTTGTACTTGTCTGGAACAAAAGTTCTTACCGCCCAACGAGCAGCGCCAGCCCGCGCTTACCTGACCCGCCACTCTCGTGATTGTCGGAAGAGGCTTCCGTTTCAGTCACAGAAAATTAAATATATCTCCCCAGCCAAATCAACCACTTACCCGCCATCCCCAAATTTCCATCCTGCCCCTCCCCTATATCCTGGCCTCGAAAGCCATTCCTGTATCTATGCAACCTCAACTCCAAAAGGCGAACGCCGTCGCCGCTGTTCGCCTTCCAATCTGTCAAGGAACTCTTCGGCCTGGTGACGCCGCCACCGCCTCGCGCAAATCGAGTAACCGCCCCGGCCGCCCTTCCTTCCACCCCACCGAAAAACACCGCAAACTCGCCCGCCTTCTCGCCTCCCGCGGTATCCCGCAAGACACGATCGCCCGTTTTATCGCCATTTCTCCGAAAACCCTGCGCAAGCACCTCCGCCGCGAACTCACCCTCGGCGGGATCGAAGCCAATCTTGCCGTTCTGAAAGCCCTCCACAAAATGGCCTGCTCCGGCAATCGCCAACACCTCGCCGCCGCCATCTTTTGGGCCAAATCCCGCTGCGGATTCAACGCGTCCAGTCCAGCCGCCGCCCCGATTTATTCCCCCTCGCCCCACATATATATTTATAGGCGGGAAAAACCCCTCGCCGCCGCCGCATGAAACCGCTAGCCATGCCAACGCAAAACCCCAACCCCGGAACGCCGCAGCGCAGATTTACCCGACCCCGCTTCAACGCCGCGAATAGCCTGGGCGTCATACACTTGGTTATGGTCCGTCTCGTCTGCGCGCTCGTGCTGTCTGCCGCTCTTCTGCAAAGCGCTGCCGCGTCCGACGAGCTTATTAGAAAGGTGGAATCCCGCTACAACAGCGTCCGTACGCTCTCTGTCGATTTTGTGGAAAATTACAGTATGCAGGGTCATCCGCGGCCACCTGAGGAGGGCAAGCTAACTCTTAGGAAAGAAGGGAAAATGCGTTGGGATTATACCCATCCATCTGGCAAGCTGTTCCTTTCGGACGGAAAAACCGTATATCTCTACAGTGCCGGTGATAATCGAGTAGAAAAAATACCCCTGAAGGACACTGAGGATATGCGGGCTCCTTTAGCTTTCCTATTGGGTCGCCTCGACATGAAGAAGGAATTTCGCGATTTCGCAACCCATCCCGACCAGGGCGGCGTCTGGCTCGATGCCAGCGCCAAAAATGACCGCGTCCCTTATGACAAAGTGCAAATGCTGCTTTCAGCCGATGGCCAAGTGCGGCAGTTGAAAATAGCGGGCCGCGATCTCTCTCTGCTCGATTTTTCCTTCAAAGCCGAGCGGCTGAACCCTCCGTTAGCCAATAACCTCTTTCATTTCAACGTTCCCCCAGGCGCTGAAGTGGTCGATTCGGTCGAATTCGACGGGCAGGAGAGATAGCGCGCCGTGGCTGAATTTCTACTCCGATATGCCGACCAGCGCGGCCAGATGCATGAGCAGGTGGCCGAAGCTTCTAGTGAGCGTGACGCTCGTGAACGGCTTTCGCAGCAAGGCTATCTTGTTTATTCCGTCCGCCAAAAAGACCTGGCCGCCCGCCTCTCCGGCAACACCCGCGCCAGCAAGCGCATTAACCTTGAGAAGTTCCTCATTTTCAATCAGCAGTTCGTCACGCTCATTCGTGCCGGCTTGCCCATCTTAAAGAGCCTCGACCTGCTGGCCGACCGCCTCACCGATGAGAAACTAACGCCTCACATTAAAGCCGTGCGCGAAGAAGTGCGAACCGGCACGATTCTGTCCGACGCTTTTGCCAAGCAGGGCGTCTTCCCCCCCATCTACGTAACCTCTGTGTTGGCTGGCGAAAAAAGCGGCTCGCTCACCGAAGTGCTCGATCGCTATGTGAATTATCAGCGCCTCACTCTATCGGTTCGGAAAAAACTGATCGTCTCGCTGATTTACCCCACTCTGCTGCTCACCCTGGTCATCTTGTTAATGGTGTTCCTGGTCACCTATGTTGTCCCCAATTTTGCCGCGCTGTACGCCAGTATGGAAGCAAAACTCCCGCTGCCCACTGTGATCCTGATTGCGGTAGGAACAACTGCGCGCAGCTATGTGCTTCTGGGGTTTGGCGTTTTGCTGCTTGCCGCCGTGGCTGTCTATTTCTGGTCCAAACGCGAAAGCTCTCAGGAAACGCTCGATCGCTGGACCATGCACTTGCCCGTCATCGGTGAAGTCTGGACCAAATATCAGGTGGCCCAATTGTCCCGCGTCCTCGGAACTCTGCTGGTCGGCGGTATCCCGCTTGTGCAAGCGCTCGAAACCACTGGCCGCTCGCTGGGCACTAAGTTGCTCAAAAGGGCGCTGGACAAGACGTCTGTTCAGGTGCGCGAGGGCAATACGCTCTCGGCGTCGCTCGCTTCCACCGGCATCATCCCCGCTTTAGCCATTGACATGATGGAGGTGGGCGAATCCACCGGAGCCTTGCCGCAGATGCTCTCTAGCGTCGCCGAATTTTACGAGGAGGATGTGTCTACGCGCATGACCGCGCTACTGTCGTTAATTGAGCCGGTCATCATGATATTTATGGGTATTTTTGTTGCCTTTGTACTGGTGGCGCTCTATTTGCCCATCTTCTCTTTAGCGGACACAATTAAGTAAAATGGCCGCCGAAACCCTCAGCAAGCTCAAAGATCCCCTCACTGAGACCGAACAGGCCGTAGCCATCGCGCAGCGCTATTGCTGTGAATTTGTCGACCTGAAAACCACCAAAATCGACCACGAGCTCTTCCGCCACGTTCCCGTCGATCTCATGTTCCGTTATCACTTTGTGCCCATCCAGGCCAGCAACGGAACACTTGAGATAGCGCTGTCAGATCCGAAGCAGATTGTTCTCATTGACGAACTGTCTGTCCTGCTCAACAAGAAGCTCAAGGTCAGGGTTGCCACCTACACGCAGATTTCCGATCTGCTCAAGAAGACTGAGCAATCCCAGCGCGTTCTCGAAGAAGTCACCGAAGGATTCACGCTCGATGTCGTAGGCGACGACGAGAATTCCGACGAAAACCTTTCTATCGACCGTCTGGCGTCCGACGAAGGCAACATCGCTCCCGTCATCAAGCTGGTCGATACCACCATCTTCAACGCTCTCGAACGGCGCGCCAGCGATATTCACATCGAAACGCGCGACCAGCAGCTGGCCATCAAGTACCGCATCGATGGTGTCTTGCAATACGCCATGACGCCCATCGCCAAGGAATGGTATTCGGCGGTCATTTCGCGTATTAAGGTCATGAGCGAGCTCGATATCGCCGAGCGCCGCGTTCCGCAGGACGGTCGTTTTCGCGTGCGCTACAAGGGCCGCTTGATCGATTTCCGCGTGTCCATCATGCCCACCATTCACGGCGAAGACGCTGTGCTTCGCGTGCTCGACAAAGAGTCCATGAGCGAAAAGTTTTCTAAGCTCAGTCTCGATGTCGTCGGCTTCGGCCCTCAGGATCTCTACAAGTTCCGCCGCTATATCAAAGAGCCTTACGGCATGGTCCTTGTTACCGGGCCAACCGGTTCCGGCAAGACTACCACCCTCTACGCGGCTCTCAGTGAGATCAAGAACGACGAAGACAAAATCATCACCATCGAAGATCCCGTCGAGTATCAGATTAAAGGCATCACCCAGATTCCGGTCAACGAGAAAAAGGGGCTCACTTTCGCGCGCGGTCTCCGCTCCATTCTGCGGCACGATCCCGACAAGATTCTAGTCGGCGAAATTCGCGACCAGGAAACCGCCCAAATCGCTATCAACGCCGCCCTTACTGGACATCTGGTTTTTACCACCGTCCACGCCAACAACGTCCTCGACGTGCTCGGCCGCTTCCTGAACATGGGCGTCGAGCCATATAACTTTGTTTCGTCCTTGAACTGCATTCTGGCCCAGCGCTTGGTTCGCCTCATCTGCGTCCACTGCAAACAGCGCATTAAATACGAGGACGATTTTCTAGTGGAAAGCGCCCTGCCGCCCGATGAATGGCGAGATTTCCCCTTTTATGAGGGACGCGGCTGCATGGAATGCAACGGTACCGGATTCCGCGGCAGAACGGCAATTCATGAACTGCTCGATTTAACTGAAAAGATTCGCGAAATGATCTTGGAACGGCGGCCGGTTTCGGAAATCAAACGGACTGCGCGCGCCGACGGCATGACCTTCCTGCGTAATTCCGCGCTCGATCGCGTACGCGAAGGCTTGACCACGCTGCGCGAAGCGAACAAAGTGACGTTCATCGAATGAAGAGTCGAGGTTTTTTGTCTGTCGCCTTTTGACCTAGTCCAACGCTGGCTGTCCGATCCGCCGCCAGACCACGTCTTTGAGATTACCGAGTACGCGCTCTCCGGCGTCTCCACGCGTAATCCTCAACAGCAAAAGCGCGAGCTTCTGCCCGAACGCGGGTTGACGCCTTCGCCCAGCTTGCCCAACCTGATCAAGCCACAGCTGTATCGTGATGCCATCGGCCGTGTTTCCGAATCCAATAATGTCCGCCGCAATGCCACTGCATTGATCATTCCCGATTACGCCGCCCGTATGGCGATTCTCGATTTCGAAGAGTTCCCCGCAAATCATGGCGAACGCCTTTCTCTTCTCCGCTTCCGCCTGAAGAAAACTGTGCCGTTCCATATAGATGAGGCGCAGCTTTCTTACTCCATTCAGCGGAATCAACCCGGCCGCGTTGAGGTATTGGCGGTAACTGTGGCGCGCCCCATCCTTGTGGAGTATGAAACGCTCTTTGTCGAAGCGGGCCTTCGGGTGGGAATGGTTCTGCCTTCCCTATTAGCCGCGCTGACATTCTGCGGGCAATCGCATCGAGGAATTACGCTGCTCGCTAAAACTACGCAAACCACCTTGTCCATGGGTCTCGTCGAAGAAGGCCGTCTCCGCCTGGTGCGCTGCATTGATCTCGGCACTGAGGAACTGGAGGGAAGCGATCATTCCGATAGCGCCGTCTTCCCAATCCTGCGGCAGACGCTGGCTTTCGCCGAAGACCAATTAGGGCAGCCGGTAAACCGCGCCATGTTGTGCGGTTTTGGGCCCGAAACCGACGCTCTGGGTGAGCGGATAGAAGAGGAATTCGGCATTCCTTTCGCCTTCGTTAAGTCGCGTTTCGGCCCCGCGCTGCCGGAAAATGCCGGCATGCTCGGCCTCCTGGAGCAATACGCCGCATGACTTCTACCGTCCCCAGCACCATTAACCTGGCCAGCGACCCCTTTCGGCGCGAGCGGGCTGAAGCCGCCACCTTTGTCTCCGTTTGTATTTTGCTCTTTTGCAGCCTGCTCACATTGGTCGGCTTAATTCTGCATTCGCGTTCCGAAGCTGGCGGTCTGCGCCGCCAGATTGAAGCGCAGGAGACTCAACTCCACGACATCCAGCGCCAGCAGAGCCAGTTCTCCGCCATCCTCGGAAAGCCCGAGAATGCAGACACGTTCGCCACCAGCTATTTTCTCAATGAACTCATTGCCCGCCGTGGTGTCAGTTGGACCCAGATATTTAAGGATCTGGGAACCGTAATGCCAGCCGACATGCGCCTTTTGGGGGTCCAACTGCCGCAAGTGGGACAACAAGGCGAACCTGGGGTAGACCGCGTCCGCCTCGATATGATTCTGGGCACTACTCAGCCTGAATCGCTCATCAATTTATTGAAAAAACTGCAGCAGTCCGCGCTCTTTGGCGCGCCATCGCTGGTCAATCAGAGCCCGCCCTCTCAAAACGACCCGCTCTATAAATATCGCGTGACGGTGACGTATGACCAAAAGCTCTGACGTTACCAACATCTCGCTCGCGAACCTTCGCCATGCTGAAGCCGCTGCGAAGAAACTGTCGCCCAGCCAGCTTCGCCTGCGCATTCTTGGGGGGCTTTTGGCGCTGCTCAATGTCATAGCGCTCTTCCTCTATCTGGACCCTCCGGGCGGAACTCGGGACGATTTGGAACAGCAGATTGTCCAAACGCGCCGTCAAATCGTTGCCGGGCGGGCTCAAACCGCAAAAATGCAGCTCCTGGCGTCAAAAGTTCAGTCCGGCAGCAGTCAATCGGGAAGCTTCGAAACGAAGTACTTTCTGGCGAAACGCACCGCTTACGTCGCCGTCTTCGAAGAAATTCAGCGCATGGCGGCGGCGTCTGGTATTCAGGAGCGCGACGCCGCCTGGTCGGAAGAGCCCATTGAGGGAACGGCAGACCTGACACTGCTCAACATTCAAGCTAATTACGAGGGATCGTATACCAACCTGATGAAGTTCCTTTACCAAGCCGACCGCTCGCCGATGTTGCTGATGCTCGACCGCTTGCAGGCTGCGCCGCAGCAGAAAAATAACCAGATCAATACCCAGATTCGGTTTCAAGCGATTGTGCGTGAACCGCCGGCCGCCCAGGGAGCGCTGGAACAATGAGCACCGCTGGCGAGACTAAAATCTTCGGAATCCGGCTTAAGGTCGATCCGAAATATCTGATTTCCAGTTTGATTCTTTTAACCGCGGCTTTCGTCTGGTTCCAATTGCATGGCAATGATGACGATCATCCCGCGGCTTCGACCGTACATCCCGCAGGGGCCGCCTCGAACCCGTCCGGCACATCAGCCAGTTCCGCCCGGGCAAAATTCCTCCGGCGCGGCAGTAACTCAAAGGGTGATCGCGCCGCCCTGCGGTTGGAACCGGTTGATCCGGCCAAGGGCGACATCGATCCTACGCTGCGGCTCGATCTGCTGGCCCGTTTGCAGCAGGTGAAATACACCGAGAGCTCCCGCAACCTGTTCGACTCAGGCCCCGCCAATGGGACTATCCTGCCGCCCGTGCCCGTCGTGAAACCGATCATGCCTAAACCCCTGCCTGGATCGGAAGGGCCTCCGCCCGATTCGGGTCCGCCCAAGCCGGTCGTTAACATTCCGCTTCGCTACTACGGCTTCGTCAAGCCCGGAATGAAAACCGACAGCAACCGAGGCTTCTTCATGGAGGGCGACAATATCCTCATCGCCACCGAGGGCGACGTCTTGGAACAACGCTATCTGGTGGTCGCACTGAATCCTCTTACCGCCCGTGTCGAAGATATTCAAATAAAGCAGGGGCAAGATCTACCGTTCACTGCCGAAGCGCCGGTGGCGCAATGAGATCGTCGCTTTCAACTTCCCGTCGTTTGCGGCAACGCGGTTCCGCTTTGCTGATCGTTTTCGCCTTCGCCGCCATCGTCGCTATCATGCTCTACAAAGAGATTCCGGTGGCGGCGTTTGAAGCGCGCCGCAATAAAGAAGAACTGCTGGTGGAGCGCGGCAACGAATACAAGCGCGCCGTGAAACTCTACGTGCGGAAATTTCAGACGTTCCCGCCGTCCATCGAAGCGCTCGAAAGCACCAATCGCATGCGCTTTCTGCGGCGCAAGTATATCGATCCCTTCACCGGCAACCCCGATTGGCGGCTCCTCCACGCAGGTCCCGGCGGCATGATAATCGATTCGAAGATCAAGCCAACCGGCTTAGGCACTCCCGGCGCTCCAGGAAATGGTTCGCAGCAGCCCGGAACCGGCTTTGGTTCACTCGGCAGCACCGGCTTTGGGAACAACAATAACAGCCCGGCCTCTGGAAGTAGCTTTGGTAGCGGCTTCGGCAACTCCAACTCCCAAACCAACAATCAAGCTCCCGCCGGCGATCCGGCGCAAACCGCCGGTCCGGTCGCCCCTGTAGTTCCCCTGCGTCCGCCGGCCATTTCCGTCAGCGGCTCATCGGGCCTGAATCCCGGGAATTCCGATTCGCCTCAAATCGGTGTTCCTCAAGACGAACAGCAGACCGTCAATTTGCCGCCGCCAGACGCTCCCGTCGATCCGGCAAACCCCACTGCTCTCCAAAACCAAAATGGGAATCCGGCCATGATGACCAGCAGCATGCCCATGGCTACCAGCAGCGTGCCGGGCGATGGGATACCTTCGGCGGTTTTGTCCATGCGCCGGAACAACATGCTGAATTCAGCCAGCTATCCAAATCCCATGGCCACGGCTAGCAACTCGCCGTATCCTGGATATCCAGGGCCCCCCATCGCCAATACCGATTCGCAGTCCGGCGTTGCCGCGGGCGGCAATCCTCAAACCGTCACCCAGAATTTGCTGGCAAATCAGGGCAACAACGGCACCCAAACCCAGACTCAGACTCCCGCCACTAATTCAGGCGCCAGCGGTATGGGAACGATGGGAACCACCACCAGTCCCGGAATTGCCGGCGTTGCCAGTATTGCAAAAGGTAAAACAATTAAGAAGATAAACGATCAGAATGAGCTTTCCCTTTGGGAATTTGTTTACGATATGCAAAAAGAAGCTAACGCGCTAGCCCCCGGATTGGGTGGAAGTACTACCGCTAATAATGCTATAACGCATAGCCAAAATAGCCCCCAAAATACCGTAAATTCCACTGGAAATGCTTTTGGGCAGCAACAATCGCCTCAACCCCAGCAATAATTTTTTGAAACAAAAACGAATTTCTAGTACTACTCGCCATTGTAAAAAGCACCGAGTAAGTATTACATGGTAAGTACACATCTAAGAGGGCCGGACATTGGGTGCAGGATCGGAGGAACCTGTAGGCAAAATCCGGCCTTTCGTTTTACAGGCTACTTGGTAATTGGAGTGTCAACCCCGCTTTGCACGCTTCCGGAAGCGTCGGCCGTATCGTCCGGAAGGACTGGTTCCGTCTTGATCTTCTCGTCTTCTACGCTCGGAACCGGTTGCGGTTTGGGTGCTGTAGCCATGCAGTTTACCTCTTTCGGTGTAAAAATATCACATCGCTCTCGGAACGTGCCGTTAGCACTGCAAGTTTACTGCCATCCGGGCTCCATGAGAAATCTGAAATTGCATCCGGGCTTGCTAGTGTTAGCGGGCGCGCCATTCCACCGTGGATGGGCTTGCGCATAATTCGCCGTCCATTGGAGTCCACGAAGTCCAGCGATTTCCCATCCGGACTCCAGCGAACAGGCAGATCTTCTGAAATCGGGATATCGGGGAAGTCCTTCACGATATTGCCATTGCTCAAGGAAAGAATTGCAATGCGCATCAGCCCGTCATAGGCTTCGCGGACTTGGCACACAATGTTTTTTCCATCCGGAGACACCACCGGATTAAACGATTGCAGCGTCGAAACTTGCTGGGGGACACCCCCCATCAGGGGGACTTTCCAAGTCGCGGCTATCGCAGATGGCCACGTGGTATAAACAACCCACTTCCCGTCCGGCGTAACGTCGGGATGTTGGTCGAAATTTGCGCCGCTGGTCAACTGCACGCGCCTTCCGGTTTTCAAATCGAGCCGCCACAAATTAAAATCGCCGCCGCAATTTGAAACAAAAACGATGCTTGACGCGCCTGGCACAAAGACCGGCTGTTGTTCGACGCACTCGTCCACCGAAGTGAGGCGCTTGCTCGTACCATCGAAAGCGACCTCAGAGAGGTTGAGGCTTTCAGGATTGGCGGTTGGATACAGTATGGCGTTCGAGCCGCGCCATGAAAACCTATCCGCGACAGCCAAATTCGCGGACGATTTGTCTGGAAAAATCTGCTTAGGCGATTCCAAATCTGAGGAGCTGGCCAGCCAAAGAGACAACGAACGATGCAGGCGGACTGCGGAGATCAGCTTACCGTCGCGCGTTGCGCTTATTGTGTCGGTGATCAGCGGGGGCGAAGCGATTTCATGGATCCGACCAGTGTTTACGGAGAGTTCATAGAGCCTTGCTTGCTGATTTGTCCGGCCTTGGGTGGCTCCGGTGAATAGCAGGAGGGAATCGCCCAGCCAGGCGGGTGAATCCATACTTCTAAACCTCGAACTGGAAAAGGCTTCTTTTTGAGTGCCATCGCGCGCAGCCAGCAGCAGTTGCGGTATCAGAGAGCCATGCAGGCCTGCATCGACGCGCACAGCGGCAATTTGGTCGCCCTCCGGAGACCAAGCTAAAGTTCGAATGACCTGGGCGTTGGGCCAATCGAGCAGCGATTTCTGTTCACGAATGTTAGCGGCGGGAGTGATCAATATCGATTGCACGCTGGTCCGCTTGTTTTCCGTCCTTCGCAGAAAGGCAAAATCTTTGCCGTCCGGCGAGAACGTCACCGGACCATCGATGTCTTCGAGCAAAGGCTTGGGAATCGGAGAAGAGACGTCAATACTGAATAGCCGTCCCCATTTATGCTGGTCCTTCAGGACATAGAACAACGACCGACTATCGGGAGAAAAGCTCAAACCTATCGCGTCGTTGTTGGCGAGCGGCAGCTTCGATTCGGACGAGTTGGAAACGTTTCTTATTGATAGAGTTTCTTCGCCTCCGTCTCTGGAGACGTAACCTAGGTAATTGCCGTCGGGCGACACGGAAGCGAGCTCTACGTTGCCATTGTGCGTTACTTGTTCCGGCGCCGTGGATACGAACCAATCGGGCCCAAGCACTCGCTCTTTCCCGTGGAATGGCCACCACCAAGCCGCCAGAGCGATCAACAACGCGGCGGCACCGACCGCCAGCGGCAGGACGCGTGAGCGGGTTCCGGCGGGCAGAACCGCGAACTTCCGAATGGCGCTGATGCGCCGGGGTTGAATACCGAGAGCTTGCAGATCGGCGAGCATATGATTGGCCGATTGATAACGTTTATTGCGGTCTTTGGTAAGCGCCCGCTCTATAATCCTGGTGGCAGCAACAGGAACCGACGAACTGTGAGATAACGGCGGCAAGGGATGGTCAAGAATTGCCACGATGACGTGGCTTTCGGTTGTGCCGTCGAAGGGCAACTTCCGGTACAACATCTCGTATAGCACCACGCCAAGGCTCCAAAGATCGGTGCGGCTGTCAATGTCGTCGCCGGCCGCCTGCTCAGGAGACATGTATTCGACGGTGCCAGCGACGGTGCCGGGGCTGCTGAGCGGGTTGTGGCCGAATTGCGTTTCGTCGCGCGCAGCCGTCACTTTCGCCAATCCAAAGTCGATGACTTTTACGATGCCGTCGGGCCGGAGCATGATGTTGCTGGCTTTGAGATCGCGGTGTACTATCCCGGCGGCGTGAGCGGCCATGAGCGCCGAGGCGGCTTGCGCCGCTATTTCAATGGCGATCTGGGGATTGATGAGATCGCGTTCAAGGGCGGCGCGGAGGGTGATGCCTTCGACGTATTCCGTGGCGATGAAGTGCTCACCGTCGAATTCGCCGATGTCGTAAATTGTCAGAATATTGGGGTGATTGAGACTTGATGCCGTACGCGCTTCCTGATACAGGCGAAGAAGCATGGCGGGATCGGAAATGAGGCGGTTATCGAGAAACTTCAGCGCAGCGTGGCGTCCCAGGCGAGTATCGATGGCGAGGTAAACCTGCCCCATTCCGCCGACGCCGAGGCGCCGCAGAATTCGATACGAGCCGAAATGTTTTCCCTCGCGCGGATCACTGGAGACGATAGTCTCGGCAAGGGAAGCAGCGGAAGGACGCGAATCCCCACGCCGGCCAAAACGGCGGAAGGTCTTCGTTATTTCTTCCCGCAGGCTGGGCACTGTCTATCGATTGTCGCGCAACCGAACGTCCGTCCTGCCTCTAGGCTTTCAGGTGAAGGCTGTTGTGAATCGCGTACAAAGCAAGTTCAAGACGGTCGGACACACCGAGCTTGTCGAATACATTGTGCAGATGGTTCTTCACTGTCTGCTCCGTGATGAACATCTTCTCGGCAATCTCTTTGTTCTTATATCCCTGCGCGATGAGAATGATGATTTCGCGCTCGCGCTGGCTTAGTTGGGCCCGCTCACGAGTAGCTTTGCCATTAGGAGCATGGACGGGCGGAAAATCGGTGGGCGAGGCGAATTGGCGAATGACCGCGGCGGTGGTATTCGAATCCAGCCAAATTTCGCCTGCATACACCTTTGAAATACTTTTTTCGATGAGACTCACAGCCGAGTCCTTGCTGAGAATTCCCGAGCAGCCAAGTTTCATGGCTTCGACGAATTCCTCTTTGTTCTCCGACGATGAGAAAAGAATGACCTTGGAACGATCGGCACGAGCTTTGATGCTGCGCAACACAGTCAGCCCGTCGACGCGGGGCAGCTTTAATTCCATTAACACGACGTCGGGGTCGAGGTTGACGGTCTTTTCAATAGCTTCCATCCCGTCGCTAGCTTCGCCAACGACATGAAGAGAGGTCTGGTGGCTTAAGACGCTTCGCAACCCTTCGAGAACGATGGGGTGACCATCTGCAATTAGTATTCGGATCGGAGTAAGTGACATCCAAGATTCCTTTGGCCTTTCCCGAAAGTACTTTCGTCCTATGCGGTGTAGAACCTCGATACTTACAGCAAATTTTTGCTGCCTATCGGGATTATAGTGCGAAACACGGTGGGATCGATAGCAACTTTAGGACCGCCGACCCGGTAAACACCCTCCTAAAGTACTATTCGGAGTACTGGGTAGGATCCAAGAGGGTTTTTAACAAATTATACGTAATCTGCCTTACCGGATGGAGCGGGGTGAATTTTCCCCAACCTGTA
The DNA here is from genome assembly GCA_963718465.1 of Bryobacterales bacterium. Classification (GTDB taxonomy): domain Bacteria; phylum Acidobacteriota; class Terriglobia; order Bryobacterales; family Bryobacteraceae; genus Bog-105. The sequence goes on along the minus strand of CAVQZK010000006.1, from coordinate 526,510 downwards.
AGCGCGCATGCCCCTAAAATAGCCTCATGGCCAAATTGTCGATTAAAGATCTCGATCTAAAGGACAAGACGTTATTTATTCGAGTTGATTTCAATGTACCGCTGTCTGCGGATGGGAAGGAGATCAGTAGCGACAAGCGCGTGCGGGCATCACTGCCAACAATTCAATATGCGTTAGAACATGGTGCAGGCGTCGTACTAGCCAGTCATTTGGGTAGGCCTAAGGGAAAGCCGAGAGCTGACATGAGTCTGGCACCTGTGGCAATCCGGCTGAAGGAGCTGTTGGGCCGTCCTGTGGTGATGGCGCCCGATTGCGTAGGGCCGGAGACGCTGGCGCTTAGACCGAAAGCCGGCGAGGTGTTATTGCTTGAAAATCTTCGGTTTCATCCGGAGGAAGAGGCAAATGACCCCGGCTTCTCAAAGCAGCTAGCCGCAATTGCGGATATTTATGTGAACGATGCTTTCGGTTCTGCCCACCGGGCACACGCATCGACAGTAGGCATTGTATCGTACCTGCCGTTGGCGGCAGCCGGACTGCTTATGGACAAGGAGATTGAATGGCTCACACGCGCCACGAAGAATCCGGAACGCCCTTGCGTGGCGCTATTGGGCGGCGCAAAGGTCTCGGACAAGATCGAAGTAATTCAGAACTTGATGAAGGTTGTGGATAAGCTGCTGATTGGCGGAGCGATGGCGTACACCTTCATGCGTGCCAAGAACGAGACAACCGGGAAATCGCTGGTGGAGGCGGACAAGATAGATTTGGCGAAAGAACTGCTGAGCAGCGCAGCCGGAAAGCTGCTTTTGCCGGTAGATCATGTGGTGGTTCGGGAAATTAAGCCGGGCGCTGATAACCAGGTGGTTACCACTATCGCAACTGACCAGATAGCGGTGGATATCGGGCCCAAAACGATTAAGGAATACTCGGGAGCGATCGGCGAGGCAAAGACGATTATCTGGAACGGTCCCCTGGGGATTTTTGAGATGCCGCCCTTTGATAAAGGAACCGTGGCGCTGGCGAAGGCGGTGGCCGCATCGGGTGCGGTCTCGGTGGTGGGCGGCGGGGACTCGGAAAAAGCTATTAAAGCTGCTGGCGTGTCGGATAAGATCACACATATCTCGACGGGCGGAGGAGCTTCGCTGGATTTTCTTTCGGGTGTGGATTTACCGGGAGTAACCGCATTGACGGATAAAACCGCGTGATGGGTTAACGTTTTGGTTCAGTGGAGGATTTGTTGTCGCCCGCAACCTTCTCCCTCAATTCGCCAAAGACTGCCCGCCTCTCTTTGGCTGCTTCCTGGAGCTTTCGAAATTGCCCCAACTCCCGATCCGCGTCCGTCGGCCGGCCAAGCTGCCGATAGAGCGTGGCCAACTGATAACGCACGCCAGAATCCAGCGGATCGTTCCGGCTAGCGCTTTCGAGGTAAGTGACCGCCTCCGTGGGTTTTCCAAGGTGGGCCAGCGCTCTCCCCATGCCGTCTTCCGCCAACGCGCTGTTGGGAGCCCGCTGCAACGCTTGAGAAAAGTATTCAGCCGCCTGGCGAAAATCCGCGCGCAGCAAGGAGACTGTACCGAGCCGGGCGATCGCTTTCGCGTCGTTCGGATTCTGTTGTATCGCCGCACTGAACTCCTTTTCCGCCGCTTCAAGGTTCTCCGTCGAAGTGGAGTCCTGAAGGATGGCTTCGCCCAGTTCATAATGGATGCCCGGCAATTTGGGGTCGGCCAGCAACGCCTTCCGGTACTGAGCTATGGCTTCCCGAACAGATCCACGGTTAATCAGGTGTTGCGCCAGCAGTTCATGCATGCGGGCGCTTTCAGGCGCCACTAGAAGCATGGAATCAAGAGCGCGGCTTGCCAAGTCTGTGTAAAGGCGGTTCGCCATGTATAAGGTGTCGGCGTTTAACGGGCTATCGCTCTCGAGGAGTCGCAGTGTATCAACGGCTTTATCCAAATCGCCGCCCTGGTAGTAGGACTCTAATAACTCCGTCTCGACATTGACACGAAACGGATTGGGAGGCAAGTGGCGAATAGACGCTTCCAACAATTCTTGCGCTTCGCTTTCATGCCCCAGACGCCGCTCAGAGAGGCCCAGAATCGCCTCCGATTTCCAGAGTGTCGGCTGCATTCGGAGAACCGCGCGCAGGGTCTCCGCGGCATCGGCCCAATGATTGCGCAGGAACTGGACAGCGCCAACATTCGCACGGGCGTCTACATTGGCGGGATCGAGTTTTACTACTTCGCTGAATCCTTTCTCAGCCTCCTCAAGGTTCCCGGATTGCATTGCGATGCGGGCCGCTCGGAGGTTTTCCTCAATCGATTTTTGTGGAACTATTTGCCCCCGCAAGCAAGGCAACAGTCCACAGGGCAGAAGATAAAGGACAGCGATTGAAATCGCGATTTGAGGTGAAGGCAATAAGCCACTAAAAGCTCAGCTTCGCTCCTAATTGTATATTTCGGCTCGTCAACGCGTTCGTGATCGTGCCGGCGGCCGCCGTCCCAATGGAGGAGTTTGGCATGCCGAAATTCGGATGATTCATAATGTCGTTCACGTCCGCCCGGAATTGCAGCCGTCCAGCTTCGCCCAGGAAGCCTATTCGGAAATTCTTAGCTACGCTGAGATTCACATTCTCGAAGCCAGGTCCGTACAAAAAATTCCGACCCGAGTTGCCGAACGTGTAAGGAGCAGGCTGCGCGAACGCCGAGACATCGAACCATTCGCCGATGGAAGGATTGGCAAGAGAACCGCTGGCAAGGCGATTCGGCCGCCAGGTACCGGAAAGCGCGCCGCTCAAGTTAGCAGTACCTATAACCGGCGTGAAAGGCAGGCCTGTATGGAACTGGAAGGTAGACGATAACTGCCATCCTCCGGCAATTACGCCCGCTACGCCACCCCGGCTTAAGAAGCGTTTGCCTTGGCCAAAGGGCAATTCGTAAAGGAAAGAGCCGTTAAAGAGATGGCGCATGTCGATAGCCGATGGGCCGTAGTTCTGCTGCCAGTTATATGCGTTCTGCCATGTGTCTATGCCGGTGGTTCCGCCCCAGCCGGAGCCAGTCCCGGTGTCGGTTGTCTTTGAGTACGTGTAGTTTGCTTGGAAAGAAAGGCCCGACGAGAACCTCTCCTTAGCGGTCAATTGCAAGGAATTATACAGCGACACACCGTCGAAGAGCGAGCTGGTGATGCTCGCATATTGGGGATATGGCCGATTGTTCTGCGCATCTCCGACGCCCAGTAAAGAGACCGGGACTTGGTTGATGTCCGTTCCAAACCCGAGGTGTACGCCTTTAGAACCGACATATGCGGCGTCGAGAAGCAATCCGCGGCCTAATTCATGTTGAATGTTGAAATTCCATTCCTCCACGTAAGACATGGGCGTGTGGTACGGGAAATAAGAAATGGCTTGGCCGTTCAGCAGGGAAGGCGTCAGACTCTGCGGTGTAGGAGTGAGCGGCAAGGGTGGTCCTTGGGCCAGCGAAAAAATCGGCGTAATCAGATTCGTCGATGTTTGGTAGCCCTGAATCGACCAGCCTGTCGCAACGCCCGAAGTATAGGTGTTTGCACCCCACATGTTCGCGAACATCCCAAAACCGCCGCGTACGGACCATTTGGGGCGAGGAGACCAGGCAAAACCGAAGCGAGGCGCAAAGAACGCCGGTACGGTGTTTTGCAGTGCGTTTCTCCCATTTTGCCCCGCAAACCAGATCGCTCCCAGTGTTCCGGTGCCGGGGTTGGCGAGCGAGGGATCAAAGTTCGCGAGCCGGTTATGCTGCTCCGTCCACCCGGATTGCAGTTGATAGCGGACGCCTAGGTTCAAAGTAAGATGAGGGGTAATTTTATAATCGTCTTGCGCGAATGCCTGGATGTTCCAATCCCGCATGCCGCTCTCGGGCGAATTGTTCACCTGCCAAGTATCTGGGAGACCGGTCAAAAAATCGGCGTATCCGAGACCGGAACTGTTAGGGTCGGCCGGATTTCGAGTAAAGATACCATTGAAATCAAAATTCCCGGATCGCTGATTGTCCCAGGCTTGGTTATCTTGCCACTTGTCCAACTCGCCTCCGAACTTTAGAATGTGTTTTCCCTTCACCCAGGTAACTGTATCGGAGGTCACGTAACTGGTAAACGCAATGAGCGCCGCCAAGCCCCCGCTAATATTGGTTGGAACGGTTCCGCCTACCGTGATAGTAGGAAAGGCATCTGCCGCGGCATTGTTTAAACCGAGCTTTCCCGGATAACCTTGGCCTTGATTTGGTGAATACCAAGTCCCATAAGTTCGAATGGTGGAGACGCGCGCCTCGTTGACCAAAGAGGGGCTCAGCGTCCAAACATCGGTGATCTGTCCCTGATATTCGTATTGCGAGTTATAGTTGCAATCCATAGGGCAAGTAGGTGCGGGACTGAAGTCATTTTGTTGGACAAACAGAAATGACCCGGTGAGGCGATTGTCGCGGACGATATCATAATCCAGCTTGCCATCATAGGTGGTCCATGTCTCCGGATTTGAGCTGACGAAGTAATAGTTATTTGCCAAGCCGGAAAGACTGGGGCTGGGAAGATACTGCTGAATCTTCGCGGCTACTGGATCAATCCGGTTCGCCGGGATTACATTCCCAGGGAACGCGGTACGAACATTCTGCGCATTCAGGCTGCTCGGATCGTAGATGGTGGGCAATCCCGCTGCTGAGAAGTCGCCATTGCGCATAGCGGCAGTGGGATAAGTGTAGTAAGTCGGCGAGAAAGTATTGGTTGGATTTCGTTGATAGCTGAAGAAGAAAAACAGCTTGTCGCGCTTGATAGGACCGCCGAATGTCCCTCCGAACTCATTCCAGCGAAGAGGAGTGACGTTTGGTGCAAAATAATTGCGCGCTTCCAGCACGTCATTTTGAACATATTCATAGGCGGAACCATGCCATTGGTTAGTACCGCCCTTGGTGATCACGTTGAAAACGGCTACTCCGCTGCCATATTCCGCCGCGAAATTACTTGTATTGAAATTGACCTCGGCAATGGCATCGAGCGGAGGCCGGGCGAAATCCGGATTTTGACTTACCGGGAAAGTGCCGACTCCACCATCAATCAGCCAATTCGATAAATAAGAACTGGTGCCGTTTACGCCGACCCCCTCACCGGAGGCATCTTGGCCTCCCTTTCCGGGATTTACTCCCGGCAATTGTCCCGTCAGTGCGTACCAACTGCCCCCAACGATAGGCAGCTCCGTAACGGCTTCGCTGGTTAGTACGGTTCGCCGATCGGAAGTCTCCGTTTGAATGACCGGCGTGGTGGCTTCTACGTTCACCACCTGCAGCGATGAGCCTACCTGCAATTGCGCATCGACAGTGATTGTTTCTACGTGAAGAACAATGCCGGTTCGCACGAGCTTTTTAAATCCGTCTTTCGAAAAGCTGACATTATATGTGCCCGGTTCGATCGAGGGAGCGTCGTAGAGGCCGTCGGAACCTGTGGTGAAGGCGTTTGCTACGCCGGTTTGCACATTAGTGAGGGTCACGATGGCTCCCGGTATCGAGGCTCCGGAATCGTCAATCACCGTTCCGCGAAGTTCTCCAGCATTTCGGTTCTGAGCGCCGAGCGGAGAGGCAAGGGTCGCCAATAGAAACAGAATCGTCGTGAGCGGGCAGAGTCTGGGCCGAATAGATTCAGCGATGGGGGAAAATATCTTCATGGATTTTGGCTGCTTTACATGGTTATTTACGAATTTAAATTGAAACCGACCGAACTGACTGCAAATATATAGTTAGCAATTGGCGGTGTCAACCTACGGAGTGCCCGCAAATGTCCGGGAGATCTCTCGTTGTGAGACTTATTCATTGCGCAATTTAATCGCACAACTTTAGTTCACTGGATTGCGTTATCAGCGTGGGAAAGTCATATTTTTGGACGTACATGGTTGCAGAAGGAAACGATATCGGGCCGAGCTTGTGCCGGGACACACATCACGACGTCGTTGATAACGACGCAGTAATAAGGATGCCTTTTACAAGCCATGCTCAGAACATCAACCAGCGGCGGCCACCGATCTGGCTTGAAGGGTGGTGGCGGGGGTGCCAGGAAAGCGCGCGCATCGTCGATAAAAATGAAGTGCTGATAAGGCGACGACGCGATGAGCTCCAGTTCGGCCAGCAATGGGCAGTAATCCTCAGCGCCAAAATAGCCGCCACCCGCATGGGCGTCGATCCAGAAGAATGCCGGTCCTTTGAGATCCGCCACCACTCCAGGAAGAACATTCGAGGAATCACCCAGAAGGAAAGTGATAGAGGAAAGATGGCCATAGTTTTGTATGGCTTTCCGGCGGAATGTTTCGTTGATCTCGATCGTCACGACGGACGGAAATACTTTTGCGGCCCATGCTGCCCCATCGCCAAAATAGGTTCCAGTTTCGACAAACTGGCCGATACTGAATTTTCAGCGCCAGCCCCGCTATCAGATTTGAAAGCGGGGCTTCGGAAATAGAACCCACGGTCTCCTCATTTTCTGAACCGGATCTTTCCCGGCGGAACGGCTGGATCATTGTTGTTATAAGCCGCTGCTGCAAGGACGGCACAGTGCTGCGAGAGGATTTGTTTCGGGATCGGGATCAGCAAGTTCAACGATTATACCGGAACGATAGCGCAAGTGAGATGGAAGGGAGTATGAGACGGAAGTTGTCAACCAATGCCATAGAAACCTATTCACTAACCGGTTCCAACAATAGCAACTTCGGTCAGGCTCTACGACCCATGCCGCAAGTGCCAAGATAGAAACTAACCATGCCAAAGGTAACGGTGAACATTGAACCCTCCACTTGTATTCTGGCCGCGAATTGCGTCGGCATGGAACCAAGGCTCTTTCAGATCGGCCTGGAGTCCCACGTCGAACTGATCGATGGCAAAGGCGTCATACAAGGAACCAAATACTCGTTCGAAGCGACTGATGCTGAGGTGGAGATGATCGAAGAAGCCGTAGACTCCTGCCCTACACGCGCCATCGCTATGATGCGCGCCTAGCTATCGGTTATTCGTTACCGCGCCGAAATCGCGCCCGTTCCCGGCGGTCTCTCTCCTAACGGAAGTTCTACCGTGATGGGACTGTGGTCGGAAATGCGGTCTGGAATGCTATGGTTCAGCTCTCTTAAAGTGCGCCCGAAACAAGGGGTAAAAGCGTAGGACGCGTTGGGTCCCGGGGAGTCCGAGAGTTTGCCCGGCTTGACGAATATCCAATCCAGCTTGAACTGGCCGATAGAGCCAAACTTCTTTCCCAGCTCGTTTGTGGGTACAAATCCTTTCTCGGCACGCTCGTTGGAATTCGCCAATTTACCCGACCGGCCATTACTCGAACGCTCGGGTTCGCCGCCGAAGTCAAAGCGGCCGCCGTCTTCGAATCGAAAGTCTTCCAATGTCGTGAAGAATTTCGCCTCGGGGTTTGTGCCTATCATCGGGAGGCTCTTTTCAGTCGGATCGTCGACGCTGCGCACAAATCCGATCAGAGTTTTTGAGGCGGTCGCAGCCAACCCGTAGGGCGTCGTGTAATTCACTGCATTTATGACGCCTTCTTCGGCCCACCATTTCCCGCTTCCGAAACGGTCCTTGAACAGCCGGCCAACTGTGGTAGGCACCCCGTCATGCGCGGAGGTGTTCATATCGCCGGCCACAATTACCGGATGGCCAATCGGCGCTATTCGATGCAGCACCTCTTCAATCTGCTTGCACCGGGCCGCCGGCGCCGCTTCGTCTTCCAGGTGCGTGGCCACCACCGTGATCTGCCCGGACGGGAGATCGTTACTCACCAGATCGGCGAGCATCATCATGCGTCCGCCGCGGCGCACCTGCCGGATGATCTGTTCCCTGAAGACAATGGATCCGGCCGTTCCCTGCACTTTGGCGAAGGGTGATGCTTTCTTCTTTTCGTCCGCGTACCAATCATGGCCCTGGTTCTCGAACGGAATCAGCTTAACGTCGCGCAAGGGGTAACGGCTTAGAATGGCCGTGCCGTGGAGTCCCCGATAGCGGGATGGGTCGGGCTTCATGACTTGTTTGACGCGGTCGATCATGTCCGATTTCTTGTCATCGGGTTCGGCATAGGCGTCCTTCACCTCCCGGATCATTACGTCCTGATCAAGCCCCATGGTGATGGGATCAACCTCCACAAACTCAACACCATAGGCGTAGTTCATGTTCAGCGCGCCAGCCAGTTCCCCGCCCACGTTCCGAAAGAGCGGTGCGGTTCATCCCCCAATCCACTTCGTTCAGTATGATCAGATCCGCATCTTTCAACAGCGCGATCTGGTCGCGGATGCGTTGCAGGGTAGGCTCGTCCGCTTTCGAATTCTTGTCCTCCATAACGCCGGAAAACTTCTTTGGATCGGTGAAAGCGAACCGGATGGCGTCGAACTCGAGTCCCCGCTCGATGTTCCATTGAACTGCGCGGAGAACCGTCCCAAGTTGCCGCACAGCCGGTTTCACCGGTACGGTCCCGGCGTCGGACGCGCTGTTATCGACAAACGGCGTGGTCAATAAACGATGTAACTTGGCACCGAGGGGCGGTGGCGGGACGTCCTCCTTATACAGTTGAATAATCTCGTCGTAGGTCAGCGTCTCCGGACCCTGCTGTTCCGCAAACAGACCAGATGCTCCGAGAATGCAGAGCAAGGGCCACAGGCCAGCGCGAACCTTCCTCCGCAGGTTCACGTCTTATCTACCCTTATAGAGCCGCAACTCTCTCAGATTGTGGATATCCGTGTTCAGCATATCGCGTTCGCGCGCCTCCAACGTATTGTGGTCGAGGATACCCTGTACATTGGCAATGGCATCGCTGAGCGGGCCCTTGCGGAACTGGTCTTTGGTGAACTTCCGGTCCAGGTCCGAAAGATGCTTTAGGGCGTCGTTGACACGGTCGCGATCTTTGTGTCCAGTGGGATGCAGTGTGTGCAGATCGTCTTGAACCCTTTGAACCAGGTTACGGGCTTCATCATATTCGTCTCCTTGGGCGAAGGCCGTTGGAGCTAGTCCGACCGTCAAAAACAGCAGAGCTGCCAGTAGACTTCGCGAAAATCGTTGCTTGATCACTGTTATCCCCCTGATACTGTTTCTGGCATATCTCGGGCAGCTTAAGTTGAGCGCCACTAACTGAAGCTGTCGGCCGAACATTGTCCGGCGCTTCACTGTTTAGTAGATTTCTGCACGTGGAGATGTGTTGCGCTATAAATTTTTGGCGCGGTACTGTTGGTTCTCGTTCAGACCGGAACGTAAACTGAATTCAGAATGTTTGCAATCCCCCTGGAACAGCAGCGCCGGAGCTCCGTTGATTAACGATCTTTGGTATAAAAACGCGATCGTCTATTGCCTCTCGGTATCGAGCTTTATGGACGCGGATGGCGACGGGATCGGAGACTTCAAGGGTCTCATGCGGCGGCTGGATTATCTGCAGGGGTTCGGAGTGACCGCTATCTGGCTGATGCCGTTTCAGCCATCGCCGGGACGAGACGGCGGTTATGATATTGCGGATTACTACGGGGTTGATCCCAAGTACGGCACACTGGGCGACTTCGTGGAATTTACGCACGGCTGCGAGCAGCGCGGCATTCGCGTGCTGATGGACTTGGTTGTGAATCACACATCTGATGCGCATGCCTGGTTTCAGGAGGCGCGGAGTGGTTCGGAATCGAAGTACCGGGACTGGTACGTCTGGTCCAAGAAGAAACCGAAAAATGCCGCTGACGGCGTGGTGTTTCCTGGAGTTCAAAAGTCCACCTGGACTTACGATGAAACCTCAAAGAGCTACTACTTCCATCGTTTCTACGAATTTCAACCGGATTTGAACACAGCCCACCCCGACGTGCAGGCCGAGATTCTCAAGATCATGGGTTTCTGGATTCAACTGGGAGTCTCGGGATTTCGTATGGATGCGGTGCCGTTCGTCATCGCTCAGAAGGGGGCCGCGGTTACTCGACCCCGAGAGCAGTATGAGATGTTGCGGGCCTTCAGCGAGTTTCTGAGCTGGCGGCAGGGAGATGCCATTATTCTGGCGGAAGCAAACGTCCTGCCCGATACGGACACGGAATATTTTGGAAAGGCTGGCGAGCGTCTGCAGATGATGTTCAATTTCCAGATCAACCAGAATCTGTTTTATGCGCTGGCGGCCGCGGATAGCCGCCCATTAGTGAAGGCGCTGAAAAGTACGAAGGCTCGACCACCTACGGCACAGTGGGGCCAGTTCCTGCGGAATCATGACGAGTTGGATTTAGGGCGGTTAAGCGATGAGCAACGGCAGACTGTTTTCACGGCATTTGGTCCTGACGAAGGCATGCAGCTGTACAAGCGCGGTATTCGCCGCCGGCTGGCGCCGATGCTGCAAGGCGATAGAAGGCGATTGGAACTGGCGTACAGCCTGATGATGACGCTGCCGGGAACGCCTGTGGTCCGCTATGGCGATGAGATTGGAATGGGCGACGATCTTCGGCTTCCGGAGCGGCAATGCGCTCGGACTCCCATGCAGTGGTCCGCCGAACCGCACGGGGGATTTACGCAGGGGGAGAAGCCCATTCTGCCTGTGATCAGCGGAGGAGCTTACGGGTTTGAACATATCAACGTGGCCGAACAACGGCGCGATCCGAACTCGCTGCTGAACTGGATGGAGCGAATTATTCGCATGCGCAAGGAGGTTCCCGAGATTGGTTGGGGCGACTTTTCGGTGTTGCGGGCAGGCGGCCCGGAGGTTCTGGCGATTCGCTACGACTGGAGGAATAACTCGGTTGTGGTTCTCCACAATTTCAGCGCTGAACCACGGGAGGTTTGGGTTGATGTAGGACTGAAAGGGGAGGAGGGGGCCAAGCTGGTGAATTTGCTCTCGGGGGATCATAGTGCCGCGGATAAGTCGGGTCGGCATTGCATTCTGATTGAGGGGTATGGGTACCGGTGGTATCGCGCGGGAGATTTGGGCTACTTATTAAACCGCAGCGATTCGTAGGAGAGCCGAAGATGAGATCTTGAGCGATTATCCGTATCTTGGGAAGCGTAGGCATAGACGCCGGGAAATCAATTCCTTAAATTGTCGAGTGCTTATTTGCGGTTCTTCATGTACTCGGTGCGTACAGCCTTCATGCGCTCGCGAGCACCGGCAACCTGTTCGCGGCCTCCGGGCGTACAATCTATCAACCTCTCCAGATTCTTCATGAAGTTTGGCGAGTAAACGCCGCGCACCTCTTCGAGAAACGGCTCCAGTTTTCCGAAAACGCCCTGCTGCTCCCCGTTTGCGTCGTTGAAGAAATCAAGGCTGATCGCTCCGTGATTCACAAGACTTGCGGCCATATCCCAATAGGACACAACCATCCTAAAGAAATTGCCCTGCTCACTGAACATTGCTTTGCTGACATCGGCGGCCGACTCCGGATTAAAATCGGCGAAATACCAGTTGCGGGCTTTGCGCATGGTTTCCTCGCGGCGCAGTTCGTAGAGCTTCAGTATTAGATTGGCTTCTTCTTGTTTCGACATGGATTATTACCTCTGTTACGTTATCACTCCGACCTCGTGATGTCGTGGAATGCCTCAAAGCACCATGCCAGTGAAAGCACCAGCCTGACCTACGACTTCAAAGACGCCACGCTGGACGGCCCGCTTGACGACGCGGGCGATTCCGTAGTTAGCATCGGGCACAAACAAGCACAGAACAAACCCTGATACGATACCAACCGACACAATGCTACGACGAGATGTTCTGAAGGCGCTGAGCGCCGCTCCGTTAGGGTTAGCCGCCAACCTACGCATGCAGGCTCAAGCGAAATATCAGCCAAGTTGGTCTTCGCTGGACGCGAGGCCTACTCCAAAGTGGTACACCGACGCGAAGTTTGGGATTTTCATTCACTGGGGCCTCTATTCGGTTCCGGCATATGCGGCCGCGAATGTGAAGGATGAGAATCCGTATGCAGAGTGGTATTGGAATTCACTGACTGAAGGTATGGACGCCACTGGCGCTACGGGGCATGGCGCGATGACTTGGGACTTTCATAAGCGCGTCTATGGCGCCGATTTCAGGTATCCCGATTTTGCTCCGATGTTTAAAGCGGAGTTGTATAACCCCGACCATTGGGCGGATCTTTTCGTTCAAGCCGGGGCGAAATATGTGGCTCTTACTTCAAAGCATCATGAAGGGTTTACTTTATGGCACAGCGCGGAGGCGAACCGCTCTTGGGGCCGCGCGTGGAACGCTGTTGATATTGGTCCAAAGCGCGATGTGCTGATGGATTTGACAACCGCCGGCCGAGCGAAGGGCTTGCATATGGGAATCTATTATTCGCTGTATGAGTGGTACAACCCGTTTTGGCTGCATGACAAGCCGCGGTTTGTGAGCGAACATCTGTTTCCGCAATTTAAAGACGTGGTGACGCACGTGCAGCCGGACATCATCTTTTCAGACGGCGAATGGGAAATTTCGAGCGAGGAGTGGCGTTCTCCGGAACTGCTGGCGTGGTTGTTCAACGAGTCTCCAGTGGCGGATAAGATCGTGATCGACGATCGGTGGGGTAAAGACACGCGGCACAAGCACGGGGGTTATTACACGACCGAATACACCTCCGGCATGCAGCAATCGGACCATCCATGGGAAGAGAGCCGGGGCATGGGCGCTAGTTATGGTTACAACCGCGATGAATCGTTGGCGGATTACCACACGAGCCGTGAATTGGTGATGATGCTGATTGACATTGTGAGCCGTGGAGGAAATCTGCTGCTGGATATTGGTCCGCGCGCCGACGGTCATATTCCGGTGGTGATGGAAGAGCGTTTGACGCAGATTGGCGAATGGCTGCGGCCGAATGGCGAGGCTATTTATGGCACGCATTCGTTGAAAACGTCGCGCCAGTGGAGCCAGGGCAAAGTTCCGCAGATGGAAGATAAGGAATTCCGCGCCTCATATGAGATCAAGCAGATGGTGGATGCGCCGCCCCTGGGTTATGCACGCGTGGATGCTTTCTTTACCACTAAGGATGATGCGATCTATGCCATACTGCCGCATTGGCCTGGACGGGGGATTGGCCTGAATGGTTTCGCAGCAGCCCCTGGCGCGAAGATCACAATGCTTGAAACGGGCGATGAGTTGCGGTGGCGATCTGAAGGGAATGGAGTGCGGGTAGACCTGCCAGACTCGCTGCGTCTTAAATTACCCGAACGAGAGGCGTATGTTTTGAAAATGGCGGGGGTAAAGGCGACTTAATGAACGGGAGAGCCCGCTCTGTGCGAGGGGTTCCAAAACGGCTTTGCGGCGGGTTGATTCGCGGATCTTCAGGGTAGCCGGCAAGCGCAAAGTTTGCGGCTGCGGTTCTAGACGATCATTCTCGATGCGGCTGAGCAGCAATTCGGCGGCTTTAAAGCCGATCTCGTAGGCGGGTTGAAGAATGGTGGTGATGGCCGGTGTGAACAGGTCATCCAGTGTCAGCTCGTCGAAGGTTAAGAAGCCGAGATCATCGGGAGTTTTCAGGCCGCAATCCCGGAAAGCGCGAAGAACTCCGAGCGCGGTAGGACCGTTGGTACACAAGACGGCATCGGGTCTCGTTGCCGCCGAGCGTAATCTGGGACGGCACATGGAGGCGACGTCTTCCGGACGAACGTTGCCTTGCCAAACCAGGTCGTCGCTGACGGCCAAGCCCGCTCGGCCCATGCTTTGTTTATAACCCTGAAATCTGCGCTGCTCATTGGTCAGGGAGAGCGGCCCAGTGACGATGGCGATTCGGCGGTAGCCGAGCGACAACAGATGATCTGTTCCCATTTCGGCGGCTAAGGCGTCTTCCACTGAGACTGAATCCACGGGCAGTTCTTCGGGAATGCGGTCGAGGCAGACGATAGGGATGCCTGCATCAATCAACCGTGTGATCTGGCCGGTGGGAACCGGGGCGGCGGCGATTACCAACAAGATGCCTTCTACTCGCTGAGAGCGCAGCAAAGACAACAGTTCATTTTGACGTTCGGCCCCATCAGTTGAATTCACGGCAATTAGAGAATAACCGCGCTTCCAGGCGGCCGTCTCAGCCCCGCGAATTACCTGCGGATAAAACGAGATGGTCATGTCCGGAACAATGATGCCCAAGGTGCGAGTGCGGCTGGTTTTCAGGCTTCGGGCAACGTGGTTGGGATGGTAATCGAGTTCACGGATGGCCGTTTGGACTTTCAATCGCAGCAGTTCGCTGACAGGAACCGTTCCCGTAATAACATGCGAGACGGTACCGACCGATACTCCTGCCCGGTCCGCTACTTCTTTGATGGTTGGCATCTATCTCAGGAGTTGGCGCAGCCGCTCACTCAAGCGGGCCAACGTGCCGTCTAAAAGTTCTTAATTCGAATATTGCGCGTTTCGATTTTCATCGCAGCCGTTGTCTTGTGCAGCTGGATTCCAATCTCACCATCCATCTTACGGCCTGCCCTATCGTCGTCGATGACAATGCTCATGACATGGCCGTTAATGAGTTGAATCAGGGTGTTGCCGCGGGCAATCACTTCAAGATCGTTCCAGCCGCCGCTCTTGATAAGGCTTTTTAGATGCTCGTTATCGCCGACGCTGCCGATCCAGCCCACCTTTCCGCCGTCGGGTATATAAGTAATCTGACCGCGTAAGGCAATAAACTGGCGGCCGCGTTCTTCATACACTTGTCCGGTGAACATTTCCTTGCCGTCGATATCGGCCTGATAGCCCTTCATCACCCATTTGGCTACTTGAGGCAATTCCACACTGCGGTATTGAATGCCGCTGTTGCCGGTCTCGCCTGTCAACTTGTATTGCAATTTCAGGTCAAAGTCGGCCGGCTTGCCGCCTTTCCAGATACAAAAAATATTCTGGGGGGGTTGATGATCGGCCCTGGTCTCGCCTACGATCTCGCCGTCGGCAACGCGCCAGAAGTCTGAATCGCAGTCCCAGCCGTCGAGCGATTTGCCGTCGAAAATGGATTGAAAGCCGGTTTCCTGCAGTTCGGGCACAATCTTTGAAAGATCGAAACCCTTGGGCGGCCCGCCGCCGGCTGGGTGCGATTGTTGTCCATAGCTTGTGACGCTGAGAGCGAGCATGAAAACTGCGGCCGCCGCGATGTTCTTTAATGTCTTGATCATTTTGTCTAACCTCGAACCTTTACCCAATTTTTATTTGCAGCCGATTCCAGTACTGCATCCGTTACATAGTCGGTTTTTAGCGCCTCGCGAAACGTAGGCGCGGCGCTCTTGCCTTCACTCAATGCAGTTAGGAAATCCGCGGCTTGATGTATGAAGGTGTGCTCATAACCAATCTGCAGGCCGGGCACCCACCAGTGCTTCATGTACGGGTGATCTGAATCTGTGATGTGAATGCTTTTCCAGCCGCGCAGACGGCCTTCATCCCGATGGTCGAAGTATTCAAGGCGGTGAAGATCGTGCAGGTCCCACTTGATGGAAGCCTGTTCGCCGTTAATCTCAAATGTGTAGAGAGCTTTGTGGCCGCGGGCGTAGCGGGTGGCTTCAAACGTGGCGAGCGAACCGTTCTCAAAACGCGCCAGGAAGGCGCTGGCATCATCAATCTTCACTGGCTCTTCCTTGCCGGTAAGATTATGCTTGCGGGATTTGACGAACGTCTCAGTCATGCCGGTTACTTCAGCGATGGAGCCATTCAGCCAAAGAGCGGTGTCGATGTTGTGGGCCAGCAGATCTCCCGTAACGCCGCTGCCGGCCACGCTCGCGTCCAAGCGCCACAGCCCTTCGCCGCCTTGCGGGAGTTCGCTCGAAATAGTCCAATCCTGCAGGAAGACCGTCCGGTAATGGAAGATCCTGCCAAGCCGGCCTTCGTCGATCAACTGTTTGGCAAGCGTGACAGCGGGAACACGGCGGTAGTTGTACCAAACCATGTTCGGCACTCCTGCTGCTTCCACCGCCTTTACCATGGCTTCCGATTCCGCGGGCTTGCGGCCTAACGGTTTCTCACACATCACCATCTTGCCGGCTTGCGCGGCGGCTATGGCAATTTCGGCGTGCGTGTCATTTGGGCTGGCGATGTCGATGAGATCGATATCTTTGGCGCTCAACCAATTTGCGCCAGTCGGTTTCAGATGGATTCGTAGCCCCACCGATTTGCAAATGCGGTGGCTTTTTTCGCCGTTGCGCGCGCAAATCCGCTTTAGCACGGGTTGGTAGCCGACTTCGAAAAAATTCGTCACTCTGCGGAAGGCGTTTGAATGCGTGCGGCCCATAAAGCCACAACCCACAACGCCAATGTTGAGTTTTTTCATGGCTAGTCCCATCCATGAGCGTTGCGAACGGCCAGCATCGCCCGCAAGACGTCGTTCCACGTTTCGTGGCTTTCCATCACGGCGTTCGGGAACATGCAGCCATCCCAGCAGATGTGTTCGACGGCTTTGGTGACATTGCCATGATCGTCGCGCAGCCATGCGCCGGCATCGCGAACGATATCGAGCTTGCCATTAGGGTCATAGGGCAGGCAATGGCGGCCTGTCTTGTCGTGCGAGCCAGAGCCTTTCACTGTGCCATCATTCTGGGCAACGTGGAAATCGATCGTCCACGGCCGCAGTGCGCTCGCCATGGTGCGGTACGATTCAGCAAATTTATCTGCATCCGACCAATCGAAATCGTCGGGCAGCAATTTATCTTCGGGCGCGTTGTAGCCCATGGTGAACAACATAGTATGCGCCATGTCGGCCTGGAACCCCACCGTTTTCGGTTTGTCTACCATTTCAAGAAGTTCGACGTTGCGCCGCCAGCTATGCATGCCTGCCCAACAGATCTCGCCTTCGGCTGCCAGACGTTCTCCAAAACCTTCGGCGATAATGCCCGCCTCACGAAAAGTCTTAGCAATTTTCTTCGTGTTCGCGTCGGGATCACTGGCCCACTCGGCAGGGCTAGCGGCGGAGTCGATACGGATCACGCCGTATTTTCGAATGCCGAGATTGCGAAGTTTTTGGCCAATGCCGCATGCCTTCCTTACCTGCGTGAGGAACCGCCCGCGTTCCTCTTGGTTGCCCATGGCCGAACCGCCGCCAGTGCCGCCCCAAACAGGAGCCACCAAAGAGCCTGCCGACAACTTGTAGCTCGAGAGCAGGTTCGCCAACTCGGCGAGTTGCTGGTCGGAGGAATCGATATCGGTGTGAGGGAGCGATAAGAATAAATCGACGCCATCAAATTTAGTCCCGTCGACTTGCGCTGCCGCCGTTAATTTCAGCATTGTGTCGAGATCAATAGGGGGTTCCGAATCCGGACCCTTGCCCACGAGTCCAGGCCACATGGCGTTATGAATTGCGGGGAATTTGTGAGTTGTGCTCATACTTGATCGTGGTAGATGAATCAGGCCGCAAGAGGACGCTTGAAACGTCTCAAGCTGGGGTTGAGTATATCAACGACCAAATGCAAGTCAAATCGTTGGAAGGTGTGGATATACTGATGCCAGTCGCCTTGAGACGTTTCAACATCTCAGGTGTGACAGTGGGACTTGCATGGCGAATCAAACTTTCTTCACTGATGCTTTGGCGGCGGGCGATGGCGTCGTCCGCTTGGCTCCTTGTTGGGTGCCGCGTTCTTTTCTTATGCCGGGTGGACGACTCAAGCTGGACCCCCGCGATCTATATGCGCTAGGCGCTCATCGCGGCGGAATCGACGAACGCTGGTTCTCGTCAACCACGAAAGCGGCGAACGGCCCATTGACGGCGGAAGACGAGGGCTTGAGCTATATCGAATTTCAAGGCAAGAAAGCGCTGTTGAAAGAAGCCGTTGAAACTGTCGGTGACAAGTTCCTGGGTTCGGCGGTGATGTCGAAGCATGGCGGCTGGAACCTGCTTTGTAAGTTTTTCGATAACTTGGGGCCGATTCCGCATCATCTTCATCAGAGCGATGAGTTCGCGGCCCGCGTTGGACAAAAGGGTAAACCCGAAGCGTACTATTTTCCGCCGCAGTACAACTTCAAAGGAAACAATTTTCCCTACACATTCATGGGGCTGAACCCTGGCGTAACCCGCGCCGATGTACGGCGTTGTTTAGAGAAGTGGAATGAAGGCGATAACGAGATCCTTTATCTTTCGCGCGCTTACAAGTTGAAACCGGGCAGCGGATGGCAGATTGATCCCGGTATCTTACATGCGCCGGGCTCACTGGTTACGTATGAGCCGCAGGTGAATTCCGACGTATTCGCGATGTACCAATCTTTGGTGGAAGGGCGCGCCGTACCTTGGGATTTGCTGGTGAAGGACGTTCCGCCGGAGCATCACAAAGATCTTGACTACTTGCTGGACATGCTAGATTGGCCGGCCAATACCGATTCTGAATTCGCTGAACACCGATTGTTCCATCCCGCCGCGGTAGCGGACGCAAAGGCTATGACGAATGCGGGCTACAGCGAAAATTGGGTGGTCTATTCAACGCCGAGTTATTCCGCGAAGGAGTTGACCGTGTTCCCGGGACGTTCGGTGACAATTAAGGACGCCGCTGCGTACGGCATGATTTTGGTTCAAGGCTACGGCACACTGGGCAAGCACGAAATTGAAACTCCGAGCCTGATTCGCTTTGGCGAGATGACGAAGGATGAGTTGTTCGTCACCGCCGATGCCGCCGGTAAGGGGGTTGTGATCACGAATAAGAGCGATACCGAAAAACTGGTGATGTTGAAACACTTTGGGCCTGGGAATCCAGAAGCTCCCATGAAGCGGCTAGCGGCATAATTGAAGTATGTTCGCGCGAATGCTCTACATTGCGCTGCTGACGATTGGAACTTCGGCTTACGCATTCGATCAAAGAGTGAAATTGCCGGATGGGCCGGGCAAGGAAACGACGCAACGCGTCTGCGGCGCGTGCCACGGAGCCGAAATTGTGGTTGGCAGGCAACTGACCCGCGATGGCTGGAGCCAGATTGTGGTGAACATGATTCAACGCGGAGCCCAGGGCAGCGATGATGAGTTCGCCGACATTGTCGACTATTTGACGAATACCGTATCCGTCGATGCCGCTAAGGTGAACGTCAACAGAGCGACAGCGAAACAATTGATTGCTGGGCTTGAGATTTCGGACAAAGACGCAGATGCGATTGTTCACTTTCGCGAGGCTAATGGCGATTTTAAATCCATTGACGATTTGAAAAAGGTGCCCGGCATTGACGCGGATAAGATCGAAGCGAAGAAGGCCAAACTGGCGTTCTGACCTAGACGCCGCGGAAAGCGCAAGAACTTTGATATGCCGCTGAGTGATCTTATTTTCGTTAGAGCATTAGAGGTCTATTGGGAATCCGAAGCAGTAGAGTGTGCCCGCTGAGTCTCCGAAGCAGACGTGGCCGTTTGCAATCGCCAAGCCGCTGTTTGTGACTGGTGATTCGATTTCATCGCCGTTCACGTAGATCTGCCGACCATTCTTTGCATCCAGCGCGAAGAGTTTGTCCCTGGTGAGCACGAACAGAACTCCATTGGCGCCGGCGATAGAGACGGGCGCTCCCAGGTCGTTGGCGCTCCAAGCGTGCTTACCGGCTACGGAGGTCGCTACTCCGTCTTTGGTTCCGACGCTGGTCCAGCGCTTTCCCGTAGGATCTTGCCAGGTTGCTCGGATCGTTGTATTGCGTTTCGCGAAGCTTCGATGCAGAAGCTGTGGCGTTTTGCCGCTGAGGTCAACAACATGTACCTCACTGGTATGATCGCCGCATGCGTTTTCAGTCAAGGCGTAAAGCTTCTTTTGAGCGGTGTACAGGTCAGAGGCTCGCGCGATGGACGGAATAAATGGGATAGGCTCCCTCAAGTTTCCGCCCGTCCTCGGATTTAGAGAATACAGCTTTCCGCCGCCTGCCAAGACATACAGTGGTCTGCTGCCGAATGTGATGTCGTTATCGTCATCATCGGCATCGGAGTCTGGCTCCGATTCTGCAACCGCTGGGGCCACTGTAAGACCGCCATTGCAAGCGCCCGGCACCGGGTCTTCCAGATGCCGATTCCAAAACAACGTTCCCAGGTCAGGATCGACGGCGTAAACATCATTAGCGTTGCTTGTGACGAAGAGCAGGTCTTTGATGCCCTTGTGCGTTACCACGCGACCCAACATCACCGGAGCGGTAAGAGAGCCTTCCAACTTTTTCTTCCAGACAAGTTTCAAGTCTCTTACGCTAGCTGGCGTGAGCAGCTTTTCGTTCCTCTGCCAGTTCGAGTGGTGCGCGTCGCCACCCGCGCATATCCAATCGGCAGCTTGTAAGGATCCGAGGCCGCCCGCAACGCTCAAGCAGATGGCTAAAAATCTTTTCATCCCTATTAGGATGTTACTGCTATGACTGTTACACGTGCCATCTATTGCAAACATTGGTAGATGTCCTCTACGACTTGTTAAGCCACTCGTCTACCGCATGGAATACACTGGTCGGTTGCTTCTCAAGGCCTTCGACATCCAAAAGAGCTTTGGCGCGGTCAGAGCTCTCAGGGGCGTGTCTTTCGACCTCCTTGCCGGTGAGGTGCATGCATTAGTTGGGGAGAACGGCGCGGGGAAGTCCACCTTCATTAAGATTTTGACGGGTGCAGTGCAGCCCGATGCCGGACTGATCCTCTTTCAGGATCAGCCAATTGAGCAGAATTCGCCTGCAAAAGCACACGCCTTAGGCATTTCCGTCATTTATCAACAGCCCGCTCTGTTTCCAGATCTGAGTGTTGCCGAAAATATCGCTCTCGCCCAGGTCGGCAAGACGTCTTGGGAACGGGTTGATTGGAAAGCTCGCCATGAACATGCCGCGCGCTTGCTGGAACGAATCGGCGCAAAGATCAGGCCCGAAGCGACCGCCGGCACCCTTAGCATGCCTGAGCAGCAGCTAGTTGAGATAGCCAAGGCTGTGGATGCCGACGCCAAGGTGCTGATTATGGACGAACCTACGGCCTCGCTCGGCGATCAAGACGCGGAGAATCTCTTCCGGCTCGTAAGTGATTTGCGTTCGAAAGGCACCGGCATCATCTATATCTCGCACCGTTTTGAGGAGTTGTTCCGTTTAGCCGACCGAGTTACCGTGCTTCGCGATGGCAACAGTATTCAGACTTGCCCGATGGCCGGCGTCACAACCGATGATTTGATCCGCATGATGGTGGGCCGCGAACTCGAAACCGTGTTTCCAAAGCATCAGGCGCAGCTAGGTGAAACAGTGCTGGAGGTTCGCAGTCTAAGTTGCCGCGCACTGGGTGTGAATAACGTTAGTCTTTCCATCCGCAGTGGCGAGGTCTTGGGCTTAGCTGGGTTGATAGGCGCGGGCCGAACACAATTTGCCCAGGCGCTGTTCGGATTGGCTGAGGTCGATTCTGGCGACGTCTTCCTGAACGGCAAGAAGTTGACCATTCAATCTCCCGCTGATGCCCTCCGAGCCGGTTTAGCCTATGTGCCTGAAGACCGGCGCCGCCATGGGGTGATTCTCGACATGTCGATTGCGGCAAACAGTACTTTAGCTAGTCTCGGTAAAATCTCAACCCGCGGTTTCCTGAAGACCGGGACGGAAGAACGGCTCGCCCTTGACACAATGAGGCAATTGGGGGTGAAAGCTCCTTTCCCCAGCACCCTCGCCAAGAATCTATCGGGAGGAAATCAGCAGAAGGTGGCGCTGGGCCGTTGGCTCATGACCGATCCCAAAGTTCTGATTCTGGATGAGCCGACTCAGGGTATCGACGTCGGAGCGAAATCCGAGATTTACCAGCTCATCGGCCAATTGGCGCAGCGCCGCTTAGCCATCCTAATGATCTCGTCCGAGACGCCCGAGATTCTCGCCATGAGTGACCGCATTGCGGTTATGGCGAAAGGTGGGATTGCCGGCACACTTGAGCGCAGCGAAGCCACTCCTCAACTTCTTCTGGAATTAGCGCTAGGACACAACCGCGATGCCAGGGACGTGGCATGAAGTTCGGCTTCGACCGCGAGTGGCCTGCCCTTATCGCCTTAGCAACCCTGTACTTGTTTCTCGCTTTTGCGGCGGCGGCTTTCTATAGCGCCGGTAATTTGCGTGACCTCGCCCTATCAAATATATCCGTTCTCCTGGTCAGCGCGGGCATGACTCTCATCATCGTCATTGCTCAAATCGATATCTCGGTTGGTTCCCTGTTTGCCGTTACCAGCGTAGCTTGCGGCGTACTGGTGAAAGATGGCATGCCTGTGCTGCTCTTGCCGCTGGCCTCGCTGCTCATCGGTTCCCTGATGGGGGCGGTCAATGGGGGCTTGGTCTCTTTTGTACGGGCTCCTTCCATTGTTGTCACCTTGGCGACAATGATCGTTTGGCGGGAAGCCCTACGCTGGAGCACCGGCGGGGCATGGGTGGAAGGTCTACCAGCTAACTTTCAATGGTTCGGGCTAAGTTTACAGCAG
The DNA here is from genome assembly GCA_963718465.1 of Bryobacterales bacterium. Classification (GTDB taxonomy): domain Bacteria; phylum Acidobacteriota; class Terriglobia; order Bryobacterales; family Bryobacteraceae; genus Bog-105. The sequence goes on along the minus strand of CAVQZK010000006.1, from coordinate 504,209 downwards.
GGTCAAATTCTCGTAGTTACAGTTTCGCTCATCATCTTCGCCGTGTTTGCCTGGGCCGCCCAGAATATTTCCGCATTGCGTGCCATCTACGCAACCGGGTCAGATAGTGAGGCAGCGCGGCTTGCAGGTATCCCCATAAAACAGGTGCTCTTCGGGGTGTTCGTCTTGATAGGCGCTCTTACCGGACTTGCCGCTGCTCTCAATGCGGTGCGCTTTTCCGATGTGCCCGCCAATGGTGGTATGAATCTGGAGCTCAAGGCCATCGCTGCTGTTGTGGTAGGCGGAACTCCCATCTCGGGGGGCCGGGGCACGCTGTTAGGCACTTTCCTCGGAGTCCTCTTGTTGGGCAGCATCGGGCCGGCTCTCACCTTCCTCGGCATCAATGCGTACTGGGAGAAGGCCATACAAGGAATCATCATCTTAGCTACGGTACTGCTCGACGCCCTCCGTTTCCACAGATCAAGACGCCTTGCTCTCGCCTGAACTCAAGTGACTACCAGCCGCAAACAGGAATGGATTCTCGCTGCGTTGATCGCTGTCGAGGTCGCGCTTTTCAGCATTAGCGGCCGCAACTTCTTCTCGCCCGGTAACTTCTTCGAATGTATCCGGCTCGGAGTTGAAATCGGCCTGCTCGCGTTAGCGTTAACCCCAGTCATCGTCACCGGCGGCATTGACCTTTCCGTTGGCTCGATGATGGGCCTCTGTGCCGTTACCTTCGGCGCTCTTTGGCGCGATGCGCACTTACCTGTGGGAATCGCTATTGCCGCAACGTTATTGGTAAGCCTTGCGGGCGGGGCTTTGAATGCCATCCTTATTTCGCGGTTGAACGTGTCGCCGCTTATCGTTACGTTGGGCACTTACTCACTGTTCCGCGGCATCGCCGAAGGCGTAACGGCCGGAGCAACGAATTATTCCGGTTTTCCCGCTGGGGTCCTTTATCTAGGTCAGGGCTATATAGGAGGCGTGGTCCCCACGCAGACTATTTTCCTCGTGGTCGCCGCTGTCGGCTTTTACCTGCTGCTGCAGCGCACAGTCATTGGACGCGCTTTGTTCGCCATTGGACACTCGCCCGAAGGTGCGCGGTTCGCCGCCATTCCGGTGGCCAAGCGGCTGGTCCTGGTCTACGTCCTCTCCGGTTTAGCCGCCGGAGTTGCATCCATTATTTACATCGCGCATTTGGGACAAGCGAAATCGGACGCCGGCAATGGCTATGAACTCATCGCCATTACTGCCGTCGTCCTGGGGGTACTTCGATCTTCGGCGGTTCCGGCACGATTCCGGGTACGCTCATGGGCCTCGCCGCCATCGTTGTTCTACAAAATGGACTCCGGCTTTCAGCTTGGCCCGCCGAAGTCGCTGGTATCTGCACAGGCACGTTACTGGTGCTTACCATCGCGCTCGAGCGCTTCACCGCATCCGCTACGCCGCAACGTTCGGTGAAGCGTTTTGCGTTGGCAGGGCTTGCCGTTGCAGCGGCATTGCTGCTGATGGCATTACTTCGTGGCCGCAGTGAGTCTGGATTATCTACACCGGGCCAAGCGAGACGAGTCACCGTAGCGGTGATGCCGAAGGCGAAGGGCGACCCGTACTTCATCAGCTGCCGGGTTGGTGCGGAAGAAGCGGCCAAAGCATTAAATGTAGATCTGATCTGGGATGGGCCCACGGGCCTTGACGCCGCCAAGCAAAACGAGCTTGTGCAAGGTTGGATCACCCGCCAGGTTGACGCCATCTCGGTCAGCGTGGAGAACGCGCCAGGCATATCCACCGTCCTCCGCCAAGCCCGTGCGCAAGGTATCAAAGTAGTCACTTGGGATGCTGATGCCGAACCAGATGCCCGCGATTATTTCATTAACCAGGCGACAGCCCAGGCCATCGGAATTGCACTTACCGACGAAGCCGCCCGCGTCATGCATAATCACGGCGACTTCGCCATCATTACCGGCGCACTCAGCGCCGCCAATCAGAATTTATGGATCAAATTCATCCGCCAGCGTGTCGCCGAAAAGTATCCCGAGTTGAAGCTCCTCGAAATCCGACCCAGCGACGACGACCGGGATAAAGCCTTCTCCGAAGCGCAAACGTTGATGAAGGTTTATCCCAACCTGAAGATGATGATTGTGATCTCCGCCCCTGCTGTTCCCGGCGCGGGCGAAGCCGTTAAACAGTCAGGCCGTCATGATGTTCAAGTAATTGGTTTGTCTCTTCCCAATCTTTGCCGGCCCTATGTGCATGGCGGCGAAGTAGAAGCCGTTGCGTTATGGAATACGAAAGATCTGGGCTATCTTGCGGTGGCCGCTCCTACCGCACTGGCCCGCGGCACTTTCAAGCCGGGGGCAACTTTCATCGATGCCGGCCGTTTGGGAAGATTACAGGTCAAAGGCAGCGACATCATTCTTGGCGCACCGCTGCTCTTCCGCAAAGACAATATCGATCAATACAAGTTTTGAGTTAGTTGGCCTTCGTTCGGTCTAGCTGGGCGCCGCGCAAGAGCATTTCCATCGAGACCACTTCCAGCGCCTTTTCGTGCGTCGCTTCCAATCGCGCTGGGCCAATCACGCCGGCGTCATAAGATTTCTTCCACATTTCAATGCACACGCACCAATGGTCACCCGCCTTCAGGCCCGGAAACCCATACTCGCGGTGAGGCGTAATCAAATCGTTACCGATCGACGCTTGATGCCGCAGAAAGTCGTCCGTAACCTGCACGCAGATGGTGTGCTTCCCAACGTCGTCGGGACCGGTATTGCATTTTCCGTCTCGATAGAATCCGGTCAGCGGATTTGTGCAGCAAGTCTGCAGGGCGGTTCCTAGAACGTTCTTGGTCATTACCAATAGACTATCGTCAACACTCGGCCTCTCGCCGAATTCAATTTCAGCGCGGAACGAACATTCGCTCAGCCAGTTCCCGCATTTGGGCGAATTCCTCGGCAGCTTCGCCCCGGAACGATTCGGTGACGATCCACTGCTGAACCAAATTCAGCAACTGATCGGTCAGTTCCGGACCCTCGGCCGCTGCCCCATTCTTCTCATTCCGGTCATCGTCGATAATACAGTTGCAGACCGCGACGCATTCGTCGCAGATATAGGCTCGGGGATAATCGCTGGGGCTGGAAATTAGTTTTCCAACTACGTCCTGATGTTTGTTGCAAAACGAGCACTGAAGGGAATTCTCCTGTTTCTTCCAGCGCATGCAGCCACTCCTAGCTCTCAGCATATCGTGCGAAATGTGCTGCGAACCGGTTAAGATATTGACGGTCGGGGTTCCGTCAAAAGGATGATGTCAAAAGGATGGTGTTGACTCGCGGACGCCTCTGGGATATGTTTGAGTACTGTTCACGGAATTGAAAACAGCAATGAACATTGTTCGTTCACGATTACCCCTGAGGGCTTTTGGCCTGCTTGCCCTGGGCTTGGCGTCGCGGTACTCCGTTCCCGCTCAAACGCCGCCGCCGGATACCGTATTAATCATTCCGCACACTCATTGGGAAGGAGCGGTCTTCAAGACGCGTGAGGAGTACTTGGAAGTTGGTCTTCCCAATATTCTGAAAGCGCTCTACCTGCTTAAGAAGTATCCAAACTACCGGTTCGTGCTTGATCAGATGTGTTACATTCGCCCGTTCATTGAGCGCTACCCCTCAGAGGCTGCGGCGTTTCGGGAATTCCTCGCCGAGGGGCGGCTGCAGATCGCCGGAGGCACGGATACCATGCACGATAACAACACTCCATCGGGCGAATCGATTGTGCATCAGTATCTTCTAGGGAAGTCATATTTTCACGAAAAGTTGGGCTACGACGTGACAACAGGATGGGCGCTCGATACATTCGGCCATAATGCCCAAATGCCTCAGATTTTAAAACTGGCGGGCATGAAATCGTACTGGTTTCAGCGAGGCGTACCCTCTGCCGACACTCCGAGCGAGTTCCTTTGGCAAGGCATCGACGGCACGCAGATACCCGCGTTCTGGCTGCCGATAGGCTATGGCGCTCTCTTTGACGTCCCAGCCGACGAGCACGAATTCAATTCATTACTGAAAAGCCGGTTCGATAGCCTCACGCCCTTTTCGCGCGGACACGAACGAGTTCTCATGGCGGGCGCAGACGTATACGAGCCGGAGGAGAAGCTCCCCATATTAATCGAAAAGTTCAACAAATCCGGAAAGGAGCCGTTTACCGCGCGATTTGCGATACCCTCCGATTTTGAAGCGCTCGCTGCTAAACGAACGAACCGGCCGGTAATCAAAGGCGAATTGAATCCGGTCTTTCAGGGGATCTACAGCAGCCGCATTGAGGTGAAGCAAGCGATCCGTAATATGGAGCGATTGCTAACCAGCGCGGAGAAATTAGACGTCATTGCGGGCGTCCTGGGAGTTCCTTCCAAACGCGAGTTGATTGACCAAGCCTGGGAGCCGCTGTTGTTCAACCAGACGCACGACCTTACCTCAGGCGTCATGGTAGATAAAGTCTACGAAGACTCCATGCAGCGCTATGCTCACGCGCGCCTGCTAGCCGAGAATTTGATAAACAACAGCCTTGATTCGATTGCGACTCACGTGGACACGTCGGGGAAAGGGGTTCCCATTACCGTCTTCAATACTTTGGGTTGGCCCCGCACCGATGAAACCGAAGTAGACGTTCCGTTCGTGGATCCCGGCGTGCTGCAATTTGCACTGTTCGATGCAGAGGGCAAAGCTGTGCCTACGCAGATCCTGAGCGAACTCCGCAATGAGGACGGTGGGATTCGTCAGGCGCGAATCGCATTCATCGCGCAAAATGTTCCAGCTATGGGCTATGCGGTATATCACGCAGTGCCAAATGCGGCAGGACCGCCGGAGCCGCACGGAGCTTCCTATAACACGACACGCGAAGATAAGGCCACACTGGAGAACGAGTTTTACAAGGCAACTTTTAACTTGTGGACGGGCGAGATGAGCAGCCTGGTGCTGAAGGAAAGCAACTGGGAAGCATTGGCGAAGCCGGGTAACGTTGTCGCGCGTGAATACGATGGCGGTGATTTTTGGGAGCTCTATGGCACACTGAACGGCGCGCGGTTCACCGCTATGAAAAAAGAGGTATTAGCTCCGCGCCCAGCCTATACGCAATGGAGCAGCGACTCAGTGGGTGGAAGTGGAACGGCGAGCTCGGGCGCGGTGTTTTCAGAGTTCCACATCAGGCACCCGTTTGGAAAAAACCAGTTTGCTACGCGAGTCCGTCTCTATCATGGCCTGCACCGAATCGATGTTAGTACGGAACTGGTGAATCAGGAAGAGTTCGTACGATATCGCGCGGTGTTTCCGACGACCATTCAATGCGGGACAGTCACGGAAGAAATTCCATTCGGCGCTATTGAGCGCCCGCAACGTCAGGAGTTCCCCGCGCAGAACTGGATCGACTACAGCGATGGGACGCACGGCGTTTCGCTGATCAACCAAGGCCTGCCGGGTAATAACGTGGCGGATGGCAAGTTGATGCTTTCGCTGATGCGGTCGGCGCGGCTGATTTCGTACGGTTTTGTGGGCGGTTATGAACCCGGTGTCGGATCGGATACCGGACTCGGGATCGGGGGCAAATATATGTTAAATTACGCCATTGTCCCGCATTCGGGCGACTGGCGTTCCGCAGCGCCGTGGCGTGCGGGCATGGAGTTCAATAACCCGCTGATTACACGTACCGCCGCCGCCCACTCCGGCGATTTGCCCGCGAAGTGGGGATTGGTTGAGGTTCCGAACGATAATGTGGTGACCTCCGCGCTTAAGCCGGGCAGCGATGGAAGCGTGGTGCTGCGGGTTTATGAGGCGGAGGGTAAACCAAGCCACGGCGTGCATGCGAACTGGCGGACCGAGGTCAGCCAAGTGCATGAAGCAAATCTAATTGAGGATACCGGCGAGCGTGTTGAAGCGCAGCATGACAGCTTTACGTTTGATCTGAAGCCATACGAAATCAAGACGTTTAAGCTCCACTTGAAACCGGCTCGGGCGGCAACAAGCCAGACGGCCCAGCGCTGAGCGAACCATGGCGGCGATTCGGATACAATCCCTTCAGTGTGGACGAACGCCCGTTAAAGCAGCACACCCTCACCAATGGGTGCGATAACCTCAGTAATTCCCGAACCGCGGACGTCATCTGCGCCGGACTTCTGGTAGCCGATGTTTTTACGAATCCGGTTCAGCGCCTTCCCGGCCCGGGCGAGCTTACCACGACTTCCGGCCTGATCATGAGCGCCGGCGGCAGCGCTGCGAACGTGGCGATTGCCCTGCGGATTCTTGGCCGGGAAGTGGATGTGATTGGTAAACTTGGCTGCGATATCCCAGGCGATTTCGTGATTTCCGAGTTGAGGCGCAGGGGAATTGGCGTCACTCACATTCGGCGAACCGCAACGCGCGCCACCTCTGGCACTGTAATTTTGAACGTGAGAGGCGAAGATCGGCGATATCTCCACTGTACCGGCGCAAACGCTGAGTTTCGATTGGAAGATCTGGACATCAACTCACTCCTTGGAGCCAAGGCCCTCTATTTCGGCGGTTACCTGGCACTGCCGTCGTTCACGGTTGTACCGCTGACGAAACTTTTCCGCGAGGCGAAATCGCGGGGACTGACAACCGTGCTCGACGTGACGATGCCAGCGGGAGAATCGTTCGGAATCGAAGATATAGCGCCCGCCTTGCGCTACGCGGACTACTTCCTGCCAAATTACGAAGAAGCCGCGAGGTTGACCGGAGAGGTGAACGAACGAATTCAAAGCAAGCTCCTGAACGATTTGAATCCGGATTGCGCCGTAGTGATCACGCGCGGGCCGGAAGGACCAATTGCACGGCGGCGTGGACATTTAATTGAAACGCCGCCGTTCCGGATGGAAAGCGTCGATAAATCGGGCGCCGGGGACGCGTTCGCGGCTGGTTTAATCACCGGCCTGCTGCAAGATTGGGAATTGGAGCCGGCATTAATATTTGCCTCCGCGATAGGTGCATCGCGCACGCGGGCGCTGGGTTGTTTCAGCAGCGTTTTCACCTTCGACGAAGCCATCTCCTTTCTTGAAAGAGAAACGGGGGCCAACCGCTGGTGGGACACTTTCTTAAGGGCAGCGGGCCGCCCGGCCTGACCAAACATGAAAAATGAAGAAGCTAGAAAACCCCTCCTCATATACATGCAGGGGATTCTGCCATCGTTGAATCACACCGAGCGGTTGATCGCCGATTACGTCTTGAAAGATCCGGAGCGCACGCTCTCGTCCTCAATCGCCGAAATGCGCGACGGCTCGGGAGCGAGTGTCGGCTCGATTGTGGGATTCTGCCGCAGACTCGGACAAAAGGGATTTGCCCAGTTTAAGATTGCCCTCGCGCGAGAGCTGGCGCAAAGCGGTTTTTCAGGCTTCGGCGCGGGTGCCGATGGAAACAGGCAAAACGATTCGCTGTTCGAAAAAGTCTTCCGCTTTCATGCGCAAAGCCTGATGGAAACGCTACAGATTAACAGCGAAGAAACTTTGCGGCAAGCGGCGATCCTTCTTGATCGCGGCCGCCACATAGAGCTGTTTTCCACTGGCATCTCCTTCCCCGTTGCTTACCTCGCTTCCTGCAAATTCAAGCTGATAGGATTACCCGCTTCCACGCAGTTTGATTTGCATATGCAACTGATCGCGGCCACTCAACTGCGCAAGTCCGACGTGGCGTTTGGCATTTCGTGCTCCGGATCGACGCGCGAAACTGTTCGGTGCCTTGAGATTGCACAAGCAAGGGGCGCAAAGACAATTTGCCTGACCAATTCCATGAAGTCGCCCATTACGGCTTGCGCGGATTTAGCGCTCTTTGCCACGCCCAGCGAGGTTAAGTATTTCCAAGCGCCCCTGGCTTCGCGCATTACGCAACTGGCTATCATCGACGCGCTGTTTGTTTTCCTGGCCCAAAAGCATAAGGAGCGGACAGCCGTTGAGCTGCGCAACGCCGGAGAGGAACTGCTGAAACAGCGGCTGACCTGAGGTTCTTGCGCTTTCCATGAGTGAGTAAGCTTCACGTAGTATGCTTCTTTATGAATAGTATTCATTTCTAAAGGACGGCATGAAGCAAATGTTCAGCGGGCTGCACCATTTCAACCTTATTGTTGCGGATAAAGAGAAGACTAAAGCTTTCTACAACGGGTTGCTGGGACTTGATATCGCGCTTGAAACGGAAATCGAAGACGAAGAATTCTCCCGCGGCGTGGGACTTCCGGGAACCAAGGTTTTGGCAACCTTTTTCAAGCTTCCGGCTAATAACGGACTCATCGAGACATTCCAGTATGTGCATCCGCCGGGAAAGCCTATTCCAAGCGGAGCCAAAGCCAACGACGGCGGCTGGCAACACCTTTGTTTCCGGGTGGAGGACATTGAGAAGACCACTCGTGAGCTGGAGGCAAAAGGCATAACGTTTCTCTCAACCCCGGTTACAATCAGCCGCGAACACCCATTCTTTGCCGGCGTGCGGTTCTGTTATTTCCGGGGACCGGACGGCGAGGTTCTAGAGATCCTACAAGGATAGGAACGTCTCGATTGGCATCCGACCTTTTTAAACTTTCGGACAAGACAGCACTGGTGACTGGCGGGGGCAGCGGTTTGGGCCGGGCGATTTGCCATGGCTTCGCCGAGGCCGGTGCTCATGTCGCTATCGCCGACATTTCGTTTGAAAGTGCATCGGAAACACTGGCACTCCTTGGAAAGAGTGCAAGCAGCTCGTTCGCACAAGAGCTCGATGTGACCGATAAAAAGGAGGTGGAAGACGCAGTCGCCAAGGTCATTGAGAACTGGGGAACTCTTGACATTCTGGTGAACTGCGCCGGGAGGGCGATTCGCGGAACGGCTCTCGATTACAAAGAGCAAGACTGGGACACGATCATCGACGTGAACCTCAAAGGAACATTCTTGTGCTGTCAGGCGGCAGGACGTTTCATGGCGGCCCGGGGTAGCGGAAAAATCATCAACATTGCTTCCATCGGTGGTTTTATTGCTTACCCGGGCAGCATCGCCTACTTGGCCAGTAAAGGAGGTGTCATTCAACGACGCGCGGCTTTGCGATCGAGCTTGCGCCCTACAATGTGCAGGTCAACGCTATCGCCCCTTCGCTGTTCGACACACCGATGGTAGCCGGTACGCGCTCCGATTCGGAGTCGCAGATTTATTTCATGAGCAGGACGCCTGCTGGGCGAAAGGGCCGGCCGGAGGAAATTGTAGGGGCGGCGATCTTCCTGGCGGCGGACTGCTCAAGCATGGTTACCGGTCACACGCTGGCAGTAGACGGGGGATTTTTATCGGCCTGAAGGGGTTGATTGTTGTTCATTCCTAATGTAATATAGTGAATCTTTCTCATTTTCGAACACTAGGAGTGTTTTGGATGGCGTCCGCAAAAGGAAAACTTCCAATGGTGAGTACCACGGCCGAATCGCAGGTAACGCCTTTTCTTGGAGTTGACTACTCCGTATTGCTGCCACGTGAGCGAAGCGAATGTGTCGAGATTTTACTCGAGCGCTTCCCAAAGGGGCTAACGTTTCCCATTCATCAGCATAAGGAATGCGAACAGACCTATCTTTTCCTGGAAGGAGACGCGGAAGTCAAAGTGGCCGGCCAACTGCACCAGCTTACTAAAGGCGGAATTGTCTATATCCCGAGGCTCACGGATCACGCCGTTAAGAACGTGGGCGACTCCGAACTTGTTTATATAGTAGTGGAGACCTATCCGGAAGGCTATTTGCCTGATGAACCGACATGGGATTCGCATATTGACGCTTTGAAGAAGCGCTACAACATCGTGAACTGAGGCGACGACGTCAATGAACCTAGCGGGTAAGATTGCTGTCGTAACTGGGGTAGGAGCCGGCATTGGAGCGGCGGTCGCCGACATTTTCTCCGGGGCCGGAGCAAGGGTCATCGGTTTGGAATGCAATCCACAGGCGCTCGGCCGGACTGCCAGACGGGTTACCGGAAATGGCGGCGAGATGCATCCGATCTGCGCCGATGTAAGCTCGGAGGAAAGTATTGAGCGGGCCTTCAGCGAAATCGAATCGGAATTTCACTCAATTGACATTCTGGTGAACAATGTGGGCGTTGAGTTCTACAAAGACTTCGTTGACGTCCGCGTCTCCGATTGGGAGTTCCAGCTAGCTGTAAACCTCCGGAGCGTTTTCTTGTGCTGCTCGCATGCAGTGCCAATGATGATTCGCGCCCGCAGAGGGTCCATCATTAACACTGCCTCGGTGCAGGCTTTCGCGACGACCGGTCAGACTGCGCCTTATGCAGCGGCGAAGGCCGGTGTGCTCGGGCTGACCCGCGATATGGCGAGGGATTTAGGGCCTTACAACATTCGTGTGAACGGAATTTGTCCAGGTTGTATAGATACCCCAATGATGGCTCGATCATTGGAGAGGAACGAGGATGCTGGAGCCGCAAAACAGAAAATGGAATCGGCCATTCCGCTGAGGAGGCTGGGCGATCCACGCGAGATTGCCAACGCGGCTGCCTTCCTGGCTTCGGATTTTGCTTCCTACATATCCGGAATTTCGTTGCTGGTGGATGGCGGCCTAATGGCTCAATTGCCCATTACATAGAGAGCATGCGATATGGAGATCTCTGTCGATCAATTCGAAATATACGCGGATGGCTTGGACCATCCGGAGGATTTGGCGTTTGACGCCGATGGCGTACTGTGGGCCGGCGGCGAGATTGGGCAAATTTACCGTATTCCCGAAAAGGGACTCGTGCAGGAAGTCGCGAATATTGGAGGCTTCTGTTTGGGCCTGACTTTTTCGGCGACCGATGAATTATTCGTCTGCAATCCAAAACTCGGCTCTATTGTAAGAGTGCAGAAAAATGGACGATCAGCCCTGTTTGCCGATTTTGCAGGGTCTCACAAATTAAAACAGCCGAACTATAGCGTGTTTGACTCCGCCGGTAATCTCTACGTCTCTGACTCGGGCGAATGGTCGCAAAGCAGTGGATGCGTAGTTCGCTTCGACAGCCGGGGCCGGGGAGAAGTTTTCCTTGAAGGTCCGCAACCCTTCCCCAACGGGATGGCGCTGGATGCAGAGGAACGTTTTCTATTTATAGCTCAAAGCCACACCGACGATGTGCTGCGAGTGGAGATACGGGAGGACGGCTCGGCGGGAGATCGCGAGGTTTACGCCAAAGGTGTTGAGCGAGTTCCTGATGGACTCGCCTTTGACGTCGCTGGAAATCTCTATGTTAGCTGCTACGCCTCCGACAATCTGTTTCGCGTTTCGCCGGATCGTACAGTTACGCTGCTGGCCTATGACCGCGATGGGACAACTATTGCCAGACCGACGAATATAGCGTTCGGAGGCCCCGGCAACGAGTTCCTGTATGTTTCGAATCTGGGAAGGTGGCACATCAATCGGGTGAAGCTGGCAATCAAAGGACAACCACTTGCGAACCATCGCTGACGTTTGCGGGGTTTATGCCAAAACGTCTTTTACGACAACCGCTCTTTTCTCCGTCCCCGTCAGCTTCTGGTCCAATCCCTGAAATTTGAAAGTGAATCGCGTGTCGTCCAGGCCGAAGCGGTTCAGGATGGTGGCTTGGAAATCGCGGATATGCACCGGATCTTTGACCACATTGTAGGAAAAGTCGTCCGTTTCCCCATGTACGATGCCGCCTTTAATACCACCACCGGCCATCCAGACCGAAAAGCACCGAGGATGGTGATCGCGCCCGTAATCGGTGGCTGTCAGCTTACCTTGGGAGTAGACGGTACGTCCGAATTCCCCACCCCAGATAACCAGCGTTTCGTCCAACAGTCCGCGTGCTTTCAAATCCTGCACCAAAGCCCAAGCGCCCTGATCGATGTCGCGGCACTGGCTTGGCAACACTTCGGGCAGTATAGAGTGAACATCCCACCCGCGATGGTAGACCTGCACAAAGCGTACATCGCGCTCCATCATACGGCGAGCCATCAGACAGCAGTTGGCGAACGTTCCTCCCTTGCGGGCATCTTCGCCGTACATTTGGAACGTGCTTTCCGGCTCCTTCGAAATGTCAGTGAGATCTGGAACCGACGCTTGCATACGGAAGGCCATCTCGTATTGCGCAATGCGAACCTGCGTTTCCGGGTCGGCCAGTTTTGTGCTTTCCATGTGGTTGAGTTCGCCCAAGGCATCCAGCATGCGGCGTCTTATTTTCACGGGCACGCCGTCTGGATTGTTGATATACAGCACTGGATCACCGCCCGAACGCAACGCCACTCCCGAGTATTGTCCAGAAAGGAAGCCAGCACTCCAAAGCCGGGCCGAGATCGCCTGTACATTGGCCTTCGGATTGGAATGCGTGGCATTCAAGACAACGAAAGTCGGCAGCGATTGATTCATGCTGCCAAGCCCATAGGCAAGCCAGGAACCGATGCATGGCTTCCCGGCGATCATGAAACCTGTTTGCAGGAAGGTTATGGCTGGTTCGTGATTGATGGCATCCGTATGCAGCGTGCGGATAATGGCAATATCGTCCACCATCTTGGCGGTGTGCGGAAGCAACTCCGACACCCAAGCGCCGCATTTCCCGTATTGCTGGAATTTGAAGACGGAAGGCGCAATCGGGAAGCGCGTCTGGCCGGCGGTCATCGTGGTAAGACGCTGGCCGCTGCGAATCGACTCCGGCAGATCAGTGTCGAACAACTTCTGCAGGCCAGGCTTGTAGTCGAATGTTTCAAGCTGCGGCGGAGCGCCCAACATGTGCAAATAGATTGCGCGCTTAGCTTTCGGCGCAAAGTGTGGCAAGCCGGGGAGCCCGCCGATGGCCGGTTTATTAGTTTCAGCTTTCGCCTGCTGATCGGCTAAGAGCGACATGAGTGCGAGGGAGCCCAATCCTTTAGCGCCGCGGCCGAAAAACTGGCGCCGCGTCTCCGCTAATACAGCTTCATCCTCAGGGTGCATCACAAAATTACTCCTTCGACCTTACTTCACTAACACTTCGTCTAGATTCATCAACTCGTTTGCCACCATAGTCATGGCTGCCAACTTCGGGGCGCGCAAACCGGGCGCAGGTTTTGATTCCCCTACGCTCACCAGCTTCGTTGCATCGTCCGGGTCCGCTTGATAATAGGTCAAGTAGTCGCGATATGACTTCAACACAACGCCGCGTTCCTTTTCGTTGAAATTGCGCGCTAACAGCCGGTTAGCCATGTAGCGGATCTCCCGGTCGACATTGCCGTGCGCAGCCATGAGCGCGTTTTGCGCCAGTACGCGATTCGCTTCGACAAACTGCGGATCGTCCATGGTCACTAGCGCCTGCAAGGGCGTATCAGTCCGCTCGCGGCGCACCACGCATTCCTCGCGCGAGGGAGCATCGAAAATGTCCATGGAAGGCGGCGGAGCGCTGCGCTTCCAGAATGTATATAGGCTACGCCGGTAGAGACCCTCCCCGGTATCCGCCTTGTAAACTCGCGTGTTGCTGACGTCCATCGCCACCGTCTCCCAAACTTTTGGTGGTTGATAAGGTTTTACGCTAGGACCGCCGATTTTCGGGACGAGCAAGCCGCTAACGGCTAGCGCATAGTCGCGAAGCATTTCGGCATCCATGCGGTAACGCGGCCCGCGCGACAGCAACCGGTCGTCCCGGTCATGCTCGATCTTTTCGGGTGTGGCTACCGCCGCTTGGCGATAGGTTGCGGAAGTAACCATGAGCCGCAATGTTTTTTTCACGTCCCAACCCGATTCGCGAAATTCAACCGCGAGCCAATCGAGCAACTCCGGATGCGATGGGGGGTCGCCTTGCGATCCAAAATCTTCCGCTGTTTTCACTATTCCTGTGCCGAAAACATGCTGCCAGAATCGATTCACTGTGACGCGCGCCGTCAAAGGATTGGCCGGATCGACTAGCCACTCCGCCAAGCCCAAGCGATTACGCGGCAACGATTGCGGCATAGGCGGCAGCACCGCCGGCACATTCGGATGAACCTCTTCCTTCATCTGGTCATACAGCCCACGATAAAGAACATGCGCCGTCGGTTGGGCGTCGGTACGTTCCTGCTGCACGAACGTAACGGCGCTGCGCCGCACGATTTCGTAGCGCGCCGCATCCACATCGTGAAGCTTGGCGACAGCCTCTTTGGTTGCCGGATCTTCTTCTTGGGCAATATAATACGTGAGAAGCGCCTGCCGGTCTGATTCCGATAAATCCGGAATATCCTTCGATGCGGCGGCTTTCGCCCGGTCCTCAGCGAAAAGAAGCTGAGCGTCTTGTTCATCGGTTCGGCGGTTAAGCACCCGGAAGCCGGCCATGGCTCCGCCTTCGAAAAACTGCTTGTCCCGATTACCCAAAAGAAGCGGTGCGGTGGTTGTTTGAACGGAAGTTTCCAGCGGCGGAATGTCGTCGCCGGTTCCATAGCTGGGGACCACATTTCCGTTAATGTAGATGCGGAAGCCACGTTCGTTGCGGCTGCCGTCATAGGTGAAAATCACGTGGTACCAAGTACCCGGCGTCAAGCCATAGCTCGGAGCAGGTTGTGCGCTGATGTACTTTCCGTCACGGCCCTGAAGAGTTATTTGGAACACCGATGGCTCGGTGTTATTCGCGGTTACTTTGACACTCCATCCCCACTCCTTGGTCGAGTCTCCCTCTTTTTTCGATTCCAACTGACTCGCTAAGGCGAAGCTCTCATTCACCTTCGGAATTTGCACCCACGCCGCAACTGTGAACGGTTTATCAGTATCAATCTCCGGGATGTTGGGCAGCTTCACTGCGCCCTCTTTACCAAAATGGAGCGCCTTGCCCACGCCGGCGGCCCGTCTCCTAGTGTCACATCGGGCGGCAACGTCACTGGCTCCGGCTGCCCGTTGCGAATTACTTGCGCCGAATCATTGAGACTCAGATCCAAAAGCCGGGATGACGCAAACGGCGCAGCGACTTGATGCCTCGCGGGTGATCGCAGCCAGCTTTCAAACCCCGGATTCGAACCATTTTGAGCGCCAGCCAGCATGGCTTTGAGGTTTGTCCTCAGCGCCTGCAACTCGTCCCATTTTTGGCGATCCGCATCGGGGGGTACCGTAACGATGGGCGGCGTATCGGGAACATTCCCATCAAGAGGATATTGGGTTGTATTGCGGAAAAACGAAGTCATCGAGTAGATGTCTTTCTGAGAAATCGGATCGAATTTGTGGTCATGACAGGTAGCGCAACCGACTGTCAGCCCCATCCACACGGTGCCCGTGGTATCTGCGCGATCCTTGGCATACATTGCCTCAGCCTCAGCCGGAATAAAGCCACCTTCGTTCGTGGTGACATTACATCGCTCAAAGCCAGAAGCAATTTTCTGATCGAGTGTCGCGTTCGGAAGCAAATCGCCAGCAATCTGGTCGATGGTGAATTGTCGAACGGCATGTTCTGGTTGAACGCTTTGATGACCCAATCGCGATATGGCCACATCTCGCGGTAATTGTCGATATGCAATCCCTGGGTATCTGCATAACGGGCCGCATCTAACCAATAGTGGGCTCGACTGTTCGCCGTATTGCGGAGATGCCAGCAGACGGTCAACCACCTTTTCATATGCGTGCGGCGACCGATCCTTCACAAAGGCGTCTACTTCGGCCGGGGTTGGCGGCAGACCGGTCAGATCAAACGTGACGCGCCGGATCAGTGTACGGCGATCGGCTTCTTCGGCAGGTTGTAAGTGATTGGCCTCGAGCTTCGCCAAGAATGAAATTATCGATCGGATTCTGCACCCAGTCGGCATTGTTCACAGCGGGCACGGGCGGTCTCACCGGCGCAACAAATGCCCAAAAATCCTGCCACTTGGCACCTTGTTCAACCCAATGCCGCAGGATGTTCTTCTGGTCGGCAGTCAAAGTCTTGTGCGCGAATACCGGTGGCATACGGTAGCCGGCATCCTCAGAGAAGATGCGTTTGATCAAGAGACTTTCGTCCGGTTTGCCAGGCACGATCACGGTACCGTTCTTACGCGTCGCAAATGCACCGTCATGGATATCGAGCCGGAGATCCGCCATCCGAGTCCCCTTATCCGGCCCATGGCATAGGAAACAGTTGTCGGACAGAATAGGCCGGACCTGTCGCTGAAAGTTGATGGCGGGAGTACTGGCGGGTCGATCCGCCGCCGCGCCCAAACTGCCGCTCAACACAGTAAAACCTAAAGCAATGGGAAAAACGCTACGTAGCGAGCCGACCATGATTTCTCCAGACTTGAGCCAAACGCATGTGACCAAAGTCACACCAAGTTATATCAACTCGACGGTTTGTATGCTTTTGATTCAGTGCCGCGATACGGAATCATACACGGGAATACCAGCGTGTGGAGATTTGCAGGCCGGTGCCACGCCGTAGCGGGATAGCCGGACCATTGGTCCGGAACTCAATGGGAGTCTGATGGGTGAATCGCCTGAAAACAGTGGCGAAATACTGCGAGGAACTGAAGCCCAGCTCCATGGCGGTATCGGTAACGCTCCGGTGTTCATCGAGCAACAATTTCTTCGCTGCCTCAATCTTGCAGCGGAGAATGAACTCGTGCGGGGCAAGCCCCATTTGCGCTTTGAAGTTAGCTTTAAATCTCGAAAGAGACAATCCAACCTCATCGGCCAACGCAAGAAGCTGGTATTCCCGCTCGGGGTACGATCGTATGCGCTCGACAATCCTCGCTATCGGCGGCGTGGGATGAAGACCTTCGTGGCGATATGCGCAGTTGATTACCTCCAAGATACATCGCACTAACTCGTTCACCACTGCTACCCGCACCAGCGGTTTTACCGGTTGTTCACAAAGTGCGAAAACCTCATTGAAGATTTGTTTGAGTACTGGCCGACCGGCAAAGTGACGCTCCGGCAAATCTGAAAGCTTCGCCATCAGGGCAGCGCTCTCGGCCGGCGGCAGCATCAGCATGGATTGTCCGCGCTTCGGAATTTTCAGATTTAACCAATACAAAATTCCCCGGTCCTCGGCATGGCCGCCTGTATCGTGAGGTTCGCCGGCGGCAGTGACAAACACGTCTCCTCCCACCAAGTGATATTCGCGTCCACCCGCACGGTAGGTTTGGCAACCCCTCTCCAGATAGCAAATCTCCACAGTGCCGGGATGGGTATGCGTTAATAATCCAGGATGCGCGGAACAATATTCGTAGCGTCCGAATACGGGAACCTCGGCTAATCCTATACTGGCGAGATTCAGCACTCGCCGTTCACTCTGCAAGGAATGAGGCATGAACTTAATTCATCCCCAATCATACCGTTGATGAGCGTTCTACCGCGGATTGAAACGTTTAACGCTCAGGCGGCTTTTGCGCTTATCGCCTCAATGACTTGTATGGGGAATCCACAATACCTGCGCCTTCGCGAACCATTAATATTTGATTCGGTTTGACATTGTTCAGCGAGTCTGTTCCGCCGCTCGGCCACTGAATCTCAACCGAGTCGACCAAAGTGTGTTCGCCCAAACCGAAATGCAGGCGCAAATCGTTTCCTGAAATGAAACTTCCGCCGGCTCGCACGTGGTCGTACTGCACGAGATCGGCCGCCGTAACCTTGACCTTGGCGCCGACCGCATCGCGATTGCTAATTGATCCCAGGAGCCGCAGTTCCAGCCAATTGCCCTGATTACCGCCCACGTTTTCCAAAAGTTGCGGTGAATCGTCGATATCGGAAATCAGAAGGTCGAGGTCGCCGTCGTTATCGTAATCGCAATATGCTCCGCCCCTTGCGGATCTTGCAGCCAGCACGCGTAAACCAACCTCTTTGGAAACTTCCGCGAATTTGCCGTCGTGCAGATTGTGAAAAAGCAGCAGCGGTTCGCGGTAGGTTTCGGCTCCCAGCTTGCCGCTAACCTCGGGATAAACGTGGCCGCTAGCGGCGAACAAATCCTTAAAACCGTCGTTGTCGTAGTCGAGAAAGAAAGTCGCCCAGCCGAGATAGGGAATGGTCCTTTCCCCAATGCGGGATTGAAAAGACCGATCGCTAAACGCACCTTTCCCCTCGTTATGAAAGAGCACATAATTGTCATTTGCGAAGGTGGTTACAAACAGGTCCATGCGGCCGTCGTTGTCGTAATCGCCTACAGCGACTCCCATGCTGGACATCTCCTTGCCGTCCGCGTTGTAAGCTACGCCGGAAGAGACTCCGATGTCCTCAAACGTTCCATCTCCTTTGTTTCGATACAAATAATTCGGGTTTGAATCGTTGGCGACGAAAATATCGGGAAATCCGTCGTTGTCGAAATCATCGAATATCACCGTGAAACCGTAATAGAGGCCTCTATCGACGACGTGGGCCTTCTCTGTAACTTCAGTAAACGTTCCGTCTCTGTTGTTATGGTAAAGCGCGTCCGGCGCTCCTTTGTAACCAAGTGGTCCGCACGCATGGACCTGAACGCCCCGGTAGTTACACGTTTTCAGCACGGAATTCTGATAATCAAAATCGAGATAACCAGCTACATACAGGTCCAGATAACCATCGCGATCATAGTCGCCGAATGCAGCGCCAGTGTGCCAAATGTTCCCGCCAGCGACGCCTGCGTGAACTGCGACGTCGGTGAATGTGCCATCGCCATTATTGTGATAAAGGGCATTGGCTCCGAAGTTAGTCACTAACAAATCGGTGTAACCATCATTGTCGTAGTCGGCCGCTACACACCCAAAACCCCAGGTCTTTCCAGCAACGTTCGCAGATTCTGTAACGTCCGTGAATGTTCCGTCACCATTGTTGCGGTAAAGGTGATTAGTTACACGCCGTGGGACTTTTCCTTGCAGCGCTTCGACGGTGGAACCATTTACTAAGTACAAATCAACGTAGCCGTCTTTGTTGTAATCAAACCAGCACGCGCCACTTCCGTTAACTTCCAGAACATACTTCTTCTGGGTTCCACCGGCAACCGTGATAGTGTGGATACCCGCCTTTCCGGTCACATCGTGAAACTCCACGGGGTGCGTCGGCAATAGAAGCAAGCCCGCCGCGGCCAGCAGCAGGGCAAGCGGTTTCATTGCTGTTTGTTACCCGAAGCGACGGCTTGAGTTCGCAGCCGTTGAACGATCTCAGTTTCTTTCGCAGCTTCGTCCCGGGCGCCTTCCCGCATATAAACACGCGCCAGTTCAAAATGGACCTGCAAACTGCCGGCGTTATCCTCTTCCGCCTTTCTCAGAAGATCTTTAGCCTCGGAAACCCGCTCGAGTGCGATCAGGTCTTTGGCCGCTCCTAATTGCGCCGTGAGATTCTTGGGGTCGAGCTCAAGTACGCGTTGATAGCTGGCCAGAGAATCGCCATAGACGCCCGATTTGTCTTGCACTTCCGCGAGCCCGAGCAGGGGTTCCAATTCCCGAGGCGACAGATCTACAGCCTTGGCGAAAAAGGGCAGGCCTCTTCATATCTGCCGAGACGAGCTAATTGCTGTCCCTCGGCCAAATGGGCTTTCGCCAGTGAAGGAAATTGCTGCACGGCCTGTCCGGCAACGACGAGTGCTTCAGCTTGCTTTTCTGCGCTATTCAGGCATTCAATCAACAAAAAATAAAGCTTAGGATCATCGTTCTGCTTAGCGAGGATCGCTTTCACAAGCGGAATGGCTTTGGTTGCCGCGCCGGTACGCAAGTAAGTAAGAGCCAGCAACCCTTCAGTTCGAACATTTCCCGGCTGAAAGGAATGAACAAGCTCGAGTGCGGGAAGGGCCTCTTGGAATTTTCCAAGCATTACATAGCTCAATCCCAAGGCCGCGTTGCACTCCTCGGAGTTGGGAGCAATCCTCAAGCCCGCTTGCAAGGCCGGGATGGCCTCCGCAGTACGCTTCGTATTGAGGAGAGCCAATCCCAGGTCAAAATGTGCCTCAAACGAAGCAGGATCGTGGTTCGCCGCCGCCTCGAATAACCTAGCGGCATCTGCCGGCAAGCCCGCACTAGCAAACGACGAGCCGAGCGCCACTAAGACATCAGGATCTAATTGGGTTTGTTTCAAGAATGAATCGCGAATTTCCCGCGCCGCGACCACCCCTCCGCCAGCTAGTTGCTGCGAACTCACGATCAGTTGCTCGACGGCTTCCCGGTCCGCCACCTTAAGATCGATACTGGCCCGAAACTCTTTGGCCGCCGCACCATTTTCACCCAATTGCTGATAGATTCGCGCCAGGCGGTAATGCAGATTTCCATCCCATTCAGTGGTTTTGAGAGCCCTCTCCGTCCACTCTCTGGCCGCCTGCAATTGATGCGCGTCCAAATAGGCTTTACCAAGTTGCGCCGACGAGTCTTCAATGGGAGGGCTTTCCCGTGCCGGTTTCTTCAGCCACCGTATCGCATCTTCGGGGCGTCCCTGAAGCAGTGCAATCCGTCCCAAAAAATAGCAGGCGCGTAAAGCTGGAGGGTCTAACCGAGTCACCTCTTCGAGCTGCATTCCAGCTTCGTTCAAATGGCGGAGCCGATAGAGTGTGTAGCCTCGCAGATACAGAATCTCCGGATTCTTTGGCTCTTCGCGAACGGCCCGATTCAGCAATATCAACGCGGGTTGAAACTGCTGCTGGTCGATCAGCTTTCGAGCCCGGAGATCGTATTCGTCTGGTCCGCCGGCAGCGTACACAAAACCGCTAATTACGAGAACGCAAATGAGGATAGATCTAAGCATTGCCATTCCTCTGGCTTTCAGTTAATCACAGGTTCAAAACGTTAGATAAAAGTTGAATAAAGTTCTTGACCCCATTGTTTCCCGGTGATAGCATACCGCCAAGTAGTTGTTTGCCGTTATTGCTAGGAGTGTCATGGGGACGACCAAGATTGTCAATATTGGGATTTCTTGCGCGTTAGTTTTGGGGACAGTGTATCTTCGCCCAACGCCGCTGCGAGCGCAGGCCACAGAATTGGGCGAGATCGCCGGCAGAGTAACCGACCAGCAAGGTGGCGCAGTCCCGAACGCCGCGGTCAAGGTGGTTAACGCTGGAACTAGCGTAGAACGCGCCATTGCGACAGACAGCCAAGGTTTATTCGCGGCTCGCTCGCTGGTACCAGGTACCTATCGTGTGGAAGTGAGCGCCCCAAGTTTTTCCACTCAGGTTCAGGACAACATCAAATTAGACGTATCGGCAACGGTAAGTGTCGACTTTCATCTTACTGTTGGACAAGTAAACCAGAGAGTTGAAGTACAAGCAGAAGGGGCTCTCTTACAGACCGAAGACAGCAGTGTAAACACGGTCATCGGGAACACTCAGGTTGTCGAACTTCCACTGAACGGCCGGGATTTCAACAGTCTGACGCGGCTTACACCGGGGGCCGTCCGCGGCACCAGCAACGGGGCCGAGACTATTCAAGGCAACACGTTCGCGGTGGCTGGGGACCGCAGCGATAACACCTACTATGCACTCGACGGCATGTACAACAACGGCACGTTCTTTAAGACCGCAGCCATCCATCCGTCTGTCGACGCAATCCAGGAATTCAAGATTCAGACCAATACCAGCGCTCAGTACGGCGCTGCCGCCGGAGCGAACATCGATGTGATGATCAGGTCGGGAACGAACGAGTTTCACAGTACAATCTATGAATTTCTACGTAACGACAAACTGGATTCGCGCAACTATTTCGCGCAGAACATACCCGAGTACCGGCGGAATCAGTTTGGCTTTACGCTTGGGGGCCCAGTTATTGTGCCGAAACTGTTTAATGGACGCGACAAAACTTTCTGGTTCTTCGATTACGAAGGCAATCGCATCCGCGAAGGAAACACATCGTTCCAAACGGTACCCAACCAAACCCAACTGGGCGGCAACCTTTCGCAGAATCTAGATGGCACAGCCGCGCCACAGATCTATAATCCCTATACAACGCGTCTGGTGAACGGCCAGTTAGTACGCGATCCTTTCGCCGGAAATATCATTCCTTCAAACCTGATCAAGCCCTACTCCACCGCTTATGCAAATTATTGGTTCCCGACGGCACTGAGTGGCAGCGGCAGCAACAATTTCATCGATACTCGTCCAACGGCTGAGGACGATGATCAGGTGAATGTCCGTATCGATCAGAAGGTGTCCGATAAGGACAACCTCTTCGGACGGTTTTCTTGGTCTGATCTCGATCAAAGTGCGCCTGGTAATCTGCCAAAAGCGTTTGAGGGTACCTTCAATCATTACATTGGTGCAGTGTTGAGCAACGTCTACATTTTTAATCCCACAACGACGCTGAACTTCCGCTTTGGCTATCTCAGGGCGAACCTTGGTCAAGGGCCGACGGAACACTTCATAAACGTTTATCGAGATGCTGGCCTAACTAACACCCCACTCAATTTTCGCAACTTCGACTACCCGATTAATTTCTCGATCTCCGGCTACTCAGGCCCGAACCTCGGCAATCTGGTGAATGGGCCGGATTTCACATACCAAAGCTCTATCAGCTTGAACAAGGTGATTGGCCGCGAAACCTTAACTTTTGGGTATGACTTCACCCGATTCAGAATCTTTCACGACTCGGTATTCAGTAATTTCGGCTACGACTCGACACCCACCTCCGATCCTCAGAACGTAGGTAATACTGGGCAGGCGTTAGCGAGCTTTTTGTTGGGCTTGCCAAGCACCGCGAGCAGGATTGTAGGCCAGACTGACTTGGACTTGAGACAGGTCCTTCATCACATCTACATCCAGGACGACGTAAAGGTGAATTCCAGGTTGACGTTAAACCTCGGTTTACGCTGGGAGTACGATCAGTGGCCGCATCATATCCGAGGGCGATTGAGCGGTTTCGACACTCTCACGGGTCAGTTTTTCTGGGCTTCGACAAATCCCATTACCGGGCAGCCGGCAAATGTTCGTCCGCAAATTGCCGACCCAAGATATCACAATTTCGCCCCGCGTATTGGCTTCGCCTATCGCCTCTTCAATAACACCACAATTCGCTCTTCTTACGGGATTTTCTATAACTCAAATTTCTCTTGGGAATGGAGCGATTCCCGTGGCGGCTGGCCCTTCTCTGTTTCCGACAATCTCACCGCCCTGAACACGGGCATTGCACTTCGGCCCACGGAGAGCCTCTTCCAGAGTTTTGATCCCAAACAGGCAGTCGAGCAAGATCAGCATACTGTCTCGCGCGATGTGAAGACTCCTTACATGCAGAACTGGAACTTCGGTATTGAGCACCAGTTCGCTCAGGATGTCCTGGTGGAACTGAATTATCAGGGCTCCAAAGGAACACACCTGGGCAGTTTCTTGAGTACCAACGATCCGCCGCCTGGGCCGGGCAATCCCGATCCGCGACGGCCCTTCCCCATCGCAGGCGCTTTCAGCGAATTAAAACACATCGCTACTTCCAAGTATGACGCCCTGACGTTCAAGGCTACAAAGCGTTACTCAAACGGTCTTAGCTTCACTGCGTCGTACGCCTATTCTCATTCCATTGATCTCAACTCCGAATTCGGCGGATCTTCACCCCAGAATAATTCCTGTATCAAGTGCGACCTTGGGAACTCCGGGTTCGACCAGCGGCATGTGGCGAACCTCAGCTATATTTACATCATCCCAACGCCAGGGAGTTGGCATGGAGTGCTTAAGTCCGCTCTGTCCGGGTGGCAGGTTTCAGGCATTACCACCCTTGAATCGGGCCGCGTGTTCAACGTCGGCATCAACTTTGATAACGCCAACGTGGGAGCGCGCGGTAACTTTCAGCGCCCCGACTTAGTGGGTGATCCTTTCCCCTCTGGATTCACGAGTACCTACGGCCCAGGTGGCACATACTTCGATCCGGCGGCTTTTGCTGTCGCTCCGCAGTATCAGTTTGGAAACCTGGGCAGGAACTCACTTCGCGGGAGACCTTTTTTCAACACAGACTTGGGAGCATTTAAGAACTTCAGCCTGACCGAGCGCATGAAGCTCCAGTTCCGAAGCGAATTTTTCAACGCATTCAACAACGTGAATTTCTCGACACCCGATTCCACCCTCGGGGATCAGTCATTCGGCGCGATCACCGGCACGGATGAAGCTCAGCGGCAAATTCAATTTGGGTTAAAACTAACTTTTTGATTGTTCGTCTAGTTTCAACGGTCCTGCTTTACGCCAGCGTCCTGGGCGCACAAGGCTCGACCGCTCGCGAGTATCTTGAGGCTGCTCAAAAGGCCGAGCAGTCGGGAGACCTGCCGCGAGCCGAGGCAATTTATCAAAAGATGCTGGCGGCCGCTCCAAGCGCGGAGATTTATCAACGTCTAGGGCTGGTGCAGCACCTGCAGAACAACTTCTCTGAGGCGGCCAAAGCCTTCGAAAAGGCTCTGCGGTTAGATCCTAAGCTCTGGACTTCGCAATTATTTCTGGGCATTGACAATTACCGGATGAACCGTTTCACGGAAGCGCTAAGCCATCTGACGTCCGCTGAGCGGCTGCACCCAGGGGAGATCGAAACAAGCTTCTGGCTGGGGGCGACGCACTTGGCTCTCCACGAATATTGGAACGGGTTTGAATATCTGGAGGCGGTTCTGGAGAAAGATCCGAACAACCAGGATGCATTGCGGTTATTGGCGGAGTCGTATGCATCTCGTGGAACCCAAATATTGAACCGAGTAGCGGAGAAATATCCGGACTCCGCCGCGGGCCTACAGGTTCAGGCGCGCGCCTTCGAATTCGAGGGGTCCTATGAAGCTGCTTTGCGATGCTACCGCGAGGCGGCGGCGAAAGAACCCAAGCGCCCAGATATTCAGGAAGCGATTGCGCGGCTTACCAGTCACGCCCATTAAGGTTCAGTGGTCCACATCCGACTGGCGAGCGTTGATGGAAGCCTGGCGCTTCCGCTGCAAGATCTGTCTTTGTATTTCGAGTTCTTTGCGCGCGCGCTGAGTATCCCCTTGGTTGCGATATACAGCGGCCAACTGTGCATGCACCAGTTCGTCTTCGGGCTTCTGCCGGACTACGAATTCGAACTCCCGACGGGCTTCAGAGTATCTGCCGGCTAACCGCAGCGCTTTGCCGAGTTCCAGATGCGCCTCCAATCCGATGTGGGGATCGCCGATCGCTTTCCTCAGATAGGGAATAGCCTTTTGCGGCGCATCGGCATCAGTCACGATCAGAATCTCCCCTATGCGTAAATTCGCGAGCGCATGGTCGGGATTCAGCCTAAGCTCCGATTCCAAAGCCGGTATTGCGGAATCAAAGTCACGCTGCTTCCAATACAGATTGCCGATCAGGAAATGAATGCCTGGCATGGAGGGATTCGTTTGAGCAGCCAGTTTGTACTCGACAACCGCTTCCGCCGCCTTTTGGTGAGCCTCCAGAGACTTTCCGATCAGCTCGTGGACCTGAGGGGATTCAGGCGCTAATTTTTGCAGCCGTTCCGCTCTGGATGCCGCGAGTTCCTGCAAAAGCTCACCTATCTCAAACTGCAGGCTGGGATCATTTGGCGATTGTTTCTCCAACTCGCGGATCTGGCGAAGCGCTTCCACGATGCGCCCTGAGTTAACGAGCGCACGAGTGCTTTCCATGGTTACCGCCCGGCCTTCAGTTACCGATGAACAAAGCAACAGTGCCATCGACAAAGCCATGGAATTTCCGAGTTTCAGAAAGCCTCCATAGATGGTTGACACTCTGCTGCTACGTATTGTATAGAATCGGCGTATACCTCGATGCAGCCGCCGCATAACAGGCCCAATACCCCGCTGGCCGGGCGGTTAATTCTGCTCATCTGCATTGGCGGCTTATCACACGCCGCTCAGCAGCGCTCAGCCATCGAAGAGCAGATGTCCGTTCATCTAGCTGCCGCACAACAGGCCGAACGAGTGAAGGACTACGCAGCAGCCAGCCGCGAATACGAAGAGATCCTGAAGCAGCAGCCAAAGCTGGCTTTGATCCGTCAAAGCCTGGCAGTTACTTATCATCTTCAGAACCGCTATCCAGAAGCAATTTTGGAATTTCAGCGCGTGCTCCGGCTCGATTCCACAATGTGGGGATCGTGTTTGTTCCTCGGCATGGATTATTACAAGACCAATCAGTTTCGACTGGCTATCGCTCCGCTTGAAAACAGCATTTCATTGAATGCAAAAATGGCTGAGCCTGAAGCACGCTTCTGGCTAGCGGTTACTTATTCCGCTCTTGATCGGCCGGAGGACGCAGTACGTGAGTTACGCCGGGATCTCACGCTGCGGCCCGGCGACATAGATGTCCTCTACTACCTCACAAAGGCCTATGATCAGGCGGCTGGCTCCGTCTTTGAGCACCTGGGCCAGATTGATCCGCATGCCGCGGCTGTGTCACTCCTCGAAGCGGAGCGTTTCCTGGAAGAAAATCGGAGCGACCTGGCAGCTCTGCAATATCGAAATTCGTTGCGGCTGCGGCCCGATTTCGCTGGTTGGATTCCGGCGCTGGACCACAGGAATAACGACGAGCGAACAATTTCCGATTTGACGATCTCCGCGACAGATGCCCAGGCGGACCTGCAATTGGCAGCTTTGTTGGCGGCGGCCGGAGACCTGGGTCAATCGAGTACCGTGCTTCAGAATCTTACGCGGCTAAAATCTGCCAACAGCAAGACAGCTGAACTCATTCGAGAGGGAAGCGCGAGGCTCGCCGGCAGCCAACATAAATCGGAGCCTCTTAACCGAGGACAAGCGGAGGAATTCATGAAAGGAATGAACCTCGTTCGCCAAGGACGTTTTCGCGAGGCGGAGGAACCGCTCTCGCGCGCCGCTGAACAATCTTCAAGCCCCTTTTTGCAGCTTCTTCTAATCAGGTCGTTTGTGGAATCGGGCGACGGGGCGCGTGTTGAGGACCGGCTCCGCAAACTGCTCGCCGCGGAGCCGGACAATGTGGATGCGTTGCATCTATTAGGCCGCAGTTATAAGCGCCAAGCTGAAGCCACGCTGCAGCAGATGATCCAGATTGATGCAGATTCCTACGGCGTACACGAACTCCTGGGCAAACAGCACGAGGAGAAAACGGAATACGAGGCGGCGATTGAGAAGTATCAAGCCGCGTTGGCGAAACGCCCAGATCTCGCTGGAATCCGCTATGCCATCGGCAACGTCTACCGTAAGATGAGTCGCTATAACGAAGCTGAAAAGTGGTTGACGGAGGAATTAGCACGGAATCCGTATCACGGTCTGGCGCATTACCGGCTGGGGAGCATTTACGTCGAACAAGAAAAACCGGACCTGGCGATTCCTCACTTGCTGCAGGCCTTGAAATCGCATCCTCAACTGACTGACGCTCAACTTGACTTAGGCCGCGCTTACGCGGCCAAAGGACAATATAAAGAAGCAATCGCGGCTTTCCGAAACGTCGCTCTCTCAGACCCGGCTAACGATCGAGTTCACTATTTGCTTTCGATCGCGTACACAAAGGAGGGCCGGCGAACCGAGGCGCAAACTGAATTGGGGGCCTACCAACGCCTCACGCGCGACCGGCTGCAACGAACACAACAGGATGTAAAAGACGTATCGAATTCGTTAAACCAGTGAACTCTTTTTATCGCGGCTCCTCAATCGAGAGAATCTGATTTGCTTTCACGCCATGCAGCAGTTGTTGTTTACCTGTGGGCCAGCGAATTTTGATCTCGTCGACAGATTGCGCCTGTCCCAATCCGAAGTGCAGCCGGAAGTCGCTATGCGATTGATAGCTCCCGCCGCTCTTCACCTGCCGCAATTGATTCAGCTTGCCGGTTCTAACCGTGACTCGTGCGCCGATGGCATCCCGATTAGAGATGGTTCCTCGCAACTTGAGCATAAGCCAATTGCCAGCGTTTCCCGGATTCTTGATAATCCAGGGCTGTGCATCGAGATTGGAGATGACGACATCCATGTAGCCGTTATTGCTCAAACTGGCAGTCGCCAAGCCGCGGCTTGATTCAGCCAGCTGGAAAGCCGGTCCCCAACTGCCGCCCACATCCTTGAATTCACCGTTTTTCTGATTCAAAAACACGCTGGGGTGCTGACGGTATGTGGTTGCGAATTTGTGCTGATCAACCTCCGGATAGACGTGCCCATTCGCCATGACGATGTCCTGATAGCCATCGTTATTCAGATCCACAAATTGGACTCCCCAACCGAGCAGATTCCATGTGGGTTGCACTAGACCAGCCTTGCGGGAAACGTCTTCAAAGTGCCCCGTTCCGTCGTTGTGGAACAGAGTCTTGTAGTCGTCGGAGAATGTTGTCAACACAATATCGAGATTTCCGTCATTGTCGTAATCCCCAATATCGACGCCCATTCCCGCTTGTTCCCGGCCATCCTCCCGTAACGCCACCCCCGAAGCGAGTGCCGACTCCGTGAACTTGCCGTTCCCCTCGTTATGAAACAGGTAATTCGGGAGGGAATCGTTAGCGACGAACAAGTCTGGCCGGCCGTCGTTATCCAGATCTCCCCAGGCAACTCCAAGACCGTAAGAAGGGGCCGCTTTCCCTACCCCAGAGTCTGCGGTGACATCTTGAAAATGGCCGCCGCCGAGATTCTTAAAAAGATGCCCAGTGCCAGGGGTGAGACCGCGCGGCCCGCATTGAACAGGGATTTCGCGATACCTGCACAGAAGGCCTTCCCTGGGCAAATTCAATATATCGACGTTCAGATAACTGGCAACATATAAATCCACCAAACCGTCGCCGTCAAAATCGGCAAACGCGGCTCCCGAACTCCAGCCCGAAATATCGGCGCCCGACTCGCGGCTGAAATCGCGGAAAGTGCCATCGCCGTTATTCAGGTAAAGGCGGTTAGCTCCGTAGTTGGTGATGTAGATATCGTCGAATCCATCGTTATTCACATCGGCAATGGCGACTCCCATAGTCCACCGCCGATCTCCAAGGCCGGCTTGATGGGTAACATCGGTGAAAGTTCCGTTGCCGTTGTTTCGGTAGAGATGGTCCTCCGCATCATTGTTCCCGGCGCGCTCCGCGTTGATTGTGGAGCCGTTAACAAGATAGATATCGGGCAAGCCGTCGTTGTTGTAATCGAACAGCGCAACTCCGCCAGTCATCGACTCTACAATGTAATGCTTATCCGGAAGGCCGGAGACGAGTTTAAAATCGATGCCAGCCTCTTTCGCAACGTCCCGGAACAGGAGCGGGGGAGTTGCCAACAATACAGTGGCGGCAATGAGACATAGAGAGGCCCAGCCTTTCATAGTCAGCGTCCGTCGCCTATGTAGCCTGCCTCGATTGCCGACTGCTGCATGAGTGTGTTCTTCTTTCCCGCAAATAGCTGCAATTGCTTGCGAGATTGTTCTTCGTCTCCAAGCCGATGAAAGAGGCGGCCCAGCAAATAATCGGCCTCGTAAAAATCGGGCTCCAATTCGAGGGCCTTTTCTAACTCCACCCGAGCTTTTTCGAATTCTTCCACTTGAACATATACTCGGCCCAATTCGAGATGAGCTAAAGCATAAGACGGATCTATCGCCAACGCTCGTTTGAATTCGGCAATCGCAGCCTGCTGGTTGCCCAGCGATTTCCCCAGAGCCACCCAATAGGAAGGATTGGGATGCAACTCTGCCGCTTTCCGATAGGCTCCCGCCGCTTCTTCGAGTTTTCCTTGGCGCGTAAAAGCGCGTCCCAGGAGGTAATATGCCGTGTGCAAGCTCGGGTCTCTGGCCAGCGCTTTTGTCAAAAAAACGACCGGATCCGCAGCTAACGGATCTTGATTCAGGCAACTCGTGCCAGCCACCAGCAGGACACGCGCAGAATCTCCTTCCTCGGCTTGCGCCACTCTAATCAGTTCCACGGCCGATAAATAATTAAATCGTTCCTGTAGTTGCAGGGCCAATTGATAATAGAATTCTCCTTTTTTGGAGGAAGGTACTGACGCCTCGCCGCGCCCCAGAGCTTTCGCCACATCGGTGCAAGCATTGCGGCTGGCTTTGTAGAACACCTTGGCATCGGTCTTGACTTCCAACGTGCGGAATTGATCGAGAACCTTTTCTGCTTCGCCGCTGTTTCCACGATCAAGCTCGATCAGTGCCAGGTTAATGTAAGGGTGCGGGCTCTTGGGGGATACCTCAATACTGGTCCGCAAAATAGAAACGGCCGTTGCGAGATGGCCTAATTCAGCTTCGGCAGAGGCCATTAAGCTGGCTGCTTCAGGATTTGATTGAACAGCTTCCAAGGACTTCAAATTGGCAACGGTGGCGGCGTAGTCTTCCAGCAGATAGCACGTCAGCGCCACACGGAAACGAGGTTCAAACGCATCTGGCGACGCTTGCTGGGCAAGCTGAAACGCGTGAAGAGCGTCTTTATAAAACAGGTGGTTGAACAGTAGAGTGCCTACCCGCAACAAAACGCCGGTCGACTTAAGAGACGGAGTCGCAACTTTCCTTGCTGTTTCAACTCCCAGTGCCGACTGCCCGCAGGCGAAGGCCGCTTCCATTAAATTCAGCCTTGCTCCGAGATTGTCAAAGCCGTTGCTAATAGCGCTTTGCAGGTTTGCCGTTGCTCGCCGGTTGTCACCCGATTCGCGGTACAGCAGCCCAAGCTTGTAATGCGCAAGACCATCTGAGGGGTGCTCAGCTATTATCGCTTCCAAGTGCGCCATATCGAGTTGTGCTGCCGTCTGCCCATCCTGGCCGGGAAGCCTGCCCGCCCAAGAGATAAGAATGAGCAAGCTGGTCAAAGCCACGTCACTTCCCGCCTGAACTTGCAGATTGCTTTCCCTCTTCGAGCGTCAAGATCTGATCGGCGTGAACGTCTTCCATTCGCTCCACTAGCCCGCTTGGCCAGCGGACCTCTAACGAATCGGCCTTGTCATGGGTTCCCAAGCCGAAATGCACACGCAGATCGTTGCTCGAAAGATAACTCAGTCCTGCCTTGATCTCGCGGATTTGCCGCAAGTCCCCAGCCCGTAGCGTCAGGCGCGCACCAACTGCGGATCGATTACTTTTCGTACCGATGCACCGAACCAGCAACCAATGCTGCTGGGGCATTTCGTTGTGCAGCAATATAGGGCCATCGTCCAGATTGTTGATCAGCAAATCGAGACGCCCATCATTATCGTAATCCCCAACCGCCAGTCCTCTGCTTTTCCACTGCTGCGAAAGACCCAATTCAAGACCGGCTTCGCGGAACGTCTTGTTGCGGTTATTCAGGAAGACAAGCGGACGTTGCCGGTAAACAAGTCCCAGGTCGAACTTGTCGGCTTCCGGATATAAATGGCCATTCACCACAAACAGATCTTCCCAGCCATCGTTGTCCAGATCGGCAAACGAAGTTCCCCATTTCACGAAAGAGTATGTGCTCGCCCCGTGACCAGCGGGATTGGTAACGTTTGCAAAAGTGCCGTCGTGATTGTTTTCCAGCAGTTCGTCAGTCTGGAACGAAGAAGTAGTGTAGTAAAGATCGAGCCAGCCATCATGATCGAAATCGCCAAAATCCGCGCCCATGTTGCCCTCTTCCACGCCGTCCGCCGAAAAGGCGGCATTAGCGCTCAAGGCTACTTCTTCGAACTTGCCTTTTCCCAGGTTGTGATAGAGAAGATTTGGACTCAAATCGTTTGTGACGAAGATATCCGGCCAACCATCGTTATCGTAATCCGCGACAACCACTCCCAGACTGTAAAGCTTTTGCGGATCGATATCGAGCTCGGCTGTGCGATCGTGAAAATGTCCTTCGCCATCGCCGAAGTAGATAACATCGCGAGCGCCGGGCAAGCCGCGCGGTCCGCAAAACACCGAAATGCCGCGATAATTGCAAGAGGAATCGTGAGCGGGCAAGTGGTCTACGGGATATTCAAGATACTTCGCGACATACAAATCCAGGTGCCCGTCACGGTCGAAATCCCCGAACGCCGCTCCAGTACTCCAGCCCTCTCCTTTCACTCCGGCTTTCTCCGCCACCTCCTCGAAAGTGCCGTCATGACGGTTGCGAAACAGGAAGCTGCGCCCGTAGCCCGTGATGAAAATATCCTGCCAACCGTCGTTGTCGTAATCCGCAATCGCCACGCCCATGCCCCATCCAAGTGAACTCGTCAATCCCGCCTGTTGGGTGACATCGATAAAATGCCCGTGGCCGTCGCCCCGATAGAGAGCGCATACAGGATCGCCGCCATGCTGGCGATACTGTTCGATCGTCGAACCGCGTACCAGCAGAATATCCAGATTGCCATCGTTGTTGTAGTCCAGAAATGCCGCACCGCCGCCCATCACTTCAAGAATGTGCGGCTTGGCATTGGCATCGCCTTGCACGTTGCGAAAACCGGAGAGCCCAGCTTTCTCCGTAACTGCTACGAACGACGGAGAATTAGCCGCCACCGTACCCCCGGCGAAAGGCAGCCAAACCGCAAGTAGGATGGAAATCGATAAAGCAAGCAGGGAAATCTTGGCCGTCAATTTGGATACTTCCGGTCGCCCTCGCGGTCGCGTGCATTAGCGCGCTCTTGATTGAGGCGGCTGAACACTGCGGCCTCTTTCTTGGCATCGTCGGCCCGGCCCAGAGCGCGATACGCCTGCGATAAATAGAGGTGAAGCGCAGCCGGTTTGGGATCGATTTTAGTTGCTTCCTCCATGGCGTCAGCGGCCTCGCTGTATTTCTTGAGTTGAATCAGCGCTTTCCCGAGCCCGGTTTGTGCGTCCATCAATCCGGGATTTATTGCCAAGGCTCGGCGAAAGCTCATCACGCTATCGTCGGGCTTTCCCATTTTAAACAGCACGTCTCCCAGCATGGCCTGGGCTTCGACCAAACTTGCATCTTCCGAAATGGCCATGTCCAATTGTTGCTTGGCTTCGGCCAGCCGGCTGAAGTTGTTGAACTGCGCGCCCAGATGATAATGCGCCAGAGCGCTATTGGGGAAACGCGCCAGCGTCTCCTGGGCGCAACTCAACGCGTGCTCATACTCGAAGTTTCTATAGTAAGACTCAATCAATAAATAGCGCGGATCTGGATTGTCCGGCTCCAGACTGACCGCTTTTTTCAAAACATCAATCGCATCGGCGAAATAGTTCTGTTGGTGGTACTGCAAACCGAGCATCAGCAGCAGCCGGGGGTTATCGGCTCTAACCTGCACCGCGGCCCGCAAGTGCTTAATCGCTTCGTCACCTTTCCCGCCGTCCGCTAACAGCGTGCCAAGCAGAAGTTGCGCTTCATAGAAGTCAGGCTTCAGTTCGGTCGCCTTTTGCAATTCCGGAAGGGCTTCTCCGCGCTTGTCCAAGGCAATTAAGGCGCGCCCTAAATCGTAGTGGGCCTCGGGAATTCCTGGATTTGCCTTAATTGTTCCCTCTAAAAACGGAACGGCCTCTGCATGCCGGCCGGCCTGCCCCAGAATGGTTGCCGACGCAAGTAAGATGTCGGAATCACTCGAACCGGACAATTCGCGCGTGCTGGCAGCGACGGCCGATTGGTTGTTTGCCTTCAATGCCTGGCGCAAACCGTCGAGCGAAACCATCTCGTTGCGGAACTTGGCTTTCCATCTTGCGGCCGCTTCGAATTCCATTTTGGCTTCGGCGGTTTTGCCCTTTTGCCTACAGGCGCGGCCTAACAGATAGTGCAGGCCCCCATCCTCCGGTCGAAGCCGAACCGAAGTTTCCAGAAAGCGGATGGCATCATCCACCTTCCCCAGCGCCAGGTAATTGCTTCCCAGTTTTCCGCGAACGTCTAACACCTCGCCTGCATCCAACGACTTTTCAAATAGGGAAATTGCCGCCTGACGTTGTCCCG
The DNA here is from genome assembly GCA_963718465.1 of Bryobacterales bacterium. GTDB lineage: Bacteria > Acidobacteriota > Terriglobia > Bryobacterales > Bryobacteraceae > Bog-105. The sequence continues at coordinate 470,682 of CAVQZK010000006.1, read as the reverse complement.
CCCCGCTGCGAATCGTTCCCAGGTAATAGAGAGAATACGGATCGGGCGGCTGAAAGTCGAGTTCTTTTGTAAATGCCTTCTCGGCTGCAACCGAATCATGCAATTGCAGCAATGCAAACCCGAGCTGATAGTATGCGCCCCGAATGGCCGGGTTAATCGAAATGGCCGAGCGCAACTCCCCGACCGCCGCAGAATACTTTGCCGCGTCGAAGTCGACCTGCGCCGCCTGCAGGTGTTTTTGTAAATCCTGTGAAGGCGGTTGGAGCGCCGACACCCTAAGGCAAGCCAGCAAAAAGCCGACTCCTGTGAGCTGTCGAACCCGCCCCAAACACGCCATGCATTTACATCATAGTTAAAAGGCGATCTTCATTCCAAACTGCGCTTCGAGCGGGGCGCCTGCGAGACCGCTAATTTGTCCAAATGTGGCGGAATTCAGGTCGCTGTTTGGATTACCGAAGTTAACGCGATTGGTAACGTTGAAGAGCTCAGCTCGGAACTGCAGCCCAAGTCGTTCCGTGAGCCGAAAGTTCTTATATCCGCCAAAATCCATCGCGAAGAATCCCGGCCCGATCAGCGTGTTGCGTCCGAGGTTCCCAAATGTGTATTGGGCGGGTATGGCAAATGCGGCCGGGTTCACCCAGAGGCCGGTGGTGCTTTGCGCGCCGGTGTAAGGGTCGCCGATAAGGTTCGGGCGCTGCGAGATGGAGCGCGCGCCAATGTTTGCAATGTCGTTCTCTAGCGTTACGGTGAAGGGCGACCCCGATGTGGCGGTAATAATTCCGGTAACTTCCCAGCCGCCCGCGATGGCTTCTTCGAACCCATTGAAACTGCTTCCAAAGCGCCGGCCTCTTCCGAACGGCAGCGTGTAAACGGCATCGAGTGAAAAGATATGCGCACGGTCGAGCGAACTGAGGGCGCGATCCGCGGACATGTCATTAGGATCCTGCGGCGACGAACTTGCCCCGAAGCCGGATCCGCCCACATCCATCGTCTTTGAGAACGAGTAGTTCCCGGTGAAGGTAAGGCCGTGGGAAAAGCGCTTTTCGATCTTTGCCTGTAGGCCCTCATAGTGAGACGACGCAACATTGTCCATCTCGCTTGTCGCACCCAGAACGGGCCATGGCCGGCGCGGATCCGGATTCCCAGGGCCGGGCAAGGCGGTATTCTCGTTAATGAACATCGAGAGATGAGTTCCTTTGTTCCCGACATAACCAACCTCGGCAATCAGATCGTCGGCAAGCCTGCGCTGCACATGAAAGTTCCATTGCTGCACGTAGCTCGTTTTATTGTTGCGATTCACGATGTGTTGATCCGTCATCGGAACATTGGCCCCGCGAGTGACGCTGAGAATGGGCGAGAACGTAGTCTCAAGGGGGCTGGTGGGTTGGTTCACGTTCAGGTTAGTTAGTGTTTCGCTGATCGCATACGGATAATTGCCGCGTATTCCCTGCGATTCCCACAAATAGTCGCCGGTGTAGAAAATTCCATATCCGGAACGAATCGTCATCTTGTCGCCGAGCCGGTAGGCGGCGCCGATCCGCGGAGCCCAGTCGTTGTAATTCGGATTGACGATGCCCCGGCGGACGTTCGATCCGGCTCCAGTAACCGGATTGGTGCCATCCCACAAATACTGCCCGGTATCGATGTCGAAGGAGCCGAGCGTGTTGTCGCGGCTATAGGGGAATCCCAGATAGTCGTAGCGCAGGCCCAGATTCAAAGTGAGCTTCGAACTCACCTTCCAGTCGTCCTGAACGAATCCGCTGTAGTCGTGCTTCCGCATAATCGCCGCCGTCTGGCCGACGTTGCGCAATGCACTATTCGGAAGCCCTAACAAATAGGACGCTATCGATTGGCCCGTGGCCGACGTGTTCTGGGGATCGTTGGTGGCATCGGAAGTGAAGTTGAAATTGCCGGTGAAATAGCCGTCATCAAGGCTGCGCTGGTACCGGAAATCCCACCCAGCTTTCAGCAGATGCTTCCCGATCGTCCGGCTTAAAGTACCGGCGAGGCTCCAGGTATCGTCCGGAAAAGGGTTGCCGGTTTGGCTGACCGAAAAATTCCCTCCTACTGCGTATTGCGGAAACAGCGGAATGCCCTGTTGCGAAGGAACACCTTGAATTCCGTATTGACTGATATAAGCGGCGGTCGCGGTTGCGCCGCCCGGTGCGTTATTCGAGGCTTGGAGGTTATTGCGATGGTAGCCGAGCCGGACGTCGAAGACCGTGTTCGGACCTAACAACCAGGTATCGGCAATCATCGCGTTCGTAAAGGTGTTGCCTATGATGTTATTCACGGCCGGCTGACCGGTGGGCTGAATGTTGTGAGAGTCATTGATATTGAAGCGGCCAGTCAGTGTGTTGTTGTCGCCGAATCTTTGATCGACTCGCATCATCCCTTGATTTCCGTTCAGAATATTCGGATTCGTGTTGATGTAATTGTTTCCGTTAACGTCGGTATTCGGCGCGGGCAAAAATATCTTGGCATAGGCGATCATCGCCGGGTCGATCCGGTTCGTCGGAATAATATTCCCCGCAAACGGAGCGCGCGTCGTCACGCCGTTCACCGTCGTCGTGGTCGCCGGGTCGAAAGTTGGCGGAGCCGGGTTGCCGAAAGAATCTAACGACATGTTGCCCGAAAGCTGTGCCGCTGTCGGAACGATCGAAAGGACCGATTGCCCCTGGCTGAACCGGTCGGCCTCATAACTTGCGAAGAAGAATGTGCTGTTCTTGTGAATCGGTCCCCCAAACACACCGCCAAACTGGTTCTGCCGGAAGACCGGTTTTGCCAGGTTCGCCTGCTGAGAAAAGTAGTCCTGCGTCGTCAGGTGGTTATCGCGGTGGAACTCGAAGGCATCGCCATGAAATTGATTGCTCCCCGATTTCGTAACCACATTCACGTTCGCACCAGCGCCCGTGCCAAATTCCGCCGAGGTGATATTCGTCTGAACTTTAAACTCCTGGATAGCGTCAATGGACGGTTGCACGCCATATGACTTGAAGAACGTTTCGTTGTTATTCATGCCATCTAGGGTGTAGTTGTTGTTTTCCGAGCGAAGACCGCTAATCGAAACCGCCGTCCCCGAAGTCTGGTAACCCGGAGCCCCGGTTCCCACGGCCCCTGGAACAAGTGTCGTTAGCTGAGTGAAGCTTCGGCCATTAAGCGGCAGTTCCACGACCTTCTTGTTATCGACCTCCGTCGCGACGGTAGACGAGTCGGTCTGTAATGTAGCGGCTGTCGCGCTTACCTCCACTCGCTCGTTTACATCGCCAACTTTGAGAGCCATATCGGCTCTAAGAGTCTGATTGACGTCGAGCTCTAGGCCCTTCTGAATTTCCGTCCGGAAACCCTTCATCTCCGCATGGATGGTATAGACTCCTGGCGGCAGCGACGGAATGGTATAAACTCCCGCTTCGCTGGTAACAGCGCTGCGGGTCGCTGCTGTTGCTTCGTTCGTCAGTGTTACGGCTACGTGCGGTATGGCCGCTCCGGACTCATCGGTGACTGTTCCTACGATCGTGCCAAGTGAAGTTTGGGCAAGCAACGGCAGACAGCTTAAAAGAAGCGCGGTTCCCAAAATCAGAAATGCGCGAGGAAAACGCGACTTTCTGTGTACTGGCAATTCCTTCAAATATGAAACTATTATTCCCTGAGGCATCAGATATATTTATCAGCGATTTGGCGCTGAACGTCGTTCAATCTGAGCCACAATACAAAATCAAACGTTCACTCAATGCGTCCCTCGCTTCACTACCAGCCGTGTCCCGTGCGGTTGAAAATTCCTTTGTAAAAGCCTTCTCGGCTGCAACCGAATCATGCAATTGCAGCAATGCAAACCCGAGCTGATAGTGTGCGCCCTGAATGTCCGGGTTAATCGAGATGGCCGAGCGCAACTCCTCGATCGCCGCAGAATCTTTGCCGCATCGAAGTCGGCCGTTGCCGCTTGCAGGTGTTTTTGTAAATCCTGTGAAGGCGGTTGGAAGCGCCGACACTCTACCGCAAGCCAGCAAAAAAGCCAACGCCTATGAGCTGTCGAACCCGCCCCGAATACACTATGCATTTACATCATCATAGTTAAAAGGCGATCTTCATTCCAAACTGCGCTTCGAGCGGGGCGCCTGCCAAGCCGGTAATTCTTCCAAACGAAGTAGAGCTCAAGTCGCTGTTGGGATTACTATAGTTCACCCGATTCGTGATGTTGAATATCTCGGCGCGGAACTGCAATCCGATTCGTTCCGTGATGGCGAAATTCTTGTAGCCTCCGAAGTCGAACTGATAGAACCCAGGGCCGATCAGCGTGTTGCGGCCCAGATCTCCGAAGGTGTATTGGGCCGGTATGGCGAACGCCGCTGGATTTATCCAGAGCCCCGTTACGCTATGAGCTCCAGCGTAGGGGTCTCCTATAACGTTGGGACGCTGCTCAATGGTTCTGGCCCCGATGTTTGCGATGTCCGAATCGAGGTTTGCCGTGAAGGGCGATCCTGAATTGGCAGTCATAATCCCCGTAACTTCCCAACCGCCGGCAATGGCATCTTCGAACCTATTCATGTTATTTCCGAATTGCCTCCCCTTGCCGAACGGAAGCTGGTAAACCCAATCGAGCGAGAAGATATGTGCCCGATCAAGCGTACTGAGTCCACTGTCCGCGCGCATATTATTTGGATCCTGGGGCGACGCACTGGACGAAAAACCTGCTCCACCGACATCCATTGTTTTTGAAAACGAATAGTTGGCCCGAAAAGTCAACCCTTTCGCAAACCTTTTTTCAAGCTTGGCTTGCAAGCCCTCATAGTGCGAGGATCCTATGTTGTCCATCTCGCTGGTGGCGCCCAAAACCGGATAGGGACGCCGGGCAGTTGGATCGCCGGGACCAGGCAAAGCCGTGTTCTCATTGATGTACATCGTGAGATGGGTTCCCTTATTACCGACGTAACCCACTTCCGCAATGAGGTCGTCACTAAGCCGGTGCTGAATGTGGAAGTTCCATTGCTGTGTGTAGCTCGTCTTGTTATTCCGATTGATGATGTGCTGGTCGGTCAATGGAACGTCAGCCCCCCGTGTTACGGTCAGAATCGGAGAGAATGTTTTTTCGATGGGACTGGTAGCACCTTGGTCATTCAGATTGGTTAGAGTTTCGCTGATTGCGTAAGGGTAGTTGCCGCGTATTCCCTGCGATTCCCAAAGATAATTGCCGGAATAAAAGATTCCATATCCGGAACGGACGGTGGTTTTATCGCCAAGCCTATAGGCAAAGCCAGCGCGCGGCGCCCAATTATTGTAAACCGGGTTCACAATACCACGGGGGGCGGTAGGTCCAGCGCCGGTGACTGGATTAGTGCCGTCCCACAGATATTGGCCCGTAGCCAGATCGAACGATCCCAATGTGTTATCGCGGCTGTACGGCCATCCTAAGTAGTCGTAGCGAAGGCCTAAATTCAACGTCAAACGCTGGCTTACTTTCCAATCGTCCTGTACGTATCCGCTGTAGTCGTGCTTGCGCATGATGGCCGCCGTTTGGCCTATATTGCGCAACGCACTGTTTGGAAGACCTAGCAAATACGAGGCCATCGATTGGCCGGTGGCCGACACATTTTGCGGATCGTTGGTGGCGTCGCTGGTGAACGCAAAATTACCCGTGAAGTAACCGTCGTCCAAGTTGTGCATGTAACGGAAATCCCAACCCATTTTCAACAGGTGCTTACCCGTGATTTTGCTAACGCTGCCCAGCAGACTCCAGGTGTCGTCGGGGAAGGGATAGCCCTGCTGACTGACTGAGAAAAGACCGCCTACGCTGTACTGCGGGAACAATGGAATGCCTTTTACTGAGGGCACGCCCTGAAATCCGTAGGTACTAATGTAGGCAGCCGTCGCGGCCGCCCCGCCCGGCGCATTGTCGGTGATCTCTAGATTGTTGCGGTGATAACCAAGGCGGACGTCCAGAACTGTCGAGGCGCCGAAAGTCTGTGTATCGCTGATCATCGCGTTCGTGAACGTGTTCCCAACGGTGTTGTCAACCGCCGGTTGTGCCGTCGGTTGCAGGTTATGGGAGTCGTTTATATTGAAGCGGCCTGTCAAAGTGTTATTGTTGCCAATCCGCTGATCAATTCGAATCATCCCTTGATTTCCGTTCAGAATGTTAGGGCTGGTATTGATGTAGTTATTCCCATTGACGTTGGTGTTAGGCGCAGGCAGGAAGACCTTTGCGTAAGCAAGCATTGCTGGATCTATGCGGCTTGCCGGTATGATATTGCCTTGAAACGGCGTCCGTGAGATCACGGCTCCGTTGACTGACACCGTTGTCGCTGGATCGAAGATTGCCGGAGCTGGATTGCCCTGAAAATCCAAAGAAAGATTGCCACCGAGTTGTTGCGCCGTGGGAACGATCGACAGAATAGATTGACCTTGGCTGAAACGGTTCGCCTCGTAACTCACAAAAAAAAATGTGCTGTTCTTTTTAATAGGTCCGCCGAATGTGCCTCCAAACTGATTTTGCCGGAACACGGGCTTCGGCTCATTCGCCTTCTGCGAAAAATAGTCTTCCGTGCTCAGGTGATTGTCGCGGTGGAACTCGAAGGCATCGCCGTGAAATTGATTGCTCCCGGATTTCGTAACTACATTGATGTTGGCCCCGGCCCCCGTGCCGAATTCGGCTGAAGTGATGTTTGTTTGAACCTTGAACTCCTGGATGGCATCAATGGACGGCTGCACGCCATAGGATTTGAAAAACGTTTCATTGTTATTTACGCCGTCGAGAGTGTAGTTGTTGTTTTCACTGCGCAGGCCGCTGATTGACACGGTTGTGCCTGAACTCTGATAAGTGCCGGTGCCTGTTCCTACAGCACCCGGAACAAGTACAGTCAATTGGGTGAAGCTTCGACCGTTAAGCGGCAGTTCCACTACTTTCTTGTTGTCGACCGTCGTCGCCACGGTTGAAGAGTCGGTCTGTAAAGTAACGGCCGTCGCACTGACCTCTACTCTTTCGTTGACGTCTCCGACCTTAAGGGCGATGTCGGCCCGAAGGGTCTGATTCACTTCCAGCTTTAAGCCCTTCTGGATTTCCGTCCGAAAACCCTTCATCTCTGCTTGGACTGTGTAGATTCCTGGCGGTATAGACGGGATTGAATAGTTTCCAGCTTCACCTGTAATAACGCTGCGGCTCGCAGCGGTTGCTTCGTTTGTCACCACCACCGCTACATGCGGTATCGCCGCTCCCGACTCGTCGGTGATTGTTCCTACGATCGTGCCAAGGGAAGTTTGGGCAAGCAAGGGCAGGCTGCTTAAAAGAAGCGCGATTCCTAATATCAGAAATGCTCGAGGAAAACGCGACTTTCTGTTTACTAGTAATTCTTTCAAATATGAATCTATTATTCCTTGGGGCATCAGATATTATTTATCAGCCATTTCACTGAACGTCGTTCAATCTGAGCCACAATACGAAATCAAACGTTCATCACGTCCAGCCCCCAACCCGTATTCAGATTGAATGCGTCCCGCCGTAGCGCGTTTGGCGCAGACCCTTTCAGCGCCGTCAGGCTATCATTAACTGGCAACACCACGACAATGCTGGGCCGTCAGCTTCCGCGTTGAAACACAACTGACTGGCGGAGGAAAAAACACATTTGCAGATCCGGCTCGGCTACGAACTAATCTATTGGGTTCCCCAACCAACGCCTATGATTCTGGCGTTGAACATCCATTATTCGCGCGCCTCCGACATCATCATCCCCGATTACCTTACCACCGATCCGCCAGTTCCAATTGGCGGGTATCGCGATCTTTTCGGCAATTGGTGTACCCGCCTTGTCGCTCCCAGCGGCCGCATCACCATCAAAACCGATGCCCTTATTCGCGATAGCGGCCTTCCTGACACGCTCTCTCCCGCCGCCCCGCAGCACTCGATACAAGATCTGCCTGAGGAGACGCTGGTTTTCCTGCTAGGCAGCCGGTACTGCGATACGGATCTGCTCTCCCAGGCCGCTTGGGATCTCTTCGGTCATATGCCGCCCGGTTGGACCCGCGTGCAGGCCATCTGCGATTACGTCCACAACCGGATCGCGTTCAATTACCAAAACGCGCGCGCCACCCGAACCGCTTATGAAGCTTTCAACGAGGGCATCGGGGTCTGCCGCGATTACGCCCATCTTGCCGTCGCATTTTGCCGCTGCCTGAACATTCCGGCGCGTTATTGCACCGGATACTTAGGCGACATGGGGACGCCCCCGCCGTATAGCGCTGGAGATTTTGCGGCTTGGTTTGAAGTCTATCTCGGGTCCGCCTGGCACATCTTCGATGCGCGCAACAACGTGCCGCGCATTGGGCGAGTTCTCCTGGCCCGAGGCCGCGACGCTTCAGACGTCGCAATCGCCACCACCTTCGGCCCTAACACGCTCGAGAGCTTCAAAGTCTGGACCGACGAAGTCGTTGAGAACACGAACTAGCGTATCGTCCGCTAAAATAGCCTTAGTGAAGACTGTTCTGTTCCTTTGCATCGGTAACTCATGCCGCAGCCAAATGGCGGAAGGCTTTGCACGGCGTTACGGCGCGGATGTAATGAAGGTGCTGAGCGCCGGCCTAGCCCCCGCTTCGATTGTTCAGCCATTAACCAAAAAGGTAATGCAGGACAAGAACATTAACATTGACGATCAGTTTCCGAAAAATCTGGGCGAAATCGATGTTACTCAATTGGATCTGATTGTGAACATCAGCGGCAGCAAACTGTCTACTCAGGTATCCATCGAGGTTCGCGATTGGACTATTGAAGACCCAATCGCCAAAAGCGAGCCTGTTTACGTTGAGGTTCGCGACCAAATTGAGCAACAGGTTATGCAGTTAGTTTTAGATTTCCGCAAAACGGCCAAAAATGCCAAGCAAAGCCACCCGCCTGCTCCGGCCCGTGTGCGTTTCGGCCGGCTCAGCAGGGTTCCCGAATGACCAATTTAGATTGAATCATTGCAAGAATGGCCTGGACCCCCCGGGATCCAGGCCACTTATTTATCTATCTGGCGCTTGCCTTATCGTTTGCCTTATTTAGGGGTCGACATTGTGTCGGTCGCGGTGCTCTTTTTTGCCTTCTTGTGCTTCTTGGCCTTGGTGGCAGTGTCCGTGCTGGTGTTCTGAGCAAACAACATGGCGGTGCCGGAGAGCAGTGAAACGCTCAATGCAGCAATCATGATCTTTTTCATTTAGGGGATTCTCCTTGCTTCTAAACAGGATTAGCACTCAGTGCTTTCAACGAGTATATTCACAAACAGCCGTGAAAACAGCCTAAAACTAACATTAAACTTTTTTCAGTTGCCCAATAGAAAACGGTCCACCACCCGCGTACGGATAGGGACCGTTCTAAATTCGATGCTTTTTATCGGCTTACTTAGGGGTCGACATTGTGTCGGTCGCGGTGCTCTTCTTTGCCTTCTTGTGCTTCTTGGCCTTAGTGGCCGTGTCCGTGCTGGTGTTTTGGGCAAACAGTACGGCAGTGCCAGAGAGCAGCGAAAGGCTCAGGGCGGCGATCATGAGTTTTTTCATTATTGGAGTTCTCCTTGTTAAATCTGTTAATAGCACTTCGGTGCTTTCTAAAGCTATGGTCGCAATGCTAGGTGAAGGAGTCCTGAAGGATACATTAAAGCTGCCTAATGTAGACAGCCTCTGAGACGCGCTGTGTTTGCATGAAAAGAACAGGTAAATTAGAAGCTGGTATTCAGGTCGCTATTCCAACCATGCCCAAAAGTTCTCAACCCGTCCCGCAGATCGTAAATGCCAGGTACGAGATCAAGGAAAGCCCTCTTGGTCAGGGCGGCATGGGCATAGTATACAAGGCGTATGATACTGTAACCAAACGCTTTGTAGCTCTAAAAACCATGTGGGGCGATGCCGATCCAGCCGCGCTTGAACTGTTCGAGCGTGAATGGACCGTGCTGGCGCGGCTCAGCCACCCTAATATCGTTGACATTCTGGATACGGGCGAATGGCGCGAGAACGGACTGCGTAAGCCGTATTTCGTGATGCCGCTGCTCCCCGGCGCCACCCTCGACCAGATCATTAAGACATTCAGCCAGCGCTTGACCGTGGAGCGCACTGTCGAAATCATGGGACAGGCCTGCCGCGGTTTACAGGCCGCCCACGATCAAGGCCTGATCCATCGCGATCTTAAACCCAGCAACATTTTCGTGATGGAAGACGATACCGTCAAAATCATCGATTTTGGCGTCGTTCATCTAGCCGACGCGCGTTCCGCCACCGGGCTCAAAGGCACGCTGCAATACATGGCTCCAGAACAACTGGAGATGAAGCCCGCTAGCCCGATGTCCGATATATTCTCGCTCGGCGTCGTTTGCTACGAAGCCCTCACAGGCCGCAAGCCGTTTTCGCGCAAAACGGAGGGTGAGGTGATCGATGCGATTCGTACTGAAATTCCGCCGTCCGCTTCCGACATCAATGCGGGCGTGAACCAGATGATCAGCCGGACGGTGCATAAAGCGATGGCCAAACAGCCCTGGCATCGTTTTTCGAGTGCTCGCGAATTCGGCGACACCTTGCAGAAGGCGCTGCGTAACGAGCCGATTGAACGTTTTGACCGCGCCAAAATACAGCCCCGCATCGAGCGCGTTAAAAAGGCGTATGGCGAAGGCGACCATCAGTTCGCCATGGAGATTCTGACCGAACTCGAATCGGAAGGCCACATTGATCCGGACATGTCGGTGTTGCGCATTCAGATTGAACAAGCCGGGCGTCAGAAAACAATTCGCCAACTGCTTGAAAGCGCGCGGACCCGTATGGAGGAGGAAGAATATCCGCTGGCTCTGCAGAAAATCGCGGATGTTCTCAGCATTGATTCAACCAACCTGGATGCTCTGGGGCTGAAAGCGCAAATCGACCGGCAACGCAGCCAGAACCAAATTGAAAACTGGTTTCGCCTGGTGCGGGAACACCGCGCCAACAACTTGTATACCCAGGCCCGGCAAGGGCTGCAGGAAATCTTAAAGCTAGATAGCTCGAACACCCAAGCTCGCACTATGCTTGCGGAAATCGATCATTCGGAACAGGAAGCCATCAAGGTCCGCGAAGAGAAGCAGCGGCTGTACGAATCGGCGTTATCGTCCTATCGGGGTGGGGAAATCAGCACGGCGCTGAGCAAATTGGAGCGCGTCCTGGCCATTAACGACCGCACCGCCACCAATTCCAATACCCCCGATCTGGACGCCCAGTGCCAGAGCTTGTATAACCAGGTTCGTTCCGAACGCGATGCCGCGCGCAATGCTTACGCCGAAGGCCGCAGGAATTTGGTCGATCGCAACGTGATCCGCGCGCTGGAAATCTGCGACGAATACCTGCAAAAACATCCGGGTGATCCGATGTTTCAAGCGCTCAGGCTCGAAGCCGAAGAGTACCAGCGGCAGGAACGGTCGGCGGCCATTGCCGAAGTCAACAAACGCGCCGATTCTGAGCCCGACCTCGACAAGAAATTCAGCATTATCAAAGAAGCTGTTGAAAAGTTCCCCAATGAGCCGCATTTCGATTCATCGCTAAAGTCGATACGCGAACGCCGCGACCTGGTGAACTCTATTGTCGGACGCGCCAAGCAGTACGAAGAGCGCGGCCAGTTTAACGATGCAGCCGGCCAGTGGGACATCCTGCGGAATATTTATCCGCTTTATCCAGGTCTCGATTTCGAAGTGGAGCGCCTGACCAGACGTAAAGGGGAACAGGCGCAGGCCGAAGCGAAAGCCCGCTGGATGGAACAGATTGACGCTCATTTTGCCACCGGCGATTACGCCAAGGCGTACGACGTCATCAAAGGCGCGCTCAATGAATTCGAGGGCGATAAAGAACTGCAGCAGTTGGAATCGCTGGCGCAACAAGGAATAAAGCGTAGCGCCGAGGCTAATGTCCTGCTGAAGGAAGGCCAGCAGCTGTGTTCCGCGCAAAACTACGACGAGGGCCTAGCCGCGCTGCGCAAAGCCGAGCGCTTGGATCCGCGAAATGCCGCCGCCCGGGCCACCTTGCTGAGTGCGCTGGTCGCGCATGCGCGCGGCTTGATGTCGACCGACTGGAGCCTTGCCGAACCCCTCGTGAAAGAGGCTTTAGAGATTGAGCCAAGCGATCCCGTAGCGCGCAGCCTTCTCTCAATCGTCGATGACTACCGCCGTCAGGACGCTATTAATTCCGTTCTGGTTGAGGCGCGCAATTTACAGGCCGAGGGGAACATTCCCAAAGCCCTGCAACGGGTTGGAGAAGGATTAGCGGTCTATCCGAACGAGGTGCGGCTTTCGCAGTTGCACAACACCTTGCGCTTGCTTAGCGGGGATGCCCGGCGGGAGACGCCCGTCCCATTGCCTGCTCCGCCGGTTCAAGCCCCACCTCTGGACGACGCTCCACAGACGCAGTTCCCGCCGAATATCGCGACGCGCATCGACCTTGGAGCGAGTGGTGTCAAACCGCCCCCGCCCCCTGCCGCGCAGATAAAACCAAAACCGCTGCCGGTCTCCAAGCTGCCTGCGCCCATCCCGAATCAGCACGCTAAATCTGCCCCGATTGCGGCAAAGACGAAGTTTCCGCTCTGGCTGATCGCCGCAGCGGCGGCGGGCGTGCTGATTGTTGGCGCGATTATTTACTCGGCAGTCCATAAACAACCTCCGCCACTCGACATAGCGGTCTCGTTCTCGGCAAACGCCCCAAATACACGCTTTTTTGAGAACGGTAAGCCGTTGGAGGCAAGCACAACCTTGCCGCCCGGGAGTCACACAATCCACGCGTCGAGTGAAGGCTACGTTGCTGGTTCGAAGTCATTCATACTCCGCTCTCCCCTCAAAGTGGATTTCTTCCTCAAACCATCCCCGGCGCCTCCGCCGCGCCCTGAGCTGCAGATTACTTCACTCATTAATTACGGTCGAGTAGTCATCGACAATGGAAATTCGACCGATCTTCAAGACGGATCACTGACTAAGAACGATATTGGTCTTGGCGTGCATAACGTGAAGATTTTCGACGGAAAAAAGGAAGTGTTTTCTTTCGAATTCAATGCGCAGCCAGAGGGAATCATCACCCTGACCACGCCGCTCGCGGGTCAATTGCCGGGTGTGATTGTCAGTTCGCGGACGGGCTCGGCAAAACTCTACGCCACCAACGGTATTCGCGGAGGACTGGCCGGCAGCGACCCCCAGACCATTCCGCCTACGGGACTTGACATTCCGGGAAGCCCTCAAAATCCAGCTCGCATTGTAGTCGACTACGGGAAAGGAAACAGGCACGACATTGCGGTTGATGCATCCTCGTCGCCCATGCTGGATGTATCGCTTTCCGGCGCTGTTGAGAAACCCGGGCTGGGCATAATCTCTAATATCGCGGGCGTAACGATGGTGATCAACGGCAGCGTTATCAAGCACCCCATAAGCGGCACTTTCAAAAGCGTTCCGCTGCCTCCCGGTACCTACACGGTCAAGCTGACACACGAAGGATATCAGGATTCAGCCGAGCAGCAGGTGGTGCTCAAAGAGAACGACACGGGACTGAAAAGAGTCGCCTTCACGCTTACCCCCCTTGCCACAAAGAGCACGTTGATCGTTGATAAAGCTACTCCTGAAGCAGCTGTGTTGTTGGACGATGTTCGCATCGGTACTACCACGGAAGCCGGAGTATTCAGCAGAGATGTCGCGCCGGGAGAACGCTCTATCGAGCTGCGCAAATCGGGCTATGAGTCGCACAAAGAGACGCACGACTTTAAGGCGGGCGACAGCTTCCATGTCAATGGCGAACTTACGCCCCTCGGGAACCTCTCCCTGAGATTATCGCCCGCCATGGTGCGCATCACTGTTCAGCGCGAAGGTGAAACCGTTTCGAGTACTCTTCCGAATAACCAATCGCCACAGTTGCGGGCGGGGGGGTACGTGGTCAGCGCTGAGGCTGAAGGATATACCGGCCGCTCTGAGACCGTCCAGATCGAACCGGGCAAAACAACGCCTGTCGACTGGCAGCTTAAACCGGTCCAGGACGCAACAGTTAAGATAGTTCCCCCCAAGATGTTGACTTTTTTCGAGAACGGCGACAAGTGGACCCAGGAAGGAGGACCACCTTGGTGGGTGCATCAGGGCTCCGGCTACAGTTTTTTGCGCAACGCCACGGGCGGCTATATGTTCGATGTCCTGCCGGAGAAGAAGGGAATCTTCCGAGGGGCGAGGAAGATCAAGTTCCTGGGCGATTTCACTGGCGAAGGCAACTACATACAGTACACGCTGGATGGCCACAACCTGGACGTCAAAATCTTCACCGACGGCAAAGAGACTGGTGGCCAAAAGGTCCCGCATGGCATGGACGGCCAGTCGTCTTTCCGCATTATCGTGGAAATGACAGCGGATACCATCACGATCAAGAACCGATCCGGTAAAGAACTTTCTAGGCAGAAGCGCAGGAGCGGCTTCAGCAAATTCGGTATCTCGGACGGTACCCAGATGGCAATGCCGTCGAAACTATAAGCGGCATATCAGCAGTTCGCGCTCGTATACCATCTCAGGCGGCAGATGATCGTGCAGTTCAATGAATAGTTCTTCGTGGCCGATAACTTCGGAACGCCAGGCGGCGCGGTCAAAAGCCTGCAGCTGTTCGAATCTGTCCTTGGAGAATTCCAGGCCCTTCCACTCCATGTCCTGATAGCGCGGCATCCAGCCGATCGGCGTCTCCTTGCCCGCGGTACGGCTATGCGCCCGGTCGACAATCCACTTCAAAACGCGCATGTTCTGGCTGAAGCCCGGCCAAATGAAATCGCCGTCGGCATCTTTGCGGAACCAGTTGACGTGGAAAATTTTAGGCGTGGCGCTTAATGAGCGCTGCATGGTGAGCCAGTGGCGGAAGTAGTCGGCCATATGATAACCGCAGAAGGGCAGCATGGCCATGGGATCGCGGCGCACTTTGCCGACCGCGCCGGATGCTGCGGCAGTGGTTTCCGATCCCATCGTCGCGCCAACGTACACGCCGGCGCTCCAGTTGAAGGCTTGATAGACCAAGGGGATGCTGTGCGCTCGCCGTCCCCCAAAGATGAAGGCGCTTATAGGCACTCCGGCAGGATCTTCCCACTGTGGATCGATAGAAGGACACTGCGAGGCGGGCGAGGTGAAACGGGAATTCGGATGCGCCGCTTTCCTGCCGGTCTGCTTGCCGATTTGAGGCGTCCAGCGCCTGCCTTGCCAGTCGAGGCATTCAGCCGGCGCGTCGGTCAGGCCTTCCCACCAGACGCCGCCCTCAGGCGTAAGCGCGACATTGGTGAAAATGGTGTTGCGCGAAAGGCTCGCGATCGCGTTCGGGTTCGTCTTGGGCGAGGTCCCCGGCGCGACTCCGAAGAAACCGGCTTCGGGATTGATCGCGCGCAGTTCGCCATTCTCGTCGGGCTTGATCCACGCGATATCGTCGCCCACCGTCCATACTTTCCAACCTTCGAAACCAGGCGGCGGAATGAGCATTGCGAAATTAGTTTTGCCGCAAGCGCTGGGAAACGCAGCGGCGATGTAGGTCTTCTCGCCCTTGGGGTCTTCCACGCCCAGAATGAGCATGTGCTCGGCCATCCAGCCTTCGTCCCGGGCGATATTCGAAGCAATGCGCAAGGCAAAACACTTCTTGCCGAGCAGCGCGTTACCGCCATACCCTGAACCGTACGACCAGATTTCGCGAGTTTCGGGGAAGTGAACAATGTATTTCTCGGAATTGCAGGGCCACGGCACGTCTGTATCGGCCGGACCGAAGCGGCATGCCAACGCTGTGCAGACAGGGAACGACGCGCTTGACATCTTCATCGATTACCCGAAAAACGGGCAGGCCGATGCGCGCCATTATGCGCATGTTCACCACTACGTAAGGCGAGTCGGTAAGCTCCACGCCGATGCGCGACATGGGCGAATCCAGCGGACCCATGCTGAAAGGCAGCACGTACATGGTGCGTCCGCGCATGCAGCCGCGAAACAGCGACTTGAGTTTCCGTCGCATCTCAAAAGGGTTTACCCAATTGTTAGTCGGGCCGGCGCTGTCTTTGGACAGCGAACAAATGAAAGTGCGGTCTTCGACGCGCGCCACATCGCTTGCATCGGAACGGGCGTAGTAACAGCCGGGCCACAGGTCTTGATTGAGCTTGATGAATGTGCCGCTTGCAACCATTTGGGCGCACAGAGCTTCGTTCTCTTCATATGACCCATCCACCCAGTGGATGGCGGCTGGTTTTGTAAGTTCCGACATCTTCTCCACCCAGCGCAGAAGATGTTTGTTGGTGCTCAGAGCGACTGACGATCCGGAGGTTTTCATGGCGCTAAACCATTACTCTACATTGCCCGGCGGATCGAGCAGCAGCCCCATGTGACGCAGCGCGCGCCGCACTTTCTTGGGCGAAACGGCGAGTTTGTGAGCCACCCGCGAGACCTTGCGGCCCTCGTTTTCCCAGACGCGTCGAATAAGAAGCTCTTCGAACTCGCCTACTACATCCTGCAGACTTTTATCGCCCACCGCGCCTTGCGACCAGGCGCGCAGATTCGGATCTTCAACGCCGGAATGCAAGATGCGGGCGCGTAGAATTTCAATTTCCTGCCAAAGGGCGTCGTGGCGATCGTGATTGAGATGCGACTCGGCCCGGTCGCAACTGGCGCGGGCCATTTCGCTGTTGTTGAAAAAGCCGTTAATCTGTGTCATGCCGAAGCAGATATGCGCCTGCGCCAGCAAACGGCGGCTTTGTGTGCGTTCGCCGAGATCCACCGCCGCCCGCGCGCAATCGTGAGCCAGTTGGGCATAGCGGCTGGGATCGTCTTCTTCGCCAATCTGTTCTTCAAAACGCGCATTGGCGATCATGCAATGCACCACGCGCGAGCGGCACATGAGCAGATAATCGGCGCGCGTCGAACCTAAATCGAAGGCTTGTCGCGCACGCTGCTCGGCCTGATCGAGATCGCCCAGATCGAGACAGATTTGCGCCATGTTGACGTCGACATTGCCCGCACCATGATAGTTGCAGCCGCGGTGGTAAATCGCTTCGGCCTTTTCCAGATCGCGGCGCGCGTCGTGAAGCAGTTCCTGCATGCGTTCCAACTGACCCGCCTTATCGCTCCTTTCGAAAGGCTGCTCGGCCCGCGGCGCGGCCCGCTGGCGCTCAGCTTCGCGTCGATGCTGCGGCGCAGTTGCAACGCCAGGAAACGTTTGGCCTGAGCGATATTGGTGAGTGAGCGCGCCAGATAGCCCTCGAGCGCGGAGCGCTTCCGGAACAGCCTGATGGACTCATCGAAATACTGCATGGCGTGATCGTAACGGCCTTCGCGCAGAGCGATACGGCCATAGGCCGATTGAATGTTGCCAAGCGTAATGAAATCGTCGGTGTCGCGCAGCACCGCTTCGGCGCCCTGAAGAATGTGAACCGCTTCTTTCAAATCGCCTTTCTGGAAGAGCATCCAGCTTTCGAGTGTTCGCAGGACGGCGGCAAGATGGACCATGCCCAAGCTTTCGGCCAACTGCATGTTATGTTGCGTCACCTCTAAAGCCTGTTCGTATTCGCCCGCCTTGCGGAGGCAGCGGGCTTTCCATAGGCCGGCGATGACCACAACACGTGGGTCGGCAATATCGCGTTCCAGCGCTAGTACGCAATTCAGATGTTTAAGAGCTTCGGTAAGATTTTCCTTGCGCATCGACACCACCGCTTCGGCGATGCGCAATTGAACGTAATCGGCCAGCGGAAGAGCCTGGCGCTGGGCGGCCGGAAATCGGTCGAGCAGGGTGTTGAGAAGGCCTTGGTCTTCAAAGCCGACGTCCACCCATTGGGCGTAGACCCCCAACACGAGACCGGCGTGACAGGTCTCGGGGCGGGTTTCAGCCAAGTCAGGGCAGACGGCCTGAAGCAGTTTGATACCTGCGCCGATTTGGCGGTCGTGCAGCAGGCGGCGAAGTTCTTGTAAGACCTCCCAGGACAGCATGGTCCGTTCTCCTGAAGCGGTTGGGTTGAGCCTGAGCGGCGACTAATTACTACTTTAGCGGTAGGAACGGAAACCGAGCTATTTTTGGCGCTAATAAAATGCCTGGCGCGTGAAGCATCTCCACACCGGGCCGGGAAATGAAAATGAGATCGCCTGCAAAGGTAACTATTTCTTCGAATTCTACCGTCTTGGCTAGTGTGCAATCCGCGCTGCTGTGTTTGTTCTTAATGGCCAGTACCGGCGCCCTGGCGGAAGGGCCGTACGCAACCGCCGATACTCCGAATGAAACCGCGCTGGCGTTGCCGGAGCCAATAGCTCCCCCAGTTGCGCCTCTGAATCTCGGCACAGAACCGGTATCGAAACGCCTCTTTGGGGTGATCCCCGATTACCACGCTGCCCAGTACCAGGCGAACGATAAACCGATCACAACCCGGCAGAAATTTGCGATCGCGCGCAGCGATAGTTTCGATTGGCCCAATTACTTCCTGCTTGCCGGCTACGCACTTCAATCGCAAGTTGCGGCGGGCGGATTCAGCCATAACGGCGGTCTGAACGGGTTTGGGCGGTATTACAGCCGGGGTGTGGCCGACCAGATCATCGGTTGCTACGTCACCGAAGCCATTCTGCCCAGTTTGCTGCACGAAGATCCCAGGTTCTTCCGGTTAGGTGTTGGTCCTATTTGGTATCGCGCGTACAATGCTGCCTCGCGGATATTTGTCGCCAAGAAAGACGATGGCCATACAGGCTTCTACTTTTCGGAAGTGGCAGGAAACGCCGGTGTCGTCGCTCTGACAACTGTTTACTATCCCGACAGCCAGAGCGCGTCTGAAGCCTTCGAGCGTTACAGCATGGTGCTCGGGAACGATATGATGTCGAACTTGCTCACTGAGTTTTGGCCTGACATCAAACGCCGCCTGCGTCTCCTCCATCATCAATAGCGCGTCCTTTTCTCCCTTGCGCTGAAACAAAAATATACGAAAATGTAGTGAGGAAACTCTGTGGATAAACCACTTTGGTTGACGTGGAGATTCGAACTGTAAAGGCTGCGTTTGTGGAAGGCGGATTTCCACCGAAATAGTGCTTGAGAGTCATCGGATTTATCGCTAAGGTAGCGAAGTCTGTTGTTATGCGAGTAAGCGAAGCGAGTATCGACCGTCCACTGCCGGATAATCTTGACGCGGAGCGTTTTGTGCTGGGCGGGATCATAAGCAGCGACACCGCCTTCCTGCAGGCCGCCGGCACGATTTCAGCGGACGATTTCAGCCTGGAAAAACACAAACGCATTTTCCTGCGCATGAGCGAATTGCACGAACGCGGCGACAAGATTGACCGCGTCACCCTGGCAAATGAGTTGATGAAGCATGGCCAGCTGCAGTCGGTTGACGGATTGAGCTATCTGGTCTCGCTCGACGACGGTTTGCCGCAGCTCTACAACCTTGAGAGCTACGTCGGCATCGTCAAGGAGAAGTCGCTGCTGAGGCGGATCATCACGGTTTCGCAGGACACCATCAATCGAGCGATGGCCAGCGATGAAGACCCGCTGCAGATATTGGGCGCGGCTGAAGACGCGTTCATGAAGCTGGGTGACGTTCAATCGAAGAACGCGCTGGCAAATACGGCCCAGATCATCACGGAGTACGAAGGCGGCATTAACGCCTTTCTCGATACCAGCAAACGGATCAAGGGAATCGGCACCGGGTTCCTGAAGTTTGATGAAATGACGGGAGGGTTGCGCGAAGGAGAGTTGATCATTCTGGCTGCGCGGCCTGCGATGGGAAAGACGGCGCTCGCGCTCAATATTGCGCAGCATGTGGCGATGAATCCGAAGAGCCCGAAGGCGGTGGCGGTGTTCTCGCTTGAAATGTCGAAGGAGTCGCTGCTGACGCGTATGATTTGCGCGGCTGCCCGAGTGGATCAGCAACGTTTTCGGGCGGGCTATTTGAACCACGAAGAACGTGCGTCGTTGCAGGAGGCGCTGTACCGGATGGTGGAGGCGCCGCTTTTCCTGGACGACACGGCCGGCATTAACTTGATGGATATTCATTCGAAGCTGCGGCGATTGCAAGCCGAGCAGGATCTTGGTTTGGTGATTGTCGACTATTTGCAATTAATGCAAGGCCGCGGTCGGTTCGAAAACCGGGTGCAGGAAATCAGTTCCCTGTCGCGCGGGTTTAAGTTGATGTCGAAAGAGCTGCGAGTGCCGTTCCTGGTGCTCTCGCAGTTAAGCCGCGCGCCGGAAACCAGGCAGGGCGATCACCGGCCGATGCTGAGCGATTTGCGCGAGTCGGGATCGATCGAGCAGGACGCCGACATGGTGGGCTTCATTTTCCGGGAGGAAGTGTATCGGCCGGATAAGGAGAGTTTGAAAGGGATTGCCGAATTGATCCTGGCGAAGCAACGTAATGGACCTACGGGACGAATGAAGCTGGCGTTTTTGAACAGATTTACTAAGTTCGAGAATCTGGCCGCCGATACCGGCGATGATAATGCTCCGTTTGAATAAGGTTAGAGGGCTACTCGAACTTCAAACAGATTTTGCCGAAATGCCGCTGGCTCTCCATATGCCGGAGCGCCTCTTTTATGTCAGTCCAGGCAAACGTTTTGTCCACCACTGGCTTGATCTTGTGGAACTCGATGGCCCGGTTCATTTGCTCGAACATCGACCGCGAACCCACATAAATTCCTTGGACGCGAGCGCTGGTGACCAGAAGTGAAACGGGCGAAATAGCAGGATCAGCGCCGCTCAGGACGCCAATGACGGTAACAATGCCATGGGTTCGAATGGCGCGCAGCGAGCGGGCCATGGTGTCGCTGCCGCCCACTTCAATGACGTGATCGACACCCACGCCGCCGGTCAGCTTGCGGGCGGCTTCTTCCCAATTCGGAGTGGTTTTGTAATTAATGAGTTCGTGAGCGCCTAACTGCTTGGCACGCTTCAGCTTTTCATCGCTGCTGGATGTGATGAAAACGCGGAAGCCTGCCGCCACTGCAAACTGCAAAGCAAAAATAGAAACACCGCCGGTACCCTGCAGCAGAATAGTCTCGCCGGGAACCATGTGCGCGTGGCCAAAGAGTGCGTGCCAGGCTGTCACCGCAGCGCATGGAAGCGTGGCTGCTTCTTCGTCCGATAAGGAAGCGGGGGACCGCACGACCGCCTCTTCGGAAAAAACGGCGGATTCTTGAGCAACTCCGTCCACGGCGCCCCCCAGCGCGGCATTCAATTTCTCTTTGTTCGGTGGACCTTCAATCCATTTCTGGAAGAAACAGCTGGCGACGCGATCGCCCTTTTTGAACCGAGTCACGCCCGCGCCAATTTCTTCTACGATTCCGGCCCCATCGGAGAGCGGCACCATGGGGCGTTTCAGGCGAGGGTTGTAACTGCCGGTAACGGTCATCAAATCGCGGAAGTTTAAGGAAGCGGCGGTGAGACGAACAAGAACTTGGCCGGGTCCAGGGCTCGGCTTGTCGCGGTCGACAAACGTTAACTTGTCAATTCCAAACTCTTGGACTTCAAAGGCTTTCACTGGATCACTTCCCGATGCAAGCGGGCGGTGCATTCCACCAATTGCTCCAGTTTGCCCCGGGCGGCACCGCTATCGATAGATTCCGAGGCCATCGCGACGGCCGATTTTAAATCGACGGCGCGCTGTGCCAGGAAAAGCGCGGCGGCAGCGTTCTCTACTACGATGTCGCGCCTCGGCCCCGGCTCGCCTTCCAAAATCATACGTATCAGTGTAGCGTTCGTTTCACTATCGCTGCCTTGCAGATCCTCAAGAGTAGCCAACGGCAGCCCGAAATCGGAAGGCAGCCAGCGGCCCTTCTGCACGCGCCCATCTTCCACTTGAAAAACCGTAGTGGGTCCAGTGGTGGTGGCTTCGTCCAGACCATCCGCGCCGTGTACCACGAAGGCCTTTTCAATGCCAAGACGAGCCGACGCCTGAGCCAGCATTTCGGCGGCACGCACCGAAAATGCACCGATCAACTGAACACGCGCGCGAACAGGGTTGGTCAAAGGTCCAAGCATATTAAAGACCGTGCGGCCTTTCAGCAGAAGCCGCGCTTCTTGTGCATGTTTCACCGCCGGATGCAGCAGAGGCGCGTAGAGAAAGCCAATCCCGGTTTGGCGAATGCATTCCGAAACATGTTCGGCGGAAAGGTCTACCGGAATACCAAGCGCTTCCAAAACGTCGGCGCTTCCGCACTGGCTTGAAATGCGGCGATTGCCATGCTTGGCAACGCGTTGTCCCGCGCCGGCGACGACAAAGGCCGTCGCAGTCGACACGTTGAAGGTGTTAGTGCCGTCGCCGCCAGTTCCGCAAGTATCCAGTACCGGATCACCGTCCTGAGTCAGGTCAACGGGATGCGCCATTTCGCGAATGGCAGTGGCGAAACCCACTAGCTCAGCAACCGTTTCGCCCTTCCGCCGGAGGAACGCGAGCACTTCGGCAATGCCTTCTGTGTCCATTTCGCCCGAGAGCATTCGGTGCATCAGGTCATAGGCTTCCGGCTGAGTTAGATGAACAAAATTGCGGAAGGGAAGATGAGACATACTTCGGCTGCTACTCATTTCGCTTTGATGCTTCGCTGTCAGCCATGCTCCCTAACAAATGTTCCAATTCAAAATTCGCACCCGAGAGTTGTCAAACAATCGCCTTATCCAAAAGATAGCGCGCGAAAGAAGCGACGCAGCTCTTAACATTACACACGAATAACAATCCATAGGAGGCAAACCATCTATTGTGAACTATGTGGGTTTTTGGAGGGGCCGCCTCGCCCGAATTACTTTGCCGCTCCGCCGCCAATCGACGGCCACTTGAGAATTTCGAGCAAGTTGTTGAAGCTGTCAGTCCATGGTCTGAGGCCGGAGCGGGTGTCTATCGATTGCGAGTGAAGCTGTACCGACGGATTGTTCAGTATGACGGTATTCTTAGTAACTAGCACCCATTCAGCCGGCAAAACCATGTTGTCGCCGTCTGCGTGGCTGCTGATTTTAACAGCGGTGAGCCCTATTTCGGCAGCCAACTGCTGGACCACAGGCGCAAGCTCAAGATAATTGTTCGAGACATGAAATGCCAGGACGCCTTGCGGCTTCAGATGCCGCAAATAAAGTGCCATAGCTTCACGGGTCAGCAGATGCACGGGAATCGCATCGCCCGAAAAGGCATCGAGAGCCAAGACATCGAATGGCGCCGAAGAATCGCTTTCGAGAGATAATCGCGCGTCGCCTTCCAAAATTTCTACCTGGGCGGGGTTTTCGCGCGTGTAGTAGAAAAGTGACCGTGCAATCTCAATTACCTGACGGTTAATTTCATAGAAGCGGAACGTATCGCCCTTTTGGCCGTAAGCTGCGATAGTACCTGCGCCCAAGCCGACGATGCCAACCCGTTTCGGCGAAGTAAAACACTCGCGCAGAACAATACCGATGCCCGAATCAGGTCCGTAATAGGTGGTCGGCCGCTGGCGCCGTTGCGGCCATATGAATTCCGCGCCGTGCTGAATAGTCCCGTGAAAGAGAGTTCGTGTTTGCTCTGGGCCGGCGTGGGGAGACTGAACAACTCGAAGCGAGCCGTAGAAGCTGCGCCGAAGCGTGAGCGAATTCTCGTGGTACGCCTGAATGTTCATAACGAACACTAACGCCATGCAGGCTGCTACGCCGCTCCATAGAACGCGTCCTGTCCACCCGCCGGAATTCCACGTCAGCAGTAGAGCTAAAACGGCGGTGACAAACAAAGTAAGCGGTAATTCGTAAATTCCTCCAAAAATCTCGGGTGCTATTAAACCTATAAAGATAGCGCCTGTGGCGCCGCCGGCGGCAATGAGCAAGTAGTAAGTCGTCAGGTTTTCGGCGGGTGGACGCAGCCGGTGCAATTCGCCTTGGCAGAACATGCAGCAGACGAAAAGGCCAATCAGAAAAATGGCCACGTTGACTTGGATGGCTTCGACCGAATCGATGTTGTAAACGGCATAGGCAAGCAGACCAAGCGCAAACGCCAGAAGCCTAAGCCACACAGACCGTTGATAGATGCGCTCAGATCCGAAACCTACGATGAAACTCAAAAGATAAACGGCAAGCGGCAAAACCCATAGCAGCGGCACTGCTGCCACGTTCTGGTTGATTTGGTTCGTCACTGACAGCAGCAGCATTGAGCCGCAAGCCGCGAGCGCAAACCAGAGTACTTTAACGCCTCGAGACACGGGGGCGGGCGTGGTCGATCCTGCGATTTCGGTCTTATCTCGCCGGCTCCGAATTGTCACGATGAGACAACCACCCGCGAAAACGAGATAAGCTGCCGACCACCAGCGGCTTTGACCCGCAATGTCGAGGTTCGGCTCAATCAGAGTGGGATAAGCAAGCAGCGCAGCGAGTGAGGCAAAATTAGACAATGCGAAAAGCCGATAGGGAGCTTCATGGCCGCCGCGCGCTAACCAATGCTGCAGCAGCGGACTTGTCGCCGAGATCACCATAAATGGCAGGGCAATGCTGGCCGTAAGCATCCATAAAATCTGCAATTCCGGATTGTCCGCGCTTGCCGCTTCCAGCGATCGGTTGGACCGATTGGCAACAGGCTCAACGAGGCTAACAGCAGCAGGCCGTGTACAACAGCCTGCTGAATGGGTTGCAGAAAACGTGTGAGCAAGCGCGCATAGAGATATCCGGCGAGCAGCACGACCTGATAAAACACCAGGCATGTGGACCAAACGGCTGCCGAGCCGCCAAACCAAGGTAGTATCCGCTTGGCGACCAGCGGCTCTACTGCGAATAAAAGGAATGAACTGAGAAAGATTGTCGCAGCAAAAAGTGCAGTAGTTGATCTCAACTTAGAAGGGCTTAACATATCATGTTGTTCGTGTCTAACGAACAAATGCACGTGCACCCGACCAGGCGTCAAGCATTAGGTCTAATGCCCACATTAACGCTGTTATCTTGTACCGGTAATCAAACTAAAACCATGAGCGGAATTACTAAACAGGCCTGGGGCAATTTGCCCACGGGTGAATCAATCGATCTTTACACGTTGCACAATGACAAGGGCGTAGAGACCGCAATCACGAACTACGGCGGGAAGATAGTGAGGCTGAAAGTTCCCGACCGCGCCTGGCAAAGTGGAGGACATCGCGCTCGGCTATGACACGCTTGCGCCTTACGCGCAACCCAATCCGTTCTTTGGAACGCTGGTGGGCCGCTATGCCAACCGCATTGCCAATGGGCAATTCGCGCTCGACGGTAAAACGTATACATTGCTCAAGAACAATGGGCCGAATTCACTGCATGGCGGCTCGAAAGGGTTCGACAAGGTGGTGTGGAGCCCAGCTATCGTCAGCACCGGAGGCGGGCAGGCGCTACAGCTGAAATATGTGAGCAAAGATGGTGAGGCAGGCTACCCCGGCACGCTGAGCGCAACCGTGATTTACTCGCTCACCAACGAGGATGGCCTGCGAATCGATTACGAGGCAACGACCGATAAAGATACCGTGGTGAACCTGACAAACCATTGCTATTTCAATATGGCTGGACATGCCAACGGCCATATTCTTGACCATCAGCTCACGATCAATGCCGATAAATTCACGCCGGTGAACGAAAACCTGATTCCTACCGGAGAGTTGAAGAGCGTGGAAGGAACTCCGTTCGATTTCCGCAAGCCCACCGCGATCGGCGCGCGTATTGATTCCACTGACCAGCAGATGCAATACGGCAAGGGATACGATCACAACTTTGTATTGAACCGATCTGGATCCGGGCCATCGCTTGCTGCGCGCGTAACCGATCCGCAATCGGGCCGCACCATGGAAGTTCATACCACGCAACCTGGGGCGCAGTTCTACACGGCGAACCATCTGGAAGGTGAGATCAAGGGGAAAGCGGGCGCGATTTATCGATTCCGCTCCGCCTATTGCTTTGAGACGCAGCATTACCCCGACTCGCCGAATCAGCCCAGCTTTCCCACGACCGTTTTAAAACCGGGCGAGACGTACCGCCAATCTACTATGTTCCGGTTCTCGGCTGTCTAAGAATCCGCTTGCGGAGCCTCTAACGGGCATGAGCGAAGATAAAAAGCCGCAGTCCGGCCAACCTGACAAGAATGTCGCAACTGAAGAAAGGCCGGTGCCTTCTCAAGCGGAAGGCGACCGCGAGACCATAGAAGAAGATCTCAAGCAGAAAGAGAAGAGCAAGAACTGACACTCAGGCGTGAATTGCAACGCGATTCAAAATCTCCATCTGGTGCATCATCATTTCAATCACAGCTTCGTTGCCCAAAACCGAATTGATCATCAAGTGATAGAGATCGCGTTGCGGCCACGTCTTGCCATAATATTTTTTGATAAACGCTGTGCGCTCTACATCCACGCGGGCAACCAGCTCTTCGGCGTCCGAGCGGCTTTTCCCCAGTTCCTCCAGCCTCCTGATCTTTTCTTCGCACGGCGCGTACACGAAGGTGTGCATTGCATCGTCCCGCCCCCGCAGGAACCATGGCGCAGCGCGGCCTACAATGATGCAGTTCCCCTTTCCAGCGGCATCGTTGATTACCCTTTCAAATAACTTCGATAGATGTTCGGCATCGAGCATTTCGATATTAGAGCCCCCTGAGAAGCTTTCTTCATAGCTCCCGCGCATAAATGTTTTGACCAGTCGATAGTACGTAGGATCCAACCGTTCTTCGCGTTTCTGAACCGAAGCAACGGGGCATTTTAAGCGTCTGGCTATCTCGCAGGTAATCTCGTGATCCCACAAAGTCCAATTCAACTGCTTGGCGATGGTTTCCGCGATTCCGCCAGCACCGCTGCCATACTCGCGCTCAATGGTTAGGATCTTGATCATTCGTTGTATCTCCTGCCGAACAATATTTTATGCCCAGCAATTTCGAGACCTTTGCCCTGGCAAGCGCATCGGTCCGGCAGAGTAATTTGCTCAACACCCGCGTCATACAATTCAGACAGAGCTTATGCTTGTTCAATTTCCTGGTCCTAGTCCATCTGAGGTAGATCTCAAGAGTACGTACGATGCGGTTGTTGTCGGGTCTGGCGCCGCCGGCGGGATGGCGGCTCATGTGCTTACATCGCAGGGCCTGAAAGTGCTGCTGCTTGAAGCTGGAAAGTATCAGGACACAAGCAAAATTCTGCATTCGATGGAGTGGCCTTACGATCACCCTCGGCGCGGCAAGATGCCGCCCGATTATCACGCGCTTACGAATAACGAATACACGTTTCGCCAATCTCCCTACGCGCAGAACTCATCGTATACCAAGGTTCAGTCGTATGTTCAAGGTTGGGGCGGAACCGATTACAGCAAAACCCTGGTAGTGGATGAGAAAGAAAATCCATATACCGGTACCCGTTACGCCTGGGTGCGCTCCCGCGTAGTTGGCGGCAAAACGAATATCTGGGGACGGTTGGCTCTACGGTTATCGGACTACGATTTCAAAGCCAAAGACCGCGACGGCTACGGCGAGAATTGGCCCATCTCATACTCGGACATTGAGCCATATTACGACAAGGTCGACCTGTATCTTGGTATCTCAGGCCATCCTGAAAATCTGCCTTACTTGCCGGACAGCAAGTTCCAGCGCCCTATAAAGCTCAGTTACGCGGAAATGCACATGCGGGAAAAGCTGAAAGGCATGGGGCGTGTTCTAACCCCGTATCGCGCCGGCGTAACCACCGATGGTTTGAAGCACAACAAATACCGCAGCCGCTGCTACGGGCGCGGCGCTTGCAACCGGCACGTGGGTGGTTGCGACATTCATGCGGCCTTCGATTCGCCCACTGGTTTAATTCGGCCCGCCTATGACACCGGTAATCTGACGATGCGCCCGAATTCAACCGTTTTTGAAGTGACGGTTGATAAGGACAGCGGCAAAGCTACTGGTGTTTCTTTTCTCGATAGCGAGACACGCCAAAGCTATCAAGCCAAAGGCAAGACGGTGATCCTGGCCGCTTCCACTTTGGAAAGCGCGCGTTTAATGTTGCTCTCAAAATCGGATAAGTATCCGAATGGCATTGGAAATTCCAGTGGGCATGTGGGGCACAACTTCTGCGAACACATGATGGGGCCATCGGTGGCAGGCTTCATGAAAGAAATGGTGGGCAAGCCGCGCACGAATGACGATGGCAAGCCCGGTGGTTTCTATATTCCGCGCTTCCGCAACCTGGACGGTAAGCGTTCCGACTTTCTGCGCGGCTATGGTTACGAAGGCGGAAGCGGTACGGGGATGATTCCAGGTACCGCCTACGACACTCCTGGCTTCGGCGACGAATACAAAAAGCATGTGCGCGAGTATGCCGGCGCAACGTTTGAAATCGGCGCATTCGGCGAGGTTCTGCCGCGTTACGAGAACTTCGTCGATATTGATCCGAACGTGAAGGACGGCTGGGGAATCCCGGTTTTGCGGTTCAGCTACAAGTTTGGCGAGAACGAACGCAACATGGCGAAGGACATGGCTGCCTCAGGCCGCGAAATGTTCGAGGCGGCCGGGTTTGAGATTCTTTCGAGTTCCGACAGGATGCTGCCCGAAGGCTGGTCTATCCATGAACTCGGCACTGCGCGTATGGGTAGCGATCCCAAGAAATCGGTTGTGAATCAATTTCAGCAGAGTCACGACGTTCCGAATTTGCTGGTGGTAGATGGCAGCACGCACGTGAACGCGTCATGCCAAAATCCCACCTGGACCATCATGGCGTTGTGCTGGCGCTCTTGCGACCATTTGGCCGATCAATTGAAGAAAGGAGAAGTCTAGGATGGAAGCAAATCTTCACCGCCGCGATTTATTCAAGCTGTTCACCGCTGCCGCGCTGGCCAATGGCATACAGCTGGAAGGCGCCGCCTCCGACAAGCCGCTCTTCTTCAGTGCGGACGAATTCGCGTTACTCGACAAGCTGACCGATCTGATCATTCCCACCGATTCGCACTCCCCAGGCGCCCACGACGCTGGAGTGGCGCCATTTATCGATCGGACAGTGGCCGAAGCCTTTCTGCCTGAAGATAAAGAAACATGGCGCAAGGGTTTGGCCGCTATTGACCAAATCGCTCACGATAGCACGGCCAAGCCGTTCGTTGAGGCCACAAACAAGCAACAAATCGCTTTATTGAAAGCTCTTGCCGAAAAGGAAGAAAAGCCGGAGACGGAGGCGGAGAAGTTTTTCACCCAGGTTAAAATGACGACGGCATTCGCCTACTATTCTTCAAAGATCGGTATTCATACCGAAATGGAGTACAAGGGCAACGTAATTCTCGATCAGTTCGTAGGCTACGAACCAACTTAGACGACTGCAGCGGTGCAGGCCGAGAGCTTGTAAGTACCCGTCATTCATCCGGCACGTACTGTTCCGCAACCTTTATGTCCGCCTTACCAATACCACTGTGAAATCGTCCGCGAAAGATGTATTGCCCCGCCACTTCTGCATGTGTTCCACTAGCTGGTTGATAATGTCATCGCATTTGCTGAATTTTCTGGCGGCTACAAACTCGGCCAGTCCGTCCTCGCCGAACTCGGCACCGGCGTTGTTGGACGCCTCCGTCACCCCGTCGCTGTACAGAACCAACAGTTCACCGGGCTCCAGCTTGGCCTTCTTCACTTCGTAGTGCACATCGGCAAACAGTCCCATCACCAGCCCGTTGCCTTTCAACAATTCCACTGTGCCGTTAGTTCGCAAGACCAGCGGATAATTGTGCCCCGCGTTGGCGTACTCTAGAATGCCGGTGTCAAGATCCAGCAGGCCATAGAAAAACGTGATGAACTTGCCCAGCGGACAGCGCTCCGTAAGGCTTCGGTTCAGCGTCATTACCGCCAATGCCGGGCCGGGCATGGTCTCGCGCAGCATCTGGACGCGCGCCTGCAAGCTCGACATCAGCAGCGCTGCTGGAAAACCTTTGCCCGAAACATCGCCCACCACCAGTGCCAGGCGGCCATCCTGGTAGGGCACAAAATCGTAGTAATCGCCTCCCACCGTGCGGCAAGGAATTTGCAGCCCGGCAAGATCATAGCCCTCGCGCAGGGGCGCTTCCTTCGGCAGAAGCGAGCGCTGAATCTCGCTGGCCTGCGCCAGTTCCAGCTCCATCATCTTTTCGGATTGCTCTATTTCGGCCAGGCGCGCATTCTCAATGCGAATGGCTGCCACGTTTGCCATCACCGTAAGCAGGTCAAGATCTTCCGCCGTGAACTGACGGACAATAGTGTCGGTATCCACATAAATCAGGCCGATCACCTGGTCGCCCGTCTGGAGCGGCGCGGCCATCATGCTGCGCACCCGCATGATGACGATGCTTTGCTGCCTGCTGAGTGCGTTGTCGCTCATCGCGTCGGCAATTATCAGCGAAGTCTTCTCGCGAAGCACCCGGTCGCGCACCGCCGTGCTGATTTTAAAGTCATCCCCTTTACTGGCCTTTACCACTAATTCGTTGTCTTCCAGCGTTAGGATCACGCCGCGCTTTGCCTCCACCGCCGATAGAGACAGATCTAGAATCGTTGTGAAAAGGTTCTCAAGCGGCTGATGCATCACTAGTTCCCGTCCGGCCCTGATGAGCGCAGTCACCATTCGTGAATTGTTGAGCGGAAGCGCGCGCGCCGGCTGCGCTTCGCCCGCCTTGCCCAGTACTTTCTCCAAGCTGGTCGCAAAGGTAGCTTCGCGGGTGACCTTATCCTCATCTCTAGGAATGAACGAAACCACCGGCCGCTGCGGTTCCGACGGCCGATCGCGGACCTCTATCGTCAAATGACCCGCGTAAATTTTGTCGCCCTGCTTTATACGCTGTGGCTCCCGCAGACTCGACGTGTTCAAAAATGTTCCATTCCTGCTTTGGCAGTCTTTAATCCACCAGCCTTTCTCTTTTTCCTCGAACGAGAGGTGATAGCGCGAAAGCCACGGGTCATTCGGGTAGGGCAGATCGTTATCGGCAGAGCGTCCTAGTGAAAGGGGGTTCTTGCGCAATTGCACCCTGGTGGGTGTGCCTTCAGGTCCGGTGATCAGCAGTTCCATGGCCGCGCACTCTAAGCTAGCATTACCTCAACATTCTCGGGTACAGTTCGGAAAAAGCTTGAGTAACTATTACTAAAGTCCCAACCGTTTATAATTTAGGCAGCCGCCCGGTCTGCGGTTGAACCTGTTGTCTCCCGGTCGGAGAAACTCTATGCGCTATGCAGCGTGCGCCTTAATTCTGTCGAATGCACTGCTCAACGCAGCGCTGGCTTCGAAACCAACTCCCGTCACCGTTCTAGTCGACTTTGAAAGCACCCATTCCGATATCTCGCTTCCTGTCCTTAAAGGCGAACTGCAGCATCTGCTTGAGCCGTTAGGCTTGAGTATCGATCTGCAGGTGAAGAGTGAGCTTTCGGAAACGGCGGAATTCGCCGAACTGGTGGTATTCAAGATGAAGGGCTCATGTTCCATGAAGCCGCTGCCCATCGCGGCCCTTTCCGATGAGCGAGGTCCGCTGGCCATGGCTTATTCAAGCGATGGCACAATTCTGCATTTCGGCGAAGTAGAGTGCGACCGGGTTCGCCAGTGCCTTAGCCGGGTTCTGGGCAATGTCAATTCAAAAAAGAACCAGAGTTACCTCAGCTCCGCGCTTGGCTTGGTGATCGCGCATGAGATGTACCATATGATGTCCAACTCAAAAGCGCATACCAAATCGGGCGTCACCAAGCAAGGCCTTTCCGCCGAAGAGTTGCTTGATCCGGATCTTAGCTTCCCGCAACTCGCCCGCGAAGCCTTGCGCCACGGTTTTGCCCGATAAATCCCAGACTGCGTAAAAAACAAGCGCCGCCGTAACCCGAGCGTTACTTCTAGAACCTTAATTACCGGTTCGTTATTGTCAGCCTAGTTACAATCTCAAATCAAATTTGGATATAATCCTTGGTATCGAAAAGGCCTAGTAGCCGTTTCGTTCCCGCTTCTCCCCTTGCTGTGGTTGCAGGACATGAATAACGAGTTTTGCCACGAACGATTTCTTGAGTGCAACGTCAGGCACTCCGCGGATGCCCCCGGCCGGTTTTTTAAGGTAGTCTTTGGCGGCGCCCCGTTCAGCTGCCGCTTATCAAGAAGCCCGCGTGTACAACGATAGCGTCCACGAGTGATCGGCTCCGGCCGATTTGCCCGTCATGCAGTACTTAAGGAGAAATTGAATGCCAGCCATCCTACCAGCCGGTCAACAGGAAGAGTTGATCCGCCGCGGTTATTCACGCCGGAGTTTCGGCAAAATAGCCAGTCTGATTTCCGCCGGTGCCGCTTTGCCGTTCTACAGCGAGCCCGCACTGGCACAGCTCTCGATGGTGAAGAACATGCCCGCCGACGCGGTCAAGATCAATGCCAACGAAAACCCGTTAGGGCCGTGTCCCGAGGCCGCTGAAGCCGTCCATAACATTGTCAAGAATGGCGGCCGCTACATGTACGAATTGACTTTCGACATGAGCACGACGCTGGCCGAGCAGGAAGGGGTGAAATCGGGCTATAACCCCAAAGAGAGCTACGTGGAAGCATTTGCCGGCTCCAGTGCGCCTCTGCATCAAGCGGTACTGGCCTTCTGTTCAAAAGAGCGTCCCTTCGTCAAGGCAGACCCCGGCTACGAAGCCGGCGAGAGAGCGGCGAAATTTATCGGCGCAAGCACGGTGAACGTTCCTCTCCGTAAGGGTACTTGGGATCACGACGTCAAGGCTATGCTCGCGGCCGCGCCAAACGGCGGTCTCTATTACATCTGCAACCCCAATAATCCAACGGGCACTTTGACCAGCAAGTCGGATATCGAATGGCTGGTGGCCAACAAACCCGTCGGCTCAGTAGTGCTGGTGGATGAAGCTTATATCCATATTTCACCCAGCGCGGTCAAATCCACCGATCTCGTCGCGCAAGACAAAGACGTGCTGGTTCTCCGCACCTTCTCGAAGCTCTACGGAATGGCTGGTCTGCGCGCCGGCGCTGCCATTGCCCGTCCGGACATTCTTGAGAAAATTCGACCCTACAGCGCGGGCGCTATGCCCATTACCGGCATGACGGCGGCCACCGCATCTCTCAAAACAAAAAACCTGATTGCCGAACGCCGCAAAATCATGGGCGACGTTCGCGAAGACACCTTTGCCTTCCTCACCAAAAAGAACGTGGAATTCATCCCGTCGGAAAGCAACTGCTTTATGCTGAACGCCAAACGGCCAGGAAAAGAATTCTATGCCGCCATGGCAGAGAAGAACGTCTATATCGGCCGGGTATGGCCCGTTTGGCCCGAGTGGGTTCGCGTTACCATCGGCTCGAAGTCGGACATGGCGAAGTTCAAAGAAGTCTTCGAAAAAGTTTACGCATAAGCCCCACGTCGGACGGTTTCCCTGGAACATGGGCCGGTCTCCGGGCCGACCCTCCAATATATAACGAGGATTCTCTTTTGAGACCGCTGCGTTTCAGATATAGCTGGAAGTTGCTCGCGGGCGATCTAGCTGGCGGAGCTATCGCCGCTTTAATCGCTCTCCCCTATGGTCTGGCTATGGCCAACATGATGGGGCTGCCTCCGGTACTGGGCTTAGTCACGTCCATCGCGACAGCGCCTATCACGGCCATTCTTGGCCGCAATCCCGTGCTCATCGGCGGGACTGCCAGCGCCACGGTTCCGTTCATCTCACAAGCCGTTCACTTGCAAGGCATCGGCGGCGCGGCGAAAGTTTGCATTGTTGCCTCCGTTTTCATGCTGATCTTCAGCATTCTGCGTCTCGGGCGTCACATACACCGGGTTCCCCAGCCGGTTGTAACGGGCTTCTCGTGCGGCATCGGCGCAATGATGTTCCTGTCGCAACTCGGCATTATGCTGGGCGTTAAGACTGTTGTTGATCGCACCTCGAACAACATCCTCTACCAGAGCTGGCAGGTTTTGTCGCATTTTGCCGAGACCCAGTGGAGTGCGGTCATCATTAGTGGCATAGTCATCGTCGCCGCAGTGCTTTCCGCCCATTTCATGCCGCGTGCCCCGGCCCCACTGATCGGCATTTTGGTATCCGTACTGGTAACTTTGGTTTTCGGCCTGCATCAGCGCGAAGTGGGCCGCCTGCCGCTTGAAATCCCGGCCTTTGCCGGCTTCTTGTGGAAGCCGGAGGACGTGTTAGGCGTCATCCCCGCCGCCCTCGGTTTGGCTTTCGTATCGAGCGTCAACATTCTGATCACGTCTCGTGTTGTTGAGCACTTCCGCGGCCGCCATCAGCACTTAAAAGCCGCCGACGCGGACGCTGAACTCGGTGCGTATGGCATCGCCAACATAGCCGCCGGCATCTTCGCCGCGCCCATGAGCGTGGGCATTCCCGCCCGTAGCTTGGCCAGCGTTCGTTGCGGCGGCACTACGCGTATGTCGAATATTTTCCACGCCGCTTTCATTCTCGGCTGCATAATTCTCGGGTCTCAATACATTGCCCACATTCCAATTCCCTCCCTGGCGGGCGTTACCTCTTATATCGGCATTTGCCTTCTGGAATGGAGCACCTGGCGCAGGTTGCGCCGTATGCGCCGGGTAGATGCCGCTGCATTCCTGGCCACGGCAGCCGCGGTTCTGGTCGTCAATGCCGTGTTGGCGGTTGCCATAGGTTGCTCGTTTTATCTCGCTAAGTATCTGTATCTGCGCGTTTACAAACATGTTCCCGACGCCGCGCCGGCCGGTGTTGCCGTCGGCGGCGCTCAGTAGGCCCGCATCTTCGCTTCTTCTTTGCCAACTAATGCATTAAAAAAATTGTTGAACGGATACTTGCAAACAGTGTTACTCTGATCGGTAATCGATTAGTAATAGATCCGATGCAGGTGCGTGGGATCGCCGAACGCGGCCGCGTTTAGTGTCTCGCATTTGTATCTCGGAGAAAGCGCTCCCTGTTGCAGCGAAGTAGTGCCGCTTCGTTAAGCGAGTAGTCAGCAAGTGCTGACGAGCTAAATACGCTGAGGAGATCTAATCAATGTTGCTTCATAAGAAAATTTTCAGGCCGATTACCCGGGCAGTGCAGATTTGCGCGCTCTTTGGGTTCGCAACGTCATTATCCTGGGCGCAGTCAACGCAGGGAGGCGTCCGCGGAACGGTCACCGACGCTCAAGGCGCATCCATTCCCAACGTTAAAGTGACGCTGATAAACGAAGGAACCAACGAGTCTCGTAGCGGGATAACGAATGGCTCAGGCTTTTACGATTTCCCGGACGTTGTTCCGGCCACTTACACAGTGACGGCGGAAAGCCCTAGCTTCAAGAAATTCGAACATAAGAACGTGTTAGTCGGGACCCAGGAATTTGTAACTGTCGACGCCAAATTAGAAGTCGGCGCAGTTACCGAAAGCGTTCTTGTGAACGAGGAAATGCCGCTGGTGGAGTCGTCGAACGCTTCTCAGGGTCAAGTTCTAGACAATCAAAAACTGACTGAGCTGCCGAACCTAGGCCGCAACCCGTTCATGTTGTCGCGCCTCGCTCAGAATGTCGTGCCGGTGGGGCCGCCCGCCTACAACCGCATGGAAGATCAAAGCGGTTCGTCGATGATTTCCATCGCCGGCGGCCCTGTCCGCGGCAATAATTATCTCCTCGATGGAATTCCGATTACCGACGCCAACAACCGCGCCATCATCATCCCCACTTTGGAATCCGTCCAGGAAGTCAAAATACAGTCCAATACCTACGACGCCGAAATGGCTCGCACCGGCGGCGGCATGTTTAACACCCTCATGAAGTCGGGCACCAACGATTTTCATGGCAGCGCCTATGGCCACTTGCGCCGCACCAGTTGGGACGCCAACAATTTCTTCAGCAATGGAGCGGGCATTCCCATCGCCGATCAGCCTAATACCACCTGGGGCGCCAGCTTCGGCGGAAAGGTCTGGATTCCTAAGATCTATGACGGCAAGAACAAGACGTTTTTCTTCCTCGGCGTTGAGCATTACGACGACCGCTCGTCCGACTCGTCTCAATTCAACCTGCCCACTGCGCTCGAACGCGCCGGCAATTTTTCGCAGAGCTTCAACTCAAACGGCTCATTGCATGTGATAGACAACCCGGCCACCGGCTTGCCTTATGCCAACAACATCATCCCAGCCAGTCAGTTGAACCCGGTGGGCCTCGCCATTGCCAGTTATTACCCATTGCCCACCTCCGCACCGGCCTACTTCGGCGCAAACGATCTCTCGTTATCGTCTTCTATTAAAGCTCGCGCGGTGCAATATACCGCCAAAGTGGATGAGGATTTCACCAGTTGGTGGCGCTCCAGTCTGAGTTATCTTCGTTACTACTCGCTGGAACCGGGCGATACCTGGTTCAATTCGCCCGCTACACAGAGCGGCTGGCGGCTTCTGCGCCGTGTAGATACCACGCAGTTGAACAACCTGTTCACTATTAATCCAACTACTGTTCTTGCGGTGCGCTACGGCTTCAATCGCTTTCCGAATTTCGATTACAACAGTTCCCAGGGGTTCAACGTTGGCGCACTCGGCATGAGCCCTTCATATGTCAGCAGCATCTCGCCCGCCGTTGCCGAATTCCCCCAAATCGCGATGACTTCGCTCTACGGTTTGGGCGATACCGGCGACTGGGATTATTATGATGAAGCATCCCACAACGTCTCGGCGAGCGTGGACAAGTTCATTGGCCGCCACAGCATTAAAGCCGGTTTCGATTACCGTTTGCTGGCAACATCCGGCGCAGGGATTAACTGCACCACGGGCTGCTATACCTTCGAGAGCGGGCCAACCAGCTACACCGGCACCGATCTGGCCGACCTGCTGGAGGGGCTGCCCTATTCCCGGCAAGCCGACACCTCCTCCACTCTCACCGACTATATTCACTACTACGCCGGTTTTGTTCAGGACAACTTCCGCCTGAACAGCAAGATTACTCTCAACTTCGGTTTGCGGATGGAACATGAATCGGGTGTTACGGAGGCCCATAAGGGCTTGATCACCGATTTCAATACTGCCGCCACGAATCCGGTATACGGGGATGGTGAAGTTGAGTACGCCGGAGTGAACGGCGCTCCCACGCATGTGGGCGATTACCAGAGTATCAAGTGGGCTCCGCGCGCCGGTGTCGCTTGGCAATTAAACAGCAAGACCGTCGTCCGCGGTGGATATGGCATCTTCTGGGCGCCGCAAATCTATCTCGGCGGCCCAATCGCGACGCTCGGCTACGCGAATAACACGCAGTACACAGGTTTGACCTATTCTCAAGTACAAGGAGGTTTGACGAATCCGTTTCCGAATGGACTGCTTGCGCCGGTCGGCAACTCACTAGGCACAAACGCCGGTATTGGCACGAATTTATCCCTTGTCGATCCGAATACCAAAGCACCGGAGATTCAGCAGTACTCCATTGACGTGCAACGCGAACTCGGCGGCGGCGTTGCTCTCGAAGTGGCCTATGTTGGGTCGCACTCCACCCACCTCACTTTGGGCAACCCCAACATCAATATCAACGCGCTCAATCCTAGCAATTTGTCGCAAGGTGCCGCCGCCCTTAACGCGCAGGTAACGAATCCGTTTTACGGCAATCCCTCGGTCGCCGCCGGCACGCTGTCTTCTCCGCAGATCAGCGCCTTTCGCTTGATGCTGCCTTATCCCGCCTACACCGAGATTGAGCAGATTTTTGGCGACCAAAACCACGCCAGCTACAATTCCATGGTGGTCAAAGCACAGAAACGCTTCAGCCACGGCTTGACGTTCCTGAGCACTTTGACTTGGTCGAAGAACATGGACGAAAGCAGCGGCGGCGTAGGAAGCTCGCTGAACAGCGGCGCGCAGAATGCCCCGCAAAATCCCTATAACACCGCTGCCGAGTACAGCCTGTCCAACGTCGACACGCCCATCCGTGTGGCTTCGGCCATTACTTACGAGTTGCCCGTAGGCAAGGGCAAGCCCTTCCTCGGCAGCGCTAATCGCGCCCTTGATATGGCCGTGGGCGGTTGGTCGGTAAACGCAGTAAGCGTCTACCAAACCGGTTTCCCGCTGCAGGTCTACCAAGCCGATACCAACTCGGCATATGGCTACGACTCGCAACGTCCCAGTCTCACTGGTTCGGCTATTGGAACCAGCGGCAGTGTCGAGTCGCGGCTGAATAATTATCTCAACCCGGCCGCGTTTTCCCTGTCTCCCCAGGGCGCTTTTGGCAACACCCCGCGCACACTTTCTACTCGCGGTCCTGGCCAAAAGAATTGGGATATATCGGTCTTCAAGAATTTCAACATCACCGAGCGAGCCAAGGCCCAGTTCCGTGCTGAAGCGCTCAACGCTTTCAACACACCCCTGTTCCATTCGCCTGACACCAACCTGTCCGACGGCACGTTCGGCGTAATCAGCACAACAGACAACTTCGCGCGCCAGTTGCAACTCGCCATTCGCTTCACCTTTTAAGCTCGAAAGCGGGGCGATTAATGCCCCGCTTTTTAAGCTCTTCTGCCATAAGCACCACAACAAAGTGGTGTATAATCAAATTAGTGTACTCAGAAGAAGACCACGCAACTTGGCGCACGCTCTACTCGCGCATGCTGCCGAAGTGGAATCGCTACGCCAACCCGCACTTCCTCAAGGGCATTCGCTGCCTGAGTCTCGATCCGAACCAAGTGCCCCGCTTGGAAGACGTCAACCGCTTCTTAAGCCCGCTCACTGGTTTTCGCGCCAAAGCCGTGGGCGGCTATATTCCGGCTTTCAGCTTCTTCGACTGTCTCCGCAACCGCGAATTTCCTACCACCATAACCATCCGCCGACCCGATCAACTCGATTACCTTCCCGAGCCCGATATCTTCCACGACATCGCCGGCCACGTGCCCATGCACACCGATCCGCATTTCGCCGAAACATTGGTCCGCTTCGGTAAGTGCGCCCACACCGCCGCGAACTTAGGCGCACAGCCCGAGCAGCTCACCAGCGTCATCCGCGCCATGGCACGCTTCTTCTGGTTCACCATCGAATTCGGCCTGATGCGTTCCGGCAATCAACTGAAGGTTTATGGCAGCGGCCTGCTGAGCTCCTACGGCGAAATCGAACGCGCCATCGAATCGCCCTCCGTCCAGCGCTATCCTCTGCAACTTGAATGGATCATCAACCAGTCCTTCGAAATTGACCACTACCAACCATTGCTCTTCATCGTCGATTCTTTCGAGCACCTCTACAGCATGGTGGATGAACTTGAACGCTGGATGACTGTGGGCAAACTTAACCATGTCGCGCCAGGTCAACCCACCGTGAATGAAGCCGATCTTGCCAGCTTTTACGCGGGTCAGGCGAACTCCGCAAATCACTTAGTAACCCGATAGAATCGAGATGTGAAGCAGCTATTCGGGCAAGGAATCCTGGCCGTTCTTGTTACGATTGCCGCTCTGCTCGCCCAAGATACCGTTGACGCAGGTCACCTGATTGCTTCAGATCTCAGGGCCGGCAAGAGCGCTGATGCGCGGGAGTTGCTCGACGCTGCGTTGAAGAAATCTCCGCGCGATGCGCGGCTTTGGACTTTGAATGGATTAGCATTGGCCCAGCTAGGGAAGCAGAGCGATGCTCTCGCCTCCTACAAAACGGCATTGCGTTTATCTCCGGAATATGTACCCGCTCTGGAGAGCGCGGCGGAGATTGAATTTAAAATGGCAGACCCCGGTGCTGCTGAATTAGTGCGCCGTCTCCTGAAAATACGGCCAAACGATAAAACGAGCCATGCGATGGTGGCCGCCATCACTTTCGAGCGGGGCGAATGCGAGGCGGCTGGCAGGGAGTTCGCTCTAAGCCAGGAAAGCGCATCCCGGTCAAGCTCTTTGGAAGAGCTTGGATCTTGCATGGTGAAGCATAAACGGACTGCGGAAGCCATTCCGGTATTCAAGACAATCAGCGAACTGAATCCCGCGGACGAGCAATCGCTCTATAAGCTGGCGGTAGTGCAGTTTCTGGCAAAAAAGTACGGTGACGTTCTTAGCAGCCTGCGTCCGCTGCTCGCCGGAACCCAACCAAATGCCGACGCGCTTGAACTCGCCGCGGAGACCTACCAAGCTGCTTCCGATCCCCAACGCGCAATGGACGCCCTACAGCAAGCCATAGCTGGAAATCCCGATCTTCCGAGATACTACGTCGAGTTCGCAAACCTCTGCCTTGCTCACGGCGCATCTCCGCTTGGAATTGAAGTCCTGAACGCCGGGTTACAGCGGATACCCGATTCCGCTGCCCTTTATCTTGCCAGAGGCTTGCTTTTCAGCGAGCTTGCGCAGTATGAAAAAGGAGAGGCGGACTTCAATACAGCGGAGCGGCTTGATCCCGGAGTAGAATTCGCTTCTGCGATCAGAGGATTGGCGGAACTCCAACAGAATAAACTCGGCGACGCGGAGGCGCTGATAAGGGAGCGCCTCCGCAGCCACCCTGACGACGCCCTTCTCCATTACCTTCTGGCCGAGGTTTTGATCAAGAAAGCTGTCGCTCCGGGAAGCCCGGAGTTTCAGGAAGCGCTAAACGCCGCCACAAAATCGGTACAACTTCAGCCGAGCTTGGAAGCAGCCAGAAACGTGCTTGGGCGCCTCTATTTAGAGCAAGGCAATACAGACGGAGCTATTGAGCAGAGTAGAATGGCGCTGCGGAGCAATCCGAACGACGCAACCGCGCTTTATCGCCTCGTTTTAGCTCTGCGCAAGGCCGGAAAGACCGAAGAGGTTCCAGCGTTGTTGAACCGGCTTATCGCCTTGCGAGCCCAGGCGCAACGAAAGGACGCGGCGGAACGCGAATATGTGGTCGCCGGAGACCAGCCGGGAACCAGGAACCAGAGCGCCCAACGATGACGTTCCGTTTTCTTCTGTTCGTCCTGCTGCTGATTGGCGCAGCCGCGCCCCTTTGCTTCATAAAAGCGACTGAAGTGAAGCCGGTGGCGTATGTAGATGTCACGGCGGCAAGCGGCGTTCGCTTCCGAAACAATAATTCACCCACGCCCGACAAGTATTTGGTCGAAAGCATGACCGGCGGAGCTGCGGTCTTTGATTACGATAACGACGGCTGGCTGGACGTCTTCCTGGTGAACGGCGCTAGAATCCACAGCGGCCAGAGAGACGATGAGGAGCCGGATAAGTCGGCTCCCGAATACTGGAACCGGCTCTATCACAACAATCGCGACGGCACCTTTACCGATGTTACAGAAAAAGCGCGCGTCAAAGGCAGCGGCTATGGAATGGGAGCCGCCGTTGGCGATTTCGACAACGATGGCTTTGAAGATCTTTTGGTAACAAACTACGGAAGCGTCATCCTCTATCACAACAATGGCGATGGTACCTTCACCGACATTACCGCCAGGGCCGGACTGCACACGGAAGGCTGGATGTCGAGCGCCGGCTTTTTCGATTACGATAACGACGGCAAGCTCGATCTATTCATCTGCCACTATCTTGACTGGAGTTTTTCAAAAAACACTTACTGTGGGTCGCGGCTGGAGGGTGGCCGCTCGTACTGTCACCCTGACGTTTTCAAACCTATTTCCAGTTATCTGTTCCACAACAACGGAGATGGAAGGTTTACCGACGTGAGCGGCAAGAGCCGCATCTCCTCATCGCCCGGGAAGAGCCTAGGTGTCGCATTTGCCGATTTCAATAATGACGGAAGACTCGATATCAGCGTTGCCAACGATTCGTTTCAGCAGTTTCTATTCCTTAATAACGGCGATGGAACATTTACCGAAAATGCGCTGGCCGCGGAGCCGGCTGACACGGATGAGGGCAAAGTTTTCGCTGGAATGGGCACAGATGCGGTCGACGTGGATAACGATGGGAAGCCGGATATCATTACTACGGCGCTCTCAAATGAAACGTACGCCTATTTCCACAATAACGGAGACGGCACTTTCAATTACGATACGAATGTCTCACGCTTGGGCCAGCTTACCAAGCTATACGGCGGCTGGGGCATGCGCATATTCGACTATGACAACGACGGCTATAAAGATCTATTCTTCGCCGACAGTCATGTGTTGGACAATGTCCACAAAACGCAACCGCACCTAGAGTATCTGCAGCCATTACTGTTATTACGCCAGGTAGATGGAAAGTTCGTAAATGTGTCCGATCAATCGGGTAAAGTTTTCTCTCAGAAATGGGCAAGCCGCGGGGCGGCTTTTGGGGATTTGGATAACGACGGAGACATTGATGCCGTCATAGCTACCTGCGGAGGTCCAGCTTATGTCCTGCGTAACGACGGAGGAAATGGGAATGCCTGGATCGGACTCGCTTTGCGGGGCACGCGAAGTAATCGCGATGGTATTGGCGCCGAGGTGAAGTTGACTGCCGCTTCGGGGAAGGTTCAATACGGAATGGTCACAACAACCGCAGGTTACCAATCCGCGCAAGACAAAAGGCTGTATTTTGGGATCGGTCAGGAAAAGGCGATTAACCGGATTGAGATCGCCTGGCCAAGCGGTACAAAGCAGATAATAGACAATCCGCCCTTACGAAAGATCTTGGCCATTACGGAGAAATAGCGCGCTATCTTTGCAGCGCCGATATTTTCGGAATCCTATCCTCCTCGTTTTTCGTTTGCTGAAACCGGGTCATTTCATTCCGGGACTCATCCGAGTGGCCGAGTGACTTGAGCAGCAACCCCAGGCGATAGTGGGGCTGAGATAAGGTTCCGTCCATCGCAATCGCACGGCGAAGGACCTCCTCAGCATTTTGCGGCTGGTTGTGAGCCGCCAGTAACTCGCCTAACGCGGTCAATTCGTGCGCTTCAGGGCACTTCTGCGCTCCCTCCTGCAGCACTGTTAATGCCTCCTCCTCGCTGACCTGTTTTTTGAGCGCATTGGCTAAGCTGAGAAACGCCCATGAGTATGGCTTGCCCTGTGACTTGCTCGCGGCCACAGCTTTGCGATAGAGGCGAAGAGCTGTCGAATCGTACCCCAGAGCCTCGGCGGACAACCCCAGGTAGGTCAGCGCTTCATAATCGTCCGGCTTGAGAGCAAGTGCTTCGCGCAGCCACGCAGCGGCTTGATTGGGTATATTCGCTTCATAGAAAAGGCGCCCTAGGAAGTATTTGGATTTCTCGTCTTGCGGATTCAGGTCAACGGCTCTTAGCCATGCGTGGTACGCGCCTTCGTAGTCTTTCAGCTCAAGGTCCGTCATACCCAGTCCGCGGTACGCCTCTGCGGAGAAGCGATCCAGCTCAATTGTTCGACCAAACGAAATCTTGGCGTCGGCGAAAGCGCCGCGATTGAATTGCTCGGAACCCAGTTCATACGCCTGCTGTGGATTTGGAGCGGGAATCTGAGCACACGCGGGCGCCAATATTCCAATAGGAATCAGTATTGCGAGAGCGAGATGAGAATAGCTGGCCACTGTCAGAAATTCAGACGAAGCGTGAATTGAACAACCCTTTGGGCATCGAGTGTACCGAACACCTTCCCGAAGTTTGGATCGTAAGGGCCGACATCCGCCGCGTCGGCAATTGCGAAAATATGCCGGTTGAATGCATTCAGCAGTTCACCTTTTAATTGGAGACTCGCCGATTCGAAGAGATGGAAATTCCGGATGATACTAATATCCTCGTTGTAGTAATTTGGCCCAAATGCATCCCGGTTGTTCCTCGGGTAGTTGCCCAACACGTAAGCGCCGCCTCTTGCCTGCTGGACAGTGAGATTGCTTCCCTGAGCAATTGGTTCGGTATTCGGATCGGCAAATGCACAGCCGGCTTGCCCCAGGTATTGGCAAACCGGGTTGAAGTAACTTGCTCCCGGGGTGAATGGACTGAAAGTGCCATTCAGCGCCGAGGCGCTCAACGGAGATGCGGATCCACGGTTAAAGCGTATGCAATTCTGCCAGTCCGGAACACCGTTGGCGCAACCAAAGCTGATAGGAGTACCCGATTGATAGCGCAGAACAGTCCCGAGCTGCCAACCTCCCAAGACCGCGTTTCCGATTCCATGCTGCAGGAACGGCTTGCCCGTCCCAAACGGAAGTTGATACAAAATTGCCCCGGTGAACGTGTACGGCACATCCTGGCTGCTCAGGGCCTTCTCCTGTAAAAGTGCATCCGGATTTTGAACCTGCGAGATTCCTCCCGTAGCCGTATCGGGCAACAAGCTATCCGCATCAGTCAGCGTTTTTTCCCATGTAAAGGAGAGTTGCATGCTCAGCCCGGCGCTCATCCGGCGCGCTAAGGTGGCCTGCAGCGACTCAAAGCTCGATTGCCCGATGTTCTGCAGCACATCGCTGTAGATGTAGTTGTATTGAGGATAAGGCCGCAGCGCCTGTGCTACGTTGATTCCCGATCCCCATTCCGTGTAAATAGCGGGATAGGGAGTTGCTACCCCCAGTGTGTTGGTCGCCAGCGGCTGGTTCAGCGCTTGGCCGAGCGAAAAACTCTGAAGCCCTATGTTGTTCAAATTCTGAATATTCGACCGCAAGTTCTGCGAGCGCAGCCCAACGTATCCAAGCGTTGCGATGGTATTCTTCGAAACTTGCCCTTGTATCTGAAAGCTCCAACTCTGAATGATTCCCGGCTGGCCGAAGCTGGGTGCAATGTAATTCGGGGGTGTCGCGTTTGCCACCGAGGGATTCAGAAACGGCGGCAGGGCGTACGAGGGAAAGCCGTTGTCCCACTGGAACGCCGGATTGAATCCATTCGGGCTATTGAAGGTTGGCGTAGCGGAATAACCCTGCACTTGGCTGCCGCCGAAATCGGTATATTGCAGCGGTGAATAGATGACCCCGTAACCGCCGCGAATGACAAACCTGCCTCCCTTCGGATTGAATGCAAACCCCAGGCGCGGCCCAAGGTCGTGGAACTTTGTGTCTGCCCACCGCGAATTGCAGTGGCAGATGTTTCCAAACACCAACGCTCCTGGAAGATTATTG
Organism: Bryobacterales bacterium; assembly: GCA_963718465.1. Lineage (GTDB taxonomy): Bacteria > Acidobacteriota > Terriglobia > Bryobacterales > Bryobacteraceae > Bog-105. The sequence goes on along the minus strand of CAVQZK010000006.1, from coordinate 425,976 downwards.
GCTGCAGGATTGGGAGTGGTCGGGCTAAAGTTCGAGGTGTCATTACGCGATTCCTCTCGAGGGACGTCAATATCCCAGCGCAAGCCGAGATTTAACGTGAGGCGAGGACTCACCTTCCAGTCGTCTTGAATAAATGTCCCGTAGTACTGGAATGTCCATCTAGGAACGTGCCCCTGCAGGAAGGCGTTTCCATTGTCAACACCTCCCAGCAGGAAACTCGCGATTCCATTGCCGCTCTGGCCGCTTAGTGCCTGGTCCGCCGAAGTCTCGGCCCGTCCGAAGTTGTAGACGCCCGTATCGGTGTCGAAGGCGTAGGTGCCGTACAGCTGATTGCGGAAATCGAAGCCCATCGTGAGGCTGTGATTTCCCTTCACCCAATTCACGTTGTCGTTAAATCGCTCGCCGTTGTCTACGTTGTCGTCGTCGTTCGCGCGGCCAATCGCGGGAACGTTCTCGCCCATATTCACAATCGGAAACTCCGTTCCGGAAAGCCCCGAGATTCCGAGTTTTGCGTTCCAGTTGAAATTCCCGCTAATAGCTTCCAACGCACCCGTCGTGTAGTTCTGGCTGTTTGTGCGGTTATAGCCAAGGTTCAAGTGGTTTAAAAGGGTTGGGGAGAAGATGAAATCCCAACCGAAACGCCCGTAGTGCGTAACAAAGTTCTGGTTCCACCCGTTCGGGTCGATTGGCGGCGGCAGAGTGTAAGTACCGCTGCTGTAGCGCGCGTTATCGCGCGTGTCGTACATCCCGAATATCTTGCTCCTATCCGAGATGGTTTGATCGATTCGAACTGTATAGGTGGTGTTTTCGAGCGGCGTGCTGCTTGAAAGGGCATAATTGTTGCCATTCGCCTGGGTAGGGATGTTAGGCGAAGGCAGGTAGCCGAGGAAATTGGCCGCGACCTTCGAGATCATCGAGGCTGGAATGGCGTTCTTTCCCGTCTCGGCCAGGTATGACGTTCGGCAAGGGAGGCCGCCAGCTCCCGTTCGGGAGGAGTTGGGATCGAAGATCTCGCCCTGGTAGATAGGTGTTCCGCCGCATGGATTGGTGCCAAGGACCGCCGAGGTATTCAGGATTCCCGAAAAGTCGCCGCCGCGCTCCGACGCAGTGGGCAGAGTGCTCGTATTCGTCCCTCCAATGTGCTGGTTGTATTGCTCCCAATTGAAGAAAAAGAAGGTCCGGTTTTTCCCGTTGTAGATTTTTGGGATCCAGACCGGACCTCCCAGATTTCCGCCGTAGTCGTTCTTCTTATCCACGGGTCGGGCGTATTGAGCGCGGCATGTCGAATCTCCAGGCGCGCACTGAGCAGCGTAGCCGTTATTGAACCATGAGTTCGCATTCAAGTCGTCGTTCTGCAGAATGTCATAGGCTGTGCCATGAAATGAATTTGTTCCGGACTTGCTGGCGAAAACCTCAATTGCCGCCGTTGTCCGGCCATACTCCGCTGGCAGAGTGGACGTAAGAACGCGGAATTCGGAAATCGCCTCGACAGAAGGAGCCGCTTCATCGAACGATGAGCCGTTTTCCGTTCTCAAAATGCTTGCCCCATCAAGCAGAACGTCGTTGCCGAAGTTCTGGCCGCCGCCGATCTTCGAAATGAAAACGCCATTTGTGCTGTTGGCCGTTCCGGGGCCTGCGGTTCCGGGAGCCAGAAATGAAAACGCCTCGGGCGAGCGAAGCGCGCCAACGCCGCCCAGAGCCAAGGGAAGTTCGTCTTCCTCAGTTGATGTGATCACGGTTCCAATATCCGAGCTCGCAGTTTCGATTCGTGCGGCATCTGCTTCTACCGTTACGCTTTGCTCAGTCTTGCCAACGCTCAGGGTGATTGAGATCGTGTTAGTAGTGCTGACCTGAACGGTCACGCCGGTTTGGGTAGCGGAACTGAAACTTGCGTGCGACGCCGTAACATCCCACCTCCCAATTGGAATGGAGGGAAAACGGAAGGCGCCATTTGGACCGGTTGCCGTGGTCAAGGTTTGGCCCGTGCCCTCGGCCTTAGCCGTAATCTGCGCGCCTTCTATTGCCGCGCCGCTCGAATCAAGCACGGTACCTGCCAAGATGCCTTCATTCGTTTGAGCAAATACCGGCAGGCCCCAGCAGTAAAAAATGAGTATCATTGCTAGGCTGAAAATGTTCGCACGGATTTGTGCAGTCATAAACGGTCTCCCACTTGGCGCAAAAATTTGCGGCCGTGGCAAAATTATAAAGCCTCGAAAACCCAAGGCGCTATGCGTTTCTTTGCTAGCAAAGTTCCTGACGATGCAGGCGATAACGGGATGCAACCGAAAGCGTCAACCAAAAGGTCCTGGAGGAGTTTGCGGCGCGGAGTGATCTTGATCGTAGTTTGCCTACTGGGCTGGCCTTTTCAATGGAAGGCCGGGAGGTTGGAGATGCCGGGACGGTGGCTACGAATGCGGCTCAGAAGATGCAAGCAGGCGATTTCCGCTCTGCGGCCGAGGCGCTTCGGAAGGGGCTGCGGCATTTCCCGGAAAGCATAGAGCTTTGGAATCTGCTGGGTATTGCCGAAGGTGAATCCGGACACGTTAGTGCTGCGAAGGATGCTTTTCTGGGTGGCCTGAAATTAGCGCCCGATTCCATTTCTCTGAACGAAAATATCGGCTTTTTGTTCTACCGGCAGGGCGATTATCAAGCGTCCAGGAGATATCTAGAGCGGGCGGTTTCCCTGGGCAGTGAGAAACCGGGCGTGCGCTTCAGCCTCGCTGCATCGTGGCTGCGAACCGGCGCACTGCGGAATGCGCTTGCGACGCTAACCGCCCTTGAGCCTTCCCTTCGAGACCGCACCGATTACTGGGTGGAACGCGGACGGGCGGAACTCCCGCAAGATGCATCCGCGGCGGAGGCCAGCTTTTCCCGGGCGCTGCAATTGACCCCCAACAACCTGGATGCATTGAACGGATGCGCCTATGCGGCGGAGAAGCAGGGGCTGGACGAAAAAGCCTTGGCCCTCCTGATACAAGCACGGAGAAATTCCCCCGGTGACGTCCCAACTCTCATACACTTTGGAACAGTCTGTATACGCCGCGATCTAGGACTGGATGCACTGGACGCCCTCACCAAGGCTCACCAGATCGAACCAGCGAACCAAGTTGCTCTGTATCTCTTGGCCCGCGCGAATATCTCTTTAGAGAATTGGCAGCAAGCTCTTTCTTTATTCCGCGAGTTTGCTGTACACCATCCAAACTTTGCACCTACTTACTACGCCATGGGGTGGTTGGATATCAAACTCGCGCGCCCGGACCAAGCCCGGGCCGAGCTTCAGCGGTGTTTAGCGCTTGAGCCGGACTTGTTGGACGCGCGCTATGAACTTGCCCAGCTTAATCTGGACGATGGGCGGCTTGATGTAGGCGAGGCGCTCTTGAGGACCGTACTGAAGCAAGATCCGCATCACGCCAAAGCCAATTTGGCCATGGGTGGCTTGATGTTTCGAACAGGAAAGTTGGACCAGGCGCAAAGTTTCCTTGAAACCGCGATCAAAGCGGACCCCCAGCTTGCTGCGGCCCATTACAAGCTGGCAATGATCTTTTTTCGAAAGCGCGACGCTCAACGGGCCGAGGAAGAACGGAGATTGGCAGCGGACCTCGAAACCAAAGCGACTCGAGCCAGCAGGACGCAACTCCGGCTGGCATTTCCAGACAACGGAACTATTCAGTAGGAAACAGATGACAATTAGAGACCTCACAGTTGCCGCCATTCTAGCGTTAACAATATCGCTGCCTGTAAGTTCACAAACCAATACGCCCGATATTGTAAAGATCCAGATCAACACGGCCAAACCCGCCGGTTACAAAATACCGCCAACAATATTCGGCAGTTTTCTAGAACCGATCGGCAATTCCACTTACAACGGCTTATGGGCTGAGGTTCTTCAAAACCCGAGTTTCGAAGAGAACCTGTGGAGTGCACCGGCAATTGCCCACATGCTCACGGAGGAACCCGCTCTGGCGCGCGCCTCGCAACTCGCTTTGCCACTGCCCTGGGAACCGCTCGATGTTACGGAGGGCAACCGCTATGAACCGCGTTGGGGAGACGCCGCTAATTCGTGGCGTTCGCTTGAGATCTTAGGAGTGCCCGGACGGGAGACCGGTATCAGGCAACAGATTTTCCTCCCTATTCATCGCGAATTGCGCTACAACGGCAGCGTTTATTTGAAACACCTCAGCGGGCCGGCGGCTATGCAGGTCTCAATTCGCCGGCGCAACCATCCTGAACAGGTGTTGACTCAGACAACGGTGAATGCACCGGCAGCCGAGTGGCGCAAGTATACCTTTGCGCTTGAAATTGCACGCGGAGAGTTGCGGGCGCTGGAGCCAGCCGATTTCGTTATCAAGGTGGAAGGCGACGAGCGGGCTCTCATAGACCAAGCCAGTCTGATGCCTGCGGATAATATCGATGGCCTGGATCCGGAAATGGTCGGTATGGCGAAGTCGATGAAGACGCCGCTTGTAAGGTTTGGAGGCAATTTCACCTCCGCCTATCATTGGCGCGATGGCATAGGTCCCCAAGATAAACGGACCAGCATGTTGAACGTTGCGTGGGGCATACCCGAGTACAATCAGTTCGGCACTGACGAATTCCTGCGGTTTTGCAGCCTCATCGGCGCTGAGCCCCAGATTGCGCTGAACCTTGGCAGCGGAACACCGGAGGAGGCCGCCGATTGGGTTCGCTATGTCGACCAGCATTGGAGCCAACACCAGGGATTGTTATGGGAGCTTGGAAATGAGCTCTGGGGTAATTGGAATTTAGGCTATCCAACGTTGGAAGAATTGCCCCGGCGAACGCTGGAGTTCAGCAGAGCTATCCGGGCCGTTGATCCGCAAGTCCAGTTGATAGCCACCGGACAAGATCCTGATGTTTATCGGAAGTGGAACGCTGCTCAGCTAACAAATCCGCCCGGTACCTTTAATTTCCTGTCAACACACTTTGTTGTAACAACGGATCGGGTGCAAGAGCAGAACAGCACGCCGGATTCGATTGCCGAGGCCGCATTCGCCCTGCCGGTGGAGCTAGGCCGCCGTTTGCGGGAAATGCAGTCTCAGATAAGCGAAACGGCTTTCCGCGACAAGGCACGCATAGCTTTTACCGAATGGCTGTTTGTCTGTTGCGACGGCAATAGCGCTCCCGATGCTCCCCGTTATGACAACATGGGCGGCGCGATCGGCACCGCTGGCTTTTTCAATATGCTGATGCAAAATGCCGCCATTGTGCCGATATCGGACATGACCGGAATCATTGAATTCGCCGGCATCTGGAAGAAGCGCGGCCGCGTGTATGGAACGCCCAGCTATTACACCTTCCGCTTGTACTCCACCGCCGGCGCCGACGTGCCCGTTGCCGTTGAAAGCGATTCTCCTCATTACGACGTGCATCGCGGGATCACTCGATTGCCGGAGATTCCGAATGTTCCGTATTTGGACGTCGTCGCCGCCCTCAACAATGCCGGCGATCGATTGACGATGTTCTGCGTGAACCGGCACCTTACACAGGATTTTCAAACGGCGATCTCCATCGCCGGATTCAGTTCCAAACCAAGCGGAAAGGTGGAATCCATTTACGGTTCAAGCATCTACGAACGCAACGATGAAATGCGGCCAGACTTGATAACGCCGATGGAATCGGTTGTGGAAGTGAAGAATTCTCGAATACAGTACACGTTTCGTCACGAGAGCGTGACAAGAATTGAGCTTAGTAAGAATAGCGGCTCTTAATGCAGCATGGGAAACAACTGCCGGAGTCGCGCGGTGTCCGGTTGCGCCCCGTACTCGCAGATCTCAAACGCTTCGTAATACTTCGTCGCGTTGCCCTTCTCATCGCCATACCATTTCACTAATGACGCGCGAATCTCAGGTGTCGGCTCGCGAGTCCACGTGCGCTTTAGCCAAGCCTTCCGCTCAGCGTGATCTTTGGGGACTTCGTTCAGTTTTCCATCCACCCACGGCAGCCACTCATAGAACTGCGAAACGTGCGAATCGAGCGCGTCCACTTTCTGGTCGATCACTTCGTCCAGCGATACCGCGACATCGGGGCGGAAAGGATTGGGCCGTTGAAAATTGTCCTGGTAGTAAAAGAAAACCGGATTTTTGCGCAGCGCCGGCACGTCGGGCGTTACGTTCGGTACCACCACCATATAGGCGGCGTCCTGCACTAACACGCCGGTGTAGCGGTGATCGGGGTGGTAGTCGTTGGGGCGCGGCGCCAGCACCACGTCTGCCTTCCAACCTCTAATTTCGCGGATAATTTGTTCGCGCACGGCCAACGTGGGCAGCAGTTGCCCATCGTGATTGTTCAGGACTTCATATTCAATGCCCAGCCGCCGTGCCGATTCCTTTGCCTCGCCTAGCCGCCGCCGCGCCAATTCGGTGCCATGCATGATTTGATGGCCGGCATCGCCGTTTGTGACGGAAACGAATTTCACGGCGTAGCCCGCTTTCGCCCAAAGCGCGGCAGTTCCGGAGGCGCGAATATCGCAATCGTCGGGATGGGCTCCGAAGGCGATGATACGAATCTTCTCGCCTTGCGCGAAGACACTCGCGGCAGCAGCCAAGGTCAGAAGCAAAACACTCATCGAGTGGAATATAATCATGGGTACTATTATTGTGCCCCTGACAAGGCGAAAAGGGCCAGTAAATCTGGCCCATCGCGGCTAGAACACCAGCTTCATTGAAAACTGCACCTGTCGCTCACTGTTCGCCGTACCTGTAATCACGCCGAAGTTTGAATTCCCCAAAGTGCTGTTGGGTCCTCCTAAAACCACGGAGTTACTCAGATTGAATGCGTCCGCACGGAACTCAAGATTGGCCCGTTCTTTGATGGGAAAGCGCCGAGTCAAAGATAAATCAATGTTGTGAAAGTAGGGTTGTCTAAGACTATTGCGGCCCAGACTCCCGTACGTCTCCGCCGCCGGAATACCAAACGCCGCAGTATTCAGATAAAAGGTCGGATCGGTACTTTGCGCATAGACGCTGGAACTCAACAGGTTTGCCCGTTCCGTGCCGTTGCCGGTTCCCGCCGTATCTCCGTTGCTCACCGTTACATCGAACGGCTGCCCTGAGTGTACGCTCACAATACCGCCAAGCTGCCAGTTGCCGACTACGTAGTCCGCAACACGGTTGTGAGTTGTAAACGCCTTACCGGTGCCAACTGGTATGTCATAGACTACGCTGCCCGAAAAAATGTGCGGCAAGTCAAACCCGGAGACGCTGCGATCGTTGTTTGTGTTGTAAGGAAATTGCGTTTCACAGCCCTCCGCCCCGAAGCTGCCCGAACAACCAGTGTCCATCGATTTCGAATAGGTGTAGGAAATAATGTAGGTCAATCCGTGCGTGGCGCGCTGCTGCAACCGGAACTGGAACGAGTTGTATTTGCTCTGACCGACGCTCTTGTCGTAAAACGTGGGTGTGATGTATGGATAAGGACGGCGAGCCGCCTCAGTATCAACCGGTCCCGGAGTGGGATCGGTATTGCCTTGGCCGCCTTGATTGAGCCGCAGGTCATGCGACCCCACATAAGCAAGAGAAAGAACAATATTGTTCCCCAGCCCCTGTTCGATGCCGACATTCCATTGGTCGGAATAAGGCATTTGGTATTTGCCCGGATCGACATACCAGTTAACAAAGCCGGGGGAATTGAACGGAGTCGTGGAAGGATAAGCTACGCCGCCGGAACCCTGGTTGAAAGGATCGCTAATGGGTGCTTTTACTCCGCCTGGATGATTCAGGTTTTGGGCGATGAGTTGGCCTACGTCCGGCCAGGTTCCCTCATAATTTTGGGCCAATTGAATGATGGAGTTCCAGTTATCGTAAAAACGGCCATAGCCCACACGGAGCGCGGTCTTGTCAGTCACCCTATAAGCCAGCCCAACTCGCGGCTGCCAGTTACTATGATCGTTCGAGTAAATGGAATGATTGCTGTGCGTGGTGACCACGACATGGTCGGGCAGCGTTCCGCCGGGGATGCACGGAAAGCCCTGTGTGGCGCTGCAAGCCGCGGGCACGTTGGCCAGAATATAGGTTCCATTGTTCAGATCGATATCGCCGACATAGGCGTCGGGGGCTGGCGGATTGCCGTAAATTGGCCACAGCGTTACATCGTAACGGAGGCCGAGGTTTAGCGTAAGCCGGGAGTTGACTTTGAACTCATCTTGGAAGTATGCGCCATTCACCCAACCACCATGCTCGGTTTCGAGTACGTTTCGCCGGTTAGCGCCGTCCGGAAGGCCAAGCAAGAACGAGGCGAGGGCGTCGCCAGTACCATTGGCGCTCGCCGGGTTTTGCGTCGGCGTCGTGGTAAACGATTCCGACGAATTGTATATGGGGGAGTGCGTGTTGTTGGTTGAAAAGCTGGCACCCATCTTCAGCGTGTGCCTGCCGATAATCTTCGTGAAGCTGCCTCCAAATGCCCAATTGTCCGCGTACCCAAGAGTGTCTTGAACAGACTGTTGTGCACCCCCAAGATATCCGCTTACGCCCATTCCAGGAATGAATGGACCTTGGCCGCCTTGAAAGTTACTCACTAAATTAGCGGAGACGCCCAACTGGATCAACGAATTTGCGAAACCTGTAGGAGCTCCGGGGACACCGCTGCCGGTATAGGCATTGCCAAGATTGCGTCCAAAAAAGCCATCGAAAACAGCCGTTGGACTGAAGGTATGCGTCTCATGAATCACCGCGTTCCAGCCGTTATCGTTAGAGAAAGTCGAAGTACCAACATATCCATTGGAACCAATTTGCGGTTCGCTATACTCCGAGACCCGGCCAAAAAGGCTGTCATGCTCGCCAAAGGTCTGGTCCACGCGAATCTGATAGCTGTCCTGGTTCAGATGGGTGGGCGTGGAATCGACATAGTTGTTGCCGCTTGCCACGGTCGGGACCGGTGGGAAAGTTCACCTTGGCATAAGCGGCTGATATCGGGTTAATTTGGCTCGTTGGGATCACATTGCCCGCGAAGGGCATCGCCGTATATCCGGTGCCGCTTGAGTGAGTGTGGCAGGGTTGTAGATTTTGTTGCTGATTCCGCTGAAATCGCCATTCAATTCCGCCTGCGTGGGTGCGAGACCCGAGCTTTGCGATGCTCTACTCTGGCGATAACCTTCGTAGCCTCCGTAGAAAAAGGTGCGGTTCGTCCCTTTATAGAGCTTCGGAATCCAAATCGGGCCGCCTCCCGAAACGCCGAACTGGTTCTGCCTTAGAGGATTCCGCCCAGCGCCCAACTGATTGTTGAAGTAAGTATTCGCGTCGAATTTCTCATTTCTCAAGAACTCCCAGGCCGACACGTGATAGGCGTTCGTTCCCGATTTGGTAGCGACGTTTACGATGCCGCCGGGCGCTTGCCCCCATTCCGACAAGTCATTGTGCGACTGAACCTTAAACTCCTGCACGGTCTCAAGAATCGGCGCGATGTTGTAATTGCCAATGAACGATCCCAGGTCCGTCACGCCGTCCATCATGAACATGTTGCTGCGGTTGCGTTGGCCATTAAGGGCGGGAAACGAAAATGAGCCAACGGCATTGCCGGCGAATCCGCCGCCGCCGCCCGAATTCTGCGCCACGCTCACGGGGCTGGCACCAGGGGTCAACGTGAGCAATTGCGTAAAGTTACGTCCATTTAGCGGCAGATCTTTCACCGCCTGTTCGTTAATAACCGTTCCCAGTTCGGCAGTGGAAGACTCGATAGCCACCGCCGCCCCTTCAACCGTGACCGATTGCTGGGTCGCTCCCACCGTGAGCGTGAAATCGAACGTTGCCGTCTGGTTTACACTCAACGTAAGTTGCTGTTGCGTAATGGTATTGAAACCGGTTTTCGTAACTTTCATTGTGTACGTCGCCGGCAGAACGTCGATGAAAACATAATCACCGGCAGCGTTGCTGACGCTGTTCCGCGAGACTCCCGTCGCGACGTTCGTGAGAGTCATGGTAACCCCATCCACGACAGCGCCGCTGGAATCTTTTATCGTGCCGTTAATGGCCGCCGACGATTGTTGTGAATAGACCTTCAGCGGCATAACAAGCGCCGCGCAGGCTAGGAGCAGAATGATCGATCTGCTGGAGAAATTGAATCGAGAAAAGAAGTGCAACATGGTCCCTTTCGCCCGGCTTCCCGTCTGCCTGGCCCTGAAATATGCGAATTATCGTTAACTTTTACGATAAAGTAATGCGATACTATCACAACTACGGGCGGCGCGCAACACATTTGTTGCGGACAGTCAATACGCCGTTCGTTGTACTCGCGGGACCACCTTTAGGGTGAGGGTTTGCTTTTCACTTGGCCCACCACGGCCAGCGCTTTAGCGATATCGGGATCGTCCGGCTTCAGCGATTTCGCAACCAGCAGATGCTCCTCTCCGTGCTGAATATCGCCGCTCTTGCACTCAATAAGTCCCATGTCTTTAAACAGATCGGCTCGCGATTGGCATTCGCCGCACTCTTTCAGCGCCTGCTGGAATTGGGAAATTGCTTCCTGATAGTCGCCTCGTTTGGCGGAATCAAGCGCAAAGTTCCCCAGGGTGCCGGCCTGCCCAACGGTCCGCTTTTCTTTCTGTGCGCTCTTGAATCGTTCCTCATAGCCAGCCGCTTCGGCGGAATTGGCCTTTGCCAAGGCGCGCCATAAATTGTATAAAGCCTCGGTTTGATTGGCGTCGGCGGCAACTGCTTTCTTCCAGTATTCAATCGCTTCGCTCGTGCGTCCCAGCCGCTGCAAATTCTGCCCGGCCAGGAAGTAAGCATCGGCATTCCGGGGCTCCAATTGCAAAAACGCCGCAAAGGCAGTCACCGCATCCGTATGGTTGCCGAGCTTGGTATTAGCGAGCCCGAGTAGATAGAATGGCGCGGAAAATTTCGTATTCCGTTCGCAGGCCAGCTTCAGTTCAGGCAGAGCCTCCTGGTAGCGATTTGTATCCACCAGCAGTCTGCCTCGGTTGTAACGGGGGGCCGCCGTGTCCGGCGATAAATTCTCAGCCTCGGTAAACTCCGCCAACGCCTTATCCATTTGATACCGATCGGCTAGAGCGATCCCTAGATTTAAATGCGCCTGTGCCGAACGGGGCTGCAGCGCGACAGCTTTCTGGAATGTTTGAATAGCCGGCTCCGATTCCTGCAGTTTTGCCTCCACCATCCCCAGCGCATTAATGGCCGTCGCGTTCGCGGGAGATAAGTCTACTGCCTTGCGCAAATGAGTCTCGGCTTCCGAAAGACGGCCTTCACTCGCCAGAATCAATCCCAAATTCAGAATCGCTTCGGCTAGCTTCGGGTCGTTTTCGGTAGCCTTTCTCAGGAGAGCTTCGGCCTCCTGCGTACGACCCGTCCTGCCATAGAGGGTTCCTAGATTACTCTCCGCTTCGGCCGATTGCGGGTCGAGCGAGATCGCCTTTTTAAACTGACCCTCGGCGACGGCCTCCTTACCCTCGGCGGCGTCAAGCAACCCAAGCTGGTTGTAGGCTCCGGCAAGCGACGGATCGCATTGGATAGCTTTCTCAAGAGCGCTCCGCTGTTCTGCATGCTTTCCGAGTTCTCCCAAGGCAATTGATAGATTGAACCATGTCTTGGCGTTCGCCGGATCGAGAGTTAAGGCTTTCCGGTAGCTCGCAGCAGCAGCTTCGGGATCGCCCTGAAACAGCAGTCTGTTTGCATCATTCCCGGCGGCGGAGGCCACATTTTCGTCTGTTGACTGCTGCTTCGCCTGGCGAACGGCATTCATCTCCTTACCGGCTTCCGCAGCCAGGTTCAAGGCTTTCAGCACATTGGCTAATTGGAAGTGCGCTTCGGCGGATTCGGGCCGTAGTTGAGCGGCACGCTGCAAATGCGGCAATGCTTCCTGGGGCTTGCCTTCTTTCGACAGCACAAATCCCAAATCATAATGCGGCCCATACTCGTCTTTACCCGCGACGGCCAGTTCAAGTTCACGTTCCGCTTCGGGGTACTGAGCCAGACCTCTATATACATTGCCCAGAATGTAATGGCCTTCGTGATCATTGGGCCGGCGGCCTACATAGGCGAGCGCGATGGGAAGCGCTGCCTGGAAATTGGCGATTGTGGCATACGCCTTCGCTAAAGACAATCGCGCTGCATCGTTATCGGGCTCCAGTTTCAGGGTGGCGCCGTATTCATCTGCCGCCTCGCGAAATTGCTTTTCGTTGGCGTAAACGGTTGCCAGATTGAAGTGAGCGCGCGCAAGATTTGGGTCCGATTGGATGAGATCTGCGAGGATCTTAACGGCTTGGGCTGCGTCTCCGTTGCCGGAGAACGCAACTGCCAGCTCAATCTTCAAATCCGGATCGGCTGGCGATAACCCGCTCGCTTGAGACAACTTTTCGATAGCCGCCTTGTAGCGCCGCTCCACGGAGTAAAGTTCCCCTAATCGCGCCAAAGTGTCGGACGACCACGGATTCGCCTGCAACGATTTCGCAAACTCGGCTTCAGCCTCGTCCATGCGTCCCAACGCCTGAAGGGCAAGACCGAGGGCGTTCCTGGCCGGAAGCATCTCGGGTTTGTACTTTAGCGCCTGGCGGAACTCGCCGGCGGCTTTCTCAGTTTGGTTATCGCTCATCAGGGCCAGCCCGTAATTGAAATGGGCCTCCCAGGACGCCGGGTCCAGCTTTATGGCGTGTTCAAAGGCGGGCAGCGCGCAATCCAAACGTTTGTTCTGGGCGAAGTATGCTCCCAGTGCATCGTAAGCCTCGGAACTAGGCGCTCTCTTGATGGCGCGCGCGATTTCGGGGGGATTGGTGCACTGCGAAAAACAAACCGGCGCAATACCTAGCCAAGACAGCACCAGCCATCGAACACTGCCCCGCATCATTTGTTCACCCGAGCCAGCAAGCCGCGCATGAACGTATCTTCCGGGAACGTTGCAACATATTGTTCCATCAGAATCCGCGCCTCAGCATATGATTTCGAGTTGATGTATTGCAATATCAACGTCTTCTGTATAACTGCGTTGTACGGATCTATTTCAACTCCCTTTTTTAGATATTCTATAGCTTCCTCATGGCGGCCCAGCTTAATCAGAGATTGACTTAATTCCAGGTAAATCGCGGGATTGCCCAGCGGCAGCGCCAATTTTAAATGCGCAACGGCATCGTCGTTTCGGTCGTCAGAAAATGCCTTATCGCCCAATGCGGCCTGGACAAAAGTATCTTGTGGTTGAGTCTTACCCATTTCGTCTAATACAGCCAGATAACGCCGCTGATACTCAGGATCCTTTTGCGGGAGTTGCTGGTAAGCGCGCAGCAGCATAAGTTTAGGGAGTTCGACCGTTCGGCCCTCGGGCGGATTCACTACAACTACTCCCTCCCTTTCATCTTGCTTGAGCGGAGGTGCAGGTTCACCCTCTTGAGCCGGAATGCGGTGGTTGGTCAATGCGGAATGAGAAATCTGCGTCACGTTTCGTTTCGGCATGTGACAACCTATGCAGTCATCCGCGGGCGTTTGAGCCGTTCGGACGCTCAGTGGAAGGCGGCAACTTTGCTCGCCATGGCAAGTGAGGCACTTAGGGCGGTAGTAAGCAGCTGCCGCGGCCTGGCTCGGCTGAGTGTGCGGATCGTGGCAGGTGAGGCAGCTAAGCTTACCGGCGCTCTCCCGGAAGCAGCGGCTTGCCTGCATGGCGGCGTAATGTTCCAATAAGTCCGCTTGCGGCTGATCGGTTTTGGCCGGTTGTTTGAAAATAACCGTCGTATCGAACAACCACTCACCGGGGCGGAAATCGAGATAGGTCTTGCCAGGCTGAGTGACTCTCGCATCACCGGCCTGATGACAGTTGAGACAAATATTGTCGGCCAAACGAGGCGTGAGTTTGGCTGGATTCATGATCGCTCCAGCCCGCTTCCCCTGCGATTTTACATGAGCTTCACCGGGTCCATGGCAATTTTCACAGCCGATAGCCAGCTCTTGAAACGGAGGATCGGCGTAAGCGCCGGATGAGTTCTGTAAGGGCGAAGGCCGGCCAGCGTGACAGTTTATACACTCCTCCGGAACCATACGGCCGAACCCGAGATCCGCGTTCTCGTAGCCCGGCGAGAGGTCCCACTTCTGCGTCCTCGCATAGTAAGAAAGGGGCGCTTGAAAAAGAAAACGGCCGCGGCGTATCAGGAACGTCAAGCCGTTATAGCCGGAGCCAACGGCATAATCAAGTTGATGATCGACGGAGAACACGCCAGCCTCCGATTCGCTCTGCCGCCAGCCGGATTCATTGTGCGACACCGTGAAACTGCGTGAAGTTCCGGGCTGAGATACCGTCGCTTGCGCCGGCAGAGTACCGGCTTTCCATTCACTCGCGAGCGTCATAGAACGCCCCATTCCGGTCTTTTCAAAAGATTTGTAGATCTCCGAGTGGCAGGCAAAACAAGCCTTCGAGCCGACATATGACTTATTGGCCGTTTGACCGCTGGCCACCGCCGCCGCTATCAGGAGGAACAGCCCGACCGAGTTTAATGGGGCCACTCGGAGAGTTGCTCCTTCGCCCACGTTGCATTCTTCTCCGCATGGCATGTCAGGCAAACATTGGGGCTGTCTTGTTGACCAAAGCGCTCCGTAAGATCGGCCGTGGGAACCTCTATCTGATGCGATCGCACCTTGAAAAGCAGCGCATTCACGATACGCGGCATGTGGCACGCCACGCACTGGCTGGCTTCCGAGTTCGCCGAGTGGCGGCTGTGTTCCGCAATGCGATTACGGTATTCCGCGTGACACCCCAGGCACATTTCATTTGGCTTGCCGTTGAATTTCAGCGCCGTCTTGTTGGTTTCAAAATCTCCGAGGTGGGGTGAGTGGCACGTTGCGCATTGAGCCGTTCCGCGGAGATAGCATGCGGAACGCGTGAATGCTTCGACGATAAATGTTGTTTCACGAAAACGCCCGTCTTTGTAGAAAGCCTTCCTCGAGAATGCATCGTAAGGCCTGAGCCAAGTGGTTGGAACAAAGTTCCCCTTGCTGGAATAGTTCATCTCGCCGCCTTCGCCGATTTCACGCACTGCGCTTTGACGGTGGCATTGCGCGCACACCTCGACACCGTCACGATTGCCGCTCTTCTGAAATCGACCGGCGGCTGAACAGGGTCCAGATGCTCCATAGCCCCTTTCTTCGCTTCTTTTATGTGCCAGGCAGACGGACCGTGGCACATCTCACAATCGATTCCCGGCTGAAGAAAGCTTGCATGCTCCATCGAACTTCCTGAAGCGACATCGGCCTTCAATTGGCTGGTATGGCAGATGGCGCAGTTTTGCTGATAGTTAGTGGCTGAAGTGAGCTTTGAAAACGATTGAATGTTCGCGCGCGCACTGCCGGGTGGATCGATCATCTTCCAATAATTGACCCATTTATTTTGAAGCAGATTGTACTCAATAGGAAGAACCTGCAGCCGCCCGTCTGGCAGCTTCGTTGCGTATCCCTGCTGCCATTTTGAACCGATAGTAAAGTCTACGTAATAACGATTCCAACTTCCGGACCCGCGAAGCTCGAAATAAGGCCGTCCCGCGACGCCCATCCGAATAACATCCGGCTCAGTTCCTTTCTCCGCTCCTTCGGAATATTCGATATATAAAGTGGCTGTCGAAAAATCGCCCAACACATTCTCCGGCCGGTACGGCTGCAGCATTCTGGCCATGCCGGTCTTGCGCCAGGCCGAATATTCTTTTTCATGGCAGCGCTGGCAAGCTTCCGGCCCGGCATAGCCAGAGATCAGCGATTGCTGGTCAGTCTGCCTGCGGCGCTCGGCGCGCAGACTCGAATCAGTTGTTCTGGCGGGAAGCGATTTCAGGAATACTTCAAACGGCGTGCCCTCCTTTGACGTCTGCCGCCACAATATTGATAAAATGCTCTTTGCCTTTTCCCGCAAGCCCTGGTCGCTTCCGAACACGAAAGCTAAATCTGATGCAGCGGCGCTCTTCTGCTCCAAGCGGACTTCAACAATGGCTCGCAAATAAAATACTTCCGCATCGTCGGGGTTCCACGCTGCAGCGCTGTTCAAATCGTTCAAGGCGATCCGGAGAGCTAGCGGAGTTCCGCTGGCCAGTCCCTGCGAAGCTTCCGCGCGGGCCCGTGCGAAATAAGCGGACGACTTCAATTGGGGCCGAATGGCGTTCCACTCGGTTTGGCTCATGTTAGGAGGCCGCTCAATTTCGCCCAGGTATTCAAGCGCATCGCTGGCGTTGTTTATCGCGGTGGGGAGCTGATTTTTCTGCGCCTCGATATTAGCTATAAGAATAAGCAGCGAAGGATTCTCGGGCAGCAAACGTAGCGAAAAACGGCCGTAACTGAGCGCCTCCTCGTATTTCCCCAGGTCGATAGCGCTTCTTGCCAAGAGATCGTACGCTTGAGGAAGCAGCCAGGACTTCGGGTACATCTTTACGAAATTCCCGGCAAGCTCAAAGCGAATGGCGGGATTATTATCCCGCAGAATGGATAGGAAAGCAGCCGCCTCCTTGGGATCTTCGATCTGGGAGACGAGCGTAAACTTTTGGGTGTCATTTTTCAGCACGATGGTATCTGCATCCTGGCCCGGCAGCAGCATACCGGCGCACAGTAACTGAATCAGCAATACCGGCGCGATCTTCATGGCGCAGGTTCGCGAATAACCAGAGTTTGATCGGCTCTAATGCTGGTGAGCGTTTGAACAACGCCGCTCGGCCAGCGAACCTCCAGTTCTTTCACGCTCTTATTGCCGCCCAATCCAAAATGGACGCGCTTGTCACTAGCCGACAAGTAACTTCCGGCGCTGCTGACCAAACCGTACTGTTGCTTTCCATCCTCCGTGATCAGGTGCAATTGAGCGCCGATGCCGTCGCGATTGCTTCGTGTCCCCACCGTGTCTACAGTCAGCCAATGATTTGCGTTTCCCGTCATCTCCAACAAAACCGCGCGTTTGTCATTGCAATTTATCGCAATATCCAGCAATCCGTCGTTGCGAAGATATCCAATAGCCGCTCCGCGCGCGGCAAGAGGCTGCGAAAAGACACTGCCGCTTTGCTTCGAGACATCGACAAATAGAGGTGGAACATTCCTCAGCAGCATGGGCGGTTCAAAATATCTGACATCGGGCTGCGTCAGTTCTATATTGTCCATAACGTGACCTTGCGCAATAAAAATATCCTTGAGACCGTCGTTGTCGTAATCGGTAAACTTGGCGCCCCAGCCTGAATGAGCCACGCTCGCCGCCCCCAGTCCAACTCGCGGCGAAATGTATTCGAAAGTTCCACCATGATTGCGAAACAAGGCGTACTTTTGTTTAGCCAGCGCGTTGATGAACACGCCCGGCCATCCGCTGTTATCGAAATCCGCAAAATCGACGCCCATGCCCGAAAACGAATTGCCGTCTTCGTCGTAAGCCACCCCGGCCTGCACCGCTACTTCTTCGAACTTGCCGTTCTTGAGATTGTGAAATAGCTGCTGTGCCACTGAGTCGTTGGCCACCAGGATGTCTGGCCAGCCGTCACGGTCGTAATCGTTAAAGGCAACCCCCAAGCCCTTCCCGGGCGACTTGGCAATACCGCTCTCCTCCGAAACGTCGCGAAAGTGGCCGTGGCCGTCATTGTGGAATAACAGGTGCGTCGCGGCGGGAAATTGATCCGGATGGCAATAGGCGCGATAACCGGGCTGCGGCCCTCCGCAGAATACATCCTTTGAAAAATCCCAAGTCAAATAGCGCGAGACGAACAGGTCCAGCAGCCCGTCGCGGTCATAGTCGAAAAACATTGCACCTGCAGGCCAGCCGCTGCCTTGAACGCCGGCGGCTTTCGTGACGTCCGTGAAACTTCCATCGCCATTGTTGTGATACAGAGTACTGCCGCCCACGGCCGTCACGTATAAATCTGAGAAACCATCATTGTCGTAATCCCCCACCGCAACGCCCATGCCGAAGCCGTTACCTTTCAAGCCGGCTTTTTCTGTAACATCCGTGAAAGTGCCGTCGCCGTTGTTGCGATACAGACGGTTCCAATACTTTGGATCCGACTTATCGGGGACCGTCGAACTTGCCATCGGATCCTTCAATTCCGCCCCGTTAACAAAGAAGAGGTCGAGAAGCCCGTCATTGTTGTAGTCGAACATGGCGACCCCGCCGCCCATCGCTTCCGGCAGGTACTTACGCGAAGTGTGACTCGCATGATTGACGAATGTGAATCCAGAACGGTCGGTCACATCAAGGAACTGAGGAATCAAAGTCTTTTCCAGGGCCACCGTACCGGCCAAAGCGGCTATGGCAAGCAAAGCAAGCGGCCCGATTTGGAAGGCAGCAGCCATTTTCCAGTGCCTAGATTACCTTACGGCTGATCGGCCGCACACATCGGCCCCACACCGGCGGAACTTCACGCCGGGTGCCAGAATCAATAAACTATGCCCGTTGCCCTTATTACCGGTGCTTCCACCGGGATTGGCCGTGAACTATCATTCTTATGCGCGCAAGATGGTTACGATGTCGCGCTGGTGGCCCGCACTCCCGGACCATTGCAAGTGCTGGCCGAAGAGATCAGGCAACGCACCGGAAGGACCGCTTATGTTTTCGCGCGCGATCTTTCCGAATCGGCCGCGCCTCATACCCTGTTCGACGACATCGTCTGCACCGGTTTAAAAATTGACACACTGATCAATAACGCCGGCTTCGGGCTGATTGGCAAGTTTTGGGAGCTGTCCGAAGATGAGCAAATGCAGATGGTACACCTGAACATCGGGGCGCTTACTCAGCTTTCGCGGCTCTTTATGACAGACATGGTCAGCCGGCGCAGCGGCCAAATTCTAAACGTCGCCTCGACTGCCGCTTTTCAACCCGGGCCGTTGATGTCGGTTTACTACGCCAGCAAAGCGTATGTGGTTTCGTTTTCAGAGGCGATTCGTAACGAGGCCAAAGATTTCGGCATTAAAGTCACCTGCCTCTGCCCCGGCCCTACCAAGACCGAGTTCGATAAACGCGCCGGAATGGCCGCCACAAAACTCTTCGAAGGTTCCCATGTAATGAGCGCCCGCGCCGTGGCTGAAATTGGATGGCGCGCCATGAAAGCCGGCAAGCCGCTGGTTATTCCGGGACGCATGAATGCGGCAATGGCGTTTCTTACTCGCTTCGCCTCGCGGCAATTGACGGCGTCGATGGCGCGCAAATTTCAGGAAGTACCCAAGGCGGCGTCATGAGGGACCTCCGCCAACGGTCGATTTACCAGCGCTGACCGCGTCCGCCGCGTTCACCACCGCCGCCGGAGTCGTTGCGCCGCCCGCCAAATCCGCCGCCACCGCCGGCCGGTTTCGGGCGAGCTTCGTTGACATTCAGCACTCGACCGTTTAATTCGCTGCCGTTCAGGTGAGTGATTGCCGCCTGCGCTTGGGCGGCATCGGTCATTTCAACAAATGCAAAACCACGGGGTTGTCCAGTATCGCGATCGGTAACAATATTTACGCGCTCCACGCCGCCGTATTGAGAGAACGCGGTTTGGAGTTCATCTTGAGTAGTTCTGTAGCTGAGATTACCGACAAAAATGTTGGTCACAGTGTGTGGGTCCTTCTTAAACCGATATGGAAATTATCTTTGTTCAGACTGCACTGGAAACCAACTTGAAACAGATGGAAGGTAGCGGTCGGAAAGCACTCGGAGATAATTACGGATGCGCTCAAAGACAAAATGAGTTTAGCAGAAGAAGCCACCCGTACACTAGTACTTTCTTGCTTTTCAACCGTCAGGGATTTTTGCCTGTAAGCCGCGCATCCGGGCGGCCGGGAAAATTATTGCAAGACCTTGCATCGAAAGCACATAGACTCCATAAAGAGAATCTATGGGCGAAAGCTTGGGTGAACGCCATCCCGTCAACGACAATGAGAACTTATACAAAATTCAACGCAGCCCAAGCGCTGATTAGAACCGCCACTGACTCCGCTGCAGCAGTACAAGATTCTCAGTAGCCGGCGGTGGCTGCCAGTTCTGGAATCCAAGTGATCCGAAGGAGATAAATGAACAACGAATTACAAGACTTTCTCAGGCTTTCCTATAGCGAGTTAGAGGATTTGAACTTGCACGCCAAGGAGCAACGCACAAAGCGCGTTCCCGCGGAACAGATTCGCGAGGAACGTCTGAAGTACTTAACCGACGAAAAACGGATTAAGGCGATCACGGTACTGTTCAGCGACCTTGAAGGCCGTCTGCACATGCTCGACTACGACAAAAAGTTCCTGGTGAAAAGCTGGGACAACATGACATTCGACGGATCGTCCATCCGCGGATTCACCGCGCAACGCGAGAGCGATTTGCGTCTGGGCATCGATTGGGGAGCGTTCTATTGGGCCCCCGCCGATTACTTTGGCGCGGGCAAAGTAATGGTCTTTGGCGAAGTGATCGACAAGCAGGGCGGTCCATACGTCGGCGACATGCGCGCTGTCCTGAAGGGGTATTCCGAGGGTGCTTTCAAGAAGGACAATCTAACGCTCAACGCGGCGAACGAGATTGAAGGATTCTTGTTCAAAGGCGCCGATGCCGAGCGGCACTTCCATGAAACCGGCAAGTTCGAATACGTCAACACCGGCGGCTACTATCACTCGCTGCCTGGCGACACGTTACGCACCTTCATCGACACGGCAGCCGAAGTGCAGCGCGCCATGGGCTTTCAGAATGAGAAAGACCATCCCGAAGTTGCTCCTTCGCAATTCGAGATCAACTATGGCTATGCCGAAGTGGTTGCCGCCGCCGATCAAATTCAACTTTATAAATTGATTTGCCGCCAGATAGCCACCAAGATGGGCCTCACCGCCAGTTTCCTGCCGAAGCCCGTGGTCGGCGTAAACGGCAGCGGCATGCACACCAACGTGTCAGTCAGCCAAGACGGAAAGAATCTGATGTGGGATCCGGACGGTCAGGAAAAAACCAGCAAGTACGGCTGGGATTTTGTCGACCGCGTTCTCACTCACGGCCTCGACCTCTGCGTCGTTATGAATGCCAGCGTGAACGCTTATAGGCGTTTGGATCCCCATTTCGAGGCTCCGAATCAGCTAAAGGCATCGGCCGTTGACCGCGGTTCCATGGTGCGCATTCCCATCGGTAACGAGAAAAGCGCGCGCATCGAGGTTCGCTCCGTCGGACCTGACGCCAACCCGTATATGACGCTGTATTCCATCTTCAGGACAGGCATTGAGGGCGATATTTCAGACATAGAAAATTTGCGTGAAGCTCAACGCTACCTGCCGGACAATATCTACGACGCTCTCGATGCTTTTAACAAATCGGATTGGACGACAAAGCTGTTCACCGAGGAAGTCAAGGGCCGTTACTTTGAACTGAAAAAGGCATCCGCGGATCGTTGCGCGCGGCTCCTCGGAAATGTCGTAAAGGCTCCCGAACTTCAATACCATCACGAAATCTACAATCAGTACTTGTGGAATCAGTTCTAAGAAGACACCGAATCTGAAAGAAAGCCCCGGAGAAATTCGGCCTTCCGGGGCTTTTAGCGCCGAATCCTTCGTCCCGCCGGGCGTCCCATTCGTCCCGTTCCGCTTGCCCTTAACACTGCTTACGCGTTATCCAAGAAGCATGGGAGATCTTAAAACCCTCTGCCGTTTTTTCTGGCTATCCATCTTTCTTCTAATCGCCTTGTGTGACGCGCAAACAAATGCCGGCGCTGGCTGGCCGAACTATGGCAATGATCCTGGCGGATCGCGCTATTCCACGCTTGCGCAGGTCGATCGCAGCAACGTAGCGAAACTCCAGGCGGCCTGGACATTCCGAACGGGTGCGGCGAACGCCGAGACCAAACTGACTCGCAAGGCGGCGTTCGAAGCCACACCGATTCTGGTGGATGGAAAACTATTTTTCAGCACGCCATACAACCATGTCATCGCCCTCAATCCGAAAAACGGCGCCCTGCTGTGGGAGTACGATCCTCATATAAATCTTTCCCAAAATTACTCCGAGGTTGCATCCAGAGGAGTCTCTGCCTGGCGCGATACCGAAGCCAAGGGCAGCCAACCGTGCCGCCTCCGTATTTTTTTTGGCACTCTGGATGCGCGGCTCATCGCCCTCGATGGCGAGAGCGGCAAGCCCTGTCCGGACTTCGGCTCAATGGGAGAAGTGGACCTGAACAAGGATGCAGCGACAGCAACGGAATGGACCGGCGGCTATCAAATCACCTCCCCTCCCGTGATTGCCAAAGATCTGGTCATCACGGGCTCTTCGATCGCAGATAACTGGAAAGTAGACACAGGCCGCGGCATCGTGCGGGCATTCGACGCACGTTCAGGCCAACTGCGTTGGACTTGGAACCCCATCCCCTGGGCTGATGGCACAAAGCCCAGAACGGGCGGTGGTAATGCCTGGTCGGCGCTCTCGCTGGATCCCAAAGCAGATTTGGTTTACGTTCCAACCGGCAGCGCCGCCCCCGACTATTATGGCGGCATTCGCAAGGGTGATAACCGGTGGGCCAACTCAGTGGTAGCTCTGCGCGCATCCACCGGCGAGTTTGTCTGGGGATTCCAGGTTGTTCATCATGATCTATGGGATTATGACGTGGCCTCGCAACCCACTCTGTTCACCTGGAAAGACGGCACTCCGGCCATTGTCATCAATACCAAGATGGGTCACGTGTTCGTCCTGAACCGGCTCACTGGATCGCCCTTGCTGCCGGTCGAAGAGCGGCCCGTGCCGCAAACTGACATTCCCGGCGAGGAAAGCGCGCCCACACAGCCCTTTTCGACGATCTCCCTGGTACCGGAAGGGCTTTCGCCGGCCGATGCTTGGGGGCCAACTCCGGAAGATCGCAAATGGTGCCAGGAGAAAATCAAAACCTTGCGGTCGGAGGGCATGTTCACCCCGCCCAGTCTTCAGGGAACTGCCGCGTTTCCCGGCAACGTCGGTGGCGTGAACTGGGGCAGCGCTGCCTATGATCCCTCACGCCATATTATGGTCGCAAACACCAATCGCCTCATAGCCTGGGTAAAGCTGATCCCCCGTGAGAAATTCGAGGCCGAGACCAACGCGCAGCAGGACAACCGTATCTACGGTGAATTCGGAGATCAAAAAGGAGCTCCCTACGGAATCTATCGCAGCTTCCTCTTTTCGCCCGGTAAGTTGCCTTGCAATGCCCCGCCTTGGGGTACCACCGAGGCTGTTGATCTGTTCTCGGGTAAGAAAGTCTGGGACGTTCCACTCGGTACTTTCGTCCCAGGGCATCAAACCGGCTCTATCAACCTGGGAGGTCCCATCGTCACCGCCGGCGGGTTAGTCTTTACTTCCGCCGCAATGGACCTCTACCTGCGGGCCTTCGACATCGAAACCGGCAAGGAGCTCTGGAAGTATCAACTCCCCGCTGGCGGCCAGGCTACTCCCATGACCTACACATTTGAGAACAAGCAATACATTGTCATTGCGGCCGGCGGACATGGCAAGCTCGGGACGAAACAAGGTGACTACGTGATCGCGTTTACTCTGCCGTAACCGGTCATCGACCAGTTGGCATTCGAGTTTCCGCGGGCTCAGGCGACGGTAGGCATATTAACCGGTGAATTCGTGACGTAAACTGGTTTTCGCGCGCATTTGTATGAAGAAGTCGCTGTCTCTCGCCCCGGTTTTCGCTGCTCTCGCATTCTCGGTTTCCGCCGCTACGGTTCCGTCCGGCGCCGAAATCCAGTTGCGGCTCACCTCCGAGGTAAGCAGCGACAAGCCATCGGGATCACCCGTCACAGCCGTTGTTATCGCTCCGGTTTTGGTGAACGGCGCGGAGGTAATCGGCATGGGAACGCAATTAACCGGAATAACGGCCGACGCTCACCCTAACAAGCCCGCAGCCGACGGCTCCGAAGAGGTAGCCGCCACCTTACGTTTGCAGTTGACATCTATCCATGACAATCGAGGCCGATCGCAGCCCGTCGCCTGCACTCTCGAAGGTGTTGACAACGCGCGCGAGTCAGTCGATCAGTCGGGCCTCATCACGGGCATCGCTGCTTCCCGCACCTTTACATCACTTGCGGACGAAGGCATCAATAAAGTGGAAGCAAAGTCCCCCGGGCTAGGTCAACTCCTCTCAAGCGTCAAGAGCGCAATCGTGAAACCAGCCGATCCCGCAATCGACTACAAGCCTGGAGTGGAGTTTTCGGTAAAGCTCACCCAACCCCTCAATTGGACGTCATCCGGTGGTGATACCAGTGTCTTACCGGCGGTCACCCCCGCCGGCATGCTCACGGATATCGTCGCTCAAGTTCCCTTTCGCACCGTTGCACTCAAGCCGCCCAGCCCTTCCGACTTGACGAATTTGATGTTCATAGGTACCAAGGAACAGATCCAGGCCGCCTTCAAAGAGGCGGGATGGTTTGCCTCCGATCCGCTCGGCCATGCCTCCACGCTTCATACGGCGCAGGCCATCATTGAAGATCAAGGTTATGACGAAGCGCCCATGTCGGTCCTGACCCTAAACGGCAGGCCTCCCGACATGACCTTCGAAAAGCAGAACAACACTTTCGCATCCAGGCATCACATTCGCCTTTGGCAGGTTGAACCGACTTTCCAGGGACAACCCGTCTTTGTCGCAGCCGCCACTCATGACATAAAGATCTATTTCTCGCAGACCAGCCGTTCCATAACGCATGGCATCGATCCGGATATCGATCACGAGCGTACGAAGGTCACCAACGATTTTCTCTTCACGCATCGCATCTCAGCCGTCTCTCTGGTACCTCGCACGAATATCCCGAAGGACATCTCGAACGCCACCGGCGACCAACTCCAAACCGACGACAAAATCGCCGTTCTGGAATTCAAGAAGAACTGACCTTGTTAATCGGTTGCGTTCTACTGTTCTCGAAGAGCAAGCCACGGGTCAACCCGCGTTGCGCGCCGCGCGGGAACGAAAAGAGCGGCCATTGAAATCAAAACCAATACCAGCAGGACTCCTGCATACGTAGAAGCGTCAAGCCGGCCAACTCCGTACAAAAATACTCCCGATCCGCTCCATCCAATGTGACCGGAGGGCAGCAGCGTGCTCAACAAATAAGCACATCCCGCACCGATCAATGCTCCCGGAATTGTGAATTTGAGCGTTTCCCTGAAGATCTGCCATAAAACCTGCGCCGGGCGCGCACCCACCGCCATTCGGATGCCGATCTCGTGAGTGCGCTCCGCAACCGATTGGGATAAAACGGCAAACAGTCCAGTAGCGGTCAGTATCAATGCCAGTCCTCCAAAAGCGCCAAGTAACTTCACAATGGGGCGGCGCAGCGAGAGCGACTCGGAGTCGTAGATAATCTCCTGCATCGATTTCACACGTTCCCAGCTGATCTGTGGATCTGTTCCGCGTACCGCTTTACGCAACGCCTGTGCAACCTGTGCCATCTCGACCACGGATCGCGCGCGAACAGCGACAGTCAGATCGGAATCGATGCCTTGCGTGTAAGGGCGGTAGAAGACGGGCCGGGAGTCTTCTTCCAGGTTTCGCTGGCGGATGTCAGCGGCAACGCCCACAATTTCGCGCCAAACCGAAGGAGCGTCGTCCATCTGGATTCGCTGCCCCAACGGGTTGCCGTTCGGGAACAAAGCTCGCGCCAGAGTCTCATTAATTACAACCACCGCGCTGGAAGTGGCGGAATCGCGCTCCGATAAAGGCCGCCCATAAACAATCGGGATTCCCATTGCCTCAAAATAATTGGGGCTGACCGAAACATAGCGCACCTCCGCCGGCGGCTCGGCTGTTCCTTCAATTCGAATCCGCGTATCATCCGCGCCTGTGAGCGGCAGGTGGCTGGTAATGAGCGCGGAGGTTACGGCGGGAAACGCTCGGGCCCGATTAAGGAGCTTGCCGGCAAGCGCAATCCGTTCGGGCATATTCGGATATCTGGCAGCCACATTCGCACTGACAGTCAGCAGGCGGTCGGTACAAATACCCACCGGGATTGATTCCACGCGCAGAAAGCTGCGAAGCAACAGCCCAAAGCCGACAAGCAACACCAGCGAGAGCGTGAATTCGAAGGCGATCAATAGTCCGCGTGCTCTATTGTGGTGTCTTGTTGCGGAGTTTGCGCGGGAATCCTGAAGGCCGCGTCTGAATAGGACAGAAGTGAAGTTCACAGCCGGAGCAAGACCGAACAGCAAAGCGGTGAAGAGGGCAGATCCCGCAGCAAACGCAAGCGCGCGCGGATCGAGAAGGGCCGGCGCCGAGTTCGACATAAGCCGCTGCGAATCGGAACAGTAAAATGCCGAACCACCATGCGAACATCAGACCAAGCGCGCTGCCGCACCCGAACAGCACAAAGCTCTCCGTCAGCATCTGGCGAATCAAGCGTGGCCTGCTGCAGCCAATTGCCGTCCGAACGGCGAACTCATGCGAGCGCCCCACGGATCGCGAGAGCAGCAGGTTCGCAACATTGGCGCAGGCCAGCAGCAGGATTACGGCGGCAGCCCCAAAAAGCAGCCAGACACCACGATGCTGCTGGCCACAGGTGGGCCCGCACTCGCTGGCAAGTTCTTCGCCCGACGTCAGAAGATGAACCGTCCATTGTTCGCGGCCCGGAACAATGGATTCGGCCTCTGCCTGCGCTTGCGCCAGCGTGATACCTGCGCGCATCTGAGCAAGCGAGTGGTAAGCGAAGTCGTCACGTTGCCGGGCGTCAGCTTCCGGAACCAGCGGAACCAGCATTTCGGCTTCTTCAAAGCGAAAGCTTGCCGGAAGAACACCGATCACCGTGAACGACTGGTTGGCAATTCGGACCGTACGCCCTACCGCATTTGCTTCCGTTTGAAAGAGCCGCTGAGCAAGCCGCGCGGCAAGCAGCGCAACGTTGCGTTCTCCCTTTGTCAAATTGCGGCCCATCTTGGGAGACACGCCAATTAAGTGGATCCACCATGTCCGCCAATGCATCCAACTCGCCGCCCGATTGCTCCTCCGTCTTCACCGGCAAGTCGAGTGCGCTGTCTCCGCGCTGTATCCGCAGATTCACTTTTGTTCCTGGTGGAAACCGGTAAACATTCGCTTCCATCTGGTGCAAGCTTGTGATCCTCCTTCCATCCATTCCGATGACGATATCGTCTACCTGAATCCCAGCGTGCGCCGCAGGACCGTCGGGCTCCAAATCGGAAATCACAACTCCGTGATCGGTCTCAAGCTCCAGCCCTTCCGCCATCTCCGGAGTAATCGTCTGCCCCACCAATCCCAGCTGCGCCCGGTGAACATGCCCCTTCGTCTTCAATTGCTGATACACATCGCGTGCAATATTGCTGGGTATCGCAAACCCGATGCCCTCGCTGCCGCCCGACTGTGTGTAGATGAACGTGTTGATTCCCACCACTTGTCCGTCGGTGTTCACCAGCGGACCACCGCTGTTCCCCGGATTGATCGGCGTATCGGTCTGGATATAGACCATCGGGTCTTCCGCCTTAATCTGTCTCGATATGGCGCTAACCACTCCCATACTCACCGAATTATCCAAGCCCAGCGGATTGCCCAACGCGAGTACAACCTGCCCCTGCTTCAATTCGTCGGAGTTTCCAAACGACAAGTACGGCAAGTTCGCCTTGTCAATCTTGACCACGGCCAAATCGCTGTCCCGATCAAGACCGATCAGGGTGCCGGGAATGGGGCGGTTCATTGTCCGATCGCCTTGTTCTTTCGCCTCCGCTTCGGCCCGCACGTTGAGCTGCACTTTAACGGAGTGCGCGCCCTTTACAACGTGGGCATTTGTCAAAATGAACCCATCCGGACTCAAAATGATCCCAGATCCACTGCTGTTTTCGGTGCTGAGCAGTTCTCCCGAGCTATCCGAATTGTCGGCAGTTACAAAACTGCGCACGAAAATTTGCACCACGGCTCGCCCGGAGCGCTGAGAAACTTCCTCAAACGAGCGGCTGAGTTCTTTCAGCACGTCCATCTTTTCCGGGTTTGGCGCGGCCGGCGCCTTTTCTTGCGCTCCTAACAGGGCTGCGCAAGCAAGAAACAACAATCCTTGTTTAATCAAAAACACTCCAGTTACTAAATTTGACGCGCGAACCCAGGGTCTAAGTGCTAACAATTGTTAACCTCAGTATGTAGCCTTTCAACTTGCAAGTTCGCATTCGCATCCCGCTCCGGGCGAAATCGCCGTCCCCGGCCAAGGCTAACGTTCCCGCCTCCGGCTCGCCCATCGTTTCCGTTGCGGAACCGCCGGCCCGGCCTAAAAACCGCATCGCGCTGGGGGCGTCGTCCACCGTTGCCCTGGGTATTTTGGTCAGCCGTATCACCGGGCTTGTGCGCGAACGCGTAATTGGCCACTACTTCGGCGTTCACTCTATCTATGCCGATGCTCTCCGCGCCGCCATCCGCATTCCTAACCTGCTGAGCAACCTCTTCGGCGAAGGCGTTCTCTCGGCCTCCTTTGTTACGGTTTATGCAAAGTTACGCGCGCGCGGCGAAGACGAAGAAGCCGAAGAATTGGCGGCTGCCGTCTTCGGAGTCCTGGGCCTGGTTTGCGCCGCTCTCGTTCTGCTTGGCGTTACCGCTACTCCGCTCCTGATTGATCTCGTCGTACCCGGCTCTAAGGGCGGCACACGCAGCCTAGCCATCCGCTTAGTGCGAATTTTCTTTCCCGCAACCGGCCTTCTTGTGATGAGCGCCTGGTGCCTCGGGGTTCTGAATTCGCACCGCCGGTTCCTGCTTTCCTATCTCGCGCCAGTCGCTCTCAACGGGGCGGTCATCGGCGTCGCTATCCTGGCCGGCCGCAGCGCCACTGAAGGTCATCTCGTCACCCAGATCGCCTGGGCCTACGTCTTGGGAAGCGCTCTGCAATTCCTGGTTCAACTGCCCCGCGTGCTGGCGCTGTTGCCCGGCTTTCGTCCGCACCTGGATATGCAATCGCGGAATGTTCGAATGGTCTTCAAGAACTTCGGACCGGTTTTCCTGAGCCGCGGCGTCGTGCAGATCAGCGGCTATATCGACATGATGATAGCCAGCTTTCTGCCGGAAGGCTCACTCTCTGCGCTCGGCTATGGCCAAGTCATCTCTATTCTGCCGGTGAGTTTGTTTAGCATGTCGGTCTCCGCGGCTGAACTTCCGGCGCTGTCGGGCGCTATTGGCAGCGATGCCGAGATTGCCGCATTCCTGCGCAAGCGCCTGTCTGCCGGTCTGCGCCGCATCGCTTTCTTCATCATTCCGTCAGCGGTCGCCTTCCTCGTTTTAGGCGATATCTTGGTGGGTGCTCTCTACCAGACTGGCCGCTTCGAACACGCCGACGTCGTCTATGTCTGGGCCGTGCTCGCGGGCTCGTCGGTTGGTCTGCTGGCTACGTCCCTGGGCCGTCTTTACTCTTCCGCTTTCTACGCGCTGCTTGATACGAAAACGCCGCTGCGGTTCGCCGTCATTCGCGTGGCGCTTACCGCCGTTCTGGGCCTGCTGTTCGCCGTCCCTTTGCCGCGCTGGCTAGGTATCGATCCGGCGTGGGGAGTGGCCGGCCTCACCGCATCGGCCGGTATAGCCGGATGGCTTGAGTTCGCGCTTCTGCGGCGGGCGTTAACCGAGCGGATCGGCGAAACTTCGCTTGCGCCCGGCTTTGCCGCCCGATTGTGGGCCGTCGCGTTCGGCGGCGCGGCATTAGCTTATCTCGTGAAATTACTTTTGGGAAGCGGCCATCCCATTCTGCTGGCAGTGCTGGCTATCCCCCTCTATGGCGTCGTTTATTTTGCCGGAACAACTCTTCTTGGAATCGACGAATCTAAGTCTAACCGTCCGCGCCTTTGCGCGCAGGCTCAGGCCGAGATAAGGCTTTCGAACGACCTGCAATTTGAAAAAACAAACCCAACCCAAGTTCGTTTCGTAAAACACAACCCATCCCCTCTAATTTCGACAACAATTCGCATACGGTGGGGCGGGGCCCTTCGCCGGCGCGCGAGCCCCCCGGCTCGCGCTTTTCGGCCTTCATCTTCGTTCACAAACAACCGAAAAAAACTATCCCCCTTTCCCCTCATCCATTTACCCTTCTGGGAAATCATCCTCCCGCCTGCCGCCATTCCAAACTGCAAACAGAAATGGAAAAGCGCAATTCCGGCAATACCGGCCCAACCTCGCCTGCGGGCAAGGCCATTTCCAGCCAAAACGCGCAAAAACATTGCGTTCTTTCCACCCGCCCCCTTATCGAAGGCGAAGACCCCGCCGAACGCGCCCAACTCGAAGCCGATTGGCTCCGAAAATACCAGCCCGAAGACCCCATCGTCAAACAATTCGTCCTCGACGTTGTCAGCGCCGAGTGGCGCAAGCGCCGCGCTTTGCGCCAATACGATCTCCTCTCCGACTCTTTAGCCGAAAAGGATCCCCGCGACTGGAGTGCCGACGATCAACATCGCCTTAGCCTCCTCCTGCGCTACAAAAACTCGCTCGAACGCAGCTTCCATGCGTGCTATCGCATTTTGGAACAGCACTTGAAAGTTTACCGCCATGTGCGCCACAACCCTGAACTTCACCAAGACACGGAATTCGAAGTAGAAGTAGCTTCCATCCAAAATGGCGCCATCACGCAATGCATTGAAATCGACGGAGACAATCCATATGAGGCCCACCGCGTCGATCCTTCGAACCAATCCGTCCGGGAATGGTTGCAAAGGTCAGAGGAGCCTCTTAGCGTAGTCGAGCGCCGCTACACTTTCCACAATGGAAAGCCGCCGCAATATGCCTGGATCGAAGACCATAACCTTATCCAGTACATAAATGTCGAGATCTGGCGGAAACTCGTCAACCTCGAAGCCCAAGCCGCCAATGGCCTTTACCTTGACCCCCGCCTTATTGAACAACCCGTCAACGAAATCTCTAGCGTGGATATCTAATGTACTTACAGGTACGAGAAACGATTTCACCTCTATCTATGTCATACACAGGGCTTATGATGGCTGCATTGCGTGTTTGCAAGGATCTCTCAATCGGCGGCTGCAAAGCCGCAGCGCTGCTTCTCGCCTTCTTGGCGTCGCCTCTTTTCGCGGCAGATCTGACAGGTCACTGGCTCTCCACTTTCCAAACGGCGGACGGCCAGACTCGTGAGACGTCGCTCTATTTGCGATCTGAGGGCGACACCTTGTCAGGCTATCTCTCCGCGCCGAATCAGGACGACGCAGCTATTAGCGATGCCAAGGCGAATGGCGACGGCATATCGTTCACCGTTGTTCGCGACTATTTTGGCGAAGAACGCCGAACCGTTTATACAGGCAAGCTCGCCGGCACCGATCTTACCCTACGCATGCCCACCTTTAATGGCCGTTTTCGCGAAATGGTGTTCAAGCGCATTTCCAGCGAGCCGCCCGGCCCGATGCCGCCTCCCGGGCCCAAAATTACGCTTCCTCCCGCTGCCATCGTCCCCTACAACGGCCTGGCCAAAACGCCGCCCATGGGTTGGAACAGTTGGAATAAGTTCGCGCGCAAGGTCTCCGACAAGCTCATTCGAGAAACTGCCGACGCCATGGTGAAGACCGGCATGAAAGATGCCGGCTATGTCTACGTCAACATCGACGACACCTGGGAAGCCGGGCGCGATTCGAGCGGCAACATCCAAACTAACGAGAAGTTCCCCGACATGAAGGCGCTTGCCTCATATATCCACAGTAAAGGACTCAAGCTCGGCATTTACTCCTCACCTGGTCCGAAGACATGCGCCAACTACGAAGGAAGCTTTAAGCATGAAGAGCAGGACGCCAAGACCTACGCCGCCTGGGGAATCGACTATCTTAAATACGATTGGTGCAGCGCCACTCGCGTCTACGATTATCACTCCATGCAGGCCGTGTATGCCCTCATGGGACAAGCGCTGGAAGCCACGGGCCGGCCCATTGTTTACAGCCTCTGCCAGTACGGATTGCTGAAGAGTCCGCAATGGGGCCCCGAGGTGGGCGGCAATCTCTGGCGCACAACCGGCGACATTCGCGACACCTGGGATTCCATGTCTCACATCGGCTTCGATCAGCAGGCGGACCTTTATGCTTATTCAGGTCCAGGCCACTGGAACGATCCGGACATGCTGGAAATCGGCAACGGTGGAATGAACGACACCGAATATCGCACTCACATGAGTCTCTGGAGCTTATTGGCCGCTCCGTTGCTCGCGGGCAATGATTTGCGTGATGTTCCAAGAAATACACTCGACATTCTTACTAACAAAGAAGTGATTGCCGTCGATCAAGACCCGCTTGGCAAACAGGCCAAACGAGTTTCAAAAGAGGGCGATCTTGAGGTTTGGGCGCGCCCGCTTGCCGACGGTGCTTATGCCGTTGGACTTTTTAATCGAGGCCCTGCCGCCGCCAAAGTAACTGCACGCTGGAACGATATTGGCGTCTCCGGAAAAGTGAAAGTTCGCGACCTTTGGGCGCACTCCGATTTAGGCGAGAACGCCGATAGTTTTTCTTCTGAAGTGGGTTCTCATGGCGTGACCCTGGTGAAGATGTACCGGTAATATCACCGTTGTCCGCCATAATTTAGCCCGTCCAAATCTTTACCTTATGGTGAAATGAAGGTTTCCTCGTGCCTGTCCGTTCGACAAGCACCGTTGAGGTTTAAACGAAATCAAATGAGTAGAAAAATCCGTTCGACGACCATTCTGTGCGTGCGGCGCAACGGCAAGGTTGTTCTGGCAGGTGACGGTCAAGTCACCATGGGCAGCGAAGTTTTGAAGAGCGGCGCGAAAAAACTTCGCCGCCTCTATAACGGCAAAATCCTTTCCGGGTTTGCCGGGTCCACCGCCGACGCTTTCGCGCTGTTTGCGCGCTTTGAAGCCAAGCTTGAGCAGCATAGCGGCAACCTCGCTCGCAGCGTGGTTGAACTTGCTAAGGAATGGCGCACTGATCGCATGCTGCGCCATCTGGAAGCCCTTTTGCTGGTGGCCGACAATCAGAGTATGTATATTGTCAGCGGCACTGGCGACGTTATTGAACCCGATAGCCCGATTGCCGCTATCGGTTCGGGTGGTGCGTTCGCAAAATCGGCGGCTGTCGCGCTGGTCGAAAACACGACACTCGATGCGCGCCAGGTTGTGGAAAAAGCGATGAAGATTGCGGGCGATGTCTGCGTCTATACCAACGAAAACATCACGTATGAGGAATTGCCGTAATGGTTATCTATCTGCCCCAGCAATCCACCGACGAAGCACCTCTGCTTGATGAGCTGACGCCGCGCGAAATTGTCGCCGAACTCGACAAGCATGTCGTGGGTCAGGCGGATGCCAAACGCTCGGTAGCCATCGCCTTGCGCAATCGGGTTCGCCGCCAGAAACTCGATCCTGAAATGGCCGAAGAGGTCATGCCCAAAAACATTCTCATGATCGGGCCGACAGGAGTGGGAAAGACTGAGATTGCCCGGCGCTTGGCTAAGCTGGCGAACTCGCCTTTTCTAAAGGTGGAAGCCAGTAAGTTCACCGAAGTTGGCTACGTCGGGCGCGATGTGGAATCGATCATTCGCGACCTGGTGGATATCGCTATCGACATGGTGCGCGAAGAGCGCCTCGATCAGGTGGCCGACCGCGCCGAGCAGCAAGCGGAAGATCGTCTGCTTGATCTGCTTATGCCGCCGCAACCCGAATCGTCGGAAAGCGCCGAGCGTACTCGCGAGAAGCTGCGCGAAAAACTTCGCGCCGGCAAGCTGGACGACCGCAGCGTGGAAGTCGACGTGAAAGAGCGAGGCCCCACCTTCGAAGTCTCTACCAATGGCAACGTCGAAGAGATGGACATCAATCTGAAAGATGTCATCCCCGGCCTGTTCGGCCCTCGCACCCGCAAGCGCAATATGCGCGTCTCTGAGGCGCTGGAATACCTGATCCAGGAAGAAGAGCAAAAGCTTGTCGACATGGATCAAGTTACGCGCATCGCTTTGGAACGCGTGGAACGCAACGGCATTGTTTTCCTGGATGAAATAGACAAGATCGCCGGCCGCGAAGGCGGCCATGGTCCCGACGTGAGCCGCGAAGGCGTCCAGCGCGACATTCTGCCCATCGTCGAAGGCACCACCGTAAACACCCGGCACGGCTTCGTGCGTACGGATCACATTCTTTTCGTTGCCGCCGGTGCGTTCCATGTCTCAAAGCCTTCCGATCTCATCCCGGAACTGCAAGGCCGCTTCCCCATCCGCGTGGAACTGAAGTCGCTGACCGAGGCCGATTTTATTCGTATTCTCAAAGAACCGAAGTCGGCCCTGGTGAAGCAATATACGGCGTTGCTCGAAACCGAGGGCATTAAGCTCAGCTTTACGGAAGACGCCGTTGTTGAGATTGCGAAGATCGCCGCGCAGGTCAATGAGAATGCCGAAAACATCGGCGCTCGACGGCTGCACACCATCATGGAAAAGCTGCTCGAAGACATTTCTTTCGAAGGGCCAGACCTGAAAAAGAAGACCGTTCGCATAGACGCCGTTTACGTCCGTAAGCAACTGGCCGAGATCGTAAAAGACCAAGACCTCAGCAGGTATATTCTATAGTGCGCTTCGCAGTCGCGGCCGTTTCCTTAGCTCTGGCTTTGCTGGCTGGCTGCGGCTATGTGGGGCCGGTGTTGCCGCCGTCGCCGCAGATTCCTTTACCCATTGCCGACCTCACGGCGGTTCAGCAGGGCGACAAAATCGTCATCAATTTCAAAACTCCGCCGCGGACGACCGATAGTCTCGCTATCAAGCATTTCTCCGAAGTCGACCTGCGTATCGGCCCAACCGTCGCGCCTTTCGATTTCGACGTTTGGGCCGAAGGAACTCGTCAGTACCATGTCGATCCGCCCGTCCCGAGCGACCCGGACGATCCGCAGCCCCTACCTGTAACCCAGGCGGTGATGGCTGGCGATTGGGTAGGCAAGAAGGTTGTCGTGGCCGTCCGCACCGCGGAACGAAAGGGTGATCACTATTCTTCCTGGTCGAATCGCGTTGTTCTTGATGTTCTGCCCGCGTTAACGGCTCCCACAGTAAAGGCTGAAGTGGTTGCGGAAGGAGTTGCTTTGAGCTGGGACGCTACCGGAAGCGATCAGAAATACCGCGTCCTGCGGCAAGGGCCAAGCGATAAAGAGCCTGTGGAACTAACGACCACGGATAAGGCGACATACGTGGATTCGACTGCCCAATTTGATACCCATTATGAGTACAGCATCATTGCTGTCAAAGGTACGGCTCAGAGCCTTGCGTCCAAACCCACTCCTATTACTCCCAAAGACACATTTCCGCCGGCGGTGCCTGGGAACGTTAACGCGCTGGCAGGGCCAGACTCTATTGAGGTGTCGTGGCAACGCAGCCCAGAGACCGATCTAAAGGGTTACTATATTTATCGGGCAGTGGGAGATGGTGCATTTGAAAAGCAAGGCAATCTATTAACGCTTCCTTCTTACAGCGACAAGCTCGTGGAAAGGGGCAAGACTTACCGCTACGAAGTAAGTGCGGTGGATAAGAACGGCAACGAAAGCGCTAAATCGGGGGAGGCCCAAGTCACGTTTTGAGGGACATGCCCTATGTTAGGATCGTGCTCATGAGAGCGAGGGTATTACCGGGAGTTGCTGCTTGCTCAAAGTCCTGACGACGTGGATCGCGTCCTTCCAGGATTTCCTTTTTCTCGCTGGCCGGTCTCTCCTAAATTTATTTCGCAGTCCGCACTACTACGATGACGTGTTCATGCAAATGGACATCATCGGGTTCGGCAGTCTGCCCATTGTTCTGCTGACGGGTTTTTTCAGCGGGGCGATCATCGCTTTGCAGATGGCTCGGGCTTTGAATACCTACGGCGCAAGCAGCGAGGTAGGATCAATCGTTGCACTCACCCTGGTCCGCGAACTTGGGCCTGTGCTTACCGCGCTCATGGTAGCCGGCCGCAACGCGTCGGGCATTGCTAGTGAACTGGGATCGATGAAGGTGACTGAGCAGATTGATGCGATGCGCGCTCTGGGCACCGATCCCCTGCAAAAACTTGTGACACCTCGCCTCTTGGCAACGGCGGTTATGCTGCCCTGCCTTACGGTCATCGCGGACGCTATCGGTTTATTTGGCGCGTACCTCGTGGCCGTTCCGCTGTTGCGTATCATTGACGCCAGCTCTTACTGGTCGTCTTCCTGGCGCGCTCTGGTAATGAACGACTTGGCTCAGGGACTGATCAAGCCGTTCATATTCGGCATGATTATTTCGCTTGTCGGCTGCTTCTACGGGCTGCGTACGACGGGCGGCACGCAGGGCGTTGGACGCGCCACTACCGAGGCCGTGGTGGCGGCTTCTATCTGGATCTTTGTCGTCACTTTTCTAATCGACAAGATCTTTGTGAACCTCTAACTGCGATGGCCGATTCACCTATTCTGGAATTCGAGGATGTCAGCTTACGCTACGGTGATAATTGGGCTCTTCGCAACATTTCTTTAAAGCTGAGCCCGGGCGAAACGAGAATTATATTCGGCGCTGCCGGCAGCGGTAAGACAACACTGCTGAAAGCGGTGATTGGTTTAGTGGACGTAGACGAAGGTCAAATTAAATTGTTTGGCAAAGAAGTGACTGACATGCGCGAGGCCGATCTGTTTGTGCTGCGAAGCCGCGCGGGGGTCCTGTTCCAGGAAGGCGGCTTGTTCGACTCATTATCGGTGGGCGAGAATGTCGAATACCCTTTGCTGAATCAGAAAACAAGTGGCAGCGGTTCGCCTTCGCACGAGGAAGCGGATAAGCGCGTGCGTGACGCCTTGCGCTTTGTTGAACTGGAACAAACCTATAGCAAGTTTCCCGACGAGATTTCGGGCGGTATGCGCCGCCGCGTGGGCATTGCCCGCGCGGTAGTGACCGAGCCGCCGTTGGTGCTGTATGATTCGCCTACCGCCGGTCTCGATCCAATTACCGCCAACACCATCATGGCGCTGATTGCCAAGGAACGCGACGAGCGGAACAGCGCGGCGCTGATTGTGACCCATCGGTATCAGGATGGCGAGATCATGTCCGATTTCGGCTATAATTCCGCGAACGAAGAATTGGTGGAATTGAAAGACGGCGCGGGTCAGCAGAAGCGCGAGCGTACGAAGTTCATTGTTATGAAGGAAGGCCAGATTGTCTTCTTCGGATCGCGGAGCGAATTGGAGCAGTCGACCGATGAATACGTCAAACGATTTGTGAGACACGAGAACTAACGTATGCCCAGCAAAGAACGAGTCAGCATCGCGCAGTTGAAAGTAGGTATTCTGGGCATAGTCGCCCTAAGTTGTGTCACGCTCTTGATTTTTCTGCTCACGGGCAACATGAACTGGTTCGAGAAGCAGGTGCCGCTTTACCTGTATACGTCCGACGCGGCAGGGTTAACGCCCGACTCCCCCGTCCGAATCAACGGTATCCAGGCGGGTAAGGTTAAGTCGGTCGGCCTATCGGGAGAGAACGATCCAAGAAGAATAATCAAGATAGACCTCAAGATTGACGAGGACATGATGAAGCAGATTCCCAGCGATTCAATCGCTTCTATCTCGTCGGACAATCTGCTCGGCAGCACGAAATTTGTCCAGGTCAACAAGGGCGTTAGCCGCACGCTGATTGAACCTGGCGCAAACCTGAAATCGGCCGATACCAGGCAGTTCGATGCGCTGATTCAGCAGGGTTATGGCGTGCTCGATTCGTTGCAGGTGATCCTGGCGAAAGTGCAGGATATTGTAGGCCAAATAGAAGTCGGCAAAGGAACCATTGGCAAACTGCTGGTTGACGAAACCCTCTACAACAACTTGCTGGCCACAGTTACTCAGGTAAACGCGTTGGCATCGACGTTGAATTCTAAGACTGGAACCATCGGCCACCTCATTAACGACAACGAACTGTATGCGCAAATTCAGGGCATGGTGAATAAAGTCGATGGAATCGCGCAGGGATTGGCAAGCGGTCAGGGCTCCGCCGGCCTGTTCCTGAAAGATCCCAAAATGTACAACGATCTGAACCAGGCAATCGGCCAGCTAAACACGATTTTGAGCGACCTGAACGCGGGCAGGGGTACTGCCGGACAACTATTGAAAGACGACAAGCTTGCTAAGCAGATCTCCACTACTCTTGATAAGGTCAACGTGACGATCGATAAGGTGAACTCGGGACAAGGTACGCTGGGTCAACTGCTTGTCAACCCTTCGATGTACGACAACGTCAATGCGAGCACGAGGGAACTGCATGATTTGCTTAGGGATTTCCGCGCGAATCCCAAGAAGTTCCTAACTATCAAGCTGCAGCTCTTTTGAGGAACATGCGCAAGCGGCGCCTCCAGCTTTGAAACGGCTGATGATCAATGCCGACGATTTCGGCTTTACGCGCGATGTGAACGCCGGCATCGTGCATGCCCACCGTTCGGGTGTGCTCACGTCAACGACGTTGATGGCGAATGGAGAGGCTTTCGATGATGCTGTCAAGCTGGCTGCCGCGACGCCGACGCTCGACATCGGCTGTCATCTCGTCCTGGTCCAAGGCAGCTCCGTTCTTACCGGAAAGGAACTGCCTGAAACGCCCAAACAACTGCTCGCCATTTTGGCTAAACGCAAGCTCGACGTCTATGCGGAACTGCGCGCCCAGATTGAGAAGATACTCGCGGCTGGTTTGAAGCCGACACATCTTGATTCGCACAAGCACACCCATCTGGTTCCGGCAGTGTTCCGGGCCGTGGTGCGGCTGGCGCACGAGTTCGCCATTCCTTATGTACGGGTGCCCTTGGATTCAACAGTGCGCTGGGCAAAGCTGCCTTGTTCGCTGGGCAACCGCTACTACCGGCGCCTGGCGCAGGAACAAGGGTTGAAAATGACGGATCATTTTTTGGGCTTCCGGTTGACCGGCTGCCTGACGGAAGAGAGTTTTGCGTCATCGCTGAAGTCGCTTGATGAAGGCACAACGGAGTTCATGTGCCACCCCGGTTTCCTCGGCGATGAACTCAAGCAGGCGCGCACGCGGTTAAAGGAATCGCGCGTGAGAGAACTGGAAGCGCTGACCTCGCCACGCATCCGCGAGCTTATTTCCGGATCAGCAATCCACTTGAGTCCCTTCCAATGATGTCCGGATCGGGCGGGCCAAAAACCACCCGGCCATCGAAGATGGTCATATACACATTGGCGTCCGAGAGTTTCGCCGGGTCCATTGAGAAAATGTCATCCTTCAGCACTACCAAATCGGCCAGTTTGCCGGGTTCGATGGAGCCTTTGATCTTCTCATCGAAGCTGGCGTAAGCCGAACCCATAGTGTAAGCATGCACCGCTTCGGCGACGGTAATTTTCTGCTCAGGGACCCAGCCATCGGGGTGTTTGCCGTCGAGCGTGCGGCGGGTAACCGCGGCGTAAATACCCATGAGCGGGACCATGGGCGCGACATCCCAATCCGATCCGAAGGCCAGGGTAACACCTGCGTCGAGCAAGGAGCGAAATGCGTATGTGGTCTTGGCGCGTTCCGGTCCAATCCGCTTTTCGGCCCAGCGCCCATCATCAATGCAGTGGTAGGGCTGCATGGAAGCGATGACATGATCTCTGGCGAAGCGCGGAATATCTGCGGCCTGCAAGTGCTGAGCGTGCTCAATGCGCAGCCGCCGGTCGCGTGCGCCGTGTTCCTGCTCAAGGCGTTCATACATGCCCAGGATCATATAGTTCGCTTTATCGCCGATGGCGTGAATTGCTATCTGCAGCCCGGCGGCGTCGGCGTTCTTGATGTTGTTCCACATCTTCGGCGGGTCCACCAGCTCAGCACTGGGGATGCCGCTAGTGTTGGGCGAATCAAGATATGGTTTGAAGAGCAACGCCGTAGTGGAACCTAACGATCCATCTGCGAAACCCTTCAATCCGCCGATGTGCAAGTATTCACTGCCGAAATCGGAGATGATGCCAACGTCTGCCAAGCGCTTCCATGAATCGAGCGGCTGATGGCCCGATATGCGGACGGTCAACTCGCCATTTTTCAACAGCGTTTGATAGGCATGGAAGACTTCAGGCGAAGCGGACATGTCCTGAACGCTGGTTACGCCGTGCGTGTTGGCGTAAGATTGAGCGGCTTTCACGGCGGCGATAATCTGGCCTTGGGAGGGCGGTGGAATGACTCGCTCCACCAATGAAGTGGCGGCGTCTTTCAAGATTCCGGTTGGGTTTCCTTGTGCGTCGCGCACGATGACGCCACCCGGCACGTCTTTGGTGTTCTTGTCGACGCCCGCCAACTTCAGTGCCAGCGAGTTGGCCAGCGACATATGGCCATCCAGCCGGTTGATAAATACCGGCCAATCGGGCGTAACTTCATCGATCAGCTGCCGCGTGGGTAAAACGGCAGGGGTCCAGTTTTCGTGGTCCCAATTACCGCCCGTGATCCATTGGCCTTTGGGAACATGCTTGACGT
Organism: Bryobacterales bacterium; assembly: GCA_963718465.1. Taxonomy (GTDB): domain Bacteria; phylum Acidobacteriota; class Terriglobia; order Bryobacterales; family Bryobacteraceae; genus Bog-105. The sequence continues at coordinate 385,757 of CAVQZK010000006.1, read as the reverse complement.
ATTCGGCAATGGTGTTGCGGAAGTCCTCCTGACTTTTCGAGTAGCGTAGGGGCGGGCTCTTCAGGTTCTCGCCGCCGGAAAAGAAATGGACATGAGCATCATTGAAGCCCGCCACAACACGCATCCCGTTTAGATCGATTGTCTTAGTATCGGCCTCTTTGAGCTTCAGGATTTCGGCCGTTGTGCCCACGGCTGCGATGCGATTCCCTCTAAGGGCGACGGCTTCCGCTTCAGGTTGGTTGGGATTGCCGGTCCAGATCTTCCCGTTCACCAACACCAGCAAAGCGCCCATCAGAATCGTGTTCGAAGCCCACATACTGCACCTCTTCCTCTACTTCAAATCCAAACTTGTCACGCACCCGCGCCTTGAGTTCCTTGATGATTGAAACAAGATCGGCGGCGGTGCCTGCGCCGTCGTTGTAAATGAGATTCGCGTGATAAGCGGCCACTTGAATATCGCCGCGCCGCAGCCCCATCGCTCCGGCCTGTTCCAAGAACCAGGCTGAGGGCACTTTGCCCTCACGAACTAATTTCGGCGGAATCTGTGCCTGCGCGCCAGCGGGCAGATTTGCAAAAAACAGATTTTTGAAAATGCTTCCCGCGCATTTCATAGTGGGCGGATATTTTTTATCGCGGATCTCGCGGATCTCGTGGGCGGTCTTTTTGAGTTCAACGGGATCTCCCGATGCGAAGCGCAACTCGGCAGAAAGAATCAGCCACTCTTTGTGGCGTTTGAACATGCTTTCGCGATATCGAAACTGCGATTGCCGGTTATCGAAGACGGCTACGCCGTGGCCGTTGGTGGCGTAGACCGCTTCCACGCGCTCCTGGATAAACTGGCCGTATGCGCCCGCGTTGCCGTAAACCGCTCCACCTAGAAAGCCGGGTATGCCGGTCATGCTCTCCATGCCTTTCAGTCCGAGACCGATGCTGGTGTCGACAACCGTTTGCAGAACAGCACCCGCTTCGGCGCGCAGTAATGTGCCTTCGTGAGTTATCTGCGAGGCGGTGAAACGCAGCACTATTCCATCGAACCCTGCGTCTGAGACCACCAGGTTCGTTCCGCCGCCGATGACGACTCGCGGTTCGGCCGATTCTTTAATGACGTGAAGAGCGGCTACACATGAGGCTTGATCTGCCGCGTCGCAAAAGAGAGCGGCAGGTCCGCCGATGCCAAAGCGGGTGAGTGGAGCTAGCGGTTCATTCGGCAGAACACGTAATTTGGGAATAGCGGCGAGGCGATTTCTTACCGCGGAACACACAGGCATTTCTACCGATTATCCTGAATTCCGAAGTTGAACGTTGATCGACCTCCCGAGATGCAGTTTTTTTGGGTTGGTATTGGGCTGTGGAGGTCAGGTGGCCAAGGCCGGTTGCAACTTCGGCGAAGTTGGAATTTGCCAGTGCAAGATACTGTCGAGCAAAGGGATTCTCGTCGTCAGGCCACCCCAATTTTCTGAGAGGTGGAGCACCAAACGGCGACCGGCTCGGCCGAGTATGGCGCCGCAAGTGAGGATCTGAGTACGGATGGTGGCCGGCGCGCGATAGACCGGCAAGCCAGCGGCGCGCTGGAACTCAGCAAGTAAGTTGAAGAGAAGTAACACGGCGCGAAAAGCCGCCTCGGTCGCGAAGAACTGTTTCAGGCAGAAGCCATCCGCGCCCAGGTCGTGTTTCAACTCGGCGATACGATTTTCCATCGCGCTAAAGCGTGATTGCTTCGCAACCATGTCGGCGCGACGGTTGTAATCGCGCCAGATCTCCTGGGGAGGAAGGCCGCAACTGGTGACGAAAACCCGGAAGGTGTAGCCCGGCACGTCAATCAGCTTGCGGCCTACACTATCGCGGCCTTCGCGCACTTGCTCACGAATGACGACGAAGCGTCGCTCTACGCTCCAGCTGTGCAGTTGCAGCTGAAACTCGCCCACCGCATAGTCGTTGTCCAACATCGTCCATTGCTCCACGCGCTGGGCGGCGCGTTTCACCCAGGGGGTGGGCTTGGCCACTACAATATAGGGCAGCAGGCGCTGTTCCAAAAAGCTCAGCAGCTTGTCATCGAAGAAGCCTGAATCGGCCCGTAACAAGCGGATCTTTGCGCGCTGTCCCCACAGCGCGAGAGCTTCTTTGAGAAACTCCTCCACGCCCCGGCTGGTACCGCAGTTGCCACTGCGGAGCCAGCCGTGGAGGAGGAAGTGCGCCTCACTCAGCACAGCCAACAAAGGATGGTGGCTGGGACGTCCGTGTTTGCGCGGGTTGTGTCCTTTCAGTGAGCCTTCTTGCTGGCCATAGCGTTCAAAGACCGTCGAATCCAAATCCAGGGTGTAGCCTTCCTCGCGTCTGGGCAAACGCACCATCTGCCATTCGGCCAGCGGTTCGTAAAGGCGCTGGACCTGGCCCATGCCGAAGGCGCGAAACAAATTGCGGATCGTATCGTCGGTGGGAAAACGGTCTATGCCCAACAGCGCCTGCAGTGTCCGATCGCCACGCAGTAGACTGGCGTGCGCGAAGCGTCTGGCTCCCACCAGTACCGCCATCAGAAACGCTGTGAACGTTGACGCCGGGTCAATGTGATTCGGCGACTTCCAGCGGATCGGCATGTGTTCCCGAAGCGCTTCTGCAAAACCAATTTTGCCTAGAAATGAAATGAAAACCGCGATCCCGCCGAAGGCAGTCACGGCGCGTTGTGTCTCGCGCAGAATCAACCGCTCGTCCGACAACAGAGCCGTGATCTCGCGCGGGACTGGTTTGTCCGTAGCGTTTGTTCCCATCCCCTTGTTGTCTCAAACGCTTAGTCATCACCCTCACCTAACTTCGTTTTTCAGGTTTATAGGTGCTGGGCCAGCTTCGTAAGATTGTCGCCGGTTACGCGGTAAACGGTCCAGGCGTCAAGCGGTTCGGCTCCGAGACTTTTGTAAAAACAGATTGCCGGTTCGTTCCAATTAAGTACCGACCATTCCAGCCGCCCACAATTGCGTTCCACGGCGAGCTTCGCCAGGTGGACCAGCAACGCTTTACCGACGCCGTATCCGCGGAACTTTGGCTGGACGAACAGGTCTTCCAAATAGATGCCAGGCATTGCCAGGAACGTCGAGTAGTTATGAAAGAAGAGCGCAAAGCCCGCGGGTTCGCCATCGAGGCAAGCAATGAAAACTTCGGCAAAAGGACGCGCGCCAAAGAGCGTGTTGCGAAGGCGCTCCTCGCTAGCCACAACTTTGTGCGAGAGCTTTTCATACTCGGCCAATTGCTCGACAAAGCTAAGAATAAGGGGAACATCGCGCTCGGTAGCTGTAGAGATTGTCAGGTTGGCCCGCGGCATGTTCTGATACTATCTGGCTAGTTGCTTGATGAAGCTATTTCTTGACTCAGCCAACATTGAAGAGCTGAAATCCGCCGCCAAATTCGGCATTATCGACGGCGTAACCACGAACCCCAGCCTGATCGCCAAAGAGGGTGTTCCGTTGGAAGAGCAAGTCCGCAAAATTTGCGACATCATTGACGGCGACATTAGCGCGGAGGTGGTTGCTACAACGGCGGACGAGATGGTGGTTGAGGGCCGGCGGCTGGCCAAAATTCACAAGAACATTGTGGTGAAAGTGCCGCTGGTGAGCGAAGGTATCAAGGCGGTGTGCCTTCTTTCGAAAGAAGGAATTCGCACAAACCTTACGCTGTGCTTCAGCGCGGCGCAAGCGTTGCTGGCGGCAAAAGCGGGCGCTTATATAGTGAGCCCGTTCGTCGGCCGGGTGGACGATATTGGCTGGCCGGGTATCGAACTCATTGACGACATCATGAAGATCTACGGCAACTACAATTACAAAACACAGGTGCTGGCGGCTTCGGTGCGCGGGCCGCTGCATGTGATTGAGATTGCCAAATCGGGCGTTCACATTGTCACGCTGACGTACAAAGTTTTGGAACAACTCTTCTATCACCCGCTTACGGAAAAGGGTCTGGAGCAGTTTTTGACCGATCACCGCAAGGCGTTCGAGCTGGTCAACGCTTAGCTTATTAACCGCCAGCCGAGGCCGGTTTTGACGGGTTCGTTTCTGTTATGGTGAGAATGAAAGCGGCGTTCTCGCCGATTCCTCATTCCGATGACTGTCGCCATTAAAAACAACAACAAAACGCCGCTCGTGGTTCCCGCGTCCGTTCGCCGCGCGGCGGGTTTTAAGAGCGGCCAGGAAGTTGAATTCAAAGCATCCGGCGGGGTGATCACCATTCTTCCTAAATTTCCAAGCGTGGAAGACGAGTACACACCGGCGCAGCGGCGCAGTATCGACGCTCAACTCGATAGTGCCGCAATGGGGCCCTTTCACGGTCCCTTCAGCGGTTCCGACGAAGCTATCGCACATCTGAAAAAAGAATTGAAAAAGCGAGGTCAGGCATAACACCTGAAGGTTCGCGGCCGTCGTCAGCCGACTACCGATTGGCTGCCGAGCGCTGAGCTTGCTCGCTTTAATCGATCGAGAACACCTGCCCATTCGGGCGTTTCGGGCGGACGCAGTACGGCAATCCAATCCCAACCTTCTTTGTCAGCCTGGTGCAGGGCAGCGTAGAGTGCGGCGGCGTAAGCATCGCGATCGGCCGGCATTTCAATGATGCGGCCTCTGCCAACGGGAGTAATTCCCCGCGAATTCAGGACGTAGAACGGCGTCCGCGGAGCATAATGGCGCGGATGCTGGCCGGGCGATTCCATAACATGCGGCACGTCGAGCTCGCGTTCCCAATGAACTCCGGTGGCATGCTCGAGCTGGGCTTGTGAAATCATCCCAGGGCGCAAGACAACGGGCGGATCGCGGCGAAGTGATGCAACAGTCGATTCGATGCCTACTTGGGTCGGGCCGCCATCAAGGATCAGGTCAATCTCGCCGCCCAGACTTTCGCGTACATGGGCCGCGGTAGTGGGTGAAATTTCAGTAAAGCGGTTGGCACTGGGCGCAGCGATAGGAACTCCAGCGCGGCGGATCAGTTCGAGAGCGACGGGATGAGAGGGCATTCGAATGCCCACCGAATCGAGTCCGGCTGTGACGATATCAGGCACGATATCCGCCTTTTTCAGAACGAGCGTCAGAGGTCCGGGCCAGAACTTGGCAGCTAACACTTGCGCTTTGCTGGGCCAATCGGCGGTTGTGGCACGAGCCATGGCTTCATCCGCCACATGAACGATCAACGGGCTGGCGAACGGTCTGCGCTTTACGGCATAGATGCGCGCTACGGCCTCCGCATCAAGGGCATTTGCGCCCAAACCGTAAACGGTTTCAGTGGGAAAGGCAACCAATCCACCGCTCTTGATGATGGCGGCAGCGCGCATGATTTCATCCGTGCTAGTCAGGCAAATCGTCCTTAGCTTCGCCGTATGTTTTGCCGGTTTTGCGCCAGACCAGATAGGCATGAATTAGAGGATCGATATCGCCATCGAGCACGCGATCCACATCGCCAATAGACAGCCGGCTGCGGAGGTCTTTAATCATCCGATACGGCGCAAGCACATAGTTGCGGACCTGGCTCCCGAAATTGATTTCGAGCTTGGAATCTTCAAGCTTCTTCTCGACGGCGCGCTTTTTCTCCATTTCATATTCGAAGAGTTTGGCGCGCATCTGCTTCATGGCGCTGGCGCGATTCTTGTGCTGCGAACGTTCGTTCTGGCACTGCACGACAAGGCCCGTGGGCAAGTGGGTAAAACGAACAGCGGATTCGGTGCGGTTGACGTGTTGGCCGCCGGCGCCGCTGGCTCGAAAGACATCGATTTTTAAATCGTCCGGTTTAATGTCGATGTTGATATCGTCGTCAATCTGCGGATAGACGAAAACCGACGCGAACGAGGTGTGGCGGCGGGCATTCGAATCGAAAGGCGAGATGCGGACCAGGCGGTGAACGCCGATTTCCGACTGCAATTGCCCGTAGACGTTCTCACCATTGATTTCGAATGTGGCCGACTTGATACCCGCGCCTTCACCTTCGAGGCGGTCCGTTACGACGACCTCAAATTTGTGGCGTTCCGCCCAGCGCAGATACATGCGCAGCAGCATCTCGGCCCAATCCTGGCTCTCGGTTCCGCCCGCTCCTGGGTGGATGGTGACGATGGCATCGCGGGCGGCATTTTCACCCGAAAGAAGCATGCCGGTTTCCAACTCTTCCAGGCGCGTCCGGAAGGTTTCGATCTCGCGCTCCAGATCGCCATTCACACTCTCGCCCTCGCGAGCCAGTTCGAACAGCGTTTCTATATCGGATGCGGCAGACGCCACGGAATGGGACTGCTGAATAGTCTCTTCCAGCCGCTTTCGCTGCTGCATAATTTTCTGACTTTTTTCAGGCTGATCCCAGAAATCGGGGGTGTTGATTTCTTTTTCGAGCTCGGTCAGATCTCTTTTCTTTGAGGGTGCGTCAAAGATAGCTCCGCACAGCTTCACCTTGCTGACGGAGCGCAACGTACTCTCTTTCCAGTTCTTCCAGGGTCATTCATCTGTAGTGTACAGCGGAGGGGGCCGGGAGTGCGGCGGCGAATAGAACGGGCGGACTCCGAGTTTCTTATTTCCGGTAGATCACGCCGCCCTTCATGACAAAGCTGACACGCTCCAGCGCGCTGACATCATTGAGCGGATCACCTGGAACCGCGACGACGTCCGCCCAATAGCCGGGCTTCAGGGCGCCGATCTGATCCTGCCAGCCGAGTAACTTGGCGCCGTTGAGCAGGTCAGCCTGCAGCACGGCTAGCGGCGACATGCCGTACTTCACCATCAACACAAATTCCCGTGCCTGCGTGCCGTGGGGAAAAGGACCGACATCCGATCCCACGGCCATCGGTACGCCGGCGGCGAACTGCTTGTGAAACTCCTGCGCGTGGAACTTGAGCATCCGCTGGCCCCAATCAGGCGCAAGCGAGCCTGGGTGATTGGCGAAATATTCCATGATTGTAAAAGTCGGCACCGCGAAGATCTGCTTCTCGCGCATGATGCGGATAGTTTCGTCGCTTAGCTGAAATGCGTGATCGATCGATGCGACGCCGGCTTGGGCCGCATACAGCGTACACGGCTCGCCGGTCGCATGAACCGCCACGCGCTTGCCGGTACGGGCGGCTTCCCGCACTGCGGCGCTTAGTTCGACCTCGGTATACTGGCACGGCGTCGAAAATTGACCCTCGCGAAGCGAGTCCGCGCCAGTTTCATAGATCTTAATGAAGTCAGCCCCCTCCTTGACTTGCTGGCGGATCACCGTCACCAGTTCGCCGGAGTTATTCGCGTAGGTCGCGTTCGAGAGCAGGTGCTGTTCGGGATTGCCGCCGATGGCGTCTTCGTGCCCGCCCAGAATGTTGACCGCATTGCCGCTGACGCGCAACCGCGGTCCGGGAATCGACCCCTGATCAATGGCATTGCGTACCGCTGTGCTGGCCGAGCCCGCACCCTCGGTCCCCATGTCCCGCTCGGCCGTAAAGCCCGCCATCAGGTCGTCCTTAGCGGCGAGGACTGCGGAGATGGTGCGCTGCGGCACCGACTCGGTGAATGTCTGCGAATTTTCGGCACCCGGATGCAAGAACAAATGCACGTGAGCATCAATCAATCCCGGCAATAGAGTACGATCGCCTAAATCGACGACCTCCGCTCCCGCCGGACTTTTGACCGCCGGACCCACCTCGGCGATTCGTTCGCCTTCGACCAGCACTTCGCCGGGCCTAATTATTTTCCCGCTCTCGATTTCCAACAACCGCGCGGCATGCAATACGACGGCGCCCCTGGTGTTGGAAGGTGGAGATTGAGCGAATACGGGGGAAAAGAGAATCCCAAATACTAAGAACCCCGACAGTAACGCGGAGATCGAGAATTTTGTCGGCATAAGACTCGCGATAATAACACTCCTGTCCCGAACCTCTACACTTCATCGACTGCCTACCTAACCCACTTTCGTTACAATGAGAGTACGGAATCAAGCTGCGTTCAAGGGTGAGATTGCCTCGCTGTATCTCATTGCCGCCCTTAGCTCCCCTCGCGCGGAATCAATAACATGCAAAAAGGAAACGACCCGTCGCTGGGTGTAAACAGCTGGTTAGAGGACGAACTCTATCAGCAGTACCGGTTCGATAAGAAGAGCGTTGATGACGGATGGACCGACCTTTTTATTCAACTGGAAGATGGCATTGCCAATGCGACGACAAACGGAGATGCAGAAGCGTCGAACGGTTCGCAATATGAATCGGCAGGCGGCACCGCAACGGCGGTAGCAGAGCCTCCAAATACTCCTGTAGAAGAGCCGCCGCAATCTGAACCGCCTGAACAGGAACCTGCCAAGCCCGAACCGCCGATAGAGGAACCAGCCAGACCTGAACCGCCGGTGCAGGAACCGCCGCCCAGTGTCGACGCTGCAGCAGCACCGCCGGTACCACCAGTTTCAGAACCAGCGCAGGTTTCAAAAGAGGTTGCGAAGGCTACCCCAACTGCCGCGGCCAAACAAGAGCCGAAAACAATAGGCGCCAGCGATCAGCTAATTCCGCTTCGTGGAGCAGCCGCGCGCATTGCCGAAAACATGACGGCCAGCCTGGCAATTCCAGTTGCTACGTCGCAGCGGCAAATACCGGTTAGGGTGATTGAAGAGAATCGCAATCTGGTGAACAAGCAGCGGGCGCTGCAAGGCAAGGGCAAGCTTAGCTTTACGCATTTCATTGCGTGGGCGATTGTCAGGGCGCTGAAATCGAATCCGGGTTTGAACCATGCGTATGCGGAGAATGGCGGAGAACCGTTCCGTATCGTGCGCGGCCAAGTGAACATCGGGCTGGCGGTGGATATTGCCGCTAAAGACGGCACGCGGTCGCTGAAAGTTCCGAACATCAAACATGCCGACGGGATGAACTTTGCACAGTTCGTGGCGGCTTATGACGACATTGTAGCGCGTGCGCGCACGAACAAATTGCAGATTGCGGATTTCGAAGGCACGAGTATTTCGCTGACGAATCCCGGCACGGTGGGAACGTTAGGCTCAGTGCCGCGTCTGATGCCCGGCCAGGGCGCGATTATCGCCACCGGCGCGATTGATTTTCCCGCCGAATTTGCCGCTGTGAGCGAAGGCATGCGTGCCCAGCTTGGCTTGAGCAAGACGCTGATGATGACGTGCACCTACGACCATCGCATTATTCAGGGCGCGGAATCAGGCTCATTTCTAGCCAAACTTCAGCAGTTGCTGCAAGGCGAAGACGGCTTCTACGAAGGCATCTTCCGGGATCTCAAAATTCCATTCCGGCCGATTCGTTGGGAGATGGACCGGGCCATTGCGCCCGGACGCGTTTCGCCTGCCACTAATACCGACCTTGCGAAAGAGGCTGCGGTCATTCAGTTGATTGACAGCTACCGAACGCGTGGACACTTTCTAGCCAACACGAATCCGCTGGGCAGCGATCCCGGTTATCATCCGGAGCTTGATCCTTCTTCGTACGGATTGACGCTATGGGATCTGGACCGCGAATTTCTAGCGGGTACAGTAAAAGCGCCGAGCGGCGCTATTGCGAAGTACATGCAGCAGTATGAGACGCTGCGTGAAATCCTGGACAGGTTGCGGAGTACTTATTGCGGCTCAATCGGCATTGAGTACATGCACATCCAGGATCCTGTGCAGAAGCAATGGCTGCAGGACCGGATGGAGGCCACGGAGAATTCGTGGAAGCTGGACGACTCCACCCGAACACGGATTTTGAACCGTCTGGTGCAAGCCGAAGAGTTTGAGCATTTCCTTCAGACGCGTTTTGTTGGGCAGAAGCGATTCGGCCTTGAAGGACTTGAAAGCACCATAGTCGCTCTGGATGAATTGCTGGAGCGGTCGGCGAATGAGAACGTTCATGAGGCGGTGATCGGCATGGCGCATCGTGGGCGTTTGAACGTGCTGGCAAACGTGGTTGGGAAGTCGATGGCGCAGGTGTTCTCAGAATTCGACGGCGAGCCTGATCCGGAGAGCGTTCAAGGGTCCGGGGACGTTAAGTATCACCTGGGCGCGAGCGGCATTCACACGGCATCGACGGGCAAAGAGATTCTGGTCTCGGTGGCATTCAATCCGAGTCACCTGGAAGCGGTAGATCCCGTCGTCGAAGGATTGGTTCGTCCGAAGCAGGATCGATTAGGCGACAAGGAACGTGCGCGCGTTGTGCCGATTCTGATTCACGGAGATGCGGCGCTGATTGGGCAAGGCGTGGTAGCCGAAGTGCTTCAGCTTTCATTGCTCAAAGGATACAAGACTGGCGGCACGATTCACGTTGTAACGAATAACCAGATTGGCTTCACGACAAATCCGCTGGACAGCCGCAGCAGTATTTACTGCACCGATGTCGCGCTCTCGATTCACGCGCCCAGTGTTCCATGTGAACGGAGACGATCCGGAAGCATGCGTGCGGGCCGCGCAACTAACCTACGATTACCGGCAGCAGTTTAAGCGCGATGTGGTGGTGGATATCATCGGATACCGCCGCCAGGGTCACAATGAAGCAGACGACCCCAGCTATACGCAGCCGGTGATGTACAGCAAGATTAAGGCGACGCCTACGGTAGCGGTGCAGTATTCGGAAAAGCTGGTACGCGAGAAGTTTCTGCCAGTAGAGCAAATCGATCTTCAACGCGCACAGGTCAAAGCACGGTTGAACGAGATGTACGAAGAGGCGAAAAAGCATCGCGAGCAGTTCGTCATCGAAGAGTTCGCGGTTGCTCCGCGCGAAGAGATTGAAAGGGCGATTCCGGCAACCGCCGCGAAGTTCGAGACCTTGGTGAAGGTGATTGATAAATGCACCAGCCTGCCGGATGAGTTCCATCTGCATCCGAAGCTGAAATCGCTGCTGGAAAAACGCCGCGACGCGCTGAAGGGCGCGCCTATCGACTGGGGCTTTGCCGAAACGCTGGCGTTTGGCAGCCTGGTGATGGAAGGAACTCCGGTGAGGTTGACCGGCGAAGACGTAAAGCGCGGCACCTTTACTCAGCGGCATCTTGAATTCAGCGATTATGAAAGCGGCGAAGGCTACATTCCGCTGAAGCATCTAGCGCCCAAGCAAGCGAAATTCGAAGTGATTGACAGCCTGCTGAGCGAGTACGCCGCGATGGGCTTTGAATTCGGCTACAGCGTGGCGGATCCGTTGACCCTGGTGATGTGGGAGGCGCAGTTCGGCGATTTCGTAAATGGCGCGCAGATCATCATTGATCAGTTCGTTGTTTCGGCCGAAGTGAAATGGAACCAACCCAGCGGTTTAGTGCTGCTGCTGCCGCACGGATTGGAAGGTCAAGGTCCAGAGCATTCGAGCGCCCGCATTGAACGGTTTCTTCAATTGTGCGCCGAGGATAATCTGCAAGTTTGCAATTGCTCAACGCCGGCGCAATATTTTCATCTGCTGCGCCGCCAGATGTATGGCGGGGCCGACCGGCGCGGTATCCGCAAGCCCTTGATTATTTTTACTCCGAAATTTCTGTTACGCTATGCCAAGGCGGCATCGCGGTTGGAAGAGCTAACCAGCGGCGCTTTCCAGGAGATTATCGGAGATTCGCAGCATCTGGGGAGCCAGATCAAGCGCGTACTGCTGTGCAGCGGCAAGGTATATTACGACCTGGCGAACAAACGCGAAGAGACGGGGCGGAACGACGTTGCCATTATCCGTTTGGAGCAATTGTACCCGTTTCCATTGCAACGTCTAACCGATATTTTGAAGCGTTATCCGGAGACAGCCGATCTGTATTGGGTTCAGGAAGAGCCCGAAAACATGGGGGCCTGGAGTTTTGTCGAAGAGCAGATGCAATCGGTGATCAATCCTGGAGACAGTGGCGGTCCCATCAAGCGGCAACTGGGTTACGTCGGCCGGGCGACAGCGGCCAGTCCGGCGGCGGGCGCTCATCAAGTACATCACGATCAGCAAGTGGCGCTGGTGGAAGAAGCATTCTCAGATACGCCGGGCACGGTTCGCAAGGCGCGGCGGTTGGTGAGGAGGAAGCGCTAAAGGCAATCGCAGCAAGGCAGGTGGGTTGATGACTTTCGGTACGCCACAATGTCCCATAATCATCAAATAACCAGCAAGATCGCTTTCTTTGGCAACGCAAAGGACACGCCTGACAGCGTGCGCTCTGCGCAATTTCCAGTCGACTTCAGTTCAGGATCTTTTTGACGGCCCGACGTCGTCGAAGGAATAATCTACGTTACGCAATCCGGGCCGATTCAGTTAGTCCCGCCAGGAGGACAGGCCTTCGCGAAACCCAGGAAGGTACCGTTGTTTGAATAGAGACCGCCCGTCCCGAGCGACGCACCGCCGTAAAACCAATTAAAAAAAGCGAGTTCCTGCAGATCGTATGTCAGGCTGTTTTGGTTAACCGTCCACTCATTGGACGTGGGCGGTACGCCGCCTTGACTTAGCGGGTCCCCATCCTCGAAATTGTTCTGGCAGGCGCTTTGCTGTCCCTGGTTGCCCCACGGCGGCGTAGGATTAGCGCCTGTAGGATCATGAATGCCTTCGCCTACCTCATGCGATATCACGTCCGTATAACCCGGTCCGAACGCGCTCGCCGTATCGACTTCGAAAGGTCCATAAAGTTGCAGGTTCGTTCCCACCGTGAAAGAACTGTGGAAACCCAGAGTGCAGCAGCCGCTTCCGAAGAGATTTGTGTCCGTATCGGACATAACCACATTCCTGGTTAAAAATAGCGGAAAAGTTCCTATGTTGACTAGTCCGGCCAGCGGCCCGGCAATCAGAGTCTGGATTGCAGCGTCCATATCGTCTGTCCTAACTACACCCACCTCTTCGCAATTGCCGGTAACGGCTGGACTAAAATTGCTCCCGGGACCCGACGTGCCGCCAGTGCCGAACGATAAGGCTTGAGAAGCCAGCGTGGATTCCTGCAGAATCAAGTGATAAGGCGTGTTCCCTATGAGCGACCAGAATTCCGCCCGCAGATTCGCGTCTTCGTATTGGGTATCGCCCACGTTCACGCCGTTCATAACCCACGTATTATTAGTGAAGATCGGCGATTTCTGTATAATTTCTATGCCGGTGTGCCCAGGAACGCAAACATCGGCCGCTGTCGGATCGTAAACGATAGTTCCGCTGGCATCCTTGATCGTAATCACCAGCGGAATGATTTGTGTCGGAATAATTGTGGTTGTCTTGCCGTGGTTGTACGGACTGCGGCCCAGAATGGTTCCGGTGTAATTTTTGCCGTCGTACGCTTTGACCGTGTAAGTCCAGCTCGGAAGTGGATTCGGACTCGCTAGGATAGCATTCAATTCTGCCGTTGTCCGGCCAGTCACCGTGGCTGGCGCGTTATGCGCCGGAATGCCTATTACTCGGCCCTTCGGAATATGCGCCTCTTGAGCGAATGCGACCGTAGCAAAGGCACAAACCGCCAGCACCGCAATCGCCGAATGCGATGCTGCTTTCCTTCGCCTGAGCAGCACGACACCCGCCAGCAGACCACACAGCAATGCGATTCCTCGCGGCTCGGGGGTCACCGTCTTCGGGTACTTCAGCTCTAGCGTGTCAATCGCGAAATCCGCATTGTCCCCGCCCGATGCCGATAATCCAAACACCGCCTTAGTCACGTCCGCATTCGTATTCAAAGCTCCAATAAACAGCGCATCTCCCTTGGCGTCGCTGGTTTCCGTCACCGTTCCGATCAAAGTGGCTCCCTTAAAAAGTTCAAGCGTCGCAGTGAAAACACCTGGAGAATCCGCCTGAATCGCCGCTCCCACTCCAAGAGCGGCCGGAAAGGTCAACGTCAGCGGTCCGCTTCCGGCATTCACACCCGCGCTACTGTCGAACGCCCAAAGCAGCGTGTCTCCATTCGTAAATGGTCCGCTCGCCGGTCCCCAACTGCTGCCCACTACGGCCACCGTCCCCTGGTTCCCCGTCAGCGTTCCAACCACGTTCCTATTCGCGGGCGTCATGCCCGAAAATGAACTTGGCACGGTCGTTGTGTCCGGCCCAAGAAAATTCCACGCCAGACTGTCGTTCGCACCCAACGCAGCAGCTGTGGTTTTCAGCGTAAGGCTATCGCCGTATGCCGAAAGGCTCAAAACAAAAACGCTGAGCCCCAATGCCTTTGTAATTTGAATCAACCTAGCCTCTCCGATGCCCGCACCGTCTTTGGCGTTAGCCAGCGACTAGCTATATTCCCTTCAATAGAACGGGGCAGGTTAGATTCTAACCTGTGCATTGTGGCAGGGCCAGTGAATAATCTGTTTCAGTTCCTGCCCTAGTACTAGGTATTAAGTAACGTTACCTCGGACGACGTGCATAAGATTGCGGGGGTCCTCCGAGGTTTTCGCTTCGGGCGTTTGGCCAGATGAAACTGGTGAAATTAAAATTCAGAGGTTAAATTCCTGTTGAGCAACTGAGAAAACCTCAAGATTTCCACCAACTTGCGCTTTTCCGAGCCCCCTAACCTTAATCGTCAACCGGCCACGCTGTTGAATAGCCTGCCAAGCCCGATAACTATTCCGTTCGTAACGCTTCCACCGGGTTCACGGATGCGGCGCGCCGGGCCGGGACATAGCTGGCCAGCAGAGCCGAGCCGCCCAGCACGACAGCCACCGCAATCAATGTCGCAGGGTCCCACGAGCGCACGCCGAACAACAGCGTACGCAACATCGTCGTCGCCGCCAGCGAGAGCGCAATGCCCAAGGCAACGCCCACGGCAGTCAACCATCCCGCCTCTCCCAAAATCAGCCGGTACACCGTACCGCGCTGCGCGCCAAGCGCCATACGAACTCCGATTTCGCGTGTCCTCTGCCCCACCGCATACGCCACCACTCCGTAAAATCCAACCACGCCCAGCAGCAATGCGGCTCCCGCGAAAATCCCCACCAGCCATGTGGCCGACCGGTGCAGATAAGCCGAGGGTGATTGATTGATTCTCTCCAGCATGCTCACCCCTCCCGAAACCGTGATGAAGGGGTCCAGCCCGTGGATAGCCTCGGCGATCCACGGGGAGAGCGCCGCGTCAGGCCGCGATGCCCGAACCAGGATCGCCGGCCACGCAACTGGGTTCTGGCTTATAGGAACGTAAAGTGCCGGCCAGTTGGGGTCTTCGAGCGGTCCCTCCTTAATGTCGTCGATAATGCCAACGACTTGCATCATCGAGCGCGGAGCCCAGTCGTAATAGATCTGCTTTCCGATTGGGTCTTCCCCGGGGAAGTACTTGTTTGCAAGCGTTCGGTTTATCACCACTACCAGCGGCTTCGCGGCATCCTCCGCCTCCGCGAAATAGCGGCCTTTCCATAGCTGTGCTTCGAGGGTTCTGAAATAGCCGGCACTCACTTGCCGGTTGATCACCTCGTTGTTCTCGCCGTGGTTGGGCAGGCTGGCAATATGGAACGAGGCGGTTCCCCACGCGGAATCGATGGGAGGAGCGGTCGAAAGTCCAACGGCTGTGACGCCCGGCAGCATCGAGATATGGTCCACCATCTGCCGTTCCAACCGTATCGTCTGTTGGTCCGTCCCGTATTTGCCCGGCGCCCACGAGGTTTGAAAATACGCCAGATGATCTGCTTTGAAGCCAACCTCAAGATGAAGCAATTGATACAGACTCTGGGCCAGCAACCCGGCGCTCACCATCAGCACCATTGCTAACCCCACTTCAATAACCACCAGGCCGGAACCGAACCGTCGCCAGGTAGTTCCCGCCGATCCGCGCGCCCCTTCTTTCAGGCCTTCTATCATTTGCGCCAGTGACGTGCGTGTAACCGGAATAATGGAAAACGCCGCGCCCGCCACGAGCGAAATACCGCAGGCGAACGCGACCGTCCAGGCATTCAGTCCCAGGCCGCGCAAATATGGCATGCTCTCTATCTTCTCGGCCGGAACAAGACTGGTCAGCAAACGAATGCCCCACTGGGCGAAGGCCAATCCCAAAACGCATCCCGCCGCCGCCAGAACCAAACCTTCGATGGCGAATTGATGAAAGAGCCGCGAAGACGAAGCCCCCATTGCGCCGCGCACCGCAATTTCCCGTCGGCGCTTGTCCGATCGCGCCAACAGCAACGTTGTAACATTCACGCACGCAATCAGCAGCAGCAAACCGGCGCCGCTCAATAAAATCAACAGCACGGGACGCACGTCTCCGACGATGAAGTCGCGGAGCGGTACCAGATTGGCGCTCCCAAAAAATCGGTTGCTGTCGGGATATTGTCTCTGAAGCTGTTGTGCAACCGACCGCATATTCGCTGAAGCAGTCTCCATGGAGATTCCATTTTTAAGCCGCGCGATCGTGATCAGATTGTGGCAATCCCGATGTTGCTCGCACGAATCCGTGCCTCGAAGAGTGGCCCAAAATTCGCCGCCGCCGTAAGGAGCAAATTGAAAATGAGCGGGCAGCACGCCAATCACAATCGTCGGATTGCCGTTCAGCGTGAGAGCCCGCCCCAGTACGTCCCGCTTGCCGCCGAATCGTTTTTGCCAGGCCGTATAACTGAGTATCACTGTTCTCGGAGCATCGGCGCCGTCTTCGCCGGTTCGGAAATCCCGGCCGAGCACAGGTGCCACTCCGAGCGTGTGGAAGAAACTGGCGCTCACCCGCGTTCCCGGTACCTGTTCCGCCCCCGTGCCGCTATTCAGTGCGAAACTGCCGTTCAGCGCGTAGGCGTCGATGGAACTAAAGACTTTGTTGAGCCTTTTCCAATCCGCGAAATCAGCGTACGAAAGCCAGCTCCTCGGTGCGCCGGGTGACGATTCAAACGCCGCCACCAATCGGGACTGGTCTTTATACGGCAGGGGCTTTATGAGCGCCGCCTCCACAAAGCCAAAAGTAGCGACTGTGGCGGCAATGCCCAAGGCCAAAACGGAAATGGCTGTGCAGGCGAATACCGGATTCTTTCGCAGCTGACGGATGGCGTATCGAAAATCTTGCGCTATGTTGTCGATCGGGTTTAATCCTCGCATGTCCCGGCACTCCTCTTTTCGTTGCTCGACATCTTTCACCGACTGCAGCGCGGCGTAACGCGCGTCCTCGGGCGTCATTCCGGCGGCCATCCCTCCGTCAATCTCCCGCTCCAGGTGGTAACGGAGTTCTTCATCGAGCTCCTCCTCCACCCTCGCGCGAGAAAATAACGACCGCAATCTCAGGCGAATCACACTCACCCAGCGCATCGCCATCTCTCCTTCTTCAAACCGTCCGGACAATCAGCGAGATTGCCGCCGACAACCGTTCCCATTGCGCGGCCTCCGATTCCATAGCCTTATGCCCAGCCCTGGTGAGCGTGTAGTATTTGGCGCGCCGGTTATTGTCGCTGATAGCCCACTCCGATCGAATCCAGCCGTTCTGTTCCAGCTTGTGAAGAGACGGATACAGCGCGCCCTGCCCAACCTGCAGCACGTCGCCCGACATCTGGCGAATCCGCTGCGCAATGGCCCAGCCATGCATCGGTTCCAGGGCAATCGTCTTCAAAATCAGTAGGTCCAGCGTGCCTTGGACAAGGTCGGTTGGTTTGCTCAGCGGTACACCTCAGTAACTGACAACAGTGTAACGCCGCTCCTTGCCCTGTTGCAACTTCTTTGTGCCAATTTGCATGCCAAATTGTGATAGATTGGCCATCTATGCAAAACGATGCTGCGGCGGTCCTGGTTCGTTGGTTTGAGGAGGTCTGGAATGAGGGACGTGACGAAGCCATTGAGGAACTGGTCGCGCCTCATGCCACTGCTTTCGGCTTAAGCGAGACAGACCGGGATCTTCACGGGCCCTCGGAGCTAAGAATGTTCGTCCGCAATATGCGGCAGGCGCTGCCGGACGTACGGATCGAGATTGAAGATACGGCCACAGAGCAACAGACAGTGGCAGCTCGTGTCGTACTGAAGGGAACCCATCTTGGCAACGGCCTTGGCGCTCCGCCCACCGGAAATGCCGTTAAGGTGCGCGGCATCGTTATGGTTCGGATTGAGCATGGAAAAATTGTCGAAGGATGGAACAGTTGGGACCAGTTGGGCCTGTTACGGCAAATTGGAGCCATCGCCGTACCTGCCGAACCCGATCGTTTCCTCTCACAGCAGGCATAGCCCCGAGGCACTAATGACGTCGTTCACTGAAGATCCTTCGAGCGGTCCCATCACGCAGCTTCTTGCGCAGATAAGCGCCGGTGATCGCCAGGCAGAAAACCTGCTGATGCCGCAAATATACGACGAGTTGCCCCGGATCGCATCCCGCTTCATGCGCCGTGAGCGCCAGAACCACACACTCCAACCCACGGCTCTGGCGAACGAAGCTTATATTCGCCTTGTAGGCGGCCGCCATACGGCATGGCAGAGTAGAGCGCACTTCTTTGCTGTCGCTGCCAAATTGATGCGCCAGATCCTCGTTGATCACGCCCGTTCTCACGGTGCCGCGAAGCGGGGAGGTAGCCACCGTCCAATCACCCTGAGTGACCCCTTGCTCGGTTCTGAGAATCCTACTGTCGACATTCTTGTTGTCCACGAGCTGATCGAGCAACTCGCGTCGCTGGACCCCAAACAAGGGCAGATCCTGGAGCTGCACTTTTTTGGCGGCCTTTCGTTGGAAGAGATCGCCTTAGTCCTCAATGTTAGCGTCCGAACGGCAAAACGTGACTGGAGCATGGCCCGTGCCTGGCTTCACGGTCACCTCGTCAACGAGTCATGACGCCCGAGCAATGGCACCGCCTGAAGACACTTTTTGAAGATGCTATTGCGATGCCTCTCGATCAGAGACCGGAATTCGTCAGTCAGATCTACGCCCTCGACCCGGAGCTCGGAAGCGAATTATCGGCGCTTTTGCGCGCGCACGATCAGCAGACATTGCCGGTGGATCGGCCTTTTGTCAGACTGGAGCAGCCCGCGCGTGAACAGGCCTTTTACATAGGTCAGCTCGTACTCGATCGTTTCGAAATCCTGCGCTATTTGGGCGCGGGCGGCATGGGCGAAGTCTATGAAGCTAACGACCGGCAGATGGGCCGCATTGCCCTGAAGACTATCCGCCCGGATATCTCGTCAAATGAACACATCCTCTCGCGTTTTAAACGTGAAGCGCAACTCGCCCGTCAAATCACCAGCCCCTTCGTTTGTCGTATTCATGAGTTCTTCCTTCTTCCTCCTGTTGAGGAGCGCCCCCAACTCGCGCTCCTCACCATGGAATTTCTCGAAGGATGCACTCTCTCTCGCCACATCGACGAAAATGGCCCTTTGCCGTGGCGCGAAGCCGAAAAGCTTGCGCAGTACATCTGTCAAGGCCTCCGCGCCATCCATGAAGCCGGCGTCGTCCATCGTGACCTGAAAACCGGCAATATAATGCTTGTGAAGCGGGCTGGCGTCATCCAAGCTGTCGTCATGGATTTTGGGTTGGCCCGTATGTCGCTTTCCTTTTCGGCGGCTGCCGGTTCCGCGCTTACGCAAACCGCCGCCATCCTCGGAACGCCCGAATACATGGCGCCCGAGCAGTTCCAGGGTCTTGAAACCGGCCCCGCTACTGACATTTACTCCTTTGGCATCGTGCTCTATGAGTTGCTTGCTGCCAAACGCCCTTTCCAGGCGTCCACTCCCATCGCTGCTGCGGTTCAACGTGCCCGGCAATTATCTCCGCCCTCTTCCATTTGCCCCGGGATTCCTCGCCGTTTTGATCAAGTAGTCGAACGTTGTCTGGAATACGACCCCTCTCTTCGGTACCAGAGTGCCGCCGAGGTCTCTCGCGCCTTAACAGGACAATCCGCCCCATCTCCTCGGCGGATTTTGTTCTTGGTCGCTGGCCTGATCGCACCGCTTTGATCGGCCTTCTTTTCTTCATCAAGTCGTTTTCTCCTTCGCTCTCGCCCAATGCTTTGCACTGGTTTGAAAAGGGTGAAGCTGCGCTCCATGAAGGTACCTATCTCACGGCCACAAGCGACCTCGAAGCTGCCATCAAGGAGGACAATAGTTTCGCCCTGGCGCACGCCCGGCTCGCTGAAGCTTGGTCCGAACTCGACTTCAAGGGCAAGGCCGAGCACGAACTGCTGATCGCTTCCGATCCTGGCCTGGTAAGCCGCCTCCGTGGTCTGGATCGCGAATACTTCGAAGCAATTCGCGCATACGTAACCGAGGACTACCAAGGCGCAGTGCGCGAATTTCAGCGCATTCTCAGCCGCTTGCCACAGTCCGAAAAGGCGAATGGCTATCTCGACCTGGGCCGCGCCCTTGAAAGATCCGGCAACTTGTCTGAAGCTCTCAAAAACTACTCCCGAGCCGCTAGACTCCCGCCCGAATCGCCCGCGCCATTTCTCCGCCTCGCAATCCTTGAGAGCCGCGCCAACAAATCCGAAGCCGCCGGAAAGGATTTTACAAAAGCGGAGTCTCTCTACCGGACGGCCGGAAATTATGAAGGCATTGCCGAGGTGAATTACCAGCGCGGCTACGTGGCAAGCACGCGCGGTCAACTGCCCGAAGCCCGCACACTAATTCAAAAATCCCTTCAGGCCGCCGACGAGATGTCCAGTGTGCAACTACGAGTCCGCGCAGTCACTCGTCTCGCGGTAATTGCTTACGGCCAGGGAAACAGCGACGAAGCCATCCGGCTGGCCAACGAGGCAATCGCAACCGCTCATGACAAATCTCTGAATTATTGGGCCATCGACGCCCGTGTGCGATTGGCGAATGTCTTCAAGGATAGCGGCGATCTCGACAAGGCGGATTCACAACTGCAACAGGCGCTCAATCTTGCGCGTGAAGGCAACCATCCTCGCTTAATAGCTCTGGCGAGTTGGAGCCTCGCTGGACTGCGAAACCGCCAGGAGAAACCAGACGACATCATCTCCCTCGCCCAGTCCGCACTTCACTACTACCGCAAAGAAGGATTTGCAAACGAGTCGCTAAGTTGTTTGATGCTCATCAGCCGCGCCAAGCTGAGCAAAAGCCAGTTTCAGGATGCGCTTCACGATGGGTTAGAAGCGCTCACAGTCGCGCAGTTGGCCAAGAACCCAGCCGCCATCTATCCTGTTGAAGAGATTGTCGGCTCGGTGAAGCTTCAGCTGGAGCAGTACCCCGACGCATTGAGCCATTTCCAAGCAGCGCTGGCGGCTAGCCGGGCTGCCGGTATGGATGTAGAGTATCAACTACTCCATTGCGCCGATGCCTTTTGGCGATTAGGCCGCTACAAAGAAGCCCGGCAGATGATCGCTTCCGTTCCTTCCGCCTCGCGGAAGCAAGCCGATATTGCTAACTTGGTGGACCAGATTTTCGCAAATATCGAACTTAGTCGAGGAAATTACCCAAGCGCTGTTTCACGCGCCAACCTAGCTGCCCAGGAGGCAAAGACCCTTCCGCCAACCTATACCGTAGAAGCTCAACTTGTTATGGCGCAAGCGTACGCCCAGCTTGGATCCGAAAAAGCCGCCCTGCGAATTTGTCAGCGGGCAACAGAGACTGCTCAAAAAGTAAACAATCCGGACACAACCGCCAGAATAAACTCAACGGCGGCTCTCGTATTTATGAAGACAGGCGCGTTAGCTGATGCCAAATCCTCCGCTGAGTCCGCCCTGAGTTTTGTTTCGACGGTGGGGCAGAAGGAATCTCCAGAGGCCATAGCTGAGGACCGCAACATGCTCGCCGCGTTGAGCCTCGGCTGGCGAGAACGTCCTGCCGAGCAGCGGGGCTACTCCGAGCACGGAAAACATGTTGCCTTCGACTTTGGCCGCTTGGATTCGCTTCGGCTCGGCACCCCCGATCAGAGTGACCAATGCTGCTTCCGGCCGCGCCACCGCGGCGACGTCTTCGAAAACATGGTTCTGCTCGCGCCAATTGCGGATAGCGGGATAGCCCGTCCAATCCCACTCAAGATTTTTCGCGGGTACGGATTTCCAGATCATGCACAAGCGCGCCGGCTCGCGATAGGGCAGAGGCCGCAGCAAGACCCCTCAATGACGCTGAACATTGCGGTATTTGCGCCGATGCCGAGCGCGATGAGCGTTATCGCCAGAAACGTGAATCCGGGGTTGCTGCGAAGGGTGCGGAAGGCGTAACGAAGATCTGCGCCCAGATGGATCACGCCACTAGGTTGACACAATCGAGGACTATTCAGTCTTGAATTTCGCGCGTCGACGCAGAAGCACCCCTGACGTAGTCAATCCCACCAACAGAAGCGCGGCGGAAGTGGGCTCCGGCGTTCCGGTGACCGGCGCGCGAGTCACACTCCAGGTTCCGGGGTCGAGCGGCCCCGATGTGAACGTTCCTTGCGAGAGCGCGTCAATGTCAAACGCCCTTCCAAGTACATTTTGACCCCCGTCAACACTGAGAGTGGCCCCGTTGTTAGGATCAGCGGTTGATTCTTCATTGAGAGACAAAGAGTTGTTATAGGTCGAGCCGAAGAAGTCAGTTGCGGGGTTATACGTAGCAACCGGTCCAGGCGCGACGGCGGTGATCTTATTGAAAGTGATAACGTCGCCAGGCGAGCCCGAAGCAAGCTCAAAACTATACGCCTTCAGCACCGTGAACGACACATTAAAACTGGTGATCTTGTCGGAGCTATCGATGGTGAAGGTACCCGTCGGGTTGCTGAATGTGGGGCTCGCTGAGGCGGCGGTGAACGTGATGTCGTAAGTGGTATCCGCGTGGGCGGAAGCGGCCAGCAATGCTCCGACTGCCAGCATCGAAGCGCGCCTTATTTGTCGAATGTTCATAGGAATCCTCGTTGAAAGATCTGCTAGTAGACTGATAAGACCGTTTCCGATCCCATATGTCCTCTGCTGGTTGTATCTGCGGAATAACTGTCCCCTGCGGCCAAACGATTTTTTAACTTTTATGGATCTTTCGCTGAATCTCACGGAGCAGTTGCAGCGCTTCTCGGAGGGAGACAAGAAGATCGCCGAGGATCTTCTTCGCCAGATCCTTCCCGAGTTGCACCGCATCGCCGTTCGTGAGTTGGGACGGGAACGCTACGTAATCCCGTTTACGCCGACTGAACTCATCAACGAGGCTTGGTTGCGCAGCTTACACAAAGGAGGATGGGAGATCACGAACCGGGCGCATTTCTACTCGGTCGCGGCGCTGGTGATGCGGCGTGTGCTGGTTGATTTCGCGCGCAGCCGGATGGCGCAAAGACGTGGAGATGGAGAAGCTCCGTCGCCGTTGGATCTCTCCGCTGAGGAATCGTACTCCACTCCCGATCATGCCGCGCTGGTGGAAATGGGTCTTCTGATGGAGCGGTTGGACGAGGAGCATCCGCAGCCTGCGCGGGTTGTCGATCTCCACTATTTCGCGGGGTTCACCTTGGAAGAAATAGCCGAAAACACCGGCTTAACGTTGCGGCAGGTTCGCCATCGCTGGGCAAAGGGGCGGGACTGGTTGAAAGACCGGCTCGACGGCGCAAAAGGCCGTGGCTGAATTTCCGGGTTTCCGCGCAGATAGGTTTTGATGCGAAGGATTCTCCTGGCCATGGTCTTTGCGGCGGTTATTTCCGGCCAGCAGTATCCTTTCGTCAACGTTGGCGGGGACTCGCGCGCCGCTTCATTCATGCTGCTCGACCATCGAGGCGGCCTCTGGGTGAATAGCGGGGGTGCCTTGCGCTATTTCGATGGCCAGCATTTCTTCGCCTTGGAGGGCTTGGAGCAGGGCGGCTATCTTGCCGAAGATAGCGAAGGCGGCATTTGGATCGCCGCATTGGCCAAAGGCCTGTACCGGTTTCACGACGGGCTGCTCGAAAAGTTGTATGGCGGTTACGCACGGGACTTGGTTGCGGTTCGTCCAGGCCTGGTGCTTGTCTTTACCGGCCCGGCGGGAGAGGCGAGACCTGCCAATCCGGATCTCTACCGATTCGCGGAACACGATGGCAAATGGACGGGAACGAAACTTGCCGATTGGAAGGCGCGCAGCGGCGATTACCCGAAAGTAGACCGGCAACGCACCGTGACCTACGCCTGCATCGGCGGCTGGTGCGAGCTCCCCGCCCAAACAATTGCGGATTGGCAATCCGGCTATCAAGGCGGCCCGCTGCGGCATCCCGATCTCTACCCTGGGCTGGAGTCTGTTTTGCGGGACCGGTTCGGCTGTGTCTGGTTTCGCTCCCCAACGACAACCACGTCGTATCAGTGTCCCGGAGATGAAGCTCCTATCGCGCTGCCCGTCGAAAATGCCGGGACCAACTTAGACATGTGGGAAGACGAGGATGGGTCGATTTGGCTGCCGAGCGGATCGAGATTAGCGGTTGGCCGGCCAGGCAATTTCCGGGTGGTTCGCGCGGCAAATGGGCTGCCGGACGCAAATCATATAGTTGTCTCTCCCGATGGCACCCCCTGGGTGAGCGGCAGCAACGGCTTGTTCCGCTGGCAATATCCCTTTCGGGCAGAATACTGGACGGCGCACGATGGCTTAGATCTGCCCTATTCGCCGCTGCGAGCCAGCGGCAAGATGTTCGCTATATCGGGTCCGGGCATCGCTACCCTGAGCACAGACCGCGACCGTTGGCTGCCTCTCGGTGAGAGCAGTAAGCTAGGCGGCATCCGTAAGCTATTCCCAGGTCCCAACAACACCTTGTATGCGACAGCGAATCGAGGCGGAGTGGCGCAACTCACCTTCGGCGGCGTGATCATCGCTCAGTCGCACGCTCCACTAGGCCTCCACCCCTACGGTTACCTTCTTCCTCGGACTCCATTGGGGCCAATCTGGTTCTCCGACACTGCTATCAGCCGGGTTGCTCGATATGGAAAGGATCTTCGATTGACCTCCGAGCCATTGACGAGCGCGCCCGATCAAAAGCTCGCGGCCTGTTATGCGGGCGGCCTGGCGACTTTGGAAGGTTCAGAAATACATCACGTCTCGAGCGCCGATGGGCTTCTTGAGAACGTCTGCATGTGTCTCAAGATCCTTCCGAATGGCGATGTGTGTTCGGCTATATTTCCGCCGACGCCTTTGCCCTGATCCGGCGGGATAGCAACAACCGAGTTAAGGTTCGCCAGTATCACACCGATGAAGCCGGCGGCGATCATACCTATAGTTTCGATGCAGATTCGCGAGGTTGGATCTGGCGCGGCGGCGTCAACGCGATGCACGCTGCGGACTCCCAGAGCGCCGAGCAGGGTGATTGGATTACACTCAACGACACCGATGGAATTCGCTCAACGGTTCTGGCGGAGGCCTTCTGGAGCGATCCGGATGGCTCAGTATGGTGGGGAACGCAGGACAGCTCGATTTATCACTTCTCTCCTCCGCCCGATTTCGTGCGTCCCACGCGACCGCCGCAAGTCTTCTTGTCCGGCTATTCGTGGGATGGGGGAGCGCCGAAGTTTGCCCAGAGCGTTCGAACAATTCCACATGGCGTGAACCTCACGGCGCTCGTCGGCTCGTTGCAGTTCGACCGGCGCAATGCGCTGCGCTTTCGCTATCGTTTGACTCCCGATCAGCCGGCATGGCGCGAGACTCGCAGTTTCGATCTCGGCTTGGGCAAGCTTCGTTGGGGCAGCCACAGTTTAGAACTGCAGGCCAAGCTGCTCAACGGACCATGGTCGGCCATGCAGAGCGAAGTATTCGAAATCGCAAGCCATTCTGGATTACCTGGCCTTTCCTGCTGGCATGTGCTGCCGCTGGACTGTCTGGCTCGGCTGTTGGTTACCGTTGGCGGCATAAGCAACACAAACGGGCCAACATGGCCTTCCCAAATCTGGCCGAGTGGCGGTTGGCGGCCTTCTCGCCGGAGGGGCAGTCGCTGGTTGGGGGAACTCTTGATTCCCGCTACCGTCTGAATCGCCTGATAGCGCGCGGCGGATTCGCGACCGTGTTCGACGGCTGCGATAGCGAAGCGAAGAACCGGCGCTGCGCGGTAAAGATCTTCCGCCGGGAGTTGAGCGATAAAGACTGGCTGAAACGCCATTTTGACCGCGAAGTGGCCGCGCTTGAACAAGTGCATCATCCAAACGTCGTGCAGATCTTTGGCCACGGGAACACTGCAAACGGTTCGCCTTACCTGGTGATGGAGTTCATTGAGGGGCAAACGCTGCGCGAGTTGCTCGTCAGCGGTCCTTTATCGGCCCGGTATTCAGCGCTGCTGCTGCGGCAGGCGGGCGCGGCGCTCGAAGCGATTCACGCCTGCGGCATCTGGCATCGCGATCTGAAACCGGAAAACCTGATGATCCGTTCAGCGCCGCCGGTAGAAGAGAGCCTGGTAGTGATCGACTTCTCCATCGCCATTGTTCGTAAACCGGATGAGACCATCCATGGCCTGTCGCGCGCGGCCGGTACCATCTATTACATGGCGCCGGAGCAGGCGATTGGTTATGCGGACGCGGCGACAGACATTTACAGTCTGGCGAAAGTATTGTTAGAGATGTTGACGGGAACCCGGCTTTCGGAGCTTCTGCTGGATGCGTCGATGGATTTGCCCGAACGGGTGCGCGAATTACTTATGACACTGACGGTCAGGTTTTCCAAGCGTTCGATTGACTTAATTTCATCGGCGCTTGAATTCGACCCCGCGAAAAGGCCGCGCAATGTGCGTGATTTTGCAAATACGGTTGCGGAGGATTTGGAGGGCGGATAAAGAAAAAAGCGGAACACCGCTAAGGCATCCCGCTTTCGTTTTAAACGACAGATTCTAAATTACCGCGCCGCAGCCTTCACTTTTGGCCCAACAGTCGGCCGGCTGACTTTAGCGGGCCGGGCTGGTGCAGCTTTATGCGCCGCGCCGTTCATGCCGGCGGATCGACCGTTAGAACCGTTGGAACTGCCGTTAGTCGTGCCGTTCCCGCCGTTGGGTGTTAACTTGCCGAGAATGACCGAGCGCTTGGCGCCTGTCGCCATCGGTACATTCGATGGCCGCTGGTGAGCGGTCTCATAAGCCATCACAGCGAAAGCGATCGCTTCCTTGGAATCGACATCCAAACCGACCTCGGTGCTTTCCTTGACCGGAATGGTATCCATGGCTTTGCGCAGCATTCGCATCAACGTGGGATTGTGGGTACCGCCGCCGGATACGAATACCTCGTCCACCCGCATTTCGGGGATCACGAAGTTCCGCACTGCCAGCGCGATACTTTCCGCCGTTAAAGCCGTTGCCGTGGCGATCAAATCTTCACTGCTCAACTCCGTATCGAGCAATTTCGAAACGAACTCCGCGCCGTATTGTTCGCGGCCAGCCGTTTTGGGCGGCTTGGCGCGAAAATACTTGTCGCGCAGCAGTTTCGCCAGCAGCTTGGGATCGAGCACGCCCGAGGCGGCGATGGCGCCGTCGCGATCATACGTTTGGCCGCCCGATGTAATGCGGCTGACCAGTTGGTCAATCACCATATTGCCAGGGCCGGTATCGAAGGCGATCACGCGATCGGTACTGGTGTTCGGTGGAATAGCGGTGAGGTTAGCAATGCCGCCAATGTTGACGGCAACCCGACCGCGTCCCCGATGGCGCATAAGCAAATAATCGAGATAGGGTACCAGCGGGGCTCCTTTGCCGCCCGCCGCCATGTCGCGTTCGCGGAAGTTCGAAATTACATCGATACCCGTCCGCTCGCTGATGACGCTGGATTCACCAATCTGGAATGTGCTCGCGACCCTTTTCCCCAGGTACTGCGAACCTTGGCCTTCGTGGAAAATAGTCTGGCCGTGGCAACCAATCAGCTTAATTGTATTAAGCGGAATTTGCGCACGCTCAGCCGTTTCTTCCAAGGCTTCGGCATACAGTTCACCCAGCAAAAAATTCAACCGCGAAATATCGCCGGTTTGCGTGCTCGTGTTGGAAACAGCGAGCAACGCTTCACGAATCTGTCGTGGATATGGGACCGCGTGGCTTGTCAAGACGTTAATCTTCGCCTTGAAGCCCGAACCGGTAATATCGATGATTGCTACATCGATCCCGTCGAGCGAAGTCCCGCTCATGATTCCTGCTATTCTCATCTCTTTAGCAACTCTAGCTGTAACTCTTGCAGAATCTGCAAAGCTTCTATCGGACGTAGCTCATTGATATTCAACGACCGAATCCGATCTGCGAGCCCCTGATTCACTGGCTCGAATAACCTAAACTGTAGGGGAGCGTCAGCTTCACCCGGTGTTAGCTCATCGCGTACCGCGTGTTCCCTTACTTCATGATGCAATAAAACTGACCTCGCGCGCTCGATTACTTGCAAGGGAAGTCCTGCTAAACGGGCTACTTCGATACCATAACTTCGGTCTGCCGGACCCGGTTCGACCTTTCTTATGAACAAGATCTGGTCATTTGTCTCCTTCACAGCCACATGTAAATTTCCTACACCGGAAAGTTTGTCGGCAAGCTCAGTAAGTTCGTGATAGTGGGTCGCAAATAGTGTTTTCGCTCTAATTTGATCGTGAATGTACTCTACGACGGCCCAAGCAAGGGCCAATCCATCGTAGGTAGATGTTCCGCGGCCGATCTCATCCAGTACGATAAAGCTATTAGCCGAGGCTGTGTTTAGGATCGCCGCCGCCTCGGTCATCTCAACCATGAAGGTGGAGCGTCCCCGGGCCAAGTTGTCGGCAGCGCCGATCCTGGTGAATACCCGATCAACCACGGGCAGCAAACACGCCTCGGCGGGAACGAAAGAACCGATCTGGGCCAGGATCAGGATAAGCGCCGCTTGGCGGAGGTAAGTAGACTTACCACCCATGTTAGGGCCAGTGATAACACCGACATACTCTTTGGATGAGTTTAGATATAGGTCGTTCGGCACAAAGCGAGTGGCATCGCGTTCAGTCAACTTCTCGATAACCGGGTGGCGGCCCGCGTCAATCCGCATTTCGCCGGAACTGCCGAACTTCGGACGGCGGTAGCGGTTTTCCACCGCCACCTGCGCGAGCGTCGCAGCCACGTCCAATTCCGCCACTACCCCTGCCGCCTGCTTAATCCGCTGACCCTCGGCGGCGGCGGCCGATCTGACGCTCTGGAAGATCTCGCGCTCCAGGGTGAGTATCTTCTCTTCAGCCGAAAGAACTTTCGATTCCAGTTCCTTTAGTTCAGGCGTAGTGTAGCGTTCGGCATTGGCCAGCGTTTGTTTGCGTTCGTAGGCTCGCTGGCGACCAATTGCAAGTTGGCCTTTGAGATTTCAATGTAATAGCCGAAGACATTATTGAAGCGGACCTTCAGCGATTGGATCCCGGTTTGGGCCCGTTCGCGGGTTTCAATGGCGGCGATGTATTGGCGGCTGTTCCGGCTGATATCGCGCAATTCGTCCAGCTCGGCATTGAAGCCGTCGCGAATGGCGCCGCCATCGGCAATGTTGATGGGAGGCTCATCGGAAATGGCGGCTTGAATCTGGTCGCGAACATCTGAGACGAGATCGAATTCGCGGCGCAATCCAGCTGCGTCTAATTGGGAAGTGAGCTGAGCCACCGCAGGCAATTGGGCGAGTGAACGGCCCAGCGCCAGCATGTCGCGCGGCGAGGCGGACCCCAGGGTGACCTTAGCGAGCAAACGCTCCAGATCTTGAATGCCGCCGAGAAGCTTGCGAAGATCGCCGCGCACGATTACTTTGCCTGCCAGTTCGGATACTTCGTCAAGCCGGGCTTCAATTTCTTGCTGATGGCAGGAGGGATTCAACAGCCTGCGGCGCAGCAGACGGCCGCCCATGCCGGTTGAGGTTTTGTCGAGAACGTTAATGAGCGTCGCGTCGCGGCTTTCGCCCGCAAACAGCGGATCGACCAGTTCCAGATTGCGCACCGTGGCGGCATCGAGCACCATGTGATCGTGGCGCTGATAAAAAGCGGGGAGATTGAGATGGCTAAGCGCCGATTTTTGGGTTTCGCGCAGGTAGTGCAACACCGCGCCGGCAGCCGCGGTCGCCAGCGGTTTGCCGCCCTAAGCCGCAGCCATCGAGCGACAACAGTTTGAAATTTTCGAGAATCTGGCGGCCCGCGTAATCGCCTCCGAAAACCCATGCATCGAGCGGCGTCTCAAGACAAGGCGCGCCCGGCCGGAACGCCTTCCGGGTGCAGAACCTCGCGAATGTTTAGCGTTTCCAGGGCGGACGCCAGATCGGCAGCGCGGAGTTCAGTGGCGCGGAACTCACCGGTTGACAGGTCGGCATAGGCCAATCCGCAGAGCTCGCCTTTGGCGTAGACGGCCGCCAAATAGTTGTTTTCGTGCGAGCGCAGCAGGTTCGAATCGGTAGCCGTGCCTGGCGTGACCACCCGCGTCACTTCGCGGCGGACCAGCTTCTTGCCGGGTCCGGCTTCTTCCATTTGTTCGCAAATGGCCACGCGATAACCGCGCTGAATCAGGCGGGCGATGTAGCCTTCGGCGGCATGATAAGGAACGCCGCACATGGGAACCGGTTCGCCGCGTTCTTTGTTGCGGGCCGTCAGGGTAATTTCCAGTTCACGCGCGGCGGTTATGGCGTCTTCCTGGAAGAGTTCATAGAAATCGCCCAGACGGAATAAAAGCAGCGCGCCTGGAACCTGTTTTTTCGCGGCTTGATACTGCCGCATCAATGGAGTAGCCGCTTCTTGAATCACTACGCGTAGAGTCCACGGCGCTTAATGGCGTATGAGACGCGGTCCAGGGCCAGCATATAGGCGGCAATGCGATTGTTCACGCCGTGTTTCACGGCGAAATTCGTTACGTCCCAGAAGCTGTTCACCATGATTTCTTCCAAACGCTCGTTCACCAGCTTTTCGTTCCAGAAGTAACCTTGCCGGTCTTGCACCCACTCAAAGTACGACACCGTCACGCCGCCTGCATTAGCAAGAATGTCGGGAATCACAAAAACTTTGTTCTCGGCTAAAATAGCGTCTGCGCCAAATGTTGTGGGGCCGTTCGCGCCTTCGCACAGAATCTTTGCTTTGATGCGGCCGGCATTGGCGGAGGTGATTACGTTTTCGTGCGCGGCCGGAATGAGAACGTCGCAATCCAGCAGCAGCGCGTCGCCCTTGTCGACTTCTTCCGACTCCGGGAAGCCGCGAATCGATCCCGTCTCCTGGCGATGCTCTGTCAGCTTATCTATATCGAGACCGTTTTTGTTGTAAATCGCGCAATCGTACTCAATGATGCTGAGAATTTTAAAACCGCGGCGGCACATGAGGCGCGCGGCCATTCCGCCCACATTGCCGAACCCTTGGATGACGACGCGCGTGTTGTAAGGCGCTAAGCCTAGCTTCTTTAGTGCTTCCAAAGTGACGATCATGCAGCCCCGGCCGGTAGCTTCGGGACGTCCTAGTGAACCGCCCAACGCCAAGGGCTTGCCGGTTACCACCGCCGTTACCGTGTGGCGCATGTGCATTGAATAGGTGTCCATGATCCACGCCATGGTTTGTTCGTTGGTGTTCACGTCGGGCGCGGGAACATCACGCTCGGGTCCGATGAATTCCAGAATCTCAGCCGTATAGCGCCGGGTTATGCGCTCCAGTTCGCCTTCGCTCAGCAGTTGCGGTTCACAAATGACGCCGCCCTTACCGCCGCCGAACGGAATGTTGACTACTGCGCATTTCCACGTCATCCAGGCGGCCAGGGCGCGGACTTCATCGAGCGAAACATCGGGCGCGAAACGAATGCCGCCCTTCGCGGGGCCGCGCGCAATGGAATGCTGGACTCGATAGCCGGTGAAGACTTCAATACGTCCATCGTCCATCATCACCGGAATATTGACGGTCAGTTCCATGGCGGGTTGCCGCAGAACCTTGCGCATGCCATCGTCCAGCTTCAGCAGGTCCGCTGCCTCGTCAAAGCGGTGCGCTGCCGATTCCCAGGGATTCAACTCCCGATCGACCAGCGGTGTCGCTTCCAAAATCATGTTTCCAAAAACCTCTGCCAACTCTTACACTGTCACGACTCCAGGTTAGTTGCAAGCTTTCAGAACCGCCTATCCGATTGACCTTCGGAGGAATGGCGTTTCAAATAAGCCATGACGTAATACCCACGCCGAACGGCTAATGGAACAAAACAGACAACTTTCTCGTCTTCATCGTCGTCTGACAACTGAAGGAATTGAACATGACTCCAGACGAACGCAACATGCTGACCGATTTGGCAAATAAGATCGCACAAACGCCCGCCCCGCCGCGAGACCCGGAAGCAGAAGACTTCATCCGGAGCCACGTCGGTAATCGGCCGGACGCTCTTTATCTGATGACGCAGACAGTTCTGATTCAGAACATGGCCATACAGCAGGCTCAACAACAGATAAAGGATTTGCAGCAGCGGGTAAGCCAACCGGCGCCGGTGAGCGGCGGCGCGGGCAGCAGCTTTCTGGGTGGCAGCCAGCCGCCATCGTACCCACCTCGTCCGCAGGCAAGCTATGCTCAGCCCGGGGGTGGCCAAGCCTATGCTCCGCCCCCACCTCAATATTCCGCGCCCGCCGC
This sequence comes from Bryobacterales bacterium, assembly GCA_963718465.1. Lineage (GTDB taxonomy): Bacteria > Acidobacteriota > Terriglobia > Bryobacterales > Bryobacteraceae > Bog-105. The sequence goes on along the minus strand of CAVQZK010000006.1, from coordinate 353,563 downwards.
GGCAATGCCGAACCAGGGTGGCGCTCCCAGCTTCTTAATGGGCGCGGCGAAAACGGCAGCAGGAGTGGCCGCCGGCGCGCTGGCTTTCGAGGGTATTCGATCATTATTTGAGCACCCTGGATACGGCGGCGGCGGAATAGGAAGTGGATTTATGGGCGGAGGCGGTGCTCCAGTTGAGGAGACCGTTGTAAACAACTACTACGACGATCCGCAACGCGAAGAACACGGCGGCCAACAGCTTGCCGACACGAGCGATGTGGACGATTCAAACCAGTACAACGACGTTCAAGACACCACTGACGACGACAACGCGCAGTTACAGGATGTTGACGACAGTACGCCCATGGATGATGGCGGGTCGGACGACAACTTCGCGTAAGTTCGGGGCATTACTCGATTTCCGCCGGAATAGAAACTAGCTGCGCGTTCTTAGCTTCCGCCGATTTCCGCTGATTCTCTTTGTTGTCGAGGTACGCTTGCCGGGTCTCTGAAATGACCCGCCGGGCTTCGCGTGGTCCGCCCCAGCCATCCATCTTCATTTGAGCGCCTTGCAGCTCTTTGTAGATGGAGAAAAAGTATTCAATTTCGCGGCGTATGTGCGGGTACACCTGATCGATGGTATGAATGCTATCGAAGCGCGGGTTGCGGTTGGGCACCGCTAAGATCTTTTCATCGTGCTCGCTGCCGTCAATCATGTGAAGGACGCCAACCGGGCGCGCTTCCATCAGGCAGCCCGTGAAGCTGGGTTCGTCAACCTGGATCAGAATGTCTAGGGGGTCGCCGTCATCGGCCAGAGTGCCGGGGATGAAACCATAGTCGCCGGGGTAGTGCATAGGCGAATATAAGGCGCGATCCAGGCGGAACAAGCCCAGCTCACCATCGTATTCATACTTATTCACCGAATTCTTGGGAATCTCGATGATGGCGCGGACTAGCTCTGGGATGTCTTGCCCGGGATCGATGTCGTATAGCTTCACGCGATTTTCAGCGTAGCAGACCGGGCGCTCTCCGTGAGACACTCGATAGTCATGCCTGAAAAGATTCGCTGGGGTGTCCTGAGCACCGCAAACATTGCCGTCAAGAAGGTCATTCCGGCCATGCAGAAGAGCGAGGTGACGGAGATTGCCGCTATCGCTTCTCGCGATCTGGGACGCGCCCAGGAGACGGCCGCCAAGCTGGGCATTCCGAAGGCCTACGGCTCATACGAAGAACTTTTGGCCGATCCTTCGATACAGGCGATCTATAACCCGTTGCCGAACCATCTGCACGTGCCTTGGACAATTCGAGCCGGCGAAGCGGGAAAACATGTACTCTGCGAGAAGCCGATTTCGCTCACCGCGGAAGAAGCGCGCCAGTTGCTGACAATCCGGAACAAGCTTCGCGTGAAAATTGGCGAGGCGTTCATGGTCCGCACGCACCCGCAATGGCTGCGGGCTCGGGAATTGGTGCGCTCCGGCGCAATCGGCGAATTGCGGTCGATTGTCAGCATATTCAGCTATTTCAACAACGACCCCGCGAACATTCGCAACATGCCCGATATCGGCGGCGGCGGTGTGATGGACATTGGCTGTTATCCCATTACCATGTCGCGCTTTCTGTTTGAACGCGAACCGTTGCGCGTGGCGGCATTAGTGGATCGCGATCCTGAATTGAAGACCGACCGGCTGACTTCCGTGCTGATGGATTATGCACCTGGGCAGGCGATCTTTACCTGCAGTACGCAACTGGTTCCCTTTCAACGGATGCAGATTATGGGAACCAAGGCGCGCATCGACGTGGAAATTCCTTACAATATTCCACCTGACCGTCCCAGCCGCATCTTCATTGACGATGGCTCTGAACTGGCCGGAAAAAGCGCGCGCATGGAAGAGTTTGCCACAGCGGATCAATACACCATTCAAGGCGACGAATTTTCGCGGGCCATTCTGAATGGCAGCGAAGTGCCAGTGCCGCTGGAGAATGCGATTCAGAATATGCGGGTGATTGAAGCGGTGCTGCGGGCGGGTGAAAGCAAGCGGTGGGAAACGGTTTAACGGGTACGCGGTACCGAGACCTGGCTCCATTTGCCGTTTTCATCGGCGATCTTGAGTATGGCTGGAGCTTGGCGCTCCGGGCAATGGTCGAAACTATGTTTGATCCAACCCAGTGCCTCGGCCTGCCTATGAATTCCTGGGTAGTTATCGCCGTACGCGATGTTTTTCGGTTGTAGGTCACTGGTGAACCCAAAGAATGCTTGTGTGTCGGCGACGATGTGCCCAGCGGGCATTTCAAGTGTTTGCACCATTAGACCGTCCGTGCGCGGGAAGAGATTGACAACCCAGTTGTAGGGAACATCACTCGCCGAGTTGAGTTCTGAACGCGGCAAGAGAATATAGAGGCGCGGTCGCCCCTCCGGGCAACCGCGGACACACTTGAACTCCGAGTTTTCATTCTGAGGAGAAACCGCGGACGGACCGTTTACTGGGATAAGCGCCAGCGACGCAGCCCGATACTCATTGTTTACTCCTCCCGCTAGAATGTAGTCGCCGGATTTGTTCCGAACTCTAATCAACGCCTTGATCATGCCGGAACTCACGAACATGATTGTCGGCGTTCCCGAAGGAGTGAGCTTTACTACGAAGGCCGGCCACCAAATTATGTGATTCACGGCAATCCAGATCGAGCTTGAGTGGCTTTCTGGAACGATGAGCATCTGAGAAATCCACCAAGGGCCGTTTAAATCTTTGGCTGTGTTGAATGCCACTTTGATTTTCGGCAAATAGCGCCACAATAATTTCCCTCTCGACGAGAAACAAAAAAGTTCTCCGGGGTTGTACGCCGCATGCTGCTTAGTAGCGTATTCCACAGCGGCTAAAACCTCTCGATTGCCATCGCCGTTCATGTCAACGATTTGGGTGCTCCAATTTCCGTCCGCCGGAGCCTCAATCAACGGAGCGTCGAAAACATATTTCCACAACATTTGGCCGGCGGTGTTTGTCGCAACCAACGTATCCCCGTTTATCGCGACGCGGGCAATGTGAACCGGCGACCTGAAGTGCCGGATTGTCAGCAAAAGGCCGCTAACGGCCACGGCGATCAGGGTCGCCGCAACTGCGAGGGACGTCGCTTGAGCCGTCTAACGGGGAGTAAATGAGCCGGTTCCGGTGTTGTCGCCTCACGGGTGATTCCAGCACCCAAAATTGTTTCGTCGGCGTGAATCTCGGCGATCCAGCGATATCCCTGCCCTGGTACGGTCTCGATATAGCGTGCCTCAGCCGCGTCGTCTCCAAGCGTTCGCCGAAGCTGCGAAACTGCTTGCTCCACGGTGCTGATTCCCCGCAGGCCGCCCCAGACCTTATCTAGAAGTTCCTCCTTTGAAGCGACTCGATCCCGGTTTTCGAGCAAAAACTCCAGGGTGCTGAACGGCTTCGGAGTGAGTTTCACGAGTTCCCCGTTGCGATACAGGCGCCGGAGGTTCAGGTCGACGCGGAACCCCTCGAATGCAACGCTCGTCACGGAGCCGGGTTTTTTGTCGGCAATCATACACTCACCGTCGTTTCAGCCGAAATTCAGCATTCTTCAGCACTTTTCAGCGCGCTTCGGAGAAGAATCATTGTATCTTCGAGCCAATCAATCGGAGCCATCATATCCAGGGTCGTGCAAAACGCAAGCTTGGCTACCGGACACCAAGGAGAAAAATTTTTGTTAAAGCAAAACGTATTGTCATTCGCGAGGGCCACGGTGACTGCCCTCCCGGCTCTGCTTTTTCTGGTCGTGATCTCGGCATTGCCAAGTTCGGCGGCTGCAATCTCGGGCTCGGTATCGTGCAGTGTTTCCGATGCGTCAATCGGGTTGTCTTCGTCGTCAACCGTACCGCTCTTGAGCGCAGCGACGGCAAGTTGCAGCCTTCACTCGCCACTGCCGGAGCAAGCCGCGAGTGCCTCCGTAACAGCTGGTTCTTTCAGCGTCTCGGCGGGTGCCAACGCAGCGGAAGGCCTCTATTCGTTAGATCCTCACGGCAACCCGATACCGCCTATCGGTTCTAGCAGCGCACAAGCCAGCGTGACTGAGCAATACCAGGTTGAGGGAGATGGCGCTGTGCGGCCCGGATTTCTCGTCTGTCGCCCTCGATTAACACGTCCCCCGATCTGGATGGAGGAACCACTAACGCTTCCGTTGCCGTGAGCGGGATCGCCCAGTTTCAATCGAATCAGGGAAGCCCGTCGTTTTGTAGTCCTTGCAAGTACGCGGTGAGCCTCGGAACAGTTTATGACTTTAGTTTGGCGGCTAGCGTCGACTCGCAAGCCAATTCGTTCATTCCAGACGACTCAGGCTCAGCCAACGCGGGTGTCTCTTTTCAATTTTTCGAAGCCGATGGGACAACGCCGGTAAGCACAATCCTGCTCCCAGAGCCGGGCACCATTTCACTGGTCGGATTTGCCTTCCTGGGTGTTTGGCTCGTCGCCTCCGGCAATACTCTCGTACGCGGAAAAACGCCTGATCGCTAATTGGGGCGTCCCAGACTTGACTATCAAATAACTCCCATAAAGACAGATAACCGGAGGTTACATATGAAAAGCAAAACAAACGCGGCGAGGCGTTTTTTCTCGTCCGCTTTCTTCCTGCTGGCGGCGTGCATTCCGCTTTTTGCACAATCATCCAGCAAACAACAGCCTGCCGGAGGCGGACCGGTTAGGCTGACCGCGGCCGTGCCGACACTGGCCGCCCTGGCAGAGTCGCCGCAGAGCCAAAGCAAGGGAGGACTGCGCATAACTGTAGCGCCCGAAGTGTATAAAGCTCAGGAATCCTGGACCGAAAAGGCGCGGCGTGTCCCGCCTCCCAGCAAGTGGGGCCTTGTGATGCAACCTAGTCCCACCGCCATATACGTCGAGAAGACCAGGACTCCGAGCGTTGCCATCGCTCCGGACCACCTTGTCTTCCATGTGAATCTGAGCAACGGCATGCCGCGCGTGTTCCGCGGATCTGGCATCGCCGTCCAATTCAACATTGGGGGAAAGTTAGTAACTGTCGATCCCGCCGGCGACGGCGACTTAGTCAACGTCATTCTCGCGCCTCGCAGTGAACAGGAGATGACCATTGTTGGCCCACTGATCGCCGACATCAAAGCCCCATCCACCGTCGGGGTATTTTTCTACGACGTCGTGACTGGGATGGACAACGCCGGTAACGTTACGGAGAAGCAAAACTTTGAATGGTATTTTTCCTACCAAACCCAGATAACGGAAAAGGAGTTTGACGTGCCTCCGGGACGTCGCTCGTGGGAGGAACCGTATTGAGAGGGGTGATTTCATCACCTCCTCGTGAACATAAGGGTTGTGTCATTCTGACGGCGGATCGGGCAAGGCATCAGTTTGATACTCAGCCATGCCGGAGTTTATAATAACCAAAGAGCAGGGATTTTATAGAGAATAAGATGATTCGCGCCCAATCGGCGAGGTTGAAGGGCGAGAGACCGCTCTGCCAAGGGCGGCCATTGCAAAAAAGGGAAGCGGCTTAGAGATGAATGTACAATTACCGCTGATTCAATTCTGGGCGCTGATGGCCGGCACTCCCTTGGCGATGATGCTGACGGTGCTGGTGGGCATTCTTGTTAACAATTCGACCACCAGTTCCAAGATCGAAACTCTCAGATCCGATCTTCAGCGCGTCGAAGGCTCGCTCCGATCCGACCTTCAACGCGTCGAAAGCTCGCTTCGATCCGAGATACAGCGCGTCGAGGGCGTCCTGAGCGCTAAGTTGGAAGCCTTGACTCTCCGCGTGAAAGCGCTCGAAGACGCGGTACATGCGCCGCTCGTGAAGAGCTGACCTGTTCTACCCAATGTGTTAACGTTGCGGCTTGCTCTTGCACGGTAGTGCAGCATCTATCAAACACAGATTCTCCGCTTTCCAGCGCATCGCAGCGTAGATCCGCGTCCGTCCACTGGGGTGATCGAAGAAAATCATCTCTTCGAACGGGCCCGGATCAAGCTTGCGGTATTCACCGAGGAGCAAATCTACCTCAGCTTCGCCGTCGGGCTGCCGTGATGCATTAATGCCGAAAATGTCCGCCTGATACTCCTGCTCGCGAGTAAACGAATTCGCTATCGGCGTAAAGACGAAGCCCATGGTGGACAAGATGAGTACGGCGAGCGGCAGAACAGCCACGTCGCCGATTTCGTAAACCTGCCAGCGCGTTCCCCAACGAGCCAGTGCTTTGGTAAGCGCCCAGCGCAGAACCGAGAACATCACCGCCACGACGATGACGAAGAAAATCACTGCGTTGTAAATGTGGCCCAACACATAGTGACCCATTTCATGTCCCATGGTGGCCATGACGGCGGCTGACGAGCACCGGTCGAGCAGATTGTCGTTGAGTGTGATGCGCTCGGTGCCCAGGAATCCGCTGACGTTTGCGCTGACGCGGTTACTTTGCTTTGAGGCATCCATTTCATAAACATCCGTGGCCGGAATGCCGTTTTCACGCCCCAGACTCAAGATCTGCTGTTTCAATGCAGAGTTCGGCAGCGGCCTGTAGGTGTTGAACAGCGGCGCAATGAAAACCGGGCCGATCACAATACCGATGGCCAGGAAAACGATGGCCACCGCCGCGCCCCAGATATGCCAAGTACCCGGTAGGCGGCGCACGATGGCGAATAGAGCCGTAAATGCCAAGCCGCCTAATACGACGCCGAGCGCCAAGCCAATCAGTTGCTCACTCAGCCATTGCATGAACGTCTGATTCAACAACCCATACTTGTGTTCGCGCAAAAACCCTTCGTAAACGGTGAGAGGAAACGTAAGAACAGCTATGACGATGATGAACTGAATCCAATAGAAAAACGATTCGAGCCACCGCAGGCGCGTCAGTTTATCGGCCCAGTCGCGCATACGGGCCGAGAGTTTGGTTTCCAACAACAGCACCATCAGCGCGCTGTTGAACAGAAAGTCCCACAAGATGAGCCAATAGCCGCCTTCAAAGTACGCGTCCGATTTGGCCCGCGCTGAGGCCGGAACGGTGGCGAGCCAGGCGTCGGTTGCGGCACGCGCGTCGAAGTTCGCCGAGGCCTGTGCGGCCGTGGGCACCATCGGTGCGACGGGTGGCGAAGCCAACAGCGAAACACTCAATAAGCCGATCAACAAAACCAGGCGCATGCCGGTTATTTCGACTTCTTCACATAGTCGCTGTAAAGATCGGCGATCTTCTGTTTTGGATAATCGCCCGGATGGACGATAACGCGGTATCGAAAATGAAGCGATTCACCCGCCGGCAACACACGGCCGCCCTGATCGGCCGATTTCGCGTCAAACTCTTTCACGCCGAAAGGATTCACCGCAAAAAGACCGTAGTCGCGCGAGTGCCAGCGAGGCGGATGGTTCGGGTTCTCTGGATTATCGAAGATAACGATTCCAACTTTTTGTCCCTCCACCGTGCCGTCGTAATCCACCCAATCGGCGCGCTTTCCCCAAACGTTCTTTTCTGTCTGTGCGCCCTCTGAATTCGTCATAATGCCGCCATTCTTGCCTGCCATGCTGTCCGCCACTCGGATGGCGAAAAAACCCTCCTTAGTGTCGGCGAATTTTGCTTCCGTTTTGGCCGTGAGCGTTTCGTCTACATCGAAGGAACGAACCTCGCGATCGGCATAGAAAGTCATCACCCGCTCCTCTTCGAGCACGGTTCCCTGCGGGCCTTTCCAATCGAAAACGGCGCTGATGCTGCCCGATTTCTTTCCGGACTTCACGTCGCCCAAGCTCTTCAATTCCAATGTTCCTTTGATAGCCGGGTTCTCGGGACTGACCTTCGAATCCGGCTCGTTCTCCCAGAAGTTGATGCCGTTGACGTCGCCAAAACCAACGAACAATCCGCGGTGGTGCGGATGATCGCGCGATTCGCCCTCTACTGTTTCGAGCGGGTATCTGCGGGTTACAATCAGCCCGCCAGCCGTGCGCAAGGGCGCTAAGAACGGCTTGGGATAAGCCTTTCCTATGTAGAAGTTTGAGAATGGTTCGCCGTTGATTGCAATAGAGATGTGATCGTTACCGACGGTCTTTAAGTCCACCTGCGCGGGGGCGTCTGGACAAAGCGTCAGCAGCAAAATGGCGGACGAGGCGGGTACGGAAAACCTTTTCATAACCGTCAAAATCATAGCAATCAACCCGGGAGGCGGAACCCTGGGCTATCATAAAAGGCGTCAGACATTAGTGAGGATTTTATATGGGACCGATTGGCATGCAAGAGATGGGGTTGATTTTCATCCTTGCCTTATTGCTATTTGGGCCTAAGAAGCTGCCGGAACTGGGCCGCATGCTGGCTAAAGGCTTAACCGAATTTCGGCGCGCCAAGAATGAGTTGAAGTCTACCTTTGAATCGCACCTGCATGAATTGGAACGCGAAACGCGTATTGAAACTTCATCCTCTTCCACTCCGGATTATTCTTCTTCTCCCCGTTACCCCTATACTTTCGACGAGTATGGCAAAACCGAACCCGATTATTCGTCTCCTACGCCTTACCAGGAGATCAGCGGGCCGGACGCCAATTCGTCGCCGTCATCAACCGCCAGCGCAACCGCAGCACAGGACGCCGAGGCCAACCGGGAATCCTCTTTACAGAATTCGCCCGTGGCTGGAACTGTGCCTCGCTCCAACGGTTATCATTCCGTCGAGCCTCTTTCTGCCCAGGCAAAAGAGGAGCGTCCCTCTTAATTGAGATCGAATGACTGATGATTTAAAGGAGCCGGGCGCTCCTGAAGGCCAAACTGTAGCTGCTCCCAGCGAACCGGCGCCCTCCGAGCCCAATCACGCCGCAATCTCCCCCGCTGAGCCGGAATTGACCGGCGTTTCCGCGCAGGTCTATAGCAGCCTGTCAGACCCCTACGGCAGCGAACCGGAAGTTCCCAGCAGCACTGCGCCCAGTGTGGCGCCGCCGGAATCTGTACCGGCCCCTGCCGCGCTTGCACCAATTCCGCCAAAGAGTCCCCCACCCCCGCCGCCACCCCCGCCCGACGACGATGAAGACGACGATCCAGAAGAGCGCGGGATGCTCCGCATGTCCTTCATGGAGCATCTGGAAGAACTGCGTTCCAGAATTCTGAAAGGCGTGGGCGGACTGATTCTTGTCTTTATCGGCTGCATCGCATTTTACGCTCCGCTTTGGCAAATAGTGTCCGCGCCCGCGGTGGAAGCGCTGAAACACATCGGGGCAAACCCGGCGCGCCTGGTGGCTATTACGCCAATGGAGCAGTTCAACGTAATCTATTTGAAACTGCCCCTGCTGGCATCGGTTTTCGTAGGCTCGCCTTGGATCTTCTATCAGATTTGGGCATTCATCTCGCCGGGCCTGTATAAGCGCGAGAAACGCTGGGCGACGCCCTTCATTCTCACCACGGCCGGTCTCTTCATCACCGGCGGCTGCTTCGCCTACTTTGTAGCTTTCCGTTTTGGTTTGGAGTTTTTGCTTGGCATCGGCCGCGATATCAATGTGTCGCCAATGGTCTCCATCAACGAATATTTCGACCTGTTTGTAAACGTAACGCTGGGGGTCGGATTGGTATTCGAGATGCCGGTGATCATCTTTTTCCTTACTCTGCTGCGAATCGCTTCGCCGCGCTTTTTGCTGCGCCACTCACGCTATGCAATTCTCGGCATCACTGTGCTGGCCGCGGTGGTAACGCCTACGCCCGACGCGTTTAACATGATGCTGTTCGCGGTGCCGATGCTGTTGCTGTACTTTGTCGGCTTATTCGCTGCCTTTTTACTGGTTTGGAGGCGCGAAGGCAAAAAGTTCCCGTGGCTAGCGGTCGTGTTGGCCGTGCTTGGAACGCTGCTTGTGGGCGCCGGACTGTTAGCGCTGTTTGTATTCCGTTATCACTACCACTTTATTTTGAAGTGGCCCTACTTTGTGAAATAGGGTCTTTCCATAACGCGACACCACCCAAGAGGCCATCTTCGTTGGGCACGCGCGTGACATGGTTGGGCAGCGCCACATCTACTTTTATGGCGTTGCCTCCGCCAATGTACAGGTGATCGAAATTGAATAACGATTCAAGCTGGTCAATGGCTTTCAATAAAAGCTCGTTCCAGCGCTTCCGGCCGTACTTGGCCAAACCGTGCTTGCCAAGATAGTCTTCGTAAGTTTTGTTCTTGCGCCAGGGGTGGTGCGCCAGTTCAAGTCCCGGCGTTAGGTAGCCATTGGTAAACAGCGACGAGCCGAAGCCCGTGCCTAGCGTAATAACCAATTCAACGCCTCTGCCATGAATCGCGCCGAAACCCTGCACCGCGGCATCGTTAGCTACGCGAACCGGTTTCTTCCAACGGCGGGCCAGGACCGTTTCTAACTCAAAGCCAGCCCATTTTGGATGTAAGTTGTGAGCAGTCAGCGTGGCTCCATGCTTCACAACTCCGGGGAAGCCCACTGAGACGCGATCAAACGGTTGTAACCGCTCGGCAATGCCGTCCAGAAGCGCGAGCACCGCCCCAGGGGTCGCCGGTTGTGGCGTGTCCACCCGCTCCCGTTCGGTGATCGTCTTACCGGTGTAATCAAGCAGGATTCCTTTAATTCCTGTTCCTCCAATATCAATAGCAAGCGTGACAACTTTGTCCAACGGCTTTGGCATGACCCCACTTTATCCAACCCTCACATAAGTACTGGCGCAATTCGCTGTTTCTTTGTCGGCCTTTTGCATTAGTTTGTGCCGGAAATATCGCCGAAACGTACTTTTTGCACCGTTACGCGATCTCTCGCCGTCACTAAAGTGTTGAGTCATAGCCGACAGCGGATGTTGGTATTGAACATGCAACAACAGTAACGAATATAAGAATCGCTCCCTTGCAGAAAGCGATCGGTACTTAGTCATTGGTCTGGAGGTTCAGAAAACTATGAAAAACAGATTTAGATCTTTCTACATCGGTGCGTTGGCCGTGGCTGGCCTTGGCTTAATCGGCACTTCGTTCGTGCCGCGAGCCAAGGCGGATGCCTGGGACAAGATGACCGTTGTCACCGTTAACGAACGTATTATTGCGGGTAACAAAGTATTAGAACCTGGAACGTACGTATGGAAGCTTCTCGACTCCCCATCGGACAGGTACGTGGTCCAGATCTTCGATCAAGACCAGCGCCATTTGGAAGAGACGATACTCGCTATTCCCAATGAACGTCTGGAGCCGACCGGAAAAAGTCAGTTTGCGTTTTGGGAAACACCCGCGGGTGTTCCTAAAGCCGTGCGCGCTTGGTTCTATCCTGGCGACAACTTTGGACAGGAGTTCCCATACCCGAAGAAGTTAGTGGCGCAATTGGCGTCTGCGGTACCGATTCCAGTTCCGGTGGCTTATAAGGAACCCGAGCCTGCGCCCGCTCCGACTCCTCAACCTGAGGCCGCGCCGCCCCAACCAGTTCCTGCTCCCGAGCCGCAACCCGCGCCCGCTCCACAGGCGCCACCCGCACCGCCTCCGCCGGTAGCGAGTCAGCCCGCCCCGGCTGCGCTTCCCCACACGGCTAGCATGAACCCCCTGATAGGACTTTTGGGTTTAGCTTCGCTCAGCCTCGCGGGCATGCTCGCCTTGTCCAGCAAAAAAGCCTAACAGGCAATTCGGTCTAGACTTTCAGGCGTCTGGCAGAGATGCACTCGCCAGACGCCTGAGTTTTGTTCATTCGTCTAGGAGACAATATCACTGTGGATTAGGTCGGAAATGTCAAGCATCAAGGCCGGTTGTCTCGCAGTTTCGTTGTTTCTGGTCGCCCAGTCTGGAAATTCCCAAACAGCGCCCGCGGGTAAACCTTACACGATCTCCGACAACGTCGACTTGGTGTTGCTTGATGCCGCTGTGAAACAACCTCACGGGGGCTACGTCACTGGCTTAGTGAAAAATGATTTTCAGGTATTTGAGGATGGCCACCCTAGGGAAATTACCCATTTCGCCAATGTCGACGCCCCAGTAACAGTGGGATTGGTGGTCGATAACAGCGGGAGCATGCGTTCGAAACGAGCCGATGTAATTCTTGCCGGTTTGGCATTCGCGCGCGCCAGCAACACCCAGGACGAGTTCTTCGTAGTGAATTTCAACGACTATGTGACTGCCGGATTGCCCCCCTCTGTGCCTTTTACGGACAATCTGCAGATATTGAGGAAAGCTTTATACATGGCTGAACCTGCTGGCAAGACGGCTCTATATGACGCAATCGGCTATGGGCTTCGGCATCTGGAGAACGGGCATCGTGACAAGCGAACACTGATAGTCGTGAGTGACGGCGGCGACAACTTGAGTAGATTTTCCTTTTCAGACTTGATGAAAGCTGTAGAGGCATCGCGGGCGTCTATTTACACCGTCGGTTTAGTAGACCCTGAAAACCGCGACCTCAACCCTGGAGTCCTAAAGAAATTGGCATCGGTGAGCGGAGGCGAATATTTTGAGCCCAAGACTAGCGGCGAAATTCTTACGGTTTTTACGAAAATCTCAAAAGACATCCGGAACAGATACAGCATCGGGTACGTTCCCGATGAGATACACGACAAGCGGCAAATTAGAACTGTGAAGTTGACAGCTCGGCTGGATGGGCGGCGCTTGTTAGTCAGGACACGCACCACATACTCCATTTCATCGCTTTCTGAACTGCAAACTAAGAACCTTCTGCACGGCGTTAAGGCGGATGTTAGGCAACCATGAATGACACTGAGGATTTAGTAAGTGTCCGTCGCGAGGTGACATCTCCCGTTAGGCCGGGCGTACATAGCTGGAATTCGAATCGCCTTTCAAGCGATCCAAAGCGCTCTCCTTTCGTCCGCGCTCTTCTGGCCCTCCTGGTAATCGCCGGCATAGCAGGGGTTGGCTATTACGGCTATTCTCTTGCCGACCAATACATTTACCAGGCTTATGAGAACTGGGCTTTCGACCAGCAGATATCCGGTCAACGCAAAGTCGATTTCTCCGATTATGTGCGTGAACGCACGCCCTTCGGCTTCTTGGTAGGCGATAGGAAGGCCATTCCAATTCCCCAGACGAAAACTCCGCTGCCATCCGGCTTGCCCCGCCTTGCGGAGGGAGATCTGCTTGGCCGGGTGGGCATCCCTCGCCTGAATCTCTCGGCTATTGTTCGTGAGGGAGTTGATCAGCATACTTTAAGCCTTGCCGTAGGGCATGTGCCGTCAACTGCTCTGCCTGGCCAACCGGGAAACTTTGCCATTGCCGCTCACCGGGATACTCTCTTTCGGGCGCTGAAAGACATCAGGCATGATGACCTGATAACTTTCCAGTCGCCGGATGGCGTCTACTCTTACCGCGTGGAGGCAACCAAAATTGTAAAGCCATCGGATGTAAGCGTGCTGAGTCCCGACGGTGGCGGACTCGTCGGCCGCGATAACTCCGATTTATCTCGCGGCGCGCCCAAGTTACTAACAATGGTTACTTGTTACCCGTTCTACTATGTCGGCTCCGCGCCTAAACGGTTTATTGTGCAGGCACGTCTTGTCTCGAATGAGGACAAGCCCGGCATCGCTGTCCCTGTCGTTGTTCCCATTGATTCTGGCTCCACTTTTGTATCCGTGCCGGTTCCGGTCCACAGTTCGAACGGCCGCTCGATACACTCTTCGTCACCGGCGGTCGGCGACCGTTCATCGCGTTTTTCAGGCTGGGATCAAAGCTCTACAAAGCCCCGCAAAAAGCCCGGTTTCTGGCATCGCGTCTTCCGTGCGCATTGAATGCCGAAGTCAAAACGCTTGTTATACTTGCGGTTGAGCCATTGGGAGGTCGTCTAATGGTAAGACTGCAGACTCTGGATCTGCGTATCGGGGTTCGAGTCCCTGCCTCCCAGCCAAGACACGGCAACCCGCCTCAGAATATATAAGAAACGCCGATCAGCGGAGTCACCCTCTGCCGCAGGCCCCCATCGTTTACCGCTATCATCACGTTGCCGCTAACCAGTAAACGGTCGAACAATGCATACTTGGCGCCGAAAGCCACATTGCTTTGGTTGTAGGTTTGCGTGGAATTCGAAACCACAGTCGGAAACGTCCCAATCTGTCCCGTGCTTACCAGTGGGCCGCTCGAAGTGTAAGTGCTGGTGGTCACCTGCGGCGCATTGATCAGTTCCTGGCCCAGGTAATCCACCGCTAACGTCAATCCCTTCGTTACTCCCAAATCCGTACCTGCCGAAAAAAAGGCATAGCTGGGAAGGCTGCCCACCGTACCATTCCAAATGTTCCCTCCCAGCAGCGAGGCTCCGTTCCATTGGTACCCGAGGTTAACGTGCGGAGTCAGCCATCCCGTCCGGAACGAGGCGGCGGCGAAAGGCTTTACTCCCCAAGCTCCCGTACCCAGAAAATTTGTTTGATCGCCCGTCGGAAAACGGAGGTCCGTCAGCAGAGAAATAGTCATCCGGTCGCTGCGATACACTCTGCCCTTCACTCGAACCGTCACATCGCCCAGTCCCGATGCGCTATTCTTGCTCGGATCCCAATACAGATCTCCCGTCTTGGCCGGATTTGTGAGAATGTCCGGCGCATATTGATTATTCGAGAACTCCCGAACCACGCTCCCCTGCTTGTTATTTGGGTCGAAGTAGTTGGCGTAAACCGGACCGTTTGGGCCCGGACCACCCGCGCTGCAGCAGGTCACAACCGGCCCCGAGGGGCTCGCCGTAACAATCGGCTCCGTATTCACAATGCGATTAATAGTCGCAATGGAGTTTACGTTGTAACCGACTTCCAGCAGCGGTATCGCCACTGAGATATCAATTCGATTCGTCAGCCCATACGTCCCGAACGCTGTGAATTGATTCAGTTTGAGATCGACCGAGTTCTGCGTGGAAATAAATTGCGATTCAACTGCTCTCGCCCCGGCTGGCGCGCTGCCCGGCGCCTGCGTGAACACCGATTGAAAGTTATGTAAATCTACTCCATCTATTTTGCTGAAGCGGAATCGTTGGAAAGTGCCCCCAAAATAGAATTTATGCCGTCCAATCGTTTCACCCCGCTCGGTGAGAACCGGCCCGAAGCTCTGTGCCGATCTCGTGAATAATCCGGTGTTCCGGTCGAATTCGTAAGTGAAGCCCGAAGCCGGGCTGGCAATCGGCAGCAGAGTCATTTGCGTGCCGATTTCGGTATTCAGCGCCGCGAAGTTCGATATCACGGAGGACATAAAGTGCGCCGGGTAGGTAGCATTCGGCAGCGTCAAGCCGTGCGGTCCGTACAGATTAGGGATCGCGCACGCAAGCCCCGTCTTCCCGCTGCACGAAACTAACGGAAAGGCGGCATTGGCCAGCCCCGGAACGCTTGAAATCGGAACCGATTGACTTTGCAAAGTAACAGCCGCGATGATTGTAAGAAAAAATGCTTGTGTGATGGCTTTTGACATGATTTAGATCTCTAATAAAAATTACGTAAATGCTAGCATGCTTTAGTGTGTTCTCTCCGGTTAAGCCAGTACCCTCAAACCTCCTTCAGTACGCCTGTACCTTGCGTACTACAGTATTTTTTCCGAGGTTGAATGCGCTCCGTTTGAACCTCATGATGTTAATTTAGATGCCGTAACAATGCCGGACCAAGCTCCTAACGCCCAGTCTGCAGCCGCAGCTCCCCACGGAAGCGGTTTGCGCTCAGGCCGGCTGCATCTGCGCGATCTCGGCGCAAGGCAGGAGCGGGTTGATCTCCTGCTTGCCGAAGTCAGTCAAGCCTTCGAATCCGACCGCTTTGTCCAAGCCCTCGGTGCATTCAGGGAAGCCGTTAATATGAGTCGTGGGCTGCATTCTCTCGAAGAGCGGGTCTTAGAGAAGGGCGTCATTGAGGCCGGGCGGCTCACCTCCCGTAACTGGCGTGTCGCCGCCTCGCTGATTAGCGATGCCGATGAACTCGACAAAAATCGGTTGATCCTCCCCTCAGCCTGGCAGAACATTCACGCTTCGCAAGTCGAGGAGAGCACGGCTAAAACTTATTCTGCTCCGGCACCGCCGGTAAACAAAAAGGAGCCGCCTGAATTCGGCCGCCGGCAGACGGAAGCGCCCCAGTCGGCGTCTGCTCTCGCGAAAATTCCAGCGCCCCTCCAAGGTGAAACTCCCATCCAGGCCGCGCCCCTCCCGTCAAAGGAAAAAACTCCGCGAATTTCATTCCGGAAATTGGATTGGAGTTCTCTTCAACGTCCCGTCTCCATCGCCGCCACATTAGTAATGGTCGCGGCCGCATTCTGGGCCGTTCGTCACGCCTCCTTCGAAAACGCTTCCAAGGTGCCTGGCAAAGGGCTGCCCGCCGCGAAGCCGGACGTGATTGCCGATTCAGCGGCTAAGCGGACGCCTTCGCGCCTGGACCCGCTTCCCCCGCCAAATCCTCTGCCATGGGAAATTCCACAACTGCCGATTGCTCCATCGGTTGCCCCGAATCACCGGGTTGATAGCACTCAGGTCGTCGTTTCCATCCCAGGTCGAAAACCGCCATCGGCCGATGTCTCGAGCGAGCAGCATGATTGGGACCAACTCAGTGCGGGCGCCGGAATCGATGCCCTTCAGAATTTCGTTCTTAAGTATCCAAACAGTGTACATGCCGCCGAGGCGAAGGAGGAGATTCAGCGCCTGGAGTGGCAGAACGTCGATCAGGGTAACTCAGCCTCCCTGCAGGCATTCGTCTCGGCATATCCCGATACGCCGTATGTTCCGGAGGCTCGCGAACGATTAGCGGATTTGGATCGCCTCGAACAGGCGCACGAAGAGGAGGTCGCTTGGGATCAGGTTGATAAGAACAGCGTGACTGCCGTTCAGTCGTTTCTCGCCAACCATCCCGCGGGTGATCATCGGGAAGCTGCTCGTTCCGTGATCGCCGATCTCGATCGTTGGGCTGAAGCTGTGAAATTGGCGGCAGCCGATGAGTCCGCCTGGAACTCCGTCCGCTTGACTGAACAGAGTTCCCTTGAAAACTACCTTGCGCAGTTCCCTTCAGGACAGCATCGCGCCTCCGCCCTTGACGCTTTGGCCGATTTACGCCAGAGGCAAACATCGAAAGCGACCGAATCCGCGGTCATTCTAAGTGTGATTGCGCGTTTGACCAACGCCTGGAATGGCAAAGATATCGATTCAATCATGGCGCTCCAAGCCAACCTCGACCGGCGTTCAATCAAGTCTCAGTTGTTGGCCGCTAAGAGCGTCTCCATGAAGGTTTCTCCCGTTTCAGCCCCCGAGATCAGCGGTTCCCAAGCCGTTGTCCCATGTCGCCGCGTCACCCAGGAAGTGTTTTCCGACGGTGCCGAAAAGAGAACGCCTGAATCGCTCGTCACCTACGTTCTCACGAAACGCAACGGCTCCTGGATCGTCTCGGGGGTCCAATAACGGCCTTTACACTTACATGTGATTGACCAGCGCATTCGGCGGAGCCGATTTACGATCGCCCTTCAGCCATGCCAGACGCTCGTCAAGCTCGCTGCGGCGAATCTCGCCGAGTACGCGCGCTACTATCGCGCCGTCTTCATCTAGAAAAACCGTGTCCGGCACTCCTTCTCCCAGCCGCAGCTTGTCCAACTCGTCGCTCGATGCGCCGGTCCATACCGGAAACGCTACGTGGTGCTCCGCGACGAACGCGGCTATGCCGTTCTTCGTCTTGCTGCTGTCGAGAGAAATGGCGATAAAGTTTACTCCTTTACCGGCCCATGTCTTTTCGGCTTCCACCAGCATCGGCATCTCCTCGCGGCAGGGTATGCACCAAGTCGCCCAAAAATTCAACACCACAATTTTGCCGCGATAGGCGCTCAGATGCACCTTCTTGCCTGACAAATCGTGGAGTACCAGTTCAATTGGTTTCCCGGTTGCCGCCATCGAAGTTGCAAAAGCGGCCAGCCAGAAAGTAGCGGTTAACGTGCGAATCACAGAATATTGTTTAGCCCGAATAAGTGTTTATCCGCAAGTTTTTTCGCCTTTTAGCCAAACAATTAATCCTCCTCATCCAAAAGGTTGAGTATTAATTCAATCCACGGGCCGATGACGGTAGCTCGTAAAACGGCTAGCCTACAGTGAGTCTCGCAAATCCAATCAAAAGGAAAAACACATGAAGTATTCAGGCGCTCATTTGGGCCGCAAAATCGTCGCTCTCGGCACGTCGTGCGTAGCGTTGATGCTAAGCGTTCCCTCAGCCAAAGGGCAGGGGTGCATTGTCGCAAGGTCCAACGGAGAACAAGGAGGTCCCGATAGCGAGGGTGGTTATCTGGCTCCCGGCGACTGGAACTTCGATATTGGTTATCGTCACCAGTTCTCCTATATTCATTTCGTCGGATCGGTAGAGCAGACCTATCGCGTGCAAGGTGGGACGCAGGTAGAAAATAAAATCAATCTCGAAAACTTTGGCGCAACGTATCAGCTCTCGTCGCGGTTCAGCGTGACCGCCGATATTCCGCTGCTTACCGCCAGCCGCCACTCGAACAATTCTCCGATTCTCTATACCTCGGCCGGCATCGGCGATTCCTCCGTGCTGGCCCAGGGCTGGCTTTGGAATCCGAAGGAGAACCCAGGCGGTAACGTGCAGCTCGGAATTGGCGTGTTGTTTCCCACGGGTAAAGACAATGTGCAGAACACGGTCACCTCCAACGGCAAACAACTGACGACAGTTGTCGACTATTCCATTCAACCCGGGCAAGGCGGATGGGGCATTCCTCTTGCCTGGGGCTCATACAAAAATTGGCGGTCGAACCAGTTTTACTTCAATGGCAGCTACACCATGATGACCAAAGACTTGGGCGCGTTGCGTACTAACGTCACTCCGAATCCGCAGACTCTGACACAATATTTCGCGGTCAGCGACCAATATCTGATGGAGGGCGGAGTGGCGCACCCCATATCGAGAGTGCACGGTCTGACGGTTCTCTTTGGGCCTAGAATGGAAGGCGTCCCAGCGCGTAATCTGCTGCCCACCGGCGACAGTCTGGGATTCCGCCGCCCGGGATTCGCCGTCTCTGTCGAACCCGGCGTCCAGTATGCCCGGAACGGAAACGTGTTGTCCATCACTATTGCGCGCGCTGTTTTTCGAGATCGTACACGCAGCGTCCCTGACGTGCTTACCGGGGGCCACGGAGACGCCGCTTTCGCCAACTGGGTATGGCTGGCAAATTATCAATTTCGTGTGCGGCACTCCCAACCTCATATTGACCAGTCGCATACCGCCTCGCCTCACGGAAGCCAATCGGCCGCCGCCCAATCCGGCCAGGCACTATAGGCAATACCCGTTTGAAGGTGGAGAGACCAACCCCCATCCTCCTATATCTTCGCCGTTCCCTTGATCCCACTCCGCAAACCCCATTTAATCAATCGCTTACCTCCGTTCCCTCCCGATCCTCCCAAAACCTCCGATTCCCAGTCACCAAAAGTTTCTATTTCCCCTCCTTTCATCCACCTACATGTTTTTTCTGAATTCCCCCGTCTGGCCGCCCTGCGACATTCCGATCAGGAATCATCGCCATGACCGGCCCCCTTATCTCGCCCACCTCACCCACGGCTGCTGCGCGCAACTCGTCCTCTATGAAGGTGAAGAAGCCGAATTCCAGGGCCGTTACCGAAGCCCGGCGCGCCGAATATCCGCCCAACTCCGCCCTCGAAGAGCGCCTGCTCTCCGAAGTCATCGATAAAGCCCGGCAGGAGCGCAGCTGCGAACTCCGCTTCTTTGAAGTCGACGTCCTGCAAGGCGTGAAGCCGCCGGTCGATTTCATTCCTGTGCATGCTGACGCATCAAACCTGAATTTCGCTGAAGATACCGTTTACACCACGACAAGCAATGGGTGCGGCGGTGCACCTTCGAACAAGTGAGAACTCGGTCTTGGCTTTGACGTCTAAAGAGCTGAAGTTGAAAGATTATTTCACGGCTCCTGAAGGCGGCTCCGCTACCCCGCTGGTCTTCACGTACAAAGAGCGGCAAATGATTGCGAGCGCCGGTAATGATGGACGAGTCTATTTGCTCGATAGCCAGTCGTTGGGAGGCAGCGATCATAAGACGCCGCTCGCCAGCTCAGCGCCATTATTGAGCGAAAAGAGAGCGATTATTGGCCTATCAAGCTGGGAAGACACCTCGGGCGGCCGTTTTATTGCCGCAACGATTTCGGGTCCTGTCTTGAATCAGAATCGCCCCGAGGTAGGTTGTGGCATTGAAGACGGCGTCCTGGCGATAATCGAACCGCGGGCGCAGGATCTCTGCCAATTCGCCGCTGGTATGTCCTTCCGAATTCAGCACCACAGCGCGCAACCGTTTCGCCACGCGGTAGGCCCCCCTCTCTTTCCGCCTCCTTGCTCAGCCGAGTCAACCGACGATACGTGCTGGCATGCAACCGCAACAAGCGTGGCGCCATTCAGACCCCCCTCACGCCAGTATCCACACTATGTCCCTTTACTTATGCGCGGTCGTTATAGCCCGGACTTGGCGGATGAAGACGCGGTGGAGGCAACCATTCAAGAGTTGTTCCAAAATGCCCGGGCAGAGTACATCCACATTCATTTCGCAAAGATGGGGTGTTACGCGGCGCGGGTTGATCGGGCGTGAGGTGAAACAATACAGGCGGAAGCCTACGTGAAAACGCTGCTGTTCGTTGTAGTGAGCACCCTTGCCGCGGGTCAAACCGTCACAGTTACGGCTGCCAGGATGGTTCACACTCCAATCCTTGAGCCGCGTCCGGGATGGATGAGCAGCGGGGTGTTCAATGCTGCTGCGGCAACATTCAGGGGGAAGACAGTTCTTTTGTTCCGGGCGCAAGACGAAAACCACACGTCCAGGATCGGATACGCGGATTCAGCGGACGGGTTGCATTTTAAAGTGCGGACCGAACCGGTGCTTGCGCCAGAAGCGGCATACGAAAAGAACGGCGGAGTAGAAGACCCTCGGCTGTTGAATGTTGACGGCACGTATTATCTGACCTACACCGGCTACGATTTGCATGCCGCGCAATTGTGCCTGGCCCTGTCGAAGGATTTGATTCACTGGGACCGAAGAGGAGTGATTCTCCCGGCTTACAAGGGCGCATGGAACGAACAGTGGACCAAGTCGGGCGCGATTGTGCCGGAGAAGATAGCGGGCAAATGGTGGATGTATTATTTGGGCACTCGGAAAGATCCCGATGGCGTGTCGCGGGATTACATGGGGCTCGCGGAATCGGCGGACCTGTTGCATTGGAAGGATGCGACGCAGCAGCCGGTTTTACCGCGGAGGGCCGGGGCATTCGATGCCCGAGTGATGGAACCGGGACCGCCTCCGTTTGTGACTCCAAAGGGCATTCTGCTGCTTTATAACGGGGCTGACGAGAACTTGGTGTACGGTCCCGGATGGGCTTTGTTCGACAGGGAGCATCCCGATAAATTGATTGCGCGATCTGAAAAAGCATTCGTGCAGCCGGTGCTCCCTTGGGAGAAGGCGGGGAACGTGCCGAATGTGATTTTCGTTGAGGGCGAGGTCGGCGGCATCCAAAACATGGTTGTCTATTATGGAGCGGCTGACAAATATATCGGGGCAATGCGGGTTAAGGTGTTAATTCGCTAACTGTCACTTAATGAAGATCCGCCTCGCGAAATCGGCTAACTGATCCTGTCCATTGCTTTAGGTGCCTGCCGTTGGCAGCGCTCCTAAACTCATGAAGAAATACTGCCGATTAGACAGTGGATAGGTATGTATTTCGGCGGATTAGTTGCGCGGGACCGAGTCTGTGCGGCGCTGCTGCTTTACGCCATTTTGGGAACGCCCGCTTTGGCCAGTCTTAACCCAGAACTGAGCCTGGATAGGTACATCCACGAAACATGGCAGACAGATTCGGGCCTACCACAAAGTTCGGTAATTGCAATTGCGCAAACTAACGACGGCTATATATGGTTGGGCACGGAAGTCGGGCTGGTGCGCTTCGATGGCGTGCAATTCACGGTTTTCGACAAGCGCAATACGGCGGCGATACGAAGCAATCAAATCCAATCGCTGCTGGTGGACCATCAAGGAACGTTATGGATTGGAACAACCGGCGGCGGTTTGAGCCGTTTGAGCAACGGCGAGTTCAGCGCAGTGAATATGCACGGGAGCTTACCAAACGATTCAACGCTGTCGCTGTATGAAGATGAGCGGGGAACACTTTGGATCGGGACGGATGGCGGTGGATTGGTTAGTCTGGCCGGTCAGAAACTGCGTGTGTTTCGGAAAGCGAACGGGCTGGCGGACGATTCCGTATTCTCAATATCGGGCGATGGCAAAGGGAGCATTTGGGCCGGTACAGACGGCGGACTCAGCCGATTAAGAGACGGACGATTCACTAACTACCGCAGAAAGGACGGGCTGGCGAGTGACTTCATCCGGTCAGTCTATGTAAGCCGGACAGGGGCGGTCTGGATCGGCACAAAGGGAAGCGGTGTGGATCGTCTTGAAATGAAAGGCTTCGACCATTTCAGCACCCGGGACGGCCTTACCAGCGATTCGGTTCTGAGCATCAGAGAAGACCGCGCCGGTACCATCTGGATAGGGACGCTGGGCGGTGGGTTGAACCGTTTCGCAAGCGGCCAGTTCAGCTCATTGGCCAATGGGAAGGGGCTCGCCAGCCCTGATATTATTTGCGCCATTTTTGAAGACCGCGAAGGCAACCTGTGGTCGGGAACTGCGGGCGGAGGTCTTCATCGGTTCAGGACAGGGTTATTCAGCACCTTAAAAATGGAAGAAGGCGGCGATCAGCCTTCTGTGCTGGGGTTATTTGAAGCGCAAGATGGTGCTTTGTGGATGGGTTCGAAGCGCGGATTAACACGCTGGGACCACGGGAAACTGACTCGTTACACGAAGGCGCAGGGATTGCCGGACGATCTGGTGCTTTCCGTCACGCAGGATTCGGCAGGCACGATTTGGGCGGGAACCAGTAAAGGAATTGCAAAGCTGGTTTCAGACAAATTTGTCAAACAGGAGTTCGACTTCGAAAATTCCGCCGAATTTGTGGGTTGTACTTATACGGATGCGGCCGGGACGGTCTGGTTTGGCAATCGGAAAGGACTGCATCACTTCGATGGCAAACACCTTACCACGTACACGACCGAGGATGGCCTGGCGAGCAACTACGTCCTGGCTATTCACGAGGACAAGCGCGGAGTGTTGTGGGTGGGCACCAACGGCGGCCTTTGCAAAATGCAGCGCGGACGCTTTGTTTCATTCACCAAAGCGAACGGTTTGTCGAACAATATCGTGCGGTCGATCACCGGCGATGCCCAAGGCAACTTGTGGCTGGGAACAAACGGCGGAGGATTGAATCGTCTCAAAAACGGAGTTTTCACGCATTTCAGCGCGGAAGAGGGTCTCTTTGACGACGATGTGTTTACCGTCCTGGACGATCAAATGGGTCACCTCTGGATGAGTTGTGATAGAGGCATAAGCAAGGTGAGCAAGAAAGACCTTGATGACTTTGCGCGAGGGAGGGCGAAAGGGCTTTCGAGCAGTGTCTATGGGACAGAAGACGGCATGCCGGCCCGGGAGGCGAACGGAGGTTTTCAGGCAGCGGGATTGAGAACGCGAGCGGGACTCTTATGTTTTCCCACGGTGAAGGGATTAACGATGATCGACCCGGCAAACCTTGCGGCGGCCCGAACTCCGCCTGGCGTCTTGATTGAGCGAGTCTCAGTAGACGGTAAGGCGTTACCGGAAAACAGGCTGCTGTCAATCGGCCCGGGCAGCGGCAAGTTGGATTTCCAATTTACCGGATTCGAATTCAGCACGCCGCAGAAGATCAGATTTCGTTACCGGCTGGAAGGCTTTGACAAAGATTGGAACGACGCGGGCGCCCAGCGCACGGCTCGCTATACGAATATTTCCCCCGGGCAATACCACTTTCAGGTAGTTGCCTGCAACAACGAACAGCTGTGCAGCCCAGCGCCCGCAAGCGTGGCGCTTCGTCTTCGTTCTCACTTTTACCAAACGGCCCCCTTCCTGCTGCTCATGGGGCTGTCGCCACCGGGATTGGTGTGGTTCGCCTATCAGTTGCGCATACGGCGAGCGCGGCTGCGAGAACGGGAACTGGTTTGCCTGGTAGATGAAAGGACAGAAGAACTCCGGGCGCGCGAGCACGACCTGCGCCGTTCGAACGATCGGTTGGAGAGCCGGGTTCGCGAGCGCACGGACGATCTGCTGCGGATGAACGAAGCGCTGGAAGAGGAAGTGTCGGTTCGCAGGGCCGCGGAATTACGCGCCGAAGCAGCGAGCCGCGCGAAAAGCGATTTCCTTACGAACATGAGTCATGAGTTAAGGACGCCGATCAACGGTATTCTCGGCATGACTGAACTGACACTCGATTGCGAGCTTGATAGCGGACATCGGGAAAACCTGGAGATGGTGAAGACCTCGGCTGATTCGCTGCTGGTGCTGGTGAACGATATCCTCGATTTTTCAAAGATTGAAGCAGGCAAGGTCGCGTTGGAAAGCGTCGTCTTCAATTTGCACGGGTCGATTAGGGATTTTTGTGAGACGCTGGCGGCGCGTGCGCGTCAGAAGAAGCTTGCCTTCATGCTGGAAATTGACGAACGTGTCCCGGCGTTGGTGGTGGGCGATCCGATGCGGCTGCGGCAAGTTATTCTGAACCTCGTTGACAATGCGATTAAGTTTACGGCCGCGGGCAAAATTCAAGTGGCGGTAAGGCTGCTCGAAGACGATTCTGAAGAGAGCTATGTCACGGCTCTGTTTGCGGTATCCGATACCGGCATCGGCATTCCGGATGGGAAGCAGGCAGCCATTTTTGAGGCTTTCAATCAAGCCGACAATTCGTCCACCCGCCGCTACGGCGGTGCGGGGTTAGGCCTTACCATTTCGTCTCACCTTGTGAAACTTATGGGTGGAAGCATGTCGCTTGAGAGCGAACCCGGTGCGGGCAGCACATTCGGTTTTAGCGCCCGGTTTTCGTTGCCGAACATTGAGGGAGAGATGGGACGGCAAACCGGCAATTTCACTCATGTCGCAACGCCGCTGTAGGATCGGCGCAAGAAATACGTTGTCCCAGCCCGCAACCTCACTAATGGCGAGCGCGGTCTGGTATTTATATTTTTTATACTTTAATTCTATTGCATAAAAACAGCTTCTAGGCTAACCTAACTTCATAAGGATTTGCAGAGTTCTTACCGGAGCGAACGCAGCTTCCTGAAACCCGTGATATGAATCGGTTTTATCCAATTCTCGCGCTCGTCAGCCTGGTCGTTACCGGCTCTGCTTAAGGGCGCGCCTCACGAGTCGAAGATCGAGGGCCACCTGGCGGAGAAAGAATCAGCCAAGTGGCCCTTTTTATTTTGCAAAATAGCTAGAGGAGCCGCTTTTCCCAACCATGTCGTCGAATTTATTGTCCGGTGCGAAGATCCTGTTGAATTGTTTGAGCGCCGAGAATGTCGAAGTTATTTTCGGCTATCCAGGCGGTGTCACGCTCCCTTTATACGATGCGCTTTACGATTACCCGATCAAGCACGTGCTGGTGCGGCATGAACAAAATGCCGCTTTCGCCGCGCAAGGGTACGCGCGGACCACGGGCAAGGTAGGCGTCTGTTGCGCGACTTCGGGTCCGGGAGCGACAAACCTCGTCACCGGACTAGTGGACGCGATGATGGATTCGATTCCGATTGTCGCGCTGACTGGACAGGTTTCAAGCAAGCTGATGGGCAGCGACGCCTTTCAGGAGGCTGATACGTTCGGCATCACGCGTTCAGCCACGAAGCACAATTTTCTGGTGAAGAATATTGCCGAACTGCCGCAAGTGATTCATGAGGCGTTCTACCTGGCGGCTTCCGGGCGGCCTGGCCCGGTGTTGGTGGATGTAACTAAAGACGCTTTCCAGGCGATGTCGCATTACACGCCTGTGACCTCCATTCACCTGCCCGGCTACAAAGTGTTCAGCGAAGGGCACGGCGGTCAGATCAAGCGCGCTGCCCAAATGATGTGGGAAGCTGAGCGGCCATTCGTATATGCGGGCGGCGGCATTATTGCGGCAAACGCGAGCGACGACTTGAAGCTGCTGGTTGAAACCCTGGATGCTCCCGCAGTCTGCACGCTGATGGGTTTGGGCGGATTACCTTCAGAGCATCGGAATTTCATCAGCATGCCGGGCATGCATGGCAGCTACGCGGCGAACATGGGCATGTCCGGCGCCGATCTGCTGATCGCCCTGGGCGTGCGTTTCGACGATCGCGTTACTGGGCGGCTGGCTGCCTTCGCACCGCATGCCAAGGTGATTCACGTTGATATCGATCCGGCCGAGGTGGGGAAGAACCGGCTCGCGGACTTGCCCATAGTCGGCGATGTGAAACGCGTGCTGCCGAAGCTGGTTCGTGAACTGAATGAATTGGCGCCTACGCTCAAAGAAAAAAATGCCGGCAAGCGGCAGGCATGGTGGGGACAGATTCAACAGTGGAAAGAAGAGCATCCGCTGGCGCCCGAAAAATCGGAAACTGAGATTAAGCCGCAGCATTTGATGGCCGAGATTGACCTGCTCTCAGGCGGCCGGGCGATTGTGACCAGTGACGTGGGCCAGCATCAGATGTGGTCGGCGCAGTTGATTCGCTTCAACGAGCCGCGCCTTTGGATCAACTCGGGCGGGTTGGGTTCCATGGGATTTGGGTTGCCGGCGGCAATCGGCGCGCAGTTCGCCAGACCCGACAAGCTGGTGTTTGCGATTGTGGGTGATGGCGGCTTCCAGATGTCGATACCCGAGCTTGCCACGATTGTGAATCAGTCGCTGCCTATTAAGATCGTCGTTATGAACAATGGTTACCTGGGCATGGTGCGCCAGTGGCAGGAATTGTTCTATAACAACCGGCTGAGCGAAGTACAACTGAGTTCGTTCCCCGACGTGGAGAAACTGGCCGGAGCGTATGGCTTTAAAGGGCGGACGGTAAGTTCGGTTGCGGAGCTTCCCGGCGCGCTGAGGGCCGCCGTTGACGAGCCGGGTCCGTTCCTATTGAATGTGATGGTCACGCCTTTCGAGAATGTCTTTCCGATGGTTCCGGCGGGTGGGGCGATCAACGAAATGGTGCTGCGGCCGCCGCAACCGGTGGAGGTGGCATAGATAACATGCAGCAAATTATTTCCATTCTGATGGAGAACAAGCCCGGCGCATTGATGCGCGTCACGGGCCTGCTGAGCCAGCGCGGTTATAACATTGAGAGTTTGACTGTGGCGCGGACTTTTGACCCCACCCTTTCGCGCATGACGCTGACGGTGGAAGTAGAGCCGAATATTCGGGGTCAGGTGATCAAGCAAATGAACAAGCTGGTCAACGTGTTGCGCGCCACCGATGTGACGGATGGCCCGGCCGTAAACCGCGAGTTGATTTTAGTTCGGATCCGCACAACGCCGCAGGGCCGCACCGGGATCTTGAAGGAAGCTGAGATTTTCAAAGCGCGCGTGGTGGATTCAACCAACGACTCTTTGTGTTTGGAAGCGACCGGGGACGCCGAGAAGCTGGACGAATTTCTGGAATCGATCCGGAGCTACGGCGAGATTGAAATCACGCGGTCAGGCACCGTTTCGATGCCGCTCGACAATAAGAAATTGCGCTTGTCGCCGCCGGTGCCGTTAGGCGCATCGAGCGAAGAAGTGCTGGAACTACAGGAAGCCGAGTAGCTTCGCGCTCCTATCTTTAAACCAATAAGGACAGCTATGCCAAGAAGATTTTATGAGAAAGACGGGAGCCTTGCGCCGCTCCAAGGAAAAACTATTGCCATTATCGGCTATGGGAGCCAAGGGCACGCTCATGCATTGAACCTGCGCGATTCGGGTTTGAATGTTGTTGTGGGTTTACCCTCCACCAGCAAGAGCATCGCCAAGGCCAAAGCCGCCGGACTGAAAGTGTTGACCGTAGCGGAGGCTTCAAAGGCCGCCGACGTTGTAATGGTTCTGGTGCCCGATCATGTGCAGGGCGATACCTATCGCAACGAGATTATGAACGACATGACCAAGGGCAAGACCTTGATGTTCGCGCATGGCTTCAACATTCACTTCAACGAGATCAAGCCGCCTGCCGATATCGATGTTTCAATGATCGCCCCTAAAGCGCCTGGCCATCGCGTACGCGAATTGTTCACCGAAGGCGTGGGCGTGCCGGCGTTGGTTGCCATTGCGCAAGATGCCTCCGGTAAGGCTCTGGAAAATGCTCTGGCTTACGCTTACGGGCTGGGCTGCCTGAAAGCCGGCGTCATTGAAACTAATTTCCGGGAAGAAACCGAAAGCGATCTGTTCGGTGAACAGGCAGTTCTTTGCGGCGGCGTCAGCGAACTGATTCGCGCAGGCTTTGAAACATTGACCGAAGCTGGTTATGCTCCGGAGATCGCCTACTTCGAGTGTTTGCATGAATTAAAGCTGATCGTCGATCTGATTTACGAAGGCGGTCTGGGTTACATGAGATACTCAGTTTCCGACACCGCTGAGTATGGCGATTACACTCGCGGACCACGGATCGTCACAAAAGAGACGCGCGCCGAGATGAAGAAAATTTTGAGCGAAATCCAGTCGGGTGAGTTCGCCAGAACATGGCTCCAAGAGAACCGCGAGGGACGCAGGAAGTTCCTGGCGATGCGCGAAGCGGCGAAGGAACAACCAATTGAAAAGGTAGGCGCGGAATTACGTTCCATGATGCCGTTCCTGAAGAAACGCAAGGAAGCCGGCGTGCCGGAAGAGGCGGCGGTAACGGCATAAGATATCGGGCGTTAGAAATGGGCCGCTGATCGTTCGGCGGCTCGTTTTTGTCAGTCCACAAGCGCGTTCCGAATCGTGTAGCGGGTGAGTTCTGCGTTATTTCTCAGCCCTGTCTTTTCGAGAACGCGGGTGCGATAAGTGCTCACCGTCTTATCGCTAATCGACAACAGTTCCGCAATCTGAGTGACGGTTTTGCCTGAGCCAATGAGGCGCATCACTTCGAATTCCCGATCCGATAGGCTCTCGTGCAGCACTCCGGGAGCGGTTCGGTCGACCGCCGTACCCAGCGACTCGGCTACGGACGAGTTCGCATAGCGCCCGCAGCGACCTTAGTGATTGCGTTCACTAACTCTGCGCCATAGGTATCTTTTGTAACATAACCCGCTGCACCGGCCTTGATAGCCCGTATCGCATATTGCTCCTCGGAATGCATGCTGAGCACTAACACCGGCAAAGTTGGAGAAAGCCGCTTTATCGATTTCAGGAGTTCTAACCCGCTGGTGTGTCCAAGAGAAATATCAAGAACAACCAGATCCCATTCATCTTCACTTACGAGTTTCGTTGCCTCTCCCGCATTGCCGGCCTCGCCGAAAACTACCGGAGCCAGCGACTCCTCAAACATCTTTTTCAAGCCGGTGCGAACCACCTCGTGATCGTCCACCAAGAGGATCTTTTTCATCCGTGGCCTCCAATTCCATCCAATGGAACGGTGACAATGACGCGCGTACCATTTTCTTCTCCGGCGGCGATCTCGACAATCCCGCCAATCAGGTGCGCTCTTTCCCGCATGCCCAGGATACCCAGCGATTTGGGGCCGCCCTTCCCCTCTTCGGTGATCCCGACGCCGTTATCGGCAATTACCAGCGAAACTTTGCGATCCGGTGTTTCCTGAATGCTGACTTCAACTGTAGTCGCGTGCGCGTGGCGCAGCGCGTTCGTCAAAGCCTCTTGGAATATACGAAACAGCGCTGTAGTCTGTTCGCGGTCCAGAACGGCTCCTTCCAGCGCACAGCGGAAGTCGCAACGAATGCCGGTTCGCGAGTGAAACTGCTGGACGCTCCATTCAATGGCTTCAGCCAATCCTAAATCGTCCAGAATGCTTGGCCGCAACTCGGCGGCAATCCGGCGAACGGCGGCAATCGTTGAATCCACAACTTCCACCATAGCCCTGCATTTCTTGCTGATGGCAGCGAAGCTGTCACGCTTTAGCGCAATGGTAGCGAAGCTGTCACGCTTTAGCGCAATGGTAGCGAAGCTGTCACGCTTTAGCGCAATGGTAGCGAAGCTGTCACGCTTTAGCGCAATGGTAGCGAAGCTGTCACGCTTTAGCGCAATGGTAGCGAAGCTGTCACGCTTTAGCGCAATGGTAGCGAAGCTGTCACGCTTTAGCGCAATGGTAGCGAAGCTGTCACGCTTTAGCGCAATGGTAGCGAAGCTGTCACGCTTTAGCGCAATGGTAGCGAAGCTGTCACGCTTTAGCGCAATGGTAGCGAAGCTGTCACGCTTTAGCGCAATGGTAGCGAAGCTGTCACGCTTTAGCGCAATGGTAGCGAAGCTGTCACGCTTTAGCGCAATGGTAGCGAAGCTGTCACGCTTTAGCGCAATGGTAGCGAAGCTCTGTCACGCTTTAGCGCAATGGTAGCGAAGCTGTCACGCTTTAGCGCAATGGTAGCGAAGCTGTCACGCTTTAGCGCAATGGCATCCAAGCTTCGAACGCCTGGCGGATCGGGGCAAAGCCGCTGCACGGCTTCCAAATCCCATCGCAAACCGGTCAGCGCCGAGCCCAATTGGTCGTGAATTTCGCGCGAAATTCTGCTTCCCTCCTCTTCCCGGGCTGAACGAAGATGCGCGGAAAGAGCGCGCAGCCGGGCATTCGATCTCTCCAGTTCTTCCCGCATTTGTTGAGAACCGGTGACGTCTTGCACCATGCCGGCTATCCGCGACACGCCGCCGGATGCATCCAGCAAAACATCGCCGCACGTATATAAAATCCGCACGGAGCCATCGGATTTCATTATTCGGAATAGATAGTTCGGCGGCTGCTTCGTTTCCCGGGCCTCCGCAATCATGCGCGCGACAAGGCTGCGGTCGTCGGGGTGAACGGAGGCAAAAAAAACCTCTATACTGGGCGATACCGCGCGGGCATCCAGATCGAAGATGTTGTAGATCTCGTCCGACCAGTAGAGGCGGTCGGAAATCAGATCCCAATCCCAGCTCCCGACGTGCGCCAGGCGCTGTGATTCAGCCAACTGCCGCTGGCTTTGGCGCAGTTTTTCTTCCGATTGCTTCCGGGCGCTGACATCGATTCCAATTCCAATGCGCGTACCATCGGATAGCTGAACGGCCGCCCAGGATGTATCGATTGTGCGGCCATCGCGCACCCGCGTCCTGAACTCCGCCCATTCGCCGTTGGTGTCGTTGAGAAAATCCAAGACGTGCCGGCGCGCCGTCGGATCTGGATAGCATTCGGCGAAGATGTCGGTGTCTGTCGCTTTCAATTCCGCTAGCGTCCAGCCCAGAGTGCGTTCCCATTCCGGATTGACCAGTTTAATTTGTCCATCCGCGCCCACGAAATTGATCATCAGCGGCACACGCTGAAAAATACGCTCGATGATTTCCTTTTGGAGGTCGGCGCTGCGCCGATCTGAAACTCGGCCTTCGTTTTCGTCAAATTTAATAGGCCGCTCGGCTGCGCGCACCAGCTCCTTAAATCGCTGGGTTGACAAGTGAATAATCCTTCGGACGCCTCAATTTAAGGAATTAACCAAGACGATATCGCTGCGCACTTCACCACGGGCGAAAACGATTTGCTTTCTTCGGCCCGACCAGGCGAATTCGAACAAGTGATCGGTCTCAAACGCGGTAAGGCGCTCCGGTGGACCGCCGCTAAGCGGTTGCCGCCACAGATTACCGACGCCGCCCGCTGTTTCAATATAGTCGACCGCTTTGCCGTCAGGTTCCCATGCTACATGATTCTCGACGTTGGACCCAAGGGCGAATAACTTTGCCGGCTGTCCGCTATCAAAGGGGATGACGGCGATCTTGAACGAGGAGTAGCGGGGATCGACCTTTGAAAAATATAGGCAGGCAATGAGCTTGCCGTCGGGTGACACGCGTGGCAACGACGCAGCTTGGCTCGTCACTTGAACTGGCTCGCCTCCATCCATCGAGACTCTCCACAACGTTGGTTTTCCTCCTATGACCGGCGACCAATCCGCGAACGAGGCGTATACGACCGATCGGCCGTCGGCGGACGCACAGGGGTGGACATCCCAAGCGCCATGCGTCAATTGCCGTGGGTTCGAACCGTCCAGATTGACTCGCCAGATTTTTCCGTTTGACTGATACAGGATATAGCGGCCATCCTGCGCCACATCCACCTCGGCCTTATCGTCTCCGCCGGCGGTTAGTTGTTTCAAGTTGCCGCCGTTGGCGTCCATGATCCAAATGTTTCGGTAGTCTCCCGCCGACGCGGCGAAAACGATTCTTCCATCCGGGGTCCAAACCGCCGTATTGAGGTTACGCAAAACGCCCACGGGGACTGGCGCAGCGTGCGAGATGCTGCCGGGCCGAGTCACCCAAAGCCGCTCCAAGGTCTCGGTGCGCACGGCTAACAGCGTGTGGGAATCGGTGGTCAGGCTCAATCGGGCATAGTTGCTCAAATCATTGGTCACGCGGCGGATCTTGCCGTCCCGGTAGTTCACCAGCCATATCTGCGTCTCGCCGTCCACTTTGTCGCCTCCGGCTAGAATCAAAATCCGTCCGTCGGCGGACCAAAGAAGCGAACTGACCCATGGCCAAGTGTGTGGCGTGATCACCTTTTTCAAACTGCCATCCAAGTTGAATTCAACCAATTGGAATGCATGGTTTGTATAGTAGGTGGCGTTTCCCCCAAAGCAGGCAATGGAGCGGCCATCGGGTGACCACGCCAGCCCGTTGAGGGCCAGATATTCCGGACGCCGGCGAACGGCTAACACGCGTTTTCCACTGCCATCGGCATTGCCAACAACCAACGCCGACTCCCAACGAGCCGAGTCAAGCCGGACGAAAGCATACTGCGAGCCATCGCGAGAAAACGAAACGGGGCCCGTCACATCGGTCTCCACTCTCCGGGCTGCTCCGCCGAGTACAGGCATCCGAAAGAGTTCATTCATCCCGTCTTTCCCGCGGCGCGCGTAATAGAGCAAAGTTCCAGCGGCTGAGAAGCTTATGTCCGAGTAACCGCCTGCTTCCGGCGAAGCGATACGGACATCCTGGGTTGTTCCGACGGTTCGCAACCACAAACTTTGCAACTCCCCCTCATTCACGGCGTAGGCGACGAGCTTGCCATCGGGTGACATCGCCGCGTCGGCGACTTGGCTGTGTGTCGCCAGCAGGCTGATCTGCATTAAATTAAATGGACCCGTCGTTTGCGGGCGGCCCGGTCTTTTGTAAATCACATACACCACCGCCAGCAAAATCGCTATCGCGGCCATTGTGAGCAGCACCTTGCCGAGCGAGGATCGAGCCTCTGGTTCGAGCCGTCGAGCCAGACCATTAAGTTCGAGTCGCAGTTCACCTGTGGTCTGGCACCGCTTTTCCCGATCTTTTTCCAGGCAAAGACCAACAATGCGGCCCAGCTCTTCCGGTGTACCTGGAACTCGGCGCGACAAAGGCTCGGGATCGCTCTTGAGAATGGCGGCAATAATGTCTACTTCGGTTGGTCCTTCGAAGGGCGGAGCGCCCGCCACCAACTCGTACATGACGATGCCCAGGCTGAAGATATCGCTGCGCGCATCCACTTCGAGTCCGCGTACCTGCTCAGGTGAGAGGTACTTGACCGTTCCCATAACCGCGCCCGACCGGGTATTAGCAGCGCGCGTCGCATCCGGAGGGCCGATAAACCGCGCCAGCCCAAAATCCAGAACCTTCACCAATCCATCGGGCCGAATCATCAGGTTCTCTGGTTTGATGTCGCTGTGAACCAGTCCCGCGGCATGTACCGCTTCCAGAGCTGTGGCCACCTGAACGCCAATTGCGACGGCGCGGCGTAGCGGCACGGGGCCGCTGGATAATTGCTGCCGTAGTGTTTCTCCGCGAACGAACTCCTGAGCGATAAAGCTGATTCCGTCGGCCTGCCCAATTTCGTAAATGGTGACAATGTTGGGATGATTCAAGGCCGAACTGGTGTGCGCCTCGTGCTCTAAACGGCGTCGAAAATTCGGGTCTCCGGCAAATTTTGAGGAAAGGAGTTTCAGCGCTACTTCGCGCAGCAGTTGTGGATCCCGCGCCAACCACACTTCGCCATGGCCGCCAGAACCCAACAGCGACAGCACCTCGTAACGGCCGATCCGACGGTCCGTTGGGGCGCGCTTTTCGCCATCGGAAACCCCTGACAAATTCTTCCCTCTATTCCTTCTGTCTCAATAGTTTACCTTCGAATCGCTTGTGGGCTGTCGAAATGCTTCAATGTTGACGGTGAGGGCAATTTCGATTCGTAAGCGTAACTTTCAGGGTAGTCCGCTTTCCTCATGAATCAGTCTTGCATACCGGCCTGATTTATGGAGACACATCAAGACGCAGAGCGCGAACTTGCACAGGCGATATACTCGCTGTTTGCCAGACAGATTAATAGGCTCTTCGCGATCGCGGCGCGGATTGATCTTCCTCGCCATCCTTGTATTCGTCCTGCTTGTGACGTCGCGTTACCTTGCGGGGACACTGATCGATTACGTCTGGTGGAATGAAATGCACCAGGTTGATACCTGGCTCAACCTGCTGCTTTATGGAACTGTGCCGGTGCTGCTGGCGGCGGTTCTATTTTTTACGGCATTCTGCTCGGCGTTTTTCCTGGGCATGAAGCGGCCCTATGAAACGCCGCTGTCCGGTTTTCTGACACGGAAGTTTGTGGTTAGGATTGCTTTGGCGGCGATGGCGTTAGTCGCCGTTATCACCGCGAACGCCACGGTGGAAAGTTGGACAGTCGTCCGCTATTTCGGCGGGCTGCGTTTGAGTCCCGCTCCCGGCGAGTATGTCGATCCGATTTTTGGGAAGCCGCTGCATTTCTATTTGTTCGAACTGCCGTTCCTGAACATGCTGCTGTCGGCCGTGCTGGCGGGCGTTGTTATCACGATGGTCGTTTACTGGGTGGCAGCGCATGCCGAGCGCATCGGCAAACAGATTCCAACGCCGTTCCAGGGCAATGTGAACTTCAATTTCGAATTCGAACCAGTGTCGGTGCGGGAGGCCTTTGAATCTGGCTTTGTGCGAACCGCGGCGGCGGTCTGCCTGTTGGCATTTGCATTGAAATTCTATTTCAGCCGCTACGGCATGCTGCGGGAAGATCACGGGCAATATCTGGTGGGCGTGGACTGGGTGGCCGATCATGTGGCGTTGCCTTTGCAGTGGCTGCTGATTGTTGGGGCGATTCTTGCCGCTGGGATGATTGCGGCCAAAAAGGGAAAGTGGGCCTTGGTTTTACTGCTGCTGGTGCCGGTGCGCTATGTTGTGCCCTCGTTGGTGGCCGGCTTCTATGTCAGGCCTAATGAATTGACGCTTGAGAAGCCGTACATCCAGCACCACATAAATGCCACGAGATCGGCATTCGGTTTAACGAGCCGCGTGAAGGAAAGCGAACTTGATACCGATCCGGAAATTGCCATCGATTACGGCAAACATAAACCGCTGCTGGATAACGTGAGGCTATGGGATTGGAAAGCGTTCCACGACACCATAACGCAGATACAGCCGTTGCGGCCTTACGTGTACCGCGACACCGATATTGATCGTTATATTATTGATGGCCAATTGCGGCAGGTGCTGATGGCTCCCCGCGAACTGGATCTGCGGCAACTGGGAGACGCCATGAACCGCTGGATCAATCCAAACCTGATTTACACGCACGGTTATGGCGTGGTGATGGCGGAGGCGAACCGGATCACGCCGGATGGGTTGCCGGTCTTGTTCATCAAAGACGCGCCTCCCATAGTGACCACGAAGACCCTCAAATTCACTCAACCGGAGATCTATTACAGCGAAATTGCGCATGAGCCGGTGTATGTAGATACAGCGCAGGAAGAATTCAATTATCCATCCGGGTCGGTGAATGTTCATACCACTTACAAGGGAAACGGCGGGTTTCCCATTTCATCTCTGCTGATGCGGTTGGCGGCCGCTCTGCATTATGGCGATGGAAATATTCTACTGACCGAGTATCTGACGGGTAACAGCCGGATGATGATTCACCGGTCCATTCCAGAGCGGCTGAATGAATTGGCCGGATTTCTCAGTTGGGATTCCGATCCTTACTTAGTGCTGACCGACGGCGGCCATCTGGTTTGGATTGTCGATGGGTACATGTCGTCGAACGCTCATCCTTATTCGAGGGAGGTTGAACTCGGCAGCGGCAACCTGAATTATTTGCGCAACTCGGTTAAGGCTACGGTGGATGCGTATACCGGCGATACGAATATGTACATCTTCGATCGCGGCGATGTGCTGATTCAGGCCTACTCCCGATTGTTCCCGGGCCTGTTCAAAGATTTCGCGCAGATGCCGAAAGATTTGCGCGCGCATACGCGATACCCTGAAACGCTGTTCAGCGTGCAAGCGGAGATTTACCGGACGTTTCACATGCGCGATCCGGAGGCGTTCTACAACCGCGCCGATCTTTGGGATTTGGCGAAGACCAGCAATCAGCAAGCGCAGGGAACCAGCAGTGTATCGCCCACCTATGTAGTGGCGACACTGCCGGGCAGCGAAACGCCGGAATTCATGCTGATCACCACTTTCACCCCGGCTAACAAAGATAATTTAATTGGCGTCATGTTCGCACGATGCGATGGCGAACAT
This sequence comes from Bryobacterales bacterium, assembly GCA_963718465.1. Classification (GTDB taxonomy): domain Bacteria; phylum Acidobacteriota; class Terriglobia; order Bryobacterales; family Bryobacteraceae; genus Bog-105. Next base: position 317,134 of record CAVQZK010000006.1, on the reverse strand, counting down.
TTGGGTGAATTGCAGTTTGAGCAGCTATCAAAGCAGAACATCATCTATGGGCCGATGCAGATTGATGCGCGCGTGAATCAGGATTCGAATATATCGAAAGATTTATCGTTGTGGAATCAGCAGGGATCGCAAGTGCTGCGCGGGCAGACGTTGGTGCTGCCGATTGACAATAGCTTCCTGTATGTGGAACCTATTTACATTCAGGCATCGCAGACCAGCATGCCGCAGTTAAAGAGAGTAGCTTTGGCAATGGGAAATAAGCTGGCGTATGCGGATACTTACGAACAGGCGTTGCAGTTATTAATTGATCAGCTGACGGGACAGGAAACTTCTACGACGGCCGTGAGGAATGTCGCCGCCGGTGCACAAACAGTCAATCGGAACGGATCGCTATGCAGCCGCAGACTTCGGCGCAAGCGGTGGAAACGCTGAAACAGGTGAAGGATCACTTACAGCGATATCGCGAGTTGAACTCGCAGGGCAAGTGGGCGGACGCTGGTAAGGAACTGGAAGAAATACAGAAGCTGGTTCAGAAATAAGGGCTTCGTGGTATTTTTAGAATTGTTCTGTTCGCCGCGGGCTCTTAGCTCAGTTGGTTAGAGCGCTTCCTTGACACGGAAGAGGTCGGATGTTCGAGTCATCTAGAGCCCACCATCCTTCGTAAAACGGATCCGTTAGCGAGCGACAGCACTCGATGAGTATTCTTCGTAACTGCCAGCGAAATCTCCAATCGCTCCGCCATCGAAATGCCAGACCCGATTAGCCACTTCGTCCACTAAATCTTCGTCGTGGGTTACCAGAAGCACGGTACCGTCGAACTTTTGTAAAGCAATGTTTAGCGCGTTGATCGATTCAAGGTCTAAATGATTGGTCGGTTCGTCGAAGACCAGGAAGTTCGGTTTTTGGAGCATCAGCTTGCAGAAGATCATACGGGCTGCTTCACCGCCCGAGAGCGCGTCGGTCTTTTTCATACCCTCTTCGCCGCTGAATAACATCTGGCCGAGTAATCCGCGAATCTCTTCTTTCGAGGCCTGCGGATCCCAGTTGTGCAACCACTCGGCAATGGTGGTGCCACTGGGAATTGAATCTCGATGATCTTGCGCGAAGTAACCTACTTGCACTTCATGGCCCCAGGTGATGGTGCCGGAATCCAAACCGAGATCTTTGTCGTCAACACCAGGGGCATTGGCGAGCAGAGCTTTGAGCAGAGTTGTTTTGCCCGCGCCGTTGCGGCCCATGAGCGCAATTTTTTCGCCGCGCTGAAGGGAAGCGCTGAAGTTTTTAATAACGTCCAAATCGCCATAAGACTTAGAAACAGCCTTAAATTCCAACGCATGGCGGCCCGACGGACGTTTCATGTCGAACTTAATATAAGGACGTGCGATATTCGAACGCGCCAGTTCGGTAGTTTGAAGCCGCTCAACTTCTTTCTTACGGGAAGTGACTTGGCTGGCGCGTGTTCCGGCTGAGAATCGTGCGATGAATTCGTTCAGCTGGGCGATTTTCTTCTCGCGCTGGGCGTTTTCAGACTCAATCCGCGAGCGGATCTGCGTTTTCTGCAGCACCATGTCGTCATAGCCGCCGGTGTAAGTGATGATGGTCTGATAGTCGATGTCGGCGGTGTGAGTTGTAACACTGTTCAGGAAATGGCGGTCATGCGAGATGGTAATCAGCGTTCCGTCGTAATGAGTCAGAAAGTTTTGCAGCCAATGAATAGATTCGAGATCGAGATAGTTAGTCGGTTCATCGAGCAGCAAACCTTGAGGATTCCCGAAGAGCGCCTGGGCCAGCAGCACCCGTACTTTCTGGCCGCCCTGCAACTCGCCCATTCTGCGATTGTGTAAGGGCTCCGGAATATCCAAACCATCCAGGAGAACCGCTGCATCGCTCTCAGCGGTGTAGCCATCTTCTTCGGAAACTATTCCTTCAAGCTCACCTAAGCGCATGCCGTCTTCGTCTGTCAGTTCCGGTTTGGCATAGAGTTCTTCACGTTCTTCCAGCGCCTTCCACAGCGGCAGGTTACCCATAATCACTGTGTCAATCGCGCGGTGCGCGTCAAAGGCGAACTGATCCTGGCGCAGAACGCCAATCTTCTTCGGGCGGACGACGGTGCCTTTTTGGGGCTCCAGTTCGCCTGACAGCAACTTCATGAAAGTGGTCTTACCAGCTCCGTTAGGTCCAGTAAGTCCATAGCGCCGCGCGGGAGGAAGGAAGTGGAAACCTCTTCAAACAGGATTTTAGCGCCGTAGCGCATACTCACATTGCTGACTGAAATCATGGGATAAAACTAGGTGGGAATTTCCAGTTTAGCGCACGAAAGAAGACGCTTCATTAGGTTGAAGCGGCTGATCTTCCAATATTGCTCGAGTATCGCGCCTGTTTCGAGGCATATGAACCGTATCGTTCTGCATAGATCTTGGTGAAAATTGCGCCGAAGAAAAAGATCTGCGCGGAATAGTACACCCACACGACCAAAGCAACAAGTGACCCGGCGGCGCCATAAGTAGAGCCGACGCCCGCAGTACTAAGATATAGACCCAGCAGGATTCGCCCCAAAGTGAACAGCACAGCGGTAACAATAGATCCGATAGTGACGTCGCGCCAAGCTATCGGCTTATCGGGTACGAACTTGAATATCAAACCAAAGAGCACTCCAATTGCAAGCAGCGAGATAGTAAAGTTCGCTGTTTCGCCCAGGATGGCGATGTTTAGGGGAATCAAGCCGGTAAAGAACTTTTCAGCCAAACCAAGCGCAGCGCTGAGTATGAGCGAAACCAACAGCAGGAATCCGAGCGCGAGGACCATGCCAAAGGAGGTCAGCCTCTGCCAAACGATCCCTTTCCAGCCGCCTCCGTCCTTGGCTTTAACGTCCCAAATTGTATTGAGGGAATCGCGTAGTTCTACGAATACGCCAGAGGCGCCGAACAGCAGCGTAACCACGGCAATTGAGGTGGCGATGATTCCACTCTTTGCCTGGTGCGCATTATCTATGAGGCTTTGCAGCGTCTTTGCCCCTGTGGCGCCCAGGATATCCCGCGCTTGCTGGACGACGCTGGCCTCGGCGGTACTTTTTGTAAATACCAGTCCGCAGATTGTGACTACCAGAATTAGCAATGGAGCAAGAGAAAGCAAGGTGTAATAGGCGAGGGACGCTCCCAAACGAGGAACGTTATGGGCGTTCCATTTTTCTGAAGTAAGCTTCATCAATTCCCAAGCTTCCGTGCGCGTCATTGTGCTCCTCGCTTTAACAAATGAGACTGATGTAAACGCCGGGGTGAGACATTTGTAACAGCGGGAGGCTTCTTAGCGTCAACCAGATGCCAGGGCGGAGTCTGCCCTCCGATTAATGAGAGTCGCCTTCCTGCCGCATTACTTGTGTTGTGTTTCGGCAACACTTCTCGTCCTCTTAACGGTTCCCAGCTTTGCTCAAGAGTTCAGCGGCAAGACCATTACGGCAGTGTTATTTGAGCCGCCAAACCAGCCCATAGATAAACGCGACCTTACCCGCATGCAGCTTGTCCACGAAGGTGAAGCGCTCGATTCCAGAAATGTTGCGGCGACAATAGATCGCCTGTTCTCCACAGGTTTGTATGACGACATTCAAGTGGACGCGGAACCCAGCAGCGGCGGCGTGTCGATCCGATTTCTCACCGTTCCCCGGCGATTCATTGGCCACGTGGGAGCCGAGGGCGACATAAAGGCGCCGCCTAATCGCGCGGTGATCATTAGTGACGCTCAGTTGCTTTTAGGAGCGCCGTTCGACCGGGAAACATTGGAAACAGCGCGGAAGAGCATTGAGCAGGAACTGCATGAGAACGGCTTATATGGGGCGACAGTGGGTGTAGTAACCGCCGAAGATCCTCAAACATACCAAATGACCGTGCGATTTTTAGTGGATTCAGGAAAGCGTGCCAAATATGAGATGCCCGAAATTAAGGGCGAAACTAAGTTGCCGGTGGGGACAATTGTCGCCGCCACGGGCTGGCGCATTAAATTTATCCACCGATGGCGTCACGTTACTCAGGCGCTTAACGACAAAGGTGTGGACGGCATTGAGAAAAAATACGCCAAAAAAGATCGCCTGACCGCTTCGGTGGAATTGAGCGCAATCAACTATGACCCGGTCACTAACCGCGCAAAACCCTATTTGGACATAGACGCCGGGCCGAAGGTGAGTATTCGCGCGCTTGAGGCAAAAGTCTCGAAAGGAAAACTCCGCAACTATGTGCCGGTGTATGAAGAAGGCTCCGTCGATAACGACTTGCTTACCGAAGGAGCAACCAACCTCCGCGACTATTTCCAGGCCCGCGGTTACCCGGATGCCGATGTCACCTTCAAGCGTGAGCCGGTACAAAACGATCAGGAAATAATAAACTTCTATATCGCAACCGGACCGCGGAGAAAATTGGCGAGCGTAGCGATTAGAGGCGGCAGTTACTTTCTGGACGACACACTGCGCGAACGAATGTTCCTGCGTCCTAGCTCGTTGGCGCTGCGCTACGGCCGGTATAGCGAAAGTTTTCGCAAGAAGGACGAAGAGTCAATCGCAAATCTTTACCAATCGAATGGCTTCCGGGAAGTGAAGGTCACTTCAACTGTTGAGACCAATTACAAGGGAAAAGAGAAAGAGATTGGCGTTACGTTCCAAATCGTTGAAGGTACTCAGTGGCGCGTCGCAGACGTCAAGATCGAAGGTGCTTACCGGCTCGACCTTGCAGAGATTCGCGGCCAGTTTGCTTCCATCAAGGGTCAGCCATTCGCTGAAGTCAACATTGCGACCGACCGAAACCGGATCCTTCAGTTTTACAATGCCCATGGTTTCCTCTCGGCATCTTTCTCTTACCGCGTCACGCCCGGCGCGGACCCGCAAACGGTAGACCTCACCTACCACATCAACGAAGGTCCGCAACAATTCGTACGCAGCATTATTTTGTCCGGACTTAGCCGGACGCGGCCATCTCTGGTGAAAAACCTCATTGACTTTGAGGATGGGGAACCTGTGTCGATGACCAAAGTAAACGATGTCTCAAGGAGGCTAAGCGGCTTAGGTGTATTCGCGAACGTAAACACCGCTTTGCAGGATCCGACCGGCTCGAATTTGTACAAATACGTGCTGTACGATTTTGACGAGGCTGCCCGGTACGCCTTTAATGTCGGCTTCGGTCTTGAGGTAGGACAGTTCGGTGGAACCACCAACAATCTCTCTGAGGCAGGCGGCGCGAAGGGCGTTTCTCCGATTGTTTCGTTCGACGTAAGCAGGCTTAACTTTTTGGGTACCGGCCAGACGATCTCTCTACAGACTCGTTATTCGTCCCTGGAGCAGCGTGAGTCGCTGAACTATATTGTCCCGCGTTTTTTGGGCTCCGCAAAACGGACCGTCACGTTTTCGCTGCTGTACGACACCACACAAGACGTCCAGACCTTCTCCTCGCAGCGCGAAGAAGCGTCCGTACAGACTTCGCAGCGTTTTAACCGCGCATCGACACTCTTAATGCGCTTTGCATATCGCCGTGTTACCACGGGAAGCCTTAATATTCCGTCGCTCTTAATCCCTCAGTTTTCGCAGCCCGTGCGAATCGGTATCCTCTCCACAAGCTACATACAAGATCACCGTGACAATCCGGCTGATGCTCACCGGGGATTCTGGAATACCGTGGATGCTGGATTGGCTGGTAACTTCTTTGGCTCGCAGCGTAACTTCGTCAGGGTCTTAGCCCGCAACGCAACTTACACTTCCATCGGCCGGAATCTTGTATTCGCGCGCCAAACTCAGATAGGCAGCATAATCCCATTCAATATTGCCCCTGGATTGACCAATTACGACTCCATCCCGCTCCCGGAAAGGTTCTTCGGCGGAGGCGGTGTTTCCATGCGTGGTTTCGGCGATAACCAAGCCGGACCGCGCGATATCGGCACGGCGTCCGAAACACCAGGTGTGGCGACAAGCACGCCAACGGGCTTTCCCATTGGCGGCGGTGCGCTTCTTTTCAATACTTTTGAATTAAGATTCCCGCTGTTTGGCCCCAACATTTCGGGTGTCCTCTTCCATGACATGGGAAACATCTACACCAGTTTCAGCGATGTCTCTTTTGCATACCGGCAACCAAGCATTCAGAATTTCAACTATGCCGTTCAAGCACCGGGCTTTGGCATACGCTACAAGACTCCGCTTGGCCCCGTTCGAGTCGATTTTGCTTACACCCTGAATCCTCCGCAATACCTCGGTTTCAGCACCAGTGAATCAATTCAGGATTTATTGGGCTGCACACCAGCAGACATCGGAACCAAGGCGGGCTGTATTCCCGGCCCTCAACGTCTCGGCCATTTTCAATTCTTCTTCTCTATCGGGCAGGCATTCTGATGCGATTGAAGGTTGCGTTGTTAGCGTTGCTGATGCCGCTTGCCGCGTCGAGCGCCATCATCGATAGGATTGCCGTAATCGTCGGTAGGGGTGTGGTTAAAGACAGCGATATGGACCGCGATATCCGCATAACCGCGTTTCTAAACGGTGAACCTCTCGATCTCAGCGCGAATGCGCGCAAGAAGTCGGCCGCGCACCTGATCGATCAGATTTTCATCCGCCGCGAGATCCAAATTGGAGACTACCCCAGCGCTACTCTCCAGGAAACGGATCGGCAGCTTACAGCGCTGAAAAAGCAGCGGTTCCCGAGCGATACGGCTTATGAACGGGCTCTTCGGCGATACGGAATTAACGATCTGGATATCCGGTTCCGCTTTCAGTGGCAGCTTACCGTGCTTCGCTTTATCGATTTGCGTTTCGCGCCGGCCGTGTTAGTAACCGACGCGGAGATTGCAAATTATTACAAGGAACATTTAGCTCAGTTGCGGCGTGAGCATCCCGGCAAATCGTCGCTTGAGCAAGTCACGGAAGAGATTCGCGAAAATGTCACGGCTGAAAAAGTGAATAAACTGTTTTTCGCATGGCTGGATGAACAGCGTAAGGCCACTAATGTCAAGTTCCTTGAGGAGAATCTGGCTTGACTCCGAAGCGCAAGAAAATTCTGGCTATCTCGGCGGCCGCTCTGGCCGGCTTGGCGCTGCTGTTGGCTATAGTTTCCATTCTGGTTATTCAAAGCGCATGGTTCTCGAATTTCGTCCGCGAAAAGGTTATTTCCATTGCGCAGGAATCCACCGGCGGCAAAGTCGAGATCGGCTCGTTCGAGTTCGACTGGCGGCGCCTTACGGTTCGCATTCGCAACTTCGTCTTGCATGGCACTGAGCCGCCAAGCGCCAAGCCGCTGCTAACTGCGTCTCTGCTCGAATTACAGCTTAAGTTGCTAGCGGGGTTAAAGCAGGCGATAGATCTTGAGTACTTGGGAATTCAGCAGCCAAGAGTCAATCTCATCGTGTTCCCCAATGGAAAGACTAATGTTCCCGAACCTAAGTCGCCCCAAAAGGCCAGCAACAAATCGAGCCTGCAGACGGTCGTCGATTTAGCTGTTCATCGGTTCGAAATTAAAGACGGGCTGTTGGCGTATTCTCAGCAGAAAACAGCATTCAATGCCCGGGGTGAAAACCTACATGTTTTATTGAACTACAACCTGGCGAATCCGAGCTACCAGGGTAGCGTGATGATAGACCCTCTGTTGATTACTTCCGGTAACCAAGCTCCGCTGCAGGTGCATGTGAACCTTCCCGTGCTAATTGAAAAAGACGCGATTATTTTGCAAGACGCGCATTTGAGCACCGAGGCCTCCCAGATCATTGTGAATGCCGGGCTGCGCAATATGACATCGCCCAATATTTCGGCCCGGGTGAATGCAAATATCTCGCTGGCGGAGCTGCAAAAGACCTTCGCCTTGCCTATCGACGTCGTATCGGCGAATGTTCCGCACACATTGACCGCTGAATTGCAAGCGCAGATGCAACAGAACCAGAACATCGTTCAAGTTCAGACTGCTCATCTCGCATTGGGCAAGACTACGTTTCAAGCAGCCGGGATCCTTGAGCCTGGCAAGAATTCAGCTATTCAGTTCAATGGGGACCTGGCCCTGGCGGAGCTTGAACGTTTGCTGAAGGTAACGACTCCGCAGGCGACCGGCGACCTGCAATTGAACGGCAAAGCCCGGCTCGACGCCAACAGCAACTACGCGGTAGATGGGACTATGAACTCCCACGCTGTATCAATTCGAAGCGGGACGAGCCTGATTCCGGATGTCTCTCTCTATTCGCCGTTCCATGCAGATCCATACCTTATTAGCCTGGATGGCTTAAAGCTGGGGGTTCTGGGCGGCGGATTATCAGCCAAGCTATTTATAGAGAACATGCGGAAACTTAGCGTGGAAGGCGCTCTGCACAATTTGTCCCTGCCAGTGCTGGCGGGTGCGTTTACTGGGAAGCATCTTGATTATGGCGGCGTCATCAGCGGCACCCTTCGAGCCAAAGGCGACCTGATAGCGAAGGGAAGCACTGGTTACACGGCACTTACTCGACTGATTATTACTCCTGGAAAGCGGGGCGTACCAGTTAGCGGCATTTTGGACGCCTCTTATTCCGGCGCGTCGGGCATTGTGGATCTGGGCCGGTCGTACATAACCATGCCGAATACCCGGGTTGACCTTACGGGATCTTTCAACCGGCAGGTCAATGTTGAGCTAGTCTCCCACAACCTGAACGACTTTTTGCCAGCGGTTAATTTCGGCGCTGCAAAACCGATAAGTTCTCTTCCAGTGACGCTGGACAATGGAACGGCGACGTTGCAAGCCCAGATTTCCGGTGATTTGTCGGCCCCAAGAATCGCAAGCCACGCGGAGATGAGCCGGTTCGAGGTTCAGCAGAAAGTATTTGATCGATTCGCCCTGGATCTGGCTGCTTCGCCGTCGGGCTCCCAAATTCGTAACGGTGTATTGACCCGCAACAAATTGGCTGCCAACTTCGACGCGAGCATTGGCCTTGTGAAATGGCAGCCTCGTCCCCGTTCTGAAGTCGCCGCAAATCTGACCATGAGAAACGGAGATCTTGCCGACCTGTTAAGTCTAGCTGGCGAAGGTTCCATTCCCGCTTCCGGCCAAGTGACAGCTGATGTGCACATCAATGGCACATATGGCGACCCGCTTGGGGGCGCTAACCTGCAAGTGGCAAAGGGAAACGCTTACGATCAGCCATTCGACCGGTTGTCTGCCAACGTCAATCTTGCCGACCAGTTGGTTAGGCTTTCGACTCTTGAACTAGATGCAGCGGGTGGGAGTCTTACTGCCAGCGGTACTTTCCGGCACCCTCGCGAAAGCATGTCGGTAGGGCACGCTGAGTTTCACATAACAACTAATAACGTGCAGCTCGCCAACATTGTTCCATTGCAACGGCAGAACGCCGGCGTTGCCGGATCCATTCGGCTAACGGCCGATGCGGCTGCCGACCTCCGAAAGGTTAGGGATCAAAACGAAGTCACAATCTCTAACGTGAATGCCGATTTCACTGCGCGTGCGTTGCGCGTCCAAAACCAGGATGCGGGTAACTTGTCAGGCATCGCAAGGACTAACAATGGTGTTGTCACCTACACCGTGAACTCTAATTTTGCAGGGTCGAAGATCGAAGTCAACGGGCATACTTCTCTAACAAAGAATTATGCCACTACGGCGGATGCCGCCATTAACAATCTTTCGGTGGAAAAAGCGTTAAAGATAGTTGGGCAGGCAGATATACCTGCGCGAGGTAACCTTTCCGCGAATGCTCACGTGAACGGAACCTTACAAGCGCCGGAAGCCAATGCCAGTTTTGTTCTGGATACCGCTAATCTATATGAAGAACCAATCAACCGGCTCGCAGGCAATGCGCGTTACACCGATACTGCGATTGATATTGCTTCGATAAACTTAGACGTTCCAGCAGGGAGCGTAAAGCTCCACGGTCTCTACAAACACCTCTCAGGTAACTTAACCTCGGGCTCCGGCGACTTTCACATTGACAGCTCGGATATTCAGCTGGCGAAAATTGTTCACGCTCAACAGGCTGAACCCGGCTTAACCGGCGTTCTCCATTTAGCTGCGGACCTATCCGCAGGCGTGCGCGACCAGAACGGCAAGCCGACAGTTCTTGTGTCGAACCTGAATGCCGATTTATCCGCGAAGAGCCTGGCTATTAATCAGCGGCAACTGGGCGAGGCGTCTTTCGCGGCGAAGACCACGGGCTCGAAAGTTGATTTCCATCTTGATTCGAATATCGCTAAGAGTGAGGTGCATGGATCGGGCGAGTCGCAACTTACCGGCGAATACGTAACCCGCGCCAACCTGAAATTCTCTAACATCAGCTATTCGAATCTGGCTCCTTTTATTGCGCCGGAGACCGCAGCGCCGCCCGGCTTCGACGCACTGCTCGAAGGGCAAGCATCGGTTAACGGTCCAATCCTAAACACCGATAACCTCTCCGCTCGTCTCGAAATCAATCGGTTCGATATCAAAACGAGTCCCCGCAACTCTCCAACGGGCGCTCCGGCCCAGCAGACTGTCGATTTTCAGAATGACGGCCCGCTGGTTGTCACATTGGGCCATTCCATTGTGCGCCTGAACCAGTTCCGGATACATGGTCCAAAAACGAACGTTGCGGCGTCAGGCGAGATCAAATTGAAAGATTCCGAAGCACCCCTCGGATTGAATCTAACCGCCGATGCCGATCTTGGCGTGCTGCAGGACGTCAGCCGGAGCTTTTTTTCGTCGGGCAACGTGGCTTTGAACGCCACTGTTCATGGCACGTTCAACCGGCCTTTGGTAAATGGAAGCGTTGCATTGAAGAACGCGAACATCAACTACGCCGAGTCTCCCAACGGGCTTTCGAATGGAAACGGGGTAATTCTACTCAACGGAAATACCGCAACCGTCCAGAGCCTGACGGGTGAGAGCGGCGGCGGCAAGATCAGCGTGACTGGTTTTGTGGGCCTGACTACTTCGGTTTTGAGTTATAACCTGCGCGCTTCGGCAAACAAGGTTCGTACCCGGTATTCCGGAATCAGCGTGACGTCGAACGCAAATATTTCTTTGATTGGAAACAGCCGGCGCTCACTGCTTGGCGGAACCGTTACCATTCAGCGTATCGCCTACTCGTCTTCGAGCGACGCCGGGTCCATCCTTTCCACTGCTTCAACGCCGCCTGCCACTCCGACCGCTCCTTCACCGCTGTTGGCGGGTATGCGTTTGGCCATTCAAATCGTTACCGCACCCGACGTACGAGTGGTGACTACTTACGCCGACAGGCTGGACATAGCGGCGAGTCTGACGGTTCGGGGGACTGCCGCATCGCCCGGAATGCTGGGCCGGGTAAACGTGACTAATGGTCAGCTGGTCTTCTTCGGCAACAGTTACGAGGTGAATACCGGAACAATTAACTTCTACGATCCGAACGCCATTCAACCGGTTTTGAACGTTTCCCTGGAAACCATCGCGCAGGGGGTTGACGTGCTGATCGATGTTTCCGGGCCGATGAACGATCTGAAGCTCAGCTACCATTCCGATCCGCCGCTGACTTTTGAGCAGATCGTGCAACTGTTAGCGACGAATACGACGCCTTCAGACCCTACGATCGCGGCGCATCAACCGGCGCCGCCGTCAGCAATCGCTCAGTCAAATGGGCGAATCGGCGGTTCTAGGCCAAGCTGTGGCAAATCCACTGGCGAGCCGCGTACAGCGGGTATTCGGGCTTACGCAGTTCAAAATAGACCCTTCTGTCTCGGGCAGCAACGGACAACCAAGCGCGCGCGTCACACTACAGCAAAAAATAGCCAGCAATGTCACCTTCACCTACATCACCGACGTGACCCAGACAAACTCGGAAATAGTCCGCGTCGAGTGGGATCTAACGTCACAGTTCTCCGCAGTGGCCCTGCGCGATTTTAACGGCAACGTCAGCATCGAGTTCTTTTATAAATTCAAGGTTCGCTAGACTCACGGATGAGTACGGAGAGAATGCTTCGGTACATTGGTGAACAGAACACTTGACGCGCGGCGAATTTAGCTTGCACGCCAGATCGGATTTGAAAAACACGACTCAATTCATGCGGCCTGAACGGCGAATATTAGCGGCGCCTTTGACTCTTGAGGTGGTCCGCGAACCGGCGCAGCTTGAGCAGCTTAAAGCGGAATGGTCGAAGTTCGTCCATTCGTTGGAAGATATTACTCCGTTTCAAACCCCGGAATGGCAGCATACCTGGTGGTCCCATTTCGGCAGCGGCCATCTGTACGTGATGGTGTTCCGGAACGTCGACGCCATTGTCGGAATTGTTCCCTGCTTCCTGCACAACTGGGAGGGCCGCCGGCAAATGACGCTGATTGGCTCCGGCGTCTCCGATTATCTTGAACCGCCCATTTCACCTCGGCACCGGGGCGAGGTGTTGGCGCTCCTCAGAAGCCACTTAAGCGCGAATTCCAAATGGGATATTTGCGTTTGGCAAGACCTGTCCGCCAATACGCCGCTGGCAAATTTGAATCTTGGCGAGAAGTTCGACGCGAAACTCTTTCAGGATACGGAGTGTACTGAACTCGCCATTACAGGTGATTTCAGAGATTTCTGGGAATCGCGGTCCCACGGATTGCGGCGCAACGTCCGCCGTTATTCAGACAAGGCCAACGTTGTAGACCAACCGCGCTTTTCAGTGGTCGCTCAAGCCGATCCCGAATATCTCAATGCGTTGATTCGCCTGCATGGCGAACGCTGGCAGCGCCGCGGCGAAATTGGAATGATTGCCGCTAACGGGGCCGCGGCCTTTTTATGGGATTTGGCGCGCGAAGCTGATAATGCCGACATGCTGCGAATTTTCACCCTCCGCTACCAGGGAAAGGTTGTCGCGGTCATTCTTGCTTTTGTTCTCCGCAATACAATCTATTCTTACCTCAGCGCTTTCGATCCCGAGTACGAAACTCTCGGTTTTGGGCGGTCGCTGCTGTTCGAATCGCTGCAGCACGCATTTCAGCAGGGTTATCGGGCTTGGAATTTTATGCGCGGCAATGAGCCTTATAAATTTCTTTGGGGCGCCCAGAGCATTCCGAAGACTCGCTTAGTAATTAGTCGTAAGTGAGTTAGGGGCTCACACTGGAAGCCGCTTGCCGATCTGCCAAATCATCGGGTTCAAATCGTCTCCCGAAAGTATTTCCTGCATGAAAGTCGCATACGAGTGATGCCAGGCTGAACGATCGGTCTCATTCACGGTATTGAGCGTTCCCCGGAACGACACGGAGCAGATATCTGCATCCAGTAGTCGTAGATCGGTCTTCGGTGCAGTTAGCGTGCTTAACAGGACAAAGTAATCTTCGTTGTAGTCGCCTAATGCCTTCTTACCGGCGAGGCAACTCGAAACTTTCTTCGCCGGCAGTAACATGCTGCAAATCGGGATATGGTTCGCGCCCGCGAACACCCTGAACAGATTGCGATTGTCGAACCGGTTTACCCTTCTGCTCTCCGTTAGGACCGGTTCGCTTTCTCCTGATGGAACTTTCCACGTTTCTTCCATTTTCAACGAATTCCCAACCACTACTGTTTCGTCTCCGGCCACAAGCGTTCGCGCCAGCGCACGCGCAGCGCCCGGCAGAACATAATCGTCGTCGTCGACAAACCAGATGTAGTCGGTTTCCGCCCGCTCGATTGCACCTAATAGCAGGTCGGTCCGTGAATAGCGCGGGGGACGGACCTGATGCGGCCAATACTCAAAACGCAACGATGGAAACTCGTCCGCAAGCGCCATAATTTGCGGAGCGCTTGTTGCTTCATCGACGTCGCTTATAAGCCGGACTTGCACGTCTAAAAGTTCGGTGCCCTCGATGGACAAGACCATGAACGAACTCATCGCGCGCCCCAGCAACTCCATTCTGTTGAACTGCGTCCGGCAGCATAGGGTTATAGACGGCGGCCGGCTTCTGTTCAATGCCAGAGACTCATCGAACAAGTCGAGAATGCCGGCTTGCGTGCGCGCGTCGGCGGGATTCGTCAAATAGCTGTAATCGACGGAATTGCTGGTGTCAACCGGACCATCGGGCCAGGGAAATTTATGGTTCAGGAAATTGGCCCGGTAGTATGCTTTGAAGTCTTCTGAGCCCGCCAGCCTATTGATCGCGCCGGCCGTATGAGCTTCCGTGCGCACCGCAAATAATCTGGGGTCGGTCAGCAAAGGAATGCGGTGTCGAAGACATTCCAAAGATAATTGAACTCCGAAAATTCCGGATTCAAATTCTCCAAGATCCGTCAGTTCATGATTTCGGAGAATATGGCAGTTCAGTAGAACCAGATTATCGTCAACACTGATAACAGGTCTCGGCCGTAGAGCCGTTTCGAGGCCGCCTCCCTCGTTCTGAGTGAAACATGTGTAATCGTAGCTCGTGGTTGCTTCCCACGGGCATCCGCGGTTGCCGCAAGCTCCCCAACCCGGATACTGCAGGTCAAGATCGGCAGTCAGCGAACGTACCGCCTGCGAGAACTCAACTCCGAACCATACATATTCCTGGCAAATCACTACCGGAGTGCTGTATTGCTTTATGGCTTCGTTCACGGCGCGCCAAGCATGTGTAACCGGATAGATGGTCAAGATGTCGATGCCTGGGTGGTAGTTCTTGCGCTTGTGCCAAGCCGCAACGCTTGTTTCCGGTGAGCAGAGCACCAAAACGGGGATATCGCTATTGATGCAACTCATGAAAAAGATTCAGGCCAAGAATTTTAACTTTGTCAATGTTACGGCCCCCGCCTGGAACAGTCTTAATGTCAGGTTTAAGGAAGTAATAACCTTCGATGACTTTTGCGTGTAACTCGCTGGGAAGTTTCGCCTCCTTAAGATATTCCAGGACGATTCTTTCGCCGAGTTCCCCCCAAAACTTATAGGAGATCACCAGAAAGTTCCGCAATGAAAAAAAATGTTCTGGATAGAACCGCGCCGGTTGATAAGTGTGGAGGCCGGTTGCATGCGTACAGATCGCCAAAGGCTGGTGGAGAACGCGATAGCCATTGAGCCAAGCCCGCCAGCTTAGATCGACATCTTCCATATACAAAAAGTAAATTGGATCAAAACCGCCAAGTTCTTCAAATGCCTTCGCCGAGATGAGATCGAAGGCTCCGCTCGCCCACGGAGTCTCAAGCGTTTCGCGTGCAAACTCTTTCGGGTGTGCATTAGGCCACTGCCTGGCTTCTATAATCGCCGCTCCTTCCTGAATATAAGTATTCATGAGCCGTGTTAAACATCCTGGCATGGGAAATGAATCGGGATTGCAGAGAATAAAGCACTCCGGCGGTTGCGCCACTTTGAAAAGATAGTTCACGCTCTCACCGAACCCCAGATGGCCGGATGGCCGCGATTCCGACCAATCGAAGAATCGCAGTTATCGATCCGTCGCAGAGCTCCTGTGAATCGAGCAGCGCTTGCGGTGATTTGTAATTGAGGAAATTCAGCTCGATCGGGAATCGTGTTTTTTGATTCGCAAAGGCCGGCAATACTGCGTTGCGCAGAAACCCAATGTGCGAGGGACCGTAAACGCAGAACACCGGCAGAGGTGCATCCAACCGCGGGTTACGCTGCCCGTCGCAAACGCGATGATTTTCCGAATCCGTAATTTCGAGCGCTTCATGAAAATACAGGGCTCGAGACGCTATGCGCTTCTCGTATTGACCAAACTTGAGGTAGTGGCTTAGGGGGTCCGTGCCAGCCTGAATCACATCCGGATAGCGCTCCGCGTAATCCTTCATTCCGAACAGCGGATGCGGATCGAGATTCTGCTGAGCGCCATGCAAAATGAAATGCACCAGCGGATTCATCCCGGAACTTTTAACGTCCGGATTTCGCCACAGATAGTAATTGATATCGAAGAGCCGGTTGGGATTGTATCCGCGATCGGCGCCCTTCGCAACGAAATGGAGCAGGGGATTGGCCTTCTCCGCGAGGACATCCGGATGCTGCTCGACATAATATTGCGCATCGAAGAGCGCGTGCGGATTTCGCAGTTCAAGCGCTCCTGCTCTCATGTAATGAGCTAACGGATCCTCATTTTGTGCCGCCACAGCGGCGTTGTTTCTCAAATAATATGCTCTGTCAAAAAGCGGACTCGGCTTGCCCTTCTTGCCGTTAGAAACCAAATAAAGATAAGTCGAATTTTCTTGTTCCGGTTCGGATTCGATAATTGACATAGATACGCGCCGCACTCGCCGTCTTATCTCTGCCGCGGCAAAGGCCAGAAGCGTTCCCCAACTCACTCCCAGCAAGGGCAGGAATCCACTCGGCTGGTATTGGAGACGAATGTCGTTTCCACCCGGAGCAACCGGCACAGCGCGAAAAAGGAAGTCGGCACCCAAAACGGGCGCCTCCCGGCCATTCACCGTCGCGTGCCAGCCGGGAGCCCAACGATCGGTAATCATAATCCAGCCGGCGGCCGCAGCTTGATAGTGGAATGAAATGGAATCAGGGCGGTACGAAAGATTTGTAACTTCAGCCCGATCGCAAACGGGCTGAATCGCAATTTGCGGCGAGCTGATACCGGTCTGGCGCTGCGCGAAATGGTTCATCTGCTCCAGTGAGTGGAGCAACAAGATCGGTGCACCTGACGAACGAAATGTTTGCACGAATAATGCGAACTCCGCATCCGTGGGTTTCACCCAAATTGGATTGGCTGAAAACCAGATTCGATCTTTTCCCAGCGCCATGCTCCGAACGGCAGGACCATTGACTAATTGCTGATGAAAGCGATTCGCCAGCGTGACGTAACTATCAAGTGTGGCAACTCTCAATGGCACGTTACGGTTGTTAGGATAGAAATCTGCCACTTCGGGTGGTGCGTTTTTCGATCTCGCCAGCCCTTGCGGAGTTAAGTCCAGATTCCGAATATGCTCCGTATTCATGGCATGCCACCAGTTTAGAGTCGCTTCGGTGTACATCGATGGTCTGGAGACGGCTAAAGTTCCGAGGAAATCAATCACCGCCAGCACCATCATCACGCGGACAGCGGCTTTGAAAGCATCCTGTCCCCGGCCGAAAAAATATCCTGCAACCAGCACGCCGATCCAAACGAAAGCCAAATGAGAAAGCGGCCACAGCAGATGGCCTTTTGTCTCGGGTCTGAGCCGAACCATTGCGTAAAACGCGATGCCTGCCACTGCCGCCAGCAAACCAGCAACCGGTAGAAAGCGCCTTCGCAGGGTTGATCTCGCGATGCTGAGATCGTGCGCCGCTAGGGCTCCCAGTATGCTAAGCGTCAGAATGACGTACTCTCTGAACAGCGCGGGATTTCTGAAATACCTTGTCGGAGGAACAAAATCGTAGAGCCAACCCCGCAGCGGCAACTGGCTTCCCATGGCGCAACACGTGAAAAAGATCGCCATAACCAATAACCAATTTCGCCAGGCGATTCTCCACTGCCAGCCCAGGCAAGCCAAGAGAAATGCCCCCGCTCCCATGTAGACACTTGTCATCGATATATCGGTGTTAGCCCAGATTCGATGCGGCGAAACATTCAATAAGGCGATAAATGGGCTGGCGAAAGTAGTAAGTGCTCCCGCGGGCAATAGATTTGAACTTATAGCCTCATCGCGTGCTCGTGGACCGACTCGATCGCTATATCCCGGCGTATCCTTAAATATCGCCGTGTATGCCGGACTGCAAATTACTAATCCAACCGCTACGATAATCCCGAGGAAAGCGGACGCTCTTAGTAACGCCATCCACCTTTGCCTCTTATCGATAGCCGGCTCATCTCCGAAGAAAACACGTCCCGCTGCCCACATTACTAGGAATCCCGGCGTAAGAATTGTAAGTTGTGGGTAACCTCCCAGCGTAGATAAGCCGAATAAGATGCCTGCCTGGATGGCGAACCAATAGTTCTTATTCAGAATTGCCAAATCGAAGCGCCACAAAATCCAGGGGAGATATGCGATTGAGCAAATAGATGAGGTATGTTCGGCGTGCCCCGTGTAGAACCCCGATGCCGTGTAACCAAGCGTCACCACAAGCGCGCCCCAAAGAGGGCTGCCCAGGTGCCTGGCCAAGAAAAGCATGCCGAGTGCGCCGATTGCCCAGAGGGTGAGCCAATACGCTGCGAACCCCGCCTGAGGATTCGGTGAAAGCAACCCGATTAAAAGCATCAACGGTGAAGTGGTCCCAAGCTCTGGTTCCGCCAAATCAGGCGAGCCCCCAGCCACCCATGGATCCCACATCAATAGGCGGCCGTGCTTTACGTGATCGGCCACCAGCGAAAAGGCAGGCCCAAAGAAATCCGCAGCGTCCAGATGAGGAGCTGCTTGACCCAAAATCAACCGGAAGTTCCCCAAAAGGAGGAGTGCTGCCACGGCAAACATTGCCAAGCGCCATTTCACAGCGGAGCGTTTATCGATACCGCCCACGCGCCAGCCTTGTAATTTCGATTCCCGAAAACATCAGCAGAGTTCCCCAACTAAGAATCAGCAGCGGAATAAAACCCGGCGGCCGATAACGCATCGCTATGTCGTTGGCGCCTGCATGAACCGCAACTGCTCGAAATATGAAATCCGCCCCCCAGATCGGAGCCGGTTTGCCATTTACTAAGGCCTCCCAACCTTTCGCCCATCGATCGGTAATCATGAGCCAGCCATCGCTCGGAGCGACGAAGTGAAGAGCCAGAGAATTCGCACGATAGGACAAGCTGCTGATTTTCGCGTGTGAGGCGCGGTGGTTCGCCAAGTCGTAATCGACTCCCGTAAGCGCTGCGAATTCCGACGAGACTTCTTCCATCTCCCGGGGCGAATGCAGCACGAGCGGCGGTGTTTGCTCCGGCGCGAATGTTTTCACAAAAACCTCGAAATTAGCTTCGCTGGGAATGGCCTGCGCAGGTGTCCCCGAAAACCAAAGCCTATCCGGTCCAAGCGCCATCCAACGAACCTCGGGATGGTTTACGAACAGATAATGAAAGCGGTTCGCCATCGTTACATAGCTGTCGAACGTGGCAGCCTTTAGTGCCAGATTCCGGTTGTTTAGAGAACCGCTGGCCACCTCGTCGGGAGCGTTTTCTGAGCGGTTTAGTCCTCTGGCAGTCAAGTCGAGATTTCCATCATGGTGGCTGTCCATGGCACGCCACCAGGGAACCACTGCATTGGTCTGAGTGATTGGGCTGCTTATGATCAAAGTTCCAGCAAAATCGGTAATGGCAATCGCGACCAACAGCTTCGGTGCGATTCGCGCGATCTCGGCCGCCCCTGGACCATAGAAATCCGGAGCTGATCAGCCCCAACCAGACAACCGCGAAATTAACGACGGCAAACCATTCGCCAGGCAAGACTGCGCCTGCCGCCCGCAAATCCAGCCAAAACGCCGCCGCCGATGCTATCCCAGCAGCAATCGTCAAGGGAAACAGCCGCTTTATAAAGCGTCCAGAATCGATGTCTCGCGCAGCCATACACCCTAACACGGCCAGCAGCAGAATCACGTACTCCGAAAAGAGCGCGGGATTGCGAAAGTAGCGCGTGGGTGGAATCCAGTCATAAATCCAGCCTCTCACGGGAAGGGCGTTACCCACCGCGCAACACCAGAAGAACCCTGCCATGAGCAGGAGCCAATTCCGGGAAGCCCGTTTCCAGTTCAATCCGAGCAGTGCAAGCAACGACGCGGCTCCGCCCATGTATAAGCTGCACATGGAGACGTCGGTTTCCGGCCAGAGCGCCTTCGGCCCCATATCCAGCAGAGCTATGAACGGGCTGGCAAAGGTGGTCAGGGCTTGCGGCGCAAGCCTATTCACCGACAGCGCTACAACTCTTGGAAGCGGACCCGCCCGGTCGGTATACCCGTGCGCATCTCTCAAGAAACTTATATACGCTGGGCTGCACACTGCCGCCGCCACCGCCACGATTACACACAGCAGCACGCCCAGCCGGAACAGCCCGCGCAGTCTCTCCGAACTTTCGAACCAAATTTTCCCGCAGCCCCAGAGCAGCAGGAAACCGGGAGTGATGATCGTAAATGCCGGGTAGCCGCCCAATGCCGACAAGCCGAGCAGAACGCCTGTCTGCACGCCGGGCCAATAGCTTCCAGCAGCCAGACCTCGGTCGAAACGCCAAAGTACCCAAGGCAGATAGGCGATCGAACAAATGAAACTGGTGTGCTCGGCGTGCCCGGTATAGAAGCCTGATGCTGCATAACCTAACGTCACCGCCGCGGCTCCCCATAAAGGGCTTCCCAAGTACTTGGCGAGCAGCAACATTCCGTTTGCGCCAAGAATCCAAAGGATCATCCAATACGCCACGAACCCGCGGAGGAAACTGTGAGTCAGCAGGCCCACGAAAAGCAGCAGCGGCGAGGTAGTGCCAAATGACGGCTCGGCAAAGTCCGGCGACCCCCCCGCTACCCAGGGATCCCACATTACTAACCGGCCATGTTTAATATGATCGGCGATCAGCGTGAAAGCGCCGCCGCAATCGGACCCGTCCCACTGAGGTCCGGTTTGGCCGATCAACAACCGGAAATTGCAGACAAGTATCAGCGCGCTGATAGCTGCGGCAGCCCACAACCAATAAGATGCCTTATTCCGTAGATTGCTTTGCCCCGCAGGGGCCGGAAGAAGTTCCTCGCTCGTTATCACACGCCGCTGTGCGCCTGGGCTCTCTCGTCTGCCGGCAGGTAACGCAAATGAAGACTTTCGAATTGACGGCTGTGGCGGACGCCCGTTTTGTGCAACATATATTTCCCGAGCAGCCAGAGAATTCGCAAACCATAAACGCTGCTTTGGATGAAACTGGCCGACGACGCTTCCCGGAAGTAACGCACCGGCACCGCAATTTCTCCAATGCGTAAGCGGCATGCCACGGCTTGCGCTATGATCTCCTGATCGAACACAAAGCCATCGGAGTTCATCGCAAAATTCACCGATTCCAACGCCGATTTATGAAATGCCCGGTAACCTGTGTGGTACTCGGAATGGTTGAGTCCGAAGCAGATGTTCTCGCATTTCGTCAAAAAGCGATTGGCATAATACTTCCACCACGGCATGCCTTGCTCTAGAGCCGAACCGGTTTGCAGACGCGATCCCAGCACGATGTCCGCCGTCCCGTCAATCACCGGTTGAACAATTTCGGGCAGCAGTCTCGGATCATATTGATAATCGGGGTGCACCATCACCACTATGTCGGCTCCCGCCTTCAAAGCTTCCGCGTAGCAGGTTTTCTGGTTCGCTCCATAGCCGAAATTACGCGTGTGAACGAAGACTTCCAGATTCAGCCGGCGGGCGATCTCAATCGTATCGTCGGTTGAACCATCGTCCACCAGGATGATGGAATCGATGTGCTCTTTAGGCAGCTCTTCATACGTCATCCGGAGCGTGCGCGCCGCATTGTAGGCCGGCATGACAACAACCACTTTGGGCTTCATTCGCCCCTCCTCGGCCGCGCTACGGCAACGAATTGATATCCAAACATGGTCTGCCAGTGCTTTGAAATCCAAGCAGTTAGCGCATGCACAAGCTGAAACACGCGTCCTTGGTACCGCTTACTCACCACCAGCGGCAGCGGAACCGGTGTCGCGGTCAGTTGAACAATCTCCAAACCAGCCTCGTCCAGCATTTTGCAGAAGGTCCGGCGAGTGAAGAAGCGCAGGTGCGTCCTGTCTAGAATGCCCCTCTCGGCGTAATCGAAATGGCCGGCAAGCAAGCGCAGACGCACATAAAAATTCGCTACATTCGGCAATGAGATGATTACTGTTCCGTCCTTTGCCAGATAACGGCCGGTAATGTTCCGCAACACGCCTAACGGATCTTTCAAATGCTCGAGCACATCGCCAAATACAACCGCGTCGAACTTATGAACCAAGTCCGGCAATGGGTTATCCAGGTTAGCTTCGAAGCAGCGTTCGCAATACTTGGCTGCTTGTTCGGCCAGCCCCGGATCGGCCTCAATTCCGGTAACTCGAAAACCCTTGTCGCGCAACACCGCGGCTAAGTAACCGTGCGCGGCTCCGACGTCGAGTAGACGCCGGTTATTTCCGTCTCCGAGCAAATGCAGAATCAGCGAGTGGCTCGAATAAGGGTCGGTTTTGAAAAGGTACGGCGACCCTGCAAACTCGACCGGCACAAAAGTCTTGTCACCGGATTCTGGCTGACTGATCAAAGTTTCTGTCATCGGCGAACAAGCCGTTGCGCATTGAAGATGAAGCCGTTTTAACTAAGGGCGCCAGCGACATACGCCCAAAGCTAACTGGATTATCCCATAAGAATGTGAACTTAGGATGCCCATTACTGCGTCATCGCCCGGCCGCATCGCCCAATCCCCTCCGCGCGTACTCGCCTAGGTCAAGAATCAAGAATCAAGGACTAAGCTTCGAAATCCTACCGGTATTGACCATGGCCATGGCCCCCGAAGATCCCGCTGCATCTTATGAAGCATCGGAAAACAACGCCTGTTTAACCCATCGCAACACTTGCCCGGCGAATGTCCTGGCTTGGAAATACTTTCTGCTATCATCGGGTTCTCTTCTCCATCAAACACGGAGGGCTCCGGCATGGTTGCGGTTCGCACAATCAGAGTTATTGCCTGTCTTGCGGCACTCTGCAAGCTGCTCGCCGCTGCTTCGGTGCCGGAGCGCCAAGTCGCCGAATGGGTCATACGCGAGGGTGGCCGCGTGATGGTCAACGGGCAGCGCGAAGTAATCGACGATCTGGCCAAACTGCCGGCAGCGCCTTTCCGGCTCACCGCCGTTGACCTCGTCGGCACGATTATCGACCCAAAGGATCTCTCGAAACTTGCCGGTCTCGGCAGCCTCACGGAGTTGTCGCTTCCCGGCCCCATCTTTACTCCCTTTTCCGACAGTCCGCTGGACGCCAACAGCGCGCTGAAGAATCTGGCAGGGCTGACGAATATCGAGCGTCTCTCGTTCAGTCTCCACTTCCTCCCCACTTACAACGTGAATGACCAGGGGCTAGGCTATCTGGCGACGCTGACACGCCTCCGGGAACTGCGGCTTCCCCAATCGCTCGTTAAGACCCCGAATCTCACCACATTCGCTCATCTCGAATCGCTTGATCTCAGCGATTGTCCATCCTTCGGCGATGACGGAATGGCCAGCCTTCACGGATTGAAGAATCTGCGCCGTCTCTATTTGCGCAACAATCCCATCACGGATGAAGGACTGAAGCAAATAAGCGGTCTGATTCACTTGCAGGAGTTAGACCTCTACGGTGCTGCCGTAACCGATCGGGGAATCGAATCGCTTCGAAATCTGATCGCGCTGCGTAAGCTCAATCTGCTTGGCACGGAGGTGACAGATGCGAGCATGGATGTCTTGGCCCGGATGTCCCACTTGCAGGAATTAAATCTGTACCGCAGCCGTGTGAGCAACTCAGGACTGGCCAAGCTCGCTGGACTGAAGGAACTGGCGTCCTTGGATGTCCGCTACAGTCGCGTCACCAGCGCGGGCGTCGACTCATTCAAGGCCGCGCTGCCGGAATGCAGTATCGAGTTCGCCGGTGGTGCAATGGCCGGAAACAATAAAGTAGCGGCGGCCCTCCCTGCCGGAAAGAGTGACCGGGCCATCGCGGAATGGATTCGCCGGCTTGGCGGAAAGACAGAACTTCGCGGTGACACTCTGGTGGTCATTTCCCTGGCCTCAACGCCAATAACGGATGCGCAACTTTCCGCCCTCAGCGGCCTCACCGGTCTGGAGCGTCTCAGTCTGAACGCAACCCAGATCGGCGATCTCGGGCTCCGATCCTTAAAATCCCTGAGTGGCTTGCAGAGTTTAAGCGTCGACAATACGGCCGTCTCCGATGCCGGCCTCGATTCCCTCAGTAACCTGCGGCAGCTTCGCTCGTTACAGTTGTCCGGCACGCTGGTTCAAGGCTCAGGACTGGCCTCCTTGAAATCTCTCCCTACCTTGACTGAACTCGACCTGACGAGCGCGCCGGTGAACGACGACGGACTGAAACAGATTGCCGGCTTGCCGAACTTGGAACGCCTCTTCCTCAGTTACTCCGAAATCACTGATTCGGGCGCTGAGGCTTTAGAAAGGCTGACGCATTTGCAGATGCTCGAGTTGAATGGAACCGATCTCGGAGACACCGCTCTGCTTTCTTTGGGCAAATTGGCCGCGCTTCGCGAACTGGGCCTGAATAGCTGCCGCTTCACGGATAAGGGCCTTGAGAGTCTCTCCGGGCTGACACAGCTTGAGCGTCTGGATATGGCGCGCACCGCCGCCGGCGATAGCGGCATTAGCGCTCTCGCAAAACTGAGTAGTCTGGCTGTATTGAATCTCGACTACACGACCGTTGACGACCGCGCTCTCGATTTATTAAAAACCCTCCCAAAGCTCCGCGATTTGCATCTCAACATGGCCAAAGTGTCGGATGCCGGCGTGGCCGATCTTGCCTCGATGCGCGCGTTGAAGAACTTGAACCTTTATCACACCCTGGTGACCGAGAAGGGACTCGGGCGGTTAAAAACAGCTCTGCCCGATTGCGCCATTGTTTTCGATCGCGACTCGGCGCTGCCCGCGCGGAGAGGAAAAGGATAAACATGCGGTTCGCTGGGTTGTTCGCTGCCGCGCTCATCTCCATGGCTCCGCCGGCCGCGTCCCCGGATTCGTTGAGTTGGGTTTCTGACGCAGGCGGCGCGGTAATGCGCGATGCCCAAGGCCGCGTGATTGCCGTAGATCTTCGCGCGAGTTGGGCGGGAGACTCCGATTTGGCGAGTCTCGCCGCGATTCCAACACTCTACCGGCTGGACCTGTCGGAGACTCGCATCGGCGATCACGGGTTGAGGCAATTGAAAAACGCGCCCGCAATTACCGATCTGAATCTTCGGTACGCCGAGCTGATCACCGATGAAGGCATCTCCGCGCTCAAAACCTGGAAGCGCCTCAAGCGGCTCAACCTGGAGGGCACGAAGGTCACCGATAGTACGCTCCCGCAACTCTCCGCTCTGAGTTCGCTCGAAGCTCTCAACATCGGTTCTGTCCTGGTAACCGATGCCGGTCTTGAGGCTCTGACGTCATTAACCAATCTCAAGGAACTCACGCTTGGCGGCAACAAGCTCACCGATGCCGGGTTACAGCCGCTTCGGCAATTGCCTGGCTTGATGTTTCTCGACCTGGGAGGCGTGCAACGCGAGGACTCGGGAATTTGGTCAGTCAGTTTCTCGCAGCCAGGTCTCGAAGCCATCGCGACGCTCAAAGATCTCCGGCAATTGCGGCTGCAAGGCTCCTTGATCGGCGCCCGCGGTCTCGATTCCCTCAAAGCTCTCCCGCGGCTCGAACGGCTCGACTTACACGATTGCCCGCGCATTGACGACGACGCTTTGCCAATTCTGGCGGCAATGAAGACGCTTCGCTCCTTGGATCTCACCGGCACCAAGGTAACCGTTGCGGGTCTTGAAAAACTGCGGCGAGCTAAGCCCGGCTGCCGAATACTTATGGCGGTGTCCAGCGCGAAATCAGAGGCTCCGGTCGAGGAACCTTAGGTTTACGCCAATATCTCACTCATTTTTCTGTTGAAGGTTGGGAACGTGCCCAGCCCGGCACCCAGAACATCGTCGCCAAGCGTGACATAAAGGTCGGCCACTGTGCCGGTAGTTTCGGTATGCCGCCCAGTCGCCAGACGTCCCGCATGTCCCGCCACGATCATAGCCAGACCATTGTTTTTGTGTGGATTTGCTTCGGCATGCTCGTGTACGAAGGCAATGCAGCAATGGTCCAGAAGATTGCCGTCTCCTTCCGGCGTCGCTTTAAGCCGTTGCAGCAGGTAGGCGAATTCCTCTACGTGCCAACGGCAGATATCGCGCATAATGCGCTGCCCCTCCACGCCATCCGCGCCCGTCGCTCTTCCATCGGCATGCGTATAGTCGTGGTGCCGGGCCGCGGTAAAACCGAGCCAGGGAAAGCGGCAGATGCTTTGGCACTTGGTGAGCATATATGAGGCAACGCGCGTCTGGCGGGTGATCAGCGCATGCGCCAGCAGATCGCTCTGTAGCTTCGCGATACGCGGCCAGTCTTTCATGTCTTCATACTCTGGAGGATCCACCCGGCGGTACTCTGGCGGCAGTGTTGTAATCGCTCGTTCCGTATCGCGAACCGCGGCCATCTGCTCGTCAACCCGCAACTGGTCGTCCTTCGGGAGGTCTTTCTTCAAGGCGCTCGCATCTTCCATGACGACATCGAGGATGCTGCGTTTCCGGTTGATCCACCCTTCTTCGCGGCGGCCAAAGAGCCGGTCGAATAGGCGCTCCGGCAGCATCTCTGGGGGCAGTGCCCGCTCAAAACCAGCCCAACTCATGTTTCGCTGGATGCTCTCGCCAAAGGATTCCTGCGCCACGCCTATCTGCAGCGAGCGAAACCGCGAATCGCCTCCGATCTTGCCGGCAATGGCCTGGTCGATGGAAATACCGCTTGCGCCACGGCCGCTAAACCGCGTACAACTCATCAAGCCGCTCATTGAATTGTGATGACCGTTTCCCGGACCAGGCAGGCCAGCGGCGAAGTTGTCCAAACCCGTGATGACGTGAATATCGTCGCGAAACGGAGCCAGCGGCGTCAAACAAGGAGTGAGGCGGTAGTCTGCCCCGATCTCGGCGGGAATCCAGTAACGCTCCGGAATCCCGTTACCGTTGAACCACAAGACGAAACGGTTCTCGATAGCCGCTTCCTTGTTCGGATCGGCCGTCGTCAGATCCGCCGCATACGCCGTGCCCGACGCATTAAACATTGAAACCAGGGGCGGCAATCCTACGGAAGCGCCAACACCCTTCAGCAGCCTGCGGCGGGAAATCCTACTGCGTTTGGTGATTACTTGCGGCATACACGTTCCTTTCGTCTTGCAACGACTCGCGGTTGCGAACCAGCGAGATCATGAGTTCTTGAAAATGGAAATTCGATTGACGGAAGTCTTCCAGAACTTTTCGGATGAGCGGCATATCCGCGGGAGTTTCCGCCCGGCCGCTCACATAGCGGAAATACTGCTTGACCATGCATTCCTGGCACAACGGCGTTTTGGCGAGGATCATACCCAGTTCACGCGGCGACGAGAAATTCGAATCCGGAATACCGGCCACCCAACCCTTAGTATCGATGATTAGGCTGATGGACTTTGGAGGCTGGTGATGGTCTTGATGGCCTCCATAGAAGATCAGTTTATATTGATCGCGCCGCGCGCCGACGGCATCGAACTTTTCAAAGCCCACGCCGATAGGATCGATTAAATTGTGGCAAGTAGCGCAGAACTGGTTGCTCGCGTGTTCGCTCATCCGCTCCCGGTTCGTTTGCGGATGGGCCTCGGTCGCCGGCGTCAGATTGGTATTCACTCCGGCCGGCGGCGGTGGGACGTGCTGGCACAGGAACTGTTCCCTGACAAAGAGGCCGCGGCCCGTTAAAGAACTGTCCTCGGGCTTTGCCGAAAGCGACAGGAACAACGCCTGCCCCAGCAATCCCGCTCTCTCCGATTCAGCCGGAAAAGTGACACGGGCGAAATCCTGTGTCGGCGCAGGTACCCCGTAGACCGATGCCAGGTCCGCATTAACAAATCCGTAGTTGGCGCTAAAAGCATCCATGAAGTTGCGGTCGTTCCAGACCAGGTCGGAAACAAACAAGCGCGCTTCTTCGGTCATCGCCACGGCAGTTTCGCGGCTGAACTTAGGATAGCGGCGCCGGTCGCGGCTGCTGGTCAGAATCCGGTCGAAGCGCAGCCACTCCGCAACGTATTCGTCTAACGCTTGATGCGCGCGCGTGTCCCTTAGCATGCGTCTGGCCGCTTCTTCAATTTGCCTGGGTGACGACAGTTGTCCGCGCGCGGCAGCATCCATGAGAGCGGCATCGGGCATGCTGTCCCAAAGCGAGTAGGATAAACGGCTCGCCGCGGCATAGGCCTTCCAGTCGGCGTTGTTGGTCTCGTCCAACCTGAACAGGAAATTAGGTGATTGCAGCATCGCCTCCACCACCAGCTGCGCGCCCGCCAGAAAATTGCGTTCCCGGGCAAATAGCGAAACGTATCGCCGGCACTCTCCGGCGTCGAGCGGTCTGCGGAACGCCTGGCGTCCAAAATCCCTCACGAACTGCTCGCGGCAAGCCCTGCCTGGCAATGAATAAGCCGGTGCGTATCGCCGTTTCGAAACGCATTCTGCGCCAATTTCTCGGCAGCCAAGCCATACGCCTCTTCAAGCAGCGGGGACAAATTCTGTGCATCGTACTGGTCTCTGAAGCCGCTGACAAAATCTTCGGGCGGAAACTGGTCCGCGGGAGCCGTCTGATCGCCCAGCAGATCGCGCACCGTATTGTTGTACTGGCTGTTCGTCAGCCTCCGCAGCACCGCTCCCTGGCGTCTCTCGGCGGCCGTGCCCGCCTCATCGTATTTCAGAGCGGCGGCCACTTCGTCCGCCGGCATGGACGCCAGAAATCGGATCCAGTCCTTGAGAGCCGCTTCCTCCGGGCTGCCCGGCTTGATGCGCTCTCCGCCTGCATGTGGTATTCGCCTGGTTGGCTTTTTCAACAACAACGATTCGTCCGGATGTTCCCGATCCACCAGCCGCACCAGCGAACGTCCAAAGGCTTCCGCGCGCTCCGTCGAGGCATTGGCGTCCGGAAAATGAAGCCGTGTGGCCGACGCTACGCCATTGCTGTTGTGACACGCCGGGCAGCCTGCGGTCTTGAGTATCGGGTAAAGACGATCGGAAAAAGGGCTCGTTTGGCCCAGCGCCGCCGCCGACGCCAGCAAGAGGGAGACGATGCCCTTCATAACGGTATGGTACTCCAACTCGGACTCCCAGTACTGCAAAAAACCAATTCCTGAAAAGTTTCTGGGTGCTATCGAAAATGTTTTCTTGACATTGCGATTTACCCGGATCTAGACTCTCTGAAACGCTGCTTTTCGGGAAAATCGTACCCCGGATACCAAGGAGTCGCTGTGGAGAAACGTTTCTGGCTTGCTGTTTTTTTCGCGTTTGGAGCGCTGATTCTTCCCGCGTGCCTATATGGCCAGGCCGACATGGGAACAATCGTTGGCACGGTGGTCGATAGCAGCGGCGCGGTGGTGCCAAATGCCACGGTGACGTTCGTCGACACCGGTACGAACGCGAAAACTTCCGTGGAGACGGACGCCCAGGGCGGCTATATTGCCACCCCGCTTAGAATCGGGAATTATTCCGCTAGCGTGGAGGTCCGCGGTTTCAAAACCGAAACTCGCACGGGTATAGTGCTTCAGGTTCAAGACCGCCTTCGCGTCGACTTCACCTTGCAGGTTGGCCTAGTCAGTGAGTCGGTGAACGTGCATGAAGCGGTGCCGGTAGTCCAGTCCGAGTCTTCCGCGCTCGGCGACGTAATTGCCAGCGAGCAGATCACCGATCTGCCCTTGAATGGCCGCGACTACACGCAGTTGGCTACGCTGACGACGGGCGTGGTCAAAATCACTGAAAACGGCGGCGGCATCAACGGAGCTACGTCTCCCACGAATGGCAATGCCGGCGGCGCGTTTGCAGTCAATGGCACGCGCGGGAACCTGAACGATTTTATGCTCGATGGAATCGATAACAATTCCAACGACAACGCTGGCAATATCCTCAAGACCAACGTGGATGCCATCCAGGAGTTCAAGGTTCAGACCAGCGACTATTCGGCGGAATTTGGGCGTAGCGGCGGAGCGGTAATCAACGCCACCATAAAATCGGGGACCAACCAGTTTCATGGCACGGCTTTTGAATTCCTCCGCAACTCTGCGCTCGATGCGCGCGGGTACTTCGAACCCTCCGATCAGCCGAAGGCGCCGTTCCGCCAAAACCAGGTCGGTGGGACACTCGGAGGGCCTATACGCCGAAACAAGACCTTCTTCTTCATGGATTATCAGGGAACGCGGGTAGGCACTTCGCAAACCGATATCTCGACCGTTCCTACCCCGGCTCAGATCAACGGCGACTTCAGCGCTTTTCAGGCCGCCAGCCAGATCTACGACCCGCAGAGCACAACCGTGGTCGACGGCCAGCCCGTTCGAACGCCCTTTGCCGGAAATGTAATTCCGAGTTCGCGGCTCGATCCCCTCAGCCACGCCGTGGCCCAGTTATACCCGGCGCCGAATGTGACCGGAGCGCTGGCCAATAACTACATCGTGAACGCTCCCGGCACTGAGCAGGTCCACCAGGCGGATGTGCGCGTGGATCACGATATCTCCGAACGCCAACACGTCTTCGCCCGCTTTTCTTTGAGCCAGACCGACCGCTTCCAACAGCCTCCGCTGCCCGGCTTGGCCGACGGCGGCAGCTACAGCACCGGCCAGTATTTGGATGACACGCGCGGAGCCGTAATCGGATACACGTTTACCATCACTCCGACCATGGTTAACGAGGTGCGCGTCGGATTCAACCGCGAACACTATGTGGACAACACGCCCGCCTATGGACAGAACTATCCTTCATCGAGCCTGGCGGTTCCCGGCGTCCCGAACAATGCCACCGTAAACGGCTTGACGCTGTTTCAGATCAGTGCTTACCATACCTTGGGCGAACCCGGTTATACGCCGACCACCAGCACAAGCCAGGAATTCCAATACGGCGACACGCTCAGCATAGTGCATGGAAAGCACTCCCTAAAATTGGGTCCGGAGCTTCGCCGCAGCCAGTTCAATCTGTTCCAGATCGGGCAACCGCGCGGTGCGTTCTCGTTCAGCGGAGAATTCACCGCCGATTCGCCCTCTTCGGGAGACGGCAGCGGCAACGCTCTGGCGGACATGCTGCTTGGTATTCCAACCAGTTCCACAATTTCGACCTTGACTTACTTCGGAAACCGCCAACATACCTACGGCGCGTTTATTCAAGACGATTACAAAATCACGCGCACTCTGACACTGAACCTCGGCTTGCGCTACGACTACACGAGCCCTATCTTCGAAGCCCACAACCAGCAGAGCAACTTCGATTTCGCCACTGGGCAGTTGGTTGTCGCCGGGCAGAATGGCGCTTCCCCTGGCTTGGTGACCACCGATAAAGACGACTTTTCACCGCGCGTGGGCCTAGCCTGGAGTGTTTTCAAAAACACCGTGATCCGTTCCGGTTATGGACGTTTCTTCAGTTATCAGGAGATCCGCACCGGCGATCCGTTGCAGCTTGCCTACAACCTCCCGTTTTTCTATCAGCCCACCTTTGTTACCGACGGGATTACACCGGTGCTGACTGTCTCGGGAGGTTTTCCGCCGCTCAATGCAAGTCAGGCGACGAACGCAGGGGTAACGGCTTCCGGCTCAGGAGTCGGCTCCCACTTGCATGCCCCGGTCCTCGATGAATGGAATTTCAACGTCCAGCAGCAACTGCCCGGCAGTATCCTGTTCGAAATCGCCTACGTGGGTTCGAAATCGACGCACTTGCAGACCTTGCTCGATCCAAACCAGGTAGCGCTTCCCGGCCCTGGCGACATTCAACCCCGTAGGCCCTATCCGCAGTATGGCCCGTTTACCGACATTGTCAACCGGGGAAATTCCAGCTACAACGCGCTTGAAATCAAGGGGGAGAAACGCCTATCGAACGGACTCATGTTCCTGAGCGCGTTCACATACAGCAAATCGCTGAACGACCAGCCCGAAATCTGCTGCTCCTCGCCTTGGCCGCAGAACTCCTACAATGTTGCAGCCGACCGTGGACCGTCCGATTTTGACGAGAAGTTCCGCTGGGTTTCGAGCTTCGACTACCAGCTTCCGATGGGAAAGGGCCAGCGTTATCTCGGCTCGAACCGCGTGGGCGATTTGCTCTTCGGCGGCTGGCACGTGGGCGGCATCTTGACCCTCCGCAGCGGATTTTATTTCTCGCCGCTCATGGGTTACGACCCTTCAAATACCGGCTCCATCGGACTCGTTCGCACTGATCGGACCTGCGACGGCAACTTGCCGTCCAGCCAGCGTACGCCTGGCCTCTGGTTTGACACGAGTTGCTTCCCCTTGCCCGCAGGCTACGCTTTTGGCAGCGCCGGCAAAAACGTTCTGATTGGACCCGGCGGCGTGTCGTCCGACTTCGATTTCCGAAAGGTCTTCAATATCACCGAGCATCAGAACCTCGAGTTCCGCGTCGAGCTTTTCAACGCCTTCAATCACCCGGTCTTCGCCCAGCCGGATAACTACATTACCGATGGACCCGGCGCAACGGGAGTGATTACCTCAACCGTGCTTCCGCAGCGCGAGATTCAATTTGCGTTGAAGCTGCATTTCTAACGCTTCCTGCGTCCTGGCGCTTCAGAATGATTCCCGGTCTTGCTCCGGTATGTTGTCCGTGGTCGAGAACCACCTGTCCGTTCACGATCACATAGTTTACGCCGGTCGCATACTGGTGCGGGTTTTCATAGGTGGCGTTGTCGATGATTTTCGCTGCGTCGAATACCGTGACGTCGGCCATCATCCCCGGCCGCAGTATGCCTCGGTCCAAAATACCGATCTTTGCCGCATTAGCCGAAGTCATCTTCCGTATCGCGTCCTCGAGTGTCAGCACATGTTCCTCGCGCACATAGCGGCCCAGCACGCGCGGGAACGTGCCATAGTAGCGAGGATGCGGATGTCCGGCGCTCAGAGGGCCCTCCGTCGCCACCGCCGTACCGTCCGATCCAATCGAGACGAAAGATTGTTGGAGCGCGTAGCGCATGTCTTCCTCCGAATGATGAAAATAGACTGTCGGAACGGACCCGTCATTGGCTTCGAGCAATTCGAAAAGAACGTCGATAGGCGGCTTGTTGAGCGCCGCAATCACTTGGTTCATGCGCATTCCCTCGAACCTCTTATATTGCGGATTCGAGAGCGACACCAGCAGCATGCCGTCCCAACCGCCCGTTGCCGTGTAGTGGTCGTACCAGTTTGAGCCGGGAATGCCCCCCAGAATCTCCCGCTCGATTCTCGGTCGAAGCGATGGATCTTTCAAGCGTGCAATCAATGCCTGCGCGCCTCCTTCGTGGACCCAAGGCGGAATGATGGTTGCCAAATCGTTCTGGCCGGCGCGATAGGGATATACATTGGCCTGCACCTGAACTCCCTGCGCCCGAGCTTGCGCGATCGTAGAAATCAGCTCCGGCATCTGGCCCCACATCGCGTGCTCGGCAATCTTCAGATGAATGATGTCAACCGGTACCCCCGCCCTCCGCCCGATGTCTATGGCCTCGGCGACCGATTCGAAAACACCGCGGCCTTCGGTCCGCATGTGCGTGGAATAGCTGCCCCCATAGGGAGCGGCCGCTTTGCACATTGCCACTAGCGTCTCGGTATCGATCCAAGAACCCGGCGGGCCGCTCAGCGAACTGCTGACGCCCAATGCTCCTTGCTCCATAGCTTGCTGAACGAGCGCGCGCATCTGCTCCAATTCCACAGCGGTAGGCGGTCCCGCTTGTTCGCCTCGCACGTAAGTCCATATCTGGCTTGATCCAACATAGCTGCCCACATTGGTGGAGATTCCTTGACGCAGCAGCCGGGCGAAGTAGCCGGTGAAATCGCTCCAGTCGGGAGATCCGCCACCCGGCAGGACGCGCCGCGACGAAGCGGTCTGCTTACCTCCTATCGGTCCCGCGGACTCTCCTTCGCCGAGAATCATAGAGGTTACTCCCTGCCGCACCATGCTCTGGGCATTTCCATCCACGATCAGCGTGTAGTCGGAGTGGTTGTGCATATCGATGAAGCCTGGAGCAACTGTCATCCCTCGGGCGTCGATTACACGTTTCGCGGCTGTCGATCCAAGATGGCCCATCGCGGCGATCCGGTTGCCGCGGACCGCGACATCACCAAGAAACGAAGGATTGCCTGTACCGTCCACAATGCGGCCGCCCCGAATCAGAAGATCGATATCTTGTGAGGTGGCTGTCCATCCCCCCAGAAATGCCAGCCCCATAACAACCAATGAAGTGCGCACGAAGCTCAGTTTAGCTTTTGTCCAAGGTTTTTAGTAGCAGTTGATCGAAGCTTCTGCGGACAAGCATTTCACGGTGAACCAAAAAATTAAACCGGCTCACGTCTTCTGGACGCCTTTTTGTTATATTCGAAACTGCAATTCAGGTTGCAACCCGTCCGCGGAAAGGGATGATCCCGCCTGAATGAGTTTCTAGACGCCGAGCGTTGACTTCTCTTCTGCCCGTCATCGCGGACACCGGGCCACAGAAGGGGGAATATATGTCTCGTGAGTTACCTCAAAAACCGAATTTCGAATATCTTAAGAAGCAAGCCAAAGAACTGCTGCGCGGCATGCCGCATGGCAAACTGGCGGACGCGCAGCATACGCTGGCCAATGAGTACGGTTTTGCCAGTTGGGCGAAGCTGAAGTCACACGTTCAGACGTTGGGGCTCAGTCCGGCGGAGTTGTTAAAGGCTGCGGTATGCAATAGCGATGCACCGCGCGTCCGCGAGGTTCTTGAGCGCTATCCGGAGTTGCGTGCGAAAATCGACGATCCGCTTCCCAACTACGGCTTCGGCCAACACGCATTGTTCGCGGCCGTGCAACGGAGCAATCGATCGACCATCGATGTGCTGCTGCAGGTCGGCGCGGACATTCGGAAACGAACCGAGTGGTGGGCGGGCGGATTTGGCGTGCTGGACGATTGCGATCCAAGCTTAATGGAGTTTCTGATTGAGCGCGGCGCCGTGCTGGATACGCACTCTGCTGCGCGCCTGGGAATGATGCCGAAGCTGCAAGAGTTCGTGGCGGCGGATCCGGGCGTGGTGCATACACGGGGTGGAGACGGACAAACGCCACTGCACTTCGCCTCCACTGTCGAAGTCGCCGCGTTCCTTCTGGACAACGGCGCTGAGATCGACGCGCGCGATGTGGACCACGAATCGACGTCGGCTCAATATATGCTGCGCGTGCAGCAGAGGCGGCACTATCCGCGAGACCGGCAGGATGTAGCTCGCTACTTGGTATCACGCGGATGCCGTACGGACATCTTGATGGCGGCGGCGCTCGGCGAGACGGATCTGGTACGGCGGCATCTGGAAAGCGATCCCTCCTGCATCCGGATGAGCGTATCGGAGGAGTGGTTTCCCAAGCAGGATCAGCACGCAGGCGGCTCCATTTACATCTGGACGCTTGGCGCGCGCCGCACGGCCCATATAGTGGCGCGCGATTTCGGTCACGAAGAGGTTTTCCAGCTGCTCATGGAGCGGACACCGGAGGACCTGAAGCTGGCACTAGCATGCGAACTGGGCGATGAAACGGCCTTTCACGAATTTCTCTCGAAGAATCCGAATGTGGCCGGCACGCTGTCGGAAACGGACAAGCAAAAGTTGCCCGACGCTGCGCAGAATAACAACACAAAGGCGGTTCGACTGATGCTGGAGGCAGGGTGGCCGGTGGATACTGCTGGAGAAATGGGAGCGACGGCGCTGCACTGGGCTGGGTTCAACGGTAATTCGGAGATGGCGCGCGAGATACTGCTGTTCCACCCGGCGCTGGAAATGAAATCACGCGAGTATGCGGGGACCCCGCTAGCGTGGGCCGTTTACGGGTCCGGAAACGGTTGGCATCGAGACACCGGGGATTTCGTGGGGACCATTCAAGCGCTGCTGGACGCCGGGGCGATTCTGCCGCCGCATGCGGAGGATCTGGAGCCTAGCGAGGCCGTACTGGAGGCGCTGCCATGAACTTGAATAAACGCCCCCTCTCCGTGACGATCCTCGGATGCATTTATATAGCGGTGGGTACTATCGGCTTTGTTTACCATTTCACCGAGTTTCAGGCGAGACATTCATTTCAATACGATGCCGTCTGGGTTGAACTCACGGAAGTCTTGGCGATTCTCTGTGGGGGATTTATACTCCGAGGCCAAAATTGGGCGCGTTGGCTTGCCCTCGCCTGGATGGCATTTCACGTAGTGCTGAGCTTCTTTGATGGGTTCCAGAAACTCGCAATCCACTGTTTGTTCTGTGCCGTAATTGCTTTCTTTCTTTTTCGTCCCGAGGCCGCGCGGTACTTTCGCGGCGATCGAGTCAAACCAATATGAATACGGAAAAATTGCAGGGCTCAGCACGGCAGTGCTGTTATGAATGCACAGAGCCCCGGAAGATCCAATTCTGCCGCTCTGGACGATTTATCCGCTGAAGTCATATGCTGCGCGAGCGACGCGTGCAATAACCCGGTCCCTCTCGAAATCAGTCCGTGTGCCGGCTTTCACCTACACCGATACGGCAAGTTGGCCGCCCCTACTGTGCCGTTCGTAGTGCCGGCCATCCGGCACCATTCTTCAAGTAACCGCTGCTCCGCGGCTCCCAGAATAGCAGTTCCAAGCGCCAACAAAACCGCCTGCGGGTTAATTTCTGATGTCTTTTACGTGGCACTTTTCACTCCGCCTTATACTGTATGTGATGTCGGTAACCGAGGACAGCTATTAGCAGCCATCTGAACTTGTTCAAGGCGGTTAAATGAGGGTCCATGAAAAAAAGCTTTCTTGATTACGCACTTCATTTTGTTCACAGGTTTCGTTTGCGGTTTCGCACCTTACTGCGTCCACGGGGGCGTGGAACGCGACCTGGAAGACGAATTCGGTTTTCATCTTGCCATGCAGGCGCACGCGAACACAAACGCGGGCATGCCATCACCACAGGCGGAGCAGGCCGCGAAGCGCCAGTTTGGAGGTTTAGTGCAGCATCAGGAAGCTTGCCGGGACCATCTTTATGGTTCAACAGAGGCAGCGGCTCGCATACTTCGCGCCGGGTGTAGAACTCTTCTGAGGGAACGAATCTATGTCTTCGTCATAGTTGTGATGGCGCTGGCAGTGGGGATGAGCACGGCCGTATTCTCGCTCGCACTAGCAGTGATATTCCATCCTCTGCCATTTCCCAATCGGCAATCGCTTCGAGTCGTCTGGAAGGCTGACCACAAATCAGGGGTTCCCTTCCTGGAGTTAGCCTATCCGGAACTGCGCGATCTGCAAGGCGTTCCGGCAATCGAATCTGTAGCCCTCATGCCGACCACTCTGTACGGTTACGGCAAAGTGATTCGCACGGATGGCCATCAACCGGTCCAGGTAGAAAGTGCTCCCGTTTCGCACGACTTCTTTAGAACTTTGGGAGTTCATCCGGCACTCGGCCGCGACTTCAAGGATTCCGACGAACATCCGGGAGCCGCGCCCGTTGTGATTCTCTCCGATAGCGTTTGGCGGACGCAATTTCACCAGGATGCGCAAATTATCGGCCGCCAAATCTTGCTCAACGGTGTGGGCTGCACGATCATTGGGGTCGCGGGACGCGATCTCGACTTTCCGAAAGGCGTGGGATTGTGGGTTCCTCTTGGTGTCAGTAAGGATCTGGACAATAGAAACGCTTATTTTCTGCAAGCCATTGCGAAGGTGAAACCTGGTTACTCGCCTGAACAAGCCGATTCTCAAGTTCAGGCATTATTCAAACGTCTGGCGCGCGAGTATCCGCAATTCTATTCGGCTACGCAGGAAGCGGTCATAACGCCTCTTCCTCAATATTGGATGGGCTCTGCCCGGCTTCAATTCCTGGTTTCGCTCGGTGCGTCCTTCCTCTTGCTGCTCACCGGATGCGTTACGGCAAGCAATCTATTCCTCTCCCGGACGCTCGCGCGCCGGCAGGAGATCGCCACCCGATCTTCATTAGGCGCAACGGCGTTGCAGATTCTTGCTCAATTCTTCGCCGAAGGATTTATGGCGGCTTTCTTTGCGGGGTCCGCCGGAATCGCCATCGCATGGGCAATGATTAAGCTGCTGGTGAGCCTGGCGCCTCCCGATATCCCCCGATTGGAAGATGCCGGAGTGAATTGGCCGGCGGTCAGCTTTGCCATCGCAGTCTCCATGCTGGCGGTAATAGCGTGTTCGGCTGCTCCCATTCTCGCGGCCACTCGAATGAATTTGGAGGTGGCATTACGCGAAGGCGGCACACGGCTCACCAGTACCCGTCATGGCAATCGGATGCAAATTGGCTTTATTCTCGTTCAAACAGCCACAAGCGTTGTTCTGCTGGCAGCTTCTCTCTTGATTGTGCTCAGCGTGCGAGCCATGCTGCGGACCGACATTGGTTTTTCGCATTTGGATACGGTGACCATGAATCTGGCCTTGCGAGGCCCACAAGAGGATTCGGCCGAACGGCATCTGTTCTATACAAATCTGTTGAATCGATTGCAGGCGTCTCCTGGTGTTACCAATGCCGGCGCGGTCCTTGTGCGTCCCATGGAGGGAACCATTGGCTGGGACATGACCTACAGATCGGAATTCGACACCGCTCAATCTGAACAGCGGCCCGTCTCAAACTTTGAGGTGATTACCCCCGGATATTTTCAGACGGTTGGCACCCCGATACTCGAAGGGAGAAAGTTCACAAATCAGGATCGGGAGAGCACCCGGAAGGTTGTCATCATCAGCAATGGGCTCGCTCAGAAAATGCGCGTGGCCGGGCACGAGCCGATGGGCACGCGTATCCGCTTCGGAAAGCGGGATGACGGCGATTGGTGGACCATTGTGGGCGTCACCGGCAACACACGCTATCGCGGCGTCACAACGCGCGACGAAGACATCTACGCCTGTTATTTACAATCCGGACTTCCCGTCAATTACCTGGTCCTCCGCGGACACGCAACGGCCAGCGAATTAACGGCGCTCGTGCGCCGGCAGGTTGCCGCTCTCGATCCAACTCAAGCCGTTGCGGGCGTAGCCACCATTGGCGAGCTTGTCGAGAAAAATATCGCGCGGCAGCGCTTCAACATGGCTCTTTTATTGAGCTTTGGAATAGCGTCGCTACTGTTGACCGCAGCCGGTATTTACAGTGTAATAACGGAGATGGTTTCCCTCAGGACTCGCGAGATAGCCATCCGCCTTGCGCTAGGATCGGATCGCCTGGCCTTGGTTCACAAGCTGATAGCCGGAACCATGCTGTTCGTTCTGATCGGAGAAAGTGCCGGACTCGCGGCATTTCTCTTTTTTGGGCGTGCTGTTTCCAGCTTGCTGTACGCAGTCAAACCAGCGGACCCGTTTGTCCTATTCTTTGTGTTGTTTTGCGTATTGATGATTGCGACGAGTGCCGCTTTAGTTCCCGCATGGATCGCCTCGGGCCGGAACCCGAGGAGCATTCTTCAATGAGCCCTTGCTGCCTCAGGCACCCCACCACCTCAATTCAACATCGCCAGCGCCGCCGGTCCGTCCACGGGCGGCGAGAAGTAAAATCCCTGCCCGAATTCGCAACCCAGACTCTGCAATATTTCAGACTGCAGGTCTAACTCAATCCCTTCGGCCACTACCTCCATGTCAAGGCTATGCGCCAGTGCAATAATCGCCCGCACAATGGAAATATCTTTACCAGTGGCCGCCAGGTCCTTCACAAACGAGCGGTCTATCTTTAAGCTGCGAATGGGAAATTGAGAGAGCCGGCTCAGCGATGAATAACCCGTCCCGAAATCGTCAAGATAGATCTCAAGATTGTGCGTACGCACCAGTTCAAAAAATTTAGCCGCCGAATCGGCATTCGCTGCAAAGACACTTTCCACCATCTCCAGCCTGAGCCCAACGATCCCGCCGTCCAGCGCCGCTAAGTCCTTCTGCCAGCGGTCCGGATAGGAAAACTGCCAGCCCGCCACATTCACGCTTACGAACGGCCGCTCGGTTCCGCCGCGGCTTTCGCGCTCCCAAATTCCCCTTTGGAAGCACGCCTCCCGCAGAACGAATTCATCAATGCTCATCAACAAGCCCGTCTGCTCCGCCACGGGCAGGAATTCCGCGGGCTGCAGCATGCCGCGCTCAGGATGCTTCCACCTCACCAGCGCCTCGAAGCCCACCACTTTGCCCGTTTCCATCCTTACGAACGGCTGATATTGGACGATCAATTCCTCGCGCGCTACCGCCAGCCGCAAGTCCTGCTCCAGCCGCACCAGCGTCCGCGCCGACGAGCGCATTCCTTCACTGAAGAAAACCCAGCGGTCGCCACCCAGCCGCTTTGCCCGGTACATAGCAAGGTCGGCATCCCGCACTAATTCTTCCGCGCCGCGCCGCCGATCGAGACCAACGGCTATGCCCATGCTCGCGGTAAGGTGAACGTGCGTCCAGTCGATCAGTGCTGGTGTCGAAAGCGCCTCCAGGCAATCTTGCGCGCGTTGTGAAGCGTTCTCAACTCCTTCCACGTCATCCAGCAGAATAATGAATTCGTCTCCGCCCATCCGAGCCACCGTATCCGCCGGCCCGACGCAGCTGGTGAGGCGCTTTCCCATCTCTACTAAAATTGAATCGCCCAGGTGATGACCGTAGCCGTCGTTGTAGACCTTGAAGCGATCTAAATCGGCGTATAGAATCGCGAACGATTGAGTATCTCTGGCGGTTGTTGCCTCCAGCCGCTTCGCCACGCGATCCAGAAACAGCTTGCGGTTCGCCAGGCCTGTCAAGCTGTCGTGCGTGGCGCTGAAGACGAGTTGGTTTTCCATTTGCCGCAATTCCTCAATTGTTCGCGAGAGATCGGCGGTCCGTTCGTCAATCCTTTGTTCAAGCACTAAATGGGCCTGTCGCAGCGCTGTCTCGCCGGCAGCACGCTCGGTGACGTCGCGCAGCACAATCAGCCCGCCGATTACCCGCTGTTTTCGCGTTCTTAGTATTGAGCGTCTCGCATCGAAGCGGTGGTACACCCCCCCGCTGCCAATGGTCAATGCCACGTTCGTCTCTCGCGTGTCCGGCGCAGAACCCGGCTAGTTCGGGAAACAACTTGAATGCCGTAAATGCCGGCCTGCCAATCAGCAGGCTTGCCGCCTGACCCAACACTCGCGAAGCCTCGGGATTCACCTCTACTACGTTTCCGCCGATGTCCAGGGCAATGACCGCGTCGCTGATTCCCTCAAATACCGTCTGGCGGGCCACCGGCATAATCACCGGCAATTGAAACCGGAACAGCCCCCAGGCCATCGAAATGCCGGTTATTGAGAAGCCGAACACCGTGAAATCCAGGTTGGGAAATACACTGAAGCCAAACGAGTACATCATATTGCCGATGAACGGAACCAGGCAGCCAAGCAGCAAAACCATTACCTGAGAGCGATAGATGCCCCTGCGGTTGAACAATTCGCGCGCCAGCAGAATGATCGCCACCAGGCATAGCCCGTAGCCGTACGTCAGAAAAACCCAGAACCAAGGGCCATGCGTACGCGCCATCAGCGGGTAAGGTCCGCTCGAATCCAGCCATACCCGCCGCCAGATCAACCCGTGCTTCTCGTTCGTCCAAACCAGTATCTGCGTAAAGGCCGGAATGGCCCCCAGCAGCAGTATCCGGCTCGTTCGGACCCACTCGTTCAGGCCCGCGTACTGCAAAACGAAGATCAGCCCGGTGAACGAAACTCCAGCCGGCCCTAGATACTCCACCTTGCTCCAGAACACCTGCTCGGCAAGCGTTGTCCCGCGCAATTGCAGGCAATACCCGATTGACCAGAGGGCAACCGAGAGAAGATACAGTGCCAGCGCTGCTGCCGGCCGCGAGGGTCTGCGGAGCGCTACAAGAATCGCCAGCGTAGCCGTGGTGATGCCGGCTGCCAGAGGCGGAAGCCAGTAGATGACGGGCAGATAAAGAGACGTCGGTAAACGCCCTCCCGGAGAAAAATTGAGATCTATCTTTACCCGAAGCTGGGTACCGGCGGGGGAAGGGAATCGCTGCTACGCGCAATTCTCTTCTGAGACATTAGTATAGCTCGACAGGCCCACTATAAGAGTTTCTAAATTCTGCTCCACCGCTTAACGGGAGCTTACGAAAGCCACGTTGCCGGACCGCCTCGCTATTTCTTTGGTTCCGCTACCGTGATATTCCGGAACTTCAATCCCCCTGTGTGATCGCCCTGAATATAGAAAGGACCTGGTTCACCTTCATCCGCATTCAATGCGCCGCCGGTGATGCCTTCAATCTCCTTATTATCGATGATAGTTTGGCCGTTGTGTACTACCGTCACCATGCGGCCCACTAACGTGACGTCGAACGTTTCCCATTCTCCAGGCGTGCGCGGCAAAGGCGAAGCTGGTCCTAGTCGGCCATAGACGGCGCCCATCGCTCTGTTCAGCGGTTCGGTTCCGGCACGTTCGTATTCAAGTTGAACTTCGTAACGCCCGCGCAAATAGAAGCCGCTGTTGGCGTCGTCAGGGCAGTTCACCTCAAAGTGCAGTTTGAAATCTTCGAAAGTGCGGGTTGTCTTCAGGTTTGCGCCGCGAGTCTCGTTCACCAGCAAACCGTCCTTTACTACCCAATGGCTCTTTGAGGCGTCGCCGATGGGTTCCCAGCCATCTAAATTCTTACCGTTGAAAAGCGCTTTCGGTTTGCCCCAGGCAGCGGGTGCCTTGTGTTCCAGGCTCGGAGCGCGCACGCCGGTCAACGGCGTGGATTCATCACCGTGTTTTGCGGTACCGGTTAGTTTTCCGTCTGAAGCGTCTAGTGCCCAAACGGTTGCAGGATGCCTGGCGGACGCCGCGGCGGCTGTAAAGGTCAGGTGTGTTCCCTCCACTTTCACGTCTTTCACTTGATACACGTGACCACCGGTCGGTTGAAACCATACGTCAAGGGCATCGCCGTTCTGCTTGATGCCGAGCCAGTTGGCGCCCACGCCGCTGGTGGTCTTCACATCGAAATCCCAGCGGCCCGCAAAGGGGCTGCCGCTATTTTGAGATAAGGCCGGGATAGCTAACGCGCAAAAACAAACCAAACCAGCCAAAGAATGTCGCATTTGGACAGTGTATTACGCCAGCCCCGAAGTAAATGGAAGCCAAGCGGATATGCGATCCTAAACCTTCAGCCAATGCGTTTACTTTCTGTAGTTCTATCCACTTCACTGCTGTCCATAACCGCCCTTCCAACGGCCGCACAAACCGCACAGACATCCCCAAAACCGAAAACAGCCACCTCAACCGCCGCCAGAAAAGCTCCCGTGAAACCAGCGCCAAAGCCCGCAGCGGCTCTTACAACCGATGAGCAGAAGACCATTTACTCAATCGGCGTTTTAGCCTACATGAGAATGCTCGCCCCCTTTAATCTCTCGCCAACCGAACTGGACCTTGTAAAACGGGGGATGACCGATGCGGCCGCAAACAAGCCCGCTGTGGATTTAAGCACTTGGGGACCGAAGATTCAAGGATTGGCCCAAGCCCGGGCCGCTGGGCTTCAGGCTAAAGCGTCACAAACAGCAGTAGGGGAAAAGGCGATTGGATCTGCCTTCTGCTCCAAGGCCGCGGCTGAGCCTGGCGTAGTAAAGCTTTCATCCGGCGTCATTTATAAGGAATTGACACCCGGTACAGGTGCGCAGCCCACGGCCGCGGATACGGTGAAGGTCAATTACCGCGGCACTCTAATCAACGGCAAAGAATTCGATAGCTCATACAAGCGCAACGAACCGGCGGAGTTTCCGCTGACCGGTG
The DNA here is from genome assembly GCA_963718465.1 of Bryobacterales bacterium. Taxonomy (GTDB): domain Bacteria; phylum Acidobacteriota; class Terriglobia; order Bryobacterales; family Bryobacteraceae; genus Bog-105. The sequence goes on along the minus strand of CAVQZK010000006.1, from coordinate 273,900 downwards.
TTATTAAATGCTGGACGGAAGGCGTGCAGAAAATGAAGGTCGGCGAGAAAGCGCGGTTAGTCTGCCCGTCTGATGTTGCGTACGGCGATATGGGGCACCCGCCCGACATTCCCGGTGGCGCCACGCTCATCTTCGAAATTGAGCTTTTGAAGATCAACGGAAAATAGCACACGTTTTTATGCCGGTTGCTCAATTGCTCTCGCTTCGCGCGGCGTTGCGGCTTTTGCCTCTTTCCTGTCAGGACGGCGATCCCATGCATTGCACTGCGAATCGATTGATGTAGCCTCACGGAAGGCGTATTCGACGCCGCTGAGGTGCTTTTTGAAAATCTGTTTACGGTTTGGGTTGGTCTTGTGGGGCGCGATAGCATTGGCGCAAGATACACCGCCCGAAATTCCCTATGAATCCGTCCCCGATTTTTTAAAGCTGCCGCCCGATCTTTACTTCGGTGAAGTGGCCGGTATCGCGGTCAATTCCAAGAAGCACGTGTTTGTGTTCTCTCGTGGAAGCACCACTGGACCGGGTTACGGCGCCAGCGCAGCACAGCTTCTTGAATTTGGTCCGGATGGTCGCTACCTGCGCGAGATTGGGAAAAATCTTTATGCCTGGTCTTTCGCACACGCGGTGCGTGTTGATAAAGACGATAACGTCTGGGTGGTTGACAAGGGCTCGGACATGATTATCGAATTCAATCCGCGGGGCCGCGTCGTTATGGTGTTTGGGCGTAAGAAAGAGGCGTCCGATGCGGGCGAAGGGCCGTGGACGCACGTGAATCCGCCTCGGCCAGCGGTAAATGGACAATTCCGCCAGCCGACCGATGTGACCTGGGACCGCGAAGGCAGTATCTTTATCAGCGATGGCTATATCAACTCGCGGGTCGCTAAGTTCGACAAAAACGGCGACTGGCTCAAGCAATGGGGCGGCCCGGGCCAAGGCATAGGCGAATTTGACACGCCGCACAGCATCGCGGCCGACGCGCAAGGAAACATCTACCTGGCCGATCGCGGCAATCGCCGGATCCAGGTATTCGATCACGACGGAAATTTCGAGCGTGAGATCAAGATCGATGTGCCCGCCCCCGCCGACGCCAAAGCGTGGATGGGCGCCCGCCCTGGCCCGGCAGCCTCCCCTACTATGCAACCCGGATCGCCGTGGGCGATTTGCATTACGCCCGGACCGATCCAATATTTATATAGCTCGGATGCGTTTCCAGGACGCATTTATAAATTGTCGCTCGACGGGAGAGTGCTCGGAATGTTAGGGGAAACGGGGCATCGGTTAAAGCAATTTGGGTGGATTCACGAATTGGCATGCCCGTCTGAAAACGAGGTTTATGCGGCCGAGCTGCTGAACTGGCGTGCGCAGAAATTGATTTTGCATCCACGCAAGTAGCTGCTCGCAGCGCCGAACTCTCGACTCCGCATCTAGCTCCCGCGCGAAAAGCTCGGTGCCTCTACGGCACACGTCTATGCCTAATCGGCTTATACTTATTCGTTAGTATGCACCTGGACTTACTCTGGGCTCTCCGTTGGCTGCGCAAGGATCCGTTTTTCACGGCGGCGATAGTCGTTATCTTGGCCTTGGGAATCGGAGCGAATACAGCCGTCTTCAGCATTGTGGATGCCGTCCTCTTGGGGCCATCTCCGTACCCTTCCGCCGAACGTCTGATGCGCATCGAAGAGGGCAGCACTAGCGGCGCACCGTCCTCCGACGTGCCGATCAGGGACTACCAGCGATAGGCCGGCCGAAACGACATTTTTGAAAGGATAGCGCCGTACAGCAGGGACATAGTCACACTGACCGGCAATGGTGAGCCTGAACAGGTCACCGCAGTGCGCTCCTTGCGATTATTTCAGGTGCTCGGTGTTCCCGCGCGACTCGGCCGGACACTCATCGCCTCCGACGAGGAAGAAGGGCCCCGAAACGTCGCGGTGCTTAGCGATAGGCTATGGCGCCGGCGCTACCACGCGGATCCGCGCATTATAGGCCGTGAAATCACCATCTCCGATGAAGCCTTCACGATTGTAGGCGTCATGCCGCCGGATTTTGAGTTCCGTTATCCCGAGGCTGAGCTGTGGACGCCTCTGCGCCTGGCCCCGACGTCACCCTGGCCTCGGGTGGTGGCCCGCCTCCATGCAGGAGTCTCCGTTCCGCAGGCCCGAAGTGCCATGAAAATCCTGGCGCATCAGATGGAACAGGAAGAGCCGAAAGATCGAGCCGGTTTCAGGATCATGGTGACGCCGTGGCGTGACATGCCAGACCAAAAATACAAGCTGACTCTGATCTTCGTGTTGGCCGCTGTCGGTTTGGTGATGTTGATCGCTTGCGTCGACGTGGGCAGTCTGCTGCTGAGCCGCGCGGTACAGCGGCAGAAGGAAATCGCAATTCGCGCCTCGCTAGGCGCCGGGTTATGGCGTATCGTGCGGCAATTGATAGCCGAGAGCCTCGTGCTGACCGTTCTCGGGAGTTTCGCGGGTATCGTCGTAGCACGATCGCTATTGCAGCTTCTGACGAAACAGTTGGCCGCGCTCCCCATCGTGCTCCCGCACTTGCAGTTAGTAGGGCTCAACCAAAGAGTCCTGGTATTCAACGCCGCTCTGTGCCTGCTCCTGGCTGCTCTGTGCAGCCTGGCGCCCATTTTGTTGGCGGTCCGAACCGATCTCCAGGCGGTATTCCGCGGCGGACAGGCAGCCGAAGGGCCTCGAGGTTCTTCGCGGCTCTTCTCTACGCTGATCGCAGTGGAAGCGGGCTTAGCGTTCCTGCTGCTGGTGGGTTCCGGCCTCATGATCCACAGCCTGGTGCTTTTACAGCAGAGCGACCACGGGTTCCGTCCAGACCATGTGCTCACCGTACGCGTGCCGGTTGGCACACGTACGCAACCTCGTCCGACCGGCAAGTACGACACCCGGCCCCGCCAGATGGCGTACTATCGCGAGATTCTGGAGCATGTGAAAATGCTTCCCGGAATAAAGGCCGCGGCCATCGTGAACAACCTGCCGCTTTCCGGTACTAGCAGCTCTCTTAGCTTTAATCTTGGTGGCCCCGATAGCGAGTCGTCTGCGCGTACCATCAGCCCCGAGTACTTTGCCGCCATGGGAATCCCGCTCATCGCCGGCCGCACCTTTACCGATAGCGACCAGACCGGCGCTCCCGACGTCGCGATCATAAACGAGCACCTGGCCCGCCAACTCTTCCCACACAGAAACCCTCTGGGCGAGAAGCTCACGGAGGGATCTAATGCGCCTGGTCCTACCATCGTCGGCGTGGTGAAAGACTCCTCGCAAATGAGTTACGAATTGCCGGCCGCGGCCGAAGTGTACATCCCTTATCAGCAGTACATCTTTGCGACATTCATGTCTACCATAGTGGTGCGAACGGACGGCGAACCGGCAGCCCTGGCCGCGGCCCTTAGAAAACAGGTTTGGGCAGTGGACCCGAACCAACCCGTCGTCAAAGTAGAAACTATGAAAGAGGTGATCGCGAACTCCATCTGGCGTCCGCGATTCTCGGCATGGATCTTCTCCGTGCTGAGCGGATTGTCCGTGCTTCTGACTGCGCTCGGAGTCTATGGAGTCGTCGCCTATACATCCACTTTGAAGGCGCACGAGCTAGGAATCCGGGTGGCGCTAGGTGCCACTGCCAATGACGTCCTCGCCGTGATTCTGCGCGGAGCGATGATCCCACTGGTGTTTGGTGTCGGTCTGAGCGTCATAGTAGCCCTGATGCTGTCGCGCCTCCTCACGAACCTGCTCTACGGAGTCCGCGGCAGCGACCCCCTGACGTATTTGGGCGCGGGCGCCCTGCTGCTGATGATTGGAGCAGCCGCTAGCGCACGCCCCGCATGGCGGGCGGCGACTCGGGATCCACTCCAGACACTGCGCGCCGAATAGGGTTGTCTCCCTATCCAGGCACTGGTAAGTACCAGCGATTTACCCCGTGTTCGAAAGAACATTCTTAGCTCAAACCAGACGTCAAGCCCAGCGGGTTGGCCTTCGAAGATGGCGGAGTGCCGGTGAGCCCTAACATTTGCGCGGACCAATTTCGCGGAGTTATTCTTATATGACTCGCTGTTAGTGGAACTTCGACGTCGATCACGGCGTGCGGGGAGCAGAACGTCATGAGCGATGGTTTGCGCGGCCGGTGCTGTTCGTAGCGGACATCGAACGTCCGTGTGAGAAGGTTTGATATGCGCGACGCTGAACGCAGTCCTGACAACACTGGCAACACCCGATACGGCATAGTCCGGGCATTCGATATTGTGGCTGAACGGCGACGGAGGTTCGGTCACCGCGCGGGATATTCCCTCACTGCGCAACAGGGATTGAACGGTGCCTCCTGGCAACCTCACGACCAAAGGCCCGCGTGCAACCGTGATCGATCCGTGAGGTTCATTGATCCCGGCAAATGCTGCCAAGAAGAATCTACGTAACGCGGAACCTTTTACCGCGTAATCTCGAATTAACCTCCGCCAAGCTCAAGCATGTCAACGGTGTCGGTTCCGGTCTCATCGTGGCCACGTCCTTGCTGCGCTTCACGCGATGGCATCGCCATCCAAAGGAGCGACACTGAATGAAAATAAGGAACCTTTGGGCCGCGCTATTGGCCCTGGGTATTGTGCTGGCTTCCCGCCAAGTCACCCCGGCCCTGCAAGCGCAAGCTCAAAGTCCAGCGCCCAGCGCCCAGCAGGACCAACAGAAGACTCAGACCTTCGTTGGGACAATTGTGAAAGCGAAAAACGGCCAGTACGCATTACTTACCGACCCGCAAGCCGGAAAAGGCGCCTTCTTAGACGACCAGGAAAAGGCTAAGCAGTTCGAAGGTAAGAGTGTAAAAGTAACCGGAGTCCTCGAAGCGGCGAGAGCCCTGATTCACGTTAGTAACATCGAATTGGCCTAGACATTCGTACAAGCACACGGGCTCGGACGTTTTCCGGTTGCAAAGTTCGCTCCGGCATTTCCGCGGTTCCGTGTGCTCTTAAAGAAGCCCGTGTATGTAAGCGGCAAGCGCTACCGCCAAAAATTCGAAATTTCTTTTTTTCCTAATCCTCAATCCGTCTCCGGCGAGCGTCGCGAAGATTTCGACGATTACTGAACGATCTGCTCGAAGAGTACGCCCAAGCTCAGCTAGCCATCGCTCGCGCACACGCGCGACTGCATGATTGTCCTCCTCATCTATCGACGTTTGATGACTCACAACCCAGCGCTACTTCGACGGATTGCAGAGGTAATGGCACCCCATATATTTCCCTAGAGTTGATGCCGATGACCATGCTCAATGGAAACGCCGCTGGCATCCCGGTCGGCGGCGCGGGACGCGCATGGCGTCGAGAACGCGCCGGCCAGCGGCAGCCCGGATGCCATTTCGGGATGCACAGCCGCTTTAGCTTATTTTGAAAATTTTGTTTTTTTGGGGAACAGGACGCTTCTGGTTAGCGTTCATACATGTGAGTCCCATATAATGGACCAGCAAATATGACCAAAACCGCCCCGGATCAGGAATGGAAAAAAGGCAGCGCCGAACTTCTAGTCTTATCGTTATTGGAGGATCAGCCGCGCCATGGGTACGACATTTCCAAATTGATACAGATCCGATCGGAAGGGGCTTTGAAGTTTCATGTCACGTCGCTCTATCCGCTCTTATACAGGCTGGAGCAGCGCGGCTGGATCGATGGCCGCTGGGTGGAAAAACCGGAACAGCGCAGACGGCGTTATTACAACCTGACTTCGGAAGGCCGCAAGATGCTCCGGTCTCAGCGTAAGAGTTGGAAGGAATTCGTAACGGCAATTAGCCGTGTAACAGGAGTTGAGAATGCCTGATTGGAAAAGTATCATTCGGGACCGAATGGCCCCATTGCGCCTGGAGGGCGCCGCTGAGTCGGAACTTGCCGAGGAGCTGGCGCAGCATCTGGAGGATCGCTACCGCGAATTGTGCAGCGGCGGCGCAAACGAGGAAGAAGCATATAAGAAGGCAATTTCGGAACTCGACGACATGGCTTCGCTGCGGGCTGGACCGGGGAGTCCCAAGCAATTGCCCAGACAGGACGCAGTGCCGGCTGGAGATTCACGACCAGGCAATCTGCTGGACGACCTATGGAGGGATCTTCGCTACACCTTCCGCACTATGCGGAAGAGTCCCGGCTTCGTCGTGTTCGTTGTTCTAACGCTGGCGCTCGGAATTGGAGCGAACACCACCGTCTTTACCGTCATTAATACCCTGATTCTGAGCCCGCTGCCAGTTCCCGAATCGGCAGGATTAGTGGCCCTTAGCGCGGCTAAAGCGAATACCAACGCAAAATCTACTACACCGCTGCCGCTATCCTATGCGGACCTGAAAGACTATCAGTCCGCCGACACCGGCTTCCGAACGTTAGCAGGTTACACCTCGCCGAAAGGTGTCACGTGGAAATCTGGCAAGGAAACGCAGGGAATGTTCGCGGAACTGGTCACAGGGAATTATTTCTCGACATTGGGGCTGACTCCCATTAGAGGACGATTCTTCTTTCCGGACGAGGACGGCGCGCCGGGAGCGCATCCCGTCGCTGTGCTGAACTATGGCACGTGGCAATCCCGTTTTGGAGGTGCGGCTGACATCGTTGGCAAAACGCTGCTGCTCAATAACACGGTCTTCACCGTCGTCGGTATCGCCCCGCCTAGATTCATTGGCGTAAGTGCGCTATTTGGACCTGATCTGTGGGTACCGGCCGCCATGGCGGAACAATTACTGCCGGTGGAGATGGCCAATGTGTTCACAGATCGCGGCAAAGCGGCTTTTCAGGGAATAGGGCGATTAACTCCAGAAGCAACGCGGGTGCAGGCACAAGCTAGGATCACGACTGTTGCCGCTAGTCTGGGGCGCGAATATCCAGCAACAAACGAAGGGCGCACAGCCATTATCCGGCCCATCCGCGAGGTTCTATTGGCAAGCACGAACAGCAGTCCCACGCAGATTCTGTTCGCCAGCGCCGGGTTGTTGATCGTTGTCGCCATCGTGCTGCTGATCTCCTGCTCAAACGTGGCTAATCTGCTGATGGCCCGTGCAGCCAGCCGGAAACAGGAGATGGCGGTGCGTCTGGCGATGGGAGCAAACGGCCGAAGGCTGGTACGTCAACTTCTCACGGAGAGCGTTTTTCTCGGACTTCTCAGCGGCGCATTGGGATTGTTCATGGCCTATGAAGGACTACATCTCTTGTTCGGAGTTTTACCCTCTTCGGCAAATTTCGTCTCGCCACGGATTGATGCGACGGTGTTTGCGTTCGTACTTTTCATTTCGCTGGCGACCGGTTTGCTGTTCGGCACCGTGCCGGCCCTAAGAACCTCCCGCGTAAATATGGCGGAAACTCTGAAGGAAGAGGCCCGCACGAGCGGGAGGAGCCGGAGCAAGATAACGTTTGGGAATTCTCTGTTGGTGGGCCAGGTAGCGTTTTCGTTTCTCTTGCTGTTTACCGCGAACCTGTTCTTGCGAGGCATTCAGCACGCCTACCAGCTTGATCCCGGCTTTCAGACCGCACACCTTGCGATCTTCATGACTAACCCGGGACAGGCCGGCTATGGGAAGGCGCAGACCAAAGCCTTCTATAAGGATGCCCGCGAGCGGATAAGGAGGATTCCGCAAGTGGAGTCCGTATCTTTTGCGTCGAATCTACCGCTCTGGGAGCGACCCGTCAGTGGTCTGCGAATAGAAGGGCGGCAGCGGCAATCACAAGCCGACAACATTGCCGCCATAGTCAACACCATAGACCGCAATTATTTCGAGACTGCGGGCGTGGTGATGGATAGCGGTCGCGAGTTTACAAATCTTGACCAGGAAGCCTCCATGCCGGTAGCCATCGTGAATGAGAAACTGGCGCACGATTACTGGCCAAGCGGCCAGGCGTTGGGGAAGCGCATTCAGGTCCCCGGCGAGCATCAGATGCGGCAGATTGTCGGCATAGCCAAGAACGCCAATTATTCTAATTGGGGCGAGCCGCCGCAGCTTTGCGTTTATGTCCCACTGGAACAGAATTACTCCGACGGAATGGCGTTGTATGTTCGCAGCCGGGGTGATCCAAAACAGGTTCTGACAGTGGGCCAAAGTGAGTTACATGCGGCCGCACCCCAAATCAGGATCAGCGTACTGACTGGCCAGACGGTCATCCAAGGTGGTTTGGCTCTGGCCCGAACAGGCGTCGCCTTGCTAAGCATATTTGGGCTGCTGGCCCTCGGATTGGCAAGTATTGGATTGTACGGGATTATGGCGCATTCGGTGAGTCAGCGGAAGCGGGAAATCGGTTTGCGCATGGCCCTAGGTGCAGCCCGAAATAGCGTTCTTAGGCTAATTTTGAAACAGGGGATGTCGCTAGTGGTGTCGGGCATCGTTATTGGATGCGTTGCGGCGCTGCTGCTCGATCGCCTGCTGAGCAAAATGCTCTACGGCATAAGTGCAAGCGATCCGCTAAGTGTGGCGGGCGCAGGGCTAGTGTTACTAACCGTTGCCCTGTTGGCGTGTTATCTGCCTGCCAGAAGGGCGAGCCGCGTCGATCCATTGGTGGCCCTGCGGGGAGGATAAGGCAGACATTGTCAATTTGGGCACGGCGGACAGCCACGGCATTCGATCTTCCCTGAGACCCTCATGGTGATCTGGTTATGGAAGGTAAGACATGGCTAAGCTGATCTACTCGATGCTCACGTCACTGGATGGGTACACCGAGGACGAGCACGGCCGTTTCGGTTGGGGCGCTCCTGAAGACGAGGAGGTGCATTCGTACATCAACGCGCTCGCGTCATCGCTGGGCGCCTATCTATATGGGAGGAGGATGTACGAGACCATGGTGTATTGGGAGACCGCACACAAGATCCCCAACCAACCGCAGTTCGTGCTCGATTGGGCGCGGCAGTAGCAGGCGGCAGAGAAGGGCGTTTACTCGATGACCCTCGCTGGACCGCGCAGCGCAAAGACGCGTGTTGAGAGGGAGTTTGATGTCGACGCCGTCCGGCGGCTCAAAGGCGGCGCCAGCCACGACATCTCCGTTGATGGCCCTGAACTCGCAGCGCAGGCGATAAGGGCAGGTCTTGTTGACGAGTTCCAAATGATCGTCTGCCCAGCGGTCGTCGGCGGCGGAAAGCGATTCTTTCCTAGTGGCTTGAGGCTGGATTTGGAGCTGCTCGAGGAGCGCCGGTTCGGCAGTGGGGCGCTCATTCTGAGGTACGGCATCCGCGGGGCTGCTCGTCGGCTGGGCATCCAGGTGAAGTCTTCCGGAGATCCTGATCACCCAGTGTGGGGCAAGAGTAAGCAGGGTAAAGGTCCTCCAGTCCACCCTTGTCGCGAAAGGGTTGATCTATACTGATGCGCCGTTACTCACGATCTGAGGTGCAGTTCCTCACTTTACGCAGACCCCACTGAAGTTCTTTTCGAAAGTTCAGTCAAACTCGAGCAAAACCACAATCCCTATGTTCACCCCGGCCCCCGGGGAGCAGGGGACCAACTGCAAACGCAGCGTCACGAAGCAATAGAACGCCGGAAATGGTCTCGCCAACCGGTTGAAGACTAGGAGATCCCGTTAAAGACCCGCTGTGATAGTCTAGCCGAGTGCCAATTGCAGACACGCTGATTCAAGAATTGGAACAAGAAGGCAAGACGACGCGGCGGGTGCTGGACAGAGTGCCCGCGGAGAAGCTGACCTGGAAGCCGCATGAGAAGTCCCTTTCCATCGGCCAATTGTCGTTGCATCTGGCGCGGTTGAATGGCAGCATTGCGCCGATGGCGGTGCCGGACACGTTTGAATTGGTCGGCAATCCGTTTCAGTTTGTCGAGGCGTCGCACAAAGCCGAAATCATGGACACGTTTGATGAGGGATTGACGCGAGCGAAGGCTGTGATTGGGGCGATGGACGACGCCGCAATCACAAGCCTGTGGACGATGAAGATGGGCGATAAAAGCATCATGAGTATGCCGCGCGTTGCTCTTTTTCGGGCGCTGCTGTGTAATCACGCGTATCACCACAGAGGACAGTTAAGCGTCTACTTGCGGCTTCTCAATGTGGATGTGCCGTCAATTTATGGGCCGAGCGCGGATGAGAATCCGTTTGCGGGATAACTAGACGGTTACAGAGCGGACTTGCCCCTGTAAGGCTCTAGTACTACTGTGTTACAAAACAGAACAAAATAGTATAGAATTGTTTTGTGGGAAAGAAAGCCTCCGAGCCAGGCCCACAAGAAAAGCGCTTTGCGGCATACATGGATGGCCTGGTTAAAGCCGCGGGACATGCCGATCGAGACATTCCACTGAGGAACTATTGCACGGGCTTGCTGTTGCCGGGTGAGCGCAAGAGTGTAGAACCGATGGCGGCGCGTCTAGCACCAGACAATGTTCGGCGCATGCACCAGAGTTTGCATCACGTGGTGGCAGACGCGCCGTGGAGTGATGAAGAGGTGCTTCGGCAGGTGCGGGAGTGGGTTTTGCCAGCCATGAAGAAGCCGAGCAAGGTAGTGTGCTGGATCGTCGATGACACGGGCTTTCCCAAGAAGGGAAGTCATTCTGTGGGCGTGGCTCGACAATACTGTGGCCAGGTGGGCAAGCAGGATAACTGCCGCGTGGCGGTGAGTTTGTCGGTCGCCACCTGGTCAGCGAGTCTGCCTATTGCCTTTCGTTTGTACCTGCCCGAAGCGTGGACTCAGGATAAGAAGCGGCGGCAGCAAGGCGGCGTCCCCGCTAAAGTTCAGTTTCAGACCAAGCCACAGATCGCGTTAGCGCAGATACGGCAAGCGGTGGAGGAAAATGTCACGCCGGGTGTAGTGGTGGCCGATGCCGGTTATGGAGTCGATGGTCGGTTTCGGGCAGGTATTACGGAATTGGGGTTGGAGTACTCGGTGGGTGTGCAGTCCTCGCTGTCTGTATGGGAACCCGGCACCGAACCGCTGCCACCTTTGCCGCGCAAACAGATTAGGCGTCCCGCGAGCCTGCTGCGACGAGACAAGGATCATCATCCTATTTCGGCTAAGCAACTGGCCTCTGAGTTACCGGCGGAAGAATGGCAGACAGTCACCTGGCGGCAGGGCACGCAACAGAAGCTACGCTCGCGTTTTGCCGCCGTGCGAGTTCGTCCGGCGCATCGCGACTACTGGCAAGCCGAACCCCAGGCGGAGGAATGGCTGCTGATGGAATGGCCGAAAGGAGAATCGGAACCGGCTAAATATTGGCTTTCGACGCTCTCAGCCGATACAAAACTAAAAGATTTAGTGGCGATCGCCAAACAGCGCTGGATCATCGAACGGGACTACGAAGAGTTAAAGCAGGAACTCGGACTGGGCCATTACGAAGGCAGAGGCTGGCGAGGTTTTCATCATCACGCCACACTTTGCATTGCCGCTTACGGTTTCCTGATGGCAGAGCGAAGCCGTTTTTCCCCCTCCGCCCGCAGCGGCAAACTGGAGCTACGCACTCCGCCACTTCCTGCCGACTTCCAACCCCGTGGCTCCGCGCACAAGGGCCGAGCGGCATAACCCAGCCTCGATTGCTACTCTTCGCCTCCGCCTCGCCCGCTCACTCCTTCACCAACTCCCTTGTTGCCCTTTGTGCTGTGCCCTACGTTTGTAACACAGTAGTACTAGGACTGGCCCGGATTGGTGCTTCTCTAAAATTGTGTTCACTCCTGAGAATACGATCAAGTCGTCTCAGTTGTTTTGCCGGCTTGTTGTTGGATGCCGGTAGTGGCCAGGAGCAGTGCAAGACCGCCGAATGCCTTTAGGAGAATGACGTTGAACCCGTTGAGGCGAGAGAGAACGGCGAACCACTTCCTCGAACGAGCGGACATCGGCCAGAGGAAGATTAGGATCGAGCCTGGCTGCGATGGTGCGCACGGTGGGCACGACAGCGAGCGGGTTGCCACGCGTATGTAGAACGAACTCCGAAACGAGGGCGTTCCGACCGTATGGAAGATAGACGGTGAGAGTGGGATCGGAGGCAGGTCGTCGTTCGCGGCTGTCGGCCACGACGCCAAGGGCAGAGGCTGAACAAGGACTGCGTAGCTGAACAAGGGCTGCGTAGCTGAACAAGGGCTGCGTAGAAGATGCTGAAGACAACAGTAGTGGTGCCGATGCCCAGAGCCAGCATCGCAGTGCAAAGAATGCTCAGATCTTTGTTGCGGCTCAGGCCGCGCAATGATTAGCGCAATTCTGAGGAGAATGTCTCAATTGCGACGCCGAGGCGAATGTTGCGAACGTTTTCCTTGATTTGCTCCAGGCCTTCCATTTCGAGTCGAGCGGCGCGTAGCGCTGTGCTTGGATCGATTCCGGCGCGCGACTTCTCGTCTGCGAGCAGAAATCAATAAACGATTCAACCGCAAACGTTGCGCGCCACACCGGACGACCGTTTCGCGAAAACGCTATCTCTTTGAACCTCCGTGATCGAGCACTCTGCGGAGCACTATGGCCTGCTCGTCGCGTACTTCCGCCTAAACGGATTGGTACCTCCGGAAACACGGAAGCAGCAGCAGAAATAGAGGCAATCGGATTTTTACACAGGCTTCAATATTTTAAGCAGCCGCCGAACCGCATGAGGCATCTCTGCCGCCGGCGTGCTCCCGAACCCCAGAATAAAGCCCTGGCGCGAAACCTTGCCTAAGTAGCAACGAGACAGCGGCCAAAGCCAGAGCTTCTGGCCCGCTGCGCGGCGCGAGATCTCCTGGTCGCGCAGCTCTTCCGGCAGCGTCACAACCAGATGCATGCCCGCTTCTCCGCCAATCGCCTCCAGCAGAGAGCCAGCCTCCGTTTGTAGGGCGTCGACAAGCGCGCTCCTCCGTTCGCAATACAGCAGGCGCGTTCTCCGGATGTGGCGCGCGAAATGCCCTTCGTTGATGAAATCCGTGAGTACCGCCTGATACAGCTGCGGTGAACACAGGTCCATCACGCGTCGCACCGCCGCAAAACGGTCGACCAGGTCGAAGGGAATAACCATGTAGCCGATGCGTAAAGACGGAAACAGCGTCTTACTGAAAGTTCCCAGGTAAATAACCCTCGCATTATGGTCAAGCCCCTGCAACGAGGCAATCGGCATGCTTTCATAACGGTACTCGCTATCGTAATCGTCCTCAATAATCCAGGCCCCCACGCTTTGCGCCCAGTCCAGCAATTGCAGACGGCGCGAAGCGCTCATGCTGACCCCCAACGGAAATTGGTGCGACGGAGTCACATAGGCAGCCCGTGCTTTACCGCGCTGCTTAACGCCCGCAGCCACATTTAGTCCTTCGCTGTCCACGGGAATGGGCATCAGCTCACAGGCGGCCATGCGGAACGCCTCTTGCATCAACGGATAGCCCGGCTCTTCTATCCATATGCGGCTTCCCGGATCGAGCAGAACGCGCGCGGAGATTTCCAAGGCCTGCTGCGAACCGCTCACCACCATGATCTGTTGAGGTTCACAGCGCACCGCCCGCGAAGTTCTAAGATAAGCGGCAATGCTCTCCCGAAATTCTTTTGAACCCATCGGGTCGCCATAGTTAAGTGAACTCGCGCGCACACGCCGGCAGTGCCGCGCAACCAGGCTCGACCATATCTGGAACGGAAAGTGGTCAAACGCCAGTTGACCGACGCTGAACGCTCCCGAACCTCGCAGCCACGGCTCATCTTCGATTCCAGTCACAGGTGCTGAGCGGCGCGAGACTAGCCTTGATCCCGACACCGCTTCAGCCGTTCGCACGCCCCGGTATCCGATAGCGGTCAGTTCGTCCGGCAAAGAGCTGGATACAAAGGTTCCCGTGCCTGCGCGGCTTTCGAAATAGCCTTCCGCCAAAAGCTGCGCATACGCGTTGAGGACGGGAATGCGCGAGATGCGCAGTTCCACAGCTAGCGAACGAGTCGACGGAATTTGCTGCCCGGCGCGCAGGCTGCGGTTAACAATGGCCGTGCGGTAACCGTCGTAAATTTGCCTATGGAGAGGCTTCGCGGCATTGCGATCAACCGCTATGACAGGCGAGAAGCCGCCCGGCCTCGTCTTCATAACCCCATTGTAGGTGGTTATAACAATATGGCTTCCGCACGTCTTTGCAGTTGACCACCCTTCGGCATCCTTGACAGCCGTCCTCACTTCGGGCAAGGTCCAATTTGCCGGAAGCGGGACATCGCCGCTTCTGGCGCATTCCTATCGATACCAGTACCATATAAGAGAGGCAAACATGGACTGGTCTCAATTCAATCTGGCGATGACGGATTCGTGTTATCTGAGCGGGGTATCCGTGTTTAAGGAAGAGCCGCGGATGCCGATTCAAACGGTTCTCGACAACCTCGACGATGGGATGCCGCCGGCTCAAGTTGCGGAAGCTTGGCAGATCGACCTGCACTTGGTAGAAGCCGTTAAAGAGTTCGCCGAAAGCCAGCGTTTTGCGCGTTCTGTTCTATAAGAACGTTCCATATCCGATTCGTCGGCATCTTGCGCATCATGAGGTCCGCACGGCTGCCGAACAAGGCTGGGGCGCCCGACGAACGGCGAATAGTTAAGTGCGGCCGAGGCTGCGAGCTTCGCATTGATGGTGAGCGCTGATCAAAGCTTGAAATATCAGCAAAACCTCAAGAACTGGGCCATCGCGCTGGTGGTTCTCGGTACAAACAAGTTATCGCTTCTCGAAGCAGAGCCCGGTAGGGATTGTCTCTGCGGTCGACGCCTCGACGGTAGGCAGCTATCGGTTCGTTGAGTACAAGCTGCCGCAAAGTCTCGGTGAGTTGATACCGAGTCTAGCCAACCCGGGTGGAGAGGGTTGAAGCTATCCTTTTAAATTCCTGGGCGACTTACCGCAATCTCACCCGAGAGGATTTTATTGTCGCTAGCTGGCGCGGTATTCGCCTGCCGCCTTCTATATCAGCTGCGTTTCCACCTGCAAGGAGTTGTCCGCTCATTCTTGAATCGGGTCCGCTCATTGCTGTTGTAGGGCTACTCATTCGAATTCCGTGGGTATTCCCGTCAAAAAGAGTTCTCCTGGGGTATCGGGCCATTTTGCCGAGAGTTGCTAACTCAAGGAGTCCTAAGTTGTTAAGAGTGCTTTCGCTATCTGCGGGTTTTCTTCTATCCGTCGCTTTTCTGGGCACTGAATGTGTGTTAGACGCTCAATCATTGGGCAATGCCAGCACCATTGAGGGCGCCGTAGTCGATCCCACGGGTGCTGCGGTCCCCAACGCCACCGTCGAAATTGTAAACCCTGTATCGCAATACGCTCGAACCGCTCAGACCGACAGCCAGGGAAATTTCAAGTTTGAAAACGTTCCCTACAACAACTACCACGCTACCGCCGTGGCCGCCGGGTTTCAATCAACCGAGCAGGACCTGAACGTGCGTTCTGCCGTTCCCCTTCAGGTGAAAATCGGTTTGAAAATCGGAACCGCAACCACCAGCGTCACCGTGACCGAGGCTGGCGATCTGGTTGAGACCGATCCCACCACCCACACCGACGTCGACCGTGAGCTTTTTGGAAAACTTCCTCTGGAAAGTCAATCCTCCGGCCTCAGCTCTCTGGTAACCATGTCCACCCCGGGAGTTTCCGCCGATTCTAACGGCCTCTTTCACGGATTGGGAGATCACGCCTCGAATTCATTCTCGGTCGATGGCCAGCCCATCAGCGACCAGCAAAGCAAAGTATTTTCCAACCAACTGCCCATCGATGCCATCCAGTCGATGCAAGTGATTGAGGGCGCGCCCCCCGCCGAATACGGAGACAAAACGAGTTTGGTGATTGTGGCAACCACTCGCTCCGGCCTCGGTATAAAGGAGCCGCACGGAGACGTGACGGCGTCGTACGGTACGTTCGGAACTTCCAATGCCGGATTCAATCTGGCGTATGGCCGTGAGAAATGGGGAAATTTCGTTTCTGCCAACGGTATGAATACCGGGCGTTTCCTGGATGGTCCGGAGTTCCAGGTGTTCCACGATCATGGCAATCAGGAGAACATCTTTGATCGTGTAGATATAAAGCCCTCTATGCCGGATACCATTAACCTGAACCTGCAATACACGCGCTCGTGGTTTCAGACGCCCAATTCCTACGACTCGCAAGACGCCACCGCCTGGTCGGGGCTGGTGGTTGATAACGTAGGACTCGGTCCCAACGGTTTGCCGGTAGGTTCCACCGATCAGCGCTCAAAAATCAGGACGTTCAACGTTGCCCCCACCTGGACGCATCTGCTTAATCCAAACACGGTGCTCACATTCGGCGGCTTCGCCCGGCAAGATCAATACAATTACTATCCGAGCGCGAATCCGTTCGCCGATTTAATTCCCGATCTCCAAAGTACAAGCATCGGACAGGACCGCCGGCTGACAAATCTCGGACTTCGCGGAGACGTCTCTTATGTGAAAGGCATTCATAACATCAAGGCAGGGGTTACCTACCAGGACACGATTCTGACGGAAAAGGACACCTTCGGAATCGTCGATCCCACGTTAAACGCGGTCTGTTTGAATGGCGACGGAAGCGCCGATACAGACCCGGCGGTCGCCAATCAGGCGCAATGTACCGGTTCGCTAACTCCCAACCCGGGGTATGTTCCGCTGCTGGCCTCTTATGACTTGACCAGGCCAGGGGCTGGCATTGCTCCATACACCTACAACGGACATGCCGACGTTCGGGAAACCGCGCTGTACATCCAGGACAACATGACGGTGAAGGACTGGACTTTTAGTCTCGGGATTCGCGGCGACATCTATCACGGCCTCACTCAGGCTACTCAAGCGGAACCCCGCCTTGGAATTGCTTACAGAGTCAAGCCCACCAACAGTGTGTTGCGGATTTCGTATGCCCGCACGCTCGAAACGCCATTCAACGAAAATCTGGTGCTTTCAAGCACCGGCTGCAATGACCCGGTAGTGAATGCGCTGCAAGGCGCCATACAAGGTTATCCTTGCATCACGAATCCCCTCGCGGCCGGCACGCGCAACGAATTCCACGCCGGCGTTGAGCAGGCGTTTGGCCGCTTTTTCGTCGTAGATGCCGAATACATTTGGAAGTACACGCACTTTGCCTACGATTTCAGCGTCTTCGGAAATACGCCGGTCACTTATCCCATCGAGTGGGCCAGATCGAAGATCCCGGGCTACGCAGTTCGCGGAACTATGCCCAATTTCCATGGCCTGACCGCCTTTGTTGTCTTTTCCAGCGTGGCGGCGCGCTTTTTCCAACCTCAAGTCAGCGGTATTGGCGTCACTCCCACCGGCTTGGGGGGCACTGGCGTGTTTCGCATTGACCATGACGAGACCTTCAATGAGACCACTCACCTGCAATACCAGCCTTGGAAGAATGGACCTTGGATTGGCTTTAACTGGCGCTATGATAGCGGCCTGGTCGCTGGCCCGGTTCCATGCGCCGGCGGCAATTGCAACAATGGACCGAACGGCACCGACAGCATGGTGGACGTATCCGGCTTGACGCCCGATCAGCAGTTTGAAGCTGGCCTTTATTGCGGACCCGTGCACGCCAGTCCGACCACGCCCATCAGCGCGACCGGTTCCTGCGCAGCCTCGCAATACGGCTCATCGCTCCTCAAGATTCCCGCGGCCGGCACCGAGGACGACGACCACAATCCCCCCCGTATCGCCTCGCGCAACCTCTTCGATCTTGCCGTGGGAGACGACAACCTATTTCACAATGAGAAGCGGAAATGGAGCGCCCGCATAGAGGTCATCAATTTGGCCAACTCCTATGTACTCTACAATTTCCTCTCCACTTTCAGCGGAACCCATTACGTTACTCCGCGCACGGTAACAGCAACCATTGGTTTCCACTTCTAGGTATGTCACGGCGGAGTATGCCGAACAATAACATTGATCGGATACTTGCCATTGATGAGAATTCGTGTTGAGCCCGCGTGAACGCCAACAACAGTGCCATCCTTGCTGACACTCGCGATGTTAGGGTCTTCCGAAGTAAACGTTATTCGTGTGGATTGACTTATGCTGACTTGCGTCCCATCGGCATATGTTGCATATAGGAGCAGCGGCCGCGGGCCATGCATTAACCAACAATAAAAAGGTGATTGCTCTGACTCCACCCGAACAGGAAGGTCGTCCCTCTCTATATCAAGATAGATCGGCGCCGATTGTACCTGACCACTTGTGGCCGTAACCATATAGACTCCCGGCGGCGTGTTGCTGTCCACAGTAAAGGAGCAAGTATATGGTGAGTGGCCGTGCTCATTTGACCACAGCATGTTTAGGGCGTAAGGCTCTGCATTTGGCAAGAAATGAGCGATAACGAGCTGTCGATTAAATGCATCAGCAATACGTCTCGAATACCGGACACCATCGCCATGCGATCTGCATGACCGTTTGCTTTCCTCACATTTAGTTCAATTCAAACCACAAAAAACACCAAATGATCCAAACCAGACATTGGGCGCAACCCGGTTTAACGCCAATAAACACCTGGAAAATCAACAAAATTCCCTGCCGCAAAGGGCCACCCCAGAGCTCTATCCCGTCACCCTGTGCTGATCTTCGCCATGTCTCCCTCCGTAAACACCCGCTGAAAACGCGAAAAAACACCCGCAAATATGCCTAAACCCGCCAAAATACTCGCTTTAGTCCCGCTAGAACCCTCATTAAAGAGACCGAAAACCCTCTGCCGCCGACTCCAATTCCTCACCCTCCCTTTTTCGCCGTGCCACCCGCCATGTCCGATCACAAACCTTCCCTTTTATTTCCCCTTTAAAATCATCCACTTACCGCCCTCCCGCCAAATTCCCACCCCACTCCCCCGTATCCTGGCCTCGAAAGGACATCCACGCGCCAATGTATCCGCCACTTTCCTGCCCGCACATGCCTCGTCTCTGCGCCCCATATCCATATCCCGCCGCACATGGCATTTCCGCGCTCGCCGACCCGATTTATTCCCCACCGCCTTCTCTATATATTTATAGGCGGGAATAACCCTCCTCCGCCGCTGCTTTGAAGCACTGGCGCGCACAGCAAAGGTTCGGGCTGGCACCAAAGCTAATTGTTCGAAAAGGTTCTTCAAATATCGGAAACTCCCCTCAATCCGAAAAGAAGACATCGAGAATAGGCTTTCAGCACCGTAAACTAGCAGAAGTAACTACTTTGCTGAAGAACTGAGAATAAACTTATGGAAGGGAACTTGACAATCGAACACTCATATTCGATACTGAAGACGTGCTAAGAGCGCTCAACCCTTATCAGCGGTTGGTAGAGGACAAATATTAACATGAGCAAGATTATTGGAATTGATCTAGGAACCACGAACTCTGTCGTGGCCGTGATGGAAGGCGGCCAGCCGGCTGTTATCCCCAACCAGGAAGGCGGACGGACAACGCCCTCGGTGGTCGCGTTTACAAAAAACGGTGAGCGCCTGGTGGGGACCGTTGCTAAGCGTCAGTCGGTGACCAATCCGGAAAATACCATTTACTCCATTAAGCGTTTCATGGGCAGACGCTTCAACGAAGTAAACGAAGAGATGAAGTTGGTGCCTTACAAGGCCGTGTCCGGCGACAACGGCGACGCCCGCGTAGAAATTCAGGGCAAGAAATATTCGCCGCCCGAGATTTCGGCGATGATTCTGACCAAGCTGAAGGAAGCCGCTGAAGCTTACCTGGGCGAAAAGGTCACCAAGGCAGTGATCACGGTGCCTGCCTACTTCAACGACGCGCAACGCCAGTCCACTAAGGACGCCGGGCAGATTGCCGGCCTTGAGGTAATGCGAATCATCAACGAGCCTACGGCGGCAGCGCTCGCGTACGGCCTCGATAAAAAGAAGGACGAGACCATCGCGGTCTATGACTTCGGCGGCGGTACTTTCGATATTTCCATCCTTGAAGTCGGCGACGGCGTGGTGGAAGTGAAGTCAACCAACGGCGACACGCACCTCGGCGGCGATAACATCGATCAGCGCATCATCGACTGGCTGATCCAGGAATTCAAAAAAGATATCGGCGTAGACGTCTCGAAAGACCAGATGGCGCTGCAACGCCTGAAGGAAGCGTCTGAAAAAGCCAAGATCGAGCTTTCAACGCTTCTTGAGACCGAAATCAACCTGCCGTTCTTGACGGCCGATGCCAGCGGTCCGAAACACTTGAATATCAAGTTGACTCGCGCTCGTTTTGAGCAGATGGTCGACGACATTCTGCAGCGTTCTGTTGGACCTTGCAAGCAGGCATTGCAGGATGCCGGCGTAACTCCGAAAGACATCGACGAAGTAGTGCTGGTCGGCGGTTCAACCCGTATTCCGAAGGTGATGCAGATTGTTCGCGACCTCTTCGGCAAAGAACCCAATAAGAGCGTGAACCCGGATGAAGTGGTTGCCATAGGCGCGGCCGTTCAGGGTGGTGTTTTGGGCGGCGAAGTGAAAGACGTGCTGCTGCTCGATGTTACCCCGCTATCGCTCGGCATTGAAACTCTCGGCGGCGTATTTACCAAGCTCATTGATCGCAACACCACCATTCCGACGCGTAAGAGCGAGGTATTCTCTACTGCGGCGGACAGCCAGACTTCGGTCGAAATCAAGGTCTTCCAGGGCGAACGCGCCATGGCCAGAGATAACCGGCTCTTGGGCGTGTTCCAACTGGTCGGCATTCCACCGGCTCCGCGTGGCGTTCCACAGGTTGAAGTGACTTTCGACATCGACGCGAACGGCATTTTGAATGTTACGGCTAAGGACCGCGCTACCAACAACGAGCAGAAGATCACCATCACGTCCTCTTCGGGCCTCAGCAAAGAGGAAGTGGAGAAGATGGCGCGCGATGCCGAATCGCACGGTGCCGAGGACCGCAAGAAACGCGAAGAGATTGAGGCTCGGAACCGGGCCGACGCCATGACTTACAACGTAGAAAAAATGCTGAAGGAACATCGCGAAAAGATCTCCGACGCCGATGCCAAACAGGTAGAAGCGGCGCTCGAAGATGTCAAGAAGGCGATGACCGAAGGCGGACTCGACAAGATCAATTCGGCAACCGATAAACTCACCACCGCGAGCCACAAACTGGCGGAGGCGATGTACAAATCGCAGAGCAGCGCTCCGAACGGCGCGGGCCCAGGTCCAACTCCTGGCGCCAACGGTGCCGCGGGCGAGGAGAGGCCCAAAGACAACGTCGTGGACGCCGAGTTCGTCGACGTCGAGGACAAAAAATAAGTCCGTAATCGCCGCTCGCTTTTAGGCGGTGGGAGTTCAGAGTATTGGCAGTGGATGGTAGCGGCGGCTGTTACAGGCCGCCGCTGTTCTAGGGAAGCGGTTTATAAACACACCAGCCGGGTAGTGGGATGAGTCAATGCCTTCAGCAGCAAAGAAAGATTATTACGAAACACTGGGCGTAGCTCGGGGTGCCGACGGCGACGAGATACGGAAGGCTTACCGCAAGCTGGCGCGTAAGTACCATCCTGACCTCAATCCGGGAGATAAACCGGCTGAAGACCGTTTCAAGAAAGTTCAGGAAGCCTACGACATTCTGAGCGACGACAATAAACGGAAAATTTACGACCAGTACGGATTCTATGCGGAGAATATTCCGGCTAATGGCGGACGCCCAGGAGCGGAGTCGACTGGCGGCCCGAACTTCGAAGGATTCGATTTTTCGGAGTTCCTGCGGCAGCAGCAGGCCGCTCAACAGCGCGGCGGGGCCGGGCATGCGCCCAGCGGCTTTGAGGACGACCGTTCCGGCGGTTCTTTCAAAGACATCTTCAGCCAGTTTTTCGGACGCGGCGGCACCGGCCGTCAAGCGGTGCAGCCCGAGCGGGGCGCCGATCTGGAGTATGGCTTGAATGTCGATTTTTGGCAGGCCATCAAAGGTACGCAGGTAAAGCTGAACATCTCGCGCCAGGAAACCTGTGAAGCCTGCCATGGCAGCGGCGCTTCGGGCAATCACGTGGCGGTTTGTCCGGAGTGCGACGGCAGCGGAACGGTGACCCAGATGGCCGGCGCGATGAAGTTTAACCTCACTTGCAACCGCTGTGGAGGAACCGGGCGGCTCAAGAACGTCTGTCCGGTGTGCCGGGGCGAGGGACGCATCAGCCGTCCCGATTCAGTGGAAGTACGCATACCGCAAGGCGTAGCATCCGGTTCGCGTCTCCGGGTAGCGGGCAAGGGGAACGCCGGCAGTTCGGGCGGTCCTGCCGGCGATTTGTACATCACCATCAGAGTTGACGAACATCCTTTTTTCAAGCGCGATGGCGATAACATCAACATCCATGTTCCGCTAACCGTCAGTGAGGCTGGTTTGGGCGCAAAGATCGAAGTGCCTACCATCGACGGCCGCGCTTTGTTGAAAATACCGCAAGGTACGCAGAGCGGCCAGAAATTCCGCCTTCGCGAAAAGGGTGTCTTCAACGGCCGCAAGAATTCGCGCGGCGATGAGATTGTGGAAGTCTTCTTGCAAGCGCCCGACGTGGGCGATGAGCGCACACGGGAACTGCTCAGGGAATTGGCGCAAGTGCAAACCGACGATGTTCGTTCGGACATTTGGGCCAAGGTTCAACCAGCGGCATAAGCAGGTGAAATCGCGATGACCAAAACTAAGAGCAAAGCGGCATACATGATTTCGGCGGTAGCCGAGCAGTACGCAATCCATCCGCAAACACTGCGGTTATATGAGCGCGAGGGTTTGCTTGCTCCATCGCGGAGCGACGGCAACACGCGCCTTTACACCGACGAAGATCTTGAGCGGCTGGAAGTGATTCTGAAGTTGACCCGCGAGCTGGGTGTGAATCTCGCAGGCGTTGAAATCATTCTGAACATGCGCGAAAAGATGGAAGCCATGCAGCGGGAGATTGAAGGCTTTATCGACAATCTGAACCACGAAATTTCCCAGCGCGGCTCCTACACCAAACCTGCCGAAGACCGATCCTTGATGCCGGTCATTCAGATCCATGCTCTAACGCGGTCTGAAGGGAAACGTCCGTCCGCCGATTCGAAACGCAAAGCCAGATAGCCCGGCAATATAGGTGATGGCGGACAAGCAAACGATTTCCAGTGTTTGTGTCTATTGCGGATCGAGCCCCGGGCATCGCCCGGTGTTCACCGAGGCGGCGAAGTCCCTCGGTCGCGAGATGGCAGGGCGAGGTCTGGCTATTGTTTACGGCGGCAGTCATCGCGGCCTGATGGGCAGCTTGGCCGATGCCGCGCTGGAGGCCGGCGGCCGGGTCATAGGCGTGATACCGCAGTCGTTAGTAGACCTCGAAATCGCCCATAGAAGCTTGAGCGAACTGCATATCGTGAAAACCATGCACGAGCGCAAAGCCGAGATGACGCGCTTAGCCGATGCCTTCCTGATTCTTCCAGGAGCCTGGGGAACTCTCGATGAGCTGTGTGAGGCCCTGACTTGGGCGCAACTCGGTATTCACCACAAGCCCTGCGGGTTGTGGAACGTAGCCGGTTATTACGATTTGTTTCTGCGGTTTCTGGAACACACCATGGAAGAAGGCTTCTTAAAGGCGCGGGATCGGGATCTGCTCCTGGTGAGCGACGACTTAACACATTTGCTTCACCAGATGAAAGAATACGAGCCAAACATGCAAGCGATACCGGCGAAGATGATTTGAATAAAGATAAAGGTTGTTATTCAAGTTGTTATCTAATAGGAAGCGATGAAAATCTTTCTCGCTTTTTTGTTATGCGCGGTGGCCGGCATGGCTGCCGATAAAACCTGGCAAGAGGTTCTGGCCGAACGTGTGCCTGTCTACGGGCATCGGAATTGGATCGTAGTTGCCGATTCGGCATATCCCGAGCAGGCGCGCGAGGGCATTGAAACCATAGTTGCCAACGCCGATCAGTTCGAAGTATTAAAGATCGTGCTGGCTACACTTGGGCATTCGAAGCATGTCACGCCCATTATTCTCACCGATCAGGAACTGGGGTATCTGGAAGACTCTGAAGCGTCCGGCATTGACGCATATCGCAAGAATTTGGCCGAGATACTTCAGGGGCGAACGGTTGACGTGCTGCCGCACGAAAAGATTATTGAGAAACTCGATCAGGTCAGCCAGACGTTCAAGGTGTTGATCATTAAGACGACCATGACTCTGCCGTACACCTCGGTGTTTCTGCAACTCGATTGTGCCTATTGGGGACCGGACGCAGAAAAGAATCTGCGGGCGAAAATGCAGGGCGCAGGCATTCGTTAATCGTGCCGTAGCGCAGCCATTGGATCGAGCTTGGTGGCCCGGCGCGCCGGAACGTATCCCGCCGCCAGCGCTACGGCCGCGAGTACACCGATAGCGCCGAGGATGGTAACGGTGTCCCGCGCGCCGAGTCCGAATAGCATTTTCTGCAGTAATTGGGTGGCGGCGAGTGAAATGCATACTCCGGCCAGGATTCCACCCGCAAGAACAAAAACCACATCGCGCATCACCAGCTGTAAGATCGAGCGGCTTTGCGCTCCCAGCGCCATGCGGATGCCAAATTCGGTCTGCCGCTGGTTCACGAGGTAACTGAGAGTGCCATACAATCCAATCATGGCGAGAAGCAGAGCCAGCACGCCGAAGAAACCGGAAAGCAGCGCCAGCATTCTCTCCTGAACCAGCGAGTCACCCACCTGCTCGGCCAATGTATGAAACTCAAACGGAATTTCCTTGTTCACGCCCGCGATTGCCGCCTGAACCGAGGGGACCAAAGCGGACGGGCGCATGGCCGTGCGCAATTCGAATGTTTCCGACGCGGCGTTTACGGGGACCTGCGCTGCCGGAAAGAATGCCGTCGGAAGATTGCCTTCCCGAACGCTCTCATACTTGGAGTCTTTCACTAACCCGACTACCTCAATGGGCGGTCCCGGCTTTCCCGAAATCTCATCGGTGTGGAACGTTTGGCCGATGGGATTCATATTCGGGAAGAATCTCCTTGCCAAAGTCTGATTCACGATGGCAACCGTGGCCGTAGTCTTGGAGTCGTGCGCATCAAAATTGCGGCCCGCCAGCAGAGGCGTGCGCAGCGTCTCAAAGTAAGTAGGTGAGACATAGCTGAACCAAGCCACCGCATCGTCGCCTGTCAGCGCCTTCGACCAGTCCGTGCGAATGTTTTGATCCCAAGTAATCCCGCTGATGGGTGTCATAACGGAGCGGGCTGCTGAAACAACGCCAGGAAGCGCGCGCAGTCTATCCTCAATGGCTTCGTTAACGGCCAATAACTGCTCCGGGGGCACCTTCGCCACCTGGAGATCGGTATGCACCAGCAGGACATTGTTGCGGTCAAACCCGATATCGAGCGTAGCGAGTTTAGCAAAGCTTCGCAATAACAACCCGGCGGCCACCAGCAAGACGAGCGAGAGCGCAACTTGCGACGCAACGATCCATTTTCGCGCGCCCAACCGCCCGCAGCCCTCGCTCGCTAACGGCTGAGTTGCCTTCATGGCCGACGTAAGGGAGACGCGCGTTGAGCGCAATGCCGGCAACACTCCAAAGAAAATCGCCGTCAGAAATGCTGCGGCGGCGGTAAACCCGAGCACACGGGCGTCAGGCGAGAGATCGAGATAGACGGAGTCATGGGCGGTGGAAATGAATTGAACTAGCTGCGCAGTGCCCCAACGCGCGAATAGAATGCCCAGCAGCGCTCCGCTTGAAGAAAGTAAGAAGCACTCGGTCAGCAATTGCCGAACCAAGCGCGTCCGGCTCGCGCCCAAAGCTTGGCGAACGGCAATTTCCTTTTGGCGGACGGCTCCGCGGGCCATCATTAAGCTCGCGATATTCGCACAAGCGATGAGCAGGACGAGTCCGACAATCGCCATCAAAATTTGGAGTGGCCGGTCGAACCGGCGCCGGAGAACAGAAATCCCATTGGAGGCTGGACTCGGCACAAAAGATTTCTTAACAAAGCCCTTCTGCATATCCGATGACCAGTCATGCGGCACGGAGCCAGTGAAAATTTGAGGCGAAAGCACTTCCAGCCTTGCCTTCAACTGCGCCCAACTGACCCCCGGCTTGACGCGGCCGACAACGCTCAACCACCACCAGGACCGATGGTCGAGCCGCGATTCTTTCCCGTCGAAAATAGCAGTTGCGCACACCGGCACAGCCACATCGAACTTTCCGCCGACATTCACGCCGTGGAAGCCGGGTGCGGTTACGCCGATCACCTGCACGGGGTGAGTGTCCAGTCGAAGTATGCTACCGATGGCGCTAGATGCGCCGGCATAACGGTCTTGCCAGAAATCGAAACTCAACACCGCCACGCCTGGGCAGCCGCGCCGGTCGTCCGAAGCGGAGATCAGGCGTCCAGCGGCAGACGCAACCTGGAACGTCTTGAAGTAATTGCCGCTCACCCACATTCCATCCACATAATGGACCGCCCCGCCTTGCGAAAGATCAAACCGGACGTCCTCCCGCTCCCAAGCAGCGACATCTGAAAAGATG
This sequence comes from Bryobacterales bacterium, assembly GCA_963718465.1. GTDB lineage: Bacteria > Acidobacteriota > Terriglobia > Bryobacterales > Bryobacteraceae > Bog-105. The sequence continues at coordinate 247,602 of CAVQZK010000006.1, read as the reverse complement.
TCCTGCCGGTCGCGAAATTGCTCCCAGAGCGTATTCGTGAAGCTTTGGGTCATTTGTCCGCTCGATCTCGGATCTCTGAGTCGCACGTGTACTAATTCTTCAGGATGGGGCACCGGCAAGAGCCGCAGCATGACGCTGTTTATGAGACTGAAGATGGCGGTGTTTGCCCCTATGCCCAAGGCCAGCGTGAGAACCGCAATAATCGTGAAACCACGATTGTTGCCCAGGACGCGTGCGGCGTACCGCAAATCCTGCCAGACGGTCTCCACCGTAGACTCCCAGCTAGCGGAGCGGATGCCGTCTTTCACGGCTTCCATGCTGCCCATTTCAACGCGCGCCGCTCGGAAAGCTTCTTCACGGCCCATTCCGGAGCGCATCTTTTGGTTTGTTGCTTCTTCGAGATACGCGCGCAGCTCTTCGTCCATCTCGTGCTCGGTTCGCTTCTTACCGAAGAGTGCCCGAAGGCCGCCCGCCAGATTTTGCCATAGCGCCATGATGATCTCCCTTATGAGGCTTCCAGAATTCGGGCAATAGCGGCGCTTTGGCGCCCCCACTCCGCGGTAGCCGCTTGCAATTCTTTGCGTCCGCGCGCGGTTAAGCAGTAATACTTGGCACGACGATTATTTTCGGTTGGTTTCCAATCCGCTTTGATCCAACCAGCGCGTTCCAGGCGCTTAAATGCCGGGAACAGCGATCCCGGATTGACATGAAAAACACCTCCACTTATTTGTTCAAGACGCGTGGCAATGCCATAACCATGCATTGGTTCCAGCGCGAGCGTCTTCAGGATCAGCATGTCCAATGTGCCTTGGACCAGATCGCTGGGTTTGTCAGCCATCGTTCGCTCCTCTTGATTATCTAGATATCAGTTCTTAGCTAGATTGTCAAGAGGAGTGTCGCCCATTCTGTGGTCTGCTGACCAATGATAGCTTCAAACGCCGCCTTCACGTTAGGCATGATTGCGATATGGATAGCCGCCTCATGCAACTCCACCATCTACGCCCGCCTGGAGGCGATGTTCTGCCGCAGTGGCCTTCTCGGGCTTTTGAAAACTATGTTCCAGGGGTGAGAATCGACCACGGCAAACACGTTGACAGATTTAATTCACCTTCCATTAAGTCGATCCTTTGGGTAAAGGTGCGGCAAGATGGAACCTCTGGGTGGTGCATTGCGCTTTTTGGTTTTGAGGTGTCTCGCCGAGTTCGGCTTCGTAGTAACGCCCGTGGCCGGAAGTCTATATATATTGTCGTATAGGAATGCAATGTCCACAGGCGCAGTTCAGTCCTTAAACGTTCAGGCGGAAATAGATGCACTTTTTCGCGTTACAGAAACGCTTCTCCTGGTGTCAGGCCACCGCATGTCCTGCCGTTGCACCGTCTGTATTCTGGAGCGCCCGTGGATAGCTGCGTCATGATGAAGCGACAATCCTGCGCTAACGAGGTTTGTGAAGGGAGTTGCAAGAACCGAACTGAGTTCCCAGCGTTCCCGAACACCTTGAGCGGGAGATGAGCACGCTGCTACCACACTACACTCATAAAACGATGTTCGGGTTTCGGCGGAGCAGGACTGAAGCACTGAAAGTGTTCGTTTGATCGCTCCCCGCGCAAATGCGGCAGTTCGGCCAGAAACAGCTTTTCCAACTCCGCAGAGGGCAGGACGGCGCGCAAATTTACTGTCAATTGATGACTGGCCGTTGGGGATGCGGTTAGATCTCCTTCGACCATCGGCTCAGATTGCCTACTGCTGGTTACAGCCGCCTTTAGATACGAGCCGGATGTCTGGTCCAGGATCTTCAAGTGCGCGATCTCTGCGCCTGCCTTGCGGAGACTTCGCTGAAGCTGCTCCATGAACGGTCCGACTAATTGTGGTGCTCCGACGGGCTCGGGCAAAGCCAGAGCGGCACTCCAATTGAGCCAACCGAGAGCAGCTTCAGCGCGCGCGTAATGTTCATAATCGATGTCAAGAATCGCGCGGCCAACCGGCAGGACGCCGAAGAGGATTTCGTCAAGCCACGCTGCTATTCCTGCGCCATTCTTCGCACTGAGGTAACGAATGTTTTCCGCGCTTAGCGAGGGAAATGACTGATGGAGATCGCATTTAGTGAACGCAACAAGGTCGGCTTCCGCGAGTTGTTGATCGAAAAGGAACTTGACATCGGGCTGCGTGAGTTCGCGAACGCGTTCGGGGTCAACCAGAACGGTGAGAGGAGCTACGCGGTAGCGGTCGCAGAATTCGCGCTTCAAGGGCTGCAGAATAGTGGCTGAAAGGTCGGTACAACTGCCGACAGGCTCAGCGAAAATGACATCGGGGTTGAGCGTGCGCAGTTGTTCGGCGGCGGCAATCAAATCTGAAAAGCGGCAGCAGAAGCAGGCGCCCGTTACTTCGGCGGCGGCCAGGCCCTGCTCGCGAACATAAGCTGTGTCAACCAGCCGGTCGCCTTGATCGTTAAGAATGGCGGCGCACTTCAGACCCTTCTCTTTAAACAGGCGCGCGGCAGCCAGGATGAGAGTGGTCTTTCCTGCCCCCAGGAAACCGGATACCGGAACAAGGCAGGGCTGCATTAGGCCGCCCCTTCGAAGACGATGGTGTCACCTTGTTTCGCGGCGAAATCGGAGGACAAGTGAAAGACGCCGCCCTCGAATTTGTGATCGAGCGATTTTCCGTTTAGAAGCGCGCGCGTTCCACCGCGGACACCGTTCATTGAAAAGGCCGCGAGCGGCAATTGACCTGAGTGGACTTTTAACTCGAGCCGCGATTTCCGTTGCGTGAAAATGCCCCAACCTGTTCCGGTGGACCAGAAGCAACGAAATTCGGCGAGGTGCGTTCGCGGCTGAACACTGAGACTGCGATCTGGCGCGTTATAGCGAAAACCGCTAATGGCCAGAATGCCCGACCAGGCAGACATTGCCCGTGCATAGTGATGTCCACATTCGGCTTCATCCCAGGGGTTGCGGCGTTCACCATCGTAACGATGCCGCACATTCGTAATACACTCGACGCCCTCATTGACCATCCCAGCAAAGATCATGTGCGCGGCGGTTGGGTATTCGAGGCCCGTGAACACCTCGGCAAAATAGGGAAACGGAATACGAGGGCGCTGCACGCCGGCGTAATCGCAAACCACCAAGGCGGATTCGTCGTTCAAGACAAATGTCCGCTGCACATTATCATGGTTGGCAAGAGATCGCTTGTAGTTGTATTTGTAGATGGATTCGAGCGTGCGGCGGATGTGCTTTTCGTCCAGCAGCGGCCCCAGTCCGCACACCTCAGCTAACGACTGGCCCAATAACTGATCAACCAAACAACCTTCGCCAACCTGATATTCCGGATGCTCCGGATCGTCAGCGCCCATGTCGCTGCGGAGCGACGCGGCGATCTCATTGTTGTGGAACGACCTTACCTGCTGCTCATAAAAACGGCCGTTGAACAAATTCGCATCCAGCCAACGACTGCCGTTTTCGAATAAGCGATGGCAGTCGGCGGAAAAATCAGACTCACCCACCGCGCGCGCCATTTCTTCACAGGCGCGTAGTGCGGCCAAATAGTAAATGCCGCAAAGCGGATTGGGTCCGTAGAACTCCACGTCATAGGTGTTGTGCTGGACACCTTCCATAACGCCGTCGCGATTAGCGTCCCAGCCACCCGGGTTCCCAGGCAAACTCGATCCCTTTCTTCACGCGCGGCCAAATGCCTTCGAGCCAAGGGCGATCGCCGGAGAGCCTCCAATCCAGATATGCGTGAACGATCTGGCCCATCTGACCATCCGCCGCGGCGAAGCCACTGCGTTCTTTACCATCGGGAAGAACCTGCCGGAAGTGCATGGCGCCTTGATCATCTTGCGAGAAGCCGAAAGATGACTTGCGCAATGAGCGGGCGAAAGTAGGGAAAATATGCGCGGTACTGGTTTCGTAATTCCAAACATGGGTGCAATTGCCGAAGCAACAGCCCAGCCTGTCATCGACGCCCTCAAAGCCATGGAACTCGCCATCGGCGGTGCGGAATGATGTAGTGGCTCGCAGGGTGGAAAGATTCGCCGACGCAGCGTCGAGGACGCCGCCGGGTATCGTGCTTTCCCTAAGGGATTGAGCGAACAGGTCGAGTGCGGGATTCAAGCGAATCCAAGTTCGAGGACGCGTAGTCCGCCGCGGCCCAAGCATCGGCGAATCGCGTGGAATACCAATTTCCGATGACCGTATTTTCCTCGCCTTTGGGCGCTTTCCAACCGCACCGAGACGGCGTGCGATTTGGAAAATGCCACGCTAGCAGAAATTCATAGGTGGCCGATTGGCCTACCGGAATAGTGCGCTTTAAGCTCAGCGCGCCCACGGCATTCATCTTATCGGCTTCGGGACCAAGCTCGCCGTCGGCCGTGAAATCGTCCCAGAAAAGAAGCGGCGAGTTCCACCAGCGGCCAGCAGGCCAGCCACGAAGATACGTGAGCTTGCCGTCACCCCGATTGCGAACAGCCAAAACAAAGCTGCCGTGGAAGACGTCGGAATCATCGAGACCTGGATTCGTCATCACCAGAGCCGAGAGCTGGTCACTCTTGCGGAATTCAACAGCGCGCTTTTCTTCCGCTCGCTCTTTATGTTCGCTACCGTGGCGGTAAACGGGATTGTCAATGGACCATGCGATAGCGACGTGAACGGGGCGAGGATGTGGGTTCGATACACGATAACGTAGTATGGCGACAGGAAGCCCTGAATCATCCGGCTCATGTGGAATAAAGGGAGAGAATGCTTCCAGGCTGACGCGAACCGGCAAAGCGTCATCTTCAAACTCGATGCCCGCCAGCGGGAACTCACCCGTGAAGCGCGCGGTAGCCAGTCGCGACAGACCGGGTGCATTTTGCGATCCGAGACCGTCCTGCCCTTCATAGGGAGGCTGATAGCGCGATTCAAGGACGTGAGCGACCGGCGCAGCATTGCCGATTTGAGCCCAAATAGACGGCAGGGCGTACGAGAGATCATTGCCCTTATCGGGGCGATTGAAAATTTCCCAATCGCGCAGTTGGCCACGGCCACCGAGGCTCAAACTTCCTGCGCCGACGCCGCCGAGCGGAAATGCAATCATGGCAAGTTGGCGCCCGGTGAACACGCGCGGATAATTAATCGGACTCGACAAGTGCGGTGACGCGGGGTGCTCGGCTTGAGCTTTAGGTGCGTTTGTCGAGCTGCTGGGAGCAGCCACGGTTGCAGCAGTTCCGAGCGCGGCTTGGCCAAGGAACGAACGGCGCGATGGTTTTGAGTCTTTATTCACGGGATTAGTTGTCCCTGTGATTTTATGCGAAAGGCGGCCTGCGTGTACGGTTCCGTTACCTTTTCGACTCCTACATATAGGAATGGCCACCGCATCAGAGGAACAAAAAGCACTGGAGATCCGCACCAACGGCTGGGGTATCGAGCTGAACTACAAAGACGCGTTCGGCAAATGGCACGAAACTTCTCCTGAAACCATTACCACGTTACTGGATGCGATGGAGGCGGACCCCACGGTGATATCAGGGGGCGAGGATGATTCGGTGATCGTGGTGAGGATGGGCGAACAGCGCGAGTTGGCTGATGAGGGCAAAGTTGTTCTGGAGAGCGGCGAAATTCTTCCCGCCGCTAAACTGTTGAGCGTCGGCTTGCCGGTTGGATATCACCGGGTACTGTATGAAGGCAAAGCAGCCAGTAAGCTGATTGTCAGCCCTGGTAAATGCTGATTGCCGGAACATTTGAAGACTTGGGGGTGGGCGGTGCAGTTGTACTCCGCACGCTCGCGCGAGAGCTGGGGTATGGGAGATCTTGCCGATCTTGAAAAGCTTACCGAATGGTCGAAGGAACTTGGCGCGGGCATGCTTTTGCTGAACCCCCTGAAGCGCCGCAACGCCGATTATTCCTCAACAGGCAAGCCCCTACTTTCCCGCATCGCGGCGCTTCTTCAACCCACTCTGGCTGCATATTGAGTGGATAGCGGGTGCAAACTCGGACAGCATTCCACAGCTTGAGGAATTGGCAAAAGCCGGGCGCGATTTGAACAGGACGCGCTTGATTGAGAGAAACAAAGTTTTCGAATTAAAGATGAGCGCGCTTGAAGCGCTTTGGCTTAATTTCCAACCTAACCCCAAGTTTGATCAGTTCGGTCAGGAACAGGGCGAAGATCTGAAGCGGTTCGCCACGTTTTGCGTCCTTGCTGAAGAATACAAAAGTGGTTGGCATAGTTGGGCCGAGATTTATCGACATCCGGCTAGCGCGGGGGTGGCACAATTTGCGGCCACAATGCCCGTGTCGAATTCCATAAATGGCTGCAATATCTGATCGACCAACAATTGGCGGATTGCGCCGGACACCTAGATCTGATGCAGGACCTGCCTATTGGTTGCGACCCCGATGGAGCCGACGATGGGCCTGGCAAGATGTTCTGGCGAAGGGCGCAGCCGTAGGCGCTCCGCCAGATGCATTCAATACCCAAGGGCAAAATTGGGGGCTTCCGCCGTTTGCGCCGCACAAACTTCGCGCGGCAGGGTACGAGCCCTTCATTCAAACTATTCGCGCGGGATTCAGGCACGGCGGCAGGTTGCGGATCGATCATGTGATGGGCCTGTTCCGGCTGTTCTGGATTCCAGCGGGGTGCGGAGCCGCCGATGGGGCTTACGTTCGTTACAATGCCGGCGACATGCTGGCGATTCTGGCCCTCGAGAGTGAGCGGGCGCGCGCTTATGTAGTGGGAGAAGATCTGGGCACGGTAGAAGACTCGACCAAGGAGAAACTGGCCCAGCACGGCGTCATGTCTTATCGCCTGCTCTGGTTTGCAAGGGAACATCCAACGGCTTATCCGAAAGAAGCGCCAGCCGCGGTCACGACGCACGATTTGCCGACCGTTGCCGGCATTTGGACAGGTGCTGATTTGAAGGTGCAGAAAGCCATCGGACTCAAGCCGAACGAAGAGAGCACTCACGAAATTCGTGAGCGGTTGGTTGAGTCGGCAGGCTTGACGGAACAGAGCAGCGTGGAAGATGCAATGGCCGGAGCTTATGAACTATTGAGCAAGGCGCCTTCACGTCTTCTGACGGCCGCTCTGGACGATGCACTGGCCGTGGAAGAACGTCCGAACATGCCGGCCACCATGGAAGACAAGCATCCGAATTGGTCTCTGGCGCTGCCGAAGCCGATTGAGGAATTGATGAGCGGCAAATTGGCTGCTCGGATTGCAAAGGCGCTTCGGCGGGAGGATTAGACCGTCGCGGTAATCTGAAGACGAATGGAGATTCCCGACGGTGAACTTGCGCGGGCGCGACAGAAGTTGACTGAGCTTCGGCAAATCCTCCTGACACTTCACAAGGCGCTGCTCGATTCCGAGCGGACATCGTATGAGATTGTGCATGGGCCGGTTGCGTCCCCCGCCGCTTTCCTGCAACTTCTGATACACGACAATTCGTTTCAGTGGTTACGGCCGATTACGACATTGATTGTGCAGATAGACGAAAAGCTGGCTGCGAAGAAACCGCCGCGACCGCCCGCGAAATGGAGCAGTTGATGGTTGACATGCGGGCGCTGCTTTCCCCGTCGCGCGAGGAGCAGGATTTCTGGAAGCGGTATTCAATGGCAGTGCAGCGCGATCCCGGAGTAGCTGTTCTCCACGATCAAATGGAAAAGGCTTTCGGAATAGTTTAGCGGTACGCCGGAATTCCGGTAACCCGTTCACCAATTACGAGCGTATGAATATGGTCGGTTCCTTCATACGTTTTCACGGTTTCGAGATTGCACATGTGGCGCATGATGGGGTATTCGTCCATGATGCCGTTTGCGCCTAGCAAATCGCGGCTCAAGCGGGCGCATTCGAGTGAGATGGCCACGTTGTTGCGTTTCAGCATGGAGATGTGAGCGGCCTCTACTTTGCCGGCGTCTTTCAGCTTCGCTACCTGCATCGCCAGCAGCTGGCCCTTAGTGATTTCTGTGATCATCCAGGCGAGTTTTTCCTGAACAAGTTGATGGCCAGCGAGCGGTTTGTCGTCGAACTGCTTCCGAGTTAGTGAATAGCTGCGCGCCGTCTCATAGCAGTCCATGGCCGCGCCGAGAACCCCCCAACCGATACCGAAGCGCGCCTGCGAAAGACAAGCTAGCGGCGCTTTCAGCCCTTTAGCGCAGGGCAACCGGTCGGTTTCGGAAATAATGCAATCGGCAAAATGCAGGCTTGAGGTGACGGAAGCGCGCATGGAAAGCTTGCCGTGAAGATCTGTCGCTTTGTAACCTGGAGTTCCCTTCTCTACCAAAAATCCACGGATCCCTTCGGACGTCCGTGCCCAGACCACGGCGACATCGGCCACAGATCCATTTGTGATCCAGGTTTTCTCGCCGTTCAGCACCCATTTGTCGCCGCGCTTTTCGGCGGAAGTAAGCATCCCCGCAGGGTTTGAGCCGAAGCCCGGCTCGGTAAGCCCGAAGCAGCCGACAGCCTCGCCCGATTGTAGTTTCGGCAGCCAGCGCCGTTTCTGCTCTTCGGAGCCGAATGAATGCAGCGGGTACATGACCAACGCGCCTTGGACGCTAACGAAGCTGCGCAAACCAGAATCGCCGCGTTCCAGCTCCTGCATGATCAGCCCATATTCGATGTTGTTCAGGCCCGCGCAGCCGTAGCCTTCCAGGTTCGCGCCGAAAAAGCCCAATTCACCCATTTCGGCAATCAGGTGTTTAGGAAAGATCGCGTTATTGTAAGCATCCCGAATAACCGGGATTACACGGTCATCAACGAATTGGCGCGCGGTCTGCCGCACCATCAATTCCTGTTCGGTCAGCAGGGAATCAAAATGGAGGTAATCAACGCCTGGGAAGCGGGGCATACGAGGGTCCACTTCCAATGTAGCTTGAGCGCAGGCCGTTTATCGGCTGAATAACTCTTCGATGCTTTTGGCGTCGAGCAGACGGAGGGAAATATCTTCCAGCTCGGCGGTGGAGAGCTTGGCCAGGCGTTCGTCAACCGCAGTGGGCAGAGCGCCAAAGCGCTTTCCGATTTGGCGGCGAAGAATTGTCAGCTCGCCCTTTTGTAAGCCTTCTTGCCGTCCTTGTTGCAGCCCTTCGCGAATTGCAGGGCCAATGACGTCGTGGTCCATAATGTCGTCGAGAATTGGCATATGTTTCACCTCCGTACGGATCGAATCGCCAAGTTTGCGCAAACCGCCGAGAATCATTAGCTTCTTAAAAGCAATATCCCGCGCTCCACCTTCCAGTGTAGCGATTCGCGCCAGAATGCGCCGGATTGTTTCGCGGCGATCGCGATGGCGCGTCAGAATCGCCATTATGCTGTTGACGTCAAATGGGCTCGCCAGCAGCGATTCCTCGTCCAGTTCCCGAATGTCGATAATTTCGTATTGGCAACAGAATCTCGGACCAGTGAGTTCCGACGGCATTCGCATGTCAGCGTTGCCCACATACAGCACGTATTGTTCCGGGAACCGTTTATACAGCCGGTAAATTCGCAAAGCATATTCGGCCATGCGCAACGGCATGTCTGTATCGTTGCCGCTCTGCAACTCCAGACCAATCACGCGCTGGCGGTCTGCGGTTTCTCCCAACAAATCGGCTCGCGTTTGCTGCACTTCCGGGAACTCGGGGCTCAGCCAATGATCGATTCGAGAGCCGGTAATTCGCTCGACAATTGAGTTCTTAGGGCTCTGCAACAAGGCTTTCAGAACGGTGTCGTATTCATGCATCCGCTTTTACTCTGGCACGAAGCAAAGAAAGAACCTTCAGGCGAAGAAGAGGCGCAGACAAACGCGGTAAGAGAAATTCTCGACCCTTAGCCGACTAGTTCAACGGATACCAACTGATTGGCGATGTCTCTTCATAGGGTGGTGGCGGTCTTGAGTGCGTTGTTGACGCCCGGGTTGGGCCATGCGCAGACGGCGGCCGATGCCGACCTGAACAAAGCCTACAAAGCACTGGCCGAAAAGGACTACGATTCCGCGATAGACCTTTTCCGGAAAGGGCTCACGAGCCAAACTGGAAACGCCGGCGCTCACAAGGATTTGGCGTACACGTTGTTGAAAGCCGGGGAAAACGCAGCGGCTCGCGATGAATTTGAAGCAGCCTTAAAGCTCAATCCGAAGGACGAAACGGCGGCGCTGGAGTTCGCGTTTTTGGCGTTCGAGACCCAAAAAGCGGTGGCAGCAAGGCGCGTGTTTGACAAGCTTCGCAAAACGGGCAGCCCCGCCACCAAATCTACGGCAGAGCAAGCTTTCCAAAACATCGATAAGCCCTTGGCGGATGGCATTGCACGCTGGAAGCAAGCGCTGGCGCAATCGGACAAGCCGAACGATCTGACCATGTTCAGCGCGCATTGGGAACTGGCGCAATTAGCCGAGCTGCGAGATGAATTGCCGCTGGCAGCAGCGCAATACGAGATCTGCCGCAAGATGAAGCCCCAACTCGGCGAGCTGTTATTGATATTAGCGCGCGTGTGGCGGCAGACAAACCGCGAAGAAGAGGCACGGGCAGCGCTGATTGCTGCGTCAAGATCAAGCGAATCGCGCACGGCTGAACAGGCGTTAGAGCTTCTCGGCAAGCGGTATCCATATCCCTATGAATTTCAGGCCGCATTAAGAATTGATCCGCACAACTTCGCCGTCCGGCGCGAACTTGGCTATTTGTATCTGGCGATGAACGACAAGCCTAAAGCAATCGATCAGTTTCAACAAATTCTCGACTTGAATCCGAAAGACTGGCAAGCGCGTGAGCAGTTGAATGGTTTAAGGGGGTTCAAAACACGAGTGCAGCAACCTGCGGCTGAAAAGATGGTTACCAGTCCGGCCAAGTCCGAGACATCGTCGGGCGTAGATGCCAGGGCCATGGGTCTAAAGAGTCTTGAGCTGGGCTATTCCAACGACGCAGTTAAGTATCTGCTGATCGCGCATGAGCAGGAACCCGGCGATACCGAGATAATGCTGAAGCTCGGCTGGGCTTACAACCTGGCGAAGAACGATAAGGAAGCGAAGATCTGGTTCGCGCTCGCCCGAAAATCGACCGACAAGATGATTGCGAGCGAAGCTACTCGCGCGTTTCACGTAGTGAACGGTGATATGGCGCCGCAAACAACGATCTGGATGCTGCCCATGTACTCGTCACGTTGGAAAGATCTTTTCTCATACGCCCAGATCAAGCGCAGCATCCCCGTACCAATTCCCGGCTTAAGTAAATTCGTCTCGCTGTATGCGTCCACACGCTTCATCGGCGATGTCAAAAGCAGCCTGATTCCGGTGGGCGCTGTCGACCCGCAGTATTTATCCGAAAGTTCAGTGATTCTAGGTATCGGCGCAGCTACTAAAACCTGGCACCGTTTGACTGGCTGGGTAGAAGCTGGCGAGGCCTTTAAGTACCTTCCGCAGGACAATGTGGGAACCGCCATTCCCGATTACCGGGGCGGCGTAAATTTCGCCAAGGGTTTCGGATCGTTGCTGGGGAGCCCCCAGTCCGGCTTCTATTACGAGACTACTGCCGACGCGATTTACGTCAGCCGATTCGACAAGGACTGGCTTTTCTATTCGCAGAGCCGTGGCGGCCGGACCTTCACGCTGGAAAACGGCACTTCGTTCCAGTTCTTATTAAACGGCAACATCGTGCGCGATACAAAAAACGAATATTGGGCCAACACCATTGAGATGGGCCCAGGTATCAAATTTCACCCGTCGTTCTTACCCAAGAATGTTTACTTTTCGACCGACTTCCTGCGCGGCGTCTATCTAGACAACAAGTACAATCCGCGCAAGCCGAACTACAACGACATACGCGTGAGCTTCTGGTACGCAGTCACAAGGAAATGATTCAACCATTGCTGAAATTCGCCGCGATAACGGCGCTGGCCGCCTTACCCGCCTCCATGCAGGCGATCACGTTTCACGCCGCCGAAGGAGTGGATACCAGGCCATGGACGAAAATCCTTGGATCGGTTGGTATTGTTCCGGCGGAGAACGCGGATGCGCAAATCATCGTCGCAGGTATGAAGGCCGGTGCGAGCGTTGCCAAACTCGCCGATGATCACATTCTGATTCTGGAGGGCGAGAGCGAAGCATCTCAGGCGCTGGGAATCGTCGGCAGAAATGAGAAGGTCTCCGTCAGGCAGATTTGTGATACCCATGCCGCTCAAATGCAAGTGATTTGGGAGCAGCCAGCCGAAATTCGCAGAGTGCTCTTACCGGAAACCTACCGGGTATTTGCCACCGAACGCTGGAACGGTATTCCTGTGCTGGCTGGTAGGCGGACGGAGCATGGCGCGGTATTGTGGCTGGCGACAACACCTGGACCCAGTGGTATCGAACGGTATCCATATTTGCTGCACGCGCTGGTGGATTTGGGGCTCGACTTACCCCTTCGCACAACCAATCTGTGGGCGTTTTTCGATTCGTCATACCGGATTCGCGCCGATGTCGATTATCTGGCAAAGCGCTGGCGCAAGGCAGGAGTCGGTGAATTGCACGTGGCGGCTTGGCACAATGTGGAGCCCGACGCTATTCAAGACGCCTATCTGAAAAACTTGATCGGCGCTTGCCATCGCAACGCGATTCTGGTTTACGCCTGGCTCGAATTGCCGCATGTGAGCGAGAGGTTCTGGGCCGATCATCCGGCGTGGCGCGAGAAAACCGCAGCCGGGCAGGATGCGCAGCTTGATTGGCGCAAGCTGATGAACCTGCAAAATACAGACTGCAAGAAAGCTGTTGAGAAAGAGATCAGTGAATTGCTGCTGCGTTTCGATTGGGACGGCGTGAACCTGGCCGAGCTCTATTTCGAATCGCTTGAGGGCGCAAGCAATCCCGCGCGCTTCACGCCGATGAATGACGACGTACGCGCCGATTTCAAAAAGCAGTCGGGCTTCGATCCGCAGCTATTATTTGAGAAAGGCTCAAGGCACGAGATGTCGGCTAGTCCGGCTGACTTGCGCCTGTTCCTCGATTACCGGGCGGCGCTGGCAACGCATCTTCAAGCGGAGTGGCTTGATGTGATCGATAAGACAAAAACGGCCAAGCCTTATTTAGATACCGTTCTTACACATATTGACGACCGCTTTGAACCCGGCATACGCGACGCGCTTGGGGCGGACGTGGCGAAAAGCCTGCCCATGATTCAAGCGCGCAATAGCACTCTGTTGGTAGAGGATCCGGCAACGCTCTGGAGCCTGGGTCCGGAGCGCTATTCGAAACTGGCCAAGCAATATCGCGAGTTGACGCCGGACCATGGCGAGATTGCGGTGGATATCAACGTAGTGGAACGCTATCAGGATGTCTACCCCACCAAGAAGCAGACTGGGGTGGAATTATTCGAACTTGTTCATGAAGCCGCCGCCTCTTTTTCGCGGGTTGCTTTGTATTTTGAAAACTCGCTTGAAAAGCAGGACTTGTCACTGTTGCCGGCGGCTGCCACTACGGCGACGGTGAACGTGGATAAGGCCGGCGTAATGAATTTCACCGCGGCGGAGCCAACGCGCATTGCATGGCAAGGCGCTGCTCAGATGGACGGTAAGCTTTGGCCGCTCCAAGACAGCAGAGCGTTGCTCGCGCCTGCGGGGAAACATACCTTTGAAGCCAGTGCTGTGAAGCCGGCGGTGTCAATTGCCGATTTCAATGGCGAGATCAGGTCCGCTGTGGCCCAAAATGACAGGGCCGATCTGGCGTACACCAGCAGAAGCCGCGCGCTCGCAGTGTTTGGATCTTCGGTGTCGTCGGTGGAGTTGGATGGAGCGCCGTTCTGGAAACTGAAAGCGGGTGAAACGCTATCCTCCATCGTTCTACCGGCTGGCCAGCATTTGGTCAGCTTCTACCGCTAAGCAGTTACTGCCGCAACCGTGGTCACCACGCCGCCGCTGGCCCTAAATTCTTCAAGCATTTGCCTCTCAACTACTGGATTCAGTGTCTTAATGGCATCGGCAACCACTTCAACCCGCGCTCCAGTTTTGAGCAATCCAAAGGCGGCACAGCGGACGCAAACCTCTGAGACGACTCCATAGACGACGTATCGTTCCGCGGCAAGTTGCTTCAGAAGCGGCCGCAGATTTGGGTTCGTGAAGCAATCGATATTCTGCTTTTCGGCAATGATTTGCGGGACAGACCCAGTTGCCGCCAGCGATAAATCGGGCCCAGTGCTAACTACAGCAGACACGCCGATGAGAGTCACGCCTGCCTTTTGTTGCCCCGCCGTTCCTGCCACGCAATGCGGTTTCCAGGTTTTGAACTCCGGGTCGTCTTCCGAATGAGCGTCGGCGGTCGAGATGATCTGAAGCTTGCTCGCCGCCGCGAATCGTGTTAACGCCGCAAGTGCTCCTATGATGTTCTCCGCTCCGGGAACATACAGTGCTCCGGCTGGATATAGAAAATCGAGCTGCGTATCTACGTCGAAAAAAACGGTTTTCACTGTTTTACCGGCTGTAATTCCTCACGAAGATCCTGCGCCATCTCCAGCAGACGCGGGCTAATCTCAACCCGGTAAGGTTTACTCTGGTCCAGTTGGCGCAGTTCTTTTGGCAACGCCGCGATGGCCGCTTGCGAGCGTGCTTGAATCTTGCCGATAGCGGATAGCGGTTCAACCAGATTGCCGCCTATGATTACCGGCCGCAGCAGCGGTTCGCCTTTGAACGTGTCGTTGCATTCGCTGTACAGCGCCACCACATCATGGTCGGCGTAACGATAGATCTGTTTGGCGGCGGGAAGAGTGCTCTTATCGTGGCTGAACTTGGCCGTATATTGCAGATCGTCGCCGCGCCGGAGTTCCACCAGCTTGTATACGGCCGATAACGCCGGTGCATCGGCGGAAGTGGCTAACTGCGTTCCAACGCCGAACGCGTCTATCGGCGCGCTGGCCCGTATGAACTCGGCCACGCGGTGCTCATCCAGGTCGTTGGTGGCGAAAATTTTGGCTTCGTGCAATCCGGCATCGTCAAGAATGCGGCGAACGCTTTTGGAAAGCTCAATCAGGTTCCCGCTGTCCAGGCGAACTCCCCAAATTGGCTGGCCTAAACGAGCGGCCAGCCGCGCGCCCTCTAGCGTATCGTAAGTATCGATTAAGAAAACTGTCGATTCACCCAACAGGTCCTGAAGCGCGCGGAAACTCTCTTCTTCTTCGCGGAACGACATCGTCCAGGAATGGGCTGCGGTTCCGAAAACGGGGATACCGAAGCGCATGCCCGCTTCCGTGTTACTGGTTCCAGCACACCCGCCAATGAACGCCGCGCGGCCTGCCAGAATGCCTGCGCCAGGCGAATGAGCACGCCTGCTGCCGAACTCTACAATCGGCCGCCCCCCGCTGGCCAGAACACAACGCGCCCCTTTCGATGCCACCATGGTTTGAAAAACGAACGTTGAGAGCAGATAAGTCTCTACTAACTGCGCTTCCACCAGCGGCGCTCGAATAATCGCTATTGGTTCATTAGCGAAAACCGGTGTGCCCTCCGGCATCGCAAATAAGTCGCCGGTAAAGCGAAGGTTGGCCAGGAAATCGAAAAACTTAGGAGGCGTATTGTTGAACTGCGCTAAAGAGCGAAGATACTCAATCTCTTCAGGCTGGAACTTCAGGTCTAGCAGATACTCCACGGCTTGGGCCAAACCTGCCGAAACTAAAAAATTGCGGGTCTCGGGCAGCCGCCGTATCGACAATTCGAAAGTCGCGGTTTCGTCCGTCTTTCCGGCCACAAAATAACCAGCCGCCATGGTGAGTTCATACAAATCCGTATTAAGAGCAGACATGAAGCTGAGTGGCCGCGTGCCGGGCCCGCGTGCTTACTTCTTACTGGCAGCGGCTGGCTTTACGGAGTTACTAGCTTCCAGGATATCGTTAACCGCTTTTGCGTCCAGCTGGTAGAGCGCGGGTTCAATGCCGCGGCGAGCTATGTAGCCGTCAGAGGTTTTGGCGAACTCCACTTTTTCCGTACGCTTCCCTTCGTTAGAAACAACGGTAATGGTAGCGGCGGGATTGGTAAATCCAGCGGTGACGAACTTCGATGCAGACAAGTCGCGCAGTTTGTCGATGAGCCCTTGCACGGCGCTGGCATCCATGGTCTTACCGCCTTGCGTCCAGTCAGTGCCTTTTTTCACGAAAGTCTTGTCGCTCGCGCTTTGCTGGATTTCCAGTTTGTTTGGATCGGCAAATCCGAAATCGAAGATCTTCTTGTTCCGGTACTCATCCAAAGGCTTCTCAAGCGCTTTGCCGAGGTCGGACGCCACCTTGAACGTGCCCGTCACTACGCTGCTCTTCGCATAATAATCGTCTTTGTTCTTGCGAACTTCCAGCGTTTGCGTCCCGGAGGAATCGCTCAGCTTCGCGGTGGCTGCCGGTTGACCGACGGCATAGGCGCTGGCAGCTTTCTTCGCATCGTCTGCCGCCGTTGAAGAAAGGTCCATCTTCGCGTCAGTCAACTTTCGCAGCAGTTCCTCAACTTGGAAGTTATCCGCGCGAAAGGGCCCCGGTTTCAGGATGGTCCATTCGTTCTGACCGTTCTTGCCGAACTCCACGTCCGATTTAGGCGCCGCCACCTCAATGCGCGAGAGCTGGCCCTGATCCACCGTCAGAAGCCGTTTATCGCGGAGATCGTTCGCCGTTTTGTCGAACGTACTCCTTACCGACGATGAAACGGCGTAAACCTTCGGGTCGCCATTCAATCGTGCATAAACCTCCGACCCCGCCGGAACGTCGTCGCCAAAAATGATCTGATCCGATTTTCCACCTTTCTCATGAACCGTTACGGTCAGGCTCGGAGAGGTAAGCCCGTATTTCGATAAGTCAGCGGGTTTGTCTTCTACAACACCGTCCGTAGCCGCCGGCGATAACGATGACACTAGACTTTTCGCTGCATCCTGATCGGCTGTGAAAAGTTCAGGTGCAGTAATGGCCCACTTGCCATTTTGCAGCTGAAGAGTGACTTGCGCTCCACTCTTCTTCTGAATATCAAATCCTTGCACCGATGAATCGGCAATGTTCACCAGATTCGGATTCGTTGGCGTGGTGGTCTTGCTTTCCGTCGATTCAGGATGACGCTTGGCCCACCAGACCGCACCGCTCAAAGCGGCAAGCAGCACGGCCGCTATTATAAGTTTCTTGGAGCCCATGCTATCTCCGCTTCAAGAAAATGGCCACGCCGCCCACGATAATCAGCAGCGGAATAGCCAGGAAATCGGTATAGGCAAACAAAGTCATCTGCCGCTGAGTTACGTTCAGGCGGCGATCCTCAGGCTCCTTAGGCCGGATAGAGATTAGGTCTTCATCGGAAGAAAGCCAGTTGAGGATGTTCAACGCTAAGTCGCGGTTGGCCTGGAATTTCAACATGCCGTTGGTAAAAAAGCCCGAGCAGCCAATAACCACAAACCTGCCATTATCGTTTGGCTTGCCGTTATTATAAGTACCGGCCGCGCCCAGCACGAAAGGGCCCTTCTTGTTGCTTGGATCTGACGGATTCACCGCATTGCTGCTCAGCTTTGTAGTGGCAATGGCCGAGTCGGTGGTTGAAAACAACTTGCTCACACTGGTCTTATCGCCGTTCTTTACTTCCAATGAACGCGAGACCGGGAAGCCGGTCCAACTGTCTTTCAGATCGTTCACGATCGGCTGCGATTCGTAACTTCGCACCAGCGGAATCTCAGGGCCGAATCCAAAGAGCTGGCCCATCGGGTTCTCTTCCAGAACGAGATCTTTGTCCGGGGTCACGCCCCAGCTTTCCAATAGACCGGCGAGTTCGGCGTTTTCGGCAATGCGCTCGCTGCTGAAATCCAGCGGCGGGTCAAGCGCAAAGAACACCCGGCCTCCGCCTTCAACGTAGCTCTTAAGCGCGCCCACTTCGTTGGCCGTGTAATCCACCTGCGGGCCAGCCACCACCATTACGTTGCACTCGCTGGGAACACTGGTTTTGTCCAGCAGTGTCACCGATTGAGCCTGATAATTATCGCGCTCCAGAAGGGACTTGAAATTAGATAGCCCATTGCTGTCCGTCTGATCGAGCGGATGCTCTTTGCCGCCGCTCACGAAACATACTTTGCGAACGCCCTTCAGATCTTTTAAGAACGCTCCCGTGATTCCTTCTTCGTTTAGCGTCTTAGCTTCTTCGCGGCGCGGTCCAATTGCCACGTAAGCGGTCCCTGGAAAGCGCAGTCCGAAAGACTTGGCAACCGTCGGCTGGGCCTGATAATCGACGTACTGAACGCTAACCTTCGAAGATAGATTCTTGTAGCGGTCGAGAATGGGTCTTGCCGTTTCGAAGCCGCTCTTCTTGTCGAAATAAGTAATCGTCGCGGGTTGAGTAAGGCCTTTGACTACTTTCTCGGTCTCTTGCGATAAGGTGAATCGTTTATTGCTGGTTGTGTCGTAAGTCTTGTTATAGCGTTGTCCCAGCCAATTGACTACAACCAGAATTGCGATAACCACTATTGTGTATAAACCGGCGGTAGCGCCGAAACGCGCCTGCTGTGCCGCAACGGTTTGGTTACTCACCGCCATTAAGCCCTCCACCGTGACGACTCGAGAGACCGAGATGTAAGGAACAATCCCAAGAAAATCATTGATAGGTAATAAATCAAATCTCGCGAGTCGAGTACGCCATTCGAAAAACTGTCCATGTGCCGGACGATCGAAATGTAGCGCACGACTTCGGAGAAAACAGAATTGCCGAACTCAGAAAGCCAGTTGATGATCCAGAGCAGCAACGCGAGTCCAAAGCCCACAGCCCCTGCCACGATTTGATTCTTCGTCAGTGTCGAGATGAACGTGCCGAACGACAACAACACCGCCCCTTGCAGGAAGATGCCGAGAAAACCCGTGGCCACCGGCTTCCAATCCGGGTTGCCATAAAGGAATAAAAACGAGTAATCCAACAGCAGGACTCCTAAGAGAGCGGAATACATGATCACCGCCGAGAGCCATTTGCCGAGGACGATTTCCAGGTCGTGAACCGGCGAGGTCACCAGTAGCTCCAGCGTTCCCTGGCGCTTCTCTTCGGCAAAAAGCCGCATGCTGATCAACGGAATAATAAATAATCCGACAACCGCAATATTCGAAAACAGTGGGGCAATCACCTGCTCATTTAGGTTCACCGGGCCTGCCTGCCCGCTCATCTGGCTGCGTAACGCATACTCGACAAAACTCGAACTGAGAGCATAGGTGAAAACACCGCTGAGAAAAGCGAATATGGCCAGCAACACCCAGGCGATAGGGGAAACGAAATAGGCGTACAGTTCCCGCCGGCAGATGGTCCAAATATTTCTCACTGTGTACCTCCGTCCACAACTGGTTCAGGTGGTTTCATGCCCGATCCGGTGAGTTCAAGGAAGGCTTCTTCCAGAGTCAGGCTGCTCGATTTCAATTCCAACAGATTCCAGCCGGCGTGAACGATGGCGCGCGCCACATCGGCCCGGGAGTTTCTGCCTTGCAAGCTCTCCACCTCAAATACAAATCGTCCGGGACCCGCCAAAGGCCTGTCTAGAACCTTACTCACGCCGGGAACCTGTTCCAACTTCTGATGAATCGCCAGTGCGTCGGCATCTCCGTTTGTTTCCACCTCCACCTGAACTGCGCCAAACCCCGAACGATTCTTTAAATTTTCGACTGAGTCGGTCGCAACCAGTTTGCCTTTGTTGATGATGATGACGTTCTTACAAACCGCCTCAACTTCCGGCAGAATGTGAGTGCTGAGAATGATGGTATGTTCACCCGCCAGGCTCTTGATTAATTCACGGGTCTCAAGAATTTGTTTTGGATCTAAGCCCGAGGTGGGTTCGTCCAGAATGAGGACGTCGGGATTATGAATGATGGCTTGCGCCAGCCCGACGCGTTGCCGGTAACCCTTCGAGAGCTTTGAAATCAGCTGGGTACTCACGTCCGCTACTGAACAGCGTTCCATCACTTGCTGAGTGCGGCTCTTGATGTCGCCCGCTGGGATATTCTTAAGCCGCGCTACGAAATTGAGATAGTCGGATACGCTCATTTCCGGATAGAGCGGCGGCATTTCCGGTAAGTAGCCGATATGCTTCTTCACTTCAAACGGTTGTTGGAATACATCGAAGCCGGCCACGGTGGCTGTCCCTTCGGTAGGCGGCATGAAACACGTCAGAATGCGCATCGTGGTTGTCTTCCCAGCCCCGTTGGGGCCGAGGAATCCGACGATGTCGCCCTTTTCCACCGAGAAGGAAATGTCCTTCACGGCGAAATGACGGACGTATCGTTTTGAAAGACCAGTAACCTGAATCATAGAGTTCAACGTTGAAAAACCGGCCTGCTCTGCTTGCCAGCGGGCACGGGCACAAAATATCTAGAATAGTGAAGCTGAAAAATCTCTGTCAATTGAGACGCGTAAGCGCGGGGATCGTCGCCTAAGTCAGGTGTTTTCACTTAAGGCAATGACCCTAATCGCTCACTCCAAGGCCCACAATTTGGAACCCTGAGTCGACATATACTATGTTTCCAGTAACCCCGCGTCCCAGGTCACTGGCGAGAAAGACTGCTGTATCGGCAACTTCAGCGGGATCGGTATTGCGCCTTAGCGGCGCCATCGCGGCCACGCCTTCCAAAACCTTCGAAAAATCCTTTACGCCGCGCGCCGAGGTAGTTTTGATGGGACCGGCGGAAATGGCGTTCACGCGAATTCGATGCGGCCCTAAATCACTTGCCAGATAGCGTACACACGCCTCAAGTGATGCCTTGGCAACCCCCATCACGTTATAGTTTTGTACTACTCGCGTCGATCCTAAGTAAGTCAAGGTGGTAACTGAACCTCCTGAACTCATAAGCGGCGCCAATGCGCGGGAAACCGCCACTAACGAATATGCACTAACTTCCTGGGCCAACAGAAAACCGTCCCGGCTTGTCTGGAGAAAGGGGCGGCTCAAATCTTCGCGATTCGCGAACGCTATGCTGTGCATCACCGTATCAATAATTGGGGCAAAACTATTAAGCTCGGAAACCAGGTTCCCCAGTTCTTCCGGCTTAGTAACATCGCAGGGTAGAATTCTTGAAGCGTGCAATTCCCCGCCGAGTTCCTCCACCGTTTCGCGCTGGCGTTCGCTCTGGTAGGTCAAAATCAGCGAAGCGCCCTCGCGAACAAAAGCAGCGCTGATTGCATAGGCAATGCTCCACTTGTTTGCTACGCCCAAGACAAGCGCGGTCTTGCCCGCCAGCAATTGTGCCATGAACAGACATTGTAACGTGGCTCGGAAAAAAGCTTCGCTTCGCTCCGGCAGTGCTCAATTGCCTTTCGCCGCATGGCCGGACCATTTCGGAAAGAAGTTAAAGCGGCGCCCTAATATCATTTTCACCAGCAGATGGTCGGTGTTATGGGTAACTCCCACGCCGACACCGAAATTAAACTCCCAATCCGGACTGAGATCCAAATCGATGGCGGGAAAGAATTGTTGCTGCTGCTCGGGAATTGGATCAAAACCATAAATCGGACCCGTGTCGCCGTAATATTCGAAACCGCCGGCAATCTTCTTTGTGAATTGGTATGCCACTTTAACGGCCGGAGCGAAAGCCAGTCCCTGAGGCACGCTGGGCCCATGCCATGAGCGTTCTAACGCCGGATTTACGGCGAGATACCAGGGACCAAGCTGCTTATCGATAATAGGGCGGATCTCCCATGTCCAGGTGTCTCTAGAAAATATAGGACGCTGGTAGCCGACCTCGGTAGATACACTGACTCCCACCGGCCACTTCCAGGAGTCTGGCACCCTTACGCGCGGACGTATATGATCTCCTACCCACTTGTAGCCCTGTCCATCCGGACCCATGCTGGTGAAGATATAGAAGCCGGTCTCAAACCACGAATTCCACCCTTGTGTAATCTCCACGGTCTCGTGTTCTTGGTGGTTCGTCGGGTACGTTCCATCGCTCGTTATTTGGCTCCCGGTCGCTGTGAAGTTACTGTGCAATTCAACCATGGTTCGGCCCGGGGCAACAGTATCGGAGCCGTATACCTGAATCTCATAATTTCCTTGCGCCATAGCGGCGGCGCCGAAGGCCAGAGCCAAGACAACAAAGCGAAAGCCAAGAGGTGACAAAACTCTAGGCTACAACCGAAGTGCAATGGGCGCATTTCCGGGCAGCGATCGGGATGTCGCTCAGGCATTCGGGGCATTTCTTAGTGGTTGGATCGGGTGGCACCTCGCCGCGCTTCGCGCGGGCAATCAGAGCATTAACCGGCAGAACCACAAGGAAATAGACCACGGCCGCTATCAGCAGGAATGTAATCAAAGCGTTGACAAAGTCCCCGATGCCAAATCTCGATCCATTTACCGTAAAATTCAGATCTTCAAATTTTGGTACGCCGCCGAACACCCCGATAAGAGGCGTAATCAAGTCTTTAACGAACGCCGTTACAATTGTTCCAAACGCCACTCCAATCACCACGCCAACGGCCAAGTCAACCACATTGCCGCGTAGAACAAATGCTCTAAACCCCTTCATATTCCTCCTTCAATCTTGTTTTACTTACCGGAATGGTTCTTAATATCCTTAGCGTACGATGCCGTGCTCTCGGGACTTGCGTGCAGCTTGCGGCCGAAAAAATCGGCAGTGGCTTGGTACGCAGCCAGCCAGTGATCGTGCCGCAGGAAATCGTGGATCTCGTTTGGAAAAATAAGTTGCTCCAACTCGACATGGCGTTGGCGCAGGGCTTCGACTAAGATCACCGTCTGGTCGAAAGAAACGTTCCGGTCGTCGTCTCCATGAATGAGCAGAACCGGGCTTCTCCAGGTATCGATAGATGACATGGGCGATGAGTCGAAAGCTATGCGAAGAGCTTCCTGAAATTCACGCTGTGTTTTCGGATCTCCGCCGGTGGGAGCGGGAATTTCACGCAGCGTGCTCCAGTCGTGTACGCCATGAAAATCGACACCGGCGGCAAACAAATCGGAAGCGCGCGAAAGCGCCATGGCCGTCAGATAGCCGCCGTAAGATCCGCCCCAGACACCAATGCGTGCGGGATCGACGTCAGGCCGGCTTTTCAAATACAATCCAGCGCCTATCACGTCATTAAACTCGCTGCCGCCTTCGGCTCCATAGTTGATCGCTTCGCGAAACTTCATGCCGTAACCAATGCCGCTGCGGTAGTTTACTGAAAGCACCACATATCCCTGACTCGCCAGATATTCGTTCATAGCGAAGGCGTTCGAGTAGTAATACATGTAGTGAAAGCCAAGCAGCATCTGGCGGCGCGACCCGCCGTGAAAGAAAACGAGTGCTGGGTGCCGGCCTCCTTTGCCGTTTGTCGGTAAGAAAAGCTGCGAGTGGATCTGCATTCCATCGGCGGCCGTGATGATCACCGGTTGCGGCTTTTCAAGGGCAATCGTTGGGAATTCGGCTGGAACCAGTTCAGGCGCAAGCTCGCGTGTCTTGCCGTCAATGGAGCGAATCATGGCATGAGTTTTTTCGCGGTAACTGGAACTTAGGAATGCCATTGAGGACTCATCTGCCAGTGGCTGCGGTGTCAAATCGATGTTCTCTCCGGATGTCAGTTGATGTGCGCTTCCGCCTTTGTTGGGATCTGCGCTCCAGAGATGACGGGCGTCAATGTCGCCGATATTGGTCGAAAAATAGACAGTCTTGTCGTCCTTGGATAGCGACACTTGCTCCACCTCGCCGTCGCCGGGCGTGAGTTCCATTGCAGTTCCGCCATTCGCGGGAATGCTGTAAAGGTGGCACCAACCGGTGCGTTCCCAGGGAAAGACCAGCCGGTTTCCCGCAGCCCAGAGAATTTGGTGCGCTGCCGTGATCTCGTGAAAAACGCTTCCAGTGCCTTCGGCCGCGCGGAAGATTTCGTGGGCTGCGCCCGTTTTGGTTTCGGCGATGCGGATTGACCATGGTTCGCCTGTGCGGCGCGGTCCTGGTCCAATCCGCGGAGCTTCGGTGGGCAGACGCAGATAAGCCAGACGGGCGCTATCGTCTGACCAGGCTGGCTCCATATCTTGGTCAACACTGGCATCCAGGTATTGCAATGTTTTTGCGCCGGCATCATATATGCCAATAAAACTGTGGCCTTCGCGGTGGCTGACAAAGGCCAGCTGGTTGCCATCGGGCGACCACTGAAGATCGGATTGGATCCCTTTTTGGGCAATAATATTTTTTATTTCCTCGCCGCTCGGAAGCATGGAAAATATCTGACCGCCGCGAATGAAGGCGATCAAATCGCCGTGCGGCGAGATCACCGCGGCATGACCATCAGTGAGTTTCTTCAAGCCCGAGCCATCGGCGGTAGCGTACCAAATCTCCTGATCGGGACGAGTCGGGGCCATAGCTGGGTTCGGATTTTCTTTGCCATTTTCGAGGTCGCCGCCGCGCGTGAAAATCAGGAATGTTGCGTTGGGAGACCAGGTTAAATCGCCAATTTCCTGGCCATCGTCCTTATTGAAGTCTGTAATCCGCTGGGCCTTCCAGTCCGGCGCAGCAGCAACATACACGTTTCGCTTGCCTTGCTCGTTCTCAAGCCAGGCCACTTTCGCACCCGCGGGAGCGGCCGTCAAACCACTCGCAAATGGAGCACTGAGCACATTTGATAGAGTGAACGCGACCATCGAGAGAATTGGAAGCATAAGGATTTCCCATTCTACTGGTATTCTGATGGTCAAAGTGGCGGTTTCAGTTGGACAGACAGTTGGCGATTACCGGGTCATTGGCATTATCGGCGCGGGTGGAATGGGCACCGTATATAAGGTGCAGCACCTGATTTCAGACCGGATTGAGGCGATGAAGGTAGTTCTGCCGAGCTTAACGGCATCGGGCGAATTAGCCGATCGCTTCATACGAGAGATCAAGCTGCAGGCACGGCTAAGCCACCCGAATATCGCTTCGCTCCATAACGCCCTGCGGCACGAAGACCAGTTATTGATGGTGATGGAATACCTTGAGGGCGTGACGCTTAACGAGCGCCTGAACCGGCGTGTCATGCAGCCCGGCGAAAGCATGGATATCGGCATACAAGTTCTGCGGGCGCTGGCTTATTCACACCAGCTTGGAGTGGTTCACCGCGACATCAAGCCAGCAAATATCATGCTGACTCCCGGAGAACACGTGAAGCTGATGGATTTCGGGATTGCACGGTCGGCGGACGACCTGGCGCTGACCAAAACCGGCATGGCAGTTGGATCGGTCTACTACATGTCGCCGGAGCAGGTCCGTGGAGGCCCGCTGGACAGCAGGTCCGACATTTACTCAGTGGGCGTGGTGCTGTACGAAATGGTGACGGCCCAAAGGCCTATTGATGGCGACAGTTCGTGGGCCGTAATGAACGGGCATGTGAACCAGATACCTCGCGCGCCCATTTCAATCAATCAGGGTGTACCGCCTGCTCTGTCGCTGGCTATTCTGAAGGCGCTTGAAAAGGACCCGGCCCAGCGATTCCAAAGCGCGGGTGAATTCGCAGACACGCTGCAATCGCTCAGAAACCGCGTGCCATTGCCTCAGCCACCTGTGTATGAACATGCTGCTACAGAGGTGGCTCCGACACCCCTGCCGGCAGCCCCAACTGCTCCCCCTCCGACGCCGACAACGACAACACGGTTTGAGACCAGCGCATTAGATCGCCTAACAACGGAATTGGCGGTATATGTCGGGCCGTTTGCGCGCGTGTTGGTTAAGCGCGAGGCAAAGAAAGCGCATAACTGGAAGCAGTTGTATGAGGCGTTAGCCGAAGAAGTGCCGACGGGAGACGAACGCAAGCGCTTCCTGGCGAAACGGCCGTTGGGCTGAAAATACCGCCGCAGGTCGAGCTTATTTTGCATATTATTAAGTCAAAGACTCCTCAGTGTGGCGAAGCTTTTCATAAGTTATTCACGAACCGACACGGCCATTGCGGATCGTCTCATTAACAGCCTGAGTGATCGCGGCATAGACGCTTGGGTTGATCGCGACAACATTGAAGGCGGCGAGCTGTGGCGCGCCTCTATAAGTCAAGCCATTGCCGATTGCGACGTTTTCCTGGTTCTGTTATCGACGGGTTCGGCTCAATCGGCGAATGTTTCGAAAGAACTCGCGCTGGCCGAATCTCACAAACGGCCTATCGTCCCGATCCTTCTGGAGGCCTGCACGCTTCCTCGGGGAATGGATTACCAACTCGCTGGCCTGCAGTGGATTGAATTTGCCGGGAACCAATATGAACAGGCTTTCGAACGATTGGTGAAGGCTTTGCAAAGCCGGCATTCCATGGCAGCTTCGGCGCAGGCAGCGGACAAGCCGTTGCCGCCTGCATCGTCTGCACCCGCGACGAGTCCACGTTCGGGCGGCTTCGATGCCGACGGCTTAAACCGTCTAACGGTGCAACTGGCTGCTTACGTCGGACCGATGGCGCGGGTGTTAGTAAACCGCGCGGCAAAGAGTGCTCAAAGCTGGCAGCAGCTTTACGGGGCGCTTGCGGAAGAAGTGCCATCTGGAACAGAGCGCGAACGATTTTTGACTAAGTGTCCATCAAGCTGAATCATCTCCTTCGAGCATCTTCATCGCCTTTGCCAAACTTCGCTGCATGCGATTAAAGGAGGCGGCCAAAGCGGAAATTTCATCTTTGCCCGTTACGGGAATGTCTTCCACGTGCATCTTTCCCTGGCTGATGTCTTCGGCTACTTGCGACAGCCTGGTAACGGGCCGGATTACCGCGAAGATGAGGAGGACGTCGAGGACGATGAGCGCAACCGCAGCCACAACGACCAAATAGACGATCAGCGACTTCAGCTCACGATTGGCGATCTCGATGGGAAGCGATTCAGGTACTGAAACAATCTGCGCGCCGATCACTTCGTTGAGCTTCCAGCCAAAGCCATTAGAAGTGCCGTATTGGCGAATCATGGAAACAGGCGCTCGATCGGGCGTACTGTGACATACCAGACAGGCGGGGTTACCGATGCGGAGCGGGCGCGCGAAAAACAGCGATCGCCCAGTGGCTGTATCGCGTTCTCTCGACAGATCTTTCAGCGAGGAATCGTTGCGGAAAGCGTTCACGACGTCGGCCTCCCAATCGGCAGCGCGATCGATAAGATTCGTGGGATTAAGCGTCGCTTCCTTGTAATAGTAATCGGGCTCCGTTTTATGCAGATAGTCGAAGACCTGGGTTGCTGAGTAGGCCGGGACAGTTTGGGGAAGAAAGGCGGCATCGTGCCTCTGCAGCTTTTCCAAGAGGGGCGCAATCTGTTCGGAGGTGTAATGCCGGGTAGCTAACGTGGTCAGCATCATGAGCTTCGCCTGCGCCAAAACCTGCTTTTTGGCATCGGCCCGCAAGTAGGCAGAGGCAAGCCATATTGCGAGGGTTATTCCGATTGCAAACACCGCGATAAAGATGAGATTGAAGCGCGCGAGAAGTTTCATAAGACGTAAACAATCTATAGTAAGCCAAATAAAAAAGGGCCGAGCGACGAACCGCTCGACCCTCTCTTGTTTTTAGCTAACGATGGTCTTTAGTGGGGGCAACCGAGAGCCTTCACTTCAGCTTCGGGCGCCGGCTTCGCGTTCTTGACCGCCGGCGGGAACGTAGTGCTGTTGTGAGGCACCAGGTAGACTTCAACGCGCCGATTCTTATCGGCTTCGCTAGTCTCGGAACCCTTGCGCTCCTGGGTGTTGGAAGTTCCGCACTGGCCAGGCCGCGTTTCCGAAGTCTGGTCGGTACCGACCCAATCCACCTTGATGCGGGAGATGTCAACCTTACCGCAAGTGCCTGTGCCGCCGCTGAGGATGGCAGCTGCGTTCAACGCGCGCTGTTCATCAAGCAGCCTGCCAGCTTCGGCCTTATGGCCTCTAGTCCGGCGAGCGCGGGGAGCATTTTCGGCTTCGTCGGTATCGCGATGGCCAACGAGCACCAAGTCGTAATCGCCGCTGGAAAGGCGGTTGGCGGCGTCATCGACGAGGACGCGCTTACCGCAATTGTTCACGCGAGCGTTGTTTTTGGCGAAGATCACGTCGTCAAGCCGGACGAAGGTGGGCTTGCAGTTCACCGTGATGTTGGTGGTCTGAGTGGCCGTCTTGCCCTGTTCGTCGGTAACGGTGAGGGTAGCAGTCACAGTCTTGGTTTGATCTTGCGCGCTGTCTTCGAACGTCAGGCTCGACGCGTCGAAGGTGGCGTTCGGGCTTGAGTCGTTGGTAAGGCTGCCTTCGCTTACGGTCCACTTGTAAGTCAAGTTGCCGCCGCACGGGCAGGCCTGGGCAGTGGCCGAGAGGTTCGCGGTATGCGGACCGTCGTTCTTCGAGCAGACCAGAGCGGCACCACCGCCGGCGCCAGCGGCAGGTGAGCCGGAAGCAGCGGAGGCAGAGATGTTGCTGATGGTGGGGCCAGCGTCGTTAACAGTAATGGATGTGCTGGCGGTGACCGGCACCACGGGAGCCGGAGCCGGCGGTTGTACCCAGCAACGGACGGGGAATTTCTGTGGACGCTCCATGGGAGGCGGCGGAGGCGTAGTATCGGTCACGGTCAGAGCAATGTTCGAGGTGCCAGGACCGGGCGTGAAGGTTAGGTCGGGCGAACTGCTGCCTTGACTTTGGCCATTTACCGTCCAGGCATAAGTCAACTTGTGGTCGGCAGGCGCACCGGGCATATCGGCGTGCATCGTCACAGGCTTGCCGGGACAGATTACCGCGCCAGCGCCGCCAGCGCCGGAAATAGTTGGAGTGGGCAGGGGGGCCGGCGGGGGAGGCGCGGGAGGCATGGGCGGACACTTGCTCTGGCCGAGATAAAAGACCAAGCCGAGAGTTGCCTGCAGCCCGTCGAGCTTGGCCCTGGCAGGAATAAATACGCCGGTGCCATTCAAGGAATTTGGCAGGCCATAGGTGGGATTGCGGGTCCACAGGCCGCGAACATCGACGCGCGCGCCGACGTGATCTGAGAAGTGCCACTTCACGCCGCCGCCATAGTTGATGCCGACCTGGAGATTGTCGTTCAGGCTTTGAGCTTGATAGAGGGCAATGTTAGTTGGCTGCCTAGCTAAATTTTCCGCCGTGCCGGTAGGAGTATATTGGACGCCCATCGCGCCAACGGTAATGTACGGGATTACCTTAGAACCGCGGGGACGAAGATTGAAGACGGGATTCAAACCGAATAAGAAGTTCCGGGCGCCAAAGCTGTAGGGCGGGATGGGCGTTCCAGCGGGAACGCCAAAACCTGCCGGGTAAGGTCCATTGGATTGCCTGAACTCGACATTGGCCTGAGCATAATCGGCCCAGAGTTCGAGCCCGAAATATTTATACGGGTTAATGGCGAGACGCAAACCGCCCACGCCGCCGTCAACGAGCTTCGTATCGAGGCCCCGATTGACTTGACCGTAGATGCTGATACCGCCGAAAGGATCGATTTCCACAAGGTCGGGATATTGATCTTCGCCGTCAGCCGTTTTTGGGGCCGTAGTTGTCTTGTTACTGGTGTTCGCGTCCTGAGCAAATGCCGCTGTGACGAAGCACAGCGAGGCACACACGAGCGCGCAACTGATCGGCTTAACTTTGAGCCGAGTGATCATTCTGATCCTCCAAACGAGAGTTGTAACCCATAAAGCATAGATGTCTACAAGCGTACTTTATTACGGCTTGATGAGTCCATTATTCGTGCAAGTAGCGGAAAGAAAGGGATCTTGCAGAAGCTGCCGATCCCTTTTTCCGCTAACTAACTATCGGTACTACTTCGGACAACCAAGAGCCTTAACAGCGCCCTCGGACACAGGTTGAGCATTTTTCGCCGCGGGCGGCAAGGTTTGGCTACCCTTTGGAACCAGGTAGACCTCCACGCGGCGTTCTTTATCGGCGTCGGTGACTCGCGAGCCCTTCCGTTCCTTTGTCTCCGGCAAGGTGGAAGTACCGCAGAGGCCCGGATCGGGTGTCGAAGTCTGGTCGGTACCAGCAAGGTCGATTTTAATTTGAGACGGATCGAGATTAGCGCAAGTGCCGTGACCACCGATGAGGATGGCAGCAGCATTCATGGCGCGTTGTTCATCAAGCGACCGAGCGGCAGCGCGGCGCCTACCGGGAAGCTTTTCAACTTCGTCGGCCGCGCGGTGCGAGACGAGCAAGATATCGTAGGCGGTTCCGGCCTGAGGCGCGGCTTGCTCAATCAGGATGCGTTTTCCGCAGTTGTTGACACGGGCGCTGTTCTTAGCGAACACGACGTCGGGCAAGCGCTTGAACACCGCTGGACAAGTGACATTGATAGCGGTGGTTTGCGAAACCGACTTGCCGGTCTCATCAGTTGCGGTGAGAGTGGCGGTGATGGCCTTTTGACCACCGTTGGCGTCAAAGTTCAGGCTTGATGTATCGAAGGTGGCGTTGGGACTCGAATCGTTGGTGACAGTGCCTTCGGTAACAGTCCATTTGTAAGTGAGATTGCCCCCGCAAGCAGATCCGGACACTTGGGCCGCGAGATTGGCGGTATGAGCACCGCTGGTATCGGCCGAGCAGCTAAGGGCGTTGGGCACTGCGGTAACGCTCGAAATCTGGGGCGGCGTGTAGTCTTGAACGGTGAAAGTCTTGGGGCCCGCGGAAACGGTGCGAGACGGGTCGGCGGCGTCGGTGACGGCCACCTCAATTTTGAAATCGCCCGCATTGTTGGGAGTGAACGAGTAGTCGGGAGTATTGCCGCCGTCGGCTACACCGTTCTTTTTCCAAGCATACTTGAGCGTATGGCCTTCCGGATCGGTAGCTGTGGAATGCACGGTGATTGCCTTGCCCTGGCAAAGCTGACCTTCGCCACCAGTCAGATCTCCAGCATTGAGCGGTTGGAGGGGCTTCGGAGCTGGCGCGGCAGCAACCAGTTTATGGGCAGTTCCTAGATAGAAAACAATGCCTACAGTTGCTTCAACGCCATTCATATGCGCCGAAGCCGGAATATAGATTCCGCCATTGTAGAAGCTAGGCAAACTGAAAGTTGGATTGCGAGCGAATATGCCGCGGAGATCGAAACGCAAGCCTAAACTCGGGCTGATGTGAAATTTAACACCGCCGCCGTAGTTCACGGCCCAGCCACGGCTGGAACTCAAGGTATCGCTGTTCAGATAGGTGGCAATGGTCGAGGGCAACTTAGCAAAATCTGTGGCCTTCTTCGTAGGGTTGAATTGAATGATGCCAGCGCCGGCAGTGATATAGGGCTGCACGCGAGAACCACGCGGGCGGATGTTGAAGACGGGGTCCAACGACACGGTTTGAATCTGGTTACCGAAGTTGTAACTGGGCACACCAGGGGCAATGGGGCTAACCAGCCGCACATTGTTCACCATGAAGTTATAACTCAGCTCAATCCCGACCCACTTAGACACGTTGACCGCAACGCGGCCTCCGGCAGTACCACCGTCGATGAGCTTTTCGCCCAAACCTTGGTTTACCTGCCCCCATATGCTTACTCCGCCAAAGGGGTCCAACTCAACCAGGTCGGGGTACTGCTCCGATGCTACTTTTTTCATTCCCGCAGTTTGCCCGTTATCCTGAGCAGAAACTAACGTGCATACGCACAAAGCTCCGGCAAAGAAAAAAGAACCCATAGCCAAATGGCTTCGAAGCCGCATCCATTCCTCCATGTAGAAGATCTAACCACCACCAACTATTGATCTTAGCGGAACTCACTTAATTTCGGAAGAGTATACCTAGATCGCTGGTAATTCCGTATAGGCGATTTGACGAGGCATCGGGGAGCCAGAGTTGGCGAATTCTAGTGGTAGGCAGATTGCTGGGGACAGCGGCCCAACTAGTACCAGCATCGTTAGTTTCATATAACCTTCCATATTCGATCGCATATGCCTTTTTGCCGGTACCGTATAGAACCGAGTTAACCGTAGAAGCGGGAATACCGCCAAGGTTGGCATACCACTTAGTTCCGCCGTCGGTAGAAGAGTACAAGCCGACGCGAGTTCCGACAAAAATTGGAGCGGATTGATCGACCGGCAGCGCGACCTCATTCACGTCGGAAGCAGGAAGGGGGAAGGCGAAGGGTGTCCAGTGGTCGCCAAAATCTTTCGAGATGAAGAGTCCGGCGTCAGCGCGGGCGATGAGCCTGCCATCGGAATTAGGGGCGACGAAAAGTCCGGTGACGGCGGTGGCGCTGGAAAGGTCGACGGCGGTCCAGCGTTCCCCGGCATCGCCGCTCTTGAGCAGGCCGAGGCCGGTAGCGGCGAATAGGACGTCCTTTGTGCCGCTCTTAATGGCGTAGAGGCCGCTGACTTCGGAGACGGTGATATTGCGGAGACGCTCGATGGGTTTGCGGGCGGGTGCGGTGCGGCGAACGGGCGGCTTCGCGCGCGCGGTTTTGGAGGCAGTCTTCCTTGGCGCGGCGGCGGCCGTGGCGGGAGTATTTTCGATCACCAGACGAATGGGCAGTTCCTTCCAACTGAGACCGCCGTCGATGGATTTGTAGAGCTGGTGAGGGCTGGCGCCGAGAAGGATGCGGCCTTCGCTGGGCATTCCGGTAATGGTCTTCAGGTGTACGCCATTCAGGCCGCGTACGGCGTTAGTTTGCGTCCAAGATTCGCCGCGGTTATCGCTGACGAAGATGCCGCTGGTTTCGCCGAGCTGAGTTTCGAGCGCGATGAGCTTATCGCCAGACCGGGTTACCGCGCTGATGGATCGGTCGACAAAACCGTTGTTCAGCATTTTGATGGATTCGCCAGCTTCACTGGCGCGGGAAAGGCCTTCGTACTGCATTGCCATGTACATGCTGCCGGGATGGGCCGGGTCGAAGACGATGGCATTCACCTGCTCTTTGGAAAGCAGTTTCCAGGAGCCGCCCATGTTCGGACTTTTGAAGAGCCCCATGGTGGTTCCAGCATAAATGACACCTTCGGTTTGCGGATCTTTGCGAATGACATGGGTGCGGCGCTGGCTGAAGGTGAGGCCCATAACCTTGCGCCAATTGTCGCCGCGATCAGGGCTGGTGTAGATGCCGCTGCAGGCGCTGGCAAAAACATTTTCAGGGTTGGCGGGATTGACGTAGATGGAAAAAACGTCGGAATCGTCGCTCATTCCGGTGTGAATGGATTGCCAGGTTTTACCGCCGTCAATGGATTTCCAAGGCAGATGAGAAGTGCCGGCGTAGAGGATATCGTGATTCGAGGGGTCGATTGCGGTGGCGGTGATGCCCCCCATTTCAAGATTCTTGGGGTCGGAGATGCGAGTCCAAGTTGCGCCGGAATCGTCGGACAACATGACGCCGCGTAACGTTCCCGCGATGAAGCGCGAAGGCTTGCCGGCGGACGCGACGATGGAGCGGACACCGAAATCCTGAACGCCCTTCACGGGCATCCAGGTTTTACCTTCATCGTGACTTTCGAAAAGGCCGCCACCATCGGCTGAAATGATGCCAGCCAGGTAGTGGGATGAGTTGGCCGGGTCAACGAGCACTGACGTCACTTCGCTCAGGTTGCGTTTGGGGAAATCGAGAAGAGCCCAACTCTCACCGGAGTCGGCGCTTCGGTACAGCAGCGAGTTCATGCCGCCAGCGAGCAGCACTTCGGGCTTTTGGTGATCGAGCGCAAGCGAGGTAGCGGTACCGCCGAAGGGGCCGGCAATCTTCCAATCGCCAGCGGGAGTCACAATGGCGGAAGCAACGACGCCAAAGGCAATTGCGGTGGAAAGGCAAGCAACTGGAAACAGGAAACGTTTGGTCATGCGGAGTTTTCGGATATGAGTGCGTGCTTGAGACGAATTAATGCCCGGTTCCAGCGCCTGGGGAGCGCGAAGGGGTGGCCACCTAAGCTTAGCGAATTCGAAGACTTGGGGAAAGCAGAGCGAGATACAGAAAAGTCTGGAAGGAGCGCCGCGGTGGAGGGGTTTTTCCCGCCTATAAATATATATAGAGGGGAATAGGGAATAAATCGGGCTGATTGGCGCTGGGCCACTCCGTGCGGGATGAAGGCGGAAGGGCGGTAGCGGGGTGGTTTGGGTGGGGAGATTTTGGGGAATTCGGGTAAGAGCGCGATGCGCGAAAGTCTGCGGATTCGCTCTTTCGCCTCGCCGTCCGCATCCTCGGAGCTTTAGGACGTGGGTGGAGGCGGCGGTGCGGCGAAGGGGCGCGGGAACGATAAAACGAAGTTGAAGTGGTGTTTGGGGGCGGTTTGTAGAGGCGGCATAGCGATCGCAGGTGTCCATACGTTGTTAAGGATAGAGAAGCGGACGGGTGGAGGACGGTTTTTCGAGGAGATAAGTGGATGAAAGCGCGGGAGATAAAAGTTTTCAGTTTTTTGAACTGGATGGATTGAGGGGCAAGCGAGGTTGGGCGGCCCTAAAAGCGGACGGTCGTTTCTTTACTGCGGATGCAAAGCTGAATTAAGGCATTTTCGGATGGATTTACGGGGATTGCTTTGTGAGTTTGACGCGGTTTTGAAAAGATTATTGGGATATATTATGGAGTTTTTGAGTATTTCAATTGGGTTACAGTTGAGCCTGAGGTCTTGGTTGCGGGCAGTGCGTCACTTTCAGAATTATTTGGCGTAGTTGGCCCTTCTCGCTGACGGCTGCGGCGTCCGGGCAAGAAGCCTGCTGACAGCAGCCGGACGGCTTGAACAGTCGGGCGGCATCCGCGAGGGTATACAAAGGAGGCGCTGAAATATGTTCTGTGTAAGTTGTTTTGAGTACGCTAGGGTGACGAAGTAGGATTGACCGACGCGGATGCCGCTGAGCGCGCTTACCTTTTAACAGGCGAGCCGTCGAACCTTACCGCATACCGCGCCGCAGTCGCTAGAATTCGGTGCTGTAACATTTTCTGTGTAAGTGTTTCGGGATGGCGTAGAGTGACTGATGGGATTGGGGAAGGTGAAGGGAGCCCGGAGGGCGACCGGAGCTTCCCCCAATCCAGCGGTTCATTGGGCGCTCCGGAACGGGTGGGGCTCACCTATTGAGACTGTAACAGGAAGTGTGTAAGTGGTGGAGCCAAAGACATCAGAGAGAATCGATCAAGTCAGACTTGAGTCGATGTCCGAAGAGAACAAGCAACTGACTCATCACTATGGTTGCGAAGCAATCACGCTTTAGCGCTATATCCCAGCCCTGGCGCCGAGTCCAGCGGCTAGTGAAGTTGCGGATGTTGAGAAATAGGATTTTAATGACCGATTCGTCAGTCGGGAAGACTTTCCGGCTGGCGATATTCTTGCGCATCTGGGAGTGCAGGCTTTCGATGGCATTGGTGGTGTAAATGATGCGGCGTAACTCCACCGGGTAGCGGAAAAACGTGGTCAACTCGTTCCAGTGATTGCGCCAGGCGGCCACTGACGTCGGATAGCGGGAGGCCCAAGCCTGGTCGAAACGGTCCAGCGCGAGTTCGGCGGCTTCGATGGTGGGTGCGGTGTAAATGGGCCGCATACCGGCGCACAGCGCTTTGCGGTCCTTCCAGGAAACGAACTTCGTTACGGTGCGGATGTGATGAACGACGCAGAGTTGCACGTCGGCGTGCGGATATGCCGATTCCACGGCGTTAGGCAAGCCGGTGAGTCCATCGCCGCATACGATGAGCGCGTCTTCGACACCGCGCGCTTTGAGATCGTTGAAGACTTTCAGCCAAAAACGCGCGCCTTCGGTTTCCTCGATCCACAGTCCCAGCACCTCCTGCCGGCCGCCCATGCCGACGCCCAGGACCGTGTAGATGCATTTCTTAAGCACCCCTCTTTCGGTACGGACCGAGACTCGCAGGCCGTCGACAAAGACGACCGGATAGACGCGCTCGAGCGGCAGGCTTTGCCATTCAACGATCTGCTGCTGCAACTCTTCGGTGACGCGTGAAACGAACTGGGGCGAGATATCGATGCCGTAGATTTCTTTTACGTGTTGTTCGATTTCGCGCGTGCTGAGGCCACGCGTATACAGCGAGATGACGGCCTCGCTGAAGTTGCCGACCGAGGTTTGCCGCTTCGCCACGACCTTCGGTTCAAAGCTGGCGTTGCGGTCGCGCGGCGTGTCGATCTCGACTTCCCCGAAGTCGCCGTGCACCGTCGTACTGCTGGCGCCATTGCGTGAATTACCGCTGTTGCGCCCCTCCGGATCATGCTTGGGATAACCGAGATGCTCTTCCATCTCTAGTTCGAGGAAGGCCTCGAGGGTGTCTTTCACCAGACGTTGAAAGATCTGCTTGGTGTCGAAGGCGCTCGCGCCGCCGCCGGCGCTGCTGTCTCTCATTTCCCTGGCAACTTACCGCGTAACGAAAGATTTTGCCGAACGCAAACGAGCCGAAGAGGCACTCTCCCGGAGTGAAGAGATGCTGCGCCGCACATTCGACAATGCCGCCGTCGGTATCGCGCTCGTTTCGCCCGACGGCCAATGGCTGAGAGTCAACAATCGCCTCTGCGAGATTTTAGGGTATACCAGCGCCGAACTCGCGTCGCTCACGTTCGAGGACATCACCTACGCGCCCGACCTTTCTGCCGATCTCGCGCTCTCTCAACAATTCAGCGCGGACCAGATCCCTACCTACTCCGTGGAGAAACGTTACGTCAAGAAAAACGGCAATCTTACCTGGGCGAATCTCACCATCTCCTTCATTCCAGGCGCCGACGGAAAGCCCCACCGGTATATCGCCATTATTGAAGACAGTAACGCCCGTAAGGCGGCCGAGACTGCTCTGCAAACGGCCAACTTCGCCTTGAAGCGGTCAAACGAAGATCTCGAACACTTCGCCTACCCCGCCAGTCACGATTTGCAGGAGCCGTTGCGTTCAATTTCTATCTTCAGCCAGCTGTTTGTGCGCGGCCATCGGCATTCGCTCGATGAGAAAGGCCGCCGCTATTTGCAGACAGTGATCGATGCCGCCAGTCGCATGCATGAGTTGATTGAAGGGCTGTTGACCTATTCCCGAGTGACTTCGAGCCTCGATCAGACAATCGGAGCGGTAGATCTGGAGCAAATCTTTGACGGCGTGATCGAGGCTTTACAAGGCCGCATCAGCGAGACCAACGCCGTTATTACCCACGATCCCTTTCCCTTGGTTACGGGCGATTCCGTTCGCCTCACTCAGACCTTCTTGAACTTGCTGTCGAACGCCCTGAAATACAAGAAGCCGGACGTTCCCCCGCTTGTGCATGTTTCCTGCAAAAGATCGAATGGTGAGTGGCTCATTAAGGTGTCGGACAACGGTTTGGGTTTCCCGCCGCAATATGCCCGCCTCCTCTTCGGCATGTTCAAACGTTTGCACACTCAAATACCCGGCACAGGCATCGGCTTGGTGGTGGTGAAATCTGTCGTCCAGGGCCACGGAGGCCGAATCTGGGCCGAATCCGCTGGCGAAGGACAAGGCGCTTCTTTCTGTTTTACCTTGCCGGCCTGAACTTAAACTCCATCTGGCGCTTGGCCGCCGGACTCGATTATCACTCTCATTAGGTCACGCAGCGTCATCCGCTACACTAAGGAGTTTGGACTTCAAGGGGTTTGGCAGAGTTCTGCCTCGGTGTCATCCTGTGCTGAAACCCGCGCACATTGGATAACGTCAGGGGTTTTTGCCTTCCCTCTCAAGACGGGGAAAGGATCACTGCGAACAGGCATGGAGCGGAATTGCGTTTAGAGATGATTTACTACAGGCCTCGCCGCCTGCCTAACTATCATTGGGCCGCTCATTTTGCCGTTGTAACCGGTCTTTGCATTGCGCCCGCTGCTCCTGTTTGCGCCGCCGAACTCTCCGGCGCCGCGGTTTTCGGTACTTGGCTTGAAGCCGGCGGTCAGCCGCAAACTGCGCAACAGGATACGAAGCAGACTACTACTCCGGCGCAGCAACAACAACCGCCGCCGCAGCAACCTCCGCCCAAACCGCCTCCGAAACAGCCAAACCCGTTCGAGAACGTTCCTGAGACTCCGCAGAACCCCAAAAATCCTCAACCTCCTCCCGTGGCTCCTCCTAGCGGCATTCAGGAAGCTAAGCCCGTCGCCATTGGCGACAACATGATTGAAGAAGTTCAGTTCCGTGGCCAAAAGAAGGTTCCGCAAGACACCCTCCGTGCGCTGATTTTTACTAAAAAGGGCGACGTCTACGATGAAGACGCCATCCACCGCGATTTCATTTCCCTCTGGAACACTGGCCGCTTCGACGATCTCCGTGTCGAAAAAGAGAAGTCTCCCAACGGCGGCATCATTTTGCGCTTCGTAGTTACTGAGCGCCGCACTGTTCACACTATCGATTACACCGGCAACAAATCCATCAGTAAATCTGAAATCCTCGACCGCTTTAAAGAGCGTCACGTTAACCTCACGCCCGAATCTCAGTTTGACCCCGGCAAAGTCCAGCGCGCCAAAAATGTTTTGCAGGAATACGAAGCTGAGCGCGGCCATCAGTACGCAGCCGTCGTTCCTCAGATCCGCCAGGTGCCTCCCGGCGGTGTCGATATCACCTTTGCCATCGATGAGGGGCCAAAAGTCAAAGTCGGCAACATTATTATTCAGGGCAACACCGCTTTTAGCCATCGCGATGTGGTTCGCGCCATGAAGAACCTGAAGCCCATCGGCATCCCTCACTCCTTATTGTTCGAAAGCCTCTTCGCGCGCACCTTCGATTCCACCAAACTTGAGGAAGACGGCGAGCGTATCCGCCAGTTCTATCAATCGAAAGGCTATTTCACCGCTCGCGTTATCAATCATTCCGAGAAGATCTATGACGTCTATGGCCGCGGTTTGCGGATTCCGCTCGTCAATCCGAAGCACCCTGGCAAACACGTCGACGTAACCATGGTGGTTGCCGAGGGCGATAAATACACGCTCCGTAATTTTTCGTTCGTGGGCATGAAGCTTTTCCGTACGCCCGATCTGATCGAGCGACAGATATTCCACATGGCCCCCGGTGATGCCTTCTCCACCGAGAAGTTGCAGAAGGGCCTCGACGACCTTAGGAAACTTTACGGAAACTTTGGTTATATCGATTTCGTCGGCTCGCCCGATCCTGAGATCGCTCCCACCAAAGACCAGGTCGATCTCACAGTCGATGTTGACGAAGGTAACCAGTTCTTCGTCCGCCGCATCGATTTTCAGGGCAATCTCACTACCCGCGATAAAGTCATTCGCCGTGAACTGCTCATTGACGAAGGCGACCTTTACAGCCAGCAGTTATGGGATACCAGCATTCTTCGCCTTAATCAGTTGGGCTATTTTGATCCGTTGAAACCCGAAGACGCCGCCACAATGACGCGCGACACCAAGAACCATACGGTCGACCTGTTGCTCAAAGTGAAGGAACGCGGCAGGAACAGCATCCAGTTGAACGGCGGCGTCTCCGGCATTTCCGGCAGCTTTATCGGTTTCTCGTATTCGACGAATAACTTCCTGGGTCTCGGCGAAACCCTCAGCCTCAACGCGCAAATCGGCACGCTCCTCGATAACGTCACGTTAGGCTTTACCGAGCCTTACTTATTCGACAAGCCTTACCAAACCGGCTTCACTGTTTTTTATCAGCGCTACAGCTACAACCAGGGTCAACAGGCGTCTATTCTTGCGGGCCAGAACCTCATCGGTTATTACAACTCGCTCGGCACTCAGAACCTGCTCAATTATGTCTCTAACAGCAAGGGCTTTACTACCTTCGTCAGTCATCAGTTGCGCCGCAGTTTCGCGCGCATCGGCCTCACCTATTCGTTCAGCGATCAAAGTCTCACGCCGCTGACGACGTCGGCCAACAGCTATTTCACATATCTCGACTTTCAGGGCGTGGGCGGGCCCAATTCGCTCGCCGGCATCAAATCCAGCACCATCACTCCCACTTTTGCCTATAACACCGTTAACCACCCCATCATTCCAACTCACGGGCTGCGCATTAACTTCGGCTTTGGCTTTACCGGCAGTCAACTAGGCGGGAACGTCAACACTATACAGCCGAACATCGACATCGCCTATTTCCGGCGCGGTATTTTCAAGAGCAACGTGATGGGCTTCCACGTAGCTGGCAGATTCATTGCCGGTTATGGCGGCAAGGTAGCGCCTCCGTACAGCCGCTACTACATGGGAGGAGAAAGCGACATCCGTGGTTTCGACATCCTCACAATCAGTCCCATAGCTTATATACCTACTAGCCAATCCGTTCCGGTGTTTAACGCTGACGGCACCCAACGCGTTCAGAAATCCGTCGATTCCAGCGGCAATGTAAGCTTTAGCCCGGTTAATCAAACAATTCCGGTTTATCAGTTGATTCTGCCGGGCGGCGATACTTCGGCTTGGATCAATTACGAATATCGAATCCCGATCTTTGGCCCTGTTACACTGGCGCCATTTGTCGATGCCGGCGTTGATAAGCTATTGTTTCCCAGCCAGTTAGGCCTAAATCCCGACCGCGTTTCGCAGTTGAATTCGTTGTTTCCACAA
Organism: Bryobacterales bacterium; assembly: GCA_963718465.1. Lineage (GTDB taxonomy): Bacteria > Acidobacteriota > Terriglobia > Bryobacterales > Bryobacteraceae > Bog-105. The sequence goes on along the minus strand of CAVQZK010000006.1, from coordinate 207,400 downwards.
GCCGACTTTGGTCAGCGCGCTTATATCGCCCCCGGCACCCAGACGCTCCGCGTATCAACTGGTTTGGAACTTCAGGTACTAATGCCTGTCGTGAATGCACCATTCCGCGTTTGGTTTGCGTATAATCCAAGTATTGTCGATACGGTCTTGCAGCCCCCGATCGTAGCGGATCGTTCGTTCTTCCCGAACGATGCGACGTACCAGAACGCGCTAACGTACCTCGGGCAGGCGACCCCGTTTCATGAGCGGCATGATATATTCCGTTTCTCGATAGGACGTCAGTTTTAAATTCTTGTCGCCGCTTCCGGTTCAGGCCCGCGTGTGACGCAATGAGAACCCCGAAAGGAATTGAGTTAGGTTGATAGTTATGAGAAGTAGTTTTATCTCCGCGGCGCTTCTAGGGAACCCGCGCAAAACGGTCGCGGTGTCGAGCACGCCGCCCAAAGCTCTGCGGAGTTCCTCTCTTGTTTGGCGGCGCGCATCCGCGCCCGTTGCTCTTCTGTGTTTCGCCTTTAGCGCATTTGCTCAAGCGCCGCAGAAAATCGGCGTCATCAACATTCAAGGCGCCATCGTCGGCACCAAGGATGGCCAGAAAGCATCCCAGGCGCTAGACCAGAAGTTTGTGCCCAAAAAAAAGGAGTTCGATAGCCGCCAGAGCGAAATCGGACAACTTCAGGACCAGTACAACAAAGGCGGCACGGTGATGGCCGAGGACAAGCGCAACCAACTTGCCCGCGATATCGACGAGAAGAAAAAGCGCCTCGAACGCGACATGCAGGATGCTGAAGAAGACCTCAAGGCCGAACAACAGAAAGTGTTGCAAAGCCTTGGCCAGCGCATCATGGCCGTCATTGAAAAATACGCCAAGGACAACGGCTACACCATTGTCCTCGACGACAGCAACCCTAACACCCCTTTGCTCTACGCTTCCAGCTCAATCGATATCACCCAGGACATCGTTGGCCTGTACGACAAATCGTCAACCGGTGGCGCTCCCGCTCCAACCAGCGCTCCAGTGACTCCGCTGCCCGGCACTCCCAAGAGCCCCGGCACCACAAAATAGCCTTCTTCGTGTTTTAGGCCGCGGCTTCTTTTCTGCCGCGGCCCGATCGTTTCTCCAGGCTTTAACCCAGTTTCGGTTAGCATGGTCTTGTGTCCACGCTGAGACTTGGAATGGCATTCTTTCTTCTCTCCTTTCTCGTGAGCGCGGAAGTGCATTCGCTCACGCTTCCGCAAGCGCTTGAAATCGCCGCCCGTCAAAATCCGGACGTGGTGCTCGCGCGCCTCGATTCACAACATGCCGAGCAGGGCATCACGGTCGCCGTCGATCCCTTCCGCCCCAAAGTCTACGGCGGAAGCGGTCTGGCTTACACCTATGGTTATCCGAACAGCATCGACGGAAATGCGCCGAGTCTGTTCCAGGTTCGGACCGATATGTCCATCTACAACCGGCCGAAGAGTTACGAACTCGCGGCCGCGCGTGAAACCTACCGCGGTTCGCAGTTCGGCGCCGAGGCCAAAAGCGAAGACGTCGCTTACCAGGCTGCCGATCTTTTTCTCACCGCCTCTCAACTTCAGCACGAAGACCAGTCCATCTCAGACCAGTTGCCCAGTTTGCGGAAGGTAGTCGATTCAATGAGCGCCGCCGTCGGCGAAGGCAGCGAACTGCCCCTCGAGCTGAAACGCGCCCGTGTCAATTTAGCCATGTCTGAACAGCGCCAAGAGTCAGTACGGCTGGATCAAGATTATTATCGGATGTTGTTGGCCGTCGTACTCGGCTATCCGGCCACCGACCGCGTGCAGCCGGTCGATTCCGACATTTCGAAAACCCCCGCTCCGCCTTCCGAAGACCAGGCTGCCGATGTGGCCATGCGCAATAATCGCGAACTGCGGCAGATGCAATCGAACGTGCTCGCCAAACAACTCGATCTTCGTTCGTTTAACGCGGCGTGGTTACCGCAGTTCGATCTGGTGGCGCAATATGCGCTCTTCGCAAAATACAACTACGTCAACTACTTTCAAAAATTCCAGGCCAACAACTTTCAGCTCGGCGCTTCGATAAAGATTCCCATCTGGGTCGGTTCCGCATCGAAAGGGTTAGCGCTCGAAGCCCAAACGGACATGGCGAAAATCCGTATCCAAATGGATCAGGTGCGTAACCGTATCCTTTCCGACACACGCCGCAGTTACGAGCAATGGAAGAAAGCCGAAGGCATACGCGACCTGTCGCGCATGCAGCTCGATCTGGCGCGCGAGGAATTGACGGTGCTGCTGGCCCAAAACTCCGAGGGCCGTGTCCCGCTGAGCCAGGTGGAACAGGCTCGGCTTGACGAAAGCACCCGCTGGATGGCGCTCTACGAAGCTGAAACACAGGTAATTCGCGCCAAACTAGCTATATTGCGCCAGACCGGCACCTTGCTTGCTGCAATCCGCGGCACAGCAACACCCAATCCTTGATTCGCCATGGCAAGCCTCACCAACTTCGCTCCGGCCGTGGACTCGACGCCTAAGATTGCCGCTATCGAAATTGACGGCCTCCAGAAGATTTACAACGGCTTTCATGCTGTCGATGGACTCAGTATCAGCGTTCCCCAGGGTTGCTTCTTCGGATTCCTTGGGCCCAATGGGGCGGGGAAGACCACAACCATTAAAATGCTGATGGGCTTGGCCCAGCCGGATGCCGGAACTATCCATGTTCTCGGCCTCAAAATGCCTGAAGAGTCGTTGGAGATTCGCCGCGAAATCGGTCTTGTTCCCGACGATAGCCTGCTTTTCGATTACCTTACCGGCGGAGAATACCTGGAGTTTGTGGGCCGTCTCTACGGCCTTTCACGGGCTCTCGCCAAAGAGCGAGGCCGCGAGCTCCTCGAGCTTTTTCAACTTTACGAAAACCCCCGCAAACTGATCGGCGAATATTCCAAAGGCATGCGCAAACGGGTTGCCATGGCGGCCGCTCTTATACACCGTCCGCGCCTTTTCCTGATGGACGAACCCTTTGAAGGCGTTGATGCGGTCGGCGCGCGCCTCATGAAAGACATTCTTCTCGAACAGGTCAATGGCGGGGCGACAGTCTTTCTAACCTCGCACGTCCTCGAAGTCGTCGAGCGTCTTTGCGACCAGGTAGCCATCATCAATCGCGGCAAGATTATCACGCAGGGCACCATGGCTGAGCTTCGCCAGCAATCCGCCGGCGGCGGCACCACGCTTGAAGAGATCTTTGTCAATATAGTGGGCGCTCAGCGCTACACCGAAAAGCTCGACTGGCTGTAGCCTATGTGGCAGCAGATTCTCGCCATTCTCTGGATCCAGTTCCGCATTACCCGCAATCACTTGCCGCGCACCAACGTTGGTTCGGTGCTCATGTGGCTCCTCTCCTGCCTTTGGTATACGGTTTTTGCCTGGCTTGCCGTCCTGGCGGTCGTCTTTATTCCAAAGGCAGCGCTTACCGATCTGCAACGTTGGCTGCCCATCGGGCTCCTGGGCCTGTTTCTCTATTCGCAAACCATTCCGCTCCTCACTCTCAGCGCCGGTTGGTCGTTGCAGATTAACAAGCTCCAGGTCTATCCCATTCCAAACGACGCGCTGTTCGGCATGGAAGTGCTGTTACGGGTCACCGGTGCGCCTGAAGTAATCGTGCTGCTTGTGGGCGCAGTGATCGGCTTGGCGCGCCGCCCCGACGTTCCCTTTCTTTCTCCTTATTGCCTGCTGTTGTTTCTCCCGCTGATCTTGCTCTTGCAGCTTGCCATTCGCGATTTCGTTACTTACTCTTTTGAGCGCAACCGGTTCCGCGAAATCATTACTATCCTGGCTGTCAGTATCGGCATTTTGCCGCAATTGCTCATCCGTACGCGGCTTGGCGTCATATTGAAACCTTATTTCTTCCTGACCGCACAGGGCCTCTTCACTCCATGGCACGAAGCATCTTCGCTCAGCTTGGGCCATTTTCGCGCGATCGATTTTGTTCTGCTGGCCTTTTGGACCTTTGTTGCCTTCCTGCTCGCCCGCAGCCAATTCAACAAAGGCTTGGTGCGGGACGACGCTTTCCAGGCGGCCGGCCCGCCTGCGGCCAAGCGCCGGGTAAGCGCCGGCCGCCTCATTGAAAGCTTCAGCGGCCTCTTCAAAGATCCGCTGGCGGCGATGCTCCAAAAAGAGTTCCAATCGCTCATCCGCATGCCGCGCTTCCGGGTGGTTCTCGGCATGGCTTGCATTTTCAGTATTTTGGTTTTTCTGCCTATTCTGCTCGGCGAGAAAACCCATAACGGCTTCATGGCCAGAAACTACTTCTCGGTGGTGAACCTTTACGGCCTGCTCATACTGGCCGATTCGCTGTTGCTGAATATCTTTGGTACGGATCGCGCCGCTGCCCAACTCTATTTCGTTACCCCGGCGCCGCTTGAGACCGTGGTGAAAGCCAAGAACATCGCCGCCTGCACATTCATCGCTCTGCAAAACCTCATCATCGCGGTGCTGACTCCTTTCTTTGTTCACGTATCGCCGCTCAGCATTCTGGCGGGAATGGGAGCGTCGGCGGTGTCCGCCTTGTTTCTGTTGTGTACCGGCAACTTGTTATCGGTCGCCATGCCGCGCCCCATCGATCCAACATCCACCTTCAAAAAACAGGCTGGCGCAAGAATGCAGCTTTGGATGCTCCTGTGCAGCGTCGGCATGGCTTCGCTTGTCGGTTTTGCCTATTTGGCGCGCTATGCCTTTAACCGCGATTGGGTGCTGCCGGCCGTCTTGCTGCTGGAATTGATCGTCGGAGCCATTGTGTACCGGATCGCTTTGGACTCGGCTGTCACGCGCGGCTACCGTGAGCGCGAAAGAATCATTGACGCTTTATCTAAGGGAGCTTCTCCGGTATCCAGCACCCCTGGCTTGGGTTGACCTTACTCCAACAGTTTCTGAACCTCGCGCGCAATCGCCACGCCCACCGCCGCGCGCGCCTCGTCGTCCTTATACGGAATTCGCGGCCAGAAGAAGCCCCGCAAACCATCCCGCTTGCGCCGCGGAACGATGTGTATGTGCAGGTGCGGCACGCTCTGGCTTACTTTATTGTTGATGGCCACGAAGGTTCCTTCCGCATCCACCGCCGCTTCCACCGCTTGGCTGAGCAGTTGGGTTTTTCCCATCATCGGACCGGCTAACTCGGCGGGCAGGTCGGCCAGAGTTTCATAGTGCTCTCGCGGGCACAACAGAACGTGTCCTGGAAACAACGGACGGATTTCCAGGAACGCCACCGTTTCGGCATCCTCATAAACAATCTGCGCGGGTAATTTACCCGCTGCAATCTGGCAGAAAATACACTCTGGGCTGTCCATTCTTCGTGTGCTGTTTACGTCTGTGCGGGCAGCTGTGCGGGCACGGTCAGGCTCACCTTGTCCACTTCAATTCGCAGATCGCCGCTTTCCTCAACCTCAAATGCCGTGGCAAAACGCTCGCCCCACTTTATCTCGTCATAGCGATAAGAATAGCGGGCTTGCACGGTCTGTCCAAACGATTCGTCTAAGCCCCGCATCATAATTAGTACCTCGGCTTGCATCCGTTCCAAATCCTCCGCCGTTTTGCCGGCCAGCGGACTCTTCTCCGTAATGGGATGCACCACCGTCCAAGTCAGCGGAAAAAATAACACCGACGCTCTTTCAAGCTCAAGCTTCAGATAGCGCCGTTCGGGCTTGCCATTGCAAGACTCTACTATCATCAAAAGCACGCGAGCCTCCAAATCCATGATGTTGTTCGATCGCCGGTTGACTACCCGGAACTGCAGGCTCGTTCCTCCCATATACGGCGCAACCAGCATATTGTCGCTGAAGCCAAAACGCGCCGAAGGCTTCGAAAAGCGCCCGAACATCAAACCGGTAGCGATGGCGAATCCTAAAACGCCGGTCAGCGACTCCAAAACAGCTACCGTGTTCGCGCCCAATCCAACCGGCCACATGTTGCCATAACCGACGGTCGTCAGCGTGTGAGCACTGAAGAAAAATGCGTTCATGAACCTCAAGACGGTGGTGGGTGCTTCGGCATTCTTCAAGTTCTCCAGGCCGAGCAGCGCGTACAGACCCGCGAAGATGGCATTGAGAACCAGAAATGCGGCCGCGATCAGGCTGAAGAATAACGGCCATGGCGCGCTGATCATGAACAAGTAAGGATGCCAATCGCGCCAGTTCCGCCCCACTCGCCTGACGTTGAACTGGCCGTCCTTATTAATCGCCCGTTTCAAGACGCCCTGGTACTGCTGCGTCAGTCCCGGATCGAATTGCGCTTTCGGCATCTCTAACGGCGCTCTGCTGGCCAAAATGTTCACCTCTCTTACATTCTCGCTATAAGCGGAGGATCCATTTGCAGAAATTCGCGTTGCGCCATTCCTTATCCATCCCTTCAGAACCCGAAATAATTCTGCCGCGAGCCGTCACGTCGCTTAAATAATTGCCGGAAGGGTTTCGGATCTCCCTACCCACCAAACGCATGGGCAAACCGGTAACATTGCTCGAAGGGTTGTGCGGTCACGCCTTGTCATTCGGCGCCCAATCGATTGAGGTGGAGTGCAAGAACGGACGTCAAGGGGTTCTCGCTAGGAAGGACGGCATAGGTATCCGCATCGCCAACTACGCAAGCTCCAGCGCGGATGCGAAAGAGTTGCGCGAGAACCTTCGCGCGGCCGTCAAAAAGCCCATTCGCACTGTGATCCACGGACGGCTCTACATTCTCAAACCCCGCGTCTTCGAAAGTTTTGGCGAGGATGCGTTTGAGATAAGCATAGATCCTGCGCCGAAGCTCGACCGGTCAATTGCACCGTTATTCACTGCAAAGCAGGGTCAATATCTGGCCTTCATCTTCAGCTATACCAAGATTCACCGCCAGGCTCCGGCAGAGTCGGATCTGCAGCGCTACTTCCAGGTCTCCCCGCCGTCGGTTCACGAAATGATTAAGACCTTGCAGCGCAATGGCTTCATCGAAAGAACCCCTGGGCAGGCTCGATCCATTCGCCTCCTTGTACAACCGGAACACCTGCCGCCATTGAAGTAGTACGCTGCCAAGCCAGCCCGTTTACGCCGAGGCTGAATCCATCGAGTCTCCGGGTCGAGTGATATCCTGCCTGTTATGTTCGGCGTGACCTCGCCTCCACGCTCGCCGGCTCTAGCCGCCTTCGTTAAGTCTCTCCACTACCAAGAGGGCGAAATTCCCGCGGCTTTCGAACGCATGCTGCCTACCGGTTACATACACCTGCTGGTGAATCTATACGAGGATGAATTCCGCACGTACAGCGGCCCGGATTGTTTGGCCGATCGGACACACGGGGCGGTGCTGGCGGGCCCACGCTCGCGATCCACTGTTAGTGACACCAGAGAGCAGCGTTGCCTTGTGAGAGTGGATTTCAAAGTGGGCGGCGCGCCGGCGTTCTTCCGCTTGCCGTTGAGCGAGACAGGCGACCAATTCGTTGAACTCGACCGACTTTGGGGGCGCCACGGTGCAGTGCTGCGCGAACGACTGCTTGAGGCGCGCACTCCTAACGCCAAGCTTCAAGTTCTTGAAACCGTCCTCGTCGAGCAACTTGCGTATTCGCAACAACCGGACAGTGCTGTCGGCGCCGGCGCTTGCGCCCTGGAGTGTGGCGTCTCGGTCGCTCAAGTCACTTCCTGTCTAGGCCTCCTGCCCAAGACCTTTGTGCGGCATTTTCGCCGGCAAGTGGGTCTTGCGCCGAAGCAGTTTTCGCGAGTGCGCCGTCTGCAGCGCCTTCTGCAGTCGATAGGAGCACCCGGCTCGGTTGATTGGGCCGCGCTGGCCGTCGATCACGGCTACTCCGATCAGGCGCACCTCATCCATGACTTTCGCGAATTAACCGGTGTTACGCCATCCGCGTATCGTCCAAGTCCTGCCGGAGAACGCAATCATGTTCCAATAGCGGCGTCTGTCGGCTGACCCTTTTTTACAATACGGGCTTGGACGATTTCGCTAGGCTTGCTTGAGGAGGATCAAAATGATCGAGAACCGATCTGTGCCGCCCGATACTGTGCTTCCGCACGTCGCGTATCGGGATATTGATGAAGCTATCGCTTGGCTCAAAAAAACATTCGGCTTCTCTGAGCACTACCGCTATGGCAATCCAAGCGGCGGCGCGCAAGTGCATCTCGGTAACGCCTGGATCATGCTGAAACAGGCCCGGGAGGGCTTCGAAAGTCCGGCGCGGCTCGGCTGCGCAACGCAGAGCCTGACCGTCTTTGTAGACGATGTCGATGCGCATTTCCAGCGGGCCAAAGCGGCTGGCGCCAAAATTGTTGAGGAGGTCCACGAGACTGTCTATGGTGAGTTCCAGTACGCTGCCGAGGATTTCGAAGGCCACCACTGGCTGTTCTCGCGGCACGCTCGCGATTTGAGCCCCGGTGATTGGGGAGCCACTGTTTCAGAGCCTGCCTACCGGCTCGCGCTATTACGTCGCCCGCGTTTCTGCTATCTGGAGATCCCTGCAACCGACGTTCACCGTTCGGCTGCTTTCTACGAGAATGTATTCGGCTGGAACATTCGCCACCGCGACACCGCCCGCCCGAGCTTCGATGACGCCACTGGAAATATCAGCGGTGCGTGGGTCACCGATCGAGGTGTCTCCCGCGAGAGGGGCCTATTGCCCTCCATCTGGGTTGACAACATCGATGCGGTCTTAACGCAGATTGCGGCCCACGGCGGAGCGGTGGTTGAACCTGTGCACCACGACTCTCCCGGCAGTTCGTCCTGGATCGCCACATTCCATGATCCTGCGGGAAATATGCTCAGGCTTTATACGGAGGCCCGCGCTGAATCTCGCGCGTAACTCCCGCTACTCAATTTTCAGACCAATCACAGGGTCGATCCGCGAGCCCGTATCGCCGGCAGAAAAGAAGCCAACGACGCAATTGCAAGCAGCAGCAACGGAACGGCGGCAAACGTAAGTGGGTCGCTGGGACGAATCTGAAAAAGCAGGCTGCGCAGAAACCTCAGTGTTAGTAGAGCGCATGGAATGCCTGCCGCGACACCTGCGATTGTTGGCCGGAGCCCCCTCAGGAGCACCATCTTGACTACGTCGTTCCGGCTGGCTCCAATAGCTATCCGAATGGCGATCTCGTTCCTGCGCTGCAAAACGCCCCACGACACGGTTCCATAGAGCCCCACATTTGCTAACACGATTGCCAAAATTGCGAATGCCCCGAACAGCAGAGTCATGTATCTTCGGCCCTGTATAGTATCGCCCACCAGTTGGCTGATCGTCTGAACGCCGAAGACCGCCAGGTCGGAATCCAGCTGATGAATAGTGCTTGTGCCGAAACGGATTCGCACTCACCGATATAAAAACGATGAACGGTCATGTAGTGGAGGCAACCGCGCACCGAAGATTTCAAACTGCGATCCTCATGGCGTTTGCCGGTATTGCGGTACTGCTGGCCCCAGTCGGTCTTACGGCCTTCTCTCATACGCCGTGATGCAACGTACAGCGGAAATTGGGGTGCGCGCATATCACCTGCTGCTTTCCAGCCTGGAAGGCCGCTCACATTGATCCGGCGATCGCGCTCCGCTATCGGTAAAAAGCAAGGAACAGCTTTGTAATCACGTTTCCGTGAGGATCTGGCCTTTGCCCCAAACCGTTTGGCGGCCGACGCCCGTCCATTGGGCGGCTCTCAAGTAGGGTAGGAACTCCGCAAGATCTCCTTCGTATTCGGCTTCACCTACGAAGCCTCCGATGGAGTGCGTTTGCCCGGTACGGGTGCTGCGGCGTTGGACCTCGACATGTTTGATGTCGCAGCCGTTCATTCTGACCAGCGCGGCGCGCTCGCCGAATTCCCGGAAATTTATCGTAAGAGGGCCTTGGCCATAGAGTTCGCGGAGGGTGCTGATGCGGTCACGGATGCGGGAGGCGAGAATGGCGAAGCCGGGACGGGCGGCGGTTTGTTGGTCGCTTTTGAGTTCGGTCGGAGTCAGGAAATTTACTTTGATATGTGAGACGGGCTGGGGCAGGGGAGAGAGGTCAAGTTCCAGGGGGGGTAGCTCGTCGTGCCGGTTAACGAAGCCGTTTTCGTAAACGGTAGCGGCAGGCGTTCCTTGCTCGTTGAGGCGGGTGACGGTGGTGAGTTCGACTTTGCTGCGGCCGCGGCCTAAACCGTCATGGGCCAGTTGCGCGAAGGTGAGCGTGAGGTAGGCGATTGCCGGGGAGGAGTCCGTGTCGAAGAGGTTCAGGTCGAAATGGAAGGTTTGGCCAGGAGCGAAAGTTTGGCCATCAAGGTGAGTGGCGCGGAAGACGAATGGGCGGGGATGGTCGGCAAGACCACTGGGGCCGGGCGAACTTGCAGTAGGTTCGAAGAGGCGGGCGTACGGGCAGGTGGCGCTGTGCTCGCAGGCGGCGGTTCCTGGGCAATCGGGCAAGCAGGCGATGCGGCGGAAGATGGCGCCGAATGCGCCGCGCAAAATGTTGGACGATTTGCCTTCGTCGAAATGAACGGATTCCCGGGCGATAAAGGAAAAGCGCAAGGGCGCGAGGCGAAAGAGCAAGCCTTATTTTACGACCATTTGCAGTGGGCGCATTAGTCTGAAATAGGGAGCTTATGTTTCTAATACGCAGACTTAGTGTTTTTCTGCTGGCATTGACGATAGTCTGTCAGGCGCAAACGTTACCGGGGTTGTTAGGCGGATCGAAAGGCGGAACGACTGCAGCTACGTCTTCGGACTCGCTGGGGCGAACGGCGCCGCGCAGCTCCATCTACCATTTTCTGGAAGCTTGCCACGATGAACGGTATGTTACGGCTGCGCGATACCTGGACTTGCGAAGGCTCAAGCCGGACGATCGGCGGACGCAGGGACCGGAGTTAGCGAAACAGCTGGCGGATTTGCTGGATCGCGATCCGGAGTTTGAACTGGACCAGTTAAGCGATGCTCCGGAGGGAAACTCGGGTGACGGTCTAGCCGCGGGCTTCGACACTCTGGTGACCTTGGCGGACGATCACACGACGGAGACCATCCAGTTGCAGCGGGTCGTTCAGCAGGGTGTAGGCGTGTGGCTGGTTTCGGCGGACAGCGTTGCGCGGATTCCCCGACTGGCGGCCCTGGAGGGAGAATCGGCGATTGAGAAGCGCTTGCCGCCTATTTTAGTGCGGACCCGTTTTTTGGGAACGCCTTTGTGGGCTTGGATTGCGCTGGTGCTGGCGGGGGCGCTGCTATCGCTGCTGTCGAGATGGCTTTCGCGAGCCGTACTCGCGTTGCTGGCGCCGCTGCTGAAGAGATATGCGGAGTCGCTGCATGCTTACCGGCTTCAGACCTTTGTTGAACCGTTGCGGCTGTTGCTGTCGGTGTTGGTGTTCCGGGCGGTGATTGAATTGATTGCGCCCTCGGCGTTGCTGCGCGATTACTTGATCAAACTGTTGACGCTGCTGTTCGTGCTTGGCGCGGCGGCGCTGGTGATGCGGATTGTGGACGCGATTTCAGACCGGATGCTGACCAACATGGATTTGAAAGAGCGGGCGTTCTCGCATTCGGTACTGCCGCTGGGCGTGCGGTTTGTGAAAATCTGTGTCTTCTGCATTGCGGTGCTGTTTGTGTTGGCGGCGTGGGGGTACAACACGAACGCAATTTTGGCGGGCGTCGGGGTAGGCGGTTTGGCAGTGGCCCTGGCGGCACAGAAGACGATTGAGAATTTGTTCGGCGGCGTTTCGGTAATTAGCGACAGGCCGGTGCTGGTGGGAGATTTCTGCCAGTTCGGCGGGCAGGTGGGAACAGTTGAGGATATTGGGCTGCGGTCGACTAGGATTCGTACCTTGGACAGGACACTGGTGACGATTCCGAATTCGAGCTTTTCTTCGATGACGCTGGAGAACTATTCACGGCGCGACAAGATGTGGTTCCACCCGACCTTGCATTTGAGGCGCGACAGCACCGGCGAACAAGTGCGGGACATGATGGATGCGGTAACCCGGATTCTGCGAGTTCACCCAATGATTGAGATTGGCGCTGTACCGCTGCGCTTTACCAAGATAGGCGACAGCTCGCTTGCCCTCGACGTATTTGCGTATGTTAAAACACCAAGTTACGATGAATATCTTAATATACAGAGTGAATTGCTGTTGGATATTTTGCGCGCCGCCGACGAGCATGGAGTCGGATTCGCGATTCCGCTGACTGAGTCGCTGAACATTACTATCCCGGCGTCGGCATACCAGAAAGCCGGCTATGGTTTCCATCAAAACGGAGAGATTCGAGAAGAGCCCCTTCGGCAGGGGTGAGCCGCGGGGGCGCGAGTGGGCTGTTGATGGAACGCTTTAGATTTTCGGTTAGAAGCTGCCGTAATGCGGCAGATTCAAAAACTCCGCCAACGTAGTGAATAGGAATGTCTTGTTTGCCGTTGAAAAGGCTTGAATGGATACCTTGTACAAACCAGCCAAGCTTCTTTGCGGCGCGGTTTATGATCTCGGTAGCGATTTGGTCTCCGCTATCGGCGGCTTGAGTGACGAGAGGCGCAAGGGCCGCTATCCGGGTACGGTCGAACTGGTTGTAGAAGCGATGCATGAGGGCATTCGCGGATTTAGCGCTTGAAACTTCAAGTAAGACTTTATGAAGAGTAGTTGGCGGACCCCAGCCTTCCTCGTACTGAAGAGCGGCGCGGAGCGCCTGGCGGACCAGGTCAAAAGCACCACCCTCATCGCCAAAAATATAGCCCCAGCCACCGGCACGCGCCATCTTTCCGGCGGCGTTTTTCCCGAAGGCAACTGAGCCTGTTCCGGCAATTATGATGATGCCCGGTTCGCCGGCGGTTGCTCCGGTGAGAGCGATTTCTGCGTCGTGGGTGAGTTTGTAGCGGGCGCTCCGAATGAGTTCCTTGGCGTATGATTCCTTGTCTTCGGCGCCGCCGCTCAGGCCGAGGCACACCGCTGCGAAAAAAGTAGCGCGGTCAATTCCGGCTTGGCGGCAGGCTTGATGGAGACAATCGCCGACGGCGCTGAGGAACTTGGCGCGGCCTTCGGAGGAGCCGGCGTGATTGCAGGGACCGCCTCGGCCGATGCCAAGAATTCGGCCGTGTTCATCGGCGATGAGTGCAGTGGTGCTGGATTGACCGCCATCGATTCCAAGGTAAAAGCGCGGCATCAAGTGCGCGATCAGGCGAGGGCTTTGTCTTTGGAATAACAGAGCGGGTCAAGCGGGCAAGAGGCGCAACGCGGCTTGCGGGCGATGCAGATTTGACGGCCGAAGTGGATGACCTGATGCGAGAAGAGTATCCACTTTTCTTGCGGCACGATTTTCATGAGGTCTTGCTCAATCTTGACCGGCTCTTCGTTCTTGGTGAGATCGAGGCGCTGGGAAATTCGCTGGACGTGGGTGTCGACAACAACGCCGGAAGCGATGCCATAAGCGGTCCCGAGGACAACGTTGGCGGTTTTGCGGGCGGCGCCAGGTACTTCCAGGAGTTGCTCGATTGTTTTGGGGACTTGGCCTTTGTGTTCGGCCACGATTTTCTGAGCGGCGCCTATAAGGGAGCGGGCCTTGTTGTTGAAGAAACCGGTGGAACGGATGTCTTGCGCGAGTTCGTCTTGCGATGCCTTCGCCATGGCGGCTATTGTGGGGTACTTTTTGAAAAGACCGGGAGTGACCTTGTTGACGCGCTCATCGGTACACTGGGCGGACAAGATCGTGGCGGCAAGCAGTTCCCAGGCATTGGTGTGGTGGAGGGCGCAGGTGGCTTTAGGGAATATGCGATCAAGTTCGTTCAGGATTTTGGATACGCGGGCTTTACGTTCGGCGGCGGTTTTGGGCTTGGCCACCCTTTTCGGCGGCGTCACAGGGTGTACGGGTGTGGGAGTTGCAACGTCAGACATGCGAACAGACTAAGATAGCGCGGATGGATTGGAGGTTGGAAAGCAACGATTTAACATGCAGTTCGTCTATTGGAGGACGCACGGCGTAACTAAAGGAGATCTAAATGGCAGATAGCAACGACAACACACCAATCCTTACACCGGAGATGCTTCTTGAACACTGGCAGGGGCATCGGCGAGTGACAAGGCGAGTGATTGACGCGTTTCCGGAAGACAAACTCTTCAGTTTTTCGTTGGGAGGGATGAGGCCTTTCTCTCAGCTTGCGATTGAGTTTCTGAAGATGGCGGAGCCGATTGTACATGGAGTGGCAACTGGAGAATGGGTCTCGAAGGAGGACGTGGCTCCTCAAACCAAGGCGGAACTGCTGGCGCTTTGGGATGATGCCACTACTGCGATCAATACGATTTGGCCCACCATTCCACAGAAGCGGTTCAGGCAAGTGGATAAGGCTTTCGGGATGTGGGAAGGCGCGGGGGTCGCTACGATAATGTATGCCATCGACAACGAAATACATCATCGCGGACAAGGATACGTCTATCTGCGGGCATTGGGAATCGAGCCACCGCTGTTTTATGAGAGAACTTGATCGTTTGAGATAGACAAAATTTGCTTGGAAACATCGGGCGCATCGGGTAGTCAAAAGTGTAAGTACCTCTGTGATTGCACCCCTTGTTAGTGAGCAGGAATGGATTTCAGCTCTAAGAGACACGCCGCTATGGCAGCCGGCAAATAAGCGCATGGTGGTTGTCGCACCGCATCCAGACGACGAGACACTGGGGGCGGGCGGTCTGATTGCCGATCAACGGCAGCGGGGAGTTCCGGTTGTAGCGATTGCTGTAACGGATGGAGAGGCGGCGTATTCCGGTGTAGCGGATCTTGCGGCGAAAAGACGGATCGAGCAGGAGAAGGCCTTAGATCTACTCGGAGTCGGCCGCAGCGCGATTATTCGATTGAGCCAGCCTGATTCAAAGCTTGCCGCGCATGAAGCGGAGTTGGAGAGCCATTTAGCCGCGGTGATCGGAGCCGATGATCTGGTAGTAGCTCCGTGGGATTTGGACGGTCATCCAGACCACGAGGCTTGCGGCAGGGCCGCGCGCAAAGTGGCGTACGCGGCGGGTGCGTCGCTAGTACTTTATGTGTTTTGGACGTGGCACCGCAAGTTAGCGGACTCGATTGCCGGCGAGCCGCTGCGGCGTTTTGATCTGGACGAAAGACTCCAGGCTGTAAAGTGGGCTGCGCTGAAATGTCACCGTTCCCAGCTTGAGCATGACTCAGGCGAGCCGGTATTGCCCGAAGAACTTCTGGGTCCGGCCAAGCGCCCTTTTGAGGTCTTCATCGTCCCATGACTGAGGACACGACTTCCGAGGCGTTTTTCGAGGCGAAGTATCAACGCAATCCCGATCCGTGGAATTTCGCTAACGAGGCATATGAGAAGTCCAGGTACTCGGCGATCATTGCGGCACTGCAAGGGCGTCGCTTCGAACGTGCTTTCGAGCCGGGGTGTTCCGTAGGGGTGCTGACCGAACAGTTGGCGCACATTTGCATGCGCGTGGACGCCATGGATATTTCTGCAACCGCGGCAGCGAAAGCCCGAGAGAGATGCGGACATCTGGAGAATGTTACGGTCAGACACGGAGCGCTACCCCAAAATTTTCCGAGCGGCACATTCGACCTGATTGTGTTCAGTGAGATTGGATATTACTTCGACGCCCATCCTCTGGCAAATCTCGGGGAAGAGCTTATGCGGCGGATTCGCACGAATGGCGTTTTCGTGGCGGCGCATTGGCTGGGTATCTCGCCCGATCATAGGCTGAGCGGAGATCAGGTTCATGAAATCCTTGGCAGAGTTCCTGGATTTAAGACAGAGATGTCGGAACGGTATGCTGGCTTTCGGCTGGAAAAGTGGACGAGAGCATGAGGACCAATTGCCGGTGGCACGTGGGGGTTGTAATCCCCGCTCGTAACGAGGAGGAGCTTCTGCCGCGATGTCTGAGATCCATTCTTGCGGCCAAAGCTCATTTGGGGAACACAGCAACAACAGACATAGTAGTGGTTGCCGACGGTTCAGTTGACCGCACGATGCAGATTGCCAGCCGAATGCTTCGCTCGCACGGAACCGTCTTGAAGACAGAGACCGGAGTGGTGGGCGCTGCACGAGCTGCTGGGGCTGCTCTTCTCTTAGAGAAATACAAGGGACTGCGGGAACGCTGCTGGATTGCGAACACCGATGCGGACTGCATTGTGCCGCCCGATTGGCTAGCCCGCCAACTGCAGATTGCCAGTAAGGGCACGGAGGCGATTGCAGGGACAGTTACGATAGACAGCTTCGCCGAACATGGGCCGGAAGTGCCGGCGCGTTTCAGCGCTACCTACTTAATCTCGGCTGATGGTTCGCACCCGCATGTCCACGGAGCCAATTTAGGCGTGCGGGCAGATGTGTATCTTCTGGCAGGTGGATGGCGCAATTTGACCACTGGAGAAGACCACGATCTGTGGGGACGACTGACTCGCATAGGAGCAGCCAAAAAATCTACTTGTCAATTGGAAATCAAAACAAGCGGGAGAAGGGTGGGCCGCGCCCCGCATGGATTCGCAGGCGCGCTAGCCGCGCACAATGAAACGGCTGCATGACGCTGGAATCGCGAGTGCGGGAGATGCTGGCTAGGGGAGAGTTGGACCTCCCTTTTCCCGGCCGCGGAGAAACTGCGCTCCGGCATAGGAGGTTAGCAGAGTTCGGGAGGATGGACCTCGGAGTAGCCCGTCTGGCGGAGGCGCACACCGATGCCGTGGCTATTCTTGCGGAGGCTGGGCGTGAGCCACGGTCTGGGCTATATGGAGTGTGGGCGGCGGAGACCAGCGGGTGCCCACTGACGTTCGATGGAATAAAGTTGGCCGGTACCAAGATGTTCTGCACGGGCGCGGATTTTTTGGATCGCGCGCTGGTAACTGTCGACGGCACACTATTAGATGTCAATCTGCGGGCTTCCCCGGACACGATCAGAGTTGACTCTTCTGCCTGGAAGACGTGCGCGTTTGCTGAAACGCGGACGGCCACCGTCATTTTCTCCGGAACGCCTGCGGGTAAAGAAGACGTGATTGGAGAGCCCAATTGGTACCTTGATCGGGTGGGTTTCTGGCATGGGGCGTGCGGGCCTGCCGCTTGCTGGGCGGGTGGGGCGAAGGGGCTTGTTGATTACGCGCTCCGGCAATTCCAGGGCGACTGCCACACGATGGCGCATTTGGGCGCAATGGACGCCGGTATTTGGGGGCTTTGTGCTTACCTGGAATTTGCGGGGAATGAGATTGACAGCAAGCCCCGTGATAAGCCTTCCGCGCACTTACGTGCATTGAGACTGCGGCACTTGGTTGACCAGGCATGCGCGGATGTCCTGACACGTTTTGGGCGAGCGTATGGACCGCGTGCGCTGGCTTTTGACGATGACGTTTCGAGACGCTATCAGGAATTGGAACTTTACATCAGGCAGTGCCACGCCGAAAGGGATTTGGAGTTTTTAGGCAAACTTCTGCCGACGCCGGCCTAAGACGGCGCGCCGTTTTCGAGGAAGTTCCGGAGGCGGTGGCTGCGGCTGGGATGGCGGAGTTTGCGCAGGGCCTTGGCTTCAATTTGCCGGATGCGCTCGCGGGTGACGGCAAAGTTTTGACCTACTTCTTCGAGAGTGTGTTCGCTGCCGTCTTGCAGGCCGAAACGCATCTTGACTATTTTCTCTTCGCGCGGGCTGAGCGTCTTTAATACTTCGGCGGTCTGTTCGCGGAGATTCAGATTAATGACCGCCTCCGACGGCGAAACCATACGGCTGTCGACCAGGAAATCGCCCAGGTTCGATTCTTCTTCTTCACCGACGGGAGTTTGCAGCGAAATAGGTTCCTGCGCAATGCGCAGCACGCGGCGGATCTTGCTGGGCGACAGATCCATACGCAGGGCCAACTCGTCAGTCGTAGGTTCCCGTCCGAGTTCCTGCTGCATCACTCTTTGCAGACGCACGAGTTTATTGATGGTCTCAATCATGTGCACTGGAATGCGAATGGTTCTGGCCTGGTCGGCAATGGCGCGGGTGACGGCCTGGCGCACCCACCAGGTTGCGTACGTCGAAAATTTATAGCCGCGCTTGTAGTCAAACTTATCCACTGCACGCATAAGGCCGATGTTGCCTTCCTGGATCAGATCAAGGAACTGCATGCCACGGTTGGTATAGCGTTTGGCCACGGAAACAACCAAGCGCAGATTTGCTTCAATCAGCCGTTTCTTGGCCGCTTCCGTTTCGGCTTCGCCGCGTTCGACGATCTGCAGGGTGCGGCGAAGTTCGGTGGAAGCGGAGCCGCTTTTATCTTCCAGGGCCTGAAGTTGACTCGCCAGGGCCTTCAACTCTCTCTTCAAGACGGACGACGACCCGGGATTGTTGGCGGCGGGCGTTTCTATCTTTCGCTGCAAGCGAGCCATTTCTTGCTCAAGGGGCTTAACTTGCGCCACTACTTTTCTAAGACCGGCACTCAATGCGCGCTGGAACCGCGAGGAGAACGCCAATGAGCGGATGGTCCGCGAAATCATGATCATTTGACGCGCGTACTCGAAACGGAGCTTGCGGTACTGTTTCGGCTTCATGTTGCGCGAAACCGCAATCAGCTTCTGCTCAGTCTGCTGGCTCTTTTTGGCCTGCTTCTCAATCTCCAGCATGGTTTGAAAGAACTGCTCCTTCAAGCCCTCAGCCGCACTTTCTTCCTCCTGATCCAACTGCGGATCGGGTGCCTGAAGGATATCGAGAACTGAAATTTGATTTCTTTCGAGCGCGTGCTTGGTATCGAGCAAGAGGTGAATTACCAGGCGCGAGCGGGAAAGGGCTTTACGGACCGACCGTTCACCGCGTTCGATTCGCTTCGCCAATTCAATCTCGCCTTCGCGCGTGAGCAAGGGAACCATGCCCATTTCGCGCAGGTAGACGCGAACGGAATCGTTGCTCTTATCGAGTGCTCCGGGCGTGAGGTCGACATCAGCGAGGTCGTCTACGTCCTCATCCTTTTTCCCGAACTCTTTGGCTTCGTCGAGCAGTTCGACCGGGGCGTTCTCAAGATCGCCGAAAATATCGTTAAGATCCTGGTCGCCCGCTAGGTCTTCGCGCACTACACCACCCACATCGTAGAGAGCGAATCCCTTGTCGTTGCTATTTTGCATTCACTGCCTTTACCACTCCGTTGCGGTGCCGGCGGTCAGTACGCGCGCGGCAAAAGCGCAGCTTCGATCGAGAGTCCCCGAGCAGTTCCTCGACTCCTCATAGTACAACACGAATCAGCCTCCGGAATTGGCCCTTTTAAGCGTATTTAGCTCTTCGGCCAAGCGCATTGCTTCGGCGAAGTTTCCAGACTGTTCGAGTTCGCGCACTTGCCTCCGCAGAGTTTCGGCGCGCGCGTCATTTGCCTTTGTTTCCAAGGCTCGCAAGCATTGCAGGGCCTGTTCCGCCGCGCCTTCTTCGGGCATGCCTAATTCGGAAAAACTGATCTCGGCAAGGATGCGCTGAAAGCGCGATTCGAGCGCCCCGGCTATGGCTTCCAATGAGAATGGACGGGAGTCTTCATCAAACCGCAAAATCAATTCAAAGATACTGCGTAGTTCAAGGGGGGCCATGAAATCGCCGGAGTTCGCCAGGTAATGACGGATGGCCACGCGGGCGTTCTGACTTGCCAGCAGACAAGTGAGCAGGAGCTTTTCATTGGGAGCGACGGCGGAAGAGATCGCGCGCGCTTTTTGCGGGGACTCCGCTTTGGGGAGACGCTTGAATTCCTGACGGATAACTTCGCGATCTACTCTTAAGTACTCGGCCATCTCGTTCGCGATGGCGGAGCGCTCCAGGCGGTCGTGAACGTGCTGAATGGACGGCCAGATGAACTTGAACGCGTCCACCCGGCCTTCGGCGGTGTTCATGTCAAACTTATTGCGCGCGCGATCGGCGAGCCAGTGGAAACAGGAATCGGCGCTATCGAGCAGCTTGCGATAGCTGTCCGCGCCATTTTTCTGGATCAATTCGTCGGGATCGAGCCCGCCCGGGATCTCCAAAATCTTCACTCGCAGATCCTCGGCCAGGCAGGGCGTGATGTACTTTTCAGTTGCGCCCGCGCCGGCTTTGTCGGAATCGAAATTAAGAATAATGCAGCCGGAGCCGGTTTGCTGCTTGATCATCCGCACCTGCTCCGGGCCGAACGAGGTTCCGCTGGAGGCAACCACCTCTTTGATGCCGGCCGCATAGACACCGATTACATCCATGTAGCCTTCAACAAGAATCATGCGGTCGCGCTTGCGCGCTTCGATCTTGGCGCGATGCAGATTGTATAAAACGGTGCTCTTGTTGTAGAGCTTGGTGGCAGGAGAATTTATATACTTCTGCTTGCCGTCGGGGCGCAGAGCGCGGCCGCCGAAGCCGATGACTTTGCCGCCGGCATCGTGAATGGGAAACATTAGCCGGGCGCGGAAAACGTCGTAATGGCCGCCGCTTTCGCGCTTCCCAATAAGGCCCGATTCTTCGATGAGCGCTGGGCCGAACTTTTGCAGGCGCTGGACGAGTTGCTGGCCGGAGGCGTCGGACAAACCGATGCGGAATTCGTCCATGGAGGCTTTTGAGACGTTGCGCGATTCCAGATATTTGCGAGCTTCGGTTCCAGCGGTTCCCCGCAGATTGTCTTGAAACGTGGTGGCGGCGATCTCTTGCATTTCGTAAAGCGCGGCACGTCGCTGGGCTTCCGGATCGTCTGGCCGCTGGCGCTCAGGCATCGGAATGCCGTAACGCTCGGCCAAGAACTTCAGCGTTTCGGGGAAACTGAGAGTTTCAATCTGTTGGACGAACTTAAAGACGTCGCCACCCCCGCATCCGCCGAAACAATAGTAGAACTGCTGATCGCGATTGACGCTGAACGAAGGAGTTTTCTCCTGGTGAAAAGGGCACAACCCGGCATAGCGCGCCCCAGAGCCTTGGCGCTTCAGGCGGACGTATTCACCGATCACATCAACAATGTTGAGTTGCGATTTGAGCTGTTCGGCAAAATCCATTCTGAGTTGTTGGGGACGGTTGTTTTAAGGTTAGCAACCAATGGCGCCCTCCGGCTTCTATAATGACGGCAGATGGGCCTGAGCGAGTACGCCAAGAAGCGCGATTTTACGAAGACATCGGAACCTCCTCCTTCAGAGCTCAAGGCGAAGACTGCGACGCATGGTGGATTCTTTTGCGTACAGCGGCACGATGCCTCTCGGCTGCATTACGATTTCCGCCTGGAGGTAGGCGGGGTGCTAGTGAGTTGGGCGGTCCCTAAAGGCCCCAGCCTGGACCCGGCGCGCAAAGCGCTGGCTATGAAAGTGGAAGATCACCCCTTCGATTACGGCATTTTTGAAGGCAACATTCCCAAGGGCAGTTACGGCGGCGGAAGCGTGATGCTCTGGGATAAAGGCAGCTATGAAGTAATTGGCGAGCCGGCGGCTGAGGGGCAATTGGAGCGCGGCGATTTCAAGTTTGAATTGCATGGCACAAAGCTGACCGGCGCGTTTGCCATCGTTCGCATGAAGCGGTCGGCCAAAGGGACTGAATGGCTGCTGATCAAGAAGCAGGACGAAGCTGTCGTTCCCGGTTACGACATTGAGCAATTTGCCTGGAGCGTTTCCACAAAAAGGACCCAGCAGGAGATTGCCGAGGATGCCAACCCGCTGAACGTTGCGGAACTGAAGGGCGCCCGAAAGGCTGCCATGCCGTCTTCGCTGGAGGCCATGCTGGCGAGCGCTGTTACCAAGCCGCCTGCCGGCTCGCACTGGCTTTATGAGATTAAGTGGGACGGCGTAAGGGCGCTTTGCCGGATCAAAGATGGCGCCCTGCAAATTCAATCGCGCAGCGGAAAGCGCTGTGAAAAGCAGTATCCGGAGTTGGCCGATTTGCCTGCTCATGTGAATGCTGAAACCGCTTGGCTGGATGGTGAGATTGGCGTCCTGGACGAAAACGGCCGCGCCCGCTTCGAACTAATTCAACCGCGCATTCACGCAAACAGCAACGCTGCGCCCAAGCTTGCGGAGACCACTCCGGTCACGCTGTTCCTGTTCGATGTTTTATATCTAGATGGTTATGATTTGCGCGCCGTTCCTTTAGAAGATCGGAAGCGGCTGCTGACAAGCATTGTCAAGCCGGACAATCATATCCGTATTTCTGAAGTATTCAACGCCGAAGGCCAACAGATGTTCGATGCCGCAAGGCAGATGAACCTTGAAGGCATTCTGGCAAAGGACCGGCGCAGCAGTTACGAGGCTGGGCGTTCGTCCTGTTGGCTTAAGCTGAAGGTTCTGAACGAAGACGAGTTTGTAATCACGGGTTTCACCAAGGGTGAACGCGATTATTTCGGCGCGCTGGTTCTGGGCTTCTATAAGGACGGCGAGTTGCGCCATGCCGGCCAGGTTGGCACGGGATTCGATCAGAAGATGATGAAAGCGATTTACGATCGCCTTCGTCCGCTCATTACCAAGACGTGTCCGCTGCATCCCAAGCCGAAGATCAAAGAAGCAGTTACCTGGGTGCGTCCCGAGGTGGTGTGCCAGATCCGCTTTTTGGAGAGGACTCAGGACGACATGATACGTGCACCTGTCTTCGTTGCGTTCCGCGACGATAAGCCACCGGAGGAAGTGGTTCGAGAACAGGCCATTGATGTGCCGGCAGCCGGACCCGCTCTCGATCTGACGGGGAAGGAGGCCCTTGTGGAAGTGGACGGCCACAGTCTGAAGTTCACAAATCTGGACAAGGTTTTCTTTCCAAAGGATGGTTGGAAGAAGCGCGACCTCTTGCAGTTCTACGACGGCGTTGCCGAGTGGCTGGTACCGCATTTGAAAAGGCGGCCGCTTTCGTTGAAGCGTTACCCGAACGGCATCCATAGCGATTTCTTCTTTCAGAAGAATGCCGGCAATCATTTTCCGAAATGGCTCTATTTGGAGCCGATTGTGGAGCACGATCCACCCAAAACCAATCATTATCCGGTGGTGAACGAAAAAGCCAGCTTGCTTTATCTGGTGAATCTTGGGTGTATCGATCAGAATCCGTTGACGAGCCGTGTTGGGAACCTCGACCATCCTGACTGGATACTGCTTGATTTGGACCCGGTGGACGCTTCGTACGACAAGATTGTGGACGCGGCACTGCTGATACGCGATATTCTTTCGGAGCTTGGGTTGAAGGGCTATCCAAAAACAACGGGCGGCGACGGCATGCATATCTATGTGCCGCTGGAGCCGGTATATAGCTTTGAACAGGCGCGGAATTTTGCGGAGATCTTAAGTCACTTGGCCGTCGATCGCGATCCGAATCTTTTCACAACGCCGCGCTCCGTCGAAAAGCGTAAAAAGGGCCGGGTATATTTCGACTATTTGCAGATTGGTTCGGGTAAAACAATCTCCGCGCCATACGTGGTTCGGGCGCACGATGGCGCTCCGGTGGCCACTCCGTTGGCTTGGAAAGAACTTGTTCATGGGCTCAAGCCGAACGATTTTCGGATTGATAATGCGCTGGAACGGTTCCGCCGCATTGGAGACATATTTGCTCCTGTATTGCAAGGTGGCCAGCGGTTGGAGAGCGCTTTGCAGCATCTGGCGGGCGGCCCGGAGCCTTTGCCCGCTAAGAAGAAGCGTGCTGCGTCCACTAAGAAAGCAACAGGCTGAGGCAGCGCCACTCGTTCAACGCAGTAATTATGCCGGTTCGGAAGGTTTGTTTGATGATGGGCAACTCTGCTTCAGTGAAGCCCGTCAGAATCAGCCAAGCGCCCTTGCGCGCGATGCGTAGAAGATCGTCTGCAATAAACAGAAGAACGGTTCCACTGATATTGGCCACGGTTAAGTCGCTGCATTGGCTGGCCAGACAATCGGCTGAACCCGCGGCCAGCGAAGCAGAGAGACGATTGAGTTCGAAATTCTCTCTCGCCGCTCGCAGAGCGGCTTCGTCGTGATCGATTCCGATTGCCCAGGCAGCTCCAAGGCGCAGCGCGGCAATCGCCAGTAAGCCTGAACCGGTACCTATATCTACCACTCTGCTGCCAGGCTGCAGGTGCTCTTCCAGGGCGAGAATCGCCAGTTGAGTGCATGGGTGCTCGCCCGTGCCGCAGGCCAGTCCAGGGTTGTGAATGATTCGCTCACGGCCTGCGGGCGTGGCTTCTTCGCTCCAAGGAAGTGCCAGGAATAGCCGCCGGCCTACTTCACGCGCTGGCCATGCTCGATAAGTCTCCTCCACCCAATCAATAGCGTCTTCCTGCTCCCATTCGGGCGAGTAGGCGGCAAAACGAGCGAGCAACTCGGAACGGAGGTAGTTCGCCTCGAAACCGGCGATCAGAAGGACCGCGCCTCCAAGGTCGATCTCGTGAATGCCCGCAGTGCCGGCTTCCCATAGGTCTCCCGAAAGGAGATCTACATCAGCGGCAGAGCAACGGAGGCGGAGCGAATACACTTGCTACTCGGCCGAAGTTGCAAAGCGGCGGAAGAAGCTGCTCGTGTTCCAGTGCGGCAGTTGGCCGGCATCGGCCACGCGTACGGCGAGATTTTTCAGAATATCGTTAAACTGCGCGGCAGCAGCTTCATCCACCGGCTGATCTGCATCGTCGGTCACTCCGTGGTAGCGATTGGTGTACCAGTTCTTAAAAAGCTTTTCCTCCGGCCCTCCACGAATGTAGCCGAATTTAAAAGCTAACGAGGGAATACCTTTCTTGATGAAACTGTACTGATCGCTGCGGATGAAGCGGTTGCGGTCAGGTTCTTTGTCGGCCTGAACCTGCACGCCGGCGGCTTGGGCAACGGTGCGAATATCGCCGCCCAATGTCGATTCATTTAGTCCTTGCACTTCCAGCCATTTGAGAGGGAAGAGAGGAAGAAACATATCCATATTCAGATCGGCCACGATTTTACCTTCGACACTTGGATGGCTAGCGAAATAGAGAGAACCCAGCTCACCCTTTTCTTCTCCGGTGACGGCCAGAAAGAGGATGGAACGTTTGGTGGCGAGTTTAGAGTTCTTTAATGCCGCGGCGATCTCAATGACCGATGCAACGCCGGAAGCGTCATCCATTGCGCCGTTATAGATTGAGTCGCCGTTTATCGGCTTGCCCTGGCCTAAATGGTCAAGATGTGCCGAGATAACCACGTACTCGTTTGCAAATTGGGCATCGGTGCCGCGCCGAAGGCCAACTATGTTCTTCGAAGGAATTTTCCGGCTCGCGGTTTTGAGCGTGGCTCTCATCCTGCCGGGAACGGTGAAATGCGGCAATGGCTGTTGGGTGTTCGCTGCCTCCAAAACCTCCTCAAAGCTGTGGCCCGATCCGGCAAGGAGGTCGTTGGCCTTTTCAGGATCCCAGGAGGCGCTGAACTGCAGGCCTTCCATTCCGTTGAGCTTTGGGTCGGCAAGCTCCATGTGAGCCATTCCGAATGAAAGCGATTGGCGTGCCCAGGGAATCTCCATGGTTTTGGGATTCGCGATGGCGATGACGCCAATAGCGCCCGCCGCCTTGAGTGCTTTCCAACGCTCCAGAAAGGAGGAGTAATGCGAACGCAGGTTGCCGTCAATTTTGCTGGGACCGCCTGATAAATAGGCGACCACAGCGCCTTTCAGCGGCAAACTTTCCAGATCGTTGTACCCAGCCTCGGGAATGACAAGGCCGTAACCGGCAAACACCACTGGGGCTTCCAATGCTTCTGCGGATTGAGTCGAGAAACCAACATGTGCTTCCTCCGGGACAGGCACCTGGATAATCCGGTCTCCGCGCACCAGAATCAGGCTGCTTGAGACCAGAGAGGTCTCAACGAATTGAACCGGCTGAAAAAATCCGTCTGAGCCGGCAGGCTTAAGTCCGGCTTTTTGGAATTTCTCTGCCACGAAATTGGCGGCCTCGTCATAGCCGGCCGAGCCTACGTTGCGCCCTTTTAATTTGTCACTTGCTAAATAGCTGACGTCTTTCCACCAGATCTTGCCCAGAGCCTCCCAATCCGGAGTTTTGTCCGCGGCGCTTGCGCCAAGGGCAAGCAATGCGATGACGCCAATAGTTCTCTTCATTCCGCTGCGAATCAATCTCCCGTTGAGGCCAGTGCCGCGCTTTCGTGCAGTGGCGCTGCGCCATTCGTTTCAATGTTCCAGCGCTCCATCCAAAGATGCAACGTCAAGAGTCCCCAGATGTGATAACCCAGATTGGCTTTTCTCGAAAGGTGCCGTTCAACGATGGAATTGATCAGTTTGGGCGCGAAGAGACCGGCTCGCCGTATAGCATCTTCGCTCAAAGTCTGCAGAAGCAACGGGCGCAATGGCCCGCGCAGCCACTCGTGGGCAGGTATGTCGAGGCCTTCTTTGGGCCGGCGTAAGATCTCCGGCGGGAGCTTCTTATTGACTAAGAAACGCAGGACGCGCTTGGTGGTTTCCCCTTTGATTTTCAGCCGCGAGGGCAGCCTGGCGGCGAAATCGACAATTCTGTGATCCAGAAACGGCGGCCGCACTTCCAGAGAATGCGCCATGCTCATGCGGTCGCACTTATAAAGAATATCGTCGGGCAAATAATAGTGCTGGTCAACGTGGAGATAACGGTTTACTACGTCGGAGCCAGCCGGAAGTCCCGGTAGTGCCGCGCACAACTGTGCGGCAGATTGGGTGGGAATCTTTGGAGCGAGTTGCGCTTTTTCCGCATTAGAAAACGTTCCGTTCCAGTAAAAGTGCGCCTCATCGGCAGGCAGGAGCGCACCTCCGAGAAAACGTTTGATCTTGTAATCGAAGCCGATTTTTTCGTCCGATACCGGAATTCTCCCTGCGGCCGTCAAACCGGCGCGTAAGAGAAAATCGGGGACGCGGCGTGCCCAACCAGCATAACGATCCGCTAAATAGGTTTGGTAGCCGCCGAAAATCTCGTCGGCACCCTCGCCGCTGAGCGCCACGGTGACGTGCTTTGCGGTCATTTGAGAAAGAAACCACACCGGAAGTGCTCCCGCGTCGGCGCTAGGCTCGTCGGAATAATACGCCATCTGGTGGATTGCGCCGTTTAGATCGGCCTCACCACTCAGGTCGAACTCACGGTGGACAGTGTTGTAGCGTTGGGCCAGAAGACGAAAATATTGGCTTTCGTCGAAGCGCCGTCCGGCGAACGAAATGGAGAATGTTTCCAGCTTGCGCGACGAAACTTCGGCGGCGTAGTGCAGGATTGTCGAAGAGTCTAAGCCGCCGCTTGCCCAGATACCGAGTGGCACATCGGAAACGAGATGTTCCGAGATGGCCTTACTAAGCAAATCGTCTAACTCGCGGGAAGCCTCTTCGAGCGAGATCTCTTCCGGTTTAATCTCATTCCGCCAGTAAGTACCGCGGCGAATTTCACCTCGCCGCCACTCCATCCAGGTGCCGGGAATGAGTTTTTCAATGCCCTCCACTAACGTATAGGGGCTCGGGACGTAGTTGAGCGAAAGGTAATAGCTCAGCGCCTTTTCGCATAAATGGCGGGGAATCTCGGGATGTTCGAAGATCGCTTTCAATTCAGAGCCGAAATGGAGGTCGCCTCTGTGAAGCGCGTAGTAGAGCGGTTTAATGCCAAGGCGGTCGCGGACAAGAACCAGGCGGTCGTTACGCTCCTGCCAGAATGCGGCGGCGAACATGCCTCGAAAACGCGAAAAACAATCGGTGTCCCACTCGGCGAAAGCGTGCAGCGCCACTTCGGTATCGCAGTGACTTTCAAAGGTATGGCCCAGCGATTCCAACCCTTTGCGGATTTCTACGTGGTTGTAGATTTCGCCATTGAAAGCGATGACGGTGAGGCCGTCGGTGGTTTTCATCGGCTGATCCCCGCCGCCGAGATCGATAATCTTCAAGCGCACCGCCCCGAGCGAGGCGTTGGGCGATTCGTGAGTGCCTTGCTGATCGGGGCCGCGGTGGTAGAGACTCTGGACCGCGCGGCGCAGCACGGATGCTGGCGGCTTGCGTCCGAAATGGGTGAACCCGGCTATTCCGCACATAGGTTGCCGCTTACACTAAGAGGGCCGCCAAGGCGTCGCGTTCCTCGACCTTCTGAAAGTAAATAGTGCCGGTTAGGAGCGTGAAATAACACGGTGTTGAACCAGAGTCGAGCAAAGCTTCCGATAGATTCGGTGATTCCGGAAGTTGTTGAAACCATCGAGCGTAACACGATTATATTGTTACAGGCCCATACATGGCCTGAAAATCCTACCTAAGCAGAGGCTTCCAAAATCTGCTCCAAAATGGCTGGAATTTCAAAGACGGCCCGATTGTCCATCGCTTCGGCTTTACGGGACATTGTCTGCAATCGGCCGCCGGCCAACAGGCTGCTCACCGCGCTTTCAATCCCGCGAAAATTCTTTAATACGATTCCAACGCCTTGCTCAACCACCCAATCCGCATTGAAGCGCTCTTGCGGCAGCGTCCATGCATTGCGCTCCACAATCACGGGCAGCTTCATTTTGATCGCCTCCGAAATGCTGCCTGGTCCAGGCTTTCCCACAAAGAAATCGCTGATGTGCATAAAGTGCGGAATCTCTTTGGTGAAGCCCTCAATGTGCATTCTGTTCCGCGTCTTAAACCGCCGCAGCCGGGTTCGCAGATGTTCGTTGCGCCCGCAAATGAGGATCAACTGCACATTGAGGGCGCTCGCGCCCAGTTTCCCGGCAATGGAAAGCATTGCGCTCGACCCTTCGCCGCCGAACATGACGAGTCCGGTAGGAAGATCGGGATCAAGCCCTAGCTTCTCTCTCTCCAGCCTGCGGTCCGCGGTTTGCTTTTCATAGAACGCAGGCCGAAGTATCATCCCGCTGGTGCGGAAGACGCGCGCGTTGTCGTACCCCGTGGCGTGCGCTTGCTCCACCGCCCTGTCAGTCCCGCAGATTAAGTATTGAGCTTGCTCTTCCATCCAGAAGTGGGGCGGATAATCGGCAAAATCCGTCAGAATAGTCACTAACGGAACACCTGCGCGTATACGGCCCAGGCTCTCAAAGAGCGCTCGATTGAAATTTGGCACTACCGATACCACCATGTCGGGAAGCCGGGTTTTCCAAACCTCCGTGAGCAATTTAACCTGCGCTGGATGGTAGAGCCTGATTATCCCGTGCATTAAGGGCAATAGAGCCTCCGAGCCCAGAGTCCACCCTTTCGCCAGGGCTAGGTTATAGATGTCTTCCAAACGAATGCCGGTCACCTTACGGAAAACGTCCAGTGAATCCAGAACTTCCTGAAGATTCACCAGCCTCACGTCCCAATCGGGCTTTTCGTCGGCCAAAACGGCCTGTAGCGCCATGGCCGCGCTGCGGTGACCGCCCCCGGCATCGAAGTAGATCAGGTCTATCGTTTGTTTCTTTGGCAACTTCTATCCTAAATAACAATTACCTTCACGAATGTTTTGCCAACCCGTCACGCTGCTGTAACGACAATCCGCTTAAAACGTAGTTAGCGGGTGAAATCTCATGAATTGTCTCGTAGACTGGTCTAAGAGGGTACGTGCTTGACGGCCCACCATAGCATGCTGCATTTTATTGCCACGCGCGACCTCAGACTGATGCGCCGGGTCAATAAATGGCCTGCGCCCAAGTGGATTCGCGTCTGGGCCATCGCCGCCACGCGCGCCGGCGACGGCTGGCTCTGGTACTTAACCGGATTATCCATTCTGCTTCTTGGCGGACGGGAACGGTTAACGGCAATCGCCTCTGCCGGTTCGGCTGCGGCGGTGGGTGTTGGTATCTTCACCTCCATCAAGAAATTCTCGGGTCGCAAGCGCCCCTGCGAAATCGAACCGCATTGCTGGGCCAAACTTCTTCCACCCGATCAATTCTCGTTTCCTTCCGGACACACCA
The DNA here is from genome assembly GCA_963718465.1 of Bryobacterales bacterium. Taxonomy (GTDB): domain Bacteria; phylum Acidobacteriota; class Terriglobia; order Bryobacterales; family Bryobacteraceae; genus Bog-105. The sequence goes on along the minus strand of CAVQZK010000006.1, from coordinate 177,738 downwards.
TTACTGCCTTCGCGGTCGCCATTGCGCTGGGTGAGTTCTATCAGGCGTTAATGCCTGCTCTCCTGTTCTGCGCTTTAAGTATCGCCATTTCTCGCATTCTGCTCGGAATGCACTTCCTAAGTGACGTCGTTGTTGGCGCAGTGATTGGAACCGGACTGGCGCTCAGCAGCCATTCACTCTTTACCTAAAGAAGGAGCAATTCACCTCCGAACCGCTAGACTTAGGAGACTAGGTGCGGAAGGTTGTCTGCCCAATCATTGAATGCTGCGCCGCTCTCTCCTTTACCTTTCTGAACAGTCCTGGCTGCGCCACTGGATGGAGAATTCGTCGATTTCGCGCCGGCTGACCTCGCGTTTCGTAGCAGGTCAAAGCCTGAACGACGGCACCCGCGTCTTGCAAAACCTCTGGGCTGAGCGCATTCTTGGGACGCTCGATTTCCTGGGTGAAAACGTCTCTTCGCTCGAAGATGCTGTCGCTTCGCGCGACTCTTATCTCGCTGCGCTGTCCGAAATCGAGAAATCGAAGATCCCCGCCACTGTCTCCATTAAGCTGACCCAGTTCGGTCTCGACTTCTCCGAAGCAGCCTGCCGGGCGAACGTTTTGGCATTGGCGGAACGTGCGCAAACTATGGCGAGCCGGGTTGAAGTGGACATGGAAAGCAGCGCCTATACCGACCGCACTCTTAACTTGGTCACTCAACTGCAAGATGCTTTCCCGGGGCATGTACGCGCAGTGATTCAAGCCTATCTCTTCCGCAGTGAGTCCGATATAAAGATGCTGTCAAACCGGAACGTTCCGGTGCGCCTCTGCAAGGGCGCTTATCACGAACCCGCCTCCGTGGCTTTTCCCCGCAAGCCGGATGTGGATGCTAATTACATAAAGCTGATGAAACTGCTCCTTGCGGAAGGAACTTATCCGGCAATTGCAAGCCACGATGAGAACATCCTTCGCGAAGCGGTACGACATACGAAGGAACAAAACATTTCTCCGGATCGTTTTGAATTTCAGATGCTCTATGGGATACGGCGTGATCTGCAGCGGGAATTGGTTTCGCAAGGCTTTCGCTTACGGCTTTACGTGCCTTACGGCGAGGCCTGGTACCCCTATTTCATGCGCCGTTTGGCGGAACGCCCGGCCAATCTTCTGTTCCTCGCAAAGAATCTGGTTCGCAGCTAGCGGCGCTGTTTCGGGAACAAAGATCCCGGAACTTGCGCCGGAGTAAAGGAGTCTATCCAATTGAGGGAAATGAAGTATTGGCTCTATCTGATTGCCAAGCTGATCGCCGGCGCGGCGGTCATGGTGGCAATGGAATATGGGCTGGTGCGCGTGTACCCGCCGCCGCCGCGGCCGCTCGCGAGGTTTGGCCCGCCACAGCCGCTTTTCGTTCACGACATGTTGTTCACGTTTTTGACCTTAGGGGTCTGGCTGATCGGCGCAGGCATCCTGTTTGCCATCGTTTGGGATCAACGCCGCCGCTGCCGCACATGTCTGCGCAGACTGATCATGCCGGTCGCCACGGGTTCGTGGGGCCACATGGTGCTGTTCGGCCGTCCGCGGACGCAGTGGATCTGCGCATACGGGCACGGCACACTGAGCATTGAAGAACTTCAGATTACCGGACGTCAATTGCCCGACTGGCAGCCGCATGACGACAACATCTGGAAAGAGTTAGAATCGTATTATCAAGCACGTGAATAGCCTTTGGTGCGAACTCGCATGAATTTCTAAACGTTCGGATGGCGTGTCAAACAGATTGAGAACTGCGCAAATTATTGGGCGGCGCACTTAGCTGCTTTGAACGAGTCCCTCGAAAGTTGAAGTGCTAAGGTTTTCCTAGGCCAACAAACTTTGCCTGTACGTATAAAAGTTCCCAAGGCTGCGCTCCGCCGTCCCCGTCCTAGCAGTACCGTCGCAAACGTCTCCAACATTCTCTTCTATAGCCTGGTAGCCTTAGCAAGCATTGCGGTCGGGTTCATCTTCTTCAGTTATGTGAAATATTCCCGGTTAGCCGATGAGAAGCTCACTCAGGGGCCGTTCCCCAATACATCGTTGCTGCTTGCCGCTCCGCAGGTTGTGGGCGTGGGCGATCCGGGAAATCGTCTTCAGATTGCCAACCGATTGGTTGAAAGCGGGTATGCCGAGGATGCGCGCAGTAACGCCATGGGTTGGTACCACCTGCGGCCTGATGCGATTGAAATTTTCCCTGGAAGTTCTTCCAGTTCCGACGCTGAGCCGGGCGTGCTTCGGTTTGCGAATGGCAAGATCTCGTCCATCGTTGCGCTCAGCGACAATTCGACGCGCACTGAATACACGCTCGAACCGGCTCTGTTGAGCACCCTCTATGACAAAAATCGGGAAAAGCGCCGCATCGTCAAGTTCGCGGATATTCCCCCGGTTCTGGTGCATGCGGTAATTTCCATCGAAGACAAACGCTTTTTTCAACACTCCGGTTTCGATCCCTTACGCATTGCAAAGGCCGGCTTTGTCGATTTGAAGCAGGGCCGCCGGGATCAAGGCGCATCGACCCTCACCCAACAGCTTTCCAAGATGCTTTGGCTCGATTCGCGCAAGACGTTCGCCCGTAAATTCGATGAGCTGCTGATTACCATTCATCTCGAGCAGAAGTTAAGCAAGGAAAAGATTTTCGAGTACTACGCCAATCAGGTGCCGCTTGGCCGGCGAGGCTCCTTCGCCATTCGCGGTTTCGGCGAGGCCTCGCAAGCCTATTTCGGCAAGGATATGCGGCAGTTAACGCTGGCCGAATCCGCCACTCTCGCCGGGCTCATCCAGGAACCTAGTTTCCGCAATCCAGTCCGCTGGCCCGATCGCGCCAAAGCACGCCGCAATGTGGTGCTGAAGCTGATGCTCGATAACGGCTACATATCGCAGTTCCAGTTTTTGGAAGCTTCGAAGGCGCCCGTCACCGTTACCAAGCAGGGCCTTGAGACAACCGATGCGCCCTATTTCGCCGATCTGGTAAACGATCGCCTAACCGATCAATTCGGTGATAAAGATTTCCAGGAGTCGGGCTCGCGCATCTACACGACGCTTGATACCGATCTGCAGAAGGACGCCGCCGCCGCCATTGCCGATTGGATGCCAAGTTTAGACGCCATCCTTGCGAAACGGCAAAAGGGTGCGGCGGCGTTCGATCCTCCACAAGTTGCCCTGATCTGCCTCGATCCGCACACCGGCGAGGTCAAGGCGCTGATCGGCGGTCGAAGTTACGGCATGAGCCAGCTCAATCATGCCATGGCCAAACGGCCCTCGGGAAGCGTCTTCAAGCCCTTCGTTTACGCTGCTGCGTTGAACACCGGTCTGTGGGCCAGTCCGAACCAGATGACCGCTTCATACACGGTGGACGATTCCCCGCAGACGTTCGGCGACGACTATCAGCCCACCGATTACCACAAAAGTGCCTGGCAGGGGCTAGTTACGCTGCGAACTGCCTTTGCCAAGTCTTTGAACGTCCCAGCCATTGAAGTGGCGCAGCGAACCGGGTACAATGTTGTGGCCGACTTGGCCCATAAGGCCGGTCTTACCGACGTCGCCGCTACACCATCCATGGCTCTTGGTACTTACAGTGCCACTCCTCTGAGCATGACTGGCGCTTACACGATATTCGCCAACAACGGCGTGATGGTCGCCCCGCGCTTCATTTCGCACATTGTCGATAAGTCGGGCGACGAAGTCTGGTCTTCAAAGCCCGAGCAGAAGCAGATATTGGATCCCCGCGTGAATTTTCTGGTCGTCAGCTTTATGCAGGACGTGCTCCGCTGGGGCACCGGCGCTGGTGTTCGTGCGCGGGGATTTACGTTGCCTGCCGCCGGAAAAACCGGAACCTCCCACGATGCCTGGTTTGCGGGGTTTACCTCTAAGCTGCTGTGCGTCGTTTGGGTGGGCCTGGACGATTACAAGGACATCAAGCTTGACGGGGCGCAAGCAGCCCTGCCGATCTGGACCGCCTTCATGAAGCGCGCGCACGAACATCGCGCTTATCGTGACGTGACGGCGTTCACCATCCCGGACGGCATTGTTACAGCCCAGATCGACAGCCTGACGGGTCAACTGGCAACTAGCGCTTGCCCCATTACTTCGGTGCGGACGGAATATTATTTGGCGGGGACGCAGCCCGTTCAGTTCTGCCCCTTGCATACTGGCGGTTCGACTGAAGTTGCCTCCTGGGGCGATCTGCCCAAGCCGCCGCCGATTGCAGGCGAGCCGCTGCCTAATGGTCAGCTGCCGACGGCTGTTGAAAGCCCGCAGGCGATGCCGGATGCCAGCTCTCAACCGCCTGATAAGCAGAAGAACAAGAAGGGCTTTCTGGACAAACTTAAGAATATCTTTCACGACCATCCGTAGCCCGATGGCTCGATTATTTGAGATCTGGATCACGATTTTCGATAACCGCACACACCAGTTCCACCTTCCGCGGTTATTTCATCCGGAAGGTCATGCTGGGTTAAGCTATCGCATAAAGCTGCGAGGTCGGCCAGTCTAGCCACGCGGCGCCATCCATCTGGCAACTTTGCACCTGCCCGGGAATAACCCTGCGAGATGTGTGGCTCCAAAATGGGCCGCGCGATCCGTTCATATCGCAGAAGACGGCCAAGGTCGAGCAAAGGCAAACCGGAGATCGCGAACTCCCAGTCAAGCACAGCAGCGACATGCCAGCCGTCTCCATTGTCTCTTACCAATAGGTTTCCTTTCCCGAAATCGCCATGCGCAAGACATGCCTCGTTATCCAGTTGTTCCAACTGCGCCGCCCACAACCAGACCGACGCGTTCACTCGATCGCGCAAATCCTCCCGCGTGCGTGCCTGGAAGTTCGGGGAGTTGAGGCATGACGCAATAAAGCGGGAAATGCCATGTACTCCCTCCAATACCTGACCTGTTACTCTCGGCCCTAGCCATCCCGGCTGCGCAAAGCTGAATTGGCCGAGCAAGGATAGGTTGCGCCGGCGGAATGTGCTGCTTCCGCGATTGACGCTGCACTGCCGCAACGTATTAGCTCGCGGAGGCTGATGCCTTCCACGAAGCGCAGAAGTGCAAAAGGCGGAGTGTCCGCCGTCCCGGCTGGCTCCGCATAGAGCACATCGGACACGGGCATTGACCGGCCTATCAGCTGGATGAGGTCAACTTCCTTCTGACATATTGAGGTGTCGTGCTCGTAAACTCGAAGTACGACCGTGTAAGGAGAGGTGTCGAGGTCAAGCCGGAAGTTAGCGTTTCGCAAACCACCCGTAAGAAACTGCATCGCTAGTAACTTGGTGCGCGGAAATGCAGATTCCACGATTCGCTCCACGACTCCCGCCGCCAGGGTTCTTCGAGGTTCCTGTCGAACCCAGCGAGCTTCATCGTGAGCGCCGCCAATCATCGGACAATCACCTCTCATCGTCACGCACGGTCTACCCGGCTTCTAAACAGATGCTATCTTTGTGCAGGTAACACCCCGATAACACGAGAGGATCCCCAGTGCAGAAAGCAGAGCGACCTTGAAAACAGCGAAAACCAATTCAGGCTCGGGACCAAGAAAAAATAGCGTCGCCGAGTGGGCCGTCACAATTCTTCTGCTCCTATTTTCAACAACCACGCTGGCACAGCCTTTCGTGATCCCAACTGGCTCGATGCAGGACACTCTTCTCGTGGGCGATCACCTTTTGGTGGATAAGTTGGCTTACGCCCCTGGCGGTTCGATCAGTCAGCATCTGTTGCCGTACCAAGTTCCGAAACACGGCGACATTATCGTTTTCCGGTATCCTGCCGATATCAATGAAACGCTGGTTAAGCGGCTTATTGGAGCGCCGGGAGACCGCCTGAAGATCGTCAACGGCGTCGTATACAGGAACGGGATCAGAATCAATGAGCCATACGTGTACCACAAGTATGCTTACAACCCGATGTTCGACAATTTTCCGGCTGCGTGTTGCCTCCCGGTAAAGGAAGAACTCGCCCAACAGGCGCAACAGGAGATGCTTGAGCACAATGTAGTTGCGGGAGAGGTAATTGTTCCGACGGGAATGTATTTTGGCATGGGAGATAATCGCGATAATTCTTCAGATAGCCGTTATTGGGGGTTTATTCCCCGAGATAACATCATCGGAAAGCCTTTTTTGATTTATTGGTCTTATCGAGCATCGACGGAAGATCTGACGGGAGAATCCGCGAACTCAGTGCTCACCCACGCTATCGATCTAGGCGAGCATTTCTTCACCCGAACCCGCTGGGAGCGCACGTTGAAGTTAGTGCGCGGCGTTCCCGATTCTGACTTGCCCGCCGGGCCGCTGCCGGTCAATCCTGGTGCTGCAAACCCTTAGGTGCGCAGTCTGCTTTATTGCGGTTCTTTGATTGTGAGGATGCGGTCTACTGGTTGTTTGCTCAAGGTTTGTTTCGTCCCGGAAGGCCACGCGATTTCAATTTGATCGATTGTGCTGGCCGCACCCAGCCCAAAATGCAAGCGGAGATCGTTCTGCGAAAGATAGCTGCCGCCGCTCCGGACTTCGTCGAATTGCGCATGCCCGCCGGCTGAAATCTTGACTTTTGCGCCAATGGCGCTCCGGTTTGAACGAGTTCCCTCAAGCCTTAGAAGAGTCCAATGGCCGCGTGGGCTCGATGATTGCTTCAGAAGAGACGGCGCTTCATTTTGATTATTGACGGCGATTTCAATGGCGCCGTCGTTATCAATATCGCCGAAGGCTGCCCCGCGTGAAGAGTGCATTTCGGCGAACGCTGGGCCTGCAATGGATGAGATGTCCTTGAACTTTCCGTTGCCGAGGTTCTGGTAAAGAATGGCATGGTCTTTGTAGTGAATATCGATGTGCAGCTTTTCAATTTCCGGAAAAACGTGCCCATTCACTAACAACAAATCTTTCCACCCATCGTTAGCGAAATCGAAGAAGCCCGCGCCCCAACCGACGTAGCGGGTGTTCTGGCCAAGGCCGGCGTCAAGCGTCACCTCGTCGAAGTTGCCGTCGCCGTGATTGCGATAGAGGGTTTCGAATTCGTCCGAGAAGTTAGTGCGGAAGATGCTCAAGTGGCCGTCGGCGCTGTAATCGGCGGCTGCAAGCCCCATGCCCGACATGGCTTTGCCGTTTTGATCGAAAGCCACGCCGCGCAAGACGCCTTCCTCTTCGAATTTGCCGTTGCCTTTATTCATGTAGAGCAGGGAAGGGGTTTGATCGCAGGCTACGTAGATGTCGGGCAGTCCGTCGTTATTGAAATCGGCGGTTAGCACGCCTAAGGCGTAGTGCCCCTCTGGTTCTGCAATGCCGGACGACTTTGAAATATCGGTGAAGGTGCCGTCCGCGTTGTTCTTGTAGAGAATGTTACGGTCGAAAGGCAAGCCGCGCGGGCCGCAGTTGACGGCAATGCCACGGTAATAACAGTAGGGATTCGCGCCGGGTTTCGGCGTGGCGGCAGGATCGAACTTCAAATAATTTGAGACGAAGAGATCCAGATGGCCGTCGTTATCAATATCTACGAAAGCGCAGCCGGTGTTGTACCGCGTACGATCCTGCAAAAGGTGCGACTTTCCCGTGACGTCTTCAAATCGCCGTCCCTGGATATTGCGATAAAGGTGATTCGCTCCCCAATAGGTAACGAACAAATCTGTGTAGCCGTCGTTATCGTAATCCCCCGCGCAGACGCCTTGCGCCCAGCCGGTTGAGTGAAGCCCCAACTGGCCGGTAACATCGCGAAAACGGTCACGTCCTTCGTTGTGATACATCCGATTGGTGCCGCCATTGCCCGAGAGCACGAAAATGTCCAGCAAACCGTCGTTATCGTAGTCGATAAAAGCGATACCGCTGCCGGTAGTTTCGATGATGTATTCCTTGCTGACGGAGCCGCCGTTGGGAAAGACATCCGTGAGCCCCGCTTCTCTGGCAATGTTATGAAACTCAGGGCTATAGACTCTTCCGAGCGCGAGCAGCAGTGCCAGCAAGAAGCGCAGAGTCACTGGGGCGATGGCTGCCCGCCGAGTTTCTTCAGAAAATCGGAGAACTCGCCTTCCGGAGGCTTTTGCAGGCGGTCTAAAGTTGCTTTCTCCGCCTTTGCTCTGTCCATCTGGCCGGAATCGCGGTACGCTCCCAGCAGCGCATAGTGAGCGCTTTCGTTAGCGGGTTGCAATTCAATGGCGCGAGTTAAGAGGCTTATTGCATCGTTATAATTCTTTTGTTGCGCCTCGATTTTCGCAAGCGCAATAAGGGCCTGGACAAACTTCGGAGACAGTTCAACAGCGCGCCCAAAATGTGTCTTTGCTTCTGAAGTTTTCGCCTCGACCTGGGCGATCTGGCCCAGCTGAAACTCGCATGCGCCGTCTTCAGGGTTGAGCTTCAGTTCCGATGTGAACTCGGCGGCCGCTTGTTGAAGAACTTCCGGACTGTGATTTTCAAGCAGCAGCGCGCGGCCAAGGCGAAAATGCAGGTCGGGCGCGGAAGCGTTCAGTTCAATCGCTTTACGGTATTCGGCGACGGCTTCCGAATATCGATTCTGCACCTCGAAGATTTCGGCGGAAAGTTCGTGGACGCGATAAGAGGCCGGTGCGCGCTGGAACATGGCGAACGTGGCGTCGTTGAACGATTTCATGTGAAGCTTTGCGTCCAGGTAAAGCACGTCCGGATCGTTAGGAAAGAGCTGCTCAAGCTGTGCGAGTGTAGAAAAAGTTTTTGCCTCATTCGCAGCGGCACTGTAGCATTTCACGCCAGCAATCCCGGAAAGCCTCTGCTCGTTGGCATCTTTCGAAAGGAAAGCGTTCGTCAGTTCCGGTAAAGCTTTCTCGCAATCTCCGGTAGCTGCCTGAGTGAGCGCAAGAAATACGCGTGCCTTGGTGTCGCTTTCATCTTTCGCCGCCGCGCTCAGTTTGGCCATTGCCACCGAGTATCGCCCTTCATTGAAAGCTGCAATTCCTTCGTCACGCAAGCCGGCCTGCGCGAAGAGAAACAGCATGGCAATTTTAATGACCGGCATCATCTAACATCAAGTCTGTATTTCCGAACCGATGGTGCCTCTTTCCTTCGTAATAGCGGAAACTCAGCAGGGGAGGGGGCCCTGGGGCAATCTGCGTTTGCGGCGCAACGCGCGCATCCGGCTTCTCGGCAACCGTCACGCAACGCCCGGAATCCAATATTTGTTGAATCGCGTCGGGCTTGGCCAACAACGCCGCCCACAGATACGTCGCTTTGAGAATGGGTGTCATTTTCCGCTCAGTTCCTGAAGCGCGTGACGGGCGGTAACGCTGTCCGGCTTTCGATCCAATAACTGCTGCATCAACTGCCTGGCTCGATCGGTCTTCCCTTGCTGCGCATAGTAACGCGCCAAGTTTAAATAGAGTATATCTTCGTCGGGAGCGACGTTTATGCCATACTCGAAGGCCGCTACTGCGTCGTTGGCTTTGCCTTCTTGAATGTAGAGCACGCCCAAGTTGTTAATTGCGCCGGAGAAATCGCGCTTCAGCGAAATGGCCCGCTCAAACAACTTCTTGGCTTCATCGGTATTGCCCTGCTTGGCCAACGCCAGACCCAATCCATTGGCCGCTTCGGCCTGTTGAGGATTGAGTTCCCACGCACGCCGATAAAAATCCTCTGCCCGTTTTTGCTCGTCCAGTTTGTCGGCGACCTGCCCGGCGTTCAGCAACGTGTAAATAAGATCCGGCTTGAAAGACAGCGCTTTGTCGTAGCTGGAACTCGCCTGCTTGTAGTCTTTGCGGGAATCATAAACATCGCCCAATCCGGACCACGCTTCGGCATTTTTGTCAGCGACGGCCAGCGCGTCCCGGAAGCCTTTCTCGGCATTGTCCATTCGGCCAGCTTGCAGATGAATCTGTCCTACCAGCACCAGAACCCGCGCATTTTGCGGCGTACGCTTTAACACCTGCTGCAGATAGGGCAGCGCCTGCTCTGAGTAGCCGGACCACAAATAGGCAGCGCCGAACTTGAAGAAATCGCGATGCGGAGCGCCCACATAGAAGCCTTCGAAAGGCAGCGGCTTGCCGGATTGCGCCAAATCGAGCTTCACTTGATTAGCGCTGGGAACGGCTGCGTAAACTTTTACCGCCTGCCCTCGGTCATTCAGCAACAACGCCAGCGGAGTCTTCAACGAAGTGCGCCAATCGAAAAGATAGCGGCGGAATATTTCGTACTGTTCCCGTTTGTTCGGCTCCAAGTTATCAAGAACCAGAAGCCCAGGGCCATTGTGCGGCTCAGGTAACGGAACCGGTTCCATGAACCAAGTGTCATCTAATCTGAGACTGTTGTCGGTCTTTACCGGTTGCTCCGCCAGATCGTGCCTGTCTCGAAACGCCTTGCTCGAAATCTGATGTGAGCCTTCGGTGATCGAATACCGGTTTCCCGCTTTCAGTTCCGCGAATTCCTGCACATTGCCAGAGGGCCAAATAATGCGTACATTCTTTACTGAATCATTCGATCCCAGCCCGAACATTAAGAGCTTGCCGTTTTGCGACAGGAACCCAGACCCGGCGCTTAGCCACTTGGTCTGGCCGTCCACTTGAACACGCGCGCCAATAGCATCGCGATTTGATTTCGTTCCCCGCAATTCGAAGCCAATGGAGCGTCGCCCTTCGGCGCAATCGTTCTGCAGCACCCGCACTTGCGGACCCAAACGGCTCTTGAGGATCACATCGGGCCGGCCATCGCCATCGAAATCCGTAACCGCGAACGCCCGGCTGTCATCGGCAAAATCGAGCCCGCTCACGCCCGAAAAATCAAAATAGCGGCCGCCGCGTTGTGCGTGCAGGACATTGGGTTCGCGCCCATTCCAACTGTATTCCTCGCGGATGAACTGATTGATCGCATTCCAACCGTTCTCATAGGCTGCCGACGGCTGAGCCTTCACCGGCGATCGCGCCACCACTTGCCGCCAGAAGAACCCGTTCAGATCTGCTTCCGATTCATTCGTCAACATGCCGCACGTGACGAAAATCTCGGGCTTACCATCATTATCGAAATCGTGGCCATCCGCGCCCCAGGCCCAGCGTCCAAACTCTGCTCGCTGCTGCATCGTAACGTCATCGAACTTCCCATCGCCGCGATTTTGAAACAGAGAGTTTCCCATGGTGTGGCGGCGGTACGCATCGTGCGTTTCGGGCGCGTTGCCGGGTGCAAAGTTCGCGTCGTGGGTAATGCGCTGTCCAGCGTCGGTCCACATGTTCGCTACATAAAGGTCGGCGCGTCCATCGCCGTTGTAGTCGAACCAGGCCGCGCTCATGCCAGGTCCAATATCTTCCACGCCCGCTGCTGCCGCCTGATCGCTAAACCGCCCTTGCTGGTTCACGTATAGATTCTTACGGCCAAAATCGTTGGCCACGTACAGATCGGGCCAGCCATCGTCGTTGAAATCGCACCAGGCGGGAGCAAAGCTGAAGCGATTGTTGTTCTCGTTCATACCCGTCTCTGCCGTACAGTCTTCAAACCTGCCGCTGCCATCGGCATTCAGCTTATTGCGAAAAAGAAAGTTCGGCGGCCCATTCTGCGCATCGTGGTATGGCGCTGCGTACGTATACTGTGCTTCGCTTTGAAAGTAGACATAGCAGCACAAATAAAGATCCAGCTTGCCGTCGTGATCGAAATCGGCCGCCGCCATGCCGGTGAATCCGCCTTGCGGCAACGTAGCGAATTGAAACGCGTCGTTCCGAACCTTAAACTTTCCGCCTTCGTTCAGCAGTAATACCGGGCCACCGCTGCGCAACACCACCAAATCTTGCCATCCTATGTTGCGCAGATCCAGGAACAGCGCCGCCGACGTGTCGTCCAGAATGCCCGCGTTCCAAGCTTCGGTTATGTCCCGCAGCGTTCCGTCTTCACGAAATTTCAGCAGTCTGTTAGGCAGTCCGCCCGGCTGGCAGACGTAGATTTCATCCACGCCATCGCCATCAATGTCGCCAGCCGCAATTCCGTTGCTGCCATAAATGTCAATCCCGGTGGCGGGATCAAGCCGCGAACGCCAATACGGAACTCCGCGAGCGAACTGCTCTTCAAAGACAGTGCTGCCCTGAAAAACGGCGCCGGTTACATCGCGAAAGAACGGCTTGCCGGCCCATGCCACGTGCTCTTCCAACGGCGTAACCTTGACCAACTTGCCATCAGCCCACTCGTATTGCCAGCGGCCCACGCGGTATTGCAATTTGCCCTGTACGCGGCTGGCCACTTCGTAACGCACAACATTCTCCGGCAAAGGAAAAAATTGCGCGCGTCGAACCTCGCCCAGAGACAAAATCCATTGCTCCCAACTGCCATTCTTAGCTGCATCGAACACGGCCTCGTCCAAATCCGTCGCCAGCGTCCGATACGAAGCAGGACGAACCAACGCATTGGGCAAACGCTTCGATTTCACTGCGGTATCGAGCGCCGCCTTAATCTCGCCTGCGGTCTTCTCGGCCGGAAACTCGTCCTTTCCTGGATCTATGTACGCCTTCAGTTTGAGATACGGCGGTTCCTGGTGATGTGGCTCCTGGGCGAACGCCGGTCGAACTTTCAAACAGGCCAGCGCTGCCGCCGACGCCAAAAACTCCCGCCGCTTCACCTCGTTACTGCTCCGTGATCTTCAACGTTTTGTCGCCCACCGTCTTGCCAAGTTTCTGCACGATGTCGCTCGGCCAATGGATTTCAATGGAATCCGCCGCAGCCGCTTGACCCAGGCCAAAATGCAGCGTCAGCGAATTTTGCGAATAGTAACCGCCGCCGCTCATCACTTCGTCTATCATTTTCCGTCCTGCCACGGTAACAGTGACACGTGCGCCAATCGCGCTGCGATTCGATTTTGTTCCGGTAAGCGCCAGGTTCAGGAAATGTCCATGCGGCCCATAATTCTTCAGCAGGCTGGGCGTCTGATTCATATTCACCAGTACTACTTCCGGCCTGCCATCCTCATCCAAATCGCCTACCGCCAAACCTCTTGCGGGACGCGGCGTCTGAAAGGCGGGTCCGGCTGAATCTGTCACGTCCGCGAACTTGCCGTTTCCCAGGTTGCGGTACAAAATTGTCGGTTGCAGATAAGTGTCGCCCAATTGTTTGCCCTCAACTTCCGGGTAAACGTGCCCATTGGCCACGATCAGATCGGGCCACCCATCGTCGTCCACATCCAAAAAAGCCACGCCCCAACCTAGAAACTGGCGCGCTTTCAACCCGGCCTCGCGCGAAACATCGGTGAAAAACTTCCCGTCGTCGTTATGGAACAGCGAAGTCAAATCGCCCGAAAAGTTCGTCTTGGCAATGTCGAGCCGCCCATCCCCATCGTAATCGGCCACCGCTACGCCCATACCAGCCTGCAGCGCGCCATCGAAATTAAACGCCACGCCCGCCTCGGCGCCTCGCTCCTCAAACGTGCCATTGTGCAGATTATGAAAGAGCAGGCTGGGCGTCATATCGCAGGCGACATAGATATCAGGCCAGCCGTCATTGTCGAAATCCGCCGCCACTACGCCCAGTCCATACCGCCCGCCCGGCTTTAAGATGCCCGCCGCTTCCGAAACATCGCTGAAGGTGCCATCGCGATTATTGTGATACAGCACGTTGTGCGCTTTCGGCAACCCGCGCGGGCCGCACATGACGGGAATCGATTTCCATTCGCAAAAATCGCTCTGCCCCGGTTTAGGCGTCTTCTGCAGATCGAGATCCACATAGTTCGCTACGAACAGATCAAGGTAGCCGTCGCGATCGTAATCGACGAAGCTGCACCCCGATCCATAGCGGACGCCGCTCACCGGCAGATGAGCTTTCTCAGTGGCATCTTCAAACGTGCCGTCGCCGCGATTTCTATACAGGACGTTATGGCCGTAGTAGGTGATCAGAAAGTCGGGCTTGCCGTCGTTATCGTAGTCGCCCACACAAACACCCTGGCCCCAACCAGTCTGGGTCAAACCTGCCCGCAGCGCCACGTCACGGAATTTGCCATTGCCCTCGTTATGGTAAAGCTGTGAGGGCGCGTCCGATTTGGAATCTAAACTACGGCCGTTCACAATTAGAACGTCGTTCCGCCCATCCCCGTCGTAATCGAAAATAGCAGCCCCGTTCCCCGTCGTCTCCAGGATGTAGTCTTTGTGCGTCAAACCGCCGAAAACATTCGTTGCCGATAATCCGGACGAAGCAGCTATATCTTCGAAATCCGCTTGGAATGTAGATGCTTTGAATGCAAGCAGATAACCCGTGGCAATCATGGCTGCAGCCAGACTAGCCACGGCCCGGTGACGGCTCATGAAGCATCAGTATAACGTCTTCAACGCTGGAGGTAGGGCGTCGCACTCAACTGGTTCATTGTCAAGAAATAGTGAAAAGGCAGTAAAAAGATTTGAAGTAAGCGCTTACATCTGTTATATTTGCCAATAACTCCTGGTGCTTCCAGGCTAGTCTTGACTTTCAATGTTGAAGGGGTCCTAATGCCACGTTGGCGAAATTATCTATTACTCTGTCTCGCGTTGCTGGCCATAAGCAGTTCTGCTTTGGCGCAACGCGATCTAGGAACTGTCACCGGAACAATCACTGATCCGCAAGGTTCGGCAATTCCAAACGCAAAAATAACCATTAAAAACGACGCGACAGGTGTCGTTTCAGAGACCGTTGCCGCCGATACCGGCTCTTTCTCGCGCCCTGCATTAATTCCAGGCACCTACACCGTAACGGTGGAAGCCCCTGGTTTCCAAAGGTCACAGCAGGGCGGCGTTATCGTAAATCCGGGCGAACCGGTTGCGGTCAATATCGCTTTGAAAGTTGGCAACGCGTCGCAAACAGTCGAGGTGACGGCGTCCGCGCCGCTGCTGCAAACCGAATCGCCGGCAATCGGCACAAACTTAAATGCGGCTCAGGTTTCTGAACTGCCTCTCGGCGGTCAGCGGACATTCACCTTTCTTGCCCGCTTGACGCCCGGTGTGGTTCCTGCGGAGAATGGCGCTCGCGATTCACTTGGTGGCGGTTTCTCGGCGAACGGCGTGCGTTCCACCGGTGAAAACAACTTCCTGCTCAACGGCATCGACAATAACGTCAATGTCATCGACTTCATCAATCAGACTGCTTTCGTCATCGGACCTTCTGTCGAGGCCATAGGCGACATGCAGGTCATCACTAATGGCGCCAGTGCTGAATATGGCCGTGCCGCCGGCGGCATTCTCGATGTCAGTTTGAAGTCCGGCACCAACGCGGTTCACGGTGTGGCATTCGAGATTTTGCAGAATACGGTGCTTGACGCCAATCGCTGGGAAAACAATTTAGCCGGTGTCGCGCGAAATCCATTCAAACAGAACCAGTTTGGCGGCGCAGTGGGCGCCCCAATCATCAAGAACAAGCTCTTTATTTTTGGCGACTATCAGGGAACACGGATTTCGACTGCCGGTGGATCCATCCAGAACCTCGGGTACGGCGGCTTCTATACGATCCCGACGGCGGCCATGAGAGGGGGCGACTTCTCCGGTTTATCTCCAATTTACGACCCCACGACAACGGCTTGTACCAGCGGTTGCGCGGCGGGAACTCTGACGCCGCTAGCGGGCGCAAGTCCCACTTACACACGCGCGCAATATGCCGGCAATCGGATCCCCACCACTCAGTTAGATCCAGTCGCTATGAAGCTTTCCAGCCTCTATCCGGCAACTAATCAACCTATATCGCTAGCGGCGGGTTACCCACAGAATGACTACTACACTGTCACCCCTGGAAGCCTGAACCAGGATCAGGGAGACGGACGAGTTGACTATCACTACAACGACGCCAACAGTATTTTCGGCACAATCAGCTGGTCAAATACCGCAAAGGCCAGCGTGACGCCTTTTGGGGGCGCTCTGGATGGTGGTAACTTCAACGGCAACAGTGAAACAGATCTAGGGCGTAATGGCATGGTCAGTTGGGCGCACATCTTCTCGCCTACAATCGTGAACGAAGCGCGCGTCGGCTTCAGCCGTCTGGTTACTGCCCGCACGCAAGCCAACGCGAGTACCGATGAGTACAAAGCCGTCGGGATCAACGGATATGATCCGACCACCACCTTAAACGGCGGATTGCCGCAATTCGGCATGGGCCGTTATAGCCAAATCGGGGCCGAAGATTGGCTGCCAACCAAGGAATACAACAACGAATGGGATTTGATTGAGAATCTAACCATCACCAAAGGCAATCACTCTTTGAAGGTGGGCGGTGAATTCCGGCAGCTTCACTTCCCGTTCTTCCAGGTTCCTTATCCGCACGGCGAAATGAATTTCTCCCGTACCGAAACTGCCCAGCCAACGGGCGTAAGCGGTACGCCTAATACCGGCGACGAGTTCGCGTCCTTTATGTTGGGCGCTATCGACAACGGCCAAATCTCAACCGCCAATTTCATCTCCTCTACGAAGCAGGGATATGCCGCTTACCTTCAGGACAACTGGAAGTTAACTCCCAAGTTGACCTTGAACTTGGGAGTCCGCTATGAACTCTTCTCGCCCATCGGTGAGCAATTTGGACGCCAATCGAGCTTCGACCTGCAGAACCTGACGCTCTACATTCCGAAGGGTCCAAATCAAAACGCCCCGTTGACGCCGAACTTCAACGCCCCAGCAGTGATCAACGGCGTAACTTTCCCGGCGCTCTTTACTACCCCGATTACCATCAGCCGCGGCCAAGTCAGTCCCTATATCATCCCCTGGGATAAACTCGACATCGGGCCTCGTCTTGGTTTCGCATACAACGTAATAAACAAAACCGTTATTCGCGGCTTCTACGGCATCTTCTACGGCGGCGAAGAGAACCAGGGTGGAAATCCCAACCGCGGTGAATCGGCTCCGTTCAACGAGTCTCCCCAACTGAACCGGCCTGGCGGTGTCACGAATTTCGAGCCTGACCCGTTCTTTGCAGGCGGCAATCCGACAGGGGCAATCTCCGTTGGCTATCCCGTCAACGTCTTCAATGGTTTCCCCGTTTCCTCGTTGCAATTCCGCAGCGTAGCGGAGGATTTCCTTAATCCGATGGTTCAGGAGTGGAACCTCGCTATCCAACGGGAACTCCCTGGACAAATGGCTCTCGAAGTTGGATATCTAGGCAATCACCAATCGCACCAGCTTCTGCAGCCTGACCCCAACTCGTGTCCGAATATCTATACAGCCAATTCTGCAATTACCTGCACGGCAAATCGGCCGTATCCGGATCTCGGAGGCATCTCCGGAACCGCTACTTTCGGTTTCGGCAATTACAACGCCATGACGGCATCCTTGCAAAAGCGCATGACGAGCGGCCTCCAATTCCAGGCTTCCTACACCTGGAGCCATGCATTCCAAAATAGCGGAACCACCTTATCGGGTTCAAACGGACTCTATAACATTGACGGAACTAATTACAACCTGTCCTACGCCGATGCCTCTTGGGATATTCGTCAGAACTTTGTCGCCTCGTTCAACTACGACATCCCGTTTGGCCGTGGCCAGAAATACGGCTCCCACCTCAACAAGGTTGCTCTCATCGCGCTGGGCAATTGGCATACCAACGGTATTCTCAGTCTTCGCACGGGTCAGCCGTTCACGCTCGATTCCAGCAATTGCGGCGTCGTGGGTGAGAATGGATGCGGACCCCAGTTGATTTCGGGTAGCCCGAACGCGGCGCCTCCTGGAGGACGTACCCCCAGTGAGTGGTTCAACACGGCGAACTTTGCGCCGCTGTCGCAAACCATAACTTTTGCCCCTGGCCAAACCACCGGCCCGCAAGGGCTATCCGAGGGCAATGTGGGCTTACAGACCAACGTAGGACCGCCAACGCGCACCCTTGATTTCTCCATCTTCAAGGATTTCGCGTTCACCGAGCGCATGAGGCTTCAGTTCCGGGCTGAAGGAACCAATGTTGCAAACACGCCTCAATTCAACTCTCCCGACGCTGGTCAAGCCGACGCTAACTTCGGTAAGATCACTAGCACTCAGTCCGGTACCGAGCGCCACATCCAATTCGCGCTTCGCTTGCAGTTCTAAACCTCTAACCTCCGTTAAAGGGCCGTTCCGCCAACTGGCTGGACGGCCCCGTTTTTTTGTACGCTGATATTTGCTTCCCCTCCTATTCGCGTTTTTTTTCATTAACAAACCCGCCGAGTTGCTTGAGCGCGGGCTCCTAGCCTTGCAGACAGGCCAATTAGTTGAGGCGCGCACTGCACTGGAGGAGTGTTCCCGTCTCGACCCAAACAACGCCTACGCATGGAGTTCGCTCGCCGAAACCTATCGCCGCTTAAACGAATCATCCAAAGCCGCTGCGGCAGCTAAAACTGCCGAGAAAGCCGGTGTGGGTAATCCCCTCGTCTCCCATGCTCTCGCGATGTTCTACACGCACACGGGAGAATTCACGCACGCCGCGCAACTCGAACAGCAGTTCGCGGAAAGTCCGAAAGCAGATCCATCCGCCATGGAGCGCGCTGCCGCTCTCTACCTCGACGGTAGCGACGCAACAAATGCAATAGAACTCGCCCGGAAAGCGATGGAAGCTCATCCGTCGCCATCGGCGCAAGATCTGCTCGGCCGCGCTCTGATCGCCACTGGGCGCATCTCCGAAGGCGAGACGCAGCTTAACGCAGCCTGGAACGCCGACAAAACCGATCCGCACATTGCCTTCGATCTCGCCCAATCATTGCTGCGCAAAGAAGATTTCACCCAAGCCGCCGGCGTTCTCGATCCCGCTCTGGGCGCTCATCCCGATGATCCGCAATTGCGCCTTGCCATGGGCGTGGCCCGCTACGGGCAGCGCCGATTTGAAGACGCCATTATGGCCTTCCTGCAGGTCATCAAAACAGATCCGCAGATCGATCAGCCATACCAGTTCCTCGGTAAATTGCTCGATCAGGTGGGAACCCATCTTCCCGAAATCACCGCCGACTTCCAGCAGTGGGCCGCCAAAAATCCAAAAAGCGCGGGAGCGCAACTCTTGCTCGCCAAGGCAAAATTGGCTGCCGATTCAAAAGATACCGCCGCTGAGAGTCTGCTCAGAAAATCGATTCTGCTTGATCCCGCCGATTGGGAATCGCATTTTGAATTGGGCGTCTTATTAGAAAATCGCCGCGATTGGAAAAGCGCCGCCGCGGAACTAACTCGCAGCGCGGAGCTAAATCCAAAACAGCCCATGCCCCATTACCATCTGGCGCGCGTCTATGATCGCCTCGGCCAGCCGGAACGCGCTAAAACGGAGCGGGAGCTGCACGAAAAACTATCGGGAGCCGAATCGAAATAAATTAATCTGCGGTGAACTTTTCCGTTGACATATTCCGTTATGGGAATATAATCAAATTAATGCCAAGGGCTGCGACAACCACTGACGTTTTTAATGCCATCGCCGAGCCCCGCAGGCGCGAGATTATCGATGTACTCATCGACGGCAAACAACGCGCCGTAGGTGAGATGGTTTCCACACTCGGGATTTCCCAGCCGGCGGTCTCAAAGCACCTCGGAGTGCTTCGTAAAGTCGGAATCGTATCCGTCGCCAAGCGGGGCCAGCTTCGTCTCTATCGCCTTGAGGCTAACGAATTGAGACCCGTCCACGATTGGGTGAAGAAGTATGAGCGCTTCTGGACCCACCACATCGACCGTATTAAGGAGCGCGCCGAACGGCTCGCAAAAGATCAATTAACAAAGGAAAAGGAGAAGTAAACTATGCCAGCAAGTCTCACCGAGCAAGCTATCCAAACGCTCGAAGTAACAAAAAACGAGGAAATTGCCGCGCCTGTCGAACTCGTGTTCGAGGCTATTCTTCGAGCAGATGGGTCCGCGCAACGAAACACCCGATGGTACGCCGCTGCCCATGACGCTTGAACCTTGGCCCGGCGGCCGGTGGTTCCGCGATTTTGGGAACAACACCGGGCATCTGTGGGGCTATGTGCAGTCCTTCAAACCTCCCACGCTTTTAGAGATCCAAGGCCCTTTATTCATGTCGAGCCCAGCCATCTCGCATGTGCAATACCGTTTGACTGCTGAAGGCAGCGGGACCAGGCTCAAGTTTTCGCACCGCGCTGTCGGACAGATCGCTCCCGAGCTTCTGGACGGCGTAAATGTCGGCAAAGGTTGGGGAAACCTGATTTCGAGAATTCAAGCGGCGGCCGAACGCCGGATAAAGGAGAAAAAGTAATGACACCAGTCAGCACTAACCATGAGGTGGTTTCTAAGGAAAAATGGACAGAAGCTCGCAAAGCGCTCCTGGCAAAAGAGAAGGAATTCACCCGGCAGCGTGACGAATTGAGCCGCCTGCGCCGCGAGCTCCCGTGGGAGAAGGTGGAAAAAACCTACGTCTTCGATGGCCCGCGCGGCAAGGAGACGCTCGCCGCCCTCTTCGCCGGGCGCAACCAATTGATCGTCTACCATTTCATGCTCGGTCCGGGCTGGGCTGAGGGTTGCAAGAGTTGCTCATTTCTGGCCGATCATTTTGACGGCAGCGTCGTTCATCTTGACCATCGGGATGTCACCCTTGCCGTCGTCTCACGGGCGCCCTTTGCAGAGATCGAGGCCTTCAAAAAGCGCATGGGCTGGCGCTTTAAGTGGGTCTCTTCCAACGCCAACACTTTTAATTTCGATTATCGCGTCTCATTTACAAAAGACGAATTGGCGAGCGGAAAGGCCGACTACAATTACCGATTGGGCGGATTTCCGGTCGATGAAGCTCCGGGTCTGAGCGTGTTCTGCAAGGACGAGGATGGCGAAATTTTCCATACCTATTCCAGCTATGCACGTGGGCTCGACATCTTGTTGGGCACGTACAATTTCCTCGACTTTACACCGAAAGGCCGCGACGAAGACGGCCTGGCGTTCAGCATGTCTTGGGTCCGCCATCACGACCGTTATGAGGATGATTACGCCGTCGACGCGAAGGCGCACTATATAGCGCCTGTTGTTGCAGACGCGTGTTGCAGCGTGGAGGCTCAGCGGGCGTGAACCTCGGGTGCCGCTGCGGAGTTCGTAAGGCAGGATGGCTGGTTCCCGCCGCCATCCTGGCGCTCCTGCCAAAATGCCCGGCCTGTCTCGTGCTCTATATTGCGCTTGGCACGGGAATCGGCGTTTCGGTCACAACTGCGTCGTATCTCAGGACACTTCTTCTTTCATTGTCTTTACTGACACTCCTATGGTTGATAGCAAGGCGGATACGGCGTAGTGCATTGCAATCAATGCTATCATTGCTGTATGCCCGCCGCAGTCACAATTCGCCAGCTCGATGATTCAGTAAAGGCCCGTCTTCGGGTGCAAGCCGCTCAGCATGGCCGGTCCATGGAGGAAGAAGCGCGAGAAATTCTTAAGGCTGCTCTAGAGACGAAACCGGCGGAGCGCATCAACTTAGCCGAGTCCATTCGCCGCCGCGTTGCACCGCTTGGCGGCATTGAACTTAAAATCCCCCGCCGCGAGCCTATTAGGGAAGCTCCAGATTTCTCTAAATGATTCTTCTCGATACGAACGTAGTATCTGAGATCATTCGGCCAGAACCCTCGCCTGCCGTCCTGCAATGGATGAGCGATCAGCAGGGTCTCGAACTTTTCATTACCGCCGTAACCAAGGCCGAGATTCTATACGGCGTCGAAATCCTCGCCAAAGGCAAGCGCCGCAAGCTCTTGGAATCGACGTTAGAGGGCATGTTCGACGTAGACTTCGGCGGACGAATTCTGGCTTTTGATTCAGCTTGCGCTGGAGTTTTCGCAGAGATCGCGGCTGCGCGGAAGCGAATGGGTCGCCCCATCTCGGTCTTCGACGCTCAAATCGCCGCAATCGCCCGCGTCCATCGAGCCAAACTCGCAACCCGCAATGTCTCTGACTTTGAACACTGCCAGCTGTCCATCATCAATCCCTGGAGCGAATGATCGCGGCAGCTCCTCTACAATCCTAAATTCTCTCGGCTGTATTTCATACAAGCGATCACGTTATTTTCTTCCACCTTCAACTGCTCTTCATGCGGCAGTTGCGAAATCCGCGGAAGCGGCTTCCTGCTCTTATGCTCATTCACAAAGCGAAGTGTTCGGGCAAGATAAATGCCGTTGCGATCCGGAAAGGTCGCCCAATATTTGTCCGTCAGGCATGGGACTTTCAGCGGATCTCGCGTGATCATCTCAAGTAAAAAATGCGCCTTCGGGCGCGCTTGCTGCACCAGATGAACTGCGCGCGGCAGATCCAGGTAGCCATCCCCCATGATCACTTCCGAAAGCAAAAACCCATTGGCATCCGGCTCCACTGCCATGTCCTTCAGATGGGTCGTAACGGTATATGGCGCAAGCTTTTCAATCACATCCATTGGCTCGTCTAACAGCGAGATATTGTTGCCGAAATCCAGGCACACGCCTAAATACTCGCTCGAATGGGTCTTCATCACGGCCACCATCTCGTCGTCGGTCCAATCTTTATGGTTCTCAAGCCCTAAAGGAATTTTGTATTTCTCCAACAAGGGAACCGCCGCCGCGACCGATGCGTAGCTGTCCGCCACATGCTGCTTCCAATCCGCGAGAGTCGAGTAAGTTTCGTAGCGTCGTGACCCCAAGCAGGCCGCGCGAAGGGCGACCGCGCCCACCTCCTGAGCGTCTTTCAGGCTTCGTTCAAAAGCGCTGGTATCGGAGCCTTTAGGCATCGGCAGCATAGCTTCGATGAACATGCCGAGTTGCTCGGCGCGCGCTCGGATTTTGTGAATCTCCGCGCGTTCTGTAGCTTCGCCCGCCATGTCGCCGTGTACGCCGGCCTGAATGCCGGCCGCCCCCAGCGCGTGGCAATGCTCCAGAAATTCATATGTATCTTTCGGACGCAACACCCCCATATAAGAGGTCGTCGCAATTCCTAATTTCGATTCCGGATAATTGTCGGCCATAAGGGGAAAGAGGAAAGAAGCAGCGGTGCTTGTGCGGAGAAAGTCTCTTCTGTTCATGAGTTCACCGGACGTTGGCGGAAGAAAGCGATGGTAACGAAGGCCGAGATCCAACACGCTGCGGCAAGAGCGAATAGCGCCAGTGTCAAATTGTTTGTAGCCGTGGAAATCGTCCCAATCAGCCACGGGCAGGCCTGCCCGCCCAGGTTGCCGATGGAATTGATAAGCGCAATACCCGCCGACGCTGCCGAGCCTGACAAATACGCGGTTGGCAGAGACCAGAACGAGGAAGAAGCGGAGATGATTCCCGCGCAAGCCAGGGTGAGCGCCAATAAGCCGAATACGCCGGAGATGCCCGGGATGGCCGAGAGCGCCAACCCGAGTCCACCCGCGAAGGCCGACAGTCCCACGTGGTAGCAGCGTTCCCCCGTTTTGTCGGAGTGCTGTCCCACCAGCACCATCACAATGGCGGTCACGCCCCAGGGAATCATCGTTATCAGCCCAATCTGAAAAGAATCCTTCGTCAAAGTATCTTTTATGATTTGCGGCAGCCAGAATTGCAACCCGTAATTGCCCATGACCACGCCAAAGTACATCAGGCAGAACAGCCACACTGCCGGTTTCTTTACGGCGTCTGCAAAATTGTGATGGTGCTCCCCGCCCCCTGCGGCCTTCTTGCTGGCCTCATCCTCCTTTAGGCGCTGCAGCAAAAGAGTTCTCTCTTCGGCATTCAGCCATTTCGCCTTTTCGGGGCTGTCCTGCAAGAAGACCATAGTTACGAAACCCGCGATGATGGACGGAACCGCTTCCACGATAAATAGCCATTGCCAAGCATGCAAACCGCCGACAGCCGCCATTTTGTTGAGCAGCCAGCCCGATATAGGGCCGCCAATCAGCCCCGATAAAGGAATGGCCGTCATGAAGGCGGATACCATCTTGGCGCGGTACTTACTGGTAAACCAAAACGTGAGATACAAAATAACGCCCGGAAAAAAGCCCGATTCCACGATGCCCAGAAGAAATCGGATGCCATAAAAATCCCATTTCCCATGTACAAACATGGTGCAGCCTGATACCACTCCCCAAACAATCATGATGGGCCCGAGCCACAGCTTTGCGCCCACTTTCTGCAGCGCTAAGTTGCACGGTACCTGAAATAGTAAGTAGCCGACGAAAAAGATCCCCGCGCCTGTTCCGTACACCTTATCGCTGAAGCCAAGCTCCTGCTGCATCTGCAATTTCGCGAAGCCCAGATTGACCCTGTCCACGTAGGCGAAGATGTAACACATGAACAAGAACGGAATGAGCCGCCATGTCACCTTGCTGTAAACCCGTTTTTCGAATTCAGGCGATTGCGGCATAGCTGCGGTTGGCGTGCCTTGTATCAAGAAATCTCTCCCTTGCGTGCCAGGTCTGATAAGTAGTCGCAGCCCCGCGCTGTTAACGCCATCATGGTCAATGTCGGATGCTTGTCGCCCGTGGTAACGAAACAACCGCCGCCGAACACGAACAGATTCTTCACATCGTGCGTCTGGCAGAACGAGTTCAACACGCTTGTCTTCGGGTCGGCGCCCATTCGGCATGTGCCCACTTCGTGAATCAAGCTTCCGGGTATCGACATCGCTGGTCTGGCTTCGATGATCTCGCCTTTTGCGGCGTGAAACAACTCTTGCGCTCGCGCAAAAAAGTGCTGGTACAGCGCGCGGTCGTTATCCGAGTGGGTACAGTGGATTTTTAGTACTGGAATATCCCATTTGTCTTTAACCACCGGGTCGATCTCAACGAAGTTTTCTTTCTGAGCCAGCATTTCACCGCCCGACAGCCATACGCGGGCCTGCGCGGGATACAGCCGCTTCACCTGCTTCTTGTACTCGGAACCATGGCCGGGCAGCGTAGGCGCGAAAGTAGGGAAGAGAGTAGCGCCGCCGGTGGCGCTCATCGCATATCCGCGGATAAATTCGCCTCTCTTCCCACCCAGGTTTGAGGAGTTCGGAATGTAAAGGCCGCCCGCTTTGCCGTCGTCGTTCCGAATAGCTGCGCCTTTCAGCGCCGGCAGGAACCCAGTCACGCCCGCGCCCGAAATCTGATCCATTAAGTAACGGCCAAGAACCCCGCTGCTGTTCGCCAATCCGCCGGTAGCCGAATTCAGCAGTAGGCGCGTATTTTCAAGGGCTGATCCGGCAAGCACTATTACCTTGGCTTCCAGTTCAACGCGCTTCTGCGTAAACCGCTCTACATAACGTACGCCTTTCGCGCGATTCCCGCTATCCATCAGCACATGGCTAACCACTGAATCGCATAACAGCGTGACGTTGCCGGTCTTCATGGCTGGCGGCAGAGTAGTCGAAACCGTGCTGAACATCGCGTTAACATCACAGCCATTAACACAGTTGCCGCAGTAGTGACAGGGCGGCCGGTTGTTCAACGTGCGCGTCAATTGGGCGACTCGCCGGGGAGTTGCGGGCAGGTTTAGTTTCTGGCAAGCTGCGCTGAAAATGGTCTCGGCGCAGTTGAGCGCCATTGGAGGTTGGAAAATTCCGTCCGGAAACTGGGGCAAGTTCGCCCTGGCCGCGCTCACGCCGATGAATCCCTCTACGCGGTCGTAATAAGGAGCTATGTCGCTGTACGAAATCGGCCAATCTTCGCCGTAACCGTCGCGCGAGGCGGCCTTAAACTCAAAATCTGAAAAGCGATCCGACGCCCGCGCCCAGTGCAGCGTCCGTCCGCCCAGCACTCTTGATCGCGACCATCGAAATGGCTTGGCCGGATCTGTCGTGTATGGATTTTCGCGGTCGTCAATCATGATCCGGTAATTGTATTCGGTAGAACCCCTGAAATGCTTGCGAAGCAGGCCGGGCTGTCCCGCGCCGCGAAAATCGAGTTCGTATGGCCAACGGTGCTTGAAATCGCGAAGCGGTTCAATGGCCGAACCTGCTTCAAGCAGCGCCACCTTGAACCCGTTCTTGGCCAATTGCATCGATGCCCATCCGCCGCACGCGCCTGACCCGACAATTACAACGTCATACTTAGACATGCTTATGTTCGGGGTGCGTACAGCCAGGAAACTCCGTTAAGTAGGCGATCCCTTGGTATTCCAACGCGTCCACCAGACCGGCGCGCGAAGTGTAGAAGGCGCGAACCGTCATCTCTTTAATCAGGCTGTAAGTGGCGAATCCTTCGTGCTCCCGAACCGACATTTCGTCCACCAGCTTTTCCTTCTTATCGGAGAAATTGGCCTGCCGCAACCAGGCCATCGCGCGCCGCCAGCGGGCCTGCTCTTCCGGCGCGTATTCGGCCGACGCGTTCACGACGAAATCGATGAACTCGGCCACGTGAGCTTCTTTAGCGCCGGGGGTATCGTCCGTCGGAATGAGAATGGCCGTGAACGCGTCCAGCATCTGGAATTCAGCGGGCGAGAAAAACTTGGGCTCATACGCTGTCCACTTGTGTGGATCTTCAGGCGCGTTGTGCGAGTGTGCAGGAAAAAATTCAGCGGCGCCTGCCGCGGCGGCTGCCTTCGCAATCAACCAGCTTGCATCTCGCCGAGTCATGTTACTACCGTGCGCACCATCCGCCGTCAATCAGAATGTCGGTGCCGGTAATGAATCCAGCTTGTTCCGAACACAGGTAAGTGGCCAGTGCGCCAATCTCATCCAGCTTCCCCCATCGTCCCACGGGAATGTTGGCGACGAACTGTGCGTTCAGTTCGGGATTGTTCATGATGGCCGTGTTCATTTCGGTGCCGAACGGCCCGGGGCTGATACCGTTTACGGTAATCCCTTCGGTCGCTAGTTCCAGGGCCAGCGCACGGATCAAACCCAATACCGCCGCTTTGCTGGCCGAATAAGCCGAACGCTGCGGGAGCGAGACATGGCTCATGATAGACGTCATGTTCAACACTCGCCCGTATCCGGTACCCCTCATATGCGGAACAAACTTGCGGCACATTAAAAACACGCTCGTCAGGTTCGTATCCAATACGCTTTGCCACTCTTCGAAGGTGAAGTCCACCAGGTTCTTGCGGATGTTGATTCCCGCGTTGTTGATCAGAATTTGGACTTTGCCGAGCCGCGCTGAAACTTCAGCTTCGAGTTCGTCCACCTGCTGCTCGCTCTTTACGTCGGCGGCGAACACTTCGGCTTTGCCGCCTGCCGATTCAATTTCGTTCTTCACGCTGCCAAGTTTTTGGGCATCGCGTGACACCAAAGCAATGGTTGCACCCTCGGCACTGAGCGCCAGCGCCATTGTTTTGCCCAGGCCTTTACTGGCGCCGGTGATTAAAGCAGTCTTTCCGGAAAGGTTAGTAGTCATCGTCAATCGACCTCAACATACTATCGCGGCGATATGCTGGAGCATCCTATGAGCGCAATCGTTTCCATGCTGAGAGGCATAAATGTCGGAGGCCATCGCATTATCAAAATGGATGCCCTGCGCGCGCTTTACGAATCTCTCGGGCTTCGTAATCCGAAAACCTATGTGCAAAGCGGGAATGTCGTGTTCGACACGAAAGAGCGGAATCTCGCGGCGCTGGCTCGCAAAATAGAGGCTGCCATTGAAGCGGCTTACAGCTTTCGGCCGCATGTGATTCTGCGCAGCGCGGCCCAGCTGCGGGCGGTGATCGCCGCCAATCCTTTTGCTAAACGAACCGATCTCCATCCCAGTAAGCTCCTGGTCCTGTTTCTGGCCGGAGAGCTGACGCCGGAAGCTCGAACTAATTTGGCGAAGATTAAGACTGATCCGGATGAGCTGATCGCCGCCGCCCAAGAGATTTACATCTATTTCCCAAACGGAATGGGACAATCCAAATTGCCAACGGTGCTGATTGAAAAGACGGTCAAGGTTCCGGCAACCGGTCGGAACTGGAACACTGTGAATAAGTTGCTGGAGATGGCCCAAGCGCTGGAAGAGCTTCCGCTGAAGAATAAAGCGCCGTAACATATCGTCTACATTCGGGTTCTCACACCCGAAGGTATAATTCACGGATGAAGGTAGTGATTCTGTGCGGAGGGTTGGGCACTCGCCTGCGCGAAGAGACCGAGTTTCGGCCTAAGCCGCTGGTGGATGTAGGCGGCCGGCCGATCCTGTGGCATATCATGAAGCTTTACGCCTATCATGGTTTCCGCGATTTCGTGCTGTGTCTGGGTTATCGCGGCAACATGATCAAGGAGTACTTCCTGAATTACGAGGCCATGAACAACGATTTCACCATGTGCCTCGGAAAAAAGGCGCAGATCAGATATAACGGCAATCACGAAGAGCAGGATTACGTAGTTACTCTGGCTGAGACCGGAAGCGAGTCAATGACCGGCGGCCGCCTGAAGCGGGTCGCCAAATACCTTGCCGCCGAGGACTGCTTCATGGTCACTTATGGCGACGGGGTCAGCGATGTCGATGTACAGGCACTGCTGAGGTTTCACAAGAGTCACGGAAAGATAGCGACGGTAACCACGTTCCGGCCGGTTTCGCGCTTCGGCATTTTGGATATCAATAACGCGAATCAGGTTCAGAACTTCATTGAGAAGCCGAAGTCGGATGCATGGGCCAGCGCCGGCTTCTTCGTTTTCGAGCGGCGCATTTTCGATTACCTGGATGGCGATGAGTGCATACTCGAGCGCGAGCCGCTGGAACGGCTGGCAGCCGAGGGCCAGCTGATGGCATATCACCATGATGGCTTCTTCTATGCGATGGACACTTATCGCGAATACCAGATTCTGAACGACCTATGGAAGTCGGGCGAAGCGCCTTGGAAGAAGTGGACATGACGGCGCGGGCAGATGAATTGCGCGCGCGCATCCTCGACTTAGTAAGTGAGTATCACGACGCGGCTTTCCCATCGAAGCCATTCGTTCCAGGCGAAAGTCCGGTGCCGGTGTCAGGCCGGGTTTTCGATGCGGGCGATGTCCAGTCGCTGGTGGATTCGTCGTTGGATTTTTGGCTGACTACAGGACGGTTCGCCGCCCAATTCGAAAGGCAGTTTGCGCGTTGGTTCGGAATTAGAACTGCCACGCTTGTCAACTCAGGCTCATCGGCTGACTTACTGGCGGTAACTGCCCTCACGTCTCCTAAGCTGGGTGATCGAAGGCTCATGCCGGGCGATGAAGTGATCACGGTGGCGGCGGCCTTCCCGACGACGGTCAATCCCATTATCCAGAACGGCCTGGTTCCGGTATTTGTCGATGAGCGGATTCCCACTTACAATATCGATGTAACTATGCTCGAAGAAGCGCGCTCCGATAGGACGCGTGCAGTTGTCATTGCGCATACGCTCGGCAACCCGTTCGATCTGGGCGCCGTGAGTGAGTTCGTTCGTAAGCATGATCTTTGGCTGGTGGAGGACTGCTGCGACGCGGTTGGCGCCGTGTACAACGGCCAAAAGGTAGGGACTTTCGGTGATTTGGCCACGGTAAGCTTCTATCCGGCCCACCATATAACGATGGGCGAAGGCGGTTGCGTACTGGCGGAGAAGCCGCTGCTGAAGACGATTGTAGAATCGTTCCGTGATTGGGGCCGCGATTGCTGGTGCGAACCGGGCAAGGAGAATACCTGCGGCAAACGCTTCGACTGGCAACTTGGCGAACTCCCTTGTGGTTACGACCATAAGTACACTTACTCGCACATTGGTTATAACCTGAAGATGACCGACATGCAGGCTGCGGTGGGCGTGTCACAGTTAAACAAGCTTCCTGAGTTCATCGCCCGGCGCAAGGCTAACTTTAACGCCCTTTATGCCGGGCTGAAAGACTTGGAAGAGTTCTTCATCCTTCCAGAAGCTACGCTCAATTCCGATCCTAGCTGGTTCGGATTTCCTATTGCCGTTAGGCCCGATGCTCCTTTCAATCGAAATGAAGCCATTGCTTTTCTGGAGAGCCGTAAGATTGCAACGCGGCTGCTCTTCGCCGGTAACCTGCTGCGGCAACCGGCTTATCAACATATTAAACACCGAGTGGTCGGCCCGCTTACTAACACCGACTTCATCATGAACCAGGTGTTCTGGGTCGGAGTATATCCTGGTCTCAACAAAGAGATGATCGATTATATGCTCGATTCATTTCACAAGATGCCTGTAGCGCACCTTGTTACTCTCTAGGCGATGCCCCACCCGCTGGAACGGGATCTGAACCACATCCTGGCGCACACGGATCGCGTTTGGGACCGGCTGCGCGGACAGCGGCTGTTTATCACTGGCGGAACCGGTTTTGTCGGTACTTGGCTGGTTGAGAGCTTTGCTTGGGCGAACGTCCGTCTAAAACTCGATGCGCGCGCGACCGTTCTGACGCGAGATCCGTATTCGTTCCGGCGTAAGTGTCCCCATGCCGCCAATGACAAGTCGGTTGACTTTATTAAGCGGCAATGCGGTTTCGTTCGATTTTCCCAATAGCTCTTTTAAATTTGTGATTCACGCTGCCACCGAGCGCGGATTCGAACCAAGCAAGGCAGAGCCTTACGGACCGTTTTTGCGCGACATTCAAGCGACCCAACGCATTTTGGATTTTGCTGCTTTGCACGAAACCCGGCGCTTGCTTTTTACGAGTTCCGGCGCAGTCTACGGCAAACAGCCCCCGGACGTCAACCACGTTTCAGAGGACTACGTAGGTTCGCCGCTGACAACGGACGCCCACTCCACTTATGGACAGGCGAAGCGAGTTTCGGAGTATATGTGCGCCATGCATGCGCGGCAGTTCGGGTTTGATGCGGTCATTGCGCGGTTGTTTGCGTTCGTTGGCCCGCATCTTCCTCTTGATGAAAACTATGCTGTCGGCAACTTCATTCGAGACGCGCTCGCAAAAGACGCTATTCAGGTTTCAGGCGATGGCACGCCCTGCCGGTCGTATCTTTATGCCGCCGATCTGGCAATCTGGCTATGGATTCTTCTTGTTAAGGGCGAATCGGCGCGGACTTATAACGTTGGATCAGGTGACGAAATCAGCATTGCCGATTTAGCGAAAACGGTCGCCAGCGTAGTGAAGCCAAATTGCCCGGTGCGGATTGCCCAGCAAGCAATTCCAGGAGCGGCTCCGGCCCGCTATGTGCCCTCTGTGGAACGCGCTGAACGGGAGTTCGGACTTACTCCGCTCGTTTCTCTTGAAGAGGGCATTCGGCGTACTGCCGAGTTTGCCGCAACTCAAGGTTGAGAGCGTTCCAGGTTTCGTCTTTCCATAAGATGTCTCCATGCGCGCCTTCACCTGACTTAATCGCAATCTCAATAGCGATGTTAATGGCGCGGGCAAACGTTCGCGCGGCCCGGCCGATAGTGCCAAGATACGGAATCCTAAGCAGTTCCCCGCCGCGAGTCTGAGTAGCATCGTTGGCGTTGTAGAGATGAATGTGCGTTTTCACATTCGGCCCTGGCTGATAGCGCTTCAAAACGGGAGTTGAAATAGTGATGAGGCGGCCGATTTCAAGGCAGGCAAGTTGGGTAGCCATGGCGGCGACATTGCCTCCATGGCTGAAGCCCACTAGGTTGATTTCAGTGTTCCGGCAGTGCTCACGCAATTGATCGGCTAGCGTTTTGGCAGCCTGCTTGCGATACCGGCGCGTGTTGCCGCCCGGCCATTCAAATACTTTGGGTTCCATACCGAAGGCGGATTGCAGGCTCTGCATTGGTTTGCGGTCGAGATCATAAGCCATGCGCCAAACGGGTTGATCACGCCACCACGTTCCAGGGACCACGATCAGGACACGCGGGGTAGTCACATTGCCCAACGTAGCATGGAAAAAAGTCTTCCCTTAATCAAGATCCGTCAGATCCCGCCATCCGAGCGCAGCTCCCACAGCTCGTTTGACTTCAATCCACCGTTCGGGGGCGAGTTCTCCAATTCGCTTACTCAAAGACAACCGCGCAACCATCCGAAGGTTGTCACAATTGGCGACACAGAGTTTAGGCAGGCCCTCCTCTTCACTTAGGGGTACTTCGCTCGCAATCTGCCTGACCGTTGATGTGATCTCGGCCGCTATGAACTTCGAAAGATATCCGTAAGCGTCATTTCGGCTTAGCAGTAACACCGGGCGCCGCCCGGCCGGTTCTCGCAGATCCGCCCACCAGATCTCGAACTGCTTCATTCCTCCCATTCCTCGGGAAGCTCCCAAGCGTCCGAACCTTCGACCGAATCTGGCTGGAGCCGGTACGCTTCCCTCATCCGATCCGTCTCGTTCCGGAAAATCGCGTCTTTCACCGCCTGCCGGATGAAATCAGCCCGTTTCCGCTTGGCTGCGGGGGCAATTCGATCGATCGCCTTCAAAGTTGTCTCATCGAAGTGAATAAGAACTTGTGGCATATGGATAATCTATTTCTCCACTCTATATACATATATAGTATCCAATGTCCATCTCACTGCGGAACCATCGCGAGTACGACCATTAAGGAGTGGATGAAAGGGGCTGAGAGCATTGGACCCTGTGTCCTATGGCAAGCTGCTGGCCGAGGAACTGCCACGGCCGATTCGAAACGATCGGGAATTCGACCGCATGGCGGCGCGGCTCGATGAATTGGATTTCTCTAAACGAAAACTGATGCCGGAAGAGGAGGCACTCCGGGGAAATTTTGGCAGCACGACAAAGAACATCATCATCTTCCGGAACAGCCGCCGCACGAGGCCGTCAAGCACCTGATGGAACAGCGCGGCCTGAAGCAAGCGGATCTAGTTCCTGTCCTGCAGCCACTTAGCCAAAAATTTCACCAGCCGCTGTGCGCCCGTCGGTTTAACATCTTATTCGAACGCGCGCTCGTGCGCCTTCAGAGACCTTGTATGATCAACCAAAAACTTCGCCGCGCTACGCCGGGACCAAGTGATTCCAAACCCGCACTTTCGCGAATTTTTCAAATTCATAAATTGGCTTCGTTCCGTCATCTCAGCAGCTATTATCTCGGAGGCCCGGAAATCATTGGCTTCGAATCGCAAAATGGCCTCTGCAGCTTGAATTGGGTTCGTTCCGTAATTCGGCAACAAATGGCTTCGTTCGGCAAAATCCATATCTCTTGCCAAAGTTGGATTCATTCCGTTAATCGCCTCCACTACCCCGCGAGTCGGGCATTTCGTTTCGCAAAATGCGCCTTCTCTTCGCCCATTTCCCCAAGCCATGGCTTCGAAGCGCAGACCGGCCAGCTTCCCTCCACTTCCCAAATCCCCTTTGCTACACTCAGTTGTGCGGACGCGAATTCTCGGTGTTATACCCGCCAGATTTGCCTCTTCCCGTTTCCCTGGAAAAGCACTTGCCCCTCTTGCCGGTAAACCCATGCTCGAACACGTGTGGGAACGCGCCAGCAAATCGGCGTATCTGTCCGATCTCCTCGTCGCCACCGACGACGAGCGCATCGCATCCGTAGTTCGCAAATTCGGCGGCCGCGTCCGTATGACCCGCGCCGATCACCCCTCCGGCACCGACCGCCTTGCCGAAGTCGCCTCGTCCGAAGACGCCGCCCTCTACGTCAACATCCAAGGTGACGAACCCCTCATCGACCCCGGTGCTATCGATGCCGCCATTCTGTCTGTCCTGGGTGACGAAGCCGTCTCCATGGGCACTCTCAAAAGGCAAATCGTCGATCCTACCGATATCGTCAACACCAACGTCGTCAAGATCGTCACGAATCTGCTCGGCGATGCCATCTATTTCTCGCGCTGCCCCATCCCTTATGAGCGAGATGGCCGCAATCCCGGTCTGCTCTACTTCAAGCACATTGGACTATATGTATACCGGCGCGATCTCTTACTTCACTATCCTGATCTCACCGTCGGCCCGCTGGAGCAGGCTGAACGTCTGGAACAGTTGCGGGCGCTCGAAAACGGTTACCGCATCCGAGTCGTCAAGACTGAATACGAATCTCTCGGCGTCGATACGCCCGAAGATCTCGAACGCGTCAATCGGCTTTTTACTTCAGCCATGGAGCTGACGAAGTTTGGAAACGAACATACTTCCGGAGGTGGCTCATGCCTAAATACATTTTTGTTACCGGTGGCGTTGTTTCTTCGCTGGGGAAAGGAATCGCGGCCTCGTCCATCGGCTGCCTGCTCGAAAGCCGCGGTCTGCGTGTCACGCTTCAGAAGTTCGATCCCTATCTGAACATCGATCCCGGCACCATGAGCCCGTTCCAGCACGGCGAAGTTTTCGTCACCGACGACGGCGCTGAAACCGATCTCGATCTCGGCCACTACGAACGCTTCACTCACGCGCCGCTGACACCAAGTCAACAATCTCACCTCGGGCCGCATTTACGAAAACATCATTCAGCGGGAACGCCGCGGCGATTATCTCGGTAAGACCGTTCAAGTCATTCCGCACGTCACCAACGAAATCAAAGCCGCCTGCCGCAAAGTCGCTGCTGATGTCGATGTCGCCATCGTTGAAATCGGCGGAACTGTCGGCGACATTGAATCGCTGCCCTTCATCGAAGCTATCCGCCAGATGCGCCATGAAGAAGGTCGTGAGAACACGCTCTTTGTCCACCTCACTCTAGTTCCCTGGATCGCCGCCGCGCAAGAACTCAAGACCAAGCCCACTCAGCACAGCGTCAAGGAATTGCGCGCCATCGGTATTCAGCCCGATATGCTCCTCTGCCGCTCCGAGCGGCCTTTGCCCGACGAAGTGAAAGAAAAGATCGCCCTCTTCTGCGACGTCGACGTGCGTAGCGTCATTACTGCCAAAGACGTCCACTCGGTATACGAAATCCCGCTGGTCTTTGCCGATCAGGGGTCGACGAAACCATTCTGCGCCATGCTTCATATCGAAGCCGGCGCCACGCAATCTTGTCGCGGTGGACCGATATGCTCGACCGCATGAAACAATCCGATGAGCGAAGTCACCATCGGCCTAGTCGGCAAGTATGTCGAGTATGAAGATTCCTACAAGAGTCTCAAAGAAGCCCTGCTTCACGCCGGCATCGCACATCAGGCCCGCGTCAAATCGAGTGGATCGAGTCCGAGCAGATGGAATGGCCGGACTGCCGCGATTACCTCAAATTCGATGGCATTTTGGTTCCGGGCGGCTTCGGCAAGCGCGGCATTGGTGGCATGCTGCACGCCATCCGCTGTGCCCGCGAAGAAAAAATTCCCTATTTCGGCATCTGTCTCGGCATGCAGACCATGGTCATCGAATACGCGCGCAATGTCTGCGGTCTGATCGATGCCGATTCAACCGAGTTCAATCCCGCCACTCCGCATCGCGTCATTTTTAAGTTGCGCGAATTGAAAGGCGTCGACGAACTAGGCGGCACCATGCGCCTTGGCGCCTATCCGTGCCATTTGGCCGAAGGCAGTTTCGCGCAACAGGCCTATGGCGTCCGCGACATCAGCGAGCGCCATCGCCACCGCTACGAGTTCAACCGCGAGTTTGAAGAGGTGCTCACCGCACACGGCCTGCGCCTCACGGGCCAGACACCCGACGGTGTGTATGTCGAAATTTGCGAATTGCCCGATCATCCCTGGTATCTCGGTTGCCAGTTCCATCCCGGAGTTCAAGTCGAAGCCGCTGGAGCCGCATCCGCTATTCACTGCATTTCTTGGCGCGGCCCTCGAACACCGCGAAAAAAAACCGCGCAGTGCGTGGCGATAAGCAGCGCTCCACCGCTGAACGAGGTATTCGCACGCTCGATGACCGGACCGTTCTCGTTGGCGGCATCGAGCTTTTCAAACAGTCACCGCTTGCTCTCATTGCCGGTCCATGCGTGATCGAGAGCGAAGAGCATGTGCATCCACATGGCGCGGCGCCATCCGCGACATCGTCGGGCCTTATGTCTTCAAGGCTTCGTTCGACAAAGCCAATCGTAGCAGCGTAAGCTCTTATCGCGGGCCCGGCTTGCAGGAAGGCCTGCGGATTCTGGCGAAGTTCGCAAACTCGGCATCCCTGTCTTGACCGACATTCACGAACCGGCGCAAGCTGAAATCGCCGCCGAGGTCGTCGATATCCTCCAGATCCCCGCGTTCCTCTGCCGCCAGACCGATCTGCTTGTCGCCGCGGGACGTACCGGTCGCGCAGTCAACATCAAGAAAGGCCAATTCGTGGCAGCCGGCCGACATCGCCCATGCCGCAGAAAAAATCGCCAGCACCGGCAACGACCGCATCATTCTCACCGAACGCGGCTCATCGTTCGGCTATAACAATCTGGTGGTCGATATGCGAGGCCTCCGCATCATGGCGTCTACCGGCTATCCCATTGTTTTCGATGCCACTCATAGCGTCCAACTCCCCGGAGCCGCGGGCAGCCACGTCCAGCGGTCAACCAGAGTTCATTGAACCATTGGCCCGCGCCGCTACCGCCGTTGGCATCGCCGGCATCTTCATCGAAGTTCACAACGACCCTGCCAAAGCGCTCTCCGACGGAGCTAATGCCCTTCGCGCTCAGTTGCTGCCCGACTTCTGGAAACGCCTTACAACCTTGGATAAAATAGTCAAGAGTTGGAGTTGATTCAACGATAAGATATATAGTTACGTCTGTATCTTTTGAAAACCGTATGTCACTAAATGTGCGCCAACGCCGCAATCGGCAGCGTGGCTTCTCGTTAATCGAACTGCTGATCGTTATCGCGATCATCCTTATTATCTTGACCGTAGCCCTCCCGCAAATGGGTAAAGCGCGCATGCACGCCCAGGAAATGGCAGCACTCAAGACCGTTAACACCATTAATACAGCCGAAGTTCAATACATGTCACAGTTCGGCAAGTTCGCGACTTCTTTGACGCAACTCGGCCCACCCGCTGGCACTGGAACGCAGGAAGGGCCGGAAGCGGCAGGTCTCATCCCTGGCAGCTTGGCGACCGGCACCTCCAGCGGCTACATCTTCGCCATTACCCAAACCCCCCAGGGTTATGCCGTCACGGGGGTTCCAAAAGCTTATGGAAGCACGGGCCGCCGCACGTTCTATTCCGACCAGTCGGGAATCTACCGCGAAAACTGGGGACAAGATCCGCCTAACGCTACCAGCCCTGAAATAAAGTAATCGCCTCGTGACATCCTGCCGGGTACTTGCGCTGGCAATCGCTCTGCTGCCCTGTTTAAAGGCAGATACCGCCGCTTCCATCGCGGCGGAACTCAAGAACATGTCGCTCGATCCGCAGCAGACCTATCGTGTCCGCGACCTACAGCTCGTTCGCGGCGATATCAAGATCTACCTCACCGAAGGGCTGCTTTCATTCGCTAATCCGATTGCCGGACACACGATTGCCGCCGTATTCACCACCGCCCATTCGGAAGGCGGCGACGGCGAAATCCTTCTCCTGCCGCCCACTCCCTCTGAACGCGCCTCGCTAGCCTCCTTCGCGAAAACCCCGAACCTCGACCAACACTTCCTTTCGGCTGTCTTTTTCTTTTCCGATGAGACTGGCAAAGAACTGCTGCGCCAGATTCAGGATCACTCCTCTCATTCCGCACCCGAAGAGGGTTCAGGACTTGCCGTGGTGGTCAACCCGGTTCTGCGCATCGACAGCAGCGAGATCGATATCCGTCTTGTTCAAGGCCTGCTTGATGCTCATAAAAGTTCGAACGGCTTCTTCTACGGCGTCATCGGCACGAACGACGTTGGCACCCTCAACGTCCTGTATGAGCCAACTCGGTTCGAGCCGGTTTCCGTGGGCCGTGTCGCCGCGCCCGATGAGAACGGACAAGACTTCCAGGTCTGGACCAGCTTTCGTCCCCGCCGCGCCTCGCCGTATCTCGATCCCATCAGCGGCATCAAAAACTACAAAATCGATACCACGGTCCATTCCGATCTCAGCCTTGCCTCTACTGCGAAGTTCGAATACACCGCTGTTCCGGAAGACGGCCGCGTTATTGCACTCGATTTAGCGGCCCGCCTTCACGTCGCTTCCGCCAAAGTGGACGATCGGCCCGCCGAGGTCTTCGAACATCCGCGCCCTGCGGGAGACAAGGCGAAGGGCGTGGCTGCATTCTTGATCGTTGCTAATAGTCCGCTCACCGTCGGATCGAAGCACAATGTCGAAGTCAGCTACCAGGGTTCGGTCATCTCGCAGACTCGCAGCGGCGGCTACTTTGTGGATGATCGCAACGCTTGGTTCCCGTTCATTACGCCAACTCTCGCCACCTTCGACCTGACGTTCCATTGCCCCGATCATCTGCGCTTGGTTTCGACCGGCGAGCTCATCAGCGACGAAACCGCGGACGGCATCCGAACCGTTCATCGCAAAAGCGAAGTGGCCGAGCCTCTGGCCGGATTCAATCTGGGCGATTACAGCGTTTCGGTCGAACGCCATGGCCCTTACCGGATTGAACTTTACTCCACCAACTTGGGAAATGGCGACCTGCCGACGCAGACAGCCAGCGTGCTCGATTACTTCACAAATCGTTGGATCACTCTGCCCAATCACAGCCTGGCGGTTTCGCCCATTGACGGTTACTTCGGACAGGGATTCCCAGGTCTGATCTATCTTTCCAGCATTTCCTATCTGCGCGAAGACCAGCGCCCCATTGCCCTGCGCAATCCGGAACTCGATTCGTTTTTTTCTGAGATGCTCTTACCGCATGAGATCGCGCACCAATGGTGGGGCAATATTGTGAACCAGGCCGATTATCGAACCGCTTGGCTGCTGGAAGCCATGTCGAACTATTCGGCTCTTGAATACCTGGAAGAAAAGAAGGGCCACGCTGCCATGGATTCCGTTCTTAACTTCTACCGCCGTGAACTGACCGTTCCACAGAAAGACAAGCCGGGTGAATCCGCCGGTCCGGTGGATTTCGGCCAACGCCTGCTGGACAATTCGGGCATGCAGGCCTGGCACCTCATCCTTTACGAAAAGGGCGCTTGGATTCTGCATATGCTGCGCCGCCGCTTGGGCGACGAAGTTTCCCACCAATTGCAATTTCGCATGCTGCATGAGTACGCAAGCAAGCCGATCAACAACGAAGATTTCCGCAAACTCGCGCAACAGTTCGTCCCATCCGATCAAGCCGATCCAACGCTCAGCCTCTTCTTTGAAGATTGGGTTTACGGTACCGGCATCCCAAAGCTCGCCTTGAAGCAGGGCGTCCTCACGGTTTCGGAAGTCGACGATAGTTATTCCGCGGATATCCCGCTGCGCTGTTCAGACCAAATCCATTGGATAAGGGCCAGTGCGGGCGAGAACACCTTTGAACCACCAAAGGGCAGCAGCAGTTGCAGCCTGCCCCGCGAAACTGACTATTTATATTCGTCTAAGTAGCCGCGCATAATAGGCAGAGTATGGATTATAGGCAATTAGGCCGCTCTGGTCTCAAGGTTTCCGCTCTTAGCTTTGGAGCCGCTACATTCACCGGCGGCGATAACCCGTTTTTTCAAGCGTGGGGCCAGACAGGCGTGGAAGAAGCAACGCGTCTTGTCGATATCTGTCTCGACGCTGGTATCAACGTATTCGATACGGCAGACATTTACTCGAAAGGCATTTCGGAAGAGATTCTCGGGAAAGCAATTACCGGCAAGCGCGACCGCCTGCTGATTTCAACCAAAGCCACTTTTCGTTTTGGCGATGGCCCCAATGATGTGGGTTCTTCGCGTTACCACCTGATTCGTTCCATCGAAGGCAGTCTGCGCCGCCTCGGTACAGATTACATCGATATCTATCATCTGCACGGTTTCGACGCGACTACACCAGTCGAAGAAACGCTGGAAACGCTCGATACGCAGGTGCGCGCCGGCAAGATCCGCTACATTGCCTGCTCGAATTTCTCTGGCTGGCATCTGGCGAAATCGTTGGCCGTTTCCGAAAAATACGGCTGGACCCGCTATGTCGCGCATCAGGTTTACTATTCGCTCATTGGCCGCGATTACGAGTGGGAATTGATGCCCATCGGGCTCGATCAGAAGGTGTCGGCGCTGGTTTGGAGTCCGCTGGGCTGGGGCCGCTTAACGGGGAAGATTCGCCGCGGCCAGCCGATTCCTGAAGTCAGCCGCCTGCACAAGACCGGCGACATGGGCCCGCAAGTACCGGATGAGTACCTATATAAGGTTGTCGATGCCATTGATGAAGTAGCTAAGGAAACCGGGAAAACCGTTCCGCAGATTGCGCTGAACTGGCTGCTGCAAAGGCCCACTGTGGCCAGCGTCATCATCGGTGCTCGTACGGAAGAGCAACTGCGCCAGAATTTGGCGGCGGTTGGCTGGAACCTCACGCCTCAGCAAGTGAGGAAGCTTGACGAAGCCAGCGTTGTTCAAAAGCCTTATCCGTACTGGCACCAGGCGCAATTTAGCGAACGCAACCCGCTACCGATTTAAAAACTCCTGTGGCAACGCCACATTAGATGTGATATTCTGATGTGGTAACCGCACAGGAGGCATTTTGGCTGATTCAAAACTCGACCTTTTACAAGGCACGCTTGACGTCATGGTGCTGCAGACCCTTGCCGTCTTGGGTCCGCAACATGGCTATGGCATAGCGCGGCGCATCGAACAGGTAAGCGGCAACGAAGTGCTGCTGAACCAGGGCACCATTTACGCCGCGCTCGTTCGGCTCCAGCAAAAGGAGTGGATTTCCGCCGAGTGGGGCGCTTCCGATAACAACCGCAAAGCAAAGTTTTACTCCATTACCAGGAAAGGGCGCAAACAGTTGGCCGAGGATATGGCTTACTGGGAGCGCCTTTCAAACGTGATGTCTCGAGTGTTCGCCGTGGCCAAGGAGGCCGATCCCCATGCGTGAATTTTTGAACCGGCTGGCGTCTTTCTTTAAAGGCTCTGACCACGACCGTGAGCTGGCAACCGAGTTCGACTCGCACATTGCATTTGCCGTTGACGAGAACATTCGCGCGGGAATGACACCTGCTGAGGCGAGGCGGCAGGCCATGCTGCGCTTCGGAGGTTTGGAATCGGCTAAGGAGTTGCATCGCGAGTCCCGTTCGCTTCCTTTTCTGGAATGCCTCGTCCAAGATTTGCGGTACTCGTTCCGTGCCATGCGCCGCGAGCCCGGCTTCACTTTGTTTGCCGTGCTGATCGTCGGCCTGGGGATCGGCGCGAGCGTCACCGTCTTCAGTGTTTTGAGTGCCGTGCTGGTTCGACCGCTACCTTTCGTTGAACCCAATCGCCTGGTCTGGATCGCAAACAAGTCTGGTACAAACGATCTCTCGGGGCAGACGCTCCAAGTCCTGCCTTTTCTCGACTACAAACAACGCAACCAATCGTTTTCGGACGTCGCCGCCTATTTCGCTTTCTACGGCGTGGGCGATAGTAAGCTGAGCGTCAACGGCGAATCCGAGCGCCTGAACGCGCTGCCAGTTTCGCAGAATTTCTTTCCTTTGCTTGGCGTTCATCCGCAGCTCGGCCGCATGTTCAGTGCCGACGAATGTAAGTGGAACGGCCCGAAAGCGGTTCTTCTGAGCGACGGTCTTTGGCGGAGGCGGTTCGCCTCCGATCCTCATATAGCTGGCCGCCGCATCACGCTTGACGATCAACCGGTCACGGTAGCGGGCGTCTTGCCCGCATCATTCGATTTCGGCTCCGTTTTCGCGCCCGGCACGCACATGGATCTTTACATGCCGTTTCCCTTGACGCCGGAAACCGACCGCTGGGGCAATACGATCTCAGTGGTGGGGCGCATAAAGCCCGGCGTAGAAATCCAAACGGCCTTAGCCGAGGCCCAGGTTCTCAGCAAACAGATCTCGAAAGAGCGTCCCAAGAGTAATGGGTTAGACCTTACCGTGGGCTTCTTGCGTGAACACGTAAGCGGAAAACTCCGCCCGGCGCTAGTCGTTGTTGCCTGCGCAGTGGGTGTAGTAATGCTCATCGTCTGCGCAAACTTGGCGAACCTTCTGCTGGCGCGCAGCGTGAGCAGGCAAAAAGAGTTCGCCATCCGCAGTGCTGTCGGTGCCGGCCGGGAACGCCTGGTCCGTCAGATTTTAACGGAAAGCCTTCTGCTCTCAAGTTGCGGCGCAGCGCTGGGTTGGCTTCTAGCCGTCGGCGGAACACGTGGGCTGGCGCGGCTCAGCAGCTTTAACATTCCACTGTTGTCAGAAGTCCATATAGACCCCGCTGCGCTCTTTTTTACGCTCCTGCTGGCCCTTGTCACCGGCGTCGTTTTCGGTTTAGTTCCTGCTTTGCAGGTGCCCAACTTGACGGTAAACAGCGCACTTAAGGAGCAGCATCGCGGTTCCACCGATTCGCGCCAACATCATTGGATTCGCAACGTGTTAGTGATATCCGAAATCGCTTTCGCCTGTATGCTCATGGTGGGTACCGGCCTTCTTATCAGAAGTTTTCTCCGGGTGCTTGATGTGAATTTGGGCTTTCGGCCTGAGCAAGTGGCAGCTCTGCGCATCGACCCGAGCGGGAACAACATGAAGCCTGAACAGATCCAGGCCTATATCAACGAGTGTCTGCGGCGGGTCCGTGAAATGAGCAGCGTGGAGGCTGCGGGGTTGACAGACGCGTTGCCATTGGGGCGCAATCGTCAGTGGGGCGCAGGAGCACAAGGAATAGCCTACAAAGACGGTGAATATCCCTCGGCTTTCGTTCACATTATTACCGACGGCTATTTGGACGCAATGGGCATTTCGTTGAAAGCCGGCCGCGACTTCACCCCGCTCGATACAGCCGCTTCTGAATCGGTAATGCTTATTAACGAAACGCTGGCGCGTACTCTTTGGCCCGGCCAAGATCCTATAGGTCATCGAATAGCGAGCGGCGATAAGAAGGGAACGCGTGTGATTGGCGTTGTTAAAGACGTTCGTCATTTAGCGTTAGAGCAATCGTCTGGTCCGGAAATGTATTATCCTGTGCGCCAAGTCCCAGATTACGGGTCGTTAGATCTCGTCGTCCGCTCCACCCATGACATTGCCACTTTGACGTCGATGGTTCGCTCAGCCATTCTGCCACTTTATCCTGGATTGCCGCACGAACGCTTCCGCCCATTGCAACAAGTTGTCGATCGCGCTGTTTCCCCTCGCCGGTTCATTGTGCTCCTGCTCTCAGGGTTCGCGTGCTTCGCCCTCATTCTGGCGTCGCTCGGCATCTACGCAGTTATCTCTTATTCGGTCAGCCAGCGGGAACAGGAAATCGGCATTCGCATGGCGCTGGGAGCCTCTCCTGGCCGGTTGAGAAACAGCATCCTGCTCCAGACGCTCGGCCTCGCCGCCGTTGGTCTTCTGCTGGGAGCTGGTGCGTCCGGATTTCTGACTCAGGCCATGAAAGGCTTGCTCTTTGGAGTAGCACCTACCGATCCAGCTACGTTCGGAGGAATGCTGGTTGTACTGATCGTCGTAGCGGCAGCCGCTGGTTATTTGCCTGCATGGCGAGCCTCAAAAATCGAACCTATGACGGCCTTGCGAGCCGATTAAGTACCTGCGCCGCATCGGGCGAAGCTAAAATCGAACATGCAGGCGGATAAATCAGATCTTCCTCAAGGCACTCTCGATCTGCTGATTTTGAAGATCGTCGCGCTTGGACCAGTGCATGGTTACGCGATTGCGCAGCGGCTGCAGCAGGTTTCGCGCCATGTAGTTCAAGTTCCGCAAGGCTGCGTAACGCCCGATTATTTGAAGGTCATGGGCATGCCCCTCCTCGACGGCCGATTCTTCAATGACCACGATCGCATGGGCAGTGATTTGGTTGTCGTGATTGATGAGGTTTTCGCAAAGCAGGCATTCGGCGGTGAAAGCGCCTCTTGGGAAGCGCCTCTGGATAGCCGATATGGGATCGAGCCCGCTTCGAGTGGTGGGGGTGGTGGGCCATGTCAGGTACTGGGGGCTGGCGGGCGACGATCAAGCCCCAGTACGCGCCCAATGCTACTATCCGTTCGCCCAGGTCCCGGACCAGTTCTTGCGTCGCTGGTCCGAACTCATGTCGATTGCCGTGCGGACGAGCATCGCGCCATTGAGTGTGGTCGAACCGCTGCGGCGGCAGGTGCGCGGAGCCTCGAACGATCAGGTCCTTTACGAGGTTCGTACCATGGAGCAACTCGCGACCAGTTCGCTCGCCCGTCAGCGCTTCCTTAATGTTGTTGTTCGGCATATTCGCCAGCTTGGCTTTGCTCCTTGCCTGCCTCGGCATTTATGGCGTTCTGGCATATTTGACCACCCAGCGCGTGCCGGAGATGGGCGTCCGCATGGCGCTCGGAGCCAACGCCCGCAACGTCATGTGGCTGGTGCTGCGTCAGAGCTTCGGCATGATTTCCGCTGGCACGGGCATAGGCGCAATTGCCGCATTGGCAGCCGGGAACGTTCTGGTCCACCAAGTGCAGGGAATGCAGACGATCGAGCCATCCGCGTTCGCCATTACGATTCCGCTCCTGTTCGCTGCCGCGCTGTTTGCGAGTTTTCTTCCAGCGCGCCGCGCAAGCAAAATAGACCCGATGATCGCGCTACGGCAAGACTAAGCTCTTCTAAAATCAGCTTGCGTAATCACCAGCGCGGTAGAGTCCGCTTCCAGTTTGGATCGATGTGTTGGCGCATCTCGGCCTCGTCGTCGCGTTTGCGGAAGGGAATCTTTTCATAACGTTCGCGGCCACGCGCGAGTTGGTCGTAATCGAGGCTCACGCCCAAGCCGGGCTTGTCGGGAATGGCTACTGAGCCGTTATCGAAATGATTGCGGCCACCTTCTACGATTTCATCTTGGGCGCTCTGCCAGGGGTAGTGAGTGTCGCAGGCGAATGTGAGATTCGGACACGCGGCGGCAACATGGGTCATGGCCATCAAGCTCACGCCGAGGTGGCTGTTCGAGTGCATAGAGAGGCCCATGCCGAGAACCTCGCATAAATGGGAAAGGTGCTGAACCTGACGGAGACCGCCCCAGTAGTGCGGATCGGAAAGAACGATTTGCACGGCGTCTGTTTTGCTTGCTGCGGCCACATCGGCAAACTGCGTAACGGCGACGTTGCTGGCGAGCGGCGTATCGATTCCTTTGGCAAGAAGGCGACGGCGGACATCGCTCATCCCCCTCAGCTCGGGGCAGGGATCTTCCAGATAGCCGCCGTTTGAGAGT
Organism: Bryobacterales bacterium; assembly: GCA_963718465.1. Lineage (GTDB taxonomy): Bacteria > Acidobacteriota > Terriglobia > Bryobacterales > Bryobacteraceae > Bog-105. Next base: position 133,082 of record CAVQZK010000006.1, on the reverse strand, counting down.
TCCTCCCGAAGCAATTCGCCGACATGGACGGAGGTGTCGATTGACCAGGCGCAATTGGGATCAATGCGGAGGGGAATGGACGGCCCGAATTCAGCGCGCAGAGCCTGAATGGTTTGCACTTCAATGAACGGGTCGAGAACACCGCCCTTAAGTTTGATTTCACGGAAGCCGTACTGGTTGATCATCTGGCGGCACTCGCGAACCGCTGCCGCCGGGGTGAGTACTTCGCCGTATTCATCTTCATATTGGTTGCCGCCACCGCCGCCCGCGTGTTTATAGAAGAGATAAGCGGAGAAGGACACGCGGTCTCGAACGCGGCCGCCGATAACGTCGCACACGGGACGGGCCACCGCTTTGCCGATGATGTCGAGACAGGCAATCTCGAGGGCGGCAAAGGTGCGGTTTTGCTGGTCGAGCGGGTTCTCGCCGGGGACGAGCCATGTCTGGCTTTGGCCGCCGGGAACATCGCGCGGCGCGTCCGTTTTGGCACGGATTTTCTGGTAAAGTCCGGCGAGTTGAAATGGGTCGCGGCCAATAATGAGATCGCGCGCGGCTTCGAGGGCAGCGCGGGGAGCGTCGCCGCCATAGGTTTCGCTTACACCGGCAATGCCGTCGTCGGTTTCAAGTTCCACGATGGTGCGGAGGGCCCACGGAGCATGCAGACCGTAGGAACTTCGCAGCGGCGGGTCGGCAATGGCGATGGAGTGCAGCTTAAGAGCGCAGATCTTCATGGGCGTGTGATAGTTTCCAATTCATGAATCGCAGGACGTTCACCAAATTAACAGCAGCCTCATTGGCGCTTCGCCCGGCCGCGCAAACTGCGGCGAAAACGGGAAGGATGAAGCTGGGTACACAGAACCAATCGAGTAACGAAATTCTGCCTGTGCTGGCGGCCTTGGGAGTGAACCACATTTGCAGCGAAATTCCGTCAGCCAAATTTGACGAGGCATGGTCCGTAGAAGGGTTAACTAAGCTGCGGGAGCGGGTAGAGACATTCGGAGTAACGCTGGAGGCGGTGCCGTTGCCGCTTAGCTCCAGTTACATTACGAAATCTGAAAATCCCGATATTATGCTGGGCAAGAGCCCGGAGCGAGATCGCGAGATCGACAACATTTGCCGGATGATTGAAAACTGCGCGAAGGCCGGTGTTCCGATGGTGAAGTACAACCTGACGATTCTGGGCGTCGTGCGGAGTCAGCCGACGGCGGGGCGCAGCGGAGCAAGGTACAGCACATTCAAATATGCGAGTACTCCCCAGAGCCGGCGGTTACAGAAGCGGGTCCTGTATCGGACGACATGATGTGGGAGCGCATTACGTATTTCCTGAAGCGCGTTGTGCCGGTAGCGGAGCAGAACAAAGTGAAGATGGCGTGCCATCCGCATGATCCTGGAATGCCCGCCGCTCAAGGGTTTCGCGGCGTTCATAGAGTGCTGGGCAACGTAGCTGGCATGAAGCGCTTTATCGAAATTAGTCCCAGTCCGTATCATGGCTTAAACTTTTGCCAGGGAACCGTGTCTGAGATGTTGGACGATCCGGGGCGGGAGATTTTCGATGTGATCCGCTACTTCGGAAGCCGCAAGAAGATCTTCAATGTGCATTTCAGAAACATCCACGGCCGTTTCCTCGATTTTCAGGAGACGTTTCCGGATGCCGGCGACGTGGATCTGCTCGCTACTCTTCGCGTATATAAAGAGGTAGGTTACGACGGAATGCTGATGCCCGACCACGTGCCGGGAATAACGGGAGATGCGGGCGGCCGGCAGGCGTTCGCTTTCGCCTACGGTTATATTCGAGGATTGATGCAGGCGGTTGATGCGTAATCAAATGACATCTCAGAGAGAGTTCGTTTCGAAATTAACCGGCGTATTCGGTTTTCCGGTAACTCCTTTTCGGGAAGATTTGTCGCTCGATCTTGAAGCGTTGGCTAAGAATGTGGATGAAATGGCGGCTTATCCATTTTGTGCATTGGTAGCGGCCGGCGGCACGGGCGAAATGTACTCCATGTCGTGCGCCGAAATTGGCGAGGTGATTGCCACCTCCGTGAAAGCTGCGCACGGACGGATGCCGGTGGTGGCTGGAACTGGTTTCAATGCGGCGATTGGAGCGGATATCGCGCGCCAGGCAGCTAAAGCGGGCGCGGAGTGCATTCTCGCTCTTCCACCATATTATGTTTCAGCACCGGAGGACGGGCTGTTCTCCTATTACGAAGCGATAGGAAGAGCGACCGATCTTCCGATGATGGTGTACAGCCGGGATTGGGCGGTGTTTACATCGGAGATGGTGGCCAAACTCGCAGGCCGGGTGCCGACATTGGTGGCGTGGAAAGATGGACAGGGCGATATTCGCAAGTACCAGCGCATTATGGAGCGCAACGGCGACCGGTTGGCTTGGTTCGGAGGTTTGGGGGATGATTGCGTGCCAGGTTACTTCGCAATTGGAGTGCAAGCCTTCACGTCGAGCATTTCTAATATCGCTCCTAAACTGTCGTTAGCGCTGGCTGAAGCGGGGCTGAAGCGCGACTTCGCAACATTGAACCAACTGATGGGCCGTTATGTAAACCCGCTCTACGCGTTGCGCGAGCGTTCGAAGGGCTACGAAGTGTCGGCTATGAAAGCGGCTATGCAAATTCTGGGAATGCCAGCGGGACCGGTGCGGCCGCCGCTGATGAATTGCCGCGCGAACGATGTTGAGGATCTAAGTGCGCTGATGAAGGTGTATCGGGAAATGCGGTGACCGGCGTCACTTATGCTTGTTCTTGTCCTCTGAAGAGGCTTGTTTCCAACCTTCATGCGCGTCGTGGGCTGCTTCAGCAATTTTCTGCCCTGCCACTTTAGCTGCCTTGCCAGTCTCTTTAGCAACCCCATAGGCCACCTTGCCGGCTTTGCCCGCCGGTGTGTCGGCATCGCGTTTGCGGGCAGCCTCGTCCTGTGAATTTCCACACGCGCACATCAGCAGAGTTCCAAGAGCGGCAATAATCAGTGCGGTGTTTTGCCGGAATCTCATAGCATTGCCTTGATCATATCTAATGTCCTGCTAACTTGGACCTCGTTGTTCCATTTTGTTTGGGTCATAGTAGAGAGGGTCAAGCAATCGGAGTGTCATCTTACGAATATTTGCGAGTTTTAACAGCGTTGAAATCCTAATAGAAGTAAGAAGCGCCATACGGCAGTAGGCCTTTTAGCAACAATTGTGAATTCATCAAATCACTTTTTGGCTGGCGGCGGAGAACTGGGCTGTCTCATGCGCCAATACGACTGGTCAAAGACGACGCTCGGGCCGGTGGAAGGTTGGCCGCGCGCCCTCAAGACAGCAGTTCGAATTGTGCTGACGTCGCGCCAGCCGATGTTTGTTTGGTGGGGCGATGAGCTGATTAACCTGTACAACGATGCCTATATTGCGATTGTAGGCGGCAAACATCCGCAAGCTCTGGGTAAGCCTGCCCGCGAAGTCTGGCACGAAATCTGGGATCAAGTAGCGCCGCGCGCGCAGACGGCCATGCTCCGCAATGAAGGTACCTATGACGAATCGCTGCGGCTGATTATGGAGAGATACGGGTATAAGGAGGAAACGTACTATACGTTTTCGTACAGCCCAGTACCTAACGACGAGGGCGGAACGGGTGGAATTTTTTGCGCTAATACCGACAACACCGCGCGAATTATCGGTGAACGCCAACTTGCTCTTTTGCGGGAGCAAGCCACTTGCACACTGGACATACGTACCATACATGAAGCTTGCGTGGTGAGCGCAGGCTGTCTCGCAGAAGACCCCTTCGATTTTCCCTTTGCCTTGCTTTATCTGCTTGAAGCGGATCACCGATCGGTTGTGCTGGAAGGCACGTCGGGCATAGCACGCGGCCACAAAGCTGCGCCGGACAAAGTCGAACTGCGCGATCAATCTGTTTGGCCGTTTGCGGAGATGTTCCGGTTAAACGTTCCTATCGAGATCTCGGAACTAAACGAAAAATTTGGCAGGTTGCCGCACGGGGTTTGGGAAGAACCACCGTCGAAAGCCGTCCTAATCCCCATAGCGCCTTGGGGAAAAACGGGGCGCGCCGGTGCATTGGTGGCGGGCCTGAATCCTTACCGTCTGTTCGATGACAATTACCGGGGATTTCTCGAATTAGCGGCCCGTCAAATATCGGCTGCAATCGCCAACGCTCAAGCCTATGAACAAGAGCGGCAGAAGGCCGAATCGTTGGCCGCGCTAGACCGGGCGAAGACGGTTTTCTTCTCAAATGTCTCCCACGAGCTGAGAACGCCGCTAACTCTTATGCTGGGTCCACTTGAGGAAGTGCTGGATGATTCGGCGCTTGATTCCCGGCCGGAAAGCAAACATCTGTTAGAGGTTTCGCACCGCAATGGGCTGCGCTTGTTGAAGCTGGTGAACAGCCTGCTCGATTTTTCGCGGATAGAGGCCGGTCGCGCGCAGGTCAACTACCAAGCTACCGATCTGGCAGTCTTCACTGCGGAGATTGCATCCACTTTCCGCTCGGTTATTGAGAAGGGAGGGCTCGATTTCGCGGTTTCTTGCGGGCATTCGAAAGAGGATGTTTATGTCGACCGCGATATGTGGGAGAAGATTGTTCTCAATCTGATTTCGAACGCGTTCAAGTACACCTTTCAAGGAGCAATCAGCGTTGGCTTCGAGAAGTCCAGCGCCGATCCGGAGATGATACTAACGGTTTCAGACACCGGTATCGGCATCGCGCCGGATGAACTGCCGCACTTGTTCGAACGCTTTCACCGCGTGGAAGGCGCGCACGGACGCACGGATGAGGGTACCGGAATCGGCCTGGCGCTGGTACACGAACTGGTTAAGCTGCAGGGCGGGACAATATCGGTGGAAAGCGAACAGGGTAAGGGAAGCATCTTTACGGTGCGGTTGCCGCTGGGCAACGCTCATTTGCCGCGCGAGCGGATTCAAGCCGGGCCTTTCGAAGCTTCATCGCTGCCGCGCAAGGTGGATGCGTACGTGGAAGAAGCGCGCGTATGGTTGCCGGACGCACCGGCGCAGCTACCGGTTGAAAGTTTCGTTAACAAAAACGAGACCACCAACAATGGGCACAAGGCTAAGGGCCATGTGTTGTTAGCCGACGATAACGCTGACATGCGGGAATATGTATCGCGGCTGTTGGCGCCCGATTACCGGGTCACGGCGGTTTCGAACGGAAGGGAAGCGCTGGCGGCGGCTCTGCGGAACTTGCCCGATTTGGTGGTGAGCGACGTCATGATGCCGCATTTAGATGGCTTTGGCTTGTTAAGAGCGTTGCGCTCCAACCCGCAAACCAGCACCCTGCCGGTGATCCTCCTTTCGGCACGCGCCGGTGAGGAGTCGAAGGTAGAAGGTTTGGAAGCCGGCGCCGACGATTACCTGGTGAAACCTTTCACCGCCCGCGAGCTGGTTGCGCGCGTCGGGACGCACATGGAAATGACCCGGGCGCGGCGGGCCGCTACCGAACGTGAACGAGTACTGCGCGAGCAGGCCGAGGCGTCGCGCGAGCAAACGGTCAGAATTCTCGACAGCATCACCGACGGCTTCGTCAGTTTCGACTCTAACCTTCGATTCACCTATGCGAATGCGCGCGCTCTCGAAATCACGGGCGGCAGCAGCGATACTATTTTGGGCCGTCCTTTGTTTGAAATCTATCCGTCTCTGGCGGGAAGCCAACTCGAGATCGAGCTTCGCCGGGCCATTAGGGAGCGCCGTCCGGCAAAATTCGATTATTTTAACGAGGAGGGTGCCAGATGGTTCGACATGGGCTTATATCCATCGGAGGACGGCCTTTCGGTGTTTTTCCAGGATTCAACGCAACGCAAACAGTCGGAGGAAGCCCTGAGAGCGTCGAACGAGGCGTTGAAGCGCGCGAACTTCGACCTTGAGCAATTTGCGTTTTCCGCCAGTCACGACTTGCAGGAACCCCTGCGCATGGTGGGAGTTTACAGCCAGCTCTTCGCGCGCAAGTACAAGGGTCAGCTTGATGAACAGGGAGAGATGATTGTCGGTCATTGCGTGGAAGGCGCGAAGCGGATGGAGACGTTAATCCACGATCTGCTTGAATATACGCGTGCCGCGCAGAGCCCCATTAAGGTATCTGAATCGGTGGCGCTCCGGGAAGTGGTTGAGGAATGCGTCGCAATTCTGCAGTCCGCTATCGAAGAAGCGAATGCGTCCGTTTCCTGGGACAAACTGCCGTTCCTTAACGTCGAACACATTCACCTGCAGCAGATCATTCTGAATTTACTGAGCAACGCTTTGAAGTACCGGAGCGAGCGTACACCCAGCATTCAGATCCACGCGCGAAAAGACGGACAGTTTTGGGCTATCGGCGTGAAAGACAATGGAATCGGGATTGAGCCGCAGTATCAAGAACAGGTGTTTGGATTGTTCAAGCGATTGCACAGTACAGGCAAGTATCCGGGAACCGGTCTTGGACTGGCCATTTGCAAGAAGTTAGTGGAACGCTACGGCGGACGCATTTGGGTGGAATCGACGTTTGGTGAAGGTTCGGCCTTTTGGTTTACGCTGCCGGGTTATGCGTTAGCATAAAAACTTCGGATGCACCATAAAAAACTGCTTGCGGTTTTTCTGCTGATCGGTTTGAATTGCGCTGCTGCGAATTCTCCTGCACCCGCTCCCACGTTCTATCGCAATATCGCGCCCATTATCTATCAGAACTGTTCCACTTGCCACCGTCCGGGCGAATCGGCCCCATTCTCGCTGCTCAACTACGCCGACGTGAAGCGGCACGCGGCGCAAATTGCCGCCGTGACGAAGCAGCATTACATGCCGCCCTGGCTGCCGGAAGCGGGACACGGGGAATTTGAAGAAGAACGGCGCCTAACCAGCAAGCAGATTGAACTCATAGGCGCGTGGGTAAAGCAAGGCGCACTAGCTGGGCGGCCAGCCGATTCGCCACCCGCACCCACCTTCAACTCCGAATGGATGCTGGGCAAGCCCGACATGATTCTGCATGTAACGGAACCGTATCAGCTGGGAGCGGACGGCCCTGAGATCTTCTGGAATTTTGTAATTCCCGTTCCGCTGACCGCAACGCGTTGGGTGAAAGCCATGGAAGTTCGCCCTGGCAATTCAAAGGTCTTCCATCACGCTAACGTCATCATCGACCGTTCAGGGTCGGCGCTGCGGAAAGAGCCTAAACCAGGCGCTGGCTTCGCGGGCATGGATTTGACCGTGGAAGAAGATACCTTCGATCCGGACGGCCATTTTCTTTCGTGGAAGCCCGGAAGCCAGCCAGTGGTTGAACCCGATGGCATGGCTTGGCGCGCCGAACCGGGTATGGATCTTGTGCTTAACGTTCACCTTCGCCGGTCCGGCAAAGAAGAGACGGTGAACCCTGAAATTGCGCTCTACTTTACCGACCAGCCACAGACCAAATTCCCCATGCTGGTTCAACTGGAGCACGATGGAGCCATCGACATTCCAGCAGGCGATAAAGATTTCGTCATCACCGACCAGTTCCGCTGCCCGCTCGATCTGAATGTTCTGGCCGTCTACCCCCATGCGCACTACTTGGCCACTCTAATGGAGGCTTACGCTACGCTGCCCGATGGCACGCGCAAATGGCTGGTCCGTATTCCACATTGGGATCTGAACTGGCAAGGTGTTTACCGCCTCAAAACTCCGCTTACACTGCCCAAGGGGTCCGTCGTTTCCATCGATTATCATTACGACAACTCGGCTGCCAATCCGCTCAACCCGAGCCACCCTCCCAAGCGCGTGAGAGGCGGGAACCAAGCGATGGACGAGATGAGTCATTTCTGGCTCCAGGTGCTTCCCGTAGGCGACGGCGATCAGCGAGCCGCTCTGCAAGAAGCGCTGATGCAGCACAGGTTGGAAAAGTATCCGGGCGATTTTTCCGCTAACTTCAATCTCGGCGACCTGATGATGAACCAGAACAATCCAGCGGCGGCCGTCCCGTATTTTCATCTGGCCGTGCAGGCCGATCCGAATAGTGCCATTGCGGCCGGTGAATTGGGCACTGCGCTTTTCTCTAACGGAGATGTTGGCGAGGCCGAACAGCAGTTTAAGCGCGCGCTGGAGCTTGACCCGAAGTACACCGACGCCCGTTATAACTTGGCCAGCGTGGAAGCGAATAATTCCGAGTGGCCCCAAGCCGCCGCCGATTTTAAGCGGGTGCTGGACGGCAATCCCGACCACAAAAATGCCCGTCAGCATCTGGGAGAGGTGCTGTTTATGTGGGCTGAAGACCTGGCAAAGTCGGGTGACCGCGAGCATGCCGTCGAGCGCTATCGGGATGCTGCTGTCTTCCGGCCGGACGATCCGGATTTGCACGCGCGCCTGGGCGCCACGCTGGCAGATTTAGGGCGCCTCCCGGAAGCGAAAGCCGAGTTTGAAAATATTTTGCGGATCGACCCTAATTCCCAAGATGCGAAACAGGCGCTTGTCGCGATTGACGCGCGCCAGCGGCTGACAGCGAAATAGTTACTGCCGCTCTGGTCACAACTCGGCTGTCTACCAAGAACAAATACCAGTCGCAAACGTAGTTGATTTGCTGTAACCTTGCTAAATAGCTTCTAAGGGTTTCGAATCATTGTCTTTGATTCGTCGTTTCACTTCTTCTTGTAAGACAGCGCAAAACACAAATGAGGAAAAAAATGGTCATTTCAAAGCTTTCAATTGCCAAACGACTCGGCTTGTTAGTGGGTCTTTTGGCATTACTTATCGGCTCGCAGTCATTCGTGTATGGGCAAGGTCTTTATGGTTCGCTCGTTGGGTCTGTGATTGACCCCAGCGGCGCCATCATTCCCAATGCCAGCATCACCGTCACCGACGTTGGGACCGGCCAAGTTCGCCAGGACACAAGCGATTCCAGCGGCCGCTACAACGTAGTCAACCTTAATCCCGGCACGTATACGGTCACTGTATCCGCGCCTGGTTTTCGCAAATTAGAGAACACCAACGTCGTGATTACGCCGAACACCATCAGCCGCATCGAAGCGCATCTTGAGGTCGGCCAACAGAGTGAGCAGATCAGTGTTTCGGCGCAAGCGGTAGAGCTCCAAACCGACAAAGCCGACACTCATACGGAGATCAACTCCAAAGCCGTGGCGGACATGCCCATCGCCGGTTCGGGCTATCGCAACTATCAACAATTGATCGATTTGACACCCGGCGCAACGCCTTCCACTTTCTATAATTCGCAAACTGACGTTCCGGGCATCCCGCTGAATTCACATATTAACGGCGGCAACGGCCAGACCAATGTGACCCAGATAGACGGCGCGGAAAGTGTCAACGTTTGGCTTCCGCAGTACACCGGTTATGTGGTTCCGGCGGAGACTGTGGATGTCGTCAATGTTGTTACCAGCGCGTCGGATGCAGACCAGGGCGGCGGCGGCGCTTCCTCAATTACGGTCGTGACAAAGTCCGGAACGAATCAGATTCATGGTAGTGGCTTCGAATTTCACAACGACCAACACCTGAATGCGCGTAATTATTTCCTCGCGCCGGGTACGGACAAGCCCGTTGCTATCTTTAACAACTTCGGTGGAACGATCGGAGGGCCGATTAAGAAGGACAAGCTCTTTTACTTTGGCAGCTATGAATCGGTTAGGCAGAAGGCAAGCGGCAATGGCTTGTATACCGTGCCAACTGCAGACCAGAAACTCGGGAACTTTGGCGCATACGATACACAACTTTATAATCCATTCACAGGCAATGCGGATGGTTCAGGGCGTAGTTTGTTCGCTGGGGGCGTGATCCCCTCTTCGCTAATCAGTCCGCAGGCGCTGAAACTTCAGAGCTATTTTCCCGCGCCAAATCTCCCCGGTACAGTGAATAATTACTCCGCTACGGAGGGGCCGATCCTCGACCGTAGTCAATATGACGTTAAGGTCAATTACAACCGGACAGAGAAGCACACAATCTTCGTCAAATATGACTTTATGAATGCTACGTCGGGCGGCAACGGCATCTTCGGTGTTGCCGGAGGCCCAACTCCTAGCGGGGACCCAGGACTCGGCAAGACCACCGTTCAGGTAGCCGCTATCGGCCATACATATACGTTCTCACCGAACCTCGTTTTGGATGGAACGGTAGGCTATGAACGGCTGAACCAAAACGTGAAGGGAACGGACTATGGCACGAACTACGGTACGACTCTGGGAATTCCAGGCTTGAATGGAGCGGACATCCGCGATAGTGGATTTCCAAATGTCAATTTCAACTCCTACACCGGTTTTGGCGTTCCCAACTGGATGCCCTTGTTTCGTACCGACGAGACCTACACAACCAGTCACAAATTGACCTACACAAAAGGCGCGCATGAACTGAAATTCGGGTTCGACTTAGTGAGGCACCATCTGAACCACTGGCAACCGGAATTAAGCAATGGCGGACCGCGCGGCTACTTCGATTTCGGGGGCGGCATCACGACGCTCAATGCTGCAAATGCGCCGGCCGCGAATCAGTACAACGCCTATGCCCAATTCTTGCTTGGCCTTTCCGACAATACGCAGAAGGGCGAGCAGTACATTCTGATGACCGGCCGCGAATGGCAGATTGGTGCGTTTGTCCAGGATCGCTGGCAGGTATCTCGCAACCTCACCGTTACGCTTGGTGTGCGTTATGAACTCTTCCCGCTGATGACGCGCAGCAACGGCAAAGGAATTGAGAGTTACGACCCCACAACGAACGATGTCCTGATGGGCGGTCGTGGCAATGTGCCGCTGGATGCAAACGTAACGGTCAGCCACAAGCTGTTCGCTCCACGCGCTGGTATTGCCTACCGGTTGGATGACAAGACTGTGGTCCGAACCGGCTATGGTTTCAACTACGATCCTCTTCCTTTTTCACGCCCGTGGCGCGGCTTCTATCCGCTGACAATCAATGATAACTACACCGGCCTGAACTCATATCAGCCGGCAAACGGAGCCCCAAGCCTGGCAGGCGGCATACCTCCGGTGATTGGACCGAATCTGTCAACCGGAATCGTTCCACTCGATCCGACGGCATTTGAGCGTGCGCCGCTTGCGGGAGAACTGAAGCGCGGATCTGTTCAATCGTGGAACTTCACAATAGAGCGGCGGCTGCCGGGGGAAATTGTCACTTCAGTCGGCTACGTTGGCCAGCATTCCAGCCACTTGCTTGCCGATTACGATCTTAACGCCGGCTATCCGGGTTCGGGTACCACCGGGCTGCCGCTCTACCAAAAGTTCGGCGACAATAGCCCCATCATGAATTCATCGGGTTATCTGAGTTCCGAATACAACTCATTGCAGGTTGCCTTCAACCGGCAATTTTCGAAAGGCTTGCTGATTAAGGGCGCTTACACCTGGTCGCACGCTATCGATTACACCGATGACGACGGTTGGGCTCAAACGTCATGGTTCGGCGACCAGTTCCAACGCAACCGGGCGACGGCTGGTTTTGACCGTACGCAAGTATTCCAGCTGGGCTGGGTTTACGAACTGCCCTTCGGTAAAGGCAAGGCATACCTGAATAGCGGCGGCATTGCCTCGAAGGTGATTGGTGGTTGGCAACTCAGCGGCATTGAATCCTGTTACACAGGCAATCCGCTGACCGTCACAGCTAACGGCACTTCGCTGAACGCGCCCGACCAAACGCAGACCGCTAATCAAGTGCTGCAAAACGTCGCGTTTCTTGGTGGCATTGGAACGGGGGCTACCTATTACAACACAGCCGCTTTCGCGCCAGTCACTACCGTTTCATACGGCAATGTCGGCCGAAACACGCTTCGCGGCCCCGGTGTCTGGAACACGAACATGAGTATCGTTCGCGATTTTGCAGTCACGGAACGAGCGAAGTTTCAGTTCCGGGCGGAGTTCTATAATCTGCCAAATACTTCGCACTTCGGAAATCCGGATACGAATGTGAACGATTCCAATTTCATGCAGATCACCAGTTCATACGGTGAACGGAGCATTCGTTTCGGCGGACGAATTCAGTTCTAGGCTGTTGCTTACGTGAGAAGGCGGCTTGCTCCGGCAGGCCGCTTTCTTTTATAGCTCCCGCAAAACACGGCAAGGATTGCCCGCTGCAAAACAGCGCTCCGGAATATCCTTCGTAACCACGCTACCCGCTCCTATGGTGCTGTGTGCGCCAATACTCACTCCAGGCATCACCATCGCTCCGCCGCCAATCCAGGCGTTATCGCCAATCTTAATCGGAAGCGCGCGCGTCAGGTAACCGGAGCCGGAAGCAAGAACCCGATCCTGAGATGCCAGCGGATGCGTTGCCGTATACAACTGAACCGCTGGCCCGATCAACACGTTGCTCCCGATGGTAATCAGGTTCGAATCGAGGAAAACACAGTTGTAGTTGATAAAACAGTCGTTGCCAATGTGGATATTTGCACCGTAATCGCAGAAAAATGGCGACTCAAGCCAAACTCCCGATCCCACCGATCCGAGCAATTCTTTCAATATTTTATGTTTGACGTCGGCGTCTGGGGAGCGTGTGCGCGAATAGTCACTAAGCAAACACTTTGCCCGATGATACAGCGCCAACAGTTCGGGATCGCGGGAACGGTATGGTTCGCCTGCCAGCATTCGTTGCCGCTCAGTTTGAGGAAGCATGTAGACTCTTTTCGATAATAGATGAATCGCCGGGAACTGCTATAAGTGTTCTTGGCTTTGAAATCAAATGACTGATAGACGTTTGTTTGTGAAAACCGCGCTGGCCACTATAGCGGCAACTGCCAACCCCGCATATTCGGAACCCAGCCGCACGAAACCCCGCTTAGGCGTGGTCGTCGGAGTTTCCGGGGAAGATACGCCCGATAAGGCCATCGCAAAGGTGAGAGCGTTTGGCTTGCAGGCTTGCCAGGTACACGTCGGCATGGCGCCCACAACCCTGGCCGAGCCATTGAAAGCGGCGCTGGCGAAGTATCAGGTGGAAGCTACGGCCGCCATGACACTTGGCCCCGGCAAAATGGTTTGGGATTTCTATCAGGGTCCGTTAACAATCGGTATCGTTCCTCCGCAAACAAGGGCCGCGCGTATGGATGCTCTGAAACGCGCCTCCGACCTCGCGAAGCTATGCGATATCAAAGCCGTTCACACCCATTGCGGTTTCATACCGGAAAATCCCAACGAGCCGCTCTATACAGACACGGTGAAAGCGATTCAGGAAGTGGCAGGGCACTGTAAGGCGAATGGACAAACATTTCTGATGGAGACGGGGCAGGAGTCGCCGGTCACTCTCCTCCGAGCCATTCAAGACGCTGGACTCGACAACATAGGAGCGAATCTCGACACGGCGAATCTCATTCTTTATGGGAAGGGGGATCCGGTGGCGGCGCTCGACGTGATTGGCAAATACGTGCGCGGTCTGCACGCGAAAGACGGCCTTTATCCCACCGACCCGAAGCACCTCGGAGAAGAAGTAGCCATCGGCAAAGGCAAAGTAGATTTTCCAGAAGTGATCCGGAAGCTGCACAAACTGCACTATACCGGGCCGATCACCATTGAACGGGAAATCTCCGGTGCGCGCCAGGAAGAGGACATTCGCGCCTCTATCAGTTTCCTGCAGCGTTTAATTGATTCCACGTATACTTCAGCTTGAACTTTTTGTTTACTAAGGAGACCGCTCTTGCCGAGTTTCACCTCTGTCCGGCTCGCCATAATGATGTTCCTGAACTTCGTTGTTTGGGGCTGCTGGTACGTAACCATCAGCACGTATTTGACCTCGACTCTGAAGTTTTCGGGCACCCAGGCGGGCGCGGTATTCGGCACAACGGCGTTGGCCTCCATCATCTCGCCGTTCTTCGTGGGATTGATCGCGGATCGCTTTTTCAGCACGGAGCGTGTGTTGTGCGCTCTTCATCTGCTTGGCGGCATTTTCCTATATCTAGTCACAACAGTACACAGTTTTGGCGCGGTTTATGGATTGATGTTCGCGCATTGCCTGTGTTACTTTCCCACGCTAGCGTTGACCACCTCCATAACGCTGAAGAACTGTCCCGATGCGCGCCGTTTCCCGTTATTCCGGGTGTTCGGAACTCTTGGCTGGATCGTGATCGGGCAGGTTGTCGGGTTCTTCAGGTTTGAGGCTTCCGCCAACCAATTCTTATTGGGTGCCGGACTTTCGGTGGTGATGGCGTTATTCTGCCTGACGCTGCCGCACACACCGCCTGCGGGCAAAGGCCAAGCTATCACGGCCCGCGACATTCTAGGTCTGGATGCTTTGGTGATGCTCAAGAACCGTTCCTACTTGATCTTCGCCATTTCCTCTATCCTTGCCTGCATTCCATTGACTTTCTATTTCTCGTTCACGAACGCTTATCTCAATGATGTTGGCGTGGTAAACGCAGCCGGAAAGATGACGCTCGGACAAGCCTCGGAAGTCGGGATGATGCTGGCCATGCCGTTCGTCTTCCGTCGTATCAGCGTGAAAGCCATTCTCATGCTGGGCCTGGCGGCTTGGAGCTTGCGCTATGGACTGCTCGCCTATGGAAATGCCGGAGCGGGAATGTGGATGTTCTATATCGCCATTCTGATTCACGGCGTCTGTTACGACTTCTTCTTTGTCACGGGCCAGCTTTATACAGACCAGGAGGCGCCTCCCTCCCTTCGCAATACCGCTCAAGGCTTCTACACGTTTTTGACGTACGGCGTCGGCATGCTCGTTGGATCTCTGCTGTCGGGTGTCGCACTCGATTTCTTCACCACTGGAACCGCCCCTCACCTTGTACGCCACTGGACTGGGTTCTGGCTGGGTTCCAGCATCGCGGCCCTGGTCCTGTTCCTGGCAATTGGACTATTCTTCCGCGGCAAGACGATGATTCAGAGCAAACAACACGCTTTGATCGAAGAGTTGGTTTAGCGTATACCTAAAAGCGCCGCTCGTTCTATTTGAGAACCCACGTTCCTCTTTTTGATCTCGGCGTACATTGCATCGGGCGCAAGGTCGAGTTCCCCGGGCCAGGTTACTGCGCCATGCATAACAAACGCCTGCGCAAAGACGGCCGCATCGGCCAGCCGCGCAAAGACGCCGGCATGGGGCGATCCAATCAAGCCGGATAGATCGACGATCCCTGTCGTTCCATCCAGGAAACGGACGGAAAAGCGGAATCCATCTAGCGGGTTTATGTTCACAACACGCCACGGCATCCGTGAACGAATTTCCAGAGTTACTATCACTCTAATAAATCACTTTCAGCGAAAACTGAATCTGGCGCGACGTCCCGGCAGTGCGGCTGATCTCCCCGAAACCGGGCCCATCGACAATATTCGAGGGCAGGCCGAAATTCACGATATTGAATATATTGAAGAACTCGGCACGGAATTGAAGCGAAGCCAATTCCGCTCCTTTGCGCGTTGCCAGCGGGGTGTCCTTAATCAAGGCCATATCGAAATTTCTCAATCCTGGTCCGCGGAAGGTATTCCGGCCTAACGTGCCGAACTCGCCTTGATTCGGTCCCGTGCCGCCCGCTACGTTAATTGGAATGTAGAAAAAGGAGGTGTTGTTCGCGCCCAATCCGAAGTAGTCTTCACGGACGGTTCGGCTCGTCGACAGATCCGGCGTAGCAATCTGGTCAGGTCTATCGGCGCCTATTGAGCCTACTCCGGTCTGCTGCACGCCCGAATAGACCGTGAATGGAAGACCGCTCGTGAACGTGCCAATTCCCAGTATTTGCCACCCCGATGTCAGCCCCTTACCGAATGGCCGGAGCAACGCAAGCCGGTCAGCGTGAAGATCCTGGAAGAGGCTGAACGAGAGCGCACTTTTGATGTCGAAATTTGATGGGCCTTTGTCCGCGCGCGTGTTGTACGGGTTCTCGGCTGCGGTCTGGGCGACCGCGCCGGAATAGCCCGAGATGAATCCGCCGGCCACCGCGCTGGTATCGTCGATGGATTTCGAAAACGTGTAGCTGGCCTGAACTCCCAAACCCGAGGACGTCAAGTCTTTCTGGGCAGACATCTGCAATGAGTGATATGTGGAATGCGAGCGATTGGTCATCAGGATCACTTCGCCATAGCCGCCGGTAATCGTGCCGGAAGAATCGAATTGTGTGTAGGGAGCGGATGCGGCGGTTGCTCCCGGGTAGCCATTGGGATAATCCATCACAGGCAGCTTGATTCCGGCCGTACCCACATAAGCGGCGTCCAGCGTCGCGCCTGCCAACTTCTGCTCCATTCCTGCGGTCCAGGTGCCGATGTACCCGTTCTGAAAATTTGAGGTGATTCCCGTCACGGTTATGGGCGTAACTTGGTGACCCGGCGAAAGCGCCGCTAAGCCCTGCTCAAACTGCAGCACATTCATCGGGGTGTTCCCAGGCACGTTTTTTGAATTGCCGGACGCAAATATGGCTGATCCATTTGAGGTGTAAACCGGCGGCAGTTCCTGCGGCGTGATGGCTAAGCCGAATGGGATGAGCTGTCCCGATGAAGCCGTCAAACGCGGATAGAATACGTAAGGCGCCCCGCCGGTCAGCAAATTGTCCTGATACAAATTAGTCAATAACGTAGTGATCCCTCCTCCGGCCCGCAGCAGCGTTTTCCCGCTGACGCGCCACTCTAATGAAGCGCGTGGGCCCCAGCCGTTCTTGTCCAGCTGGTATGCCGGTTGTGGATTGACCAGTAACTCCGATCCCGGCTGAGCTGCATTCAGCAAGGGCCCGGATGTTTGTTTGGAACGCTCACGAATGCGCGATTCAATTTCATAACGCAAGCCGTAGCTGAGCAGCAGCCGGTCAGAGGCTTTCCAACTGTCTTGAAAATACCCGTTGTACGCGTCGCGGTGGATTCCGGCATCGCCGATACGAGATCCCTGCGGGAAGAGGAGCGGCGCCACCGCAGTTGTATATGTGAACGCGCTCGCGGTCAGCAATCCCGAAAGCGCGTCTGGCAGAGGTGCGCCTGCTTCGATATCGTGCGCGCCGCTGAGCGACCGAATCGCCAACGGTGAGTACGCCACCCCGCCGCCGAATTGGTACTGGCCGTTGGGAGAAATGCCAAACAACGACGTATCGCGGTTCAGACGCACTTCACCGCCAGCCTTGAAGGTATGCTTTCCGTGCGTGCGCGTGAAGCTCTGACGGGCTTGAAACAGGTTGCCAAACCACGCCTGAACAGATCCGCCAGCGGCGTTGAACGCTTCATATAAGCCATTTCCGAATGTCAACGCTGGGTCTTGGCGATCCAACGTCGGAAACTCGGGTGTTGCGCGCGTGTAACTGATAGAAGACTCCATGCTCGAAATAGCCGACAGCGTTCGCGTATATGTAATCACCGCGTTACGCTGCTGGTCGGTAAAGTTCACGGCAAAATTCGGATCGATGGCTGTCTGGCTCGGATTCGTTGTCGGACCTGCTGTGTTCTCCATGGTGAATCTTGCAAACAATTGCGACTTGCTCGAAATCTGGTGATCGAGGCGCGCTGAAAATTGGTCGGATATCGTGGTCACTTTCGATGAAGCGGCATACGTACGCGCCCCGTATGGACCCTGCGGATCGTTCGGCAGCGGATAGCGGGCGAGCAATTTCGACATAGCTTGATTTACCGGGACGATCAGCGTATCGCCCGGATAAGCCGTTGTGTCCAGGCCGGCACGTTCGGCAACGGTTGGAACAGGGATCACCTCCGTGGCGCTCAATACCTGCCTGAATCCCTGATATTCGACAAAATAGAATGTCTTGTTCCGGCCGTTGTACAAACCCGGTATCAGGAGCGGACCGCCGTTTGTCAGTCCAAATTCATTCCGGATGAAGGGCGGGATTCGGCGCGGGTCGGCAATAGAACGCTGGTCGAAGAAATTGCGCGCATCCAGCGCTGAATTGCGGAGAAACTCAAAAGCCGATCCGTGTTCCGCATTGGTTCCCGATCTGGTGATGATGTCGGTAAAGCCAGCGGCGCCCCGTCCGACCTCAGCCGGCATCCAACCTGAACTGGACCGAATCTCCTGCACTGCATCGACATTGAAGTTCGTGAATGTAGCGCCGCCAATTTCGGGATCGGTACTATCTGCGCCATCCATGGCGAATACCGCTGCGGTTCCCCGCTGGCCGTTGATGGCGAACTGCTGGGTGAAATTCGCGGAACCGTTGGTGTCGGTCATGGTACCCGCCGCCAGCAGCAGCAACTGGCTGAAATCGCGTTTGTTCAACGGCAGCGACGAAACGGCTTTACTCGATAATTGTTCTCCACCGGTGCTCTGCGCCGTCTTGATGTCCCGTTCGAGCAATACCGTGCCGTCGGCCGAAAGCTGGAAGGTGCGTATTAAAGTACGTGTTGAGCTATGGCACGGCAGCTGGATGGTGTGTGAATCGGTCGCCGTGGTCTCCTTATATTTCGCGATTATGGAATAGTCGCCAGCTTCCAGGTCGGGGATTGTGAACCTGCCGCCCTGAACTGTAACCACCGTCCCTTGGCTTTTAGCGGAATGTAGAAGCAGTACGGCGCCTACGGCGGGTTCACTGCGGCTGTCCAGCAAAACTCCTTCGCATGGCTTTTGGCTGGCTTCTTGTCCTCCCACCGTCGCGGCCAGGATCATCGAGACGACTGTTATTATTGCTATCTGCTTTGCGGACACGCAATCAGAATAGCTGAACGCTTCTTTCAGCCCGGAATGAAATAAAAGGGCCACGAAATTGCGGCCCTAGTACTCAGCAATTTAACGAGATGATCGAACGTAGGCTCTTATCTGGCCGCCCTGGCCGATGCGCCTTTTAGAGCCTCCTGGTTGATCGTCTGCGTCGCCAATTGTGTCAACTTCTTATCTGCGGCTCCCTCTTCATCGAGCGTGCTCTGCAGCAGATCCGCCGCCTGGGTCATGCCTAGCTGTTCCGCAAAAGTTCTTGCAGATCCATAGCCGGCTATCTCGTAATGCTCAACCCGCTGCGCGGCCGCAATCAGCGCCGCGTCCCGAACCGCGGGATCGCCTTTGGCATCGATCATCTGCGATCCTTCACTAACCAGGCCCTTCATCGCCTTACAGGTTTCACGCTCGGGTGAAACGCCTATCCCGCTAAACACCTGCTCCAGGCGGCGTCACGTGATTCCGTGTTTGGTCCAGGTGTTCTAGAAACGCATTTCGCAAATTGGTCGAATTCGCCGCGTCGGCCATTTTAGGCAAAGCTTCAACCAGCTGGTGCTCGGCATCGTACAAATCCTTAAGCTGCTCCACCAGCAAGTCTTCCAAGGAATTAAATTCAACGTTGGTAAATAAACCCATCTTTTACCTCTTTCAATCGTTTGGTTGCCGTTTCATACGTGCATTACCAAACCATTGACTAACTCCCTTCGTAATCGTGACCAGTTATGTTTCCGGGTATCTCCACTGCGGTCAGCAGGTCAAACGTTTTTTATCCTTAAAAAAAATCATGCACATTCTCACTCTCAATAGCGGAAGCAACTCGCTGAAATTCGAAATCATTACCGCTGAACCGAACCACGGCACTCACGAGCCTCAAGTCGGTTTTGGTTCGTCCTTGGTAGCTGGTTCCTATGACAATATCGGCAAACGGGATGCCGTGTTTTCCTTATTGCAAAATAAGAAGCCTCGCTCTCGGGAACAAATCGAAGTTCGCGATCACGGCCATGCCGCTGAACTCCTTTTAGACTGGATCGATAGCGGTAACGCCAACGCCAACGGTATCCGCAATTTGGCCGATGTCCACCGAGTCGGTCATCGCGTAGTGCATCGCGCCGGCCGTTTCGATGGACCTGTTCGAATTACCGGCGATGTGATACGTCAGATTGAGGAATTGGAAGACCTTGCCCCTCTTCACAACATCTCGGCTCTGAAAGTGATTAAGGCCGTTCGCGCTAGAGCGGATTTTAATGCTCCGGCAATCGCGGTCTTCGACACGGTATTTCACCGGACCATCCCAAGCCGTGCGGCTCTCTACCCGCTTCCGCCGGATCTTGCCAAGCGTCACGGAATCCGGCGCTACGGATTTCACGGCATCTCTCACCGCTACATGACTCTTCGCTACACGCAAATTACTGGCCGCCCGCTTTGGAGCGTGAATCTGGTCACCCTGCATTTAGAAGGAGGTTCTTCCGCCGCCGCCATCCGAGAAGGAAAATCTATCGATACCTCCATGGGATTCACTCCTCTAGAAGGACTAATGATGGGCACGCGCTGCGGTGACATTGATCCAGCCATTGTGAGCTATCTGATGCGGAAAGAGAATATGAATGCCGAGCAAATAGACGCTTTTTTGAACAAGAAGTGCGGACTGGCTGCTGTCTCCGAGCGGTCAGCCGATACCCGGAAACTAGTCGAACATCTCGACGACCCCGCCGTTAATCTCGCTCTGGACATGTTCTCTTACCGCGTCCGCAAGTACATCGGAGCTTACCTCGCGGCGCTGGGAGGCGCCGAAGCAATCGTGGTCGGCGGCGGAATCGGCGAAAACACGCCCGTCGTTCGCGAACGCATTTTTGAGGACTTGGCATGGTCGGGAGCGATCCTCGATCCTCAGCGCAACAGCCAAACCATTGATGTTGAGGGCGTTATCTCCACGCCCGATTCGCCCGTTCAAATATGGGTCATCCCGACACAGGAAAACCTTATGATGGCTAAGGATGTGGTTGATTTCGAGGGCATCAATCCTCAAGATAGTGATTGATCTTTGGTGCGGATGAGAGGACTTGAACCCCACTTGTCCTACCCTTTAGCAGAAAGAAGTTTGGCATGGAACCGTACGAAGAAGATTGGGTGTGGGATGAGATGAACAACTTTACGGACGGCCAACGATCAGACTGGGCAGGAGAACGCGAAAGAATTGGAAGTTTCTGTAAGTCGAGCCGCCAAACGTGCTGGGTGGCCGAAGCTGGGGTTCCAATCCCTAGCTCTTCCATCACGGCAATGGCTTCCGTTCTGACCGGCCCGGTTTCGTATCTGAGCGATAACGCCGGTCGCGGTCACACGAATCTGATTGGTCGGCGCTTGGCCCCGGTACTGAACCTCCGATTTAAATGGGAGGCTTAGACTCAACGGCACCGGGCGGAACTGAAAACCGGAAGGTATCTGGCGGAAACGTGGGATTACCTTCGAAGCTGGTGAACGAGATTGTGTCGACCATTCGTGCACCTATTTTCTCGTTCTTGATTTCGGCAACATCACGCAAGATCAATGCCGAAGCCGGATCGATGCACATAGTACGGACCGCGTTTCCAGTGGCACGCTTCCACTCAGCGCGGACCAACACACACTCCCGATCTCCATCCGCGAGTCGAACGCGATCACGGCCAACGACTGAGATCGTTGCCGGATTGCTCTCCAATTTGTAGAACCTACTCAGCGGAAAATTGCAATCGGGATTCACTTTGGCATCACCCCGATAGTAGCTGTGCCCGTCGCCTGAGTAGAAAGCCTCGGCTCCATCGCAGACCAATATAGTTTGGTCGGCACCACTATTCTGGCGGCTCATTCTGAGAGGAACTTGTACGGCAATCTTGGTTCGAACTTCACTCTGCAGATTCATGCCGCCGCCCGAAATCGAGGACTTCTCGACAACTTCGGCCCGCCAAGTTTTAGTGCTCTCTGCAATGGACTGCGCTTTCGGAGCAATTCAGTCGCATTCTCGACTGTTTGCGCGGCCGCGAACATGGAAGCCAGCAGAGCTACCCCAAAAAGCCGGTGCATCACGTTCAGGTTATCATTCAGCGGGCTGCGCAGACGACGGTAGGCGAAGTCACGATTACCACCGTCCATCCCTCTGACAAGGAGGCACAAGAAGAGTACATGCTTCTGCGGTCGATATCAATTCAGGAGAGGCATTGCGATGCGATTTTTAGTTAAGGTTTCATTTCCAGTGGAGGCGGGAAACCAAGGCGCGAAGGACGGGTTTAAAGCTATTCAGGACATTCTCTAGCAACAAAAGCCCGAAGCGGTTTACTTCATGACGGATAACGGTAAGCGCACCGGCATCCTGATCATAAACATCAACGATGCGTCCGAGATTCCGGCAATCGCCGAGCCGTGGTTCATCGCCTTCAAAGCCGCAACTGACGTAACTCCGGTAATGGTGCCCGAAGACCTTCAGAAGGCCGCTCCCGCCGTCGCAGAGGCTGTGAAGGCCTACGGATAAACCGGATCGCTGGTAAACAGACTTGGGGCCAACCTGAACCTGGACGGCGGCACGGCTTTGCAAACGCGCCGATCTTCCTGCTACGTTTTGGCGCGTTCCGCTAGACCACAATCGCGAAGGAATGAGAATTCAACTCAAACAGACCAACGGGCGTCCGGGACGCCAAAACGACCCGGATTGGACTAGTGTGGGAATCGCAAACTACCGATAATCCATTGTCCGTCCACTCAAGTGGCACGTACATAAGGAGTAACAAAGTTAGAAAATGAAGCTCAGAAGAGTAAGGACGTGGGGAGTCAATTGCGCCGCGCTTTGTTTGCTTGGGCATTTAGGGCTTGTTTTGCCCAAGGCTCACGCCGCTACCGGCCAATTATCTTTTGTTGCAATCGAACCCTGCCGGGTTGTAGACACCAGAGGCGCTGGTCAGAGCGGCGCATTCGGAGCGCCCAGCCTGCTCGCCGGAGTCGAGCGTGATTTTCAACTTTGGGCTAGTCCGAACTGCCCAGGCATCCCATCCACGGTAAGGGCTTACTCGCTGAACATTACCGCCATCCCCGTGAACGGCGAGCTATCCTTCTTGGCCGCTTGGCCTGCCGGGACGACCCAACCGCTCGTTTCCACCCTGAACTCTCCCGCCGGTACGGTTGTTGCCAACGCCGCCACTGTTTTGGCTGGCACCAACGGCTCCATTGCGATTTACACCACAGATGTCACCGATATCGCCATTGACGTGAACGGATATTATGCCGATCTAGCGGTCGCGGTAGGTCCAGCCGGAGCCACTGGCGCCACTGGCGCAAATGGTACGAACGGTACAGCCGGAATCAACGGCACAACCGGAACAAATGGAACGAATGGTATTCCCGGCGCCGCCGCCAGCTTAACGGTGGCCTCGACGACCACCGGCGCCGCTGGCACATCTGCGCTAGTGGCTTGTCGCAGAGTAACCGTTACCAGTGAGAGTACGTCTTATAGAGGTGCGTATCGCGCCTACGATCCAATTGAATGAAGAACAGAGAAGCGAACTGAGCAGCATCAGCCAGTCACGCTCGCTCCCCGCCGGGTACGTATTCCGAGCCAGACTGATTTTGATGTTGGATGAGGGAGCTAGCTTTGCGATCATCCGCCGGCGGTTGGGGACGACGAATCCGACGATTATTCGATGGAAAGAGCGCTTTCTGGCGCAAGGAATGGATGGCTTGGACACTAGTCATCCGGGCCAGCGGCCCTACCGACTCACCGCGAGTTTACGAGCCAAGGTCTTGAACGTCACACGCAAGAAACCGAGCGACGGCTCGACCCATTGGAGTTGCCGTAAGTTAGCCGATGCACTCGGCATCAGCAAGGATCTGGTTCACCGAGTCTGGCGGGAGGCGGGAGTCAAGCCGCATCGGCTGGATCGCTATATGGCCAGCAGCGATCCGGATTTCGAAAAGAAAGCGGCCGATATCATTGCTCTCTATCTTCAGCCTCCGCAACATGCGGCGATATTTTGTGTCGATGAGAAGAGCGCCATTCAAGCGCTGGATCGCCTCGATCCGGTATTGCCTCTCAGTCCAGGACGGGCCGAGCGCCATGGCTTCGAATATTACCGGCACGGCACCTTGTCGCTCTATGCTGCTCTCGATACTAAAACCGGAAAGGTTCACGGAAAAACGTCCCCTCGCCATACCATGCAGACTTCGTCGCCTTTCTAGGCGAAGTCGTCTCCACTTGCCCGGCCAAACAAGAGATCCACATTATTCTCGACAACCTCTCGGCCCACAAGACCAAACTTGTCGATGACTTCCTGGCCGACCATCCGAACGTACATTTGCACTTCACCCCGACTTACTCGTCCTGGCTTAATCAAGTCGAAATCTGGTTCTCCCGGATCGAACGTGACGTCATCTCCCGTGGTGTCTTTACTTCTGTCTCCGACTTGGCAAGAAAGCTAAAGCGCTACATCGGCGCCTACTCCGCCCACGCTAAGCCCTTCAAATGGAAGTACTCCGATCCCTCTCGCCACATTGGTAACGTTATCTTTGCGACAGGCCACTAGTTACAAATACCGGAACTTCCTCTGCCGCTCTTCTCAACTTCACCATTCCTCAAGGAACTGCCGGTCTCACCGGAGCCAGTACTGGCCTCACCATCTTGGGGCAGCTCATCTATGCGCCCGCCTTCGCCGGCCAATTCTATTTTCCAGTCAATTCAGCAGGAGATAGCACTGCGGGAGGACAGTACGTGAACCCGTTGCAGGATCAGATTGTAATGCCCGTTAGCTGCACAATCGACGCGTTGTACGTCTATTCATTCACATCGTCCGGTACGGTGTCCCTTCTCAGGTCCACCGACAATTTCCAAAGCTATAACGGGCAAGTGTCACTTACATTCGTTGCGGGAACCCAGGCCAGCAGCACTCTGACTACTACCCCTCCCATTGCTCCCCTTGTAATCAGCGCTGGGGATGCTGTCGTGTTCAACATGGACGGAGGCACTTCCGGTACCACCGATAACTTCGTGACGACGGGTCTGCATTGCAGCCCGTTGACGTAAAGCGACAACCGTTATGCCGGTATCATCGCCGACAATTTAACGCGACGTTTTTAAAGGTCGCTCCGATATGCGCCCGCTCGCGCCCTGGTGCTCGATGCTCCTTTCATGCCGTGCTGCCCACCAGCGAATCTAAGAACATCCGTAGTGCAGTCGATTTGCTGTCAGTATCCAAGGATACTTGTGAATGAACTTTCATGCACAATGGCGGCCCGTTGGCTATCTGGGCGGGCAACATTGCCGAGTTGAGTGACGCACCACGCGTAACAGATTCGCTACTGGAAGTCTGGGAGTTCGAAAAGGTTTCCGAAAAAATTTCGACCCCACAACCTTTTCAGATTTTCATGCTCCCCCGATTCTTCCTCCGCGTAACAACCCCCAGCATGGTGACCAAGATGTTTCCAAAACAACACCTCCGGGCAGTGCCGGTGCCCCCGAGCGTTCAGGTGTTTGACGCAGGCGAGGTGGACGGTATCTTCAAACGGATCATCGTAGCGCGTACAAGATTCGGGCGGTGATTGACGGACAATTATGCGTTCGACCTAGCCCCGCAAACTTGCAAAATATTGAATTGCAAAGGGGATCGACAGCTTGATTGTTTCCATCGTTATCTCGCCAAAGATCTTGCTGGCAATCTCTTTA
Source organism: Bryobacterales bacterium (assembly GCA_963718465.1). Classification (GTDB taxonomy): domain Bacteria; phylum Acidobacteriota; class Terriglobia; order Bryobacterales; family Bryobacteraceae; genus Bog-105. The sequence continues at coordinate 107,859 of CAVQZK010000006.1, read as the reverse complement.
GTTTTCGTGTAAATAGTATCAGACTTGACTTTCGCTAAGTATTCATGTCTGTCCCAGGTTAGACGAATTGGATACCGTCGGTAGGCGTTATTGCAAGGCTGTTTGGGTTGCATCGATGTAACCAGCCTCGGCTGTTTTTAACCCAAAACGGAGAAACGGAAGGTATATACAGGGTGTATCGACCGCCGCTCCGGTGCTTTCCGCAGCGGAGATGCAGCGAAGAATCGACCACTTTGTAAAAAGCCAGCGCCGCGACGACGAATCAGCCATTCTCGCCACTGTTGGCCTGTGGCCGTGTCGGTGCGGGCGTCAGTCTAGCCTCTCTTTTGATATGCGTACCAACGCTGATATGATTCCTGACTCGATGTGTTCTCACCGCTGAATACCGTTTTCTCGATTGCGCCAATCTTCTCTCGAACCTGTGCAAGAGTCTTCGACCGTTCGGCCCGATTCGCCCGTACCCATTCGTAGCCTTTCCGCGTATGTTCCGCGATTTTCTCCGGGTCGTCGTCCATGAAGATAAAGGCGACCGACTCCTTCTCGCTCAGCAAACCCGACCGTCTCTCCACTTCCAGCAGTTTCTTCTGAAGCTTCTCCATCACAACCTTGACGGTCAATCTCAAGCAGTTCGCCACCACGGTCCATGCTTCATCCCGGTTCTTCCATTTAGTGATGGGCTTCGCGTCGGTCGGCACAGCCTGCAACTTATTAAAAGGAGCATTGTGCCAATCGCATGGCCGCACGATGATCGGCACGACCCGCGCTTCGTCCTTCGCGTCCCGCTCCAGCGCCGTCTTCATTTCCTTCTCGTAGCAGTAATTAGAGTTGAGGAAATCGGAACTGACAAACAGTGCGACGATATCGGCGCTGCTCAACTTCTCATCGATCTCGCCTGCCCAATCGCCACCCGCAACAATTCTGCGGTCCTGCCAAATACGAATCAGATTTTCATGCGCTAACTGTGCGACGTGCGCCTCGAACTGCTTGCGGTAGCGCTCGTCTTTATGGCTATACGAGCAGAAGATTGTTACCGAACTGTCCGCTGATTGGGTTTCAGACACGCTGGACATGGTAACAGAGTTTTCGCCCGCAAATGTAGATCGAAGCACGCTCGCGCCGCTGCGCGCTTTTGTCGCTGCGTGAAGCAGGGCTGCTGGTTTCGGCATGCATTCGGCAGTTGCTTTGGCGGCGCTGTATCAGCAGTTCCACACAAGAGCTTACCGGCGAGATTTTGCCACAATGCCTCTTGCAATTTCTATGGCGATTCAACACGCCATTCAACATGAAATCAGGATTGCTATAAGTCTTTTTTATTATCAATTACTTGGTGCGGATGAGAGGACTTGAACCTCCACTTCCTTGCGAAAACTAGTACCTGAAACTAGCGCGTCTGCCAATTCCGCCACATCCGCACGATGAGTAAGCGACGAACACCATTGTAATCTACCCCTGTGACCACTCTGCTTCGCCGTCTCGCCGCCGTCGCGCCCATCGCCTGCTGCATCGCCCTCTGTCTCCAGCCGCGGCCCGTCTTGTGCGCCGAGCCTGTCCGCTTGATCCTCGATACGGACATGGGTAACGACGTTGACGATGCTCTGGCCCTGGCCATCATCCATGCGCTTCAAAACCGCGCCGAAGTGCAGTTGCTGGCCGTCACTATCACTAAAGACAACCGCGATGCCGCGCCATTTATCGATCTCATAGACAATTTCTACGGCCGCCCCGATATTCCGATCGGCGTGGTGAAGAACGGCAAAACGCCCGACGATGCCAACATGCTCAAAATTCCAGTCGAAGAGCGTGATTCGCACGGTGCATATATCTTCCCGCGCCACTTGCAAGACGGCGCACAAGCACCTGAAGCGGTCCAGCTTCTCACCCGCGTTCTGGGCCAGCAGCCCGATGGCTCCGTTTCCATTGCGCAGATTGGCTTCAGCACAAACCTGGCGCGCCTGGTAAGCAATCAGGCCGGTCGGGATTTGGTCCAGCGCAAGGTCAAAATGCTCTATTTGATGGCCGGAAATTTCGTTAAGCCCCAACGCGAGTACAATGTCTTCACCGATGCATCGGCGTTTAAATCTCTGATGGCAAATTGGCCGACGCCCATAATCTTCAGCGGCTTTGAAGTCGGCCTGGTGATCACGTTTCCCTACGAAAGCATCGCTAACGATTTCTCCTACACAACCCATCATCCAGTCGCTGAGGCCTATCGCATCTACGTTGGCAAGCCCGAAGATCATCCGAACTGGGATTCCACGGCGGTGCTGGAGGCCATCCGTCCCGACCGTGGCTATTTCGATCTGTCGCAGCCGGGTACCGTAACGCTAGGCGAAAAGGACACCACCGCGTTTACGCCCGACCCGCAAGGCAAATGCCGTTACCTGATTATTAAATCTGAACAGACAGCGCGTATCAGAGAGCTTATGGCGGCGTTGGCCAGCGAGCCGCCCCAACGCACAGTGCAGCCCACGGCAAATCACCGCCTTGCTTTTTGAGTCGATCAACGCGTAACGCTAAAATGAAGGCAATGCCCGCTGCTACCGTTACATCGCCTGCTGTCGCGCCCATCAAGTCCCCTTATTTGATTGTCTTTCTCGCTTGGCTGCTGCCGGGCGCCGGTCACTTCTATCTAGGCCGGCGGGGACGCGGCGCAGTCATCCTGGGTACCGTACTTCTGACCTTTATTGTCGGCGTGTTAATGCACGGGCCGCTTTTCAAGCCGACCGGCGTGGGCGACGTTCTTTCCCGTCTCATCCAGTACGGCGGATTCATTGGCGATCTCGCGGCTGGCCTGCCTTACCTGATCGCCACTTGGCTGGGCTACGGTCCACCCGACCTCGCCGGCCACAATCCGGATTACGGCTCAAAGTTTATTGTTGCCGCCGGATTGCTGAACATACTAGCCATGGTGGACGCGTACGAGATCACCACTCGTCAGAAAGACTAATCCCAAATGAAACTTAGCCTCGATCACTTTGAGACCTCGCTCATCTTCGCTTTGGTTTGCAGCGTCATGCTCGGGTTGGTGACTAAGAAAACCGATCAAGAACGTCTCCGTTACGGGCTCTACTGCTTCGGCCGGTTCGTTGTGGCGCTGTTCGGCATCGGCTGGTTCATGCGCCTGCTGCACGGGTAAGCTTCGGGTCTGCAACCCGGCGGTAATTTCCATGAAGACCTTCTATATTGAGACGTTCGGCTGTCAGATGAACGCTCACGACTCGGAAAAAGTCGTCGGCACTCTGCTCGCAAAGGGTTATACGCAAGTGGAGCAAGTGGAGCAAGCCGAGTTGGTGCTCTACAACACCTGCAGCATTCGCGACAAAGCCGAGCAGAAGGTGTTCCATCGGCTGCAGCAATTCAAGCGTGAAGCAGGGAAGGGCAAGGTTTTCGGCGTCCTTGGGTGCGTGGCGCAGCAGGAAGGCGAACGCATTTTCGAACGCGCGCCTCATGTCAGTCTGGTCGCCGGATCAGCCAGTTACACGAAATTGCCGGAAATGCTGGTGCAATTGGAAGCAGGGAATCGCCGTGTCACCGGCTTGAGCCTTGATACAACCGATACCTTCGACACTCCATATACGCGGCGCGATAATCCGCATCGTGCTTACATCACCATCATTGAAGGCTGCGATAAATCATGCGCTTATTGCGTGGTTCCGTTCACGCGCGGTCCTGAACGCAGCCGCACTAGCGAAAGCGTTCTTCGCGAAGCGCGCTCACTCACCGAATTTGGCTACACCGAAGTCCAATTGCTCGGCCAGAATGTAAACAGCTATCGCGATCCTTCCGATGCCGGTCTTGATTTTGCGCAGCTGCTTGCGCAAACTGGCCAAGTGCCCGGAATGCGCCGCGTACGCTTCACAACCTCGCACCCGCGCGATTTCGTAAAGAGCATCATCGAAGCCATCGACGACAAAGCCGAACTGTGCAATCACGTCCATTTGCCCGTGCAATCCGGCTCAGACGCAGTTTTGTCGCAGTATGCAGCGGCTCTACAAACGCAGCGAGTACATGCAGCGCATCGAATGGATGAAGAACGCCAAGCGCGATATCGCCATTACTACCGACATTATCGTGGGCTTTCCCGGCGAAACCGAAGCCGATTTTCAGGAAACTATTCGGCTGATCGACGAAGTGGAGTACGACGCGATGTTCATTTTTAAGTATTCCAAGCGGCCCAACACACCGGCCTTGCAGTATGAAGACCACATATCCGAAGAGGAGAAGACGCGCCGTTTTACTTTGTTGCAAGAGCGCCAGCGCACCATCCAAATTCGCCGGAACGCGAAATACGTCGGCAAAGTCGAAGAGGTTCACGTAGAAGGCTATAACGTGGCCACCAATCAGTGGATTGGCCGCACCAGCCAAAACAAAACCCTGAACTTCGTTGACCATTCACTACCTGCTCCGAAAGAAGGCCAGACTCTGGTAGGCCGGTATCTGGATGTTTTAGTCACTCGTGCCAGCCCAAATAGCTTGGCTGGCGAAAGGGCGTCGCCCGTTAACTTTCCTTTGCAGTAAGGTGGTGAGTAGCGGCCAGCCGATTTTGGGAAGCGAGGGATAAAGTGGAAGTTGAAATGAAAATCCGGGGTCTGATGATGGACCCGATGACCAATATGCCGATTGTGGTGCTGAAGGATTTGGCGGGCGATTCGGTCCTGCCGATTTGGGTTGGCATCTACGAAGCGAATGCGATCGCGCTCGAAATCGAAAAAGTAACTACGCCCCGGCCCATGACGCACGATCTGATCAAAGTCCTCTTAATGGGCCTCGATACCGCGATCAAGAAAGTCGTCGTCAGCGAATTAAGGGAAGACACTTTTTACGCGCTGATTTGGCTTGAGCGCGAGGGTCGCATGATTAGCGTCGATTCACGGCCCAGTGACGCCCTGGCGCTCGCGCTGCGGCACGATTGCCCCATTTACGTGGACGACAAGGTTCTCCAATCTTCAAAAAATTCGGCCACCGTCTCAGAGAAGGTCAACAACGAAGAATTGCGCAAGTGGCTTGAAAATCTGAACGACGAGGATTTAGGCCGCTATAAAATGTAAAAGCTTCAGATAAACAAAAGCCCCGGGATTTATCACCGTCCCCGGGGCTTTTCTGTTTTGGTGACTCTCTACTTCTTGCTGCGGTGGCTCCTCGCCGGCGGGGTTGCCAATTGCGCGCCGGGAATGGTCGGATCTTTGAATGTCAACATGAACGGATCTTTGGTGAAGCTCTCGGCAATTCCGCCAAAGTCGATTTTCTCACCAACTTTGATTTTTTCAAGCGCAGCCGCAGGTAGCGGCTCCGAGAAAATTAGCGTAGTGTCGGCTTTTGTCGCATCTTCCACGCCCACCGTGGCCTTGGTTGGCTTCTCTGCTGGTTCCAGCGAAATCACTGTTCCGCTGAAATCCTTGACGCCCTGTGCGCCGCCCGGAATTTCGGTGTCTTTAACACTCTTATCAAAGAACGACTGGCCTTGATCGCCAACCAGGTTCGTCTTCACGGTGTACCAAAGCTTAAAGGCCGGATCGGAATTCATGCGGTCTTCCAGTTTCTTAGCATCGGCATCCGCCGCGGCTTGGGCGCTGCCAATCGTGAATCCATCCGGCGGCAGGGCGCTATTCTTTGATTGCGTTAGCACTTGATCTTTACCGTCCGCGCTGCCGTGATAGTTCTGGTAGGCTTTGTTGAAGAAATCGAGCGATTGCGTGCGCCCCGCCGGCGGTAACGCCAAACCAGGCCCGGAATACTGCCCGGCACGCGCATATTCGAAGAGCGCCTCGGGCGTTTTCTTCTCGTCAAAAAGAATCTTGCCCAATGCCGCCGAAACGTTCCCTTGCTCCGGATTTACCTTCAGGCTCTCTTTATATTCGTTTTCCGCAGTCGCGTTATCTTTCTTTACCGACGCCTCCCATGCCAGCGCATTATGCGCTACGCCCAACCGGTAACTCTTCGCCTTCGCGAAATCGTCCGCGCTTATATTCGCGGGTTTGTTCGTCGGGGCAAACGCCGTGTCCGCTTCGTTGATGAAACCATGCGCGGCGCTGTCTACTTGCGAAAGCAGATCGGGCGGGGGGGTCGCCCCGCCTACCGCCGGTCCCCATTGCGAAATCAGGAACATGGCATTCGCGTTCTTCGCATCTACCTTCAGCAGGTCCACGCACTTATTGATCAAGGGCTGCCGCTGAGTCGCATCCGTCGGAGCAAGCTGCGCTAGCGTCGCAACATAATACTGCAACCGCTCCGTTGCATAGTCGGTCGTTGGATATTTATCCCGCCAGGTGTCCAGCAGCGCAAGCCGCGCTTTGGCGTCAGGCGTCTGCGTCACCTTCAGGAAAATGTCGTATTCTCCCCGATCCTTATAGTTCTTGCCTGCCGGCTGCTGCGCCGCATCTTGCGCGATGGCAACTGGCACGCTCACCGTCGTTACTAGAGCAAATGCACCAGCTGCCATGAGCAGCCTGCCCGCCCGTCGAAAACAAAAATCCACGTCAACCTCCCGAGAGGAATCTTAAATCAAGTCTAGAAGCGTATCCTTCTGCGGCTCAAAATACTCGCCGAAGGTTGGACTATATTCTACGCGACTTGGCGGACAACTATTTTTGACCACTCCAAATCCAACACGAGTCACAAAGCCGGAGTATAACGAACACGGCACCAGCCTGCAACATTATCTGCTACTTTAGACGTCCTATCCCACCGTTAGTTCCTGGGCGGGGATAGTTAAACTAACGTAACCTACACGCATGCTATCATCCACCTTTCCATGCGCGTTCCCGACCTTGCGGTCATCGTCGTTTACCTCCTCCTCATCACCTGGTTTGGAGCGCAATTCAAGGGAAAGAACGCCTCGGTAAAGAGCTACTTCCTGGGCGGCCGAGGCGCTCCCTGGTGGGCTATCGCGTTTTCCATTGTCTCCGCCGAGACCAGTACTCTCACGGTCATTGGCACGCCTGCTCTGTCTTTCTCTCCTGCCGGCAACTTCACCTTTCTCCAGCTGATTTTTGGATACCTGCTGGGCCGGATCGTGATCTCAATCCTTTTCCTGCCTCACTACTTCCGCGGCGAAATGTTCACCGCCTACGAATTGATGGAGCGCCGTTTCGGACAGCGCATCCGCAAGTTTACCGCTGGAACGTTTCTAGTGCTCCGGGCCCTGGCCGAAGGCGTCCGCGTGTTTGCCGTTTCCATTGTGATCTCAATCGTTCTTGGCAGCAGTGAAGTCGCCTCCATTTTTGTAATTATTTGCCTGACGCTCTTTTACACCTTCGAGGGCGGAATGCGGGCCGTCATCTGGACCGACGTGGTGCAGATGTTTCTCTATGTGGGCGGAGCCTTGGCCAGTTTTTTCCTGATCTTGCATCTTATACCCGGCGGCTGGCGCCACGCGTTCGCTGTAGCCAACGCCGCCCATAAATTCCAGGTCTTCGATTTCCGTTTCAGTCTTTCGCCCGCATTTTTTAAACGTACATATAGTTTTTGGGGCGGCTTGCTGGGCGGATGTTTCCTCACCACTGCCAGCCATGGCACCGAACAACTGCTGGTACAGCGATTGCTCGCCGCCCGCAACCAGCGCGAAAGCCGCTTGGCTCTATTCGCCAGTTGGGTGGTGGTCTTCTTTCAATTCACCCTGTTCCTGACCATCGGCATACTGCTCGCCGTTTACTACAAAGACACGGGGCTCCCGGCGCCCAAGATCGCCGAGCATACCTACCCCGATTTCGTCTGGAACCACTTGCCCGTTGGCTTGGCCGGTCTCGTAATTGCAGCCATCTTGGCCGCTGCCATGTCGAACTTGAGCGCTGCCCTCAATGCCCTATCCTCTACTACCATCATGGACTTCCTGAGGCCCTTGCGCCCCAGCTGCTCTGAAGACCGTCTGCTGCTTTTGGCGCGCTGGGCTACCGTGGTTTGGGGCGTCATCCTCTTCGCCATCGGCCTCGCCGCGCGTCATTGGGGAAGCGTGCTTGAAGCCGGTCTCGCTATCGCCTCCGTGCTCTACGGCGCGCTGCTCGGCGTTTTCCTTCTTGGGGTGCTCACTAAGCGCCCCGGCGAATGGTCCGCCATTGCCGGCATGAGCGTGGGCTTCATCGTTACGCTCGTTTTCCGCACGCGCGTGGCGTACACTTGGTACGTTCTCATTGGCTCGCTGGCCACGTTCACTGCCGGCTGGTTAGCCAGTTGTATCCTGCCGCGCCGCATCGATCACGGACTCGACCCTATACCGAACGAACTCTGATCTATGGCCCTCGAAAACCAGCAGCACGTGACGGCGCCGTCCGGCCCTTCCGTCCGCCATTCCCGCCAGCCATCGCTCCAGCGCGTTCTAGGAGTCTGGAGCGCGGGTTCCATCGTCGTCGGTACCGTCATAGGCAGCGGAGTGTTCCTTGTCCCTTCCAGCATGATCGCCAAAGTCGGTTCCGTCAGAACTCTCTTCGCCGTCTGGATTGTGGCCGGTCTTCTGAGCCTTTTCGGCGCCTTAACCTACGCGGAACTAGCCGCCGCCATGCCTGAGGCCGGCGGTGAATATGTCTATTTGAGCGCCGCCTATGGTCCCTTTTGGGGATATCTCTATGGCTGGACCCAACTCTTCGTCGCCAAGAGCGGTTCCATTGCTACCCTTGCGGCCGGCTTCTATACCTATCTCACGGCGTTTGTCCCCGCGCTCGGAATGCCGGCGCTGAAAACACCTTTTCACATCGGCCCAGGCGGTACTTTGTTCGAGATTCACTATGGCCAGCTTGTGGCAATCGGTCTTATTTTGTTTTTGGCCGGGGTGAATTATGTGGGCGTCAAAGTAGGCGGTAACGTGCAAGTCTTCGTCACCGTTCTCAAAATGGCCCTCATTGCCGGCATCATTGCAGTCGGTATCTTCTCTGGAAAGGGCGATTTCTCGCATTTCAGTTCGCACATTCAAAGTGTCGGCGGCATCACCGGTTTCTTTGCCGCCATGGTCGCCGCTCTCTGGGCATACGACGGCTGGAATAACGTCAGCATGGTTTCTTCGGAAATCAGCGACCCCCAAAAGAATCTCCCACGCTCTTTGATTCTCGGCACCCTGGCCGTGATAGCCACATACCTGTTGATGAACATCGCCTATTTCTACGTGCTCACTCCGTCCCAGGTGGCCGGAACCCCGCGCTTGGCGGCTGACATGATGTCCCACCTGTATGGGCGTACCGCCGCCGCCGCGGTCTCCGTCGCCGTCCTGATCTCCATCTTTGCCGCGCTGAATGGCTCTATTCTTACGGGAGGCCGGGTTCCCTACGCAATGGCGCGCGACGGTTTGTTCTTTCGCGGAATCGCCACCGTGCATCCCACCTTCCGTACGCCTGGCAATTCGATGATCTTGCTTTGTCTGTGGTCATCGGTTGTGGTACTGAGCGGGTGGTACGACGATCTGTACAATTTCGTCATCTTTGGTAGTTGGATTTTGTATTTAATGACCGCCGTCTCTGTTTTTGTTTTGCGGAAAAAACAGCCTGAGTTAGTACGTCCGTACCGCACCATTGGTTATCCTGTTATCCCAGTACTTTTCGTCGCGGTGGCCGCTTTTCTACTATTTAGAACTCTCGTGGATCGTCCTCGCGAATCGTTAATGGGCTTAGTTTTGATGGCGTTAGGCATTCCATTCTATTTCTACTGGAAAAGACGCGCAGTTAAATGGCAAAGTTAGAAAACCTCCGCCATTATTTTGCGAATTAGGGGAATTGCCATGGTACTCATAGGACCGATTCTCAGTTTGCCAAACGTACATACCTTGTAATTAACGCTAAACAACCATTAAACTTCCTCTAAATCGACGCTAAAGTGAGAATGTATCTTTAGCCTCTCCAAGGGCGTCGAACTTGATCGTTAGCTCTGTGGAGGTTGGAATTTTGGACGTCGACAAAATGCTTGCTGAGTTGCGGCTTGAGCGGGAACAAATTGAAGAGGCCATCCTGACGCTGGAACGTTTGGCACGAGGGCGCGGCCGCCGTCGTGGACGTCCACCCGCTTGGCTCAAGGATGCCGCCAACGGCACTCTCACGCTGGAGGATGTAGAAGCCGAACCCATTGGCGCGGGAGAGCCCAAACGCCGCGGACGCCCCCCTGGCAGCAAAACCAAAATTGCGATACACGCCGACGCTTAGCCGCAGTTGACCTCAGTTTTTCGGACCGATGATCTCGGTTCTGCCCGCCAGCGGCTTCACAATGGGGCCGCCGCAAACGCCCACTCCGGTATTCAGCAGCGCGTTCAGCAAATTGAAAAGAACCGCGTAAATCACTTGTTCCGAAACAGGTTGCCTGCCGGGCATGCGAAAGCTGCCCGGCAGTTCTTTCGCAATCTGAACCCGCACCGCATGCGGCAGTGTTCGCCCCGACCGGTCGCGCTGGTTAGCCAGCGATAACGGTGTTTGCAAAACCGCTCCCGATTTGCCGTCCACGTAAAACTGGCAACGTGAAAACCACCCCAAATTTCCCGGATCGGCCGCATCAAAAAGCAAAAGCGGCGCTTGTCTATCTGCAGCCGCCAGATCGAGCGACAAAACACGTCCGCGATCGTCTATTTTGAATTCGAACCCAGCCTGTCGCGCAATATTGCCGACGAACCCTGGATCCAATTCCAGCAGCAGATATTTGTTGTCGCCAGCTTCAAGAACTTGCATCCGCCTCTACAGTTTAGCTTCATCCCCCAGTTGCTCCCAACTTAATATAATGCTGTGCCTCTTCTAAATAAACCGTCTGATCGCGATCGCTGAATTGCACCAGCATTACCGTTTCCACCGGTTCGGCATGCGCGCTCAGCCACTCGGTAATCGTCTTCAAGGCGATCACTGCCGCCGCATTGATCGGATAACCGTAGACTCCCGTGCTGATGGCCGGAAAGCTGATCGTCCTTACCCGCCTTTCCTCTGCGAGGTTCAAGCACGTGCGATAACAAGACGCCAACGCTTCCGGCTCGCCATGATTACCATCCCTATAGATCGGCCCAACCGCGTGGAACACGTACTGAGCTGGTAAGCGGCCAGCTCCCGTAACAACCGCTCCACCGGCTGGGCAACTGCCAATCCTGGCCCGAATCGAATCCAGCTCTTTCATAATCGCTGGACCTCCGGCGGAGTGAATCGTGCCATCCACGCCGCCTCCGCCCGCCAAATCCGAATTGGCTGCGTTTACTATGACGTCCACCGCGATCTTCGTTATGTTGCCGCGCACTAATTCGAGCTGCGCCGCGCCAACTGGAATCACCAACTCCTCTGTCATCAAGCTTCTTGCAGCACTACTACACGGATGCCGCTATCGCGTCCACCAGGAACTGCACGCTCTCTTCCGTCGCCAGCGGCCCCATGGTCCCGATGCGCAGGATCTTTCCGCGAAGCTTACCCAGGCCGCCCGCAATTTCAATGTTGTAGTTCTCCATTAGCCGATCGCGCAATGCGGCTTCGTCCACGCCTGCTGGCGGAGTGACCACTGATAAATGCCACAACCGGTTGTCCGCTTCTTTTACCAACGGTTCAAACCCAAGCTTATTCAACTTCGTCACCAGCAGCGCACCCATCCGTTTGTGGCGCTCCCAGCGGTTTCGCAAGCCTTCTTCCTCAATCACCGCCAAACCTTGATGCATGGCGTAGTACAGGGGCGGGGAAGGCGTGTGGTGGTAAACATGCGGCGCTTCGAAATACTTCGCCAGCAGCTTTAGATCCAGATACCAGGTATTCGGTTCCGCCGGACGCTTCTCCAGCCACTCCCAAGCCTTTGGAGACACCGTGATCGGCGATAGACCCGCCGGACAACTTAAGCCTTTTTGTGAGCAGCTGTATGCCACATCAATGCCCACCGCATCCAGTTCCACCGGCATCGCACCCAGAGACGTCACGCAATCGGCAATCACCAGCGTTCCCGCTTTCTTTGCCGCCGCCGTAATCGCTCGTCCCGATTGATACGCGCCCGTCGAGGTCTCTGCCTGCACAAACGCCACCACGCCCGGTTTTTCCCGATCGATAAAATCAGCGGCTTCCTTTTCACTGTGTACCTCGCCCCAGGCTTTTTCGCAGCGCACAACGGTGGCGCCCTGCCGTTGACCCATCGCCGCAATGCGGTCCGCGAAATGACCCGCCGTGAAAACCCCAAACTTAGAACCAGGCAGCACAAAATTCGCCACCGCCGCTTCCATCGCTCCGCTCCCGCTGGCCGGAAGCATAAACATTTTCTTGTTTTCCGTGCCGAAGCACTCTCGAAGGCCGGTCTGGATTTCAGCCATTACCGAAAGAAAATAAGGATCGCGAATTCCCGTGAGCGGTTGGCTCATCGCTTCATAAGCGCGCGGGTCGGCCATGGATGGCCCTGGTCCATAAATCAGCCGTTTCGGCGGGGCTATTCGCTTCGTGGCAGTTGTCGGCATTTCTTAAACGTATCAGTTCTCTTCCGTTGAAAAGTGAAACGAACGATCGCTGGTTATCACAATGTCTCGAAAGCAATCGCGATGGACACCCACAACCCTGCTGCAAACCCATCTGCTCCCGAACCAGAGGCCGGCTTCCGCCTCCGGTTTCCACACCTGCTGAAAGAAGAGATTGGTCTGGGCGATGTCGTCAAGAAAGTCACCACCGCTGTCGGCATCAAACCTTGTAGCGCTTGTCAGAAACGCGCGGAACTTCTGAATGGTTGGATGAAGTTCAAACTCTAGCGGCTATTCGGCGTGTGGGCCGGTTTCCGCCCACTCAACCCCCATCACATTGGGATCTATCTTTAGATCCGCGCTCAGCTTCTCAACCTGCGCCTTGTTCCGTTCACCCGATTCGACAATCGCCTGAATCACCACCTCGTCGCTATCTTCCGTTTCGTCGGTGTGCAGTTCTCGCAAGGTAAGCGGCCGTTGTGCCAAGGCCCGCAGCACTGCCGCGCTCACCGCCTTCTCGTTTTCGGCAGTGCAGACAATGGCTAACCGGTACAATCCAGTTCCTCGGGTTTGCGCCATCGACCGCCGGTCGATCGCCCTCGAAAGCGGCCGTAGCGACAGATTGATGCCAATCAGCAGCACTGTGACAAAACACGCATCCAGCATCTCGCCCGCTCCCGCGCATGCGCCCACCGCCGCCGAGCACCACAGCGTCGCCGCGGTATTTAGTCCGCGAATACTGCCGCCGTCTTTCATGATTGCGCCAGCTCCCAGGAATCCAACCCCGGAGATCACGTAAGCAATCACGTTTGTTGTACTCGCGCCCCCGATCGTCGAACCTAAATCGACAAACGCGGCCGCCCCAAAACACACCAGCGCATTCGTCCGCATTCCCGCCGCCCTTTGCCGCCACTGTCGTTCCGCTCCGATAATCGATCCGAGCAGCATCGCCAGAAACAGTCGCGGGAAAGTAGGCTGCTGCAGCAGCGGAACGGTATCTGTCCACCAATGGAGCCAGGGATTCGTCATCTCTCACCCAATATTAAGGGACGCCGAGTTCTCTATGGAAATCGGCGTTCACACCGGTGGTTGCTAGCACCAGTTGGCGTAAGTGTCTTCAGAACCGCGCCCGCTAGGAAGCGGGGCGCAAGTACTCATGAAGCAGCCGGAATCAAAGGCAAGGTCCAACTGAGCACACCGATTCGCGTTCCATCTCTTCAGGACTGCCAACCGGAAGAGAAAGCCTAGCCATCTCTGCGACCGCCGCCAGTCGGTCCTCCCGGATGTAACCGAAATACTGCTGACGGCATGCATCCACGACGAGTTCTCCAAAGCTCGACGCTCGCCGCGTCGCAAGGGCGGCCAACTTTTCATGTAAATCCACCGGAAAGGAAATTGTTTTCTTAACCGCCATATAACAATCCTAAGCTGTTATCGAAACAAATTCTCGACAATCTTCAAGAGACTGAAACGCCCCGCCCTTTCAAGCAGTACCCAGCAAACAGCCCCAAGTGGCGCTCAACCGAGTTCCTCCGGGTCGAATGACTGCTCTGTCTCATCGGGTTTAAGGCGGTTTCGTTTCGGAGCTGTCCGCCTCTCACCTGAACGTCCGCCCACCCACTCGCCATTAACATGTAAAATGTCGGTCAGTGCGAGTAGTCCTCCTCTTTCTCCTGACAGCTCTACTGCTGTTCGCGGACACCTTCAAGCTTTATCTGAAAGACGGCACCTTCCATCTCACTCGCGAGTACCAGCGCCAAGGCGACCGCATCCGCTACTACAGCACCGAACGCGGCGAATGGGAAGAAATCCCCGTGGAATTGGTGGATCTGGACAAAACCGAAGGCGAGCGCAACCACAAGTCCGAACAAGCCGCCAAGCAACTCCGCGCGGAAGACGAAGAAGATAAAGCCGAACGCGCTCTACGCCAGGAAATCGCCTCCATTCCCATGGACCCGGGCGCGTACTACAAGCGCGGCGAAAAGGTAGAGCAGTTGCCGGCTTCCGACTACCAGGTCATCACCGATAAAAAGCGCAAGGCTCTGCAGGTGCTTTCGCCTGTGCCGCTTGTTCCCGGCAAAGCCGTGGTCATTATCAAGGGTGACCACGCCAATTTCGTGGTCAACGACGCCCGGCCCGAATTCTATTTCCGCCAATCGAAAGGGCAGCGCTTCGGTATCTTGAAAGTCACTCCTACCAAAAAGAACACTCGGGTTGTGGAAAATGTCTCCATCGCGCCCGTCGTCAAGCAAGCCGAAGAAGAACGCAAAGAGATGAAGACCTTCGTTCAGGATATGGGCAACGATCTTTTTAAAATCTGGCCCGAGAATCCCCTCACGCCCGGCGAATACGCCATCGTTCAATTCGCCGACACCGAGGACGGTACCGATATAGAACTGGTGATCTGGGATTTCACCTACCGTGCCGAATCGAAATAGTCGTTCTCGTCAATGCAAGTGCATGGGCAACTTTTCAAAAGCTTAACTTCAGGCCGAACTGCACCGCACGGCTGCCGCCTGAACCGAGCACCGGGTTCGAGGCTGCCACATCGGGGGTGGCGCAGGAGCAGCCGAACGAACCGGTAGACGGATCGTTGTGGCCCCATCCATTTTGCCCGCCAAACGGGTTCGCGAAGTTGGGATGATTGAGAATATTGAAGAATTCCGCGCGGAATTGCGCCTTCCAGGTTTCGCCGAGTCTCCAGTTCTTGGCAAGCGCCAAATCGACGTTTTGCAAGCCTGTGTCGCGGAAAATGTTGCGGCCCATAGTCCCCTGGGTTCCAAACGCCGGTGGAATCATTACCGAACTGCCGCTGGCGTAGCAGCCGTAAGTGTTTAAACTGGCCGTAGCGCCGATGGCGGCCGCATGGCTCAAGCACGCGGCTGGCATGTTCGGGTCGCCGGACCCAAAGTAAGGAATACCGGTGGGCGTCGAGCGGAAATCTGAAGATTTTCCGAAGAAGTCCCAGCGATCGTTGCCCTCGCCGGTGAGGCTTACATCAGTTCCTGCGTCCATCACGCCGAAGGGTTGCGCCCCGGAAACACTGATAATCGAGTTGATCTGCCAACCCTGCAGCATTTGAGCAAAGCCCTTTCTGCCCGGTAGCGGGTACGTCAACGAGACCGTCAGGAGTTGCCGCATGTCATAGTCGCTGCTGGCGTATTCATTCCCTGGGTGGGTGCTGTCGCTAGGCAGGCCAAGCCCCGCGCCGAAATCCCAATTCGCGCCTACATCGTCCAGGGCGTGCGAGTACGTATAACCGAGAACCATCCTCAAACCGTGATAGTCGCGCGCCGTGATTGTCGTCTGCAGGCCGTCATAGTTCGACCGATCAAAATTGCCCATCTGATAAATCTGACTAAGATACGGAAACTGGTTGTAGAAGGGGCGGCCAGCCTGTTCACAATGGCCGCAGGCGATCTCCGTCGGCGAGTCCGGGTCCACCTGATTGATATCGCGGATGCCCGCCAGCTTGGATCCGTGATCGCCGACATAGGCAACCTCGACAACTAGATTTGTCGACAAGGCGTGTTGCACGCTCAACGTCCAGTTCCAGACAAAGGGAGTCCGGAGTTTTGGGTCTACCCCTAGGATGCTGCACGGATTTAAGAAACAGTTGATGGGCGTTGTCGGGAAGACCGTGCCGCCCACTCCTGTGACGGCTGGATCCCAATTGAGGCCTCCCTTGGTGGGGTCGGCTCCCACAAAACTGACCGTACCCACATTGATGGAGCCGCCTGCCGTTCTGCCATTCGCGCCGATTATCGCGCCGGTGGGAATGGTGGCCAAGCCCAAAGAGTTGCTGAAGGCGAGAAAGGATTCCCAGTTGAGCGTCTCATACATCAACCCGCCGCCGCCGCGCACAACTGTGCGGCCCTGGCTCGAAGACGTCCCATGCGAAACCAAGCCGCGGCGCGAAATCTCTGTGGTCCCCCTTGTAGGGAGAGCCAATGCCGTGACCAACCTGAACCAAGCCCTGGGTGGGATCGAAGTTGCCCAGCAGATCGTGGTCGGCCTTGATGACGGTGTTCAGTTCATAGCGCAGGCCGACGTTCAGTGTGAAAGTCCGGGCGACGGCCCAGTCATCCTGGGTAAAACCGGCCAGACCCATATTGTGAATGTGCCGCGTTGGATCGCCCACAAGCACGCTGCCCTTGGTGGGCACGCCCGCGAAAAAATCTTCGAGGCCCTGAGCGCCCGGAAACGCGTCGTTCCCGAAACCAAACTGGATGCGGCCGCGTACACCGCCGTAAGCGCCTCCGCTGAACGCGTCGCGATGCAGTTCGCCGCCAAACTTGAGACTGTGCCGCCCATGCGTGTAGGACACGTGGTCGATGAACTGTATGCGCGTGTCCGGACCTTGCACTTTGGGCCAGTTGAAGCCCCCCAGCTCCTGCGGAAACACGTAGAAGGGAGCAATGTTGATGCGCGGCAGCCCGCCGTAAAGCGGGTTGGTGACTCCCGTGTTCAATCCGTATTGTGACGCCGGAACATCATGGTCCGCCGCCAAAGTGGGCTGGTAAAGCCGGTTGTAGCCGGCGCGCGCCTCGTTCGCCCAGCGCGCGCTCGGAGTCCATGTCCAGTTTTCGCCAACAACCTGGGCGCGTGTGTGGATTTGAGTGAGCCACTGCGGCTGAAGTTGGCTCGCATCGGCCACCGTACCCGAATTGTTGCCGAAGAAGTAGGTGGTGCTTAAGGTGTTGGTGTCCGCTGGATGATAATCGATCTTACCTACGGCATTGTCGGAATTGATGTTGTTGGAAAGCCCGTAGTCAATGAGGTTTACGCCTCCTGGGTTGGTGGCGTTATTCGCAGGGAAGCCTTTGCCGGTGCAAGTAACCGCACCGGAGCGGGTGAAGCTGCAGCCCGCAATCTTCAAACTCACCGCGCTGACATCCGCCGGAATCGCGTGCGCCAGATAGGCATCATGCACGTCTACGACGGCGTCTGGAATACTGTTGGCGCAATCTCCCTGGTGGCTGTATGGACAGTTGCCGGCGTTAGGAAGTGGAACTGTAGCCCACGTCTGAATCTGGCTGGTGTTGCCTACGCTATAGCTTTGCCCTTCGTAACCGCCGAAATAGAAGAGCTTTCCTTTGACGATGGCTCCTCCCGCCGTGCCGCCGGACTGCTCCAGGTTTAATGGGTTCTTCGGTCCCGTGCCTACCGCGTTGAAGAAGTTGCGGGCGTCGAAAGATGCGTCACGGCCGAACGAGTAGGCCGTGCCGTGAACCTCGTTCGTACCCGATTTGATGGCCACATTAACAATAGCGCCGGGCTTCCAGCCGTATTCCGCGCGCGGATTCTCCTGCACGCTGAACTCCTGAATTGCGTCCACCGGCAGAATCGTCGCCGACTCTCCGGCAATGCCGGAGCCGTTGATAATGCTCTGTCCCGAGAACGGTTCGCTGTTGAACAAACCGTCCACCAAATAGACGTTGTCTTCGGCGCGCAGGCCATTCGTGCTGGTGGTAGAGAAGCCCCCGCCGGGATAACGTACGACGCCCGGCCGCAACTGAAGCAGGTTCTCGTAGTTTCGGCCGTTCAGAGGCAAATCGTTGATCTCCTTGTTGCTGAGAGTACCGCCCAGCACCCCCGACGCAGTGTTGACCAGCGGAACGTCCTCAGTGACGACAACGGTCTCGTGTATCTCGCCTGGAATAAGGGTGAAGTCGATAGCGACATCGCTGGCCACTTCGATCTGGATGCCCGGCCGCTCCACAGTCTTGAAACGTAAGAGTTCCAAACGAACCGTGTAGGTGCCGGAGATCAGGTTGGGAAACGCATAAACACCGGATTCGTCCGTGATGGCAGTTCGGGAGGTGCCCCTCTGCACATCTGTCACGGTCACGGTTGCGCCAGCGACGGAGGCGTCCGATTGGTCCCGCGCGCTGCCG
The DNA here is from genome assembly GCA_963718465.1 of Bryobacterales bacterium. Lineage (GTDB taxonomy): Bacteria > Acidobacteriota > Terriglobia > Bryobacterales > Bryobacteraceae > Bog-105. The sequence goes on along the minus strand of CAVQZK010000006.1, from coordinate 89,595 downwards.
CTGATGCGGCCGGTGGTCGTCTGGGCCGCGAGAGAAAGTGAGAACGCCAGTGCCAGGAGAACCCCGGTCAGAGTCCAGATTTGCCCGACCGTCTTCTTGAAATAAACCACTTAACTTGCTGGTACGATACTCTGCCCGGACTTCTCATAGATTTTGCGGGATTTATGATCCAAAACAGACTCACAGCAGATCAAAAGGCAACGCATGGCATAGTGGGAGAGCGTTGGCCCCTCGTAAACGAAAGGACCTCATTGATGGAGAAACTTGGTTTTGTAGGTCTGGGCACGATGGGCGGAAACATGGTGGGCCGCCTGCTCGACCAGGGACATACCGTCACGGGAAACAACCGCACGCGATCGAAGGCACTGCCGTTACTCGATCGCGGAATGCTCTGGGCGGACTCGCCGCGCGAGGTAGCCGCGGCATCCGATGTGACCTTCACCATGGTGGCCAATACGGCGGCTTTGACTGTGGTTACCGAAGGGCCGCATGGGCTGCTCGCTGGATTGTCCGCGGGCAAATTCTATGTCGACATGAGTACCGTAAGCCCCGCCGTCAGCAGAGCGCTGGCCGCGAAAGTTCGCGAGACGGGCGCCGACATGGTCGATGCGCCCGTTTCCGGAAGTGTGATCACTTTGCAGGAAGGCAAGCTTTTGGTCATGGTAGGCGGCCGCACCGAGACTTTCGAACGCTTGAAACCGCTGCTTCTCAAAATCGGGCCGAAGGTGACGCACATCGGTGATAACGGCCTCGCCTTGGTCATGAAGATTGCCGTGAACCTGAATCTTGCGGTGCAGATGCAGGGCTTTTGCGAAGGTGTGCTGCTGGCCGAAAAGAGCGGGATCCCTCGCGAGGTCGCGGTGGATGTCATGACCCACAGCGTGGTGGCTTCGCCCATGGTGCAGTACCGCGGCCCGTTTGTGCTGCATCAGCCGGACGAAGCCTGGTTTGACGTCAACATGATGCAAAAAGACATGCTGCTGGCCATGGAGCTGGGCCGCAGTTTGAACGTTCCCGTTCCCGCTACGGCTGTGAGCAATGAGTTTTTGACCGCGGCGCGCGGCATGGGCTGGGAGAAGCTCGATTTCTCCGTCGTCTTCAACGTGCTCGCGCACATGTCGGGAATCTCGGAATAACATCCCGGTCGTGTAACGACAAGGCGATGGCCTTCGCTCTTGACTTTGCGTTTAAGGGTTAAGGAAGGATTTATCTATGTATAGAAAGTCGACCCATAACGCCTCGGCCAATTCTCAAATTGACAGACTTCTTAGAACCTCTATATTGAGATTCTGACGTTTTCCGGCAGGAAAACGGAATTACTGAGTGAGGCCGAGGGCAAGTTGCGGGATGATGACAAGTTCCCGAAGCTTGAGAGCAGTGGCGACGGCTTCTTTACCAAAGTCAGTGACGTAGTACCTGTAGGTGTGGCCGACCTTCTTGATGAGTCCGTGCGAGCGGAGTCGTTTGAGCAGGCGCGACACCCGGCTGCTGCTGAGTTCCGGCAGGTGGAAGCGCAGTGTTTTGTTCTGGAGGCCGCTGATGTTGAATTCGCCGCGAACTATGGAACAGAGCAGATTCTCATCGTCCGGATCGAACAGGTTGAACCCGGAGTAGCGGCGGCCTTCCTGTTCCGCGGGCTGCGAGAGTTTGTCGAGTTTGTTTCTTCCGGCGCGAGGATCTTCAATCGCCGAAAGGAACTCCAGGTAGCGCCGGTTACTGGCTTCCAGCAGTTCGCGCAGGGCAGGCAGACTATAGATGGTTTTCTGCATCAAGGCCCATTTGGTTTCGCGTGAGCCGTCGCAGTATTCTATCTCCCGGTAGTGCTTGAAAAAGGTCAGATCGTTGACCGTGGTCTCGATTCGGAGAATGAGGCCGAACTTGTCGTACAGTTGAGGGAAACCGGCCCCATGGTGTGTTTGATCCGCGTCCCTGCTCACCCCGACGAGCCAGAATCTCTTTCACCCGGTCTTCTTTCCGGAAGGTCCGCTTGCGGATGAACTCGATATCGATTCCGGCGTCACCAGCCATCTTCTCCGCGTTCTCGCGAATCCGGTTGCGGAATGGCTCGGCGAACTTCGGGTAATCGAATATCCGGATCTTCCGCTCGTACAGAAACGACGTCATCCCTCCGGCAAAGCAGATCTTCGGCAACGTTCCGAAAACCAGCATCCGATCCCAGCAGCTCAACACTCCGGCGATCTGCCCAGCGTGACGTTCCGTTATCAGCTCAACGCCACTCCGGCATCATAACCAGTCCTGTTTGGGTTCCGGCTACGCCGGGTTAGGATCCTCCTCGGACACACGAGTTCTTGAAGCGAATGGATCGTTGATTTTAAATTCACAAGCATCCCAGTGGTTCTACTGGTAGCGGGACTTATTTGTGTCGTATGGACGCGGTTTGTTGACGTAGGTTTTCCTCGACGGCCATCCAATATACGAAGCACAATATGCCCCGTATCGTTCATTTGATAGTCGCCACCCTGCTGGTTTGTTCGTTTTGTTGGGCTGATCCACCACCACGCAGTCTTCATGGCTCGTACGTTGCTACAGCCTATTCCGTGACGGGTATCACCGCCTCGGGAGAGTGGACGCACCGGCATGTCGTGGCCGCTGACCCTGACGTTCTTCCGCTTGGCACCCGCCTGAAAATCAAGCGTGCCGGCCGCTATTCAGGCGAGTATGTGGTGGCCGACACGGGCGAAAAAGTGCAGGGTAGAAGGCTCGACATCTACATGCCCAATACCCGAGAGTGCAGAAAGTTCGGCAGGAAGCGCGTCAAAGTGCAAGTAATCGAATTGGGCGATGGAACCAAGGCCGCCACACAGCAAGCAGATCATGTGGTAAAGGCCGAAGTGGCGAAAGATGTTGCTAAGGGAGTTGTGGGAAATGCCGCAACCGATGTCGACTGGAAGGCCAAAGGAGCTGCCACCACTAAGGCAGTGGAATCCGGTCAGCCGCTGCCCGCTCCTAAGACGGACGGTCAGACCGCATCCAAACAAATCCCGCCGGGACAGCAAACGCCGCCATGAATTTTGCGGTCAGCGCATGATCCAGCCGCCATCTACATTCAAAGACTGACCAGTGACGCCGTCGCTTAGTTCGCTGGCGAGAAAGAGCGATGCGCGGGCAATATCCAGCGGCGCGAGACGGCGCTTTAGGGATTGATTCGTCATAAAATTACTGATGTCTTCTTCCGAGACGAAATCCTTCTCGGCCTCGACCTCGATAGCCCCTGGAGTGATGCAGTTGACATAAATATTATGGGGGCCAAACTCGCGCGCAAGAGACCGCGTTATTCCGATCACTCCACCTTTTGAGGCGACGTAGTGAGTCAAATTAGCCAACCCTAAATAAAAGGTCACGGAGGAGATGTTGATGATTTTTCCTTGCCCTTGCGCAATCATCTGCGGTAATGTCGCCTGCGTTATCTGAAAAATGCTTTTCAGATTGATGTCCTGCATCTCATCCCATTGCTGAGAGGTCATTTCAAGAAAACTTTGCCGCGGGTAAATCCCTGCGTTGTTCACCAGAATGTCGATCGAACCAAGCTCGCGGCGGCCGCGCTCTAATGCGGCGTCAATCGCTTTGCGGTCCCGGACATCGAGCGCAACGGAAATAGCTTTTCCACCGCCGGATTGAATGGCGTTTGCTGTTGCCTGGTTGCGGGCAGCGTCGCGGTCGAGCAGCACAAGGCTAGCCCCGTGTTCCGAGAATAAGCTGGCAATTCTCTGCCCTATTCCGGTAGCCGAACCGGTGATCACGGCCACTTTCGAAGTGAGTAGCATAAACGACTGATATTACTTTATTTGTCGGCGGTCCCGTAAGATAACTGGCAGTTCGGAGTTACTCAAGAGTCCCGTCGAACCATTAGATAGACGATCCGCCCGAATTCGGTGCAAAGCTCGGCCCAACTGCGAAGGTTGGGTTAGGTTTTCACTCAACAATCAGATGAGCTGCTCTAGCTGGCCGGTTCGGCGTGATCGGCCAGGACGCGGACTTGATTGTCGAAGATCTCGACGAAGCCGCCGGCAATCTTGAGTACCTGCTTGCCGCCGCTGGATGAATAGGTGAGAGTGCCTGCGCCAAGGGCGCTGAGCAATGGCGCATGGCCGGCAAGGACGCCCATATAGCCGTCCTTGCCGGGGAGTTCGGCCTCGGTCACCTGCTCGTCAACGAACAGGCGCTCGGGTGTTGCCACTTGCAGTTGAAATGTGCCGCTGTCCGCCATTTAGCCCTTCATCTTCTGCGCAGCTTCCACCACTTCATCAATGGTGCCTTGCATGTAGAAGGCCTGCTCAGGAAGAGCATCGTGTTTGCCTTCCACAATCTCCTTAAAGCTGCGGATGGTGTCGGCAAGTTTCACGTACTTGCCGGGGCGGCCGGTGAACTGCTCCGCCACGTTAAAGGGCTGCGAGAGGAAACGCTGCAGGCGGCGGGCGCGGCCCACAACCTGCTTGTCTTCGTCGCTTAACTCGTCAATGCCGAGAATGGCGATGATGTCCTGCAAATCCTTGTAGCGCTGTAGCGTTTGCTTCACTTGCTGAGCGACATCGTAATGTTCCTTGCCAACGATGTTCGGATCGAGAATGCGCGAGGTGGAAGCTAGTGGATCGACCGCCGGATAGATGCCCAATTCGGAAATGGCACGTGACAACTGAGTGGTGGCGTCCAAATGGGCAAACGTGGTGGCGGGTGCCGGATCGGTGTAGTCGTCGGCAGGCACATAGATGGCCTGCACCGAAGTGATGGACCCGCGTTTGGTGGAGGTGATTCGTTCCTGCAGGTCCCCCATTTCCGTTGCCAGGTTGGGTTGGTAGCCGACGGCCGAAGGCATGCGGCCCAGCAAGGCCGACACTTCCGAACCGGCTTGCGTGAAGCGGAAAATATTATCGATGAAGAGCAGCACGTCCTGCCCTTCCTCGTCGCGGAAGTATTCAGCGACGGTAAGGCCGGTGAGACCCACGCGCAAGCGGGCGCCGGGCGGCTCGGTCATCTGGCCGTAGACCAGCGCGACTTTGGATTTCTGCCAATCATGCGGATCGACGATGCCCGACTCCTGCATTTCGAGCCACAGGTCATTGCCTTCACGGGTTCGCTCGCCGACTCCGGCGAACACCGACACGCCGCCGTGCTTCATGGCGATGTTGTGAATCAGTTCTTGAATGATGACGGTTTTGCCGACGCCGGCACCGCCGAACAAACCGATTTTGCCGCCGCGCAAATAAGGCTCAAGAAGATCGACGACCTTGATGCCCGATTCGAACATTTCCAGTCCAGTAGCCTGCTCGGCGAATGTAGGCGCGGAGCGGTGAATGGGAAGCTTTTTGTCCGTAACAACCGGGCCCATATTGTCGACGGGTTCGCCCAGCACATTGAGCACGCGGCCAAGGTTTGCTTGCCGACTGGAATGGTGATGGGCTCGCCCGTATCGATAGGCCTTCATGCCGCGAACCAGACCGTCGGTGGCTTCCATGGCGATAGTGCGCACGCGGCCTTCGCCGATATGCTGCGCTACTTCGGCGGTGATGTCGATCTTAACGGGCACATCGTAGCCTTCGCTGGTGACGCGTATCGCGTTGTAGATTTTGGGGATGTGACCTTCGGGGAACTCAATTTCAATCGTGGGTCCGGCCACCTGGATCACACGGCCTTCGACCAAACCATTTGTTGCCATTTAAAGAGACTCCAATACACCTATAAGCGCGGCAGCGCCGCTCACAATTTCTATAATTTCGCGCGTGATGGCGGCCTGGCGGACGCGATTCAAGTTCAACGTCAGCGTCCTGAATCACATCGCCGGCATTCGAACTGGCCGCATCCATGGCAGCCATTCGGGCCGCATGATAAGCCGACAAGGATTCCAGCATCGCGCGATAAATGGACATTTCCACGTAGCGCGGCAGAAGCTCGCTCAGGAGCTCGCGCGGCGATTGCTCGTATATATAGTCAATCGTCTCGCCGCCCTCCTCTGGCAAAGCCACCGGCAGGATCTTCTTAAGAACAAGGTTTGGAGCCATCACGCTCTTGAACTCGTTCACTGCCAGATAGACCGCATCCACGTCCGCCTTGCTGTAACGCTCAATCATCTTCGCGGCAATTTCGCGTGCTTGTTCGATGTTCGGTTTTTCGACTATGCCGATGTATTCGCCGCTCATCTTGAAGCCGCGCTTGCGGAAATAGTCGCGCGACTTGCGGCCGATAGTCTCGACGCGCAGATCGGTTTCGCGATGCTCGTCGACAAAGCGCTGGGCCGAGCGCAGCAGGTTCGAATTAAATGCGCCGGCCAGACCGGTATCGCTGCTGACGACGATGAGCTGGATGCGCTTTTCATCACGCACCTGCAGCAAGGGCAGCTCGGCAACTTCCTGACTGCCGGCGGAAGCCAAGGCAATGTTGGTGAGAACCCGCTGCATCATGTTGGCGTAAGGGCGCGAAGCGATGGCGCGTTCCTGCGCACGGCGCAGCTTGGCAGCCGAGACCATTTTCATGGCCTTGGTGATCTGCTGCATGTTCTTGACGCTCCGAATGCGGCGCCGGATGTCGATCAAACTCGGCATCTATTGGGCCTTCGCGGGTGCTTTCTCACTCTGGAAGCTATTGTTCTTGACTTCGGTGATGGCGTTCTTAAGCTGGCCTTTAATATCGTCGTTAAGTTCGCGTTTTTCGCGGATCGCCTGCAGCAGTTCAGGCTTGCTGTTATCAAGATATCTGATAGAGCTCGGCTTCAAAGCGGCGAATGTCTTCCACTTTGATCTCATCGAGAAGACCGCTGCCGCCGGCAAAAACAATGGCGACCTGTTTTTCGACCGGTATCGGGGAGTACTGGCCTTGTTTCAAAATTTCGACCCAGCGCTTACCCCGATTTAACTGATCTTGCGAAGCCTTATCGAGGTCGGACCCGAACTGAGCGAAGGCTTCAAGGTTGCGATATTGCGCAAGTTCTAGCCGCAAGGTGCCGGCGACGGAACGCATCGCCTTGATTTGCGCGCTGCCGCCGACTCGGCTGACCGACAGGCCAACGTTGATGGCGGGCCGAATGTTCGAATTGAACAAATCGCCTTCAAGATAGATCTGACCGTCTGTGATGGAAATGACGTTGGTCGGAATGTAGGCCGAAACGTCGCCAGCCTGCGTTTCAATAAACGGCAAAGCGGTGAGGGAGCCGCCGCCCTTCTCGTCGTTGAGCTTCGCGGCGCGCTCAAGTAAGCGGCTGTGCAAATAGAATACGTCGCCAGGGAAGGCTTCGCGGCCGGGCGGACGGCGGAGCAGCAGCGAAATTTCGCGATACGCCGCGGCATGTTTCGAGAGGTCATCGTAAACACAAAGCGCGTGGCGCTTGCTGTCGCGGAAGAACTCGCCGATGGCGCAACCCGCATAGGGAGCAATGTATTGCATGGGCGCGGGATCGGATGCAGTGGCCGCAACCACGATGGTATAAGGCATTGCGCCATGTTCTTCGAGCGTACGGACAACCTGCGCAACTGTAGAGCGTTTCTGCCCTATGGCGATGTAGATACAGATGACGTCTTGGCCCTTTTGATTGATGATGGTGTCGAGCGCTACGGTGGTTTTGCCGGTCTGGCGATCGCCGATGATTAATTCGCGCTGTCCGCGTCCGATGGGCACCATGGTATCGATGGCTTTGATGCCGGTTTGCAGAGGCTGCTTTACGGGCTGACGGTCGACAACTCCCGGAGCCAGACGCTCCAAAAAGTTGGACTCCGTAGTAGCGATCGGGCCTTTGTCGTCGATAGGCTGACCCAGAGCGTTCACTACGCGGCCAATCATTGCATCGCCCACCGGAATAGACATAATACGCCCGGTACGTTTGACCTGATCGCCTTCTTTGACGTTGCCGTAATCGCCGAGCAGAACAACGCCGACCTGATCTTCTTCGAGGTTCAAGGCCAAGCCGACGGTCTCGGGGCCGAACTCTACCAGTTCGCCAGCCATGACATTTTCGAGTCCATAAACACGCGCGATACCGTCGCCCACGCTGATAACCGAGCCTGTTTCAGCCACGTTGGCTACTGCATCGAAGTTCTCGATCTCGGCGAGAAGCACACGCGAGATTTCATCTGCTCTAATCTGAGCCATACTTTCTAAACCCCTAAAACCTTATTTCCAATTAGTGGTGGATTGAAGCGAGGCGCTGACGCATGCCTTCCAGCCTGCCTTGAACGGAAGCGTCGTATTCGCGCGAGGCAACACGCGCGCGAACGCCTCCAATCAGCGCCGCATCCACCGTATAGTTAGCGCGGATAAACTTGCCGAGTTGCGTCCCCAAAACGCGCTCGACCTCTTCTTTCTGCGGCGGGCTGAGTTCTTTGGCCGAACTGACCTCAGCCGGTAGCCAGCCCAGACGTTCGTCCACTTCTTCTTCAAATCCGCGGCGAATGGCCTTCAGATCTTTAATGCGGCGGTGCGAAATGACCGACAGCAGAAAGTTGCGGATGAGGCGGTGAAGGCCGAGTTCGGCAGCAAGCTTTTCAACAACAATTTTCTTTCTGGCCCGAGCGACAGCCGGCGAAAGCAGCGCCTGCTCCAAGGGCTTCGAATTAGCGACCAATTGTTCTGCGTCGGCCAATTGAGCGACGGCATCCTGCGGCGAAATACCGGAATTGGGAGCAAAAACAGCCATCACCAACGCCCGGGCGTAGTGTCCGGCGAGTGATTCAGCCATTAGTTCTTTCCTCGCTCAACCAAATTGACAAAATCGTGAAGTAAATCCTGCTGGTCAGAGGCGGCGAAGCGGTCGCGTAAACGCCGCTCCGCCAAGTTAAAGGCAAGTTGAGCGGTGTGCTGCCGAACATGCTGCGTACCTTCAATGCGCAGAGCGTCAACTTCCGCGGCCGTACTTTGTTTTATATATTCGAGTTCATCCTGAGTTTGCGCCAGCAGACGCTCGTGCTCTCTCTCCATCTCGGCCTTCGATTCGGCGCGTAGCTTGTCCACTTCACCGGCTAGATTCGCCATTTTCCTGTCTACTTCCGAATAGCGGAAATCGGCGTCCATCTTGAGGCCAGTGGCGTCTTTGATCGCTTTCTGAATATCGGCGGTGCGGGCATTGAAAAAGCCGGGTGCGAACTTCACTAACGCGTAGCCCATGGCAACGGCGAAAATGGCGAAGTTGATGGCCTTCCAAGTTGAATGGGAAAAAGTTTCCTGTTCGGCTTCCTGCGCTTCGGTGGGCTGCTGAGCACGGATGCACTGTTGGCCGGCAGCGAAGAAAAGACCGGCGGCGAAAGCGAGATAAAGGATGCGGCGCGACACTAGGCGGCTCTCCGTCGCGAGAGCGATTCGACGATCTGGGAACTGAGATTCTCGACGGACTGGCTGAGATCGGCTTTGGCCTTTTCAACTTCCTGTGCGATTTGGCGTTTCGCTTCGGCGACTTGCTTTTCGGCTTCGGCGCGCGCCTGGGCAATGGTTGCGGCTTGCTCATCGGACCATTGACGGCGCAGCGCTTCGTTTTCCTGGCTGATCTCGCCGCGGGCTAATTGGATGGCTCGCTCAAATTCGGAACTCTTTTTATCCGCCGCCTCAAAAGCGCGTTGGGCGAGATCGCGGACCCCTTCGGTTTGCTTGCGGCGCTCTTCAAGGATACTGGCGATTGGCTTGAAGTAGACCCGCTTGAGGTACACGGTCAGCAAAACGAAGAAAAATATGGTGGGAATCGCCTTGATGGCGAGTTCAGCGAGGTCCCTTAACGTGGCATCCATGCGGTTAATTTCTTGAAGGCTGGGAACAAGATCGGACCTGGCCGCAGTTCAAGCGCACTACTGGCTGTTGCGGTCTTGCCCTAAAGAGATACGCTAACATAGCGGATTTCTAGGGGCAACGTTTTGAGGCACTCAGAAGGCGAAAAGAGGCGTCGTTGGGAAAGCACCGTGAACCAGAAGGGTTAGCGCGGTTCGGGCGAAGAATACGGCGAAGTCCGTAGGAACCGGAGGGTAAACATTCAGCAGGGATTATCGATATGTCTTAAAGTGTTGCAATTAGGACTTTTTGAAGAGTGTCGTAGCCTTGAACATAAGGATCCACCGAAGCGGGATGGCCACAAGACCGACGACGTTCGCGAGATCAGCCATGATGGCAAATCTGTTGCAATGGGAACAACTCTTGTGATCTCCGCAAAATCTGCATTGGATGTCTTTCAATCCTCGTTCCCTAGTCTTTGCCGGGTTACAGTGGCGATTGAAGAACTTGCAAAAACGGGAGTTGAGGAGCGTGGCGCTATCTTTACCCGCCCTGAGGTCGTGGATTTTATACTCGATTTGGTGGGCTACACCGCCGACCGACCCCTTCACCGGCTTAGGCTTTTAGAGCCTTCATTCGGAGAAGGCGATTTCTTGATCGTGGCGATTCGACGCTTGATGGAAGCTTGGACCAAATCGGTCAAGGGCCGAGGCAACGCTGCCGTTGACCTTAAACACTGTGTTCGAGCTGTTGAATTACACCGGCCTGCGTATGAACAGACCCGTACGAAAGTTCTGGAAGTGTTAGGCTCCGCCGGAATGAGTGCAGCAACCGCCCGCGCGCTTGCCGATACATGGCTGGTTAACGGGGACTATCTGCTTGTTCCTCTTGATGGTGAATTCAACGTTGTTATCGGAAATCCGCCCTACGTAAGACAGGAGCTAATTCCCGAGGTGCTTTTGGCGGAGTATCGGGCTCGCTATCGAACCATTTTTGATCGAGCCGACCTTTACATTCCCTTTATAGAAAGATCGCTGAGAAGTTTGGTTCCAGGGGGTCGAGTCGGGTTTATCTGTGCGGATCGCTGGATGAAGAACCGCTATGGAGGGCCGCTGCGCAAACTCGTGTCGGACGGCTATCACCTGAAGATTTTTGTGGACATGGTGAACACGCCAGCTTTCCGCAGTGAGGTGATCGCCTATCCAGCGATCACGGTTATCAGCCGGGAAAAAGCCGGCGTAACGCGGCTCGCACGCCAGCCAACGATAGAGCGGAAAGCGCTCTCCACGCTTGCTAAACAACTTTTGGGGACGGCGGGGAAAAATCGAGCTGAGAGTGTTCGCGAAATAGCCGGGATTGTTTCGGGGACAAAGCCTTGGATACTCGATTCAACCGATCACTTACGGCTGCTGCGGAGACTTGAAGAACGCTTTCCAACGGTTGAGGATGTCGGCTGCAAGGTCGGTATTGGCGTCGCGACCGGAGCGGATCGTGCTTTTATCGGCCCGTTTGAAGGCTTAGATGTAGAGCCGGGTCGCAAACTGCCCCTCGTTATGACCAGGGACATTTTGGAGGGGGTTGTAAAGTGGCGTGGACTGGGAGTAATCAATCCATTCAAGGAAGATGGCGGGCTGGTGAATCTGGAGAAGTATCCCAGACTAAAGCGGCACCTGGAAGCGCATAAAGAGCAGATTGCCGGACGGCATGTCGCGCGGAAAGCTCCCTTGAACTGGTATAGAACGATTGATCGGATATACCCGGCGCTGGCGCTCGAACCAAAGCTGTTGATTCCGGATATTAAGGGTGAAGCGCACGTTGTGTATGAAGAGGGACGGCTTTACCCCCACCATAATCTGTATTACCTCACGTCCGACACCTGGGATTTAAAGGCGCTAAGAGCGGTTCTGATGTCGGGAATCGCATGGTTGTTCGTTTCGATCTATTCGACAAAGATGCGAGGCGGTTATCTTCGTTTTCAAGCGCAATATCTGCGCCGCATTCGGATTCCAGATTGGAACGAAGTTCCGCCGAACTTACGGCATGATCTTACCGAAGCGGCGGAGCGCAACGACGTGACTGCGTGTAATCGCGCCGTTTTCGCTCTCTACGGGCTCAGTGAGGAAGAGATAGCCACGTTAGGGAACCGATGAATAACGATGGCACTTGATCTAGCCGGCTACGACAGGAAAGCTCGCGAAGCGGTGATGGCGTTTTGGGGCAATCGTGAGAGTGCCCGGCAAAAGCAGATTGAGATTGGGAAGACTGACCAAGGCGAACGTGGAGGGGTCACAGCCGGCAAGAACATGGACGGGTTCATTGCACTTGTTATCGATATAGTCCACGCGAATGGGCTCATTCATGCTTCTGTCCATCGACAAAGGAGGTTGTTGACGCTGCCAGGATACTTCCGTCCAACGAAACTCTGGGATCTGTTGGTCATCGATAAGGGGCGCCTGATCGCCGCCATCGAGCTTAAGAGCCAAGTTGGGCCGTCATTCGGAAACAATTTCAATAACCGAGCGGAAGAGGCAATAGGTACATCTCACGATTTATGGACGGCCTACCGAGAAGGCGCATTTGGCCAACAGCCCCGGCCCTTCGTGGCGTGGATGATGTTGGTCGAAGATGCGGAGAAGTCACGCAGGCCAATTAGAGATAGTTCGCCGCATTTCCCGGTGTTTGCGGAATTTCAGGGCGCGTCTTATTTGATGCGTTACGATCTCTTCTGCCAACGGCTCGTGCGGGAGCAGCTATATACAACGGCTGCTGTCATCGCCTCGCCGAGAACCGCCGTAAGTTCAGGGGACTACCTCGACCTGTCTGAAATGACAAGCCTGAAAACATTCGTGTCGGCATTGGCAGGTCACGTTGCAGCGGAGGCGGCTAGGACCGGGTTCTGAGAAACGATCGAACCGCGGTGTGTAGCGATTATTGTATTGTGGTTCGCTCTTCAGCCTTATCACGCCGTCGGGGACGCTTCCGCTAATGGCTCTGATGGTACGATTTTGGCGAACTCATTACTAACCGGCCGTGCTGGACGCCTTTGGTGCTGATCATCAGATCGGCTAAATAGCGGACTCGTTTCGATTCGCCTTTGACGACGACCACCTCCAGGCAGGTGTGGTGGTCCAAATGTGCGTGGGTGGTGGCAATGATGAGGTCGTGATGGTCGTGCTGCAGTTCCATGAGTTTGTCCGGCAGCAAGCGGGAGTGATGATCGTAAATTAGGGTGACGGTGCCCACGACAGGGGCATCGGGCGACTCGATAGCGGCGCTCACCAGGCGGTCGCGAATGAGGTCGCGGAAGGCTTCGGAGCGATTGGCGTAGCCCTGTCGATTGATAAAGCTGTCGAACTGCTCCAGCAGGTCCGAATCGATAGCGACTCCGATGCGGCTCAATTCGCTCATGCATCAAGCATAAACTTTTGGCCGGGTAACACGATCCAAGAATCCGTGTTACGCGTATCATTAAATAGCGGGCGGCCAAATGCATATACCTGACGGCTATTTAAGTCCCTCTACCTGCGCGGCGCTCTATGCGGCATCGGGACCGTTCTGGTATGTGGCGTTAAAACGGGTGAAGGCAGCGCTGAATTCGCGCACGGTCCCATTGCTGGCGGTTTTTGCCGCGTTTTCATTTGTAATCATGATGTTCAATCTGCCACTGCCGGGCGGGACAACGGGCCATGCGGTGGGAATGGGCATGGCGGCGATCATTCTGGGGCCGGCGGTTTCCATCATTGCCATTTCCATGGCGCTGCTGATACAGGCGCTCTTTTTTGGGGATGGGGGAATCACGGCGTTCGGGGCGAACTGCTTCAACATGGCGATTGTAGGATCGATTGCCGCATACGTGGTTTACCGGTTGGTGGCTTGGAGAGCGGAGATGACCTCCGTGCGAAGGGTCGTGGCGGCGGGGTTGGCGGGCTACGTGGCCATCAATGCGGCCGCGTTAGTGGCGGCGATTGAGTTCGGCGTGCAACCGCTTTGGTTTCACGATGCAACAGGCGCGCCGCTGTATGCGCCTTATCCGTTAGCAATCTCGATTCCGGCCATGATGATAGGGCATTTGACTTTTGCCGGGCTGGCGGAGTTCGTGATTTCGGCGGGTGTGGTGAGCTATCTGCAACGGACGAACGCGGCGCTGTTGCGGCTGACTGCCCCGGATGCTCCGGATGCCGAGACTGTGGCCGAGGTAGAGGAGAAAAAGGCTGGCCGGGCACTTTGGGTGTTGCTGGGGCTGATGCTTCTGGCTACTCCACTGGGCATTTTGGCAGTGGGGAGCGCGTGGGGGGAATGGAAGCCTGCCGATTTCCGCGATGCAGCGATGAGGATGCACATCGAGAAGACATCGAGAGACTCAAATTTGCCCGCGCACGTACCGCAGGGGTTGGAACGGTTCGGAGCAATATGGAAAGCGCCGCTGAAGGAGTATGCGCCCTCCTTCGTTCGGAACGCGAGCGTGGGATATTTCACTTCAGCTTCGATTGGAGTCGGTTTGATCTTTGGCTTGGCGCTGGCGGGGCGGGCCTACCTGTCACGCAAAGCCAGGAAGCGGGGTGCCTTTATCGAGAACACGATCTGCGGGATGGTTGAGGCGGTTCAGAAGGCGCTGTTCGCGGAGAACGCCGCCCATCTTAACGGTGTGTTGCAAATGTTGGACCCACGCGTGAAACTGGCCGGAATAGGCGCGCTGATTGTGGCGGCCGTGGCCGCGAAGCAATTGGCGGTGTTGGGCGGATTGTTTGGAGTGGCGGTGTTGCTGGCGTTAAGTTCGCGAGTGTCGCTGGCCGATTCGTTGCTGCGGGTTTGGTTGGCGGTACTTATTTTTACAGGTACGATTGCGGCGCCCGCGATTTTCCTGACGCACGGGACGGCGTTGGTGCGAGTGCCGTTTCTGGATTGGCCGGTGACCGAGCAGGGGTTGAGAGGTGCGGCGTTTTTGGTGCTGCGGGCGGAGACCAGCGCGACACTTGCCACGTTGTTGATGCTTTGTACGCCGTGGAATGAATTATTGCGGGCGCTCCGGCTCTTTAGGATTCCGGTCTCGGCGGTGGTGATAGTGATGATGACTTACCGTTACATTTTCGTGTTTGTCGAGAATGCGAAGGGGATTTTCGAGGCGCGGAGAACGAGGTTGGTAGGACGTTTACAGCCGGATGTGCAGAGACGTCTGGCGGCCGCCAGCGCAGGCGCGCTGCTGGATAAGACGATTCAGTTAAGCGCGGAGGTTCATACCGCGATGCTGGCGCGAGGGTTCCGAGGCGAGGTAAAGCTGCTGGACGATTTGCGGATGAAGAATCGCGATTGGTGGCAACTGGCGGGAATGGCTGGAACCGCTGTCGCTGCGGTTTGGTTAGGTCGATGACTGCGGCCTTTGAGGTCTCTCAAGCCTGTTATTCGTACGAGAAAGTGTCGGCCCTGCGAGGGGTGTCGCTAAAGATCCGACAAGGTGAGCGCATTGCGCTGCTCGGGGCAAATGGGTCGGGTAAATCGACACTATTAAGGCTTTTGGCAGGGTTAAGTTTTCCAAAGAGCGGAAGCGTCTCCTTTTTCGGAGATTTGTTGACAGAAAGGAGGTTAGACGAAGAGGAATTCTTCTACGCGTTCCGCCGGCGCGTGGGTGTCGTGTTCCAGAATCCGGATGTGCAGTTATTTAACTCCAGTGTCTTCGATGAGGTCGCTTTTGGGCCGCTGCAGATGGGCTGGCCGGCCAAGCAGGTTAGGGAGAAGGTAGAAGAGACTCTGGAGGAGATGCGGATTGCGGAGTTGCGCGATCGCGCGCCGCACCGGTTATCGGGAGGGCAGAAGAAGCGAGTGGCGCTGGCCTCAGTCTTGGTGCTTAACCCGGAGGTATTGTTGCTGGACGAGCCGACGGCGGCGCTGGACCCGGCGAGCCAGGCACAGATTGTGGAGTTGCTGGCGTCGTGGACGGATGGCAAGCGAACGGTGATTACGGCGACACACGACTTGGATTCCCTGGAGGATTTGGCGGACCGGTGCTACCTCCTCGAGAACGGGCGGATTGCAGGGATGGCCGATCCGCTGAAGATTTTGCATGATGTCGGGTTGTTGGAAAGATCAGGGTTGATTCGGGCGCATCATCATATGCACGCGCATCCGGTAGAGGCGGAGAAGCCCCACCCGCACGTGCATGTTGATGAGTTGGGGTGAAAGCCTGTCCTCCTCCGCGGAACGAAACGAATCAGACCGGATTGCCGTTGTCGCCGGTGGTCCAACTTTGGCCTTGGAAGGCGATGAAGATGGCCGTCCATTTACCGGTCGCCGGAAGCTGAAAAAGAATTGCCCCGTCTTGCCAGATACCATTGTCCTGGCTGTGACCGCCGCCGAGAGGGTTTCCTTGATTCATGTGAATGTCGTGGATACCTGTCCCATCGGTGTATTGGCTGCCGAATGCGTAGAGCAAGCCGTTCGGGTCGGCGGTGGCTTGGTTCAGTAATTGGATCACGGCGTTGTGGAGATTACCGGAGCTCTGGTTGGAAGGCAGCGGGAGAAGCTGCATGCCGGCCAGAGTGACAATCGGCTGGCCGCCTGTACGGCTCCGGATAAAATCGATGGCTGGATCGCCTTGCACGGTTATCCGGTTCATTCCCGGTGGGAGAGCTGTGAGGAGTGCTGGGTTCGGAGGTTGAAAGTCGGTTTCGATATCGTAAAGAACTTGTGAATCGCCAACGTCGGATTCGATGTTGACGGCGATCTGGTATTGCGTGCCTGACGCAGTGACGGGGATTAGATAGTGAGGAGGTTTGCCCGACGGCCCGCTCACCTTTCCCAGCTGGGGATCTCCGGCCAGGACACTATATTCATAAACTGGCACTCCTTGTTCATAGCACGTTTTGGCAGGCGCAAAGATTACACGGCTTTTACAAAAACACTTCGTAACGCAGTTCTCCGTCGACCTGGGAGGCCAGGGAGGCGCTTTTGGGCTAGCGCTCATGCACAATGACGATAAGTTGCGCCTTGCCGCTGTTGACGACGTCGTGAACACGCTGGAGATTTGGACCTTGCAGGATCGAGA
Organism: Bryobacterales bacterium; assembly: GCA_963718465.1. Lineage (GTDB taxonomy): Bacteria > Acidobacteriota > Terriglobia > Bryobacterales > Bryobacteraceae > Bog-105. Next base: position 72,857 of record CAVQZK010000006.1, on the reverse strand, counting down.
TCCCTCTCAGGCCGGTTCGCGGCGATAGACCAGGATTTTAGCCGTGAAAACGTAGACCGGCTCACCGTGCCGGTTGAGGGTGAAATTGCGAACGCTGGCAAGACCCTGGTTGGGTTTGGAGCGAGACGGAGTAAAATCGACGACCTCGCTTTCAACATGGAGAGTATCGCCGGGCCGGGTAGGTTTGGGCCAGGCAATTTCGCCGCCGACTCCGACCACACCGCGAGCCAGCGGCATACCTTCCACGAGGAGGCGCATGGTAATGGCGGCCGTGTGCCACCCACTAGCGGCTAGGCCTTGAAAAACACTTGCCTGGGCGGCGGACTCATCGAGATGGAAAGGCTGGGGATCGAATTCGGAGGCGAAGGATTTGATCTGGCTGGCATCGATTCGATAAGAGCCGGAAACGAACCGGCGGCCAATGGGAAGATCTTCAATGTAGAGCGGCTGGGGGTGGTCGGACACGGAATCAGTTTATCTCGCGTGTTTTGCGCTATCCTTTCCAACATGAAAAAGTTTCTATTGTTGATTTTGGTTACCGGAACGGCTGTATGGGCGCAGAAGTTCGCTTCAACGCCGGAACAGGGCCGATCAATGGTGGTGACGACGTACGGCATTGTGGCCGCTCCGCAATTTTTAGCGGCGCAAGCGGGCGCGCAGATCCTGCAAGCGGGCGGAAATGCGGTTGACGCTGCCATTGCGGCTAACGCGGTGATGGGCGTAACGCAGCCGTATGTGAACGGGATGGGCGGCGATCTCTTTGCGCTGTTTTACGAGGCGAAAACAGGCAAATTGTACGGTTTGAATTCGAGCGGCTGGACACCGAAGGCGCTCACACTTGAATACCTGCAATCGCACCATATAGATAAGCTGGACCCGATTGGCGTTCACACGATTACAGTTCCGGGATGCGTGGCGGGTTGGGATGCGCTGCGGAAGAGATTCGGAACACTGCCGTTTCAGAAGACGCTTAGCCCGGCGATTTTTTACGCGGAGAATGGGTTTCCGTTAGCGGAGAAAAACGCGCGGTACTGGTCGAGTAAGAAGCTTCTGCAGCAGCCTGGGTATCAGGAGACGTACCTACCGGGAGGAGTGGCTCCCGGGTTGGGCGATGTATTCAAGAACCCGGCGCTGGGAGAATCGCTGAGACAGGTGGCGGCGCACGGCAGAGACGCCTTCTACAATGGCAAGCTGACCGATGTCATGGTGAAGTTTCTGCAAGAGCACGGCGGAACACACACGCGCGAGGACTTCACGGACTTCGAACCCGAATGGGTGGAACCGATTTCCACAACATACCGGGGATGGACAGTATATGAGTTGCCTCCGAATGGGCAGGGAGTGGCAGCGCTTTCGATGCTGAACATTATGGAGAAGTTCCCGCTGGCGAGTTATGGGCATAATTCGGCGGATGCATTGCAAGTGATGATTGAAGCCAAGAAGCTGGCGTATGCGGACATGGTGCACTATGTTGGCGACCCGAGATTCACGGCAGTTCCGGTAAAGGAGATGTTGTCAAAAGACCTGGGGACGGAGCGCGCGAAATTGGTTCATATGGACAAGGCGGCTTGCCAAGTTGTGCCGTCGGAATTGGGTAAGCAGTTAAACGCGCAAGGGCACTCGACAATTTTTCTTTCGACGATAGATAAGGACGGCAACATCGTTTCGCTGATCCAGAGCAACTATGCGGGATACGGTACCGGGATGGTAGCGCCGGGAGCAGGGTTCTCTTTTCACAACCGAGGCGCTGGATTTGAACTCGTGGCCGGTAAACCGAATTCGATTGCGGGGCACAAACGTCCACTGCACACGATCATTCCGGCGTTTATGAAAAAAGACGATGTGACCATTGGCTTCGGAATTATGGGCGGCTGGAACCAAGCACAGGCGCATGCCCAGTTTGTGGCGAACGTGGTGGATTTCGGGATGAACGTGCAGGCGGCGATGGAAGCGGCGCGGTTTACCAAGAGCACGTTCGATGGCTGCGATCTGGACATGGAAAGTAGGATACCTGAAACGGTGCGGGCGGAGTTGGCAAAGCGTGGAGATGAAATAAAACTGCTGGAACCTTTCTCGTTCACGGTCGGACAAGGCGAAGCGGTGATGCATGACGCGAAACGCGGGGTAAATTTCGCCGGCGCGGACCCGCGGAGTGACGGAGAGGCGATTCCGGAGAGCCCGACGAAATTTTAGCGGCCTTCACGGGCTGGCTCGAAACGACTTTTCTTCGCCGAATAGAGTGATGAGCGGGTGCTTAACGCGGGCGCGGTATTCATAGATGCGGCCGGGAGTCAAACCGCTGAGCGAGTATTGAAATTCACCTGGGTTTGATTTCGCGGCTGCAGGGAGGGTGGTCCAGTGCTCGGTCTTTTCGGACAGATCAGTGCCACCCTTCTTTTCGCGGTATTCAAAGCCGACTTCGACTTCATTTGTTTTCCCTAAGCTGATTAGATTGCCATGCAGGAGGGCAGTGCGGCTTTGCTGGTCCCATTCGACGTTCGATGTGACCACCTCGGGAGGAGTGAGGCCGGGCTCCGTATTGGTGATTTTCAGCACTATAGGATCGGGCCAACGGCGGTCGGTATAGAGACGTTGGGCGCGGAAGGCCGTGATGTGGAGGCCTTCGGCATCCTGCTTCCAGGTGGCCTTGGGAACTACATCGGGGAGGTACTCAACAAGCTGGCCGGATTGGCCGAGGACCGAGATCTGAGTGGCAGGAGTTGACTGCACGGAACGGAGGATAACGGTTTTCGAGGTGCCGAGCTTCCAAGGATTCATGTGCGTGAGGAAGGCGTAAACGGTACTCGAATTCTCGCTTTTGGCGAACCAAACGGAGTTTTCGTTGGTAATAACCCATGGTCGAACGCTTTTTATGGACTCACCGTTCACGAAGTTCCAAAGGGCGATTTCGCGGAGACGGGATTCCTGTTCGATTGCAATGTCACCGTTGGGCTTGGGACCGATGTTCAAAAGGAGGTTTCCTCCTTTGGCGCGAGTCTCGATCAGAGTATCGATCAGGTCGGTGCCGGATTTGTACTCTTCGTTAGTGGCTTTCCAGGGCCACTCGGTACCCATGGTGAGATTTCCCTCCCAAGCGCCTTTCAGAGCGACTCCGGGCGTGTACTGCTCGGGCGTCTGCATGGCTCCGCGAGTGATTACGACATTCGGCTGTAGCTGCCAGACGTAATCGGTGAGCTGGGCGGCGGGACCGTCGAAGAAGAAGTAGTCGATAGGGCCGTAGTTAGTGAGCAACTCCTTTAGCTGCGCTTTGGTGTACTGCATGAATTCGGGGATGTCTTGCGGGTATACGCCTTTAACCTGGCGGTTTATGGTGATGCCGTGCTGGTGAAGCCACCAGAAATCGTCGGGCGAAAAATAGAAGCCGATGGCAATGCCTTCCTTACGAAATGCGTCGACCAACTGGCGCGTAATGTCCTTGCCATAGGGAGTGTGCATGACACTAAAGGGTGTGGTAGCGGTATCCCACATGCAGAAGCCGGCGTGGTGTTTGGTGGTGAACATAACGTATTCGAAAGCCGGCGAGTTTGGCGAGAGATGCCCATTTGGCGGGGTCATAGCGATCGGGGTTGAAGTAGCCGGGGAGGGTGGTGAAGAAGCGGTCGACGTAATCAGGGGAAGCACCGACGAGCGAGTGGGAGATTACGCCTGCGAGTGGACCGTCGACGCCCCAGTGGATGAACAGGCCGAAACCGCGGTTGCGGAAGAGGTCGACCTTCGTAGGGTTGTTGGCGAGCCTTGAGGGGACGGGCTCGTGGGCGGGGAGTTCGGGTTGCTGGAATGCGATAAGACTGCCGGCTAAAGCGGAGAGAATGACGATTTGGCGGAGAAGCATGGCGAAATATACATTAAGCCACACTCGCTCCGCCGTTTCGAGCGGATGATTAGCCGATCATCCATTTAGATTGAATCCAACCAAGGGAGACGCCGGTCATGACGAGGCCGACGACCATCACGATCGCAGGGGATGCGACCGATGCCCAATGAAGGAGGGGATGGCTGCCGGTGCGGCTGCCCTCGGGAAGGAGGCGCTTGGCATAGAGCACGAGAACGCCGATGGTCATCAAGACCAGAGCTAAACCGAGGCTGAAGGAGAGCAGGAGGAGCAGGCCGAGACCGACGCGGCCCAGGGCGATTGCACCCAGCAGAAGAACCAGCGCGGATTCGCAGGGCACAAGACCGCCGCTAGCACCTAAAGCCACCAACCCCTTCCAGGAGATTTCAGCGGGAACGTGGGTGTGGCCGCCTGGGCCGTGATGGTGATGATGATCATGGCCATGGTCGTGCACATGATTATGAGCGTGGGCGTGTTCATGATGGTGATGATCATGCTCATGCGAGTGGCCGTGATGATGCTCATGATCGTGGTTATGCGAGTGAGCAACGACGGGGCGCCGATGAAGCCGCTGGTATAGCATATATGCGCCTATGGCGACGATGGAAAGCCCGGAAATTGCGCCGAGCCATTCAGTTATCTTTTCGGGGACGATGAAACGGAAGAGGAATAGGGTGGCCAAGCCGAGCCCGAAGACGACGATGGTGTGAGTAAAGGTGACCATGGCGCCGAGAAATGCGGCATGTTTAAGAGTGCCTCGCGAACCGACGAGGTAAGCAGCCACAATGGCTTTGCCGTGGCCGGGCGTCAGGGCGTGGGCGGCTCCAAGAACGAATGCGGCTCCGAGTGCAAGAAAGATCATCCAGGGAGTAAGGGAGCGCTGGTGCAGAAGACGCGAGAGGAAATCACCACGCACGACAGCCCCGCGAGGGGCAGATTGAGCCGTCAAAGTAGCCGGGGATGGGGCTGCGGGCGCAACATGGGGCTGTGGAATTTCCTTTATTGCAGGCGGTTGGGCCGCTACTAGAGGCTTTGCAGCGGCGATAGCAAATTGCAGTTCCGCGCGCAGCATCTGCGGTGGGGCGAGAGTAGGATCGGCGGGGTACTGCGTGAGCGCATGGCTGATATCGCGGCTCGATTGGCTGGCTTGCGAGATGGTCGCGCCAGCGCCATTTGCGATAACTATTTCCTTCCAGCCGGCTCGCTCGGAGTAATTCAAATCTTCGTAAGCGAGTTTGCCGCCTTTGGAATTAACGTGCGCCAAGGTAGTGATGCGAAGAATGGGGAGGTTACCCGCGCCATCGGCGATGACTAGGCGTGCCGATTCGAATCTGGCCTTCACAGGAATACCGTCTGAAGTAATTGACAGCCGGGAGAGCCACTCACGGGCTTGTTCGGCGGCGCGGCTATTGAGAGCGGATTGCGATGATGTGCGGTCCAGCTTCCAGGAGCGCAGCATTTCAAATGTCGGAATTTCGGCGAGATCCAGAACATATTCCAGGTCGACGCCGTGAGCATTCGCCTGCAGCTTTGAATAGTGATTGATACTGAAATTGCCCATGGGGTGGGCGGCAAGAGTGGAGACGCAAAGAAGCGAAATAAACAGTGTTTTGCTGAAAGTCATTATTGATGCACCGAAGCGGAAGCTAATTCTGTTTTGCTGAAGTCGAAACGGGCATTGAGAGATGCCATGCGGCCGGTATATTCGCGCGCGGTCTTCTCATCACCGGCGGCACGCGCAATCTGGCTGGCGTGATAGTAGAAGACAGGCTCGGGGGTTGAGAGCTTCAACGCCTTTTGAGAGGCGGCTTTGGCATCATCGAGACGGCCGTTTTTCAGGAGCACCCAGGAGTAGGCATCCCAGGTATAGACGTCGGGGCGCAGCGGAAGCTCGTTTTCGATGAGCTGAAGAGCGAGTTTCACGTCACGATTATGATCGGCCAGCAAAAGCGCGAGATTGCGATTCATTTTTTCGTTAGTAGCCGTGCCCAGCTTTTCGATGGTGGCGATGAGATCGCGCTGTTGGGCAGCTTTAGCGGGCTCTCCGGCAGCAGCGTAGAGATCTTCAAGGACGCCCGCGTAATCGGGGAGAGGGACGATGGATTGGGCGCGCTCGTAATTGCGAATAGCCGCCGCGATGTGGCCCTGCGATGCTTCGACGCGGCCAAGACCGGCGCTGGCGCGGTGAAGTGTGGGAAAGAGATCGAGCGCGGACTTATAGGCATCCGCCGCTTCGGAGAGTTTACCGGTTTTGAAGTACATGTCGCCGAGTTCGGCAAAGCACCAGGCAGTGTTTTCGGGTGCGGGATCGCCGGCATCAACAGCATCGCGCAGAAGCTGAATGGCGGTTGGAGCATCGCCGGTGACAAACTTATACCAGGCCAAACGGTTATAACTGGCCAAACCTGGCCGCAAAGCGTACATCTTCATGTAAGCTTCGCCGGCGCGCTGGTATTCGCCTAGTTCCATTAGGGCATCGGCGAGATTGCCCCAATTGCCGGGATCGGAAGGTTCATACTTAGCCATATCTTGCGCACGTTCGGCAACGGCTTTGAAATTGTGGCGCTGCATGTCGATTTCGTTTTGGAAACGCATCGCGGTGAAATTACCGCCATCGACCTCAAGCATTTTGTCGACGAGCTTGGAGGCGCGGTTGAGATAACCGAAATCGGAGGTCTCACGGAGTTTTTGCAGATAGGCCGAGATGAGCCCTATTTGGAGCTTCACGTCTGAAGGAGAAGCGGCCAGGAGCTTCTGATAACTAGTGATGCGTTCATCGGTGCCGGCATGCAGCAACTGCTCGGAGACGGAGCGTGTGCGCAACGGTCCCGACTGACTCCAACCAGTGAAGGCTGCGATGAATAAGAACGCTGCAACTTTCACCGCGTCACCTCGCGGGCGGATTGAACCGGAGGCTCCGGAGTGCAGGAATTGTCGCCCAGGATGATCAGCTCTCTTTGAAATTTGGCGACAGAGACTGAATCGCCGGCCTTGGCGGAGATTCGTACGGCGTGGCAGAAATGCGCGGCGTTGCGAACGCCGACGGATAGGGCTTTTTCTTCCTGAACCTTGGCTTCGGCGTATTTACCGTTTTGATAAAGGGCCCAGGCATAAGCATCGAGGGTGGCGTAATCGTGCCGCAGAGACTGCTCTTTTTGCGCGATGGCCAAGGCGCCGGCAGGATCGCTTTTGCGGTCTGAGAGATAGTAAATCAGGTCGAGATTGCCGTTGAGCGGTTTGCTGCTTTGAGCCAGCGCTTGCGACTCGAATTTCTTGAATTGGAGACCGGCTTGGTCTTTGTTTCCTGCCTTATCGAGCGCTTCGGCCCAGGCGTAAAGAGTAGAAGTATTCGGGATCTGGCGATAAACCTTTTCGAGAGTGGCGGCCGCTTCGGCATGGCTTCCCAGTGCCGATTGAGTGGCGGCTATACTCTCTTGCGCAAACAGCGATTCGGGAAAGAGTTTTAGAGCTTCAGCGAGAATAGCTTGGGCGCGCTGTGCATTACCCGCGGAAAGCTCGACGCGAGCTTTGCGTGTGAGAAGCCATGCATGCTGATCGAGATCGTTCTGCGAAGTACGGCGGTTGGCTTCTTCGAGAAATTCGCTGGCGCCTTCGAAATCGCCGAAGATTTCACGGAGGCCGGCAGCTTTATCAAACCCGAGAGCACTGCCGGGACGGAGATCGAGAAGCCATTGCGCGCAACGTTCCGCTTCCTGGTAATTGCCGAGGGCCGTGTTGGAATCCACTAAAAGCGCCCATACAGCTAGATCGTCGTGAGACCTATTATTGAGTTCGGAGGCAAGCTTTAGAGCTTCGGCATATTCGTGCTGACCGAGGAGGATTCGAACACGAATCTTCTGGGCGTCAAAGTTGCCGGGAGATAACACGAGAACGTGCTGGACGGCGACGGAGGCCTGACTATAGAGGATAGGATCTTCGGTATCGCGGGCTTTGCGGCAGAGCGCATCCGCTAGGTCGAGAGAGGGTTGAAAGTTCTTTGGCTCAGCGGCAACGCGACTTTTCGCGAGAGAGATTCGCTGATCGGCGATGGATTCGGCCGAGACGAACGAAGAAAGGGCGATACAGAAGAGAGTCAGGAGTGTTATTCGCATGAAGATTCGCCAGAGGGTAATGGGTGGGGACGGAGAGTCGTCCGTCCCCTTGCTGACTAATTAACCGGGCATGCCGGGCCCGCGTTCATGGTGCAACCGGCTTCACCTGGATCGATATGGCGGCGGTTACGGCCGCTTTGCGCCCAGGCGACGTAGGGGAACGTTTCCTGGTAAGGAACATCGTTGGTGTTTACGCCGTCACCTATACGGTAGTTGTACTGTGGGCCGGCGAGGATGCCCGCCACAGCGCGCGCGGCGATATCTGTGACATCGTCGGAAACCCGGCGGCCATTGGGAAAGCCAGCGGCATCTCCAGCAAGCAAGCCGAGGCGTTTACGGCTAGCCATGGAGGTCGGCGCGACGCCGGTGTTGAGACGCAAGAGATCCGCAATGGGGCCGGCGGGAGTACCCGGAGCCGCAATGGGTGGAGCGTAGGTGACAAGGGGCAGCAGATCGGTGCGCGGGGGCGTTGGAATGGCGATGCCGTAAACGGCGTTAAGTACGCGCGCCAGCAAAGGATCCAAATCGTAATGGGCGAACTGGGAATCGTTCACCGGTTGAGACATACTCCAGAAGTCCTTGTCCCCAGTACCGATTATCAGTTCGTTAATGAGCGGATTGCCCAAGCGCTGTATTTGCGACCAACCGCCGGAATAAGTAGGGGTGTTGGGCGCGCGCCGAACGGTAATGCGTGGGCGAGAGGTTGTTCCCCAGGCGCCGATAGTAGCGGCTTTGTTGGTCGCAGGCTCCACTGTGCCGGTGCTGGTGAGCATGGCGATGGGAACCTCGATAGCAATGGTATTCACGTTGTAACCGGAAACGAAATCGGGAGCGATGTTCATATTATCGTCGGCATCCGCCGCAGCGGAAAGAACGCCACCGCCGGCACCGGTACGAAAGTTCAAGGAATCGAAGGCAGCGCCGAGATCGATGTAAAAAGGATCGTCGACAGTGCCCGCGAAGACCTTAATTCCATTGTTAAGGGTAAAAATGCCTTGTGCGGCGAGAGCCGGGTAGTCCGGCATGGTGCGGGGACCAACGTTGCTGGGAACGGCGAAGAGAGATCCGCCGGCAGAGTTCGTCAGGGGAGTGCTGACGCCATTTTTCACCATGGTCACGGTGTAGGTTTGGCGAAGGCTGAGGCCGGCAGCGCCGGCGCCATCAAGAGCGGTAATGGCGGGAGGAACAATAGGTGTTCCGGGAGCGACCGGAGCAGGCGAATTAGCGGGCGCGTTGATGCCGTTGCCAGCACCTACGAAACCGGTGAAGACGCCGGGAGCGCGGATTGTGGTCTGGAATTGCACCTGGAAGGAAACTTCGGCCAGGGCATCGTTGTTGTTATCGACGTTAATGGTGTAGAGAATGTTGTCGTCGAAGGGGAAGTAGTTGGGACCGTTACCGGGTTCTAGAAACGGGTCGACATTGAGAAGAAGAGTTACCTTGGTCGGATCGTCGTAACTGACAAAGGCGAAAAAGTCGGTGATGTCAGCCTTGGTATCGAGAGCCGTAATGGGGGCCTCGCGATGGCTGGCTGCAAAACCGGGTGGCGGAGTGACAATCAGGGCCGCCAGGAGCGCGCAAACTGCTGGTTTCAATTTATTCATACTTACGTTTCCTCCTATTGCTTGAAAAAGTTCGCGCCGGCCGCCCGGAAGCGAAAGCCCGCTAGCACAAGCCCGCAAGCGGTGAGAAGAATGCTGACAGGTTCAGGAACGGCGGCGAACTGATCAGTGAAAATGCCGCCTTTAGCGGAGCCGCCCGTGCCGCCGTCGAGCGTGATGTCATCGGTAACGTTCAGGAAACCAACCGGAGCAAAGCTGTTTTGGTCGGACTGTTGAATGCCGTCGAGGCTGGTTAAAGTGCCATGATTGCCCGTGCAACCGGTAATGCCAGCGGGCGTGAAAAGGCCGCCAGCACAGTAATCTTGAATATCCGTAACGGCGCCATCGGCGGTTTCAGACGAGCCGCCAATTGTGTTCATTGAACCTACGTAGCTGCTGCCTTTCACCTGATAAGTAAAGAAAGCCTCGAGTAAGGCCGGGGCTGTCGCGGTTTGATTGGTGGTGAAGGTTAGGGCCGGGCTGTAGTTTCCGCCCATGGCCGCGACGGAAATTGAAGCGGGGGCGATGGCGGTAGCGCCAGTTGTCCCACCGCTCAGAATTTGAAAGTCGTACAGGGTGTTCGTGCCTATACTGCAGCCTGTGGCACCGAGCGCAACGTAGCTGGACAACGTGCCAGTCGCGCAGGGGGCCGCGGAGCAAACTCCGGCAATCGAGAGAATTGCCGAAGCGATGAATACGATTTGCTTCATTCGGTTTCCTCCTTGAGGTTCTTTGTAGAAGAATTAAGCTTCTTTTACTGAAAACAAATACGTAGGAGTGGGATAGACGGATTGAAGTAGCGTGCGAAATAGAAGAAAGAGAGTACTATACCCTTGGAGTCACCACATCCAGGTGGGTGACATCTGGTGGCGGATGGCAATCCACCTGTTGTTGACATTCGACAACATAGTGTATACTGTAGGTGTTCGACAATATGAAACGCCAAGAATCCAGGCTGGACATTCTTCAGGGCACGCTCGATTTATTGATCCTCCGAACTCTCGTACCCGGCGCGATGCACGGATGGTCAATCTCGGAGCGAATTCAGCAGATCTCCCAAGAGGTGCTGCACGTCAATCAGGGGTCGCTCTACCCCGCTCTGCACCGGCTTGAACATTGGGGCTGGATCAAGGCAGAGTGGGCCACGTCGGAGCTGGGACGACGCGCCCGTTTCTACCATTTGACTGTAGCGGGAAGAAAGCAGCTCGAAGTGGAACGTCAAAATTGGGCGCGCTTGAGTACGGCGATCGGGCGGATTCTGGAGTTGGCTTGAGATGAACTGGAACGATCTGCGCTTACGGACCCGCGCGCTCTTTCAAAAACGTCGCGTCGACGCCGAGTTAGAAGAAGAGATCCGCGCGCACCTCGAGTTGCAGACGCGAAAGCACATGGATGCGGGTATGAGCGTTGACCAGGCACGTCGCCGCGCGCGTCTCGATTTCGGGGCGCTGCAAAACGCGAGGGAGGAATGCCGCGACGCTTGCCGTATCACGTTCCTGGCGAATTTCCTTCAGGATCTTCAATACGCTGTCCGAACGTTCAGGCGAGCGCCAGGGTTTACCGGAATTGTGGTTCTTATGCTGGCGCTGGGAATCGGAGCGAATCTCGCTATTTTCAGCGTCATGGATGCAATTCTGTTGAAAATGCTGCCGGTAAAGGATCCGGCATCGCTGTTTCGCATGGTTAGAGCGAGCGGCAGCGCTTATGATGCCGATACTGGCGCGTCATACAAGGTCATTCAGCAGATGCGGCAGCGGACTGCTTCATTCGCCGATCTGACGGCGTACAGCGCACCGGACGAGCGGCTGATTTCCATCGGCCGCTCGGATAGCGAGCGGCTCACGCAACAGACCGTATCGGGCAATTACTTTCAAGTGCTCGGTGTGCAGCCCGCCTTTGGAAGAGTGATTTTGCCGGCGGACGATCAGGAGCCCGGCCAGCACGCGGCCGCCGTTATCAGCTACCGGTTATGGAAAAGCAAGTTCGATAAGAAATCCGAACGTTCTTGGCGGCAAACTTCAGTTTGGGGCGAATGTATTCAGCATCGTCGGTGTTGCGGCCCCGGGGTTTTTCGGCGTCGAAGTGGGCAAGATGGTGGATGTTTGGACACCGGTCGCGATGGCTCCCCTTGAGAATCTCCGGAGCGACCATATCTTCTGGCTTCGAGCCATGGGCCGATTGCATCCCGGTGTAACAATCGCTCAAGCTGCCGCACCCATGGATACTGTGATGCACGAAGCCATGCTGGAGGATGTTCGCCAGGCTGCTCCGCCGGACACCCCTAAACAGGTGATCGATCGTTTTCTCGCCGGCATGCGGATCAAGGGCGTGCCGGCCGGCGGCGGCATCTCGTACTTACGGGGCCAATATCAACAGCCGCTAAAAATCATGTTGGCGGTAGCCGGGTTGGTGCTGATAATCGCCTGCTCCAATGTGGCGAACCTGTTGATTGCCAAGGGCAGAGCTAGACAACAAGAAATCGCTATCCGGCTTTCGTTGGGCGCGGGACGAGCGCGGGTTCTGCAACAACTGATTACGGAAAGCCTTCTTCTGGCAGTGGCGTCGGCAGCGGTGGGTTTGTCGATTGCTCATTGGGCGACACCAGTGCTGGTGCGCCTGTTGACCCCGTCCAGTGAACCTGCACAACTCGCGACCGGATTCGATATGAGATTGGTTGCGTTTTACAGGTATTCTTACGATGCTCACGGTCGTGATTTGCGGCGCGCTTCCGGCGCTCCGCATGGTTGGACCAGACATGCACGCAGCGCTGAAGAACGGAACGCGGCTGGCCGGAAGCAGGAACGGGCGGACAAAACAACTTCTGGCAGCGTCGCAAATCGCGCTGTCGCTGGTGCTGGTCATCGGAGCGGTCTTATTCAGCCGCACTCTGGTCAATCTTCTCTCATCGTATCTGGGATTTAATCCGGCGAGTGTTCTTATCGCGCCGGTTGCCATTCAACGACCGAGCGATGAGAAAACTCTCTTCCCTGCGTGGAGCGAATTGCTGCGCCGCGTTCGGGAATTGCCTGGCGTCGAGGCGGCCAGTCTTTCTTCGGCTAGTCTCTTTTCAGGGAATCCGCCCCTCAGTGGAATTCGCACAACCGCGGCCAAGGCCCTTCCGTCAGATCCGGTTGCTGGGGACCTATTTGTCTCGACTGGCTATTTCCAAACGCTGGGTATTCACTTCGTCGCAGGGCGCGATTTCGAAGGGCGCGATAACACTCCTAACAGTCCGGCATCCGCCATCGTCAACGAGGCGTTTGTCCGCAAGTTCTTCGGAAGCACGAACCCTCTCGGTCGCAGATTGACGAAGATGGCAAACGCTCCCGTCTGGACGGAAATAGTAGGAATTGTAAGGGACGCCAAGTTCGGCAGCCTCCGCGACTCAGCCCCTCCAATGGTTTATATCCCTTATGGTCGAATCACCGAATGGATTCCGCCGCAAGGCAATCCGGGTTTGTCGATGTCTTTACAGGTGCGGGGCGCCAGGGCGTGGCATCGCTGGCCGCCGATTTACGCCAGGAAGCAGGCCCGCGGTTCACAATTGGCGAGGTATCCCGGTAGCAGCAAGTGATCGACGACACTCTGGTTCGCGAGCGGCTGCTGGCGAGTGTGGCGAGTCTCTTCGGTGCGCTATCACTCCTATTAGCCGCGCTTGGATTGTACGGAATCATGAGCTACGCGGTGGTGCAACGGCGTCGGGAGATCGGCGTGCGGATGGCTTTAGGCGCGGCGCCCAAAACCATAATCGGTCTGATGTTGCGCGATTCAGTCACGATTGCGATAACAGGCACGTTGGCCGGGATCTTACTGGAGGTCTTTGGTACTCGCCTGGCAAAAACGCTGCTCTACGGATTAGCGCCCAATGACCCGGCAACGTTTGTTGGTGCGGCCGCTGTGTTGCTCGCGGCTTCGCTTGCTGCAGCGTTCATTCCTGCCTACCGGGCGGCAAAAACCGCCCCGATGACCGCCTTGCGCAATGAATAGCAAGGGACCGCATCACAGTTCTATGCACCACCCAAGGAAGTGTGCTATGCTGCTATGCAATGTCCAAAGGAAAAGCGGCCGAACCGAAGAGATCCGAGGTCCTGCAGGGCACTCTCGACCTGATGATTCTCAAGACTCTGAATGCCATGGGACCGCTTCATGGCTATGGCATTGCACGTCGAATTGAGCAGTTGAGCCAAGACGTTCTGCAATTGAACGAGGGTACGGTTTACACCTCTCTCTTACGCCTGCAGCAACAAAGTTGGATTTCGTCAAGCTGGGGCGCATCGGAAAACAACCGGAAGGCAAAATTTTATTCCATTACGAAGACCGGCCGCAAACAGCTTGTCGAAGAGACGGAGAACTGGGAGCGCATCTCGGGCGTAATTGGACGAGTGTTGCAAGCGGCGAGTGAAAGATGACTCGTTTTTGGAGTTTGCTTAGAGAACAGCTTGCACGGGTGCGCGGTTCACTGGCGCGTCGTCATTTCGACCGGGAGTTCGACCAGGAAGTAGCGGCGCATCTTGCGCTGCTTGCAGACCGTTTCATGCGCGCGGGCCTAAGCGCCGACGAAGCGCGTTACGCCGCAAGAAGGCAGTTTGGGGGAGTTATGCAGGTGAAAAATGAGCTTCGGGACCGGAGTAGATTCCAGTTTCTGGAGAATCTGTTGCAGGACGGCAGCTACGCTCTCCGGCAGTTCCGCAAGTCACCGCTGTTCGCGGTTACGTCCATCTTGACGCTGGCTCTAGGAATCGGCGCGAATACGGCCATCTTTACGTTGGTCGATCAACTCATCCTTCGCCTCCTACCTGTCAAAGATCCCCAACAAGTGGTCGCACTTGCCGCGAAGGGAGATTATTACGGGGACAACATGGGGCGGAACGTACTGTCATACACGATGTACCAAACAATTCGAGGCCGGAACCAGGTGTTCAGCCAAATGATGTGCCGCCGGCCCGTCCCATTCACCGCAATGGTGCATTCGGAAAGCGACGTCCTGAGCGGAGAGCTGGTCTCCGGGAATTACTTTCCTCTTCTCGGTATTAAGGCCGCGGTCGGCCGCGTGTTCGATTCGAACGACGATCTCCATCCCAGCGCAAATCCAGTGGGGGTGCTCAGCTACGCCTACTGGAAAAGCAGATTCGCGGCCAGCGGCCAGATCATCGGCCGCACTCTTCTGATCAATAATTACCCGCTGACAATCGTCGGCATTGCGCAACCCGGATTCAATGGTCTGGAACCAGGTTTGCCGACGCAGCTTTTTGTGCCCATCATGATGACGCCGGCGCTTTTTCCTCAAAACGATTTCAGCCGCATGTTTGATTCCCGGCTGCGGTGGGTGAACGTCTATGGAAGGCTGAAAGCAGGCGCCACTATCGAACATGCCAAGGCTGGTTTACAGCCGCTGTTTCACCAGATGCTGCAGGCAGAAGTTCTCGAAGCCGGATTCGAGCACGCGACGCCCTACGACAAACGGCAGTTCCTCAAAATGTGGCTGGATGTGATTCCGGGAGGGCAGGGGAATACCCAACTCAGGCAGCAATACGAGAGGCCGCTTTGGGTGCTCATGGGCATTACCGGTTTTGTGCTCTTGATCGCATGTGCAAACCTGGCGAGCCTGCTTGCCGCTAGAGCCGTAGTGCGTCAAAAGGAGATTGCTGTCCGCTTGGCTATCGGATCAAGCCGCGCGCGCATCATTCAGCAACTGGTTACGGAAAGTCTTTTGCTCGCGCTGGCCGGCGGGTTGGCCGGAATCGGACTGGCGGTCGCGATGGTAAAAAGCCTACTTACTTTTTTGCCTGAGAACCCCGCGGGTTACGCCATCTCCAGCTTTCCCGACTTGCGCATATTGTCGTTCGCGCTTGGCCTTTCGCTGCTTACCGGGCTGGTCTTTGGATTGATACCCGCGCTGCAGGCGGCGTGCCCGAATATTGCGGATACGCTGAAGGCCAAAGCAGCTAGTGTTACCGGTGGCAATGCGCAAATTAATTTCCGAAAGCTTTTGGTAGCGGCGCAGATTACACTCTCATTGCTTCTGCTCATCGGCGCTGGTCTTTTCATTCGCAGTCTGGCCAATCTCCATTCGGTCAATCCCGGATTCCAGACGCAGAATCTCGTGCAATTTGACGTGGACCTGGGTTCCATTGGCTACGATCGGCCGCGCGCTAATGCCTTCTATAGCCAGTTAGAGGCGCGTTTGGAGCACCTGCCGGGCGTGGAAGCTGCCGGGATTGCAAGCAACCCGGTGCTGACCGATAGCGATTGGGAAAGCACCGTGCTGGTGGAAGGCCACCAGAACAAGCCAGGCGAAGCCACTCATGCTTACATTAATCGTGTAAGTCCCGGTTATTTCAAAACCTTGGGAATCCATCTTCTTTCTGGGCGCACATTCCGTGATAGCGACTCGTCCGATATGCCCAAGGTGGTGGTTGTCAGCCAGAGCTTCGCCAGATATTACTTCGGCCAACAGCCATCGATTGGGCGCCGCATGGGTCGAGGATTCGATCCTAGTGCGCCAAAAGATATGGAAATTATCGGCGTCGTGAATGACATCGATTATCAAGATCTGCGTCAGAAGGAGTTGCGTCAGGTCTATCTATGTGCCCCTCAAGGATACAACCTTGGCGGTACCGTTTACCTGAATGTGAAAGGCGACCCGCGCAGCGCTCTCGCCGGCGCTCGCGGCGTGGTGCATGCGATGGAACCGAAGGCTCCCATCATGAACATGAAAACAGTCGAACATCAGCTCGAAGAGTCGCTCGTGACTGAGCGAATGATTGCGTCGCTCTCAACCTTGTTCACAATCCTGGCTGTGGCCCTCGCGGTACTCGGGTTGTATGGCGTCATGGCCTACATGGTCACGCAGCGCGCGCGTGAAATCGGTATCCGCGTCGCGCTTGGCGCCGTGTTTGGCAATGTCGTCTGGCTTGTCATGCGAGAGGTTGTCCTGCTGGTTCTCATCGGCATTGCTGTCGCGCTCCCGTTGGCGGTGGGCTTTGCTCGTCTGGTACGGAGCGAGTTGTACGGTGTCCAGCCGACCGATCCTATATCCATCGCCTCAGCGGTGCTTATGCTCTTTGCAATAGCGACGCTGGCGGGTTACGTTCCGGCGCGACGAGCAGCCTCCTCGGATCCGCTGAGCGTCTTGCGATACGAATAGACTTACTCGCTCCGCAATGTCTGAGCAGGATCGATTTGCACTGCCCTGATTGCCGGAGGTAAGGCAGCCAGCAATGCTGCGCCCAGCAGGGCAATCAGTGGCATGGCAAGCGCTCCTGGGTCGGTCGCCTTGACCTCGAACAGAAGGCTTTCAACAACGCGTCCGCATGCCACGCCTCCTGCCAGCCCCAGGAACAGACCTAGCGACACCATGCCGAATAGACCCGACGTGACGAGGCGAACAACTTGGGCGGGACGTGCACCCACTGCCATCCGGATGCCGATCTCCCGCCGCCGCTGCGTTACCGAATAGTTCAGCAAGCCATACAGTCCAATCGCCGCAAGAGCCAAAGCCACAATCGAGAAGAACAGCGAGAGTGAAGCAAGCAGCCGCTCCCGCAGCATTTGCCACTGGACAAACGAGCTCTGAACTTCAATCGTTCGCACCCGGAAATCGGGTCGCGCCTTAGAAACCGCCCGCCGCAAAACTGGCGCCAGCGCGAACGGATTGCCCACGGTGCGTATTAAGAAAGTGCTGTCTTGCTTGTCCGACATGGGCGCATATATCGTCGGATGCATGGGCTCCCGCACGTCGTAATACGCGGCGTCACGCACGTAACCGATGATCTCCATGGGCGTCGAAAGGTCCTTGCTTTTAAGAATGCTCACCGTGCTGCCCACCGGGTTCTGTCCATTGAAGTAGGTGCGGGCGAAAGCCTCATTGACGATGCCCACTCCCGGCAAGGGCCTCGCCGAAGCGCTCAGCCGTGGCGGAAAATCGCCGGGCCGGAAATCGCGTCCATCCATCAGCCCGATGTGCATGGTTTCGAAGAAGCCGGGAGATACGTCGAGCATATAGGGCGAGCGGCCCTCAATAGCGTGGCCGGGAATGCGCACGTCGGTTGTCCAGCGGTTGCGGCTCAACAGGGGCCAGCCCGCCATAGCGGCCGATTGCACGCCGGGCGTACCGCGAAGCTCGTCCGCCACCTGCATCCAGACTTGCAGCGGCTGTTCTTTTGAGGCTGAGGAGTCCATTACCAGCACATGGCCGGGCGAGAATCCCAGCGGCCGGTCCGATAGGCGTTCGAAGGTCGAGACGAACAATCCCGCGACGAATTGGACTAACACGCAGAAACCCATCTGCGCGGCCAGCAGCGCTTGCATCCCGCGGCGTGAATGTAAATCTTCGCCCTTGAGTGCGGTCATTGGCTTCACGCCCGATGCCTGGAGCGCCGGCGCAAGCCCAAAAAGCAACGCCACCAACGATGCCAGCCCGATGCTGAACACCAGGCTTCGCCAGCCGGATTCAAGAACCAGGCGCACGGGATCTTCGGGCACGTGCAGCATGGAAATCACCAAGGGAGCCGACCATGCGGCAAAAAGCGTGCCGGCCGCTGAGGCCATTGCCGCCAACAACGCGCTTTCCACAAGCACCATCTGGATAAGCCGCCGCCGCCCGGCGCCAATCGCGACTCGCAGCGCCATCTCGCGTGCCCGCGATGCAGCTTGGCCTGCCAGCAAATTTCCCACGTTCGTGCAAGCGATCAGCAGAACCAGCGCCACCAGCGCAGCCAAGATCAGCAGCGGACGGCGGTACGTCTTTTGCACCTCCGAAGCTCCTGAAGCTGCCGGCAACAGAATAAGCTTCTCGCTGAGATAAGCGTCGATGACTGGTTTGGGCGTGTCGGAGTGAAAATCCTTGAGGCGCTCCCGGTGCTCGCGAGTGAAGTATGCCTGCAGCGGCTGCCGAACCTGCTCCGCCGCGAGTCCTGCCTTGGGATGCACCCATATTCGAAACCAGGACCAGCCCGGGCTATCGATTGCCTTTGTGTTTATCATCGCTGGCATAAAAACGTCGGTTACCGTGCCCGGTTCTGTTCCAATGAAACCCTGCGGCGCCACGCCGACAATCTGAAATTGATCGTTCCCCATTCGAAAGGTTTGCCTAATCACGTTGCGGTCGCGGGCGAATCGGCGTGTCCAATAGTCGTAACTTAAGACCGCTATAGGGTCCGAGCCGGGTATCAAATCGTCATGCACTGAGAGGAGGCGGCCAACAGCGGGCTGCAGCCCGAAAACGCTGAAAGCGTTGCCGGAAATATACTGCCTATGCACCCTCTCCATTTCAGTGCCCGATCCGAAAACCACGTCCTGTGGTGCGCTGAAACCAATGACCATCAAATCCGCCCGATCCGCCACCGCCTCCCTGTACTGCCGAAAGGTCGGGTAATCGAAGTCGTCGCGATAATCCGGGTGGCCATCCCGATCAACATAAGTGGCCGCCAGGTAGAAGAGTTGGTCCGGATGGCTGACGGGCAAAGTGCGCAGCAAGACAGCGTCAACCAGTTGAAATGCCGCGGTGGTGGCGCCGATCGCCAGAGCGAGCGACAGAATCGCCGCGATGCTGACGGCTGGGCGCTTGCGAAGCTGCCGCCATCCGAAAACCACGTCCGCCAGCAACGCATCCAGCCATGGAAGCAGTTTGACGTCGCGGCTGCGCTCGCGCTGAAGAATCTCTCCTCCAAAAGCTTTCCTAGCCTCCACGGCAGAGCGGCCCTGTGCCATCGCCTCCTCAATATGCGAGGCGAGTTCCTCATCGATTTCGTGTTCGATTCTACTTCTGCGGAAAAAATTGGAAAGCCGGCTTATCCAAGACATGGGTTTGCCATACTAAGATAGCTTACTACAAAGACGGCTGATTAAGAAGCGATGAGAGAGTCTATCCAATTCGCAACGCCGCCGCCGGATCGATCCGTGCCGCGCGCCGCGCCGGAATATAACTCGCAGCCAATGCCGCCATGGCGAAAAGGAGGCTGATGCCGGCGAACGTCGCCGGGTCGGTGGCGCTGGTATGGAACAGCAGACTGGTCATGACTCGCGTCAGTGCCAGCGCTCCTCCGATGCCGAGTACGATACCGGCGAGTGTCAAAGCAAGACCTTGACCGGCCACCAATAGTAGAATGTCTGCGTCTTGTGCGCCCAAGGCGCGGCGGATGCCTAGTTCCGGCGTGCGCTGCGCGGCCGAATAGGCGATGACACCGTAAATGCCCATCACCGCCAGCAGCAGAGCGGCACCGGCGAAACATCCCAACAGCATCAGAATCAACCGGCGCTGACCGCCCTCCGCTTCCATCAGATCGTCCATGGTTTTAAACTCGGAGGCAGGTTGGTCCCGGTCAATCGCAAGCGCTTGATTGTTTATGGCATGCACGAA
The DNA here is from genome assembly GCA_963718465.1 of Bryobacterales bacterium. Lineage (GTDB taxonomy): Bacteria > Acidobacteriota > Terriglobia > Bryobacterales > Bryobacteraceae > Bog-105. The sequence goes on along the minus strand of CAVQZK010000006.1, from coordinate 52,931 downwards.
TTGAAGAGGATCGCGTGCCGTCCGCACCGCAAATGCGGTAAACGGCGGCGGGGTTTGTGCAAACGGGCGAAACACTCCGGGCCACGCATCGTGTTCTAGAGATTGGTGTATATCCGCGACAATACCGGCAATTTCCACCGGGTCGCTCTTGGCCCCTATGAAAATGCGCTGGCCCACTGGGTTCAGGCCGTTCGGATAAGCCGGCCACAGCACCCGCGCCAAGCTCTCGTTGATGATTGCGGTGAGCGGAGCGCCGGCAACGTCGCGCTGCGAAAACTCGCGTCCGCGCTTCAGCGGAATCTCCAGAGTTCGGAAATAGGCGGGCGTGACGTCCTCAATAACCGCCAGCGGCCGTTCGTTCAAAGGCCGCGGCGGCTGGGCTGCCAGCTGAACGGGAGTCCGTGCAAAGCCCGTCATGGGAAGCGTCATTGCCGCTGCGGCGTTGCGGACGCCAGGCACAGATTCGACGCGCCGCACGAACTCGTCAAAGAACGCCGCTTGTTTCCGATTCGTGTCGTAGCGCAACGGCGGCAAGGAAATGCGCAGGGTAAGAAGGTGCGAAGGGTTGAACCCCGGATCAACATGGGACAAGCGACCAAGGCTCCGCATCAGAAGAGCGGCGCCGATCAGCAACACCATCGACAATGCGACTTGTGCGATAACAAGCGCGCCGCGTGCGCTCAGTCCCAGCGCAAATCGCCTGCCGCCGGTTAAGTTCGCCGCTTCGCCGCTGGCTCGCAGCACGGCCGCGAGAGCCGGCCGGGACGCGCCCAGGGAAGGGATCAACCCAAAAAGTACGCTCGTGCCGATCGACAGAAGCACTGCGAAGCCCAGCACCATTCCGTCGAATTGAATCTCCCCGGTGCGCGGCAGATCCAGCGCTGCCATGCGCGCGAATCCAATCAAACTCCATTTCGCCAGCAGCATGGCCAGTGCTCCTCCGGCCACGGCCAGCACAACGCTCTCAGCCAGCAATTGCCGGATCAGCCGGAAACGTGAAGCGCCGACAGCCGCCCGCACCGCGAACTCCCGAGAACGGGAGGATGCCCGCGCCAGCAGCAGGCTCGCAATATTGGCACATGCGATCAGCAGCACAAATCCAACTGCGCCGAACAGCATCCACAACATGAAACGCACGTCGGCCACTAGGCTGTCTCTGAGCGGCGTTACGTGTTCCACGCTGTTCGTTTTGCCATCCAGCATTCCCGGATGGGCCACCCGGTAGTGTTGATTCAGCACTGCCAGTTCCGCGCTCGCCTGTTCTATGTCCACTTCCGGTTTCAATCGCCCGAACACGCTCAAGATCGGGCTGTTGATGCTCACGTTCTCCGTCGGCCTCGTGGTCCACACATCCACATCGGGAAATGGGAACTGGAAATCGGCCGGTAGCACCCCGGTGATGGTGTATGGCGTCGCAGCCAGCGTAGCCGTTTTACCCAGAATCTCGGGATCTCCGCCAAAACGCCTGCGCCACAAATTCGCGCTGATCATTGCTACGCGCAGGCCCGCCGCAGTGTCTTCCTCCGGACGAAAGCCGCGCCCGAGCAACGGCTTCACTTCCAGAATGTCTAGGAAATTGGCCGACACCCGGGCGGCTTTCAGTATCTCTGGCTCGGCGCCTCCAGAAAGCGTAATATTCTCAACGCCGCCGCCCAGGAAGAAGGCTCCCAATCCTGCATAGGACCCGGCGGTTGTTTTCATCTCCTCAAACCGTATCGAGGTGGCCCCGCCGGAGACTTCAACCAGCCGGTCCGGATCGTGGTAGGCGAGTGGTTTCAGAAGCACGGAGCGGACTACCGTGAACATCGCGGTATTGCCGCCGATTCCCAAAGCCAACGTAAGCACGGCGGTCGCGCTAAAGGCGCGGTTCTTCCGCATAGTTCTCAGCGCGTAGAGCATGTCCCGCCAAACCGTTTCGAAAAGCTCGACCATTTTCATTCTGTCCGTCTCCTGCCATGAACCTGAGTTTAATCATGCCTTATTGGAAAGCGCGATGAGTCGATTTATTGATCATTTAGAGCGTCTTAGTCAGTTCGTTTACGGGTTTCGCTGAACCCAACTCCGGAATAGGAGGACGCAATTGGCCGAATCTTTCGCCGCGCTTTGCAGATCTATACAGCTATGGCGAATGCAAAGAAAGTTGCCCTCATCACGGGCGCTAACAAAGGTCTGGGATATGAAATGGCCAGGCAACTGGCACAATCCGGCGTTACAGTTGTGCTGGCTGCCCGCGATCGGGCAAAGGGTGAGGTCGCGGCCGAGAAGCTCAAGAACGAAGGGTTGGACGTTCGATTCATCAAATTGGACGTCACAAATAAAAAAGACTACGCCGAGGCAGTGGCGTTCCTGGAAAAGAACTTCGGAAAATTGGACATTCTCATCAACAACGCCGGCATATCCGCGGATGGTTTAGCGGGCACCAGCGTGAGCGCCACCACGGAGGAATCGCTGCAGCGCACTTTCGAAACCAATTTTTTCGCCCCCATCGCCTTGACGCAAACGTTGCTGCCGTTGCTCAAAAAGAGCGAGGCCGGCAGGATTGTCAATATGTCGAGCATTCTCGGTTCGCAGACATTGCATGCCGACCCCAACAGCCCGATATATAACTTCAAATCTTTGTCTTACGATGCTTCGAAAGCTGCCTTGAATTCATTGACAATCCATCTCGCGCACGAATTAAAGGACACAAAGATCAAAGTCAACTCGGCGCATCCGGGATGGGTAAAGACCGATATGGGAACCGATGCGGCACCCATGGAAATCACGGAAGGTGGCCAAACCGGCGTGGCCCTCGCCCTCCTTGATGAAAACGGTCCAAACGGCGGCTTCTTTCACATGGGGCAAGCGCTGCCCTGGTAGCAGCCAATCATCCAATCCCGCGAAAGGGATCCCACTCAGGCCCGAAGCTCATCGTGGCGACGGGCGATCAGGACGAACGATCTCCCAGAATTCGGCTGCCCAATGCTCGTACAGGCGTGAGGACGTGAAGCTCCGTGGCAGCATATCAATGTACTTGCCTGGTGTATAGGTCAAACCGGCAATCCCGCCCGTGTAGAACACTTCGTGGCAGGTGTGCATGCCGCCGCCGATGAGATAGGCGACGCAGCCCATTAAGTACTGCTTCATGGAATCGGGATTATTGAGAAGTGCCGGTTGGAAGATTTTGGCGCTCGCCAGCAGTGTGCTTGTTGTGCCGGACGCCGAAGCCGCAAATACGAGATTATTCTCCCCCAGTATTTGGCGAAACTCTGACCGCATCGCCCGTGCCGCAATCAAGAACATGTCGGTGCCGCGATTGCGCGATTCAACCCGCATCGTGTCTAAGTTAATTCCGCTGCGCTCAAGCGAAGACATAACCGGGATCGTGAAGTCGCTGGTGATCAGCCCAGGCATTGTCGACTGCGTGTAACTCGTATTCGGCCGATTCTCACGGCCGCGCGAGTTCCCTTCGTACCAATCCTCGCGGAATCCAAACTTGTTCGCCACTTCCATCGGCTTGCCAACGCCTGATTCGTTGTTGCAATAAATCTTCAAGAACGTGTCATGCAGGGTCATGATTTTGGGCAGATCGCCGCTCCTCAGCGAGCTCAGCCACATGTCGATCTTCGCCTTGAACTGATTGACCTCCGTCTGCGACGGCTGTGCCACAGGCAGGCGGCCGAAGCTGGTGGGGTTAGACACGTACTTCCCATCCACCTCGACAATTTTCTTGAAGGCTTCCGTGCCGGACAGTCTTGCACTTAGGGTCTGCCAGTATGACTCAATACCACCGCTGACAAGATCCACCGCTGGTTGGGCAAATTTGGGGTGATCTAGCATCAGCTGGCCAAGCGCGGTATCACAAGCCAAGCGCCGTTGCCGCTCAACTTCGTCATCGTAGTAAATCAGCTTCGACCCTGCTTTTGCATAAGTCGGGCGCCCTGTTTTGGGATCGCCGAACACCACCCGACCCTCCGCGGTCAGCGCCACGGCCGCTTCGCTGGCTTTAGGCTTGCCCGGCAGCGCGACATAGCCGCGCTCGTTCATCAAATCTTGCAGAAGGTAATCTGGCATGGAATTGCTAAGTTATCACTAAATTCCATCGGCAGAAGTCGCGGCAGACGTTATATCGCCTCCTTCACGCCGGCACAACGCCCATAACCGCTAGGCGGCTTACACGCGGCCCGGGCACAATGATACCTGTGAGATTCAAAGGATCTGCGCCAGCAACCGCGGCGATTGTGCTGCTGTCTGAATGACGGCGGATAGAGCGTAGTAAATCTACCGCTTCGGGCCGGGCAAATTGCTCTCCGGTAAAACCCGAGACAAATCTTCCCCCGCGAATCTCGCCGCGCGCCTCCATTCTGCGGAGTATAGGCAACAGATCCCGCCACGGCGGCGCGATCGTTTCCCGGACCAACAAGTCGCGCAATAAGACGCCCCATCTGATCAGCAACTGCCGCGCAAAACGCTCAATTCTCTCTTCGGTACTCATCTTTGCGCCCCTCGAATGCAGCAACGCCCACCGCCCCGCGGCGTGGCGCGGCCGCTTCTCGCGGCCGCGCCCCTCGCCGCGACGGCGTTTCGGATCGATCAGCGCTCGCAGATTATCGAATCCATCTGCTGTCACAAACCCTCCCGCCAACAACTCCCAAAGACCGTCCTCCACTTCGCTCGCCAATCTTGCTGTCTGCCGCACCAGATCGCCAAAAAAGCTGGCTCCGTTCCGCTCCAGGGCGAGCAACACTTCGCGGGCAGCGTGCGAGAGCCCGAGCGAATCCTCGGAACCGGGTCCGCGCATGAGCCACTCGGCATCCTCACGCAAAAAAAGAGTAATCGGTGCGATTCGCGTGGGCCGCACGCGGCGATTCTCAACTACTGCGGGATGCGGCGATACTCTCGCCCACATCACATCGCCGGAAAGGCAGAGTTCGTCGAGAAAATCCGGGTCGTACTTCGCGATTCTTCGTGCGAGAATTTCCGATTCCCAAGCGGCGGCGGGAATCTCATACCCTTCGAGCTGCCGGATAATTTGCAGAGTCCCGTCGGCGCCATGCAATTGACTTCCGGGTGCAACATGTTGCCAAGCCTGCAGAAAACGTTCAAAATCGAGGGCTGTTACGGGTTCGATCTCGCGCCGCAATCGTCCAATAGTGGCGCGATGAATGCGGGCTAGGATCCGGCGGTTGCACCATTCCATATCGCCTTGCGTGTTCCGGAAGCGCCCTTGCATGACCTGCCCTTGGGCTTCGAGTCTCAGTAGCGCCGCTTCAACCGCGTCCGGAGGAAACGCCAGCTTCGCCGCCAGCCCGGAAACTGTTACCGGTCCCATACATTCCAGCCAACCTGAAACAACGGCAGTCGGATCGTCCGCAACAGAAAGGCGCTCGGTGGCAACCCAATAGGGCGAACCTTCCCGGGTAATCGTTGAAGCGCGGCCCATTGCCGCAAGCTCGCCAAAAAATATTTGCCATTCATCAACCGGCGGCATTCTCACCAACGTGAGCAATGCATCGTGCAACTCGTCATGATCCCGCGCTTCCGGCCACGCCTCCGCTGAAATCTGATCGATGGCCCGCGGATCAAGCGCGCCTTCACCGCCGGTCACATCGGTTCCGAGCTTTTGCCGCAGTTGAACTGCCCGGGTGCGGCGCTCTTCAAGCGGCGCATCATCCAGAAACGCGTAAGGATTTGCGTTCAGAATCTCGTGCGAGAACTGGGAGGCTTGCACTGTGTCGATGGCCACTGTGCGAACGCGGCCCTCCTCGATATCCTCCAGCACCTCCTTCAGTCCTTCCAGATCCATTGCCTCGTGCAGGCAGTTATCGATTGTTTCATTGACTAGCGGATGATCCGGAACGCGGATTGGTCCGCTCAGATTTTCCGCACAGGCAACTTGGTCCGGGAAAACCGCGGCCAGCAGATCGTCGGCACGCATCCGCTGGATTGGGGTTGGTACTCGTTTGCCGCCGCTGAATCGTAAAATGGCGAGCGCTCGGGTCGTATTCCAGCGCCAGCGGGCGCCGAACATAGGGGCCGTCAGCAGTGCTTGCCGCAGGACGTCTTCTACCGTTGCCGCCTTCAGAAACGCAAATACCAGATTAAGCGGAAACGAATGTTGCTCGCTCAGCGATAGCACAAGCCCGTTGTCCGTAGCCGCTGCCTGCAATTCAAAATTAAATGTCCGGCATAAGCGCTTACGAAGCGCGAGACCCCAGGCGCGCGTATCCGTGAACCGAACGGAGCATGCAACACGAATTGCATGCCACCGGCTTGATCGAAAAACGCTCCGCCACCACCGTGCGTTGCGACGGTAATGCGCCGAGTTCCACCGCACCCGTTCGAACATACCCGGCTATTTGTTTCGCTCCCGCTTCGTCCAACCCGCATTCGCGCATCAGAAACACTGGTACGGGCTCGGTATCGGCGAAAACGCGCTCGCGAATCTGTGCTGCCTCCGCCGATAGTTCGCGGGAGCGCCCAGGTGCTTCGCCCAGCCAGAACGGAATCGAAGGCGCCGCGCCATGCGCATCAACCACCCGAACGCGTCCAGATTCAACGCGTTTGATACGCCACGAATGAGTTCCAAGCAAAAAGACGTCGCCGGCCAGGCTTTCTATAGCGAAGTCCTCATCCAAAGTTCCAACCACCTTGCCATCCGGTTCGGCAATCACGGCATAGGCCGCGTTCTCTGGAATGGCGCCCCCGGAAGTGATCGCCGCCAGACGGGCGCCACGCCGGCCTTTCACGCGTCCATTCACCTGATCGCGATGCAGCAGAGCTCCGCTTCTGCCTCGGGACGTCGCGATGCCTTCGGAAAGCATTTCGATCACCGCATCGAAATCCTCGCGGGCCAGATTCCGGTAGGGATAAGCCGTACGAAACAACTCAAAGAGATTATCCTCCTTCCAAGCCTCCACCGCGGCTGCGGCAACAATCTGCTGAGCGAGAATGTCAAGCGCATTTTGCGGAATCTCGATCCGTTCCAGGTCGCCTTTCCGAATCGCTGAAATCAGCGCGGCACATTCCACCAGTTCATCGCGCGTGGTTGTGAACAGGCGCCCATGCGGCTTCGCGCCCACCCAGTGCCCTGAGCGCCCAATTCGTTGTAAGGCGACCGCGATCGAGCGGGGAGATCCAATTTGGCAGACTAGATCCACTGTTCCAATATCGATGCCAAGTTCGAGCGATGCCGTCGCGACGACCGCGCGCAGCTCGCCTTGTTTCAAGCGCGACTCCGCGTCCAATCGGAGTTGGCGCGAAAGGCTTCCATGGTGCGGTAGAACGACATTCGCCCCAAGGCGTTCTCCCAGGGCGTGGGCCACGCGTTCTGAAAGCCGCCGGGTATTCACAAATACGAGCGTCGTGCGATTCGCGAGAATCAGTTCTGCAATGCGGTCGTAGATCTCGTTCCACAACTCCGTGCTTGCCACGGCGCCGAGTTCGTCGCGTGGCGTCTCGACCCGGAGATCCATGTCGCGCCGGTGTCCGACGTCGACAATTCGCGTGTCAGGGCCGAGAAGCCGGCCCACTTCTTCTATTGGTTTGACGGTTGCCGATAGGCCAATCCGTTGCGCACGACGCCCAGTGAGGGAATCGAGGCGCGCGAGCGACAGCATGAGGTGTGAGCCGCGTTTGTCGTCTGCCATGGCGTGAATCTCGTCCACGATCAAAGTCGAGACACCCCGCAAGAACTGGCGCGATTTCTCCGCCGTGAGAAGAATGAAGAGCGACTCCGGCGTTGTAACCAAAATGTGCGGCGGCTTCTTTATCATCCGGGCGCGCTCAGACATAGGCGTGTCGCCGGTTCTTACCGCCGTTCGGATCGGCATCAACGAAATGCCCTGTCCTTTAGCCAACGCGTTCATCTCGGCAAGGGGCTGCTCCAGATTCCGGTGTACATCGTTGCTGAGCGCTTTGAGCGGCGAGACATAAACGACCTGGACCTCATCGGGCAACGTTTGCGCCCGTGCGGATCGGACCAGCCGATCCAGACACATCAGGAAGGCGGCCAGCGTTTTACCCGAACCGGTCGGCGCAGAGATGAGCGTGTCGTGTCCGCCGGCAATCTCGCGCCAGCCCCGTACTTGAGGCTGCGTAGGAGAGTCAAAACGGCCCGCGAACCATTGCGCAATAATCGGATCGAAACCGGACAACGGCATAAGCTATCTGTTACCAGGATGCCTCAATTTCGTTCGTACCTTGGTTCTAACCCTCAATTCGCAACGTCTCCGCAGGCTGTATTTGAACCGCTTTGAACGCCGGGCGGATGCTTACCGCGCTAGCCATCAGCAGCACAAAAATACCAGCCGCTGCTAGCGCCTGGGGATCTTGCGGCGAAATGCTGTAGAGCAGGCTTCGTATCACCGGTCCAGTAAGAAACGCCGTGCCAAGACCTACGGCGACTCCCGCAACGGCCATGCCGAATGTCTGTTCGGCGATAAGCTTCGCCACGTGCGCCGGTCGCGCCCCAAGTGCCATTCGAATCCCGATCTCCCGGCGTCTTTGCGTAATCGCATAAGCCAACAGTCCATATGTTCCAATGCCGGCCAGCAGCGTCGCCATCGCGCCGAATAGCGAGGCCAGGGCTGCAGTCATTCGCTCAGGAGCCGTGATTTCGTCCACTGCCTGCGCAAGCGTGCCGGTTTCGAGTAACTCTAGGCCCGGCGCAACAGAGGCGAGCGCTTGCCGCACCGGCTGAATGACCGTCTCCGGCGCCATCCACGTGCGCACGTTCAACATGAAGTCGGAATCGGCATTCGCTTCGAGCGAGTAAACCATGGGATGGATCGGATCTCTGAGCGAACGGTATTTTGCGTCGCTCACCACTCCGATGATTTCGTTGCCAGCGGAAGCAATGCTTCCTTCCGCTCCGGTGCCGAAGCGCTTGCCAATCCCGTCCGAACCAGGGAAGATCTGCCGCACAAATGCTTCGTTCACAATAGCCTTCACCGCGGTCGTTTGCTTCGATTGTGGCGCGTCGCTCGGAATAAATTCGCGCCCGGCTATCAGGCGCATTCCCATAGTGGTGAAGTAATCCCGCGAGACCCGGTTCGCATTGGCGTCCAAAAAATCGGCACGGGTAATCCTTCGGCCGGTCGGAACGGCGGTCATGAATACTCCGTGACCCCGCAATACTCCTGATGACGACGTAGCCGCCGAGATGACGCCCGGTATTTCGCGCACTCGCTCAAGCAGAGCATCCACCACTCCCGGCGGATATTTGGATGTCCCGATATCGCACCTGAACGTCGCGATGGAATCGAGAGCGAATCCCGAAGGCGTAGCGCGCAGCCGCTCGAAACTGCGCACCAGCAAACCCGCGCCCGCCAGCAGGAAGGTACATAATGCAATTTGCGCTGCAATCAAAATCTGGCGTCCGCGAAAACTGCCGCTCGATCGCACCGTGCGAAGCACATGGTAAATACTTAAACGTACTGTCGCTGCTGCCGGGCTGACAGTAAAAATGATCGTCGTTGCCGCCGATGACGCCAGGAGAAACGAAAAGACACGCCAGTTGAGGCCGGCGTCTGAGTGAGATCGGCATTATTGCCGTATACATGTCGCGGACCGGCGGCAGCGAACGTATCGCCAACGGCATCATGATCAGCGATAACATCAACCCCCCGGCAGCGCCGACCGCCGATAGCAATATACTTTCCACGAGCAGTTGCCGCGCGATGCGCCAGGGAGATCCGCCAATGGCAAGCCTTACGGCCATCTCCCGCTGCCGCACCGCCGCCCTAGCCAACAGAAGCCCGGCGACGTTGAGGGCCACAATCACCAGCAGAACACTCACCGACGCCATCAATAGCTGGAACACATCGCCAAAATTGTCCCGAAGAATGGATGTGCCGCGTTCCAAAGATCGAACTTCCATGCCGCGCCTAAGCAAACCGGGAATGCTTTCCCGCGGAACTTTCTCGATGTTCTGGTAATAATCCTGCATCACCCGGCGCCAAATCGTCAGGCACTCTACTTGGGCCTGGGCTGGCGTCACTCCCGGTTGTAAGCGGCCTGCCAACGCGAACTCTGTGTGATCCGCGTCGAACTCCGGCGTCAAGAGCGAAAAGGCCTGCAGCGGAATTCGAATGTCGGGGCCGCTATCCACCGAAAGCCCATGCAAGCCGTGCGGCATCACTCCCGCAATCGAGAATCGATGGCCGTTGATCGCAAGCGTCCGGCCCTCAATTGAGCCGCCATTGCCTCCTAACCGCCTGCGCCAGAAGTTGTAGCTCAGAACCGCGGGCGGCATATCCGTATCACGCGCTGCATCGTTGATGGCCGGGAAGCGGCCCAGCAGCGGCCGCGATCCTAAGGCAGCGAAAAATTCCGGCGTAACGCCGTACACCGTAATCTCCTCAGCCGGTTCGGGGTCAGTCAGACGGAAGTGGTCGTGCCATTCTGCCTCGGCGAATATCGGCCCCAGAGTCTTGCTGCGCTCGCGCAGTGCTTTGTAATACCCGTATGGAAACTCGCTCCTCAGCCCTAGCGGCTTTGGAAGCCGCTGTACCATCTGCACCAATTGCTCCGGATGCCGAACCGGCAGCGGCCGAAGCAGGACGGCGTCAAACAAGCTGAACATGGTTGTGCTCGCGCCCGTGCCCAGCGCCAGAAGCGCAATGATCAACGCCGTGGAACCCGGATTCCTGGCCAAAATTCGCAGCGCGAACCGTACATCGTTCATGCTGTCATTTTATGAAGCTCGACGTTATCGCCCGACAGCGTGCGCCGGTGGATTGGACTCACAGGTGAATAATGCCGCGCCTCAGCGCAACGGTCACCGCCTCCGTGCGATCCGTGACGTTCAGTTTTGAGAAGATATTCCGTACGTGCATCTTCACCGTGTCTTCGGCAATTGAAAGGTCCGCGGCGATCTCTTTGTTGCGCTTTCCAGACGCAACCAGCAGTAAGACCTGCATTTCGCGTTCGCTAACTGCATCTTCTTGCATATGACTCACCAGCCGTTGGGCGATCGTCGCCGGGATATGTTTCCCGCCCGCCGAAACCGTACGGATGGCGGTCAGCAACTCGTCACGCACCAGGCCCTTCGCCACGTAACCTTGCGCTCCGGCATCCAACGCGCGCTGGATATCCGTATCGCCGTCGTAGGAACTCAACACGATAATCCTGGCCCTGCTGTCCATTTTGCGGATTGCTTTGATCAGATCGAAGCCGCTCATATCCGGGAGCCTGAGATCCACAATCGTTACGTCCGGCTTATGCTCCCGAAATGCCTTCAGAGCCTTTTCTCCACTGGCTGCAGTCGCGGCAAGCTCCATCTCGGGTTGCATCGCGATGATGGCCGACAACCCGTCAAGAACCACCGGATGATCGTCGACACACAGAATCCTAATCATGTTGCTTCGTCTGTCGATAGGCGTGCCTGCCGGGAACGGAGGCAGTCACTTGGGTGCCCTGTCCTGCTGTGCTTGAAATGATCAGCGTGCCCCCGATACGTTCTGCGCGCTCTCGCATCCCGATCAATCCATAGCGCCCCGATTTGCCGGATTCAGCGATGTGCGGGTTCATTCCGCGACCGTCGTCGTTTACTTGCAGTCGAAGCTCTGTCGCTTTGTAATGCACGCATACCCCAATCTTCTTTGCCCCCGCATGCTGAAACGCGTTGATTATCGCCTGGCGCCCGATTTGTGCGAGGTCGCCGGCAACCAGCGGATTTACTGAGCGGGGTGTTCCCTCCACAGTGAGCGTGGCCGCGGGCCCTCCTTCCTGCTGCGCTTCTTGAATGGTTGCCGATAGAGTTTTGGCAATATCGCTGGCATCCCGAGTTTTCTCGCGGAGGTCGCGCAACACCTCCCGCCCCTTCTGCATCAGGGCGCGCGAAAGAATAAGCGCGCGTTGCAAATGTGCTTTTGCTTCCGGAGGCTTGTCCACCAGGCTGTCCACTAATTCGATTTGCAAGCTGACGCCCATGGCGCTTTGCAGTAATTCATCGTGCAGCTCCTGTGCAATACGCGTTCGCTCCGCCAGGCGCTGTTCGAACCTTGCGTTCCATGCGGCACGCACACGCTGCATGCGAACTCGGTAGATGCCCAAGGCTATAAGTCCTCCGGCCGCCAGACACACTATCTTGAACATCTGTGTTTGCTGGAAGGCCGGCTCAATAGCAAACTCCATGCTCGCTCCCGTTTCATTCCACACGCCATCGTTGTTTGCAGCCAATACGTGAAACCGGTATGTTCCCGGTTGCAGGTTCGTATAGAACGCCTGCCTGCGGTTGCCTGCATCCTGCCATTGTTTGTCATATCCCTCCAATTCATAGCGGAACTGCAGCCTCCGCGGTACAGCTAAACTCAGGCCGGTGTAATCAATCTCCAGATTCTTCGTCAAAGGGGGAAGCCGAATCGGGAAACCGGTAGCCGCCTCGCGATTGTCCGCCACCACACGCTCAATCAACACATTGGGCGGTAGGCTGTTTTTCTCTATATGCCTCGAATCGATAATCGCGATCCCCGCCGAGGTCGTCACCCAAAGCTTGCCTTCCGAATCTTGCGTCGCCGCCGCTTGCGACGGGCGAACCGGATTGGCCAAGAGCCCGTCCTCGAAATCATAAAAATCGCACGGAACGCTCCGTGACGCAGCAGCTTCAGTCTTACGCAAATCGGACCGGCGTAAGCGTGCGATCCCGGTGCTGAAGCCCAGCCAAAGCTGATCGCCGCCGTCCGGCTGCAACCAAAGTACGCGATTACCGGGCAAGCCATTCTTCGCGTTCCAGACACTTGACGTGTTCCCGCTGAGCCGGTACAAGCCCGTTTCGCTGGCGAGCCAGATCAGGGCGGGCTTCTCCATGTAGACGTCATACACGGTTCCCGTCGCCATGCCCGAGACCGTAGGAGATTCACGGAAACCGCTATTCCGAAAAACACTCACTCCGCCGCCGGAGGAGCCGATCCACACCGTCCCGTCGCTTTGTGCCCGTATAAACGAAATGCTCCGAGCTCCGAATTTTGGCTCGCTTCCGATAGAAACGAGGATACGGTCGTGCCATCTATACAGGCCTTTCTCCGAATCGAGTAGCCAGATGCAACCCGCCGTATCCTCTTCAATCGCTGTTACCGATGAAAGCTCCCGAACAATGAGTTCAGATTTAAGAACACCGCCGGTATCGGTAACTCTGAAAACTCCTTCATTGGTGCCCACCCATACTTCGTGATTTCTTGTGGGCTTCACGGTCAAGACGTTCACGCCGTGCAGGCACTCTCGAACGGCAAAATTGTCGATGCGGTCCAGGCCGCTTTGCGTTCCTACCCATACAATGGTCCCGTCCGCCGCCACCGACGAAACGCGATCGTTGGTCAAGCCATCATGCGTTGTGAGCGCAAAAACCTTGCCGTATCGGAACCGGTACAGGCCATTATTGGCACCCGCCCAAACATTGCCTTCGCGATCCTCAAACAAAGATTCGATAAGGCGATTCTCCAGTTCAGGCGTAGACCTCGAGCCCTCGGCTCCGGTTCGGATCAGCCCGTGATTCCCGGCCCAAACATATCCGCGCGTGTCGTGAAGCAAGACAGAATAGGTATCTTCTCGCCGCGAGGTTGCCTCGCTAAGCCAGACGCGGCCATGCTGCCCTTCGCTCAGAAGAAAGGGGCGGCCATTTAGTGTGACCTTTTGCCCATGCAACGGGGCGAGCGGTTTAGCGTCCTTCACAATTTCGAGCCCAAACCGTCGCGTTCCCAGCATAAGATCGCGCGTTCCTGTTTCGAAAAGCCGGGTGACTTGCGCTGCCCCGATACTCTCAACTGGCGCGAGTTCTCCCGGCCTTTCGTTTGCAAATCGATAGAGCCCCGTATTGGCGATCACCCAGATGTCGCCCGGAGATGCTTCTACAATCGCCTCAACCTTGCCCGCCAGGCGGTACTTTTGAAGGTGTGCGCCGGTCATTTTCGTGATCAGCCCGGAAGCCGAACCGATCCACAAGGCGCCATCGTCTGCACCATGCAAAGCCGTCACCGCCCCTAACATCAGCTCCGAATTCACAATAAGCTTCTGATGATCGAAGTTGATGCCATCAAAACGAACCAATCCATCGGAAGTGCCAAGCCACAGATAACCGTCGCGGGTCTGCGTTATCGCGTATATGAGCGTGGAAGGCAAGCCGTCCCTGTGAGCCCAAGAAGTAACTACAAAGCGTTCCACCGCTAGCGCCGGGGGTCGAGCCGCTCAACGCAATCGCGAGCAGACAAGAGATGGCCGAAAGTGCTGGCCGGTTCCTGGCGCTCGGCATCATCCACACATCTTTCACTGTGCCTCATTCACCGCGAAATCTTCTCGTTTAGTTTCCGGACGGTTTCGGCGCGCCCGTCCACCCGCCACCCAGGGCCTTGACAAGCGCTATGGAGGCCACCATCTGCTCACCTAGGATCTGCGTTTGTGTACGTTCGTTATATAACAATGTGGCCTGTGCGTTGGCCACGTTTAAATAATTCACCAGCCCGGTCTTGTATTGGTTGATTGCAATCTGCTCCGTGTGCTGCGCATCATTCACCGCGCTCCCGGTAGAGGCTGCTTCACCGCCGAGGATTCGTATTGCGGCCAGTTGATCTTCCACCTGCTGGAACGCCGTCAACACCGACCCCTGATACTGCGCAAGCGTTTCCCGGTAGCTGGCTTTGGCTTGTTCCACTTGGGCCTTGAGCCTCCCTCCCGTGAATACAGGCGCCAAAACACCTCCGCCCAAAGAGGCCAGGGAGTTTTGCCACGCCAAAAGCGAGCCTGGATTAACGCTCTCAAAACCGGCGGCTCCCGAAATCGTGAATTGCGGGAACTGCAGCGCCCTGGCTACTCCGATCTGAGCATTTGAGGCGGCCAGCGTTCTCTCGATACTCTGAATGTCTGGCCGGTGTTTCACCAGCTGCGAGGGAAGTCCGGTCGGGATAACAGGCGGCGTTCTCGTCAAGGGACTCCGCGGTAGAGAGAATGTCGAAGGCGGCTGGCCGGTAAGCACTGCAATCACATGCTCGAATTGAGCGCGTTGTATCTCTATATGTTTCGCCTGCGCATCCGTCTGGTCCAGCAATGTCTTCGCTTGGAACACATCGTAATCGCTTGCTAATCCGCCTTTCCTGCGCATTTCGGTCAGTTGTTCCGCCTCTTGCAAAGCTTGCAAAGTAGCCAGCAGCACTTCACGTTCCGCGTCTAAGTCGCGCAGACCAAAGTAATTCATGGCGAGGCCGGTCTCTGCTACCAGGCGAACGAAATGCAGGTTCGCCTCGTTGCTCTGTTCGGTAGCGGCGGCCGCTTCCACGGAATGTCGAATTTTGCCCCAGAAGTCAATTTCGTATCCGAGCAGCATCGAAAATTGAAGGTCGTTGTACGTCGCAGCCAATCCTCCGGTGTTGCCGTTGTTCGGCCGGTTCTGCGCCTCCCGGTTTCGACTGGCCGAGCCCCCGGCGCTCAGAGTGGGAAATAGATCCGAGCGCGATGCCTTCAAATAAGCTTGCGCCTGCTCTACCCGCGCTATCGCCGCCAGGATGTCCTCGTTCGCCACATCCGCCCGTTGTTCCAAGCCGTTCAGTTCGTGGTCGTGAAACACCAGCCACCAGTTGCTGTACCCGATCGGATTGGTTTTCCCGCTATCCGGGCTCGCGCCCTCCTTATAGTGCGAAGGAGCAGGCGTTGCTGGCCGCTGATATTTTGGCCCTACCATGCAGCCCGCAGATGCCATCAGCGCAGCTGTAACCACCGCCGTCCGTACGTTGAACTTACTTGTAAATGTAGTTAGCATGGCTAATCTCCTGTGACCTTGGCGTTAGAATTCGTCAATGCAACCTCCGCGCCGGCGGTAAGCGAGTCGGAAGGGTTCGTGATGACGGCATCGCTTGGCTGCAAGCCCGAGAGAACTTCTACCGATGTGCCGAAATCTCGCCCGACCGTAATATTGCGCAGTTGAACCCTGCAGTTCTTGTCTACCACTCCCACCTGCATGCCATCGGCCTGAAAGATCTCGGTGTTGGATGGCAGAATCAGTGGAGCGATGGGAGACCGCAAGTTAAAGGTGGCGCTGGCATACGCTCCCGGCATCAAGGCACCATTGGAGTTCGGAACGTCCAGTTCGGTTCGCATCGTGCGCGAATTCGCATCTACCGCGTGCGCGTATCGCGCGACCCTCGCCGGAAATTCCTTTCCTGGAAATCCTGCAATGGACAGTTTTGCTGCAACACCCGGTCTAATGCTGCCGCTGTAATCTTCGGGAACGTTGACGAAGACGCGCAGCGTGTCTATCCGCGCAATTCGAAACATCTCTTTCCCCGTGCCGTTGCTGCCCGCGTTGATGAGATCTCCAATATCGATGTTCCTGGCTGTGACGATTCCGTCAAACGGAGCCGACACGTTTTCAAACTGCTGCAACTGCTCTAATCGCTGCACATCGGCCCCAGCGGCTTGGGCGCTCGCCGTCAGCATGGCAGTATTCTGGTCGGCTTGATCCACGTCCTGTTGTGAGACAGAGTGCGAGGCGATCAGATCCTGATATCGGCTGCCGGTAATTTTCGCCAGCTTCAAATTTGCTTCGGTTTGTGCGAGTACCGCCCGCGCCTGCATCAGTTGCTGGTCCAGTTCAGGTGTTTCAATCACGGCAAGCAGTTGGCCAGCCTTCACACGCGCGCCAATGTCTGTCGTCCAGAGTTTTAGATAGCCGTTTGTCCGCGCGAAGATCGGCGACTCGACAAACGCTTCCGTCGTTCCGGGCAGGCTCAACTCCGTTACGGCATTGCCGCGCGCCGGATGAACCACCGAGACGTGCTGCGTGGCAAGAGTCTTCGTTACCGCCGCTACCTTTGCGTCGCTGGCGGCCTTGGAACTCACTGTGAGTAGTGCTCCTAATGCGAGCGCCACGATAGGCGCTATAAACCAAAGCAGCTTTCTCGCGCCGGGGCGCTCCTGTTGTTTTAGTTGGGTATTCATTGCTTACTGCTCCTTTCTAGACGTCAAGCAACTTACTCGGCGGACTGCTTGCGCGAGTGGACAAGACTGAAAATCACTGGTACGAAAAATAATGTCGCGACCGTGGCGAACAGCAGCCCTCCGACTACCGCTCTTCCCAGAGGTGCGTTCTGCTCGCCGCCTTCGCCCAGCCCCAGTGACATCGGAATCATGCCGATCATCATGGCTGTCGCCGTCATGATCACCGGCCGCAAACGTGTCGCGCCGGCTTCCAACGCTGCTTTGAGCGCGTCTTTCGTCTCCGCCAGCCGTTCATTGGCGAACGTGATCACCAGAACGCTGTTCGATGTCGCCACACCGATGCTCATAATCGCTCCCATTAAGGCAGGGACGCTCAATGTGGTCTGCGTCAAAAACAGGCACCAGCAGATTCCAGCCAGCGCGCCCGGCAGAGCCGTAATAATGATCAGCGCATCCAACCACGATTGGAAGTTGACAACAATCAACAGATAAACCAGCGCAATAGCGAAGGCCAGGCCTGCAAAGAGGCCGATGAAAGAAGACCGCATAGTCGCTACCTGTCCTCTGGTGACAATCGTTGTTCCCCGTGGCAGCTCCACGGCGGAGGTCAATCTATCCACCTCCTTCGCCACACTGCCCAGGTCGCGCCCGTTAACGCTCGAGTAAATATCGATAACCGGCCTTACGTTGTAGTGACTCACCACCGCGGGCTCCGCGCCTCGTGCAGGTGTCGCGATGTTTTCGAGCAATTCGTTCGGCTGTGCATAGCCGGTACTCACCGGGATCGTGCCAATCGAATCGAGCGAGTTCATCTTGTACTGCGGCGTCTGCACGGCAATCGCATAGCTGACGCCGTTCTTCGGATCCAGCCAGAAATTGGGTGCGGTCTGAAAACTGGAGCTCAGCGACGTCAAGAGATTGGTGGCAACATCCCGTTCCATCAACCCCATCTGATTGCTCTTGTTCCGGTCGACCGAATACATAAAGCGCGGCTGGTCCATCAGTTGATATACGTACGTATCCACCGAGCCCGGAATGGCGCGCACGCGGTCGGCAAGCTGCGTCGCCAGAGCAAAGTTAGCATTCATGTCATTGCCCACAATCTGGACATCAATCGCCGAAGGCAGGCCGAAGTTTAGAATCTGGGTCACGATATCCGCTGGTTGAAAATAGAACGTGGTTGCCGGAAACAGCGCGGGAAGCTTTTCTCGCAGCGCGTCGACATACTCTGCCGTCGGATGATGCTTGGGCTGCAGCGAGACCAGGATTTCTGCGTCAAATGAGCCGATTGTGCCCCCGTTGCTGTAGGAGAGATTGATGCCGCTGGTCGGCAGGCCAATGTTGTCCAATATGCCTAGCAGCTCCTGCTTCGGCACTGTCTGGCGGATCACGCCTTCTACTTCGTCGGCAAGCCGGGCCGTGTTCTCAATCCTCGTGCCAGTACTTGCCCGAAGGTGCAGCCGAAACTGGCCAGCGTCCACGCTGGGGAAGAAATCCTGGCCCAGCCGTGTAAACAGCAGGCCCACGCTTACGCCACAGAACAGCACGAAGCAAGCTCCGAAAAGCTTCCGATGAGCCAGGCAGACTGCAAGCTGGCGTTCATACGCGTTTCTCAACTTCTCGAAGCCGCGCTCGGACGCCTTGTGCAGATATCCCAGAACCGGCAGACGCCGCTTCTCTTTTCCCTCCCGATGACCTGCCACCTCGGCCGGCAGCAGATACTTGACCATCGTCGGTACCAGCGTTCTAGAAAAGAAATACGAGGCGAGCAGCGCAAAGATTACCGATTCGGCGAACGGCACGAATAGGTAGCGCGCCACCCCGGTCAAAAAGAACATGGGTACGAAAACGATGCAGATCGAAATTGTTGCGACGAACGCCGGTGTGGCGATCTCCTGCGCGCCTGCCAAAATCGCGTCTTGCAGCTCCTCGCCCATGCCGATGTGCCGTTCCACATTTTCGATCTCGACCGTGGCGTCGTCCACCAAGATGCCCACCGCTAGCGCCAGGCCGCCCAGCGTCATGATGTTGATGGTTTCCCCCAGCGCGCTCAAGATCAGAAGCGATGTCAGAATTGAGAGCGGAATGGACGTTGCGATGATCAGCGTGCTGCGCCAGCTTCCCAGGAACAGCAGAATCATCAGTGCCGTCAGCACCCCGGCAATAGCGCTCTCTCGAAGGACGCCCTGCAATGAAGCCTTCACGAAGATAGATTGGTCAAAGAGCGGCCGGATGACCAATTGGGACGGAAGTGCCGCTGCCAATTTCGGCAGCATCGCTCGGACCTGCGACACGATGGTGAGGGTGGATGCGTTGCCCGATTTCTGAACGGTCATGAGCACGCCGCGCTGTCCATCCTGGCGAACGACATTCTGCTGGACTGCGTAACCATCCCGCACGTTGGCGACATCGCGCATGAAAATCGTGCCGCCATTCACCGTCTTGATCGGGATATTGTTCAATGCATTGATCGCTTCCGGCGTCGCATTCAATTCAATGTTGTATTCGATCCGCCCGATTTTGGCTGTGCCCGACGGCAGAATCACGTTCTGCGCGTTAACCGCATTTACCACGTTGCTGGGCGTCAGCCCCCTGGATAGCAAGCGATTAGAATCAATATCGACCATCACCTGGCGAACTTTCCCGCCGTAGGGAATCGGCAAAGAAGCGCCTTGCACGGTCGCCAGTTGGGGGCGAATCTGGTTATTCCCCAGATCGTTGAGTTGCTGCTCCGAGAGACCCTGCCCCCCCAGTCCTAATTGCAGAATGGGAACGGTCGCCGCGTTATAACTCAATACGAGGGGCGGCGTAATGCCTGGAGGGAACTGCTTGATACCGGTCTGCGCTTCGGCAATGATCTCCGAAATCGCACCGTCTACGTTCGCGTTGGGCTGAAGGAAGACCTTGACGACAGACACTCCGTTCAGAGATTGAGATTCGATGTGTTCAATGTTGTTCACGCTCGTCGTAAGTGAGCGCTCGAAGATGGAGACGATCCTGTTCGCCATTTCCGTAGGCGCCAGTCCGGTGTATGTCCAAACCACGCTGACCACCGGAATGTTGATCGCCGGGAAAATATCGACCGGCGTCCGAAGCAGCGCCACGGGCGCAATAAGCAGAAGCAGAAGCGAGAAAACGACGAAGGTATACGGCCTCCGGAGAGCTAACTTTACAATCCACATGGCACTGCGTTCCTGTAACTAGAAGGATTTCTTATCTGAGCGTTGATTCTCCGCGGACGGAAAGGCGTGCATCGGTCCACGAATGCCAAACTTCTTTTCATCTGATTCGAGCGTAGGGCTTTTGGCGTTTCAGCGGTACGTCAATCAGAGTGTCCAGGCGATAGCTATTTCGGGTAGGTGGGTGTGGAGTGTGGGTGCCGAGCGTGTTAGCGCTTATCCCGCTTAATTCTCAATCAATGCGCACTGCGGGACAACAGATCGTAAAGCTGGAGCGGATCGGCTGCACTAACCCAAGCTGCCTTTGAACATCAGGAAGCCGACCCAAGCTAAAGCGGTCGAGTCGTTTAGGAAATGGGCCACCACGCAGGGAATGAGTGCACGCCGTCCTAGAAGGTACGCCACGCCCCACATCATCCCAAGTATGGCGGTGGGCGCCATGATTCCGGCACCAGCCAGGAAGACATGCACGGCATACCCCAGATGGGAGAAGCGAAATGAAAGGCCCGGAATGACAACCTGCGCCGCCTTTCCATAGCCCGCTTGTGCGAAATGGGTCATCAGCAGCCCACGAAACAGAACTTCCTCGCAAAATCCCGCCGTGATCCCTGTTGCAAGGGATGCTGCTAAATGAAAGCCACGCGGCGCGAACGCATATGAAATTGGAATGCCCATTCTCGGTAGAAATCGGAGATTGCTGGCGATTGTGAGCCCCGCAAACAACAACGCGAAACCCCATCCACCCCAGTTCCCCCATCGCCCTACGCCGAGTTCCCGAAACGACTCGTGGCGCCGCTTAAGAATCAGCAACACGGCAATCACAAATACCCACTCGGCCGTTACTGGGCCAACAAGGCTCAAAAGATAACGTTGCTCCAATGTGCCGTGCTGCGTCGCGGGAATAACTGACTGGACAAGCTTTGATGCGCCCGCTATCAGTCCCGGCAAACCGAAGCCAAAAAGAACCCATTCGAGCCAACATCGCCGCTGCGGCATTTCTCTCCATATCATTCTAAATACCCTACATAGGTGGCGCTCGCCCAGTTCTTGGCGCATATTCCTTCATCCTCCAAAATTACTATGTGGAGCAGTGGGCGATAATTTCGTGATGCACATGCGCGTTGCCGGCGTGAACCTGTGGTGGGATCGCATCGTTTCTCTGAATCTCTCGGATCGCCATGCGGTCAACTGATACGTAACGCAGACAGTAAACTTCACATTCAATCCGGCGCTCCCGGCGGGAAGTTACTCGGAGATCGCTTCCGAACTGCACACTGAACACACTCTCACTCGTGACGCAAAGCTGTAAGTGGTTGAACTCTTGTCGCGCGCAGCGCCGGGACATAACAAGCCGCAATCCCCAGGATCGCGATAGTCGCTACACCCGCAAGCAGAACCACCGGATCCAAAGCCGCTACTGCCCAGACCAGCCTCGCAACCACGCGATTCGCAACAAAGCTGCCCAACGTGCCGCCAACCACCCCGAAGCCAATCAGCCGGATGGTCGCCCCGAGCGCCGCTCGGAATACCTGCGCTGGTTGTGCTCCCAGTGCCATGCGAATGCCGATCTCCCGCGCCTGCTGGGAAACTGTGTACGCCATCACGCCATAGATGCCGACGCCCACAAGCAGCAACCCCACGCTCGCAAATACGCTCATCAGGAACACACTGAAGCGAGGGCGGGAATAAGAATACTTTGCAAGCAGATCGTCAAGAAACTCGGGTTCGCGTTTGACCAGATTACTGTTGACGGCGCGCGCTTGGCTTCGGATTGCTGCGATGGCGCCCGGCGCATCTGCGGCGGTTCGAATAAGAATGCTGGGGAAGCCTATGCTTGTGATGGTTACAGGAAGAAAGACTTCCGGTTCTATCGGCGCCTCGAGTCCTCGATTTCGAATGTCCGCCGCGACACCGATGATTTCAAACACCGGATCCGGCATTTTCTCCCCAGCCGTGCTGAGAAGGCTCACGCGTATTCGGCTCCCGATCGGATTCTCACGCCCAAAGTACCTGCTCGCAAGCGTCTGGTTCACCACCGCAACTTTGCGGGCGTTAGCCACTTCACCCCGTGAAAAGGGCCTTCCACTCAGAAATCGAATTCCGATGGCGCGGAAAAATTGCGAATCACAGGTTTCGAACTGCCCCTTCCATTGTTCCCCATGAATTTTGCCCACGACGTCAAGTTCGGTCCCGATCCCGCCATAAGGAGGGAGTCCGGTTGCGGCTGTCACAGCGACTGCACCGGGCACGCTGGCCAGACGCATCGTAGCCGCCTCCATGAGTTGCCGCTGCTGAGCCGGCGTGGCAGTCGAAATCCGCGGCTGCACGACGACGATGTTGTGCGAGTTGAATCCGAGATCCAGCTTCGTCATCGATAGGAAGCTGCGCATAAGAGCGCCTGCGCCTACCAGCAGGATTAACGACAGAGTCACCTCTGCCACCACCAGAATATTGCGCAGCCCTCCATGGCGGGAGCCGCTGCCTTCGCCTTTGCCTGCGCCAGCCAACCCGGGCGCCAGTTCCTTGCGAGTCGAGTGCAGTGCGGGCGCCACTCCAAACAGAAGAGTCGTGGCGGCGGCGCTGCCAAGCGCGAATAGCAGCACTGGCATACTGATCTCAATTACGGTTTCGACAGGAATCGTGTAAGGCGGAATGAAATGGGAGAGCGCTTTTGTTTCTCCATAGGCGAGCGCCGCGCCCAGCATTCCTCCACACAAAGAAAGAACCGAACTTTCCACCAGCAATTGACGCACTATCTGAAAGCGTGTCGCGCCTAGCGCGGCACGGACAGCCATCTCCCGCTCGCGGGCAGTGGCGCGCGATAACAACATGTTCGCTACATTGCAGCCGGCAATAAGTAACAGCAAACCCACCGCGCCGAACAGCGTATAGAGCACGGCGCGAAACTTCCCCACTACCCAATCGATGACCGTTAGAACTTTAATTGTGAACTGCTTCGGATACCTTTCGGGATAAAGTTTCGCTAACCGTTTCGCAATCGCGTTCAGTTGCGCCTGGGCCTGTTTTAGGCTGATCCCTCGCTTCAGTCTGCCTTGCAGCCAGAAGCCACGCTCCATCGGCTTCGGGTCACTGTGATCGACCCGGTCGAATCCAGATGTCGTCCGTGTTCCAGGCGAAGTGCCGCGGCATGATGCCGACAATCGTCAAAGGCTTGTCCTCGATGAGGATGGTGCGCCCCAAAGTCGTTGGATCTCCGCCAAAGCGCGCCATCCAGGCTTGATAACTCAAGACGGCCACGGGAGAAGCTCCCGGCTTGGCATCTTCTTCCGTGCTGACCCGGCCGAGAAGCGGCTTCACTCCAAGAAAGTGAAAGAGGTTCGGAGTTGCCGCACCAACTAAGATGTCCTCCGTGCCGTACTCGGTACGGCGTTGCTTTTCACTACTCTCGGTTCCCACCGCCTCTTCGAACACGTTGCTCTCGTCCACGTACGCTCGAAATTCAGGAACTGTCAACGCGCCGCGCATGCCGCCGGAACTCTGTGCAGTGTCCTGGATCACCACGTCCACCATCCGGCCTGGTTCCGCATACGGAAACGGATTCAGCAAAACGTTGTAGATCACGCTGTACATTGCCGTGGCGGAGCCGACGCCAAGCGCTAAAGTCAAGATGGCGAGTGCGGTGAACCCCGGCCGTCGGACGCCTTCGCGCAGTCCGTAGTGCAAGTCGCGAATCAGCCAGGACATACATAGAGGCTACCTGAATCCCGGCCAGCGTGAAGATGAACTCCGAAATTTTCCGGGAGCTCAACACCTCAACAGCAATCCCTATTTCCTTGTTGAGGCGTCAAGCTGCTTCGATTGGTGGGCCGCGATCTCCTCCCGGAATTTTGCCGCTTCGTCCTTCTTCTTCCAGCTAAGCCAAGCCCGACCGAACGCGAGTGAAGCGAGCCTCTTCCTCCAATCCGGTATTGGAATGAAGCGCGTGCCCGTCGGACTAATCTCGACGACTCCAGCGGACTCGGCTCAGAAGTAGCCGCTACCTCCGCGGAAGCCGTACCCTCGCTTATTTGAAACCGATCGCGCTGGTCGGCATCTCAGGTTCATGCTGCGAAAATGCCCGGCGTGCGGGACGGAAAATAGAATGCCCGCCGAGCGCCTCACCGATACTGGACGCTGCGGGTCCTGCAAAGCTGCATTACCGCCATTATCGAGCCCGATAGAAGCCACTGCGGAAGTATTTCGTGAAGTGGTTCAGAATGCGCGGGTACCGGTCCTGGTGGATTTTTGGGCGGCTTGGTGCGGCCCGTGTAAAATGGCTGCACCCGAAGTAGAAGCACTCGCCAAGGAAATGGCCGGCTGATCGTGCTGAAGCTGGATACGGAACGCGAACAGGGCATAGCGGCAGAGTTTCGTATCCAGAGCATTCCCAATTTCATTGTCTTCCGAAATGGGCAGGCCATTCTGCAGCGTAGTGGCGCGGCACCGCGCTCGGAATTGCGGCGCTGGGTTGAAAGCCAGACCGGAAATTAAGATTCTTGCCGGACCACTTCGATAAACCCCCAACCGACAATCGCTTTTCGGCCATCCTCGACTTTCCATTCCATCTCGCGCCGCCGCTGTGCGCCTCCCAATCTGCGCACTCCTCCATCTGCGAGTCGGCATCCAGTCGCCGGGGGGTCGTAGCGGGCCGTTGGTCAAGGGGGAGAACAGTTCCAGCGTTCCACATTCACCGGTTTGCTCTCAACCAACGCGAAACTCACGGCCTTGGCCGCGTCTTTAGCATGTAATACCGTCTGCTCCTGCTCGGCGATCCGTTGCCGTTATAACTCCCGAACCTCGGCTTGCTTTGCCCTGCCACCACTATCCGGCGCTTCCTCTACGTTGCGCCAGTGCTGTTCATGGGGATGCTTACGATTGTTTTCAAATACCTGGTAGCAGGCCAAACTCCGCTGTCCAAACCACCCCTTCTGTCTCTATCCCAGCCTGGTCCAACTGCTTCTGCGCGGATTCCGAGCAAGCTTCTTGCCTGGAAACTTTTCAAGGATTAGGGAGAGTGCAGGAGGGTTGTTGACAGGGCCTCCGAAGGCATCCCCAATACGCAGAGTGTCTGCATGACGACTCTATCGTACGCGTTTCGCACACAAGAAAATCTACAAATTTTGTAGGTTATTCATGCTTAACAACTTAGAAATGGTGGAGGCGGCGGGAGTTGTGCTATCGGAGGTTATTGAAAACATGGAACTTATTGATTTTAAAATCCGGCAAAAACACCAAAAAACTGTCCTTTCGCCACCCCGAGGTACGTAAAAGGTACGCGAGTTGTTTTTGGTGGAGGCGATTGGGTCACCGCCGTACCCCACCATGCCTCAGCACCCTATGTTCATTGGTCCGAACCGGCACTCGCCTCCTAGGTCAGGATGCCTCCGCCGTCTCCACCACGATATCAGCCAATCTTTTTGCGGGATCAGGCGATAGGAGAAAAATCCGCGTACCTACCTCTCTACCGCTGCGTTTATTTCCTAATTTCTGTCCTCTGGATTTCTGACGCCGGTTGGCCTTGACCCTTTCGTCATCCACCTTTCTGCCGTTCCCTTTCTGTTTAGTGCACTGCAAAACAACAAGTAGTGCACTTCGAAACAAATCTCCCTCTGAGACAGTTTTTCCTAGCTTATTCGGCAGTTTGATATCTAGTGCACTTCAAAACAAGAGGTGCACTCCAAAGCAAAAAACAGTGCACTCCGAAACAAATTTTGGTGCACTCCAAAGCAAGAAACGGTGCACTGCGATGCAAGGTTTGGTGCACTGCGAAACAACACGCGACGGTGGGATCGCCAGATTTTTGAGGCCGTCCCAAGCCGGAAATTGTTGCTAGATATTCTTAGACTTATTCAGATATCTTCAAACAATCAACACCGGCATGTTGTTGATGAATAAGGAGTTTCATGGAAGAATTAAGGCACGATGGAGGAAGAATGGGGGACAACTAAAAAGAGGGAACCCTTAGAAGGGGAAGTCGGGACGGCGCTCCAGGGGCAGCCCGAGGCGTTGCCGTCAACCGAGTTTGTGAAGGTGGAGAAAAATCTCGCTTCACTCGGTTTTTTTACGCCGTCCAGCAAACGCCTCCGGAACACCCAAGAAAAGTCATTCACGATTACAACTGTCACGGACGGGAAGCGGTTGGAAATGAAAGGCACGATCATACCGTCTGCGAAATACGGCCTGCCCATCACCGCCGACCAGGATAAATGGATCGCGCTCTGCAAAATTCTAAACGACATCATGCGTAAGGAGGGGACCGTGACAAACCCGGTCTCCTTCACCTCGGCGGATATTCTCCGGCTCTTACACAAGCACCGGCACAGCGGAAAAAATTATCGGGAAGTGGAAGAGTGGCTCGACGTACTCTTTTCAACCACAATCTTTTCCGAAGGGGTCGTGTATCTTGCGAATGAAAAACGGCGCGTCAAAGATCGGTATCGCGTGTTCGAGCGCGCGGTGAGTTTCGGCAAAGAATTATCGGATGGCAAAGTCGCCGACAAAAATTACGTCTGGTTTTCCGAGTGGCAGTTACAAAATATCAACAGCAACCACTTGCTGCCCATCGACCTTGAAGCATATCGCGAGCTCAAGAATCATATTGCGAAGGCGCTCGTGCCGCTCTTGCAGGTGTGGCTTTATGCGACGCGGAAAGATGGGGTCTTCGAAAAACGGTACGATGAGTTGTGCCAGATTTTGAACATCCGCCAATACAAATACGCTCGCTCATCACGAGAACCCTCGCGCCCTCGCTCGACGAACTGGCGGAGTTCGGTTATCTCGCCGATTGGAAAATTGAGAAGACGAGCGACGGTGAAAATTATAAACTGATGTTCTATCACGGTGAGAAATTCCACCGTGATCGGCGTGCTCGACTGAGCCGCCAGAATATATCACCCAACCTTGAACAACCACGTTCCGCATTAGGCGATGGCCAGGGTGGGAGTATATCGCGAGCGGCACGCCATGAACCGAACCGCGCCAACACCGTCCATCAGAAACCGGCGATCAACGAAACATTTCTTGCGGAACTTACGAAGCGTGGCGTCGCGGAAACGCACGCGCGAAAAATTCTCGCGGAGATCAATCCGGAACAACCGGTGGTGGCGCAACTCGAATGGGGAGATTTCCAGGTTCAACAATCCGGTAGCAGGATTACGAACCCTGCCGGATTTTATGTTTCGCTCGTGAGCGGGAATGTGAACCCGCCGCCAGGATTTGAAACGGCCAGCCAACGCAAAGCGCGCGAGGATGAAGCGCGGCGATTGGAGGAAGTGCGGCAGGCGGAGAACGAATGGGAAACCGAGTATGAGTGGTATTGTGACCGAGAGGTGAAGCGATATATCGCTGCCCTTGATCCCGATGAAGTCGCCTCCGTGCGAGAGGCAAAGCGCCGAGAGTACGAACAGAAGTACCAGAATCCGCAGATGGTTGATAGCTTTGCCGAGTACGACGCTAAACGCGAACTAGGGAAGCGGGCGCCGCTCATGACCCTCGAAGAATTCAAAGCCAGCCGCGCTAATCAGCCTGATTTATTTTTGAAGCCAGTTTCCGAATACCTTCCGGATGGCGAGGCCATGGCGACTGAGCCCGAGGTACTGCCGGTTGAGACGAAAACAGATGGACTCCGGGGAGATGGGGCAGCCGTCCCGGTTCAGCCTCACGAAGCGAAAGAGGAGATCGTTGAACCAACACTCCGGCAAGAACCAGAGCCAGCGGTGCACGAGCCCGTGGTCGAGCTCGTATCCCAACCTCCGGAATTCGGAGAATCTGCCAGCGACGATTCTATCGAGCCGCAGATCATGTAGCCCTTACCGGCCACTTCGCCGCCTATCGGCGCGTCCGATTCGCACCAACAGGTGCGGACAAGGAGGCCGAAATGGGGGACGAGATGCCCCCCGAAATCACGTCGGCCTCCCCAGAAAACTAGCACGCGTCCAAAAGTCCGCGAAAACAAAGGGCTAATGCCCACTGGTGCGCGCACCCGTTTGCCGGGCTTACCGCCGGCTGCCCGTCCTTTTCGCCCCTGTAGTGAAGTTATCTCTTCACCCCAGTGGACGCTCCGCTATCGCTTTGTGTCCGCCCGCATCCGTTGGTTCGGTTGCGGTCGTCCAAAAGGACGGGCAGCCGGCGCTATCGCCCCGCTGCCATGTCCTACCGGACAGGCCGCGGCTTCGCTGACCGCTCCGGGCAAACGGGTGCGCGTAACTCGTGCCTACCGGCGTAACGATTCGGCGGCTATTGCCGCCGAAAACCCTACCGGGTTTTATAAAACGGGGAGGGAAGGCCCCAGATTTGACGGCTCGGTGAAGACCCTCTAGACTGGAAATAAAGTAGGCTTGGAGCCGTACCATCCTAGCGACCATGACCGTTACCCTCAAACCTAAAACTGAAATCACCGTACCCAAGAGCATCCGCCGCAAAGCGGGTATTAAAGCTGGCGACCAGTTTGAGTTCAGCGTTTCGGGGCGGGTGATCACAATCCTTCCAAAGCAGCCCGTCGATGGTGAGTACACTCCTGCGCAGCGGCGGTCGGTCGACCGTGCGCTTGCCCAAGGATTGCAGGACATCAAGCATGGTCGCGTCGAAGGCCCGTTTTCCAGCCACAAGGAACTTATCGACTCGCTCCACGAGGCGGCCAGAAAACTGGACAAGAAAAAGGCGAAGCGCACGATTCGATGAAGCTGGTCCGCACTAAGCACTTCGTGCGGAATTACAGCAAGGCTCCGCAGGAGGTCCAGCGGGCTTTTGACAAACAATCATCATTCTTACTACAAAACCTGCATCATCCATCGCTTCGGGCAAAAAAATATGACGAAACAAAGAACCTGTGGCAAGCGCGGATAAACGATAGTTGGCGGTTCTATTTTGTGATCACTGACGACGAATACATTCTCACGGGAATGATTCCACATCCGAAGTAGCGCGCGACAAGGGATGGGTGTTCGTCGGTTGCAGCCTATTATAAATGCATATTCCCAAAATATTAAAACCTTTGTTTTGGGACACGAGTCTTAGTACTTTCCAGCCTTCGCGTCATCCCGACTACACGATCTTTCGCGTCCTCGAATACGGCGACCTTTTGGGCGCTCATTTACGGCATTCCTGAACACGAGGTCAGCTGCACTCGTTTCAATACCTGCCCTCCAACAACCCTACGGCGGAGGACACACCAAAGAAGATCGTTTGGCATGCTCAAACCTTCACCGTCGGCTATCGCCGAACACGCCATGCCCTCAGCGACCGTGACCTTATCGGCGATAAATATCTTGCGGGTAGTAGTTTGCCTGCGCAAAATGTATTCGGCCTTTTTGCTGAAACAAATACTCCTTGCCAGGATGAAACGAACCACTTCTTCTTGCGATGCACTTAAAGCAGTCTCGAACCACCTTCGGCTAAGCAGTCTAAGCACCTGCGGATTATTCTCGCAAGCGTTTATTAGACTTCTTGAGGAGTTCTTCGGTAGGCCCCCTCAGACTAAACAGATTGAGGGCCCTTTTGACGCATCTTTGGACCAATATCGAACACGTGCATGTTCGCGATCACCAAATCCTTCAAAATCTGAGACGCAAACCGATTGGTTTTGAACTCGTCGTAGAGGCGCTTGAGGTGCGCGAACGGATATTCTTCATAATGGTCCAACTCGATAGTCAAGTTAATCATCTCGGCGGCGCTGTTCTTTCCAATCCGATCCAAAACCTCAAGATATGCCGAGCTTTCTATGTCAGGAGTCCCGACGTTCGTTGAGATCATCTTGAAAATTGACAAACCACTCATCTCACCAATTATCGTCAAAAGCTTCTGAATAGTCTTGATGAGCTGTTTATCCTCCGCCTTGTGTCTGTCCAATCTGCCAATCTCTCTCTCGATCAAGACGGTAGATTCTCCAATATCTTTGAGCAAAACGCGCAGTGTCCGTAACCCAAGCAAATAGGTTGTTTCTAAAATCAGCAGCTTTTTATGGCCTGGCAAAGAGCCAGTAAAATTTCTCAAAATCTGACCGAGTATCTCAATACAACTCACTGCATACTTAACCTTTGTCCTTGTCGGCAACTCATCTGAATAGCCAATTTCGGACATAAACAATCCGCTCTGGTCTTTACTTGCATGCCGCTTCTCTTCGCGCCTAATCTCGTCCGCGAGTTTCCGCCTCCGCGTTCGACTGTCAGCCAAATCGACACTGTCGGGAATCGTCGCTTCACTTCCAGCAAAATCCTTACTGTTATAGAATTCCACCTCGTCGGTCAATGTGCTTGGCCGTTCACCTGCAAAGATAGACGCGCCGATCTCAAGTAATTTGTCAGTCAATTCTTCATCGTGCGTTAAATACATAACGAACGTAAGAAAAATACCATTTGCCCCGGAATTTAGACACATTGCAATCTTGTTTAGATATGTCCTAAGATCAGTCCCTTTAGTGCCGTGTAAATGAGTTTTGAAGTATCGAGCAAGGAAATAATAAAAATAGTGAGTGTATCCGAACGATAGATTCCCACGGTCCTCGACGAGTACGCGTGTATAAAGGAGATCGCTAATAAGGGTGTCTCGATCAATCCTAATTTTAAATTCACGGGAGTAATGATCGGCAAGCTTTTCCACTTCGGCGCGGCCAAGCATATCTGAGCCAGTTTCAAAAAGCCGAAACGCTAACATTGCCAAGAAATTGTACTTTTTGTCGAGCTGAGGTTTTTTCCCCTTGGTCAAGCTCAACGCAGCAGTGATGAGAACCTCGTAAAGATAGCCGAAAGAGCCGTTATCAGGAAGTACATCCTCTCTACGTTCGGCTGCTTGTAAGATGGAAAGCACTATAAACGCGAGAGAAGGAAGTGTATTCTTGCCGATGACACTTTCAATTAGGCGTTCCGTCTCTTCGATACGACGGCTATAGTCTTTTGTAGCACTTACGACGTCGAGAGAAAGCCATTTGTCAATCAGTGCTCCTCTCGCGGTGTGACTCATTTCGCTTAAAGAAAGTAGATCGACATCGAGGTTGACCTTCGAGCCGTGGAGGCGCTCAAGTATATGTTGCATATACGAGAAACCTCCAACGAAAAAAATAACCTTGCCAAACAACTTACTTACATATTCGATGAACTCCTCACTTTGCTTCGAATCAAGTGCTGCCTCATCCCAATCATCGATTATAAGCACTCTCGACTGCGTCGGAAGTTGCTTAAATTGCTCATAAGCGACTAAACCATACGCCTTCTCTGTCTCTGTTTTTATAAGGGATTCGACGAAGTCGTTACCACTCTCAATGATGGTCCTACCCATCAAGATAAGCGGATAAAATGAACGCTCTCGTAGCCAATCTTTAGCGATCATTTTGGCTAGCGCGGTCTTACCCGTAAAGGACGCTCCTTGAAATATTGATCTGGATGACCGGGTTAGGTGATTCAAAAGGTGTTCGCCCCTAATTTCCTTTTGAACGCCCGGTTCAGAAAGGTTCCGGACGGAAACGTCTGGATACACGAAGACATCCTGCAACGCGACCGGTCCCTTCTCTGGGTGGGTTAGTCCTAGACCGGAGTTCGAGAGTATCGCGAGGAATTGACTTGTCGGGCGCAAAGCCGTTCCACTGAATGGAGTTCGGCTATAATCCGCCCACTCTGCGCTAGCCGTCGGTACATATTGATTCGTAGCCCATCGATAAGTGACAAACAGCCTCCTATTTGATTGGATATCTAAGGCAATCGCGCTGAATACGCTCGTATGTGGCTTGTCATGCTCTTGAAGAAAATGGCCCTCTGAATACAATAGGCGTTCACCCGTCGAAGTGAGCTTTGAGTAAGAGTGATGATAATGTTGATGGCCCGTGAAGGCCAGGTCGGAGAAGCTCTCAATATGATTGCGAAATGCCGTGGCTATATCTGCGTTCAGCCAGGGATAAGGATGGTGAAACACAGATAGAGTCAGATCGCACTGCTCACCGGCGGGGATCGCGGTCCTAAACAATTCGATGGGAACAAACAGTTGGCCTTGTTGTTCGTTCCTTGTCGAGACAAGGGCAGTGTTATACAAATTGACTCGTAAGACCAGGGTCTGGATATTCATCACGCGAGAAAGACAAAGCCGTTTGTTGCCAGTCTGAGGAAAGGAGCACAATTTCGTCGAAAAGTCAAAATACTCCTGCTGCTTTTGTAGCAGTGCGTCGAGTATCGATTGATCTAAGTGCTGCGTAGATTCAAACTGTGGGATGATTCCGGCAATTAGGGCAGATCTGAGCTTCTCCTCTGACTTTGGTAAATAACAATCATGATTTCCGGGTACCGCGATATATGCGACAGTGGAGCCTGGGACTCGTGCCAAAATATCAGTCCTGAGACGATCAAAAAAGAGAATTGCTTTTTCATATTCTGCACGTTGCCCAGTGTTCGCAATATCTCCAGACAGAATAATCAAGTAATCTCTCGCCAAGGGATCAACAGAAGATATGGCGGCCGCTAATTTGTCTAATCTCGCCTCTAGCGAATTCTTGCCGTCGGAGAAATGAATGTCGCTAAGATGGATTAAAGTTAAGCGCATTGATGATCTCTACACTGCAACAAAGAATATCATCGCGCGATCATTGTTATATAGAGTTAATTGGTGTGTTTGCCTTAAAGGCATAGCGCTGGCACCACGCAGAGGACGCGGTCCAGCGCGATTCGCGGCTCCCTTCATCTTCACAACCGTGTGGCCGACGTTCGATTCGCGGAACGTCCGTTATGTGCGCCGGTGGCATCGCATACGCCAATCCTTGACGGCCTAGGCTCATCGCCTTAAGCTTTCTAAACTACAGCCGCCGTCCGGCGGATGCAGAATCATGACTTCACCAAGCAGAGATACCAAAATGGCCGAGGCACGTTTCCCACTCGGGCGAACCGTTGCAACACCCGGCGCGCTCGACGCACTATCCAGCAACAACCAGACTCCACTCGAATTCTTTGTCCGCCCCGTACGCGGCGACTGGGGCGACACCGACGCAGACGACCAAGAACGGAACGAAGAAGCCATCAAAGATGGGTCTCGGATCTTCTCCGTTTACAATCTCCGGGACAGCACGCGGATTTACGTCATCACAGAAGCAGACCGATCCGCAACGACGATTCTCCTGCCAGAGGAATATTGACCGCATACATGCGCCACTCATTTAAAGTGGCGTCTTTTATTAGTCGATGAATCTCGCGCCATAGGTTGGGGATCATTGCTCCTTTTCCACAAACTCACATCCCGGCAACACATGGATCAGCGGCTTTAATTCCTGCATGGAAAATGCGTGGTCAAGCAGCCCCGCGCGCTCAAGTTCAAAATGACGTTGCCGAAACTTGGTATTCGGGTCAGCCTCGATCAGATTGAGGTGTCGGTCCATTTCATAGACCACGTTTTCCGGTGTGGCCTCACGCTCTCCTTCAGCAACCCTCACTATTATTCGGTCGTCTGTAACGTTGAGATCTATCACACGATTGTAGGGTTCTCGATATGGTTTTGCTTTCGCAAGGCAAGTCCGCTCAAAGAGAACGCGGCAGGTTTCGGTACCCACGCTCAAGGGCGAAAGGTGCCCACGTGTTCCGGTCGCGAGAATGGAAAAGAGGGGAGCTCGATCCGGCAAAGCCGCATTAAGATCCGTCGTGCCCTTAACATTATTCGGGTCGAAAGCTACGAGGGTAGCGGAGTGATATCCATTATTTACGCCGGCCAGGAAGATCCGGTCGTGCCCTTTGTATCTCGCAAACTGTCCGTACCTCAGTTGACCGGCATGCCAGTATTCGCCGGTTCTTTTTAGCGAGCTATCGAGGACGGCTACCTGGTCGGGCGCTTCATTCAGTGCGCTCGACACCACAATCCGCGCCGTGGAATTCCAGGTTCTTCGTGCAAATACGCCCGTGATTGCATATGGTGGGATATATTCGTCGTACGGCCTGGCGATTGTCGCGTCCGAATTCGGCCCGACAACGAGGCTCGCGCCTGGCTTAAACGTCAATGTCCGCGCGGGGTTAGGTCGCAGTCTCCGCAGCATCCTTGATCGAGTGATGAACCCATACAGCGTGTCGCCATCAAGCAGATATGCTTCCCGCTTGAAGGAAAACAGAACGTCTGCGGTACCGTCTCCGTCCAGGTCCGTGTACTCGCAAAACCGCAGTTCGATGGCGTACCGGGCGCGGTTAAGACGTTCGGGAAATTCCCGCCTCCAGACTTCCTGCCCTTGCCCATCTTTCACGATCAGCGTGTTAACGGAAACTTCACAGGCTGCCGGTTCGCCGGGCGCGGTCGCGTAAAGAAAAATTCCTAAGCCCAAAAGCGTAAGACACATTACAGTCAGCGCCCATGATCGCCGTTTTTTCCCATCTGCGCTGCCGGAGGCCGTCAGCGCATGATGATGCTCGATAGCAACGGGCTCGCCACCTTTCGCTGACGGGGGAGCGGCGTGGGCGTCTACCGGTTCTCTAGCGCTCATTGGCAGATCGCTCTTCAACTCCGAACCCGACAATGGCTCTGGCTCGGAAAAGAAGAGGGGAGCATCGAACCGGTATCCGGCACCCGTAATCGTCACGATGTAATGCGGTTTCTTGAGGTCCGCCTCTAAAACTAATCGGACCTGGCGAATTGTCTGTTCGACAACATTTGGAT
This sequence comes from Bryobacterales bacterium, assembly GCA_963718465.1. Lineage (GTDB taxonomy): Bacteria > Acidobacteriota > Terriglobia > Bryobacterales > Bryobacteraceae > Bog-105. Next base: position 18,240 of record CAVQZK010000006.1, on the reverse strand, counting down.
CGCGCAGCCCGCCCCACACCCTCTGAAGCAACTCTTCTTTGGAGAAGACGCGCGCATCATTCGTAACAAGAAACTCTAGGAGTTCGAATGGTTTCGCGGTAAGCTTGACCGGCTCCGAGTTCCGAAATAAAGAGCGGGAAATCCGGTCCAACCGAAACTCGCCGAATTCGATAACCGCCGGAGCGACAGGCATATCTCCTTTCCTCTCTATAGCCTCAGCATTTTTCAGCACTTTTTCAGCGCGGATCAATGAAGAATTATTGTATCTTCGAGCAAATGAATTCGGAGTCAATCATTTCCGACGTTGTGAGAAACGCTTTATTCGTGGCCGGAATCGTCGTTTTTGGCGGTCACGCCGATGCTGCGCCGGTCACCCTCGACTTCGAAGGATTCCCGGATAGCACAATCCTCGCCACGCAGTACCCCGGCATCACCTTTACGAACGCGATCATTCTTACGTCGGGCATTTCCTTGAACGAGTTCGAATTTCCACCGCACTCGGGCGTGAATGTCGTCTCGGACAACGCGGGACCGATGACCATCGATTTCAGCACCCCGATCACGAGCTTCGGTGGGTACTTCACCTATTTGGAACCGCTGACGCTCAATGGTTCTAACGCGCGGAACAAGCAAGTCGCGTCGGCGACATCACTCTTTTCCAATAACCTCGCATGCCTCGCGGGACCACCGTGTCCGGGCGATCCGGGTAGTACACCAAATGAATTGATTCAGCTCACCTTTACAGGTGGGATGTCTAGCGTTACGATTACTGCTGATCCCGCGGGTGGGTCGTTCACTCTCGATGACGCGACCTACACAACGGCTTCAACCATTTCGGTACCGGAACCCATTTCCGTCTTCTTAATTCTCATTGGGACTAGCGGATGGTTCGCATTGTCCATTCTCAGGAAACTATCCATGAATCAAAAACAATCTCTAAGAGGTGGTGCCATAGCCATCATCGTACTCGCCATTGGTGGCGTATGGCTTTGCGCACAGCAAGCTCCATACAAGAAAACACTGACCACCAACGCTATAACGAACACCTCTACACGAATCTCCGAGTTGGCCCCGAGGGCTCCATCTTCTGTCTTACTAGCCACGACCACCACTGCGTTTGACGCTAATCCGGCCAGCACATCGACTGCTACCGCCATAACTAGCCACGTCATCGACAGCGCGGGAGTCGACCCTTCTGTAATTGTGAGTGGCTCCGAACAGCCCGTGACGTTTTCAGCCGACATTTCTGATCCCGCTCTTATTTCGGATAGCATCAACCTCATTGAGACGAAGTCTGGCGGTTCCACGGTCATCATTGGGTCGCTTCAGCCGGCGGGTGACGGAGCCTTTGCGCTCACAACAAATCTTTCGAAGCTTCCACCTGGAACTTTCACGTTTTCTATTTCGGCAGCATTCTCTGGGCAGTTAAAACGAAGTCTGGCTGGGATTCCCTTTGATGTCCTACCTGTTATGGACACCTCAGCTTGGATGTCTGTATCAGGCGAAAATTTTTTCACAATAAAATTGCCGTCAGAAATGCACATTGCCAATGATCCCTTGTCCGGTGGCAATTATGATACCCACACTTTTGATATTCAATTATCCAATGGCACAACGTTGGCATGGGTCTTTGTATTTACAGATCAGCAGTGGACTAGCGCTCAACAAATTGAAGGTGATGGTGGGACGCCAACGTTACTTTCACAAGGACCTTCATTTGTTTGCGGCTACACTTTGTCCGAGAATGATGCGAACACCTTAGGCTTTAATGAGGGCGATCTGCAGTCAGAACTGCTCCAAGCTCTCGCAACACTTCAGGCTCACTAGCCGGAAACTGACACGACACTTAGAGGGGTAGATGATTAAACAAATATCATTCGTTCTGTCTATCGGCTTAGGTGGAGTTGGTCTCGCCGATCAGCCCAAATGCGAAGCTCCGCCCTGCAAATGTCATTCGTTGGTCGACTCATACTCGGCTCAATTCCTACCGCAAACGACGGTTCTAGTCAACGCTTACTACAATGGAAGCGGCACAGGAAATCCTAATGCGAACGCTTGTCAGATTCCGCCCGTCCAATTACCAGAGCAGAACATCGCTCCCAAGCCGAATAGCCTCGCAGCCCAAGACGGTGAAGAATATGAGTGCGTTGAGTTTGTCCGGCGTTTTTACCGTTTAGCGAAAGGTGTAACCACGTCCGCTTGGTATGGCGATGCTTACCAATTCTTCGCCAATGCGTCCTTGTTCGGCTTGATTCCCCACATGAATGGCGCGACAAGCCCACCGCGGTCCGACGATATCGTGGGTTTTGCCGCCACATCGTTCAATCCTAAGGGCCATGTAGCGATCGTTAAATCGGTTGACACGAGCAGCTGCGCATCGGAATCGGTTTTCAAAGTAGAACTGATCGAGCAAAATACCGATACGGAGAATAGCGTGACCCATAACCGGCACGAACTTCTGGGAACGTGCCACCTTCAAATGAATAGCACGTATACATATCAGATCACCCCCCGATGCCCAAAGACGTGTTCGCCGGTCCAGGGCTGGCTCCGCCTTCCAGGAACCCCCCTTACAGCAACGCTATCCAACGTGGTTTCATACAATGGCCTTACGGCGACTGGCTCGTTCAATTACGATCCGGCGAACAATCTGATTTTGGCCAGCTCTGTAGTGGTTTCTGGCAACGGTCAGTTCCCCTCATTCATCGCAACGCTAAACGACTTAACAGACTCATATATCAAGAATATGTCTGTGTGTTGTGACAACAGCCATAATAGTGTTCCGTTTGTTAGTGTTTTGCTCACTAGCAGTAATCCTCAGTCGAACGCATTCTACGTCAATGGGGCACTCGTCGCTCTGAACCTAACCCAACTGCCAATGTCGACTGGGCCGTACCCACTATTGTCCGATCTCCTCGGCAACGATCCCACCAACGGCGGAGCGTCCTCAATTATCGGCGGCAGCAATTGCGGATCGGGCGTAGTTCCATGTTTTAATAACTCATCCGTTTTGACTTCAGGGTCATTGATCATCACTTCACCCGGCATAGGTGAAATACCACCGGAGTGATCAGGTTGAAACGCTCTGCGAATCGACTCTAAATCAAAATCCGCTCCACTTCATCAAGTGAAATACCATCACCGCGTCGATCATACAGCCCCGTAGTACGGGCGATTCGTGCGCGGCCATCTGTTGAGCCACTTCAAGCTTGCCGCCATTCGTTAGGTAAGCCGTGATGCCAGTTGCCCGGAATGTGTGGCAACCAATCAAGGTCTTTATACCAGCACCCGAGGCGCGTCTCCGAATCATGAGATATACCTCCGGCTGACTCATTCGATTTTCTGTGAGTCGTTTTGTCTTCCCTCGCGCGGTTCTGAAAAGGGGAGCGTGCTTCTGATCGGCAACCACTGCGGCTTCGATGTACGCCGTCATGTACTCCTCCAGATTGTGATGCGCCGGCATCTCATGGCGCTTGCCGCCTTTTTCGTGCAGGCGCACCCACCAACGTCGGTTTTGGAAATACCAATCTTCGACATCCATCCCAATCCCGGCACCCACACGGGCGAAGGTATAGACCATGAGAGCGATCAGCGCCCTATCACGGAGGCCGACCACGCTCGACGTGTCGATGCTGCCGAGAAGTTGCCGGGCCTCCTCGGAGGAAAGCACGGGAGTTTTTCCTCGCTTCGTCGAATACCTCGGTCCACGCACGGCTGCTGCGGGGTTGATCGGGATGACTTGGCCAAGAACCAAATAATCGAAGACCATGCGGATTGCAGCAAGGTGCTGCTTCACACTTGGCCGAGCGACTTCTCTTTTGTAGTTTCTCGATGTAGGCCGCGACATGCACGGGTCCGATCCGCTCAAGTGCAAGTCTACGGGTTTCACACCAGAGGAAAAAATCACTGACCGCCCGATGGTACGCCCGGCGCGTGTTCGAATTCCGGATCTCCGCCGCAAAAAATTCAATGAACCGCAACGTAGCGCGTTTTCCGGCCGCCATGACGACGGCCGGGATGCCCGACTGGACATTTTCGGCCACTTCATGGCCTGATTTTTTGATCAATCCCCTTTCCATGTTTGTATATGATAACGTCCTTTATCATACGCTATCTGTAACATAATACAGGTACTTAGCAACGTCCGAGATCAAGTGATCTCGGAAAGTCAATATTGACGGATCTCATCATATGAGGTAGCGTTAGCTGGTTGTCTTCAGGTATCGCTCTTTTCCAGCCAAAGATTCATCAGCGGCCTCCGTTTTTGTTCTTTTGCAGCTTCGAGCACATATAACGATCTTGGAGTTTGCGTGAATATCGAGATTCGACCGGCTGATACTTCGGCGGAGGCAGCGGCTTTGGCTGCACTCGATGCCAAAATATTTTTGCCGTCTGATTGCTTCGAAGATATCGAGATTTGGCAAGAATACGAGGCATTTTGGATCATTCTCGATGGTGAAATCATCGGCTCGATTGCGCTTGGTCGTGATCTCGAATTCAGCGGTTCGTGGGAATTCGACGCGCAATGTCCGAGGTGCGTTTATCTTGCAAGCACGGGGATTCTTCCGGAACATCAACGGAAGGGTATCGGAATTTGGGTGAAGCAATGGGAGATCGATTGGGCAAGATCTAACGGGTTCACCCGGATCTCAACGCATTGCCGAAAAAGCAATTTCGGAAGTTTGCGCCTGAATGCGAAATTCGGATTCGTCATCACCGCTGAGATTCCGGGATATTACGAAGATCCCGATGAGCCAACAATTGTTATGGAACTCGTGCTGTGAACGGCACGGTCCAATTTTTAAATCGTGAACGACCGCCATGGAGTCATTCTGATCCACGCGATCTACAAGCAATCTTAAGCCCCGATTGCCTCTTACGAGCCGCCGGGCTTTTATAACAAAATCCGCCGAAGGGCCACTTCGGAAGTGGAAAGCGCATCATGCACTTTTTCGGCGGATGGGATGTCTCGGCTGTGCGCAGCAGCGCTTAGTTGATCGGTGAGGGCAATGACGAGATTGATGGCTTTGTCGGCAATGTCGAGATCGGACTCAGAAGACAGATTTCTGCTTTTCATAATGAACCGTAATCGCATACGACGTGTTATACCGGACTTACTGGATCGATCAGGCTGGAATTCGCGCTGAGCCTTGATCTCCTTGTCCGGAGCGCCAAGGTGAAGGACTTGGTCTATCAATTCACGAGCTGAATGGGCAGCTTGGCGAAGTGAATCAGCGTTCTTCGATGCAAAAGCCGTCCAAGCTCCCCGCCGAATCTCCAATAAGTTTGGACTGATACCGTTCAACACTACGTCGAGGTCATCCAGCAACCCATGTTCCAGAGCGCTCTTACCGGCGGCAGTAATCGCAACCCAGTTCTCGGGATCTGCTAAATCGGTTAATGTGGACGCGATGAGCCCAGCGATTTTTAACTCTTCGAATGCCTTGTTAGCCAGCTGACGTTGTGGCAGCTCGAAAGTAGTTCCCAAAACGCTTTCGAGGTCACCCGGCTGATGTGGTCTGCCCACCAGATTAAATTTGTTACGAGCGTCCCCGGCGGAAGTGCCGGCTAGACAGCGCAGAATTGATAGCTTCATCGTCTCCATGGTCATTGAAATGTTCGGTGTGGAAAGCGTTCTTCAATCTTTAGTCTCCAACGCTCACTTGTCAATTGTCATCCCTATTGTCCATTCACTTCGCTCCCCGTACAATTCAATGACCACCCACCATGCTCGAATCAGCACCCATCGGTACCCATGCAGATAACTTTTTTAGCGAGCCGTATTTCAATGTGCCGGTCGAGGCGCGGCGGAAACACATGGCTTTGTTTGGAGGTACGGGAACCGGGAAGTCAACCTTGTTGGCCAGCGGTTGGCCGCAGCTGAGCCTCAACGCCGGCACCGGGATCACCGGAGTTGATCCGCACGGTGGGTTTTATGAAGACGTATTAACGAACCACATTCCCCGCAATCGAAAGAATGACGTCATCCTATTCAATCCAAAGAGTCGAACACATGCTCTGGGGCTAAACGTCCTCGACTGCCCGCGCCGTGAAGAGCGTGGTCTCGTCGTCTCTCATGTCGTGAGCATCTTTAAAACGCTATGGGTGGAGGCATGGGGACCACGGCTTGAAGACATCCTCCGCAATTCGCTTTGGGCACTCATCGAACAGCCCTCGCCGTCGTCGCTCCTTGCACTCCCGAAGCTCCTTACGGATGATGCATACCGCTCAGACCTTTTGCGCCATGTTGAGAATCCCGTGGTCCTCGACTTCTTCTTAAATACTTATGCCCGGTGGACGAGTTCCTTCCGGGAAGAAGCCATTTCGCCGGTGCTCAATAAGACAAGAGCGTTCATAACCGATCCCCTGATGCGCGCGGTGATCGGCCAAACGCATTCCAGTTTTAATTTCCGGTGGATGATGGACCATCGAAAGATCCTGCTGTGCGATCTTGCCAAAGGTTCTATCGGTGACTTAACCAGATTTCCCGATTATTGGGCTCGCTTATTGTCCTCAAGGAAAAACTGGCAGCGCTTTCGCGCCAGGACATTCCTGAATCTGAGCGCGTTCCACATGTGCTCTACGTAGAAGAGGCCCACAATTTCATCGGTGATTTCGAATCTATTCTTTCTGAAGCCCGTAAATATGGTTTGATCCTTACGCTTGCAACGCAAGGGATTGAATCGTTGCCGCGCGAGGCGACGTTTGCGATCTTCAGCAATTGTGCAACGGTCATTTCGTTTCGCGTGAGCGGCACGGACGCGACAAGGATCAGAGACGAGTTCGGACTGGCCATTCCCGCATCGAGCCTTCAAGAGCTTCCTGATTACAAAATGTATGTGCGCACGCTTACGCGTGAGAATGAAAACGTGAAGTCATCATCCCCTTCCGGACCGCATTACGTGAGCGGCCATCCGCCGCTTGCCCGACATCCTAATCATGCGCACCGCGAAAGCGTCATCCGGGTTAGCCAGGCACGATATGCGCAACCACGGTCAGCAGTTGATGAAAAGATCAAGAAGGAGTTTTTCAGCGAGACAAAGGCTGCCTAGGGCAGGGAATGCCTAAGCGCACACATTTGACGGGCTCGCCCAATCAACTATACTGATTGATGTCGATCAATATTAATCAAAATGAATACCGTGGTACATCGTCTTCCTATAACTAAAGCTCGCGTGAATCTCGGTGAGCTCGTCCGACGGGTCAACCGTGACAAGGAATATTTCATCCTCGAAAAGGATGGCATTGCCGTTGCAGGCATCATGGGCGCTACCGAACTGGAGGACTATCTTGAACTCCAGAGTCCGAAGGTGCGGGAACATATCCGGAAGAGCAATGCTGATTATCTCGCTGGCCGGAGTCGCCCCGCGAAGGACTTTCTCGCCGAGCTTCGAGCCGGAGCTACCGAGCGGAAGCCTGCCAAAAAACGTTCCCGGTCGGCATGACCCCAACTCCTTTCTCGGTCCTCTTTTCCAAACACTACGAACGGTTGGCGAAGCTTCTCCATAAGCACCACCCGAAGTTCTTGGCAGTCCAGCAAAGCGCCGTCGATACCTTGGAGCAAGACCCCACGAACCGATCAGGATTGCACGACATCAAGAAGCTCACGAACGTCCCACGAGGTGAAGGCCAATGGCATCTCGCCATAGGTGTTTCCGTTTCCGCTACGACATTTATGATCAAGATGTCGTGATGCAGTATTGCGGCCTCCGGCGTGAGACACATACTAACGACGTGCGAATCCTGTGCCCGAGAATCTAAAAAATGGTGGTCAAAAATTAAGAAGGCCAGTGCAAAACCCACGAGTGCGAATCGTATAATCGATGAACGCCAACGCATCGATGCCCGGCTTGCCGAGTCAGAGAAGGATTTCAAAGAAGGGCGCACTTACGGTCCATTCAATACCGCTGCTGAAATGATTGCCCACATGAAAGCAGCCCTTGAAGTGCAGTCACCGCCAAAAACCAAGCGCAAGCGATGAAAATCAACCATCGATATCATCCCCACCCGAAATAACCGCGAAGACAAAGAAGCTGGTTAAGCAGGCCGGTTTCGCCACTGTTTTTCCCACCCAAGACCGCGCGAGCAGCCCGAGGGTGACGCAATTTCGCTTCACGGGCTTTTCATTGTAACGAGCAGCCCGCCGCATCAAGGAACTACGACCCTTTGCCGCCCCAACGGAAGCGGTCTTTTTGACGTTCCTCCTTGACCCGGCGGGCCCCCGCCCGTTCCGTCCCGTCGTCGCCGTGAAGCGACACGGCGGAAAGGTCGAAACAAACAAGCAATCACAATCTCCATGGGATATCTTCAAGAAGTTGACCGCTGGCTCGACGTGCTCTTTACCGATCTGGCGGATCAAAAGATAAGCTATGACGAGGTGAAGCGGGACATCCGCGAGAGAATCCTCGATTCATACCGGAACGGGCAGAAAGCCGCCGGGCAATCCCCTGCCGAGCGCGCGCCGCAGAAGAGCAGCAAACGCCGGTTTGCGCGACGAGCCCGGTAATTCGGTTGAGTGCTGGTGGCACAACGAGCGGAACGCCTTAAAGTCATTCCGGCGCAGGTGGCGAGAGGGTCATTGCCGCAGGGCAATCAAGCCGCTAATCCTGCCATGAACACGCCAGCACGGTTTTCAAAGGTCGAATATCAGAAAATTCACATGAAAAAATATCTCGTCACGGTGAGCAAAGAGGTTTGCGCCGATTTTGAGGTCGAGGCGAATACACCGAAGTCGGCTGAATTGAAAGTGCTCCGAACCGAATTCTTGTCTGATTTAGAGATGCAGTCCGATGAGTGGTGCAATGGGCATAGAGGCACTCGCAAAGCCTCAGTCGTCGAGCAGTTGGATGAATAGATGTGAAGAAGCCCCGCCAGTGCGGGGCTTCTTTTGTGCTCGCGGCGGTCAACCCACCCTAGGTTGGCGAAACCAGAAACAACAATTAATGAAAGTGTTTTATACTTTAACTGTGACTGCTTACTTAAGGAGCTGAGGTTGCAAGCGGCCATACAAAAGCGCATCGCCTTCCTATTCGGCGTGGTTTTTGTACTTCTTTTGTTAATCATTGCGATTGGTTTTCCAAGTCCCACTCCTTTTCAATACACGATCTTTCGGATCACTATTTCTCTTGCGGCTGCTGGAGTCGCGGCTATGATTCCCGGCTTCATTACTATTGAAATTGCGAATTGGGTCCGGGCGGGAGGAGCATTGGGCGTATTTGTCGTTGTTTATTTCTATAATCCAGCAGCTCTAGTTAGTCCAGGAGCACTCTCTCAAACTAACGTGATCAAGGGTGATCAGAGCCAAATTATAAACGGAAACAAAGGACAAATCACAATAAACAACAAAAAGGACACGGCAACAGCGGGGAAAAACCAATGAGATTAGTTTCGCTCACCTTGCTTGGTCTTCAGGCGCTCTTTGCTGAACAGCCCCAAACAAACAACCTTTCAGCAGCTTGTGATCAGGTCATCAACGATAATCGCGGCGTCATCACCATTACGTGCAGCGGTGTAGATAAAACTCTGATGGAGCAGCTTAAGAGAACTGCGGATCTGCTTAACCAAATCGCCCATCGGCAAACCGATCCAGCCGTTTTGAATGGCATCAAAGATATCAACTTAAAGATGGTCGAAGTCCTCAGGGATACTCGGGAGTTGAAGACAACGATGGTTCAAAACAACCGTCAGATTTCAGAGGCACAACAAGCCATAGAGGCCGCCAAGCGATATTCGAACGTTGCGATTCTTCCATTTGATGGGAAGGCAATGCACGGTGCAGTAGAGATTATAACTCCCCTGTCCCAGATGGTCGACAAAACCTGGTACGCAGTGGCAGGAGATAAATTCTTGCCAGTTTGCGAAGAAGTAGCGCTGCAAAGAGACCGAGGTGCAATTCAACAATTTCCTGATTTCCCTTTCACATACTATGCGCTCGCTTACTGTCTAGAACGGCAAAATAATCCCGAGTGGCGGTCATATGCGGAGAAAGCCGCGGCCATTTTTGAACAGACAACAACGATTGGTGGTCACGACCCAAGCCATGACCAATGCCTCATTTTCATTCGAGAATTGTTGAAATCGAAAAAGTGAGCAATACTTTAACGTTGGCTTTGAAGAACGTGAATCAAGAACTTAGCCGACTGACCCATAATCAGCGTCACATGAAAAAAACGGCCAGCATAAAGCCAGCCGTCAAGTAGTTGTCATTTCTTGATCACTGCCTGGATCTCTTCGTTGCTCAGCAAGTCCGGTTGCTTGCCCTCGGGAAGCTCCGGCGCAAATACAAACATGCGGCGACTGAGGCGCTTCGCGCAATCTTCCCGGCACTCGCGACCCGCCGCATCTCCGTCGAAGAGAAGATACGCAACTTGGAAGTGGCTGACAAGGAGTTCCTCCTGCATTTCCGAGAGCGAACTTCCCATAAGCGCCACGCATGCGAAACCGGCAGCGATAACTTTGAGGCAGCCAAAGAAACCTTCAACCACCACGATGCGCTTTCGGCTGGCCGATTCTCCGATCACCCGGTGAAGATTATAAACTTCGAGCGTCTTGTGAAATCCGGACGGCAGTTTATAGCGGGGCTCAGTATGATCGATTGCCCTGCCGACATACGCGACGAGTTCCCCCTCTTTATTCCGGATCTCAAAAACGATTCTGCCGCTCATCGTGCCACGTCCGAAAAAATAGCCGATGCCGAACTCCTTCGCGGTCTTTGGATCAACTCCCCGACTTTGAAGATAAGGATGGTTTGGATCGACCCCCCGGAGCGTGAACGTAAGCGGTTTGTTTTTCTCAACCCCGATTTCAATCCTTTCTTTTGAAACCAGTTGAGGGTCGTTCGGTTGCTTTTTGGTAGTAGAGGGATCGCCGGTCGTCATACTTGGTACCGCGAACCACTCTTGGAGCTTGAGCGCGGCATCACGGATCGAGCAGCCTTCCATTGTGGCCACGGAATCAAGTGCGTTGCCGCCTTTCTTGCCGTTCCGGGCAGCGATGCAGGATTGCGATTGGCACGCCCACACCCCGCCAACGCCCTTCGTGAGCGTTGCGGTAAAACTGGCGCGGCTCTCTTTCGAGCCGTGCGTGGGTAACGGGCATGGTCCCCGAAGGGATGTGGCGTTCACCTTCCTGAGCGGTATTCTGTAATGCGTAATCACCATCTCCAACGAGACGGCATGTTTTAGATCGCCAAAGTTTACAAAGGCCATGGTGTTCTCCAAAGAAATAGAAGATGTAAAACTGCTTCGATAAGCGTAGGCGCGGCTCTTTATCCCGTCAAGCGGAACGAGTTTCAGGAGGGAAAATGATTTTCGCAATCCCCCGCAGGGGAGCTGCCCGTCCAGCCAGGCATACGCGGCAGTCGAGGGCATAGCGTATGGTGGCTTCGGCTCAAGCGCTCTCGACAAACTTGATCGATACCGACCGCAAGGGATCGCCTGCCACTCGAAGAAACCAAACGGGTCTCGTCACAGGGTTTAGTTTCCTCCGTGCGGAGATCCCGACACGGGCTTTACGCACCGTGGCAGCGGCAGGAACGGGCAGCCGACTATCATATTGCCATGATTTTGCCCTCCGGTCTTGTTAGCGTTGCGCTGGCAAGGCAAGTTCTGGGATCAGAACGTCGAGCGTTGAGGTCATCGAAGGCGATCACCGGGTACGCGGCAAGCCAGGCTTGCGGCGTCATGCTCCCGAAATTCATCAGAGAGCGCTTTCGCGCGGCCACGGGTTTCGGTAATGGTAAAAGTAACACGGAACACTTTCATGCCATCGTACTTCTTTTACATGGCGCCGCTGCTGGAAGTACGCGGCGTAGCCCGAGATCTTTTCACGCATCCGGCTATGAGCCATGGTGCCGCGATCCGCCTCAAGAAAAAAGTGGGCGTTCCCCTGCTCGTTGCCGATGGTAAACCAGGCATCGGGACGAATGGGAATCACGACGTTGCCGCTCGTCGTTACCGAGTCCCAGAGCGTCGACCCTTCCACCCATTTCGTAATGGCGAGCGACTGCTCTTTCGTCAGCTGGAGCAGCTTCACGTGGATGTCGGCGATAAAAGCGCGTGCCGGAGACCGAATTCTTTTAATTCATGCTGACGCAGCCGCGTAGCGGCCAGTTCGCGCGGCGCGAAGCCCTGCTCAATCAATAGTGGAACGCCTTCGCGTCCAATCGTGTAAACGTGTTTCTGCGGTCGCCGGGTAAGACACGTAAGATACCGGCGCTCCTCCAGTTTCACGAGCCGTTTTTGTGTCTGTTTATATGACCGCCCGGAAAGGCACGCCAAGTGGTCAATCGTGGCCAGCCGCAACTCATAGGCGTGCTTCACGAGCGCGAGGTCAGTTGGCACTAATTGGAATCCATTGAGCTCTTGCATGGCCATAGGTTCGCGGAAGAATTATTTTTTCTTTTCGAAGAAAGAAGGAGGCGGCGCTTCGGAGAATTCGGGTGGGGTTTGCGTGTATCGGGACGAGAAGCACCGAACGTCTAGCAATTTTACCTCGGGCGTTTCAACCTGGTAAGGGGTTGCGGCCGCGGCTTGCTCAGTTTCTTTCGCCGGTTGCCGGTAGCAGGGCTGCGCATAGACGCGCGCCAGATTCGCGCTCTTGCGCCGTTCGGTGATTTTCGGATCGGGTACGAAGGGCGCGCGGACGAACCGCGCGGGACGCTTGGGGAGTTTCAGGAGAAAGTGGCCGACCGGCTGCGCTTTCGCTTGCTGCAGGCATTTCGTGAGATACTCGTCTTCCGATTGAATGTCGCGACGAGAGATGCGCCGCTTCTCATATTCATAAAAGGGAACTTTGGCCACGTTCATCGTCATGCCGAAGTTCGTGCCCGAATGTGTTCCTGTCTTTCGCTTTGGAGACGCCATCTTGGACGCCGGACGAATTCGAATAGCTTTCGGTATTCATGGAACTCTCGCTCATGAAATCGCCGGGGACGTCGTACCGGAACTTTCGTGAGATCCAAGCGTGGTGTCGCCATTCGCGAGGATCATCTCCGCCACGGAGACGCCGGCGAACATGCCGCTCGAATGGCCGGAAGAGATCGCGCTGCCGGTCCCAACCGTTGTGCCCTGGCTTTCGAACGTGCTGCGGGACCGCCCTTTCGATGCCATCTGCGTGGTTCCCGTGGAGCGGCCATTTGCGACGCCGAAGCTGAACACCAGGCGTGACGTTTCCACCGGGTCGAGCTCCAAGCTCGTGAGTTCATTTTTAACTTTCATTGGATCGAAGCCATCGATCATGGCATCGCGGAGCAGGAGGTCGAGGTCATCGGCGGCGCAATCGCCGAAGATCATCTTTACGCGCGCGCATTTCATGACGGAGCCATAGATCCGCCCATTTTGGTCTTCTTGCCGTACTGGTCTAAATTCTGGTGGCTGGCGATCACGTGCAATCCCAACTCACGCCCCATGTCGAGCGCTTGGGCGAGGTCGTCGGTGAGGAACTGGTGGCACTCATCGAGAATGAAATACACCGGACCGCGCTCGTGGGCAGGCCGGGCGAATACATGGCTCACGACGTCGTTCACGATCATCCGTCCCAAGAGCCTTACATCATCGAGCGCCAGCGGGCGCTTTATTTTCCAAATTGACGAGCAATATTTTGTCCTCCGAGATGATCGAGCCCATACCAGTGAGCGCGGCGCGGTTAGCATCGTTGCGATCACCGGATCAGAGATGAAGGCCTCGAAGCCGTGCGAGGGTGGAGGCGCTCAATTCATCTTGCCGCCGTTCCGAAAGCGAATCAAACCAGGAAAGTGCCTGATGGAAAAAGTGGTAAGCGTGATCGGCAGCAAGGTGCGGGAGCAGTTTCCGGCGGAACGGCGCTCCGGCACCACCGGACCGAAGCAGCTGCACGGCATCAGCTAGCGTGAGCTGTAAAGCACGGCAGATGCCGAGTGAGAGATAAAGCAGCCGGGCAAGCTGCGGTGTCGCATCGAGGTTTGCCTGTCCCAGTGCGGATCGGATCGTTTCACGGACGGCTTTTGCATGGGCGGCGGACCGGGAGACCATTCGGCCATAGCGGGTTATAGCCGATAGTGGCTTGCGCATCGGCTGGATCGAACCAAGTGAGGCGTTTCGTTTGGCCATGACTTGAGAACCCAATCGCGCGCCATGCGCGCCAGCGATCCTTTTTGGATTGATAAGGACGACCGTCGCGCGAGGCAGTTGGCAGAGGCATTGGAACAGCCAAAGTAGAAGACGAGTTTTCCCTTCGCCGGGCGGTCCGATGAGGTTGAAGTATGTTTGGTTCGCCATTGAAGTAATAAGTAGAGCTTTTCGTTGGTGGCCGGATCGGTACCGATCAGGATCGATTTTCCTCTTACTGCTCGGGAACTCATCGTTTGCCTCCGTCGCCAGAGTGCCTTTGGGCTGTGAAGCTCATTTCCTTAAATGGTTTTGGCATTTTCATGATCGTTATCCCCTTCCTCGATTTCGCTGATCAGTTCCGCCTCCAACAGTTCGCGCTCATCCGGATCGAGCGACATTGAGTCAAGGCGCTCCCGAATACGGAGCCTTGTTTCAACCTTGTCGAGTTTGAGCGCGACCTTATCGCCGATTTCCACTTGCTGCTTGCGGACCTTGATCTCCCTTACCTGGTCCGCGGTCAGTTTCTTCCTTGGCGGCGGTGGTGTCGCTGGTGGTGGATTGAGCGCGGTGAGCCGTTTTTCAAGTGCCCGTCTCTCCGCGATCAGGAGCGCTTCGAGTCGCCCGACAAAGCGCTCGACGACCTCTGGATTATGGCGACGGAGATATCCCACAATCTGGTCCTGCGCCAAGAGGGTGGTGGCCTCGGCACGAATTTCGGACTGATTGCTAATGAGCTCGTCGCCGTGGACCTCTGCAAACTTCGTGCGAAAGTCCGGATCTGCCCAATTTCGAAAAACTTCGGACCGTATGCACAAATCCTTAATTTGTTGGGCAAATTTAACGCTCACTTTGTCCTGTTCCCACTTCGCTTCGAGACGCGCGCTTCGTGCGGCGTGGCAATCCGCAATGCTTAGTGTTTCTGGTGGCAGGACTCGGACAGTTGCCATAAGCGCACCCAACCACGTTTCGTTTTTGTTAAGCGCGAGCGTAAGCCTCTCTGCCTTGCCATCAACATGAAAGGTGTACCGATGCTCGAATCGCTCTGCCTCGACAAGCTCAGAAGTCGATGTACATAACTTTTGGCCGTTCACTCGAAGCCAGTCGATGTGCCACGTGAAGTTGCCGCAACCATCAGTCTGATAGAGCGCATCGGCGGACAGGCCGTCACTTCGCCGCAAAATGCCGGTGAAAGTAATTTCGTAGACAGGTTTTGAATGTATCGTTTTCGGGAAGAAGACTTCGCGCCCATTTGGATACAGCCATGCCTGACTGCGGGAAGCATCAAGGATCGTGGCCTGTGGGTCGGGCGGGGTTACAACAACTTCCTCTTTACCGTCGATGAGTGTTGCAGCAACGAAGGCAATTAGGCAAGCGACGATAACGACTATCACGGCAATTACATAAGGATTATCCATAGCTCCTCTTTGAACCAAATTGAGTTTGAATATGAAGACTAAAATCGTCTGACCAATGTTTTTGCGTCGCGACATCTCGCTATGCACTCACAGCATTCGTCAATCTCGCGTAGACGCGGGCGGCGACGCTTTGTGGGATTCTGATGGGACGGTAAATGCGTTTTCGCCGCGAAGGTCTTGCGAAGTTCAGCACGCGCCGGGCTCGTTGAGGAACAGCTCCAGCGCACCCGCTCGGGCAAACGCTCATCGTGACAGAATCTTATCTTCGCTTATGTTCCAGGCGGCTGCCAATTCGCTAACGGTAAAGTGGCGTTCCTCAGGATTGAACATATCTTCACCTCAGGAGGTCCTTGTTCTGTATCCAGTCGAGACGCTCTCCACAGTCCATGGCATCTTGAAAGCTTTCGCCCGACTGGAGATATTGTTCTATGACCTTAAAATTTAAATTCGGTTCGGTTTCGGCAGTCCATTTTTCTAGATCGTCAGCTATCGCTCTGAGGCGCCGGGCGAAGAGGGTGAGTTGGGATTTCTTGCTTCGTTGAGACGTGTTGCCTGTGGCTTGACATGAAAGCAGCGCCGCCTTAAATTGAGGTGGTCCTGACGAATCAATGTCGGGCACTATAGTGATCGCAGTCAGAGTCGTCGGGTCGGCTGGCTGGGAATCCGGAGGCTGGGTGGGTTCTGGGCGAGAATTGTTCAGCTCTATCGAAGCTGGAAGTGCGTCGAGGGTGTCCATGGTCTTCCTTTCATTGGGCATGGGCGTCCTCTCTCGCGCTCTATTGCGAGAGTTTGGGGGCGAGTGTCCGCTTGCCCCCGCTTTCTCAAGCGCGAGAGGGAGTTATCAGCAATGCTTGGGAAGGTAACCTAATGAGACGAAGTAGATGCCCTAAGCCCTTACCCAAACACAAAATCCAGATCGCGCCATTGCGCGATCTTTGCATTGATAGGGACTCAGGGCCAGGCACTAGACTTAGATGGCACCACTTTGCCCGGATAAAAATCGACAACTCTAGGTTGCTGATAAAAAATCCGGCGCTGGGTCTCTAAAATTTCAAAAACTACAAACTTCTACGACTGCCATTCTTTCTTCACGTAAGTGATACGAAAGCAAAGTATGCTAAACCCGATTCCGAGATTGGAATTGCTATGACAGGCCAGAACAGAGCGCGAAGTTCGCATGTCCGACGGCACCGAGCAGAGTGGCATATACTTCATATTCACCCGAGTTTATTAATAACACGCTGCCATATCCGATCTCAAAATCTTCGAAAATTGCGGAAGCCTACCTTCCGCGCGGAACACCAAGAAAATTGGAATGATTGAGAAGGTCTTTCACTTCTAATCACGAAGCGACTGCAAAAGACAACTAACGCAGGAAAATCCTAACCTTACCTCCTAATTTCGATTTATACCTGAAACGTTGCTTTTAAGCAAGGAGAATTTGCCGTGATTCACGCTTTTTCGCCATATGGAAAACCATATCAAAAAAGGATGCATCATAGGACTGCTGGTTCCGGCGTTGCTGGGTGGAACCTTTCTATGTTGGCGAGTATTTTCGTTATCGGGTCGTTCTCTCGCAACTTATCCAGATTTCGTTCTAGCCGATCTTGGCGCCGCTTATCCCATTTCGAGTAGTAACGTTCGCAGACTCGTGTGGAATTTCCAAGAAGTTCTGCAAGCTCAGCCATGCTCCCGCCGTCTTCCAAAAAATCGCGGGCGAGTGTATGGCGGAACATATAACTTGTCCCCTCGACCTTCGCGAGCTTAAAAAGTTTTCGTATTCGGTCTCCCCATTTACTTGTTCTCGTATGAATTAACCCTCCACCAGTCCAGAAAAAATATTTCTGGCTGTCATGCGGCGCCGTAAGGAGTGCATCAACGACAAACTGCGGAACTTTGGCGAAGACATCTTCGCCGGTTTTTTTTCGATAGGTTCTGATCAGGCATCCGCGCACGTCGGCCTTTTCCAGTTTTGCCACATCCCCTATCGCCATACCGGTATACCGGAGGACAAACACGAATGCTTTCGTTTGAAGCGCGATAGGAGTTCCTCGCCTGCCGTACTCATCCGGAAAATCGGGCAGCGCGTTGAAGATGGCAACTTGCTCTTCGTGCGTGAATGGCTCTGTCTTTGCCCGCGTGACCGAAATGGGATCGAGATGCACAACGGGATTCTTCGTTAAGAAGTCCGAGTGGAAGCAATACCAGAAGAATGATTTCGGTTTTCTTGGTCGCGCCTTCGGGTAGTGTGGGCCGGTCCATGTTTCCGGAACGCTGAAAGGTGTGGGAGTTTCACGTCGGCAATGTGGAAGATAGAACGCTTCTCCAAGAACGCTTGCAAGCGGCCAGTCAGCAATTTAATTTTCCGTTTGGTGTCGGGTGACCGTTTATCTTTGAATTCGCGGTATGACCTGATCGCGTCGGCGACGGTGATTTTGGGTTCGGGTGATTTTTCGCCGGCTTCCATTTCGAGCGCGCGTTGGGCGGCCACCGACCAGTTACGCGTGTTCAAGCTTTTTCGGTTTGACGATAGTGCCGTCTTGCAGCGTGCCCGTGATCCACACCGGACATTTGAGTTTGCCGGGGCATTTTGGATCTGCCTTGGAACTGAGCGCGCATCGCCTTTCATGTCGCCGGTAAATACGAAGCATGAGGCGATCCTATCACAGAGGAAGGTACGTATCAGGTACGTGAGATTTTGCTTCCTTGTAACTTATTGAAACTAAATATGTTGGTGT
>CAVQZK010000005.1:0-57767 GCA_963718465.1 Bryobacterales bacterium | reverse complement strand
AGCGCGCTACGGCATTCCGTTTCCGGTTTTTGTACGCGCTTCGTTTGGTGTGCGGGGCGCCAATGTGCCCGCCGTCTTGCGCGCTCTCGTGGCTTGCGGCTGGTTCGGTATTCAGACCTGGATTGGCGGCCAAGCCATCAACTCCATGCTGCAAATCCTTTCTCCCAGTTGGAGCCATTTTGCCGCCGGCAAGTGGATCTGCTCTTCGCATTCTGGGCGCTGAACATGTTGGTTGTAGTGCGCGGCATCGAAACCATTAAATTTCTGGAAGGTGTCGCCGCGCCGTTTATGCTGGCCGTTGGTTTGTTGCTGCTGTGGTGGGTAACCAATAAAGCAGGCGGCCTTGGCCCCGTTCTGGCCGCCCCAGCAAGTTTCATACCGGCGCGGAGTTCTTCGCTTTTTTCGTCCCGGCCGTCACGGGCATGGTTGGTTTCTGGGCCACCGTGGCGCTCAACATTCCCGATTTCACCCGTTACGCCACGTCACAGAAAGCGCAAATGGTCGGACAGGCGCTTGGCTTGCCCACGGCCATGACGCTCTATTCATTCATCGGTGTCGCCGTCACGTCCGCATCGGCAGTGCTCTTCGGCAAGCCTATCTGGGACCCGGTGGAACTGCTGGGCCGCTTCAATCAGCCCGTCGTCGCGTTCGTGGCGCTCATCGCATTGCTGATCGCCACGCTGAATACCAATGTGGCGGCCAATGTTGTTTCGCCTTCAAACGATTTCTCAAACCTGAATCCGCGCTTGATATCGTTCAAGACGGGCGGATTGATTACCGGAGTGGTAGGTGTGCTGATGATGCCATGGAAATTGATGGGTGATTTCAGCGCATACATATTCGGCTGGCTCGTTGGCTATTCCGGATTGCTCGGGCCGATCGCCGGAGTCATGATCGCCGATTATTTTCTCGTCCGGCACGCAGCTCTTGATATTGACGATTTGTACGCGCGTGGCGGAATCTACGAGTACACCAACGGCTTCAATCTGAAAGCGCTTTGGGCGCTAGGAGCCGGCATCCTGATTGCCCTCGCCGGGTTGGTACTGCCGCCATTGTATGTGCTTTATAAGTATGCTTGGTTTGTTGGATTCTTTGTGTCGGGAGCAGTCTATTACGCTCTCATGAACTGGACAGGAGAAAAAGTATGGCCGTCGCGGAAGCAGGAATCGCCAGCGCGTGTTTCTTAATCAATGGCAGATGGGAGCCGCCCGCCGGGGCGTCGCACTCCATTAAAAATCCCTCTAATGGCGAGGTGATCGGGCAGGTCGCCTACGCTACCGAACAGGATGTCGACCGTGCTGTGAAAGCGGCGCACAACGCCTTTTTACAATGGCGCGAGGTGCCTGTAGTCGATCGCGTCCAGCCCCTTTACAAGTTCAAGACGCTGCTTGAAAAAAATGCCGAGGAGTTCGCGCGCACGCTGTCGCTTGAGAACGGCAAAACGCTCGACGACGCTAAAGCCGAAGTGCGGCGCGGAATTCAAATGGTGGAAGTCAGCGTCGGAATGCCAAGCCTGATGATGGGCGAATCGCTCGAAAACATCGCGCGCGGCATCGATAGCGTCAGCATCCGGCAGCCGCTCGGTGTTTGCGTGGGCATTACGCCGTTTAATTTTCCCTGCATGGTGCCCATGTGGATGTATCCGTTTGCCATCGCTTGCGGCAATGCATTTGTTCTGAAGCCCTCGGAAAAGGTTCCACTCACGCCCACGAAAGCGGCGGACCTGCTGATGGAAGCGGGCGTTCCGGCCGGAGTCTTCAACTTGATTCACGGGGGCAGGGAAGCGGTCGATGCTCTGCTGAAACATCCTCTGGTGCGCGCCGTCAGTTTTGTCGGCTCTACGCCGGTCGCGAAATACATTTACAGCACGGCTGCCGCTCAAGGGAAACGTGTACAAGCGCTGGGCGGAGCGAAGAACCATCTGGTGGTAATGCCCGATGCCAATATTGAAAAATCGGCTGACGCCATCATGAGTTCTGCGTTTGGCGCGGCGGGTGAACGCTGTCTGGCTGGTAGCGTTCTCGTCACGGTTGGCAAAGCGGCTGAACCCATCCTTGCCGCGCTGGTAGACCGCTGCCGCAAATTGAACGTAGGCGACGCGTTGAACTCAGCCAGCGGAATGGGCCCGGTGGTGACGAAAGAGCACCGCGAAAAGATCGTCGGCTATATCGAGAAGGGCGTGAGCGAAGGTGCGAACCCGCTCTGCGATGGGCGCGAGCAAATGAAGGGCGATGGCTTCTTTCTTGGACCTACTATTTTCGACGGCGTAAAGCCGGGCATGACCATCGCGCGCGAAGAAATCTTCGGGCCGGTGCTGTCTGTGATCCGCGTGGAATCGCTCGATGAAGCGATCGAACTGGTGAACAGCAGCCCCTTCGGCAATACCACAACCATCTACACGTCCGACGGCAAATCGGCCCGCGAATATGCCTCGCGGATCGAAGTCGGCATGGTGGGCGTGAACATGACCGTCGCCGCCCCGATGGCATTCTTTCCCTTCACCGGCTGGAAACAATCGTTCTTCGGCGACCTGCATGCGCATGGCAAAGACGCCGTGGCCTTCTACACCGAACAAAAAGTGATCATGACCCGCTGGTTTTAGCGAGCTTCTCCGACATTCAGGGTTGCACTGCTTTCAGTAAGCCATGCGCGCGCTTGGCGAACGGCTTCCCGCAGGCGCTTAGCGCGAACCGTGAATACGCGGCAATCGCCGATCGCCATGGTTTCAAAATCGGCAATCTCTCCGCCTACGCCGACCGCGCAAGCGCCGGCCCTTATGTAATCGGCACAGTTGTCGAGCCCCACTCCGCCCGAGCGATAAACTCAGTGCCGGGATATTGTCCGCGCAACGCCTTTAGATAGCGCGAACGATCTGCACTTCGGTGGGTTCCATCGCGCCCGAAAAGGCCAGATCCAGCTCCTGCGCTTTCCTGACGGCTTCGAGGCTGAACCCGGGCGTGACAATAAAGCGGGCACCACCAGCGCCGCCTGGCGCACGCCCTCGGCATTCACACCGAGCCCGAGCCCGCGCCAATGAGTATTGAGGATCCATGCGACGCCGCAACGGCTCCCAACACATCAAGGGCCTTCTTCGGGGCAAGCGATATCTCGATAACGGCAACTCCTCCCAGGCGGATAGCTTCCACAGCCTTAATGGCGTCATCCTCATTGGGAGCGCGAATCGCCGGTATTACCCCCACTTCCTTGACCTGCCTGAAGGTGTCTAGTCTGTCCATGCCTTCGTTCCGCTATTCCTCATAGAACTCGGCCTCCGCTTTTGGCAGTTTGTCGCTTTCGCGGGCAAACCAAGTATAAAGCGTAGGCAGCAAGAAGATGCTTAAGAGTAATTCCCCGATGAGCCCTCCCACAATAACCATCGCGAACGGCCGCTGGCTGTCCGATCCGATTCCGTGTGACATGGCGGCGGGCAGAAGTCCGAGAATAGCAACCAGCATAGTCATCATGATAGGGCGCAAACGGAGGACTGCGCCCTCAACGGCAGCATCCTCGGGTGTGTGGCCCCGCGCGCGCAATTGATTGATGTATTCCACCATGATCACGCCAGTTTGTACTGAAACACCGAAAAGTGCGAGAAACCCAACGCCTGACGAAACGCTGAAGTTCGTACCTGTAAGGTGCAAGGCGATTACCCCTCCTACTGGCGCTACCATCACGTTCGTCAAGACCAACGCCGCCCACTTAAGCGATGTGAACATTGTATAGAGAATAATGAAAATCAAAAGAACGGTCAGGGGGACAATCACCGCCAAGCGGGCTTGGGCGCGTTGCTGGCTTTCGTACTCACCTTCCCAATCGAGCCGATATCCGCGCGGCAGCTTCACCCGCTGATTTACGTTCTTTATCGCTTCTTCCACGGCGCCTCCCAAGTCGCGGCCGCGGACGCTGTATTTAATGGCGATATAGCGCGAGTTGCCCTCCCGATATACCTCCGAAGCGCCGTCCGCCACGGTGATATTGCAAAGTTGCGCGAGCGACACCCTTTCGCCCGACGGGGCGAGGAGACGGATATCTTCTATTTCCTCTTTTGTATCCCGGTAATTGGGAAGATAACGCATGACCAGGTCGTAGCGCGCTTCGCCCTTCAACACCTGCGTGAGGGCATTGCCGCCGATAGCGGTTTGCACGGCGTCCTGCACATCGGCCACATTGATCTGATAGCGCGCCGCAGCCTGCCGGTTTACGACGACATTCAGGTTCGGCTGGCCGAGGACACGAAAGACGCCGAGGTCGGTAATTCCTGGAACCTTGCGCATGACAGCAGTAATTTCATCGCCTTTTTGCTCGAGAATTTTCAAATCGTCGCCATATACTTTAGTGGCGAGTTCTCCTTTTACACCGCTTACGGCTTCCTCCATGTTGTCCGAGATAGGTTGCGAGAAGTTCCAGAGCGCTCCGGGTATCTTGTCGAGTTCCTTCTCCATAGCTGCGATCAATTCTTCTTTGTTCTGGTGAAAACCCGGCCGCCACTCTTCCTTTGGCTTCAAATCGACGAAGTACTCGGTATTGAAGAAGCCGGTGGTGTCCGTTCCATCATCCGGCCGGCCTACCTGACTGGTAGTCTGGGTGACCTCCGGAAACTCGCAGAGGATAATGCGGACCTGATTAGCCAGGCGGATGCCCTCTGTAGGTCCGGTACTCGGGGCAAGGGTACCGCGCACCCAGAGCGCACCCTCATCCAGGTGGGGCAGAAATTCAGATCCAATACCATTGGCAAGCCAAAGCGCTCCAAGAATGCAGCAAGCGGCGAAACCCACCGTCAACCAGCGCATGCGGATGGCCCATCTCACGGCTTTTCGATAACTGTTTGTCAGCGCGATCATAACCGGGTTATGCCACTCGCGCGTGCCTTTCCGGAAGAAAATACTGGCGAGCACGGGCGCAATGATCATTGAGAAGAGCAACGCACCCAGCAGTGCAAAAGCCACGGTCCAGGCCATGGGCTTGAAGAGACGCCCCTCTACGCGTTGCAGCGTGAAGATGGGGATGTATGCGGTAATAATAATTCCGATGGCATAAAACACCGGCCGCTGAACTTCGTGCGCCGCATCGAAAATCTTTTGTTTGGGGGTCTTGTTGTGGGTATCTGGATGACTCAGATGGCGGATGATGTTTTCCACCATAACCACCGCCCCATCCACAACCATTCCGAAATCCAACGCTCCCAAGGAAAGGAGGTTCGCCGGAATTCCTTTCAGTTTCAGGCAAGTGGATGCGAACAGCAAAGCGAACGGAATGGTCAGCGCAACAATGAATGCCCCGCGCACATTGCCGAGAAACAGGAACAGGATAATCACCACCAGGATTATGCCCTCCGTCAGATTGTGCAAAACGGTGTGGGTTGTAAAGTGAACCAGATCGCTGCGGTCGATAAACGGAACGACCTTAACGCCCGGCGGCAGAATGTGGTCGTTCAGCTCCTTCACCTTTTCATGGATGCCCACCAGCGCGGAGTCGGCGTCCGCCCCTTTGCGCAGCAGAACAATTCCCGAGACCACATCGTCGTTGTCGATGATCTTGCCGTCTTCTTTGTGTATGGCTCGCGCAAACTGACCGAGGCGGATCTTGGGCCCCTGCGCCACAACTGCAATGTCTTTTACATGCAGAGGCGTGCCGTTCTTGGTTATAATCACGGTCTGCTCAATATCGTGAACGCGATCGACCAGGCCGACGGCGCGCACGTTAATCTGCTGCAAACCTTCTTCTATGAAACTCCCGCCGGCGTTCGTGTTGTTGCTCGAAAGCTGCTGTTCCACTTGACCGATGCTCAAACCGTAGGCAACCAGCTTGTTAGGATCGACCCGAACCTGATATTCGCGCGTGGGCCCGCCGAAGCTGGCGACATCCACAACGTTAGGCACAGCTTTGAAGTTTTTCTCGACGACCCAATCTTCGAGAGATTTTAATTCCATTGGGTCATATTGCGGATTCGTGCTATGCAGCGTGAAGAAGTAGATTTGGCCGACAGGACTCCAGTCGGTGCCCATTTGCGGCTGTACGCCGGGCGGCAGGGTTACCTGGGAAAGCCGCTCCAGCGTCCGTTCGCGGTTCCAATCGTTTTCGGACTCGTCGTCGAACACCAGTTTTATGTCGGAGAGTCCGAATAGTGAAAAGGAACGCAGGTGCACCAGATGCGGAATCCCGTTCATGCCGATTTCGAGGGGAACAGTTACTTGCTGCTCAATCTGCTCCGCCGAGATTCCCGGCCATTGCGTGATGATTTCAACGTAATTGTCGGCGACATCCGGGTACGCTTCCACCGGGAGCTGGTGAAAAGAGATGGCGCCCCAAACAAACAGCAGCAATGCGACGGCGATTACAATGAGTCGATTGTTCAAGGCATAATCGACAATGCTCCGGATCATTACTGCTCCACCGTATTCTGCAGAACCAGGGCATTATTGACGACGTTTGCGCCAGGGCTGATTCCCGACAAAATCTCCTGAAGGTTGCCGGGGAGCATCCTTCCACCTTTGACTTCGATTCGCTTAAAGACCTTCGATCCATTGGGAGTGTAGACCCAGTCACGGTCGTGCAGGTGGAGAACTGCCGCCGCCGGCACGGTGGCATGGGTCTCTTGCTTTTGGCCGTGGAAAGTGGCCGTGACAAACATCCCCAACCGCATGAGCGACCCATTCGCCAGTTCCAGCCGGACCTTGGCGGTGTGAAGCGAAGGGTCCAGGATCTCACCAATGTTGGCGATGCGCGCCTTCAATAAACGATCCGGGTAGGCGTTCAGACGAATGTCGGCGTATTCATTTAAATGCACTTGCGCCAAGTCGTTCTCATAGACATCGCAGATGATCCAGACATGAGACATGTCCGAGATGGTGAACGGGTTCGGCGACGATAATGCCTGTACGCCGGATGCGCCGGTTATTTGCTGATCTGTGATGACTCCGGTGACAGGAGCGTAAATCGGGACGATGCCAGTTGGATGGTCGAGGTCCGATCCCAATACGCGCAGATGCTCGGCAATGGTATCGACGTCGACCTTGGCATCGTCTTCGGCATTCTGGGCAACTTCGAGCGAGCTTTTGGGAATTGCACCCTTATCAAACAGAACCGCGGCACGATCGAGCTGCACTTTCGTTAACTGCTCGTTCTTAACGGCTTTTTGGTAATCGGAGAAGGCTTGCGCGATGTCGGGGCTTCTTACCTTGAAGAGAAGCTGTCCTTTCTTCACTAAATCGCCTAGCTTTGCGTCAAGCTCAACCACGCGGCCCGAGGCGAGGGAGATAACAGGCACTTGCCGTGAAACATCGGGGCTGACGACGCCTGTGACATTCAGATCGGTCGAGGCCAAGTATGCGCCCGCCACTACCAGCGAAAACTGCTCCGGGTGTTCGACCTTGAAGTTGGTAGCGTCCATGTCCGGCTCGACAACGGCATGATGAGGGCCGGTATCCGCCGCCTGCGCTTCGGTGTTCTTTCCGCAGCTGGCAGAAAGAACGCTGAGGGTCAGACAGATCAGTGCGGTCAACACGACGAGTGAAGAAGAGCAGCGCTGTTTTGACTCGCGCGCTTCGAGTGTAAATAAGCGGTTCATTGAATCACCTCACGTCCCACAGCCAAATTCAACTGGCTCGCCGCCGAAAGATACGAGCCGATCAGGTTCACGTAGTTCAATTTCGTGTCGCGGTATTCTCTTTGAGCGTCAAGCAGATCGAGTAACGAGGCTCCGCCTCTTTGGTAAGCGAATGTGACGATATCGCGCACCTCGGTGGCTTGCGGCAGATACTCCTGCTTGTAGGGTTTGAGCAACTCGATGGTGCTGGCGACGGTGGCGTGGGCGGAATCGACATCGCTCAGTACTTGAGCTTCGGCAGCGATGCGCGCCTTGTCCGCGCGATCGATATCCAGCTTTGTGCGCAGTTTTTCGCCTTGATTCTTATCAAAGATACGCAAGGGTAAACTAACACTGAAGCCGATGTAGCTCGGCAAAGGCGGGTTGCGGCCGATATCGAATCCGAAGGTGGGATCGGACGCCCCATTCGCGATGGCGAGTTTGCTATTTGTTTTCGCTTCATCGACGGTCTCAACGGCTGCCTTTAGATCGGGGCGCGTATCCAGCGCAATTTGCCGGAACTCCGCCAACGGCATTAGCTGATCCTGAAAATCGTACGACCCCGCGATATCAAATTTCTCAACTGGCGTACGGTCGTTCATCAGCATGAGGAGGGAAATCTTAGCCGTTCGCAGATTGACTTGCGCGTTCACATAATCGGACTGATACTGAGCACGTTGCAAGGTGATCCGGCTTAAATCCACCTTGGCCAGATCGCCAGCCTTGAAACGGTCGCGGTTGATTTGAATTTCCTTATCCCAATAGTCGAGGTTCTGTTTCGCTATGTCGAAAAAAGCCTTCGCTTGGAGCGCCTGGACGAAGGCATTGCGCAGAGTGAAAAGAAGAGTGCGCTCCAGGTCTGCGTGGGTGGAAACGGCAACCTTGGTGGCTTTTTGGGCAGCTTCAAGGCGCAAATCTCTTTTGTGTTGGCGTTCGTACAAGTAACTGATAGTGCCCGCCTCTAAGACTCCAGCGAACGGACGATAGGGCGTGTTCGGAGTCCGGAACACGGTGAATTGATCCAAACCAAAAGTCAAGTCCGGATTCGGCCGCAGAAAAGCGGTGATTTCCTGCGCCCGCGATTCGTCGATATTCACCTGGTCCGACAGCAGGGTGGGGTTCGATTGCTTAAACTTGTCGCGAATCTGATCCCAGCTTAAAGCCTGCTGGGCGTTCAGACGATTCGCGGCGATCGAGATAAGCAGGAAGCCGAGGCCTGCGCGCTGAAACAGCAATGGCCATGCCTTCCAAAGTGTTTTTCCGGTATTCATGTGGGCGTAGATGCGGCGGTCAACGAGGGCGGCGTTCCACTCCATACCGCGGCTCCGCTGGAATTAGCCAACACTTTTCGACTGGCCTTCCGGGCGGACCTTACTGCAGTTTTCCTGGTCCGGCGCAATTTATTCGCCAAGAACCAAAGGGCAATAAGGAGAACGGACGCAAACAGTGCGAAAGCAAATAACCCAGCAACTGCTTCAAAGAATTGGCCCATTCTGAAGTGCGGTCCGGTCCGTTGGAGCGACCGATGACCCTTAAGCTTTCTGGTGAAGACACCCGTGGACCGCGTCAACGGAGCGACGCCACAACTTCAGTCTAAGAGGGAGTTTTGTCCGCCTCAATCGATCAACCTTCGATATTTCCGATTCTTTCGGCTAGATCTTTCGGCTATATCTTTCGGGTGACGGTACAGTAAATCGGCCTGCTCCTTCACAATGGACTTAGAGTTTCGCGCTGCCGCAACGACACATCTTACCGGATGGATACCGTTGAATAAAAGCTGGATGCAGGATTTCCTAAGTCTTAGATTCCTTCAAGGAAACCGGACGACCGTGCTGGTGCGGGCTGGCATTCTGATCGCCGTCGATTGCGCTTATCGATTGGCATTTCGAAGAAAATATCTCTTTCGGATTTCTTTATCTTTTTCCAATGCTCATGGTGGGCGGTTGCCTGAGCCCGTTGCAAATGGCGGGCGTGGCCGCCCTTTGCACCGGGTTGACGGAAGCATTCGACCCTTTTCCCTGGGATATGCCGGTGGGCGGTTCACGCCTGGTGCTGACGTTCGCGGCGTTCTTCGGTACGGGTTTTTATGGTTTCGCATCGGCGCGCAACAGACGGTTTGCCAACGAACATCTAGCAGAGATGAGGCGCGAAGCCGAGCTGCGCCGCAAAACGGAGGAGCAACTCGACTTTCTGATCTCCAGCAGTCCGGCGGCGATTTTTACGCTTGATGAGGCGGGCAATGTGCAGATCGCCAATCAGGCGACACATCAGCTGCTGGGAGTGGAGAATGGTAAGTTGCCAGGACAAGCGATCGGCCGATTCTTCCCGGCGCTGGCAACTGTTCCGCCCTCGCCGGAAGCGCCGTTTTTTCATACGGAGATGGAGTGCCGGGCGCGCCGCCATGACAATGAAGTGTTCTTAGCGCACATATGGTTCTCCACTTATCAGACGATGTCCGGGCCGCGGCTGGCTGCGGTGGTCTTCGACACTTCGGAGGAACTGCGAGACCGGGCCGAGTTCAACCTCCTGCAAATCCAAACGGGATCAAGAGTATTGGTAGGCGCCCTGTGTCATGAAATTCGGAATATATGCGGCGCCATTGGGGTGGTCCACTCTAAACTCGCTCGCGACAGAAGCTTGGCGCAGAACGAAGACTTTGGCGCATTGGGCACCTTAGTACAGGCTTTGGAAAAGATGGCCGGTTTGGA
Source organism: Bryobacterales bacterium (assembly GCA_963718465.1). Classification (GTDB taxonomy): domain Bacteria; phylum Acidobacteriota; class Terriglobia; order Bryobacterales; family Bryobacteraceae; genus Bog-105. The sequence continues at coordinate 47,474 of CAVQZK010000005.1, read as the reverse complement.
ACTGCGCCAAACTACGCAATTCGTGGCTGAAAGCATTGACGCAGGCTCCGTTTTGGATGAGCTGCGAATCGTGATTGAGGGGTCTTTTAGCGATTCCGGGATAGACATTCGATGGGAGCAATCCGGATCGCTTCCGCGCGTCTGGGCGGACCGGCAGGCGCTCCTGCAAGTGTTTCTGAATATTGCGAAGAACAGCCAGCGGGCGCTGGAGAGGCGGGAGCGGAAGGAGTTTATCGTCGAAGCCTCGGCCGAGCTGAATTCGGTTATTGTCCGATTCATCGATACCGGACCCGGCGTTGCCAATCCTCAACAACTTTTCGCCCCGTTTCAACCCGGCGCCCAAGCCTCCGGCCTTGGGTTATACCTTTCCCGCACCTTCGTGCGCGGTTTCCATGGCGATATAGATTACGAACCTCAACATGAGGGGAGTTGTTTCGCAGTTACGCTTGCTTTGGCGTCGAAGCACCAATCGCGAAATACCTGAGATTCTAATGGCGAAGACGCACCTTCTGTTGCTGGACGACCACGCGCTGTTTCGGGTAATGCTGGGCCGTTTGCTGGGTACCGATTCAGACTTTCGCGTGATCGCGGACTGTTCAACCATACCCGAGGCTCTCGATACTCTTGCCCATGAGCGCGTGGACCTAGTGCTCCTCGACCACGATCTCGGCAAGCGCGAAACAGGTTTTCAATTCATCCGGCAGGCGCGCGATGCCGGCTACATCGGAAGAATGTTCATTGTGACAGCGGGAATGACGGATGCGGACTACGTGACTGCGCTTGGGCAGGGAGTCTGCGGCATATTCCTGAAACATAGTTCACCCGAACTGCTGGTTGAAGCCATTCACAAAGTTATGAGCGGGCAAACTTGGATTTGATCAGCGCTGCATTCAGGCGCTGGCCCATGCGGTTGCCAGTGAAAACAGCGAAACACGGCAAAACGAACTGACGGAGCGCGAACGGCAGGTGCTCAAAGGGGTATTTGCGGGGCTAAGCAACAAGGAGATCGGTTCCCAGTTGAATATTTCCGAGGCTTCGGTGAAATCGGCGCTTCAACAGCTATTCACCAAAACCGGGGTGCGGACACGGAGCCAGTTGGTGCGGGTCGCTTTGGAAGAATATGGGAGCACGTGGGGGCTTCGACCGTAAGGCCACGTGCTCTATAGTCTAATCATTCGTATGCCCTGCAAAATTTTTCGAACGCAGTTATTCCCCATATGGTTGGGCCTGTTGCCGCTCGCCGGCCATGCTCTCGCTCAGCAAACGGATTCCAGCAAGATCGCCAGCGACGGAACTGCATACATCACCCGCGTAGTGCCTGTCCCGACGACCATTAGCCCGGAGGCTCAGAAGATGCTGGCGCGAGTTGTATCAGACGTCGAGGTCCCGCAAACGCTTGAGCAGCGGCGCACCGGAACGGACAAATGGCAGGCTGGCGCAGGTGAAGAATCGAAAAAAACTTATCCCGCAAACGTGGCTTCGGACACCATCGCGGGTGTGCCCGTCCGAATTATCACGCCGCTCAACATATCGCCGGAAAAGCGCGATCGTGTCCTCATCAACTTGCATGGCGGCGGCTTCAACTCCGATTCGGGTTCGCTGACCGAAACGATTCCCATCGCCAATCTGACTGGAATTAAAGTCGTCGCTGTTCTTTACCGCCTCGCGCCTGAACATCCATTTCCCGCCGGCCTCGACGACGCAGTTGCCGTGTATAAAGAACTGCTAAAGACTTATCAGCCAAGTCACATCGCTATTTATGGCACCTCGGCCGGCGCGATCCTCACGGCGGAGGTGACAGTAAAGTTGACTCAGCTGAAGCTTCCGCTCCCAGCCGCCACTGGAATCTTCTCCGGAATGGGCGACTTCGCGAAGGTTGGAGACTCCGTCGCGCTCTTTGCCTTGAACGGGTTTTCGGGCCACCTCGACCCGCCAAAGCCGAACACGCGCGAACTCTCGTATTACGTTGGCTCGATCGATCCGAAGGACCCCGTGCTCTCTCCTCTATATGCGGATCTGAAAAGTTTTCCACCGACGCTTTTTATCACCAGCGGCCGTGATCTGTTATTGAGCGGCACCACCATTCTTCACCGCGCCTACCTAGGTGCGGGCGTGGATGCCGAATTGGTGGTATTCGAGGCGCTCCCGCATGCCTTCTGGAACAATCCGGCGCTTCCTGAATCAAAAGAAGCCGACCAGATCATGGCTCGTTTTCTGGACAAGAACTTAGCAAAGTAGCGGGAAAGCCCGTGTCTTACCAATTCGTAATCGAACCGTCGGGCCGGAAATAGGTCTGCGCCCGCGCAGTCACCGGCTCTGTAACGTCGGTGACTAAGGTCAATTGCTTCATGTCCAATTCCACACCCAAACCCGGACGTTCATTTGGATACAGCTTGCCGTCTTTGAAATCGAGGCACACCGGCAGGTGCGGCAGTGTTCGCCCTTGGAAGTTGTACTCCATCAGCACGGGACCGGAAAACGTGCTTAAACAATTCACCAGGGCCGCCGTGGCGATGGGACCCGTGAAGTGCGGAATGATGCCCACAAAGTGCGTTTCGCAGATGGCGGCAATCTTCATCATTTCGGTGATACCCCCGACGTTCGGCAGCGTCGCGCGTACGTAATCCAGATCGTGATTCTCAACCAGCTTGTTGAAATCCCAGCGGTTTCCCCACTCCTCACCTGCCGCTATAGGCACATTCACCTTGCGGCGCAGTAAGGGGATGTCTTCCAGAAAGGCCTCCGTGCGCACTGGATCTTCTACAAAGTAGGGAGTTAGGTTCTCAATTAGCTGGCAGCCCCGAACAGCTTCCGACAGATCAAAACGCTGATGAAAATCGACCGCCCAGTCGCCGTTCTTGCCAACTCCCTCGCGAGCCTGTACGCAGTCGTCGTATAACTGATTGAGTTGTTGGTGGGTGTTGTAGGTGGTGTTGGCCGGCAAATCGGCGGCTCCCATGCGGAACGCCCGATATCCGGCTGCGATGGTGAGCCGGGCTCTTTCTTTGATACCCATGCCGTGCTCGACACCCGGAATGACGCCCGCGGTGTTGTAACATTCGCAATAATTCCGTACCGCGCCGCCCAAGATCTCGTGAACCGGCAGCTTGAGTACTTTGCCCTTTAGATCCCATAGGGCTAAATCCAACGCGCCAATCGCATCTTCCTTCTCGCGGCCGGCAGGATAGAAGTACGCCCGGGACATATCCTGCCAGAGGCGCTCAATATGTTGAGGATCGCGTCCTATGAGGCGGCCCGCACACTGCTCCAAGAGTTGTTTCGATCCGCCCTCGCCGATGCCAGTCACGCCGGCGTCAGTCTCAATCGTTACCACCTGATCGCTTTGATTGAAAAGGGGATTGGGATTGGGCGGCGAATAGAGCCGCACACGGGTGATCTTCATTCTCGGGATTGCGGCACTCGCCTGGCGCCGCCAGATTCCACTACCCGAAGCAATAGCTAAGGCCTTGAGAAGCGTTCTTCTTTTCATTTACACCTCTTCAAATCGGCTAACTTTTATCAGCCGCATTCGAAAAGTGAGTATATATCCTCGCTTTGACTCAGCCTTTCATCTCGGTCCTTTCAGCGACCTCAAAGACCAGCTTGTCCCGCCGCAAAATGATGTTACCGTGCCATTTATCGTCGCCGTTGAGCGTCCCGGTAAGAGGCTGATCGACGGGATGATCGAGCAGCAGCACGTCGCCTTCTTCCATCTCTAGCAGCGTTCTCGCAGGTATTGTGCCGCCGTCAATGGAGGCGACAAAATCGAGTTCAACGTCCTGCATCAACTCGGCGAGCAGCGCCTGATCGCGAAGGCTTTTGTGGATTTTCCGGACCTGCTGCAGTTGGTCGAACTTGTGGCGGAGGCGTTTGATGAATATCGAGGGAATAGCTAAATTCATCAGGCCTGAGATCGTGCCCACCCGCACGTCGACCGCAATCACGATTACGGCCTCGCTGGGTGCAAGAACGTGCATCAGTTGAGGTTCGCTGGCCAGCGACTGGACGGCGAATTTCACGTCGGCAACGCTCTTCCAGGCGTCGCTGAGATCCTGCAAAACGACCCTGAGCAGCGTCTGCATAATCGATTTTTCGATGTCGGTGATTTTTCTTTGGACTGCCACGGAAGGGCGGCCCTTACTGCCCATCAGCAACTCCATAAACGTGAACATCAGAGTCGTGTTCAGCTCAAGCACCGCAGTCCCATCGTAGGGACTCAAGCCAACATACGCTATGCAAGTCGGGAACGAGAGCCCGTCCAGAAATTCCGAATAAGAGATTTGCTCAAGACTAACCAGGTTTAACGCAACGTAAGAGCGGAGATAGGCCGATAGACTGGACGCCAGATTCCGGACGAAATTCTCATGAACCATGTGCAGGGCTCGCAGCTGCGATTTTGGAATCCGGTCGAGGTGGCTAAGATCGAATGGCGCTGCCTCGGGAGGCGGCGGCTCATGACCTGCCTCGGCCGCGGTTTCTTTAAATACCGCGTCGATTTCTTCTTGGGAAAGTACCTTTCTCATAGGCTGCCAGCGCGAAAGCCGATCCTCAGGCGGCGTCTTTCAAGGCGAGGCGATCTTGCCTGCTGATAACCTCTTTGATCCGTACTCCGTAGTTGCCCTTGACCGATACGATTTCACCTTTCGCCACGATAGTGCCGTGAATGACAATCTCGACGTAATCTCCGCTTTGCCGGTCTAGTTCGATCAGCGAGCCGGAGACAATCTTTAATATTTCTCTGATGGGAAGCACCGAGCGGCCAAGCAGCACCGACACGGGCAGTTGCAGATCCATCAGCCGGTTCAGCATGGCCGAGCTAGGGGCCGCTGCAATAGCCGGCAATAACTTGGTTTCCGGATATTTAGCTGCAATGGCCGCGGGAGCCGCCAAAATTGTGCCAGCGCTTGGCTCTGCCGCCAAAATAATGGGCGGCAGATCGGAGCCGCGAAACGAGATGTTGATCTCAACTACTTCCAGCGCGGAAAGAGAAGAAGGCGCTTCTGCGACGCCGCTGGCAGCGCAAGGGGCTCGGGAAAGTAGCGCTGAGGACTGCCGCCGCTCCTTGATTAGCCTGGCTCAATATTTCCTGAAAGTTCTGCTTAGCTTCGTTCGCCTCGCCAAATGCCGACCAGCATGCCTCTTCAATGCCGGCCCATGTGGAAAAACTTTCCTGTCCGCCAATCTTCTGACGCCACCAGAAGCTTGTCGCGAGTTTTTCCTCTATAGATTCCCGTTTTGCTTTATTTACAACGCCTAATGAAATGGACGGCTTATCGCCGGTGAACATCTCGACGGCGCGGCCGAATTCTTCCAGCCACTGCTCAAAGAAATCGACTATGTTTTGATCGGCTGCCATATTTGCTTCGCCAAGAACTATCCCTGGTTCTCCTCGTGCTCGTCGTCGCCATCATTCTTGCCGCCGTGAGCAGCCTTGTCACGCAATCCGGCGACACGTACCGCCAGGTTCATGTCAATCACCAGGATTTCGCCATTTCCCATCAGAATCTCTCCGGCGTATAAGTCGACATTTTCCCCAGTTGGGCGACTGAGTTGCAACACACTGCCCACTTCGAGCTTCATTAGCTCGGAGAAGGAAATAGATCGATTGTCCAACTCGGCACGCAGCACGATTTTGACATCCTCAACGATGGCAAAATCAACCTTTTCGTCACTTTTGGCCATACTTTTTCTCAACCGCTTCCTGCTTTCTGAAGCAACGTTCTCAAACAACGTACTGGTCGCTGGCCGAGGCGCTAAGGTTGATGAGTCCCTCCTTTTCCAGTTCTCTAGCCGTGGAAATCACCTGCTGCTGTGCTGTGTCGACATCCTTCAGCTTCACTGGGCCCAGCGAAGCAATGTCTTCGAGCATCATTTCCGCGCCGCGCGCAGACTGAGTCTGGACAAACTTATTCCTCAACGACTCATTGGCGCCTTTCAATGCAATTACCAGCAGTTTTCTATCCACCTTGGTTATGATCGTCTTAATTGAGGCCTCGTCCAAGCTTTCTAAATCCCGGAAGACAAACATGAATCGGCGCACATTTTCAAAAAGCGGCGGGTTATCGGCTTCGAGGGATTCGAGTAATTGGGAACAAGTAGTAGGATCAAGCCGGTTAAACATGTTTGCGACCGCACGAACGCCGCCGAATTGCTGACGGCTCAACTCTCCCAGGTTCCTCAGTTTTTGATCGATGACAGTTGCGATGTTACGCACAATCTCCGGTGATATTTCGTCGAGATCCGCCATACGGACCGCAATCTCTCGCCGTGTATCCGGAGGCAGCGCGGCTATCAGCGTCGCCGCCTGGGTAGGATCGAGGTGGGAAAGGATAAGGGCTATGGTTTGGGGGTGCTCATCCTGAATGAATTTGGCAAGCTGTTGGGGATCTACTTTGCGGAAGTTGTCGAATACCGCCAGATCTGTTTCGAGCGACTTGGTCAGCCGCGAGATCAGCTTCCGAGCGGCGTCTTCGCCATATGCTTCAACCAGCAGTTTCTGAGCATATTCGATGCCGCCGCGGACAAGCAATTTCTGAGAAGTTACGAATTGGTTGTATTCGTCGAGTGAGCATTCCACATCTTCTTGAGTGATATGCTCCAGGCGGGCGATTGTCTTGGCGAGCCGGTCAGCCTCGTCCTCTGGAAGGTGTTTAATGATTCCCGCACTATTCTTGGCCCCAAGCGCGATCAGGAAAATTGCGGCTTTTTGCAAACCAGTCAACTTTACAACTAGGCTCTTTTCTTGCTCTGCCATGCTTGCTTATCTTCTATAGCGGCTGCTCTTCTCCAATACTTCAGCCGCCCAGCTTGGTTTTCAGATAGCACGTTCAACTCCACTCTTTCCCCGCCTCCTTTTTTACCGGTCGACTGCTCTTAAAACCTACATAGCCAACGCGGCTCAACCGATATAAGTAATGAACTCGGGTCTGCCGAAAGCGATTCCAAAGGCCCCTGTTCAAAAAACGCCCTTATCAGTAGTAAAAGGACAGGTTAGATGGATTTGAACGTATTGATTGTCGATGACTCTGCTGCGATAAGAAAAATTTTAGTCAGAGTATTGGCCCAAACGGATCTGCCCATTAAACGGGTTCACGAAGCGAGCGATGGCCAAGAGGCGATGAGGATCGTCGAGAACAATGATGTTTCCTTGATTCTTTCCGACATTAATATGCCAAATGTCGACGGCTTGGAACTTCTTACCCAGCTTCGGAAAACTCCGAAGTGGAACCAGCTCTCGGTCGTAATGATCACCACTGAAGGCAGTCAGGCGAAGGTCCTTGAAGCGGTGCAGCTGGGCGCGAAAGGGTATGTACGGAAGCCATTCACAGCTGAACAAATTAAAGAGAAAGTGATGGCTTGCTTAAAACCGGGGGAGTAAGAAGTCATATTCCGTCAGGCTAATGCTTCGATCATCCGCCCATCCGTTCGCACAACTCGAATTTGGTTAGAGGAACTATGGAACAAGAAATACTTGTCAACACAGTAAGCAGGGCGGCTAAAGAAGTTTTCAGCACGATGTTGGGTCTTGAGATCCAAATCTCGGATAGTTTCATCGAGAGCAATGCGCCGACTGCCAGTCAAAAAGTTGTCGCTCTCATTGGACTGGCGGGAAAATGGATCGGCACTGGGATGATCAGTTGCTCGCCCGAGATGGCCTGCAGAATATCGTCATTGATGTTGATGGCCAGCTATGAAGCGGTTACGGAAGACGTTTTAGACGCTATGGCTGAAATGGCCAATATGATCTTCGGCAACGCAAAAAATGAACTCGAAGAGCAGCTTGGGAGCCTTGGCCTGAGCATTCCGACGGTCATTTTCGGTCGTAATTTTGCCACTCGGAGCGTAGGACGGCAGTCATGGACGGTGATTCCCATTACCGCTGGAGAAGACCAAATGGAGCTTAAAATTTGTCTCGCGCCGAATCGCGCCTTTCACACCAACGCGCGCGCCCAGATGCGCCCCCGCCCCATTCTCATGCAGGTGTAGTCTTCAGCTCAAAGCCGGCGAACAGATGAACAAAAGAGAGAATCCGGGGGCGAAACAGGCTGAAGTTGAGCTCAATGCGCTTCTTCAAGACGACGAAGTGATCCGTGAATTTCTCATCGAGAGTAACGAAAATCTGAATCGGCTCGACACCGAGATCGTCGATTTGGAGCGGAACCCAACGACGGAACGGCTGGCAAGTATCTTTCGCACAATTCACACGATCAAAGGCACGTGCGGCTTTCTCGGCTTCCAAACGCTGGAATGCATCACCCACCACGCTGAAAACATCCTGAGTCAACTGCGTAGCGGTCAGCGTAAAGTGACGGCCCCGATGGTCTCGCTGGTACTTGAAACCGTCGATGCGGTTCGTCAGATATTGGCGAGCATTGAGTCAAGCGGCGGTGAGAGCACTGAGAAATACCCGATTCTCGTTCAGCGGCTCGAAGAGGCAGCTGGTGACATCCACAATGATCCGCCCGCGCCAGCCCACTCAAAATCTAAAGCGGTAACGGACTTTCCGCCGGCGCAGGACGGCGAGAAAAGTCTCTCTGTGGGGGACACGACTATTCGCGTTGACGTAAGCCTGCTTGACAAGCTCATGAATCTGGTTGGCGAACTTGTTCTGGCGCGGAATCAGATCATGCGCTTCAACACGCAGAAGGACGACAGCGTTTTGAACGCTATCTCACAGCGTTTGAATCTAATTACTACTGAGCTGCAAGAGAGCGTGATGAAAACCCGCATGCAGCCTATCGGGGTCGTTTGGAACAAACTCCCCCGCGTGGTTCGCGATGTGGCCCACTCACTCGGCAAACAAATTAAGCTCGAAATGGAAGGGGCCGATACGGAACTTGACCGCACCATTATCGAAGCAATCAAAGATCCGCTCACGCACCTGGTAAGGAATTCCTGCGACCACGGCATTGAAGACCCACAAGAACGCGTGCGCATAGGTAAGCCTGGCCAATGGCATTCTGAGACTCAAGGCGTACCACGAGGGCGGCCAGGTAAATGTTGAAATCAGCGACAATGGCGCGGGAGTAGATGTCGATCGCGTTACGGCCAAAGCCGTCGAGCGCGGATTGATCGGACCTGAGCAGGCATCCTCACTTAGCGAACGTGAAGCGCTGAATTTATTGTTTCTGCCGGGCTTCTCGACCGCAAAACAGATCACGAATTTATCTGGCCGCGGCGTGGGGATGGACGTGGTTAAATCGAACATAGAAAAAATCGGCGGGACCGTGGATCTGTTCAGCCGCCCGGGAGAAGGCACCACGGTCAAGCTGAAAATTCCGCTTACTCTGGCCATAATCCCGGGTCTCCTTGTCACAAGCGGCGGCCAGCGATTTGTCATTCCGCAAGTCAGTCTGCTGGAACTCATCCGCCTTGAGGGCGATGTGACTGGAAAAATTGATTACATCCACAATGTACCCGTTTACCGCCGGCGTGGCTCTCTGCTGCCAATTACATTCTTGAACGAGGTATTGGATCTTCCCTCAACAAAGGGAGGCGACATCGGCAACATCGTTGTTCTGCAAGCCGACCGGCGGCGTTTCGGCCTCGTGGTCGATGGCGTCGGCGACACTCAGGAAATCGTAGTAAAGCCGCTGGGAAAGCAGTTAAAAGGGCTTTCCTGCTACTCCGGGTCTACCATCATGGGCGACGGCGAAGTTGCTCTCATTCTGGATGTCGCCGGCTTGGGTCATCTTTCCGGCGTGCTCGCCGAAGGAACGGATGCAATTCGCGAAACTGCCCAGCAGCAGGCCCCGCGCGTAACGGAACGCCAGCGTTTGCTGCTATTCCGTGCAGGCGGTTTTCATCGGCTCGTCCTTCCTCTCTCACTCGTTGCGCGATTGGAAGAAATTCCTCGGCATTCTGTTGAGCCGGCGAATGGCAAACGGGTAGTGCAATACCGCGATCGCATTTTGCCGCTGATTTCTCTTGCATCCATTTTGGAGCCCGGTTACCCGGAAGACGGTGGCGAAGACCCTTTGCAGGTCGTAGTAGTAGGCAGCGAGGATCGTTTGATCGGTCTGGCCGTAGACCAGATTATCGACATTGTGGAAGAGACCGTGAGCATGCGCCGGCGAGTCAGTCCTCGCCGGGGCATATTGGGCTCAGCTTTAATAGGCCGGAATGTGGCGGATTACTTGGACCTTGAAGCCATTCTTAATGCCACGGGCGAAAACTTCTTTAACAAACATAAAGAAAGTCAGCCGGCGGCCACTCTGTTAGTTGCCGATTCTTCGGCCTTCAATCGTGGACTTCTACGCAACCAATTGGAGATGGAAGGTTACCGGGTTCTCGAAGCGTCCACCATCCAGGAGATGTTTCAGAGTGTCGAACGCGAGGATGTGAATCTACTCGTCGCCGGTTTCGATTTAGTATCGGCCCATCTTCCCGCAATCGATAAAGTTCTAAAGACGCCCGGCGCATCCGGCATTCGCATTCTTGCGCTTGTCAATAGCTCAAGCGAGGCAGAAGAAAATCGCGCTCTTTATCCGCAGTTTGACGACTATCAGGTCCGTTTTGAAAACGAAGGAATGCTCAGGTCCATCGAACGCTTGGCGTCTTCGCTCGGAGATAAAGATGGCCGTCCGTCCGGAGTCTTAATAGAACAAAACTAAATGGAAACACCGACAAGAGTCGCCAGCATCCCGGATAACCTCCAGTTTTCCACCTTTTTCGTGGGCCGTTTCTTCTTTGGCATCGACGTTCTCGACGTTCAGGAGGTCCTGCGATTTCAAAAGATGACCCGAGTGCCTCTGGCCCCGGCCGTTATCGAAGGATTAATAAACCTGCGCGGCCAAATAGTTCCGGCAATCGACATGCGCCGCAGGCTTGGCCTGGAGCCGCGCGCCGAAGAAGAGAGTCCTATGAATCTTGTCGTCCGCTCGGATGAAGGCGCAGTCAGCCTGTTAGTCGATGATATTGGCGACGTTTTGCAGGTCGATGCCAGCAGTTATGAAGCCCCTCCAGCGAACCTGTCCCCGCCTGCCCGCGAACTAATCCGCGGCATTTACAAATTGCGGAATCGCCTGTTATTCGTGCTTGATACCGGGAAGACCATAGACGTCACGGCTGCCTTCAAAGCCCGCCAGGTGAGCTAAGCGGTGGTCTAGCTGCATGCAGCGCCGTTATAAAGATCGCTGCGACCCGCATCCTCATGAGAAAATGAAAGTTGCGTATCGTTCCAGACGGCATTCATTACGCGTGCGCACTGACTCTGCTCGGGCTCGCCTGTTCCTATTTTTTGACGCCCTGGCTAGGTATACCGTTCTACATTCTCTCCATCTTTTGCCTGTATTTCTTCCGCGATCCTGAACGTACCGTTCCCGCAAGCGAAGACCTGATGGTAGCTCCGGCAGATGGCAAGGTCGTGTCCGTTCGTCAACTGAATGCCGGCGAAACCCGCGTCAGCATCTTCCTGAACATCTTTAATGTCCACGTCAATCGGACGCCCATTCCCGGCAAGATCTCCAATATCATCTATCAGCGCGGTAAATTCCTTGTCGCCAGCCATGAAGCCGCTTCTTCTGAAAACGAGCAGAACACTTTGGTAGTCGAGGGTCAAGGGAGCCGGGTCGTTTGCCGGCAAATCGCCGGATTGATCGCGCGCCGCATCATCTGCTACAAGAAACCGGGCGATTCGCTCGCCGCCGGCGAACGCATTGGTTACATTAAGTTTGGTTCTCGGGTGGATGTGTTATTTGGTCCGGAGTGGTCGCTGCAAGTGAAAATCGGCGACAAAGTCTCGGCAGGGTCAACCATTCTCGCTCAGCGAATTTCAAGGGGAGAATCAATCTGACAATCAGAGATCGACTCATGGGTTCGCCGGTGGCGGGCAAGCGTCCCCGCCGGGCCGCTTATGCTCTGCCCACTCTGTTTACCAGTGCCAACATATTTTTGGGCTTTGTCGCCATTCTTCAGGCGTTCGAAGGCGCACTCCAGGCTTCAGGCGGGGACGTGGCCGCGAATCCTCATTTCGATCTGGCTGCGAAGTCCATCGGTTTCGCCGTTCTATTCGACGGTCTCGACGGACGCATCGCTCGCCTGACAAATACCACCAGCGACTTCGGCCGCGAGCTCGATTCGCTGGCCGACGTCGTCACGTTTGGCATTGCGCCGGCCGTTCTCATCTTTGTCTGGGGCGTTTTGTTCGTCGTTGCGCCGGGCGATTTCCAATTGCAGAGTCATCTTTCTAATGCCGGCGGCTGGTTGCATTCTTCTTCCTGCTGTGTGGCGCGGTCCGTTTGGCGCGCTTCAACGTGCAAACAAATCCCGCCCCGAAAGCGTCCGTCCGCCCGGACTATAAACACTTTGTAGGCGTACCCATCCCAGCGGGGGCCGGTTTTGTGGCGGCCGCCGTGTATATGGATACCGCTCCGGTTCGCTCATTCGCGTTCTCCGTAGCATGGCTTGTGATTGTCGCGATAGTATCCATCCTTATGGTCAGCACCTGGCGGTATCCCAGCTTCAAGCAAGTGACTCTTTCGAAACCGCGGACGCCTTTGATCGTCCTATTAATCGGTGGCATCGCGTTCCTGATTTGGGAGTGGTCGCAGCCCGTCCTGCTGGCTGCTTCGTGCGCTTATCTGCTGAGCGGAATTGTCATGCGGTTCAGCGCGTTTCTGCGGCGCCATAAAGGTTCGCGTCCACCGTCGTCATTGCCGGAGCATCAAGTTGGCTAAACTGCAATCCATTCCCCATACAATTCGCATCGCGCTCCTGGGAGCGGATACCCTGCTGGGCCGCGAACTTCGCGACGTCTTCGAGAGAGACGTCGAGCGCGTCCGCATCAATCCCTATGCGGCGAACGGAGAAGGTTCAATCGGAGAACAGGAAGGCGAGGCGATCTATCTCGACGCGCTTGATGCAAAGACCACAAAGGAAGACGATTTTATTCTGCTGGCAGGCACTCCCGAAGGCGCCCAGAAAGCTTACGGCTTAGCGGCTGCGTCCAACGGACGTTTGCGAATTATCGATTGTACGGGGCAGCTTGAACAGCACCCCGAAGCCCACACCGTTGCTCCGCTGGTAAATGATGTCGAACCCGGCCTCGGCTGGCTATTTGTCACTGCTCATCCGGTTGCCGCCGCTTTGACTCTGGCGCTCCGGCGTCTGGCGCGCTACCGGGCGCTCAATCGCATCGTCGCGAACGTTTTTGAGCCGGCAAGCGAGCGGGGCAAAGCCGGCGCTCTGGAACTTCAGCAGCAGACCACCGGGCTACTAGCATTTAAACCACTCGACAGAAATGTCTTCGATGCGCAGCTAAGCTTTAACATGCTGCCGCAATATGGCAGTGAGGCTCCCCTGCAACTCTCTTCTATCGAGCAGCGCGTCGATCGGCACATGGCCACGCTCCTGGCGCGCGAGTCTGATCCGCCGCCTATGCCATCGTTCCGCATCCTGCAGGCGCCCGTTTTTCACGGTTACAGCATTTCTCTATGGGTTGAGTTCGCCGCAAATGTCTCCGCGGTTGAAATCGCCGAAGCGTTGGCCTCCGCTCAGATTGAAGTGCGCGGACCAGCGGACGAGGCGCCTACAAACGTGGGTGTGGCAGGCCAGAGCGGCCTCATCGCCGGAGACATCCGTTTAGATGGCAACAATCCGCGTGCTGCCTGGCTCTGGCTGGTTTGCGATAACCTTCGCGCTGTAGCCGACTCCGCCGTTGCCTTAGTAAAATCTCTCAAGTCTTCCGTCCAATGACCCGAAGATTGCTCGTCCAGTCCATCGCCGCCGCTGGCGCGGTGAATCTATTATCTTGCGGCTATCATGTGGGCGGAAAAGCCGACCTTGTCCCCAAGACCGTCCAAAGCATTGCAATCCCCGCATTCGCGACGGTGACTTCCCGCTATAAGCTGGTCGACGAGCTTCCTCTGTACATTTCCCGCGAGTTTACGGCGCGCACTCGCTTCCATGTGGTGAACGACCCTAGTCAAGCCGATGCGGTTCTGAACGGCAATATAATGTTGGTTTTAGTCTACCCAACTATTTCCGATCCGACTACCGGCCGCGTTACCAGCATACGCATCATAGTTCGCGTAACTGTTAACTTAGTTGAAAAGAGCAGTGGCCACGTGCTGTTCTCGCGCCCGAATTGGCAACTGCATGAAGATTACGCCAGTGCAGTCGATCCGCATCAATATTTCGACGAGAGCGGGCCGGCCTTCGATCGTGTGTGCAGCGACATCGCGCGCGATCTGGTCAGCGGCGTGGTGGAAAACTTTTGACGCCAGAACAGTTCCTCGCCAAAATCGCCAAGCAACCCCTCGCCCCCGCTTATCTGTTTCTTGGGCAGGAAGGTTACCAGCGCCGCCAGTGCAAAGACGCTCTTGTGGCGCGCGCATTGCCGGGGGATTCCAGAGCCGACGGCGTCACGCAAACAGATCTCGAAAACACTACATTGCCGGCCGTGCTCGATGACGCGCGCTCTTTGTCTCTTTTCGCGTCCGACCGTGTCATCTGGATATCGAGCGCCGAACTGGCGTTGCCGCGCCGCTTGAGTGCTGCGTCCGATGAGACCGATGAAGACAGCAAGGCCGCCGAATCCGGCTTAGCCGGTTATCTGAAGGCTCCCACTCCCGGCACCGTCATCGTTTTCGAATGCAGCCGCTTCGATTTCGCCGGCGACGATCGCGCGAAGCTTGAGCGCGTGGAGAAGTATTACGCTCCCATCGGTCAAGCGGCAACGGTCGAGTTTCGTCATTTTTCTCCAGAAACCTGCCGCTACCTCGCGCAAGATATGGCGAAGAAATTCCGGCTGAAGCTGGCTGGGGCGGAACTCGTGGCTCTTCTGGAAGCCGTTGCCGGTGACGCTACGCGGTTAGCTTCGGAGATTGAGAAGTTGTCGCTGTTCGTCGGTCCAGAACGCTCGGTGACTATGGACGATTTGCGTACTCTGGTGCCGAATGCAGCTCAGGCCACTATTTTCGCGCTCGTGAACGCGCTTGGCAAACGCGATCGCGCGGCCGCTCTTCGTTCTCTCGATATTCTGGTACGCGATGGCGAATATCTTCCGTTGGCCTTGACATTTCTGAGCACCCAGTTTCGTCTTGCTCTCGCGGCAAAAGAGGCGCGGGTAAATTCCGCGCAGCAGGCGCAAAGCTTCTTTCAGAGGATCGGGGTTCGAATGTGGCGCGACCGTGCTGAACAGGTTATTACCACCTCCGCTGCGTTCACCCGCGATAGTCTGGCTCGTGCGGTTTCTCTGATCTACGAAACCGACAAAAAGTTTCGCGAGGGTTACAAAGACGACCAGCTCATTATGGAGACGCTGGTCTTAGCGTTAACGAAGTAAGTAGACGTCCTGTCAATCCCTTCTAAAGGTGGTCCGTTGCGAAAGAGCCTGCCCGCGAAGTTTATTGGCCGGATCACTCGATATATTCGAAGTCGTTGAACCTATCGAGACAGCGAGGGTTTATCCTGACAGCAATGACAAAACAACAGTTGATCGAGCGGGTGGCCGCCGCCGCCGGCCAATCAAAAACAGATGTCGAACGGTTGTACGAGGCCATGATCGAACAAGTGTCTGGCGCTTTGGCGGCAGGAGAAAAGGTTGAAATGCGCGGCCTGGGAATCTTCGAAGCCAAGCAAACGAAAGCCCGTACCGGCCGCAATCCAAGCACAGGACAAAGCATCGAGATTCCGGCGGGTCGCAAAGCGACGTTTCGTCCAAGCAAGGAACTCAAAGATCGCGTCGCCGGCACGAGGCGGGAAACTGCGGCCGCGGAGCAGAGCCCTGAACCGGAGAAAACCTGACGGCGTCGGCCTGGAGGCATGTGAAGACGTTTTAGCAACAGCGATTAATCGCCGCTCATCCGCGCAGCTTCCAACAGCTTCAGAACGTTGCCGGTAGTGTCCGTTTCACCCAACCGGGGAAAAACCTTTTCGACGCTATGACGGTGCGCGCCGGCGTCCCGGTCGGTCATCGCATCCACGACAAGCGCGACGTTGTAGCCGTAATCGTGGGCGCTCCGCGCCGTCGATTCCACGCCGCCGCTTATCGAGATGCCCGTCACGAAGACCTGGGTTACGCCGTGCTGACGCAAGTAATCGTCCAATGATGTGCCGATGAACGCGCCCCATCGTTGCTTGGTAATTATGTGATCGCCGGGGTGCGGCTCCAATTCGGGAACAAGCTCGGTCCAATCGGCAGGCAACGAAAGCTTGGGAATTCCGGCATCGCTGCGGCCCGGAGCCGCGCCCGTTACGTAGACGAGAACGACCGGCAGGCCTCGCTCGCGGAATGCGCGCGCGAGCTGGGCCGATCGCCCGATGATTTCCTGGACGGGATGCACGGTCGGCATACCGATAATTCCTTTTTGCAGGTCAATTACGATTAAGGCAGAGTTGTCGTCGAGTTTTGTAACAGGCATGGTTTTTCCTTTCGGCTAAGGGAGGGTGATGGAGTGTCGCGCGCAGGCAGCAGTCCCATCTCCTGGTGGATCGGCCGTATGACTGCGTCGACTTTCGGCAGATCGAGCGTGAACCAAAGCGAGCCGGCGACGCAGAACGCGCCAGTAACGATGACGGTGTGGGGCGCTCCTATCCGGTGAGCCAGCATGCCAGCCAGCAGGCTCCCGAACGGCGCCGCACCGAAGAAGGCCATGGTGTAGTAGCTCATGGCGCGGGCGCGTTTGTCTTCCGGGACCAGCGACTGGATAATCGTGTTGCTGACGGATGCAGCCTGGATCATGCCGAAGCCGACGAGGACCATCAATAGGAGCGAGAGCCACAACGTATAAGAGAGGCCGAAGAGAATCAGCGCGCATCCCAGCATCGCGGTCGCAATCTGAAGCATGCGTGTCAGCCCAACGATCGATTTACGAACTGCCAGCGAGAGCGCCGATACGAGCGCACCGGCTCCTGAGGCTCCCGTAAGCCAGCCCAGGGTGGCCGCTCCGCCGTGCAGCACCTGGCCAGCGAAGATCGGCAGGAGTACGGCGTAGGAATAGCCCATCAGGCTGACAAGCGAAAAGAGCAGAAGGATGGTGCGGATGGGCCGAAAAGTCCGGACGTAATCCCAGCCCTCGCGCATCTGTTCAAACATGCCGGCCTTTTTGCGGCGGATATCCAGGGGCTTGATGCGCATCAGCAGCAAGGATGCGATCACGGCAAAGTAGCTGGCCCCGTCGATCAGGAAACACCAGCCTTCGCCGATGGCTCCGATGACTAAGCCGGCGATGGCGGGGCCGATCAGCCGCGCGCCGTTTGCCATCGAGGAGTTGATGGCGATTGCGTTACTGAGGTCGTTACGATCCTCGATCATCTGAACCAGGAAGGATTGGCGCGCAGGCATATCGAAAGCATTGATCAAGCCTTGCAAAGTCGTGAGAGCGATGATCTCCCAGAGCGTGACGACGTGCGCCAGCGTGAGAGCGGCCAGGGCGAGCGACTGGACGGCAGCCGCAGCTTGTGTCCACACCAGCAGCTTGCGGCGATTGAGGCGCTCTACCCAAACCCCCGCAAATGGCCCCAGCGCAAACGAAACAAGCTGCCCCGCGAAGCTTACGATCCCAAGCAGCAACGCCGAATGGGTCAGCCGATAAACCAGCCAGCTTGTCGCCAGACGCGTCATCCAGGTGCCGATCACGGAGATGCTCTGACCATAGAAGAAAAGCTTGAAGTTGCGGTGCCGCAGCGCTCGCCAGGCGTGCGACATCGAACCTCCGGGAAGAGAGGTCTTCGGTGTATCCGACCTAATTGCGCGCTTGTTCACAGGTGGGTTCGTTCCATTTCCGCCGGTCACTTTTCCACTAAGCGCTTCATGATCTCGCCGGCTTTGAACAGCGTTTCCCGTTCCTGTTCGTCGAGCTGGGCGATGGCCTGCGCCAGCCACGTCCGTTTGGCGTCGCCGGCGCTCTTGCGCACGGCTGCGCCTTTGGCTGTCAGCTCAATATTCACTTGGCGGCCGTCGGTCGGATGCGGCTTACGCTCGACCAGGCCCATTTCCTCAAGCGCGGCAATGGTAGTTCCCATCGATTGGGGTTTCATGCTCTCCGCGCGCGCCAGATCGGCGGTCGTTGCAGGCCCGTGCTTCGCCAGGCGCGACATGACGGCAGCCTCGGTTAATGAAAGCTCGTGCGAGGCGGCCGCGGCGCGCACACGGCGCACTAACAACCCAATGGCCTGAGTAAAGTCGACTACCCCGATTTCAAGGCTCTTTCGCGGCATAACAATTCCATTGTACACTGCAGGGCAGTTAAACTTGCAAGTTTATCTTGCAAGTTTAACTGTTTAGCCGATAGTTTCGCGGGATATGCGCCAAAATCGCTATGAACAACGGCCGCCAGGACAATGGTCGTTTGTTGAAGGCCTTATGGAGCTGATGCTCCCTCTTTCTGTTTGTCGAAATCTTTGAAGGTCTTTCCATCCAAAACTAACTTCTTCAACAAGGGCGCGGGCGCCCAAAGGCCGGATCCATGCCTTTTCTCGAACTCCTCGATTCGCGCCAGAACCTCCGAAAGGCCAACGGTATCGGCGTAGAACATCGGCCCTCCGCGCCATGCCGGAAACCCATAACCGTATAGATAGGTGATATCTATATCGACTGCGCGCAACGCAACGCCCTCCTCCAGAATGCGCGCGCCTTCGTTGACTAGCGCATACACGCAGCGGTCCACAATCTCTTCATTGGCGATCTGCCTGCGCTCAATCCCCGCTTCGCGCGCCGTCTTCGCAATTAGCGCCGCTGCCTCTTCATCCGGCGAAGGCTTCCGGTTTTCGTCATACTTCGACCAGCCCCTTCCGCTCTTTTGTCCGAACCGGTTCATTTCGCAGAGCTTATCCGCCACCAGCGGCACGCGCACGCCTGGCTTTCTAAAGCGTGCATACTCTTTGCGGACCGCCCAGCCAATATCCAACCCCGCTAAATCGTCAACCGTCAGCGGACCCATGGCCATGCCGAAATCGTAGAGCGCCTGGTTAACCTGCTCCACGGATGCTCCCTCCTCAACCAGGAACTGCGCCTCCCGGAAGTACGGTCCAACCATTCTATTGCCAATAAAGCCGTGAGAGTTGCCAGCCAGCACCGCCACTTTCTTGAGCTTCTTGCCCAATGTTATGGCGCTCACAATCACCTCTGGGCTCGTCACCTTGCCATGCACAACTTCCAGCAGCTTCATCACATTCGCCGGGCTGAAGAAATGCGTCCCCACAACATCACTTGGCCTGCTCGTTGCTCCTGCTATCTCGTCAATGTCCAGGCTCGACGTATTCGAAGCCAGAATCGCGCTGGGTTTGGCGATTTTGTCTAATTCCGCAAAGATCTGCTTCTTCAGCGCCAGACTCTCGAACACCGCCTCCACAACGATGTCGGCCTGCTCAAAACCGTCGTACGTCAGTTGCGGCTTGATCAGCGCCATCCGTTCATCCATGGCCGCTTGCGTAAGCCGGCCTTTCACCACCGTCTTCGCGTAATTGGCGCGAATGGTGTTCATACCCCGCTCAAGCGCCTCCTGACTGGTCTCTTTCGCAATGACCGGAATACCCGCATTGGCGTAGGTCATGGCAATGCCGCCGCCCATGGTACCCATGCCGATAATGGCAGCCTTCCGAATTTCGCGCGGCTTTATGTCCTTTGAAAGCCCCGGAATCTTAGCCACCGTCCGTTCGCCAAAAAAAGCATAGATCAGCGCTTGCGCTTGCGAAGAGAAGAGACATTCGTTAAACAGCTTTTCCTCTACCGCGCACCCCGCGGCGAAATCGAGCTTGGTTGCAGCTTCCACGGCATCTACCGCCAGCAGCGGTGCTTTCAATCCGCGCGATTGCTTACGAGCCTGTTCACGGGCAGCGGCAAAGAGCGAATCCGGCGCATCGCGCAATTTTTCGTTCCTTTCGCGCGTTTTTGGGCTCCGTTTACCGGCTATCTCTCTGGCGAAGGCGATTGCGCCTTCCAATAGATCGCCTTCAATAATCCGGTCGGCTATACCCAGCTTCAGCGCTTCGCCGGCCTTTATGGACTCACCAGTGACACACATTTCCAGCGCCTTCGCCGGCCCGGCCAAACGCGGCAGCCTTTGCGTCCCGGCCGCTCCCGGAATGATTCCAAGCCTCACTTCTGGCTGCCCCACCTGTGCGGATGCGGTAATCACGCGATAATGCCCCGCCATCGCAACTTCCAGTCCGCCGCCCAGCGCCTGCCCGTGAATGGCCATCACCACCGGCTTCGGAGAGTCTTCCAGTTTCAGCAGAAAGGGCAACAGCGTAAGCTTTGGCCGCTCTCCCGCCACAATCTTTCCGAACTCTCGAATGTCGGCGCCCGCAATGAAGGTTGACCCCGCCCCGATCACCACCACTGCACGCACATCTGCGTCTTCGAGCGCTTTCTCTAAGCCGGCCTCGATTCCTTCAGGTATCCCCGGACTGAGCGCATTCACCGGTGGATTGTTTATCGTTATCACGGCCACGTCGTCTCTGACGTCGAACTGAACCAGGTCTGGCACTTAGATCTCCTCTGGAAGTATAAACTGCAAAGTTATGAGAGAAACGGCCGTGGTTGCCAGTTCGCGCACTGCTCTTGCCAAGGCTTACAGTGGATCGTTCAACATGACGCCACCGGAAGATCTGGTCGCTCACTGCATCCGCGATCTCCTGCGCAAAGTTCCCGCGCTTGAGCCGGCGGAAATTGAAGACGTGGTTCTGGGTTGCGCGCAGCCGGTCGGACTACACGGTCTAAACATTGCGCGCCGCGCCGCTCTGCTGGCTGGCCTGCCTGTGTCCGTGGCCGGAGCGACGGTGAATCGCTCATGCGCTTCCGGCTTGCAGGCCATCGCTATGGCTGCTTACCAGATTCTGCAAGGTGACGCCGATGTCGCGATTGCGGGCGGAGTGGAAAACGTCACTCTTACGCCGCCCGACGTCGATCGGCATCCCTTGCTGCTCGAACAAAAGCCCTCATTGTATATGGAACTGGGTGCAACCGCCGAAGTTGTCGCCCAGCGCTATCGCATCAGCCGCGAAGAGCAAGACGAATACGCCCTGATCAGCCAACAGCGAGCCGCGCGCGCGCAACATGACGGCTTCTTCAACGCCGAGATCGCGCCTGTCCAGGCGATTAGAGCGCGGCTTGATCCGGCATCCGGCGAGAGAACCGGAACCGAGGAAATTATCTGCGAACGCGACGAGTGCATCCGTGCAGATCTACGCTTGGAGGATTTGATTTCACTCCGCCCCGCCTTTAATGGCGGAAGCAGCAAAGGCTCTGTCACCGACGCGAATTCCGCGCCGGCAGCCGACGGCGCGGCCGTCGCTCTTCTGATGTCTCGCGAATTGGCCGATGATCTCCGCATGCCCTTCGGGTTGCTGTTTCGCGGCTTCGTAACCGCCGGTTGCGAGCCGGACGAAATGGGCATAGCTCCCGTTCTCGCGATTTCGAGGCTGCTGCGCCGCCACGATCTGTCTATCGACGATGTTGATGTTTGGGAATTAAACGAATCTTTCGCCGCTCAAGTGATTTATTGCCGCGACCAGCTTGCCATCCCGATGGAGAAACTGAACGTGAATGGCGGCGCAATCGCCCTCGGCCATCCTTATGGAATGACCGGATCTCGTTTGGTGGGAACACTGGCTAACGAGATGGCGCGCAGGCCCGCTGCCCGGTATGGTGTTGTGTCGATGTCTGCCGCCGGCGGACAGGGCGCAGCGGCTTTGTTTGAGAGTTACGGTACGGCAGTGTTGAAGTAAGTTGAAACACGCTTTCCCCATCGCCAGTCCCTTTACGGGGGATTATTCTGCGGGTCTGGCTCTTTCTTGTACTATTCTTGCTCGCTCTTGGGGTTATCCTGCTTTTCTCGCGTCTGCATCGGGGAGCAAGTATGGCGCCGCCAAAGACGGCATCGCCATCTGTGCAGGCAATTCAATCGCCGGGCGGGAAATCTCTTTCCACAAATGTCTACATTCACAATCTGCTGTTGCGAAAAGGACCCGATTTCAGAATCTACGTGCGTTGGCTGCGCGGACAATTAACTCCCACACAGCGGAACGTCAATCCTTCCTTCGACAATCTGGAATCGTTCCATCTCGATATCCAGACCGGTGTCGTGCGTGCCAATGTGGGCGATATCAATCACTTTCTAAACGTGAGCGGCTTAGCGAATTCGCCATTGAAGAATCTGGTCCTTTCCGGCGACGGAAATCAAATCAAGCTCCGGGCAACTCTGCACAAAATAGTGCCGCTGCCCATCGAAATGACGGGCACCCTGTCGCCGGGTAGCGGCAATTCCATCCAGATCGCTATTACGAAAATCGACGTTCTGAAGGTTCCACTCAAAGCACTGCTGGGCGGCCTGCACATTACGGCGGCGGATTTCTTCAGCAAGCCGATACCAGGCATCAAAGTTGCGGGTAATACGATCGTGCTCAACACTCAGCAGTTACTGCCCCCGCCGCATATCCGCGGAACGCTAACAAGTGTCCGCTTCATCTATCCCGATTTGGAAGAAGTCTACGGCAGCGCGAAGGAGGATTTGGAGCGCACTGAGAAATGGCGGAATTTTCTTCGTCTCCGCGGCGGCAATTTGGATTTTGGGAAGCTCACCATGCACCAGGTTGATTTAATCATGGTCGACGTTTCGAGCGATGCGTGGTTCGATCTCGACCTAGCCAACTATGCAGCGCAACTGGTAAACGGCTACACGCGCATGACGCCGCAGGCCGGTCTGCAGATCTTCATGCCCGATCTGGGCACGATCGTTCAGAACCAGAACCCGCAAAAAATCAGCATGGAGTGGCTTAAGAACCGCAACCTGCCTCCTCCGGCCGACGTAATGAAAAAATGAATTTCTGTTATAACGGCAAGTAGTGCGTTACAAGGCCAGAGTCGATTGGTTTATAGCCGCTTGGTTGCTTTGCGGCATCGCAGTTCCAGCCTATATCGCCGTCACGCAAAATATTCCATGGATGTCGGCTGCCTCCGTTGCCGCTATTCTGCTCGTCTTTGGGATTTCCTATCCGCAGTGGTATGAAACCACCCCGGACGCCCTCATCGTTCGCTCCGGGATGACCACCCGGCGCATTCCCTACCAGCAACTCGCGGCGGTGCGGCACACGCCTGGAAAAAGGCCGCTGAACCGCCTGCAGATTGATTACGGAATTGGCAATTTCCTCATCTCACCGCAAGACCCGCAGGCGTTCATTGAAGACATCGCCCAACGAGCGCCGCAGCTTTCCAGACAGGGTCAAGATCTTGTTACCGTTGCGTCGTCATAGATGTGGCCTCCTGCCTGACATCTTCTCCCCAATCACCACTCTCCCTGCATCCCCGCTCGCTAACAACTCAAACCCCTCATTGATCTGGTCCAATCCAATCCTATGCGTCACCAACTTATCCACAGGCAGCCGACCCCCCTGATACAGTTCCATAAACTTCGGGATATCCCTGCGCGGCACGCACGACCCCATAAACGACCCCTTTACCGTTCGTTCTTCCGCCGTCAGCGTGATATGTGAGATCGCGAACTGATACTTTGGATCGGGCAAACTCGCCGTCACAGTTGTTCCTCCGCGCCGTGTTATTCGGTAGGCCAAGCCCAGCGTTTCCGCAACGCCCGCCGTCTCGAATGCAAACTCCACCCCGCCCGCAATCGCTTCTTTCACTTCGTCAGCCACGCACCCGTTACGCGCATCGAATGTGTCTGTCGCCCCTAGTTCACGCGCGAACGCAAGTTTCTTCGCATTCACATCAACTACCCCTATGCGCCGCGCACCCGCCAGCACCGCTCCCAGCACGCAACTCAGCCCCACTCCACCCGCGCCGACGATGGCTACCGAACTGCCTGCTGGTATCCGCGCCGTATTGATCACCGCTCCCACGCCGGTGATCACCGCACAGCCAAACATCGCGGCCGTTTCGAAGGCGATGGTTGGATCGATCTTCACAAGCGATCCACGCGACACCACGGCGTAGTCCGCGAATCCCGAAACGCCCAAATGGTGATTCACATCTTGATCGCCAAGCCGCAATCGCCGAGTCCCATAGAGCAGCGTCCCCTCCAAGTTCGACTGCGCCCCCGGTTCGCACAAGGCAGGCCGTCCGTCCTGGCAGGGCAGGCATTTTCCGCAGCTCGGCACAAAGACGCACACCACATGGTCACCCTTGGCAAAATCCGTCACACCCGCGCCTAAGTCGACAACCTCACCTGAAACTTCATGCCCCAGCGCCATCGGCATCACTCGCGGACGGCTGCCGTCTATGACGCTTAAATCCGAATGACACAGCCCCGCGGCGCGTATCCGGATCAACACCTCGTCGCGGCCCGGCGACGCGAGTTCGCACTCCTCAATCTTTAAAGGTTTTGTAGTCGTGAATGGGCGCTCAAGGCCCACTTGATGCAGAACGGCAGCGCGAGTAATCATCGCCGCCGATTGTAGCGAATCGCTCTCTTATGATTTAAGCGTTCGCGGACTTGCGCAAACAGTGATTAATCGCCGCGTGCGGAAAGCGTATCTTTCGGGAAATGCTCTTCTTCCATGGCGTAGCGGGAACGTCCGCGGCGGTCGCGATTGCTGCCGGGCCACTCCAAGCGCAAGTCCTGGCAAACTTCATCGAGCATCTCAACCGTACAGTCTTTCTGTTCCATCGCGAAAGCGGTAACCAGCATGTTGTCGCAGATCAGATTAATCACGCGCGGTATTCCCCGCGACCGCTTGTAGATTTCTTCTAAAAGCTCAGGCGCAAAAATCTTCTGATCAGGCATGCCGGCCCGCGCCATCCGCGTTTCAATGTATGCCCCAGCTTCTTCGGGTTGCAGCGGATTCAGAGAACAACGCAGCACCACGCGCTGCTTCAACTGCCGCAGATTAGGCGCATCCAGCTTACGGTCGAGTTCCGGTTGTCCGGCCAGAATGATCTGCAACAACTTGCCTTGGCGGTTCTCCAGATTGCCCAAGAGCCGAATCTCTTCGAGAACGTCCCATTCCAGGTTGTGCGCTTCGTCCACCAGCAGCACGCACGTACGTCCCTTTTCCGCTTGTCGCAGCAGCAATGAATTCAAGGCAAACAAAACGTCCGTTTTCGATTTCCGGTCGCATTCCAAGTCGAAATCAAACGCCATCATTTCGAAAAACTGATCGGGCGTGAGCCGCGAATTGAAGATAAACGCGAACTCGGTCCGCATCGTGTCCAAGTAATCGCGCAGACACTCCAGCATAGTGGTCTTGCCCGTACCCACTTCGCCTGTTAGGACAATAAAGCCTTTCCTGCTGCGAACTCCATAGATAAGGTTGGCCAGCGCCTCTTCATGCTGCGGGCTGCGATACAGAAACTCCGGGTCCGGGCTGATGTTAAACGGGTTCTCCGCAAACCCGAAATAGGGATTATAGATCGCGCTCTGCATGCTTTGGCCCTTTTCTAGACCTCCGAAATCTAGAGTGGAGAAATTTCCTACGTCCTATCATAAACACAAACATCGGAGTTTTATGCCAAAAGCAACACGGAACCAGCCAACACTAGGCCCGATTTCGTACTGGACTACTGTGTTTTTAGGTGTACCCGTACCCATCCTGGAATCGTAGAGGGCTGGCCGTTCTCAAACAGAATACGCCTGGTCTTTGGGAACGGTACATTGTCGCGGATTGACCGTCCAATCGCCGGCACCGTCTTCAAAATCTTTCGGTAAGGTTCTATGCTGGTGTCCAAGAAACCCGTCTTACTCGCAAAGCCTGCACCCCAACCTAAACAAACCAGGAAAGTTAGCTGGTTCGGCTGAATGGCCGCGAGTTCCGACCTCAGGCGCTCCACGCTTTTCTGCAACCCAGCCAAGCCGGTCATTGCTGCGTAATTAGCGTGCAAATCTATCTGGGCGGCGGCGTACTGATTCGCTGCGGCAACAATCGCCGCTAAATCGGGAGCCGAACGCCAGCCAAGACTGCGCGTGAGCTCAGGATTTTTCAGGAAGGTATGCTCTTCCCACCCGCCGGTGAATTCCGTTCCCGGAATCGCCATCTCCACGAATGAAGGCGTGGCGTCGTTTACTCGCTGCGCGGCCACGCTACCCCGGCCGGCCACTTTCCAGACTAGCTGCGGCTTATCCGCCTGCCGGGTATCAAGCGATGCCGTTCGCGAGAGATAGATCCTGAAGGCCGTCGTCGGAACGGGTTCGCTGTCCGCTAAGCCTAGCAACCGCATTTGCGATGCTTGTGCGCTTCCCTCGGCGCTTTCGCCTACACGCCGGGGCAAACGGTCGCCTTCAATCGACCCCGCCACACGCTCCATCACGCCGGCCGACCAGCGCGAGAATACCAGCCCGGTTCGCGTTGCCCCTTTAAGGGCCGAAGCAGGCAAGTATGACCCGCGATATGTGGCCGCAAAGGTAGGAATGAAAAGCGATTCCTGCGGTGCGGCATTCCAGATCGCCGTCGTTTCCGCAGTCTCAAACGGGATGCGGCGCTGCGAAAAATTCTGTGCAAACCCGCCCCACGACGCGAAATCGAGTTTTGTGGCCCTTCGCAATTGCGCCAAATACCCGTCCAAGCGGGGGCCGCGCGACAAAAGCTTGAAGATGCGCGTTTGATCAAGCACGTTCACTTGGTCTTTCCAGACCATGTAATCGATCGGCGAAAGCTCGCGGCCGTCACCCACCAGCAGCGGAGTAAGAGCCGTGACACTATACTTCATCGCCATGCTCCTCCTCGGGCGTTTCGTGCTCTACTGTTTCCGCCGCCGGAACATCGTGCGCTTCGGTGTTTTCGAATACATCCTCAACGGGGTTGGTCTCGGCTTCGTGAACTGATGCGGGCTCTTCTTCCAAAGAACCCGCGCCCGCTTCTTCAATAACTGTTTCCGGAATCACCGCTTCTGCGGGTTCAATCACCGCTTCTGCGGGTTCAATCACCGCTTCCGCCGTCTGCGGCTCCTCGATGGCTTGCAGATCCTCGCTGCGAATCTGCACGTGTGGGAACCTCAGCGCCAGCGCCAAGCCCGACCGGTACACCGGATGCGGAAAACCGTCTGGCGCAACATCGACCGCACTGCCAATCGGTTCCGCGCTCGCTGCAACCACGCAACCTTCCGAGATCATCCTTACCGATTTCTTCAGCTCGCCTGATGCCGCGTTGCTCTCTATCCGGCCGCCGCGAACAATCAACGTGTAATCGCCGCCCGTCCAGTCCACTTTGTCGCTCGCCGAGGGAGAATAGAGCGACAGCAGCCAGTACAGGCCGCTCTCACCGTTAGCATCCGGCGCGCCGTTTCTCTGAAGCCGGCTCACTTTGGGCAGCAATAGACCAGGCCAATTGCCGGCCGTAAAGTCCACGCCTTCCGTCTGGCCCCACCCTCTCGACCGGCCGCCGCCAAAACCCGAATCCGCCAGCAATCGAAACGCCGCTTGCACACGATTGCTCCAGACAGACTCCGCCGAGCCATCGCTAAACCGCGCCAATGTCCACAACCCGGCATTCTGTTCGAATTCCACGCACGCCGCTGAGGTCACGTCTCCGCCGCTGCGAGTCAACCGGTCGACCGGCGCACCCCTTCGCAACACAAATCGGAATGGACTCGAACTCGGCCTGTCGCGCCGAAGCAAACAACCGCTCTCCGGATCCGGCAGCCACTGCTCAGCCAACAACGGTTGCCCGGTCAGCAGCAAATCAATCACATTCATCGGTACAAAACGGGCTGCTTTCCAGCGGATCTTCGTCAGGAACGTGGGGCTCGGAGTCGTCAACAGATTTGCGGGCGGAGGCCACAACGATGTCGGAGGTGCGGCGAACAAAGTATCCGCCTGAAAAGGAAACAGTGAACTGAAAACTACTGCGGGCGCAGCGGCAAGCGCGGTGGCATCCAGCCATTCCTCCAGCTGCCCCAGTTGCCGCATGGCGAGCGTTACCGCGGAGTACAACCGGTCACTTCGGTAGAGCGTATCCACGCGGTCTAGACCGCCGTCGCCTGGACCATAACGCCACGGCCCATGCGGGCGCACCCTTATTAATAAGCCCTGCATGTTAGGCGAGCTTCGCGCTGAAATCCTCGGCACTGGCCAATTGCTGCAACGCCGCTAAATCGCCCCCGGAAACTAAACTGCTTTCCGCCGCGCCCTTCGCGTAATAATCTTTGCCGCGCCAAAGCAGCTTCACGGCGCCGAATGAAACTCGCCCGCTGCCACGGCTGCCTCCGCCGCCCAAGGCGTCGTCTTCAAGCAAACGCAAACCCTCCACCAAGCGCCCCAGCAAAGGCTTGTCTTCCTCGCACAATACATCCAGTACTACACGCAAGCGGAAGCGCGCGCCCGCCGGAACTCGTTCCAAAGTTCGCGGATTTGCTTGCGACGTAATCCGGTCCACCGCGTTCTCACTCTTCACTTCGGTAAGTTCGTCATCGAGATTCTCGCGCATTTGCGGCGTAATGCTGTCCACCACTAGCGGCGCGTCGTAAACCGTCAAACGTGCCGGTGTTGCCACGGGAGCTTCCATAACGTCGCCGCTTACCCGCTCCACGCGGCCCGGATTACGCCCGAACAGCACGCAAATTTCATCGTCGGCGCGATCGCTTTGATGAATCCGAACCTCTTGGCCCTTGCGCTTAGATAGATAAACCAATTCACTCGGTACTGCCAAGCCCATCGTTTGCTCCAGCAGCGAACGAAGCCGCCCGCGCAAAGAGCTGCCGGGAATGTAAGGAATGCCGAAAGCGTCTTTGACAACCGGGTTGTCGGCCCCGCCAATTTCGAGAGATCCCTTGCCTGCGCCAATATGCAAGCCCGTCTGGCATTGAATCTCGCCTTCCAGAATCAACTTACCCAAAAATGTCAATGCGGTATCCGCGGTGTGAGAACTCATGAAGATTTTTCCTAAACCGGGCTCAGTGGTTCGAAGCCCTATTCGTTGTAAGCAATAATCGCTTCGAACAAATCGCGGAACCGTTCATAGCCGCGCGTATCGTTCTTGCGTGTGACCTGCAGCAGCAAGCGCTCCAAAGCATCCAGGCTGCGCAATGAGTGGCGCGCAATAGTGTAAGCCAACCGCGCGCGTACCATCACAAATTCGTGTTGCCGTTCGCCTTCAGGCGCGCGTGTAGCGCGCCGCACGGCATTATAGAGACGGCGAAGCTGGCTCCTTGTACCGGAATCCATATCGCGCATCCGGCTCACCACCACATGCGCCTGATTATCCAGATACAGCGGATCGGCAATCAGCTTCTCCAAATCCATGTCCGCCGGACCGTCGGGCCTGCGGTCTCCGGGACCGCGTCCGCCTGGGCCTCCGCCCGGACCTCCGCGCGAATCGCGCCCGCGATCGCCACCGCGCCCGCCTTCGGCGCCTCGTCCCTCAGGCCGTGGACCGCCGCCACCACCGCGCCCTTCACGGGGCGGGCGATTCTCAACGCCACGGCGTTCTTCTACCTTCTTCTCTTCTTCAGCCATTGCTAAATCCTTATTTTGAAGCAGCCGCTCAGTTCTGTTCTCCGGCCGCTAACCGGGCCCATTCCAGTCCTACGCGTCCCGAGGGCCGCAGCTTCAAACCCGCTGTTTTTTTCCCGACCAGATTGGAGATTACCGCGTTTCTCACGTTATTCAATTCCCGGCCCCGCGCCTGCGGAATCACGGTGGACAGGCGCAGAAAGGTGCGCCACGGCTTGTCTATTTTCGCCGCTTTCCCGCGCCGTTGCGCGCGCGCTGAAAACGATTCCCGGTATACCGACGCTAAATCGTTAATGTAATCCGGCGGAAAGCCAAAATTGTAGACCAGCCGCGTCAGGCTGCTCTTCAACTCTTCCGCATCGTTCAGCCGCTTCCATTCAAGCGTTCTGCCAAATAGATGAAAGCTGCCCGCTTCGGTTGATTTCGCTGCTGCCAGCTGCAACCCCGCATCCTGGAACACCGTGCCCGCGGGCGTTGCCACGTCGGGCGCAATCGCCAGCGCCATGCTGATGCTCCGTCCTTCAAGGTTGGGGAACGACTGCACATTATGCTCAATAAACTTCTCAAACAAACGCTGCAGCTCGCGCGCCAGCAGCACCAGCGCATCCCACGTTCCAATCACCGCAAAATCGTCACCGCCGCGATACAAAATGCTCACTTTGCGCCAGAAATCAGGCAGCGTACAAAGCACCGCTAATTCACCAGCGAAAAATTCTTTAAACAGGACCGACAAGTGAATGTGTTCTTCAATCGAGTTGACCCGTCGCAACTGCAGGTCGAAATGGTCCACATCGCCGCGCAGAATGCCCCATTTATGCGCGCCTTCCGCTCGCTTGGCCAAATCTTCCAAAGCGCTGGGCAGGCTCCCTGTCTCATCCATCGCAAAGCGGCGCGGGAACAGGATGCCGTCGTCATCCGCGCTCGATTGTTCCCTTAAAAGCCATGAATATTGCCCGGTGTCCCAGGTCAACCGCGCCGGTTGATCGGCCGACCATCCCACTCTCTTCGCTGCCGGCAAACCCTGCGCGAACGTTTCGAAGTACGAATCGCCGGTCGTGGAACTTTCAGACGTGTACGGCGCAAACATCGCCGCTGCCTGGGCTCGAACTTCCGATAGCGGCGCGGAAGTCTTCGCGAACAGCGCGTCGTCTAACCGCTTGCGGGCGACTGGCCACGCTCCTAAGTTTTCCGTGCTCGCCCAAACCAGCGTCAAAGTGTTCCCTGAAAGCCGCGCAATTTCCTCCGCGGCTCGCGCCAGGAACTCATTAGCCTTCGGAATCTCTTCTTCCGCCAACACCAGCAGGAACTGTTCGGCGCTGCTCGAACCCAGCAGCATCCGCGATAGCTTCAACTCCGCCAGTAAGGCTCTGGGAATTACTTCACAGGCCAAAGTCAACCAAGCACAGCGCCCAATTAAATCGGCTGACGCGTCCTGCCGCTCAACTGATTGAGCGGCCAGAAACTCTTCAGCACCTTGAATTTGGGCTTGCAAAAAAACCTGCAGCGACATGACAAGTAGGTCGTAGCGGCCCGCAATGAAACCACGGACTTAGCGATTACGGAGAACGCTTTTCAGGCTAACACAAGCCAGTACCAAAGTTCGGTAGTGTCCTTATCGTGCGGCAAGCCGATCTCGCCTTGGGCACCGGTTCCCGATCCTCATCCATCCGTTATTCGTTCGCGTAAACTTCTGAGCGCTCGCAATTTGGATTATCCCGGTCGTGCTCTTTCCCGCCTTCAAATAGCTTCATTCGGATTTATCTCTTCGTTACAATGAACTCTGAAAAAGAAAAGCCCGGCATAGTGGCCGAGGCTCTCCGATAGAACTTAGACACCCTGTCGTAGCCCCTTATCGCGCCCGGGATGCAAGTGTCTGAATGGCTCCAGAAAAAACCACGGAGCGCGAGAGCGAAGCGCTTGCGAATCTGGTCAATCGAATTGACGAAGACAGGAAGAGCAACTGCCGTAGAGGGGAAGACCGCCGCTCCTTCCACCGAACAGCTCCTTCGGTGGAAGGAGCATGACATATGAGTTTGGTGCGGTGGTTTAGGGAATGGCGCGCCCGAGGCGATGCCAAAGCGTACGACCGCTGGAATCAATTTCTTGGAGTACAGACGCCAAATTGTGAGATAGTCCAATTTATAGGCATCCGCCAAGAGTACGCGAACAAAGGAGTAAAAGGCGAGATTCTGAGGTTAACCACCGGGCGAACGTGCGCAGTCTGGATTCCGGGGTATTTTGCGAAGTTGGATTCTTTCCTGTGTGTCGCGGGCCACGACTGGGGGCCAGATGAGACCCATCATGGTGAGCGAGTCTTCCACGTCGAGCAGCTTCTGGATGTCGTTGACCAGGAAGTGTATCGGCGAATGCTTTGACATCTCGCTCATACGGGGACTGCAACAAACGTAGGAGTACCGAAAATCGGAATAGCCGTTCATCCAACCGAACGGTTGGGAGGGGAACTTGGCTGCCTTGTTTGGATAGCGATTTTGGTGTGGTTGGGTTGTGTGATTTCCAGCGGCGCGTCGCTTCTTGAGCATTTCAAGATCATCAAATAACGGTAAAATCTGTAGCAGAGAAAACGCTGAAATCCGAGACTGATGTGGCATGAAGAAGTTAGCGGGCTTCGTCGCGGGCATGTTCGTCGCAGCATCGGCCCTGGGCGGTGTATACTTCAGCGCAGCGGAAGTAGCGCATCGAAGCTATTATTGGGCGGGATTGTTTTGGTCGACATATCTTGCCGGCATACCATCGGTTACGTTGGGCGCAATTCCCTGGGATGGTTTAACAAGCGGCGGGGAGCCTGAAAGGAAGTCAGAGGGAAGGCCCGGTATGATGATTGCCGACGACCGCTGCCCAAAGGACGATAACCAAATCATGGCATTGCAGCGTGGCGACCACATCCAGATTTACGAGAGCATAGCGCCGGTGAGTCCAGAAGATAAAAACCTGCCGGCTGACAGTCCGCTGAGCAAAAAGCTGAACATGAGCTACGTAAAAGTAACAAGCGGGGCTAACGAGGGAGAGTACTGCTGGGCGTCAACGGTAAATATCGAGGGATGGTAGTAGCATGCCTCTCGGCTTGCCTATCTGGGATTACTTGGCACCGAAGAGTTGTCTAGCATATGCTGCTAGGAAAATACCGAGAATCGCTCCAACTGCACCGACCAGCCAAAGAAGCGCGCGGCCCGTCACTTTTGCGGCGTGAAGGTCTTTACTGATTTCCTTTATCTCTTTCCCGTAGTCCTTCGATTGTTCCTTCAGGGAGTCGACGGCCTCGGTCAATCTGCCAAGTGTGTTCTGGATTGAACCAACAAGTTCAACGGTGTAGCTGTAATCGCCAGAAGGGAACTGTTGCGTTGGTGAAACCGGGATGTCTGGGGGTTTAGTGGGGCCCGTGGAGCGCGATTGGCGTGGATTCTCAGGCACTATCTTTTTTGGATTTAGCGGCAACCCACTCCCACATATCCTGTGATCCCCTGCCGAAATATCCTCTCACCGTTATGACCACACCGGTGAGACCGTCGTCGTTCTCATCATTGGTTATTCCTAGCCGATCCGACATTTGCTTGGCCGTTATTAGTTTGGCCGCCACGAACCACTTGCCTGGTTCAATTTTATAATAGTTTTCAGGGAACTCTTTGGCAATCGCCGCTTCAATAGTCGAGGCCGATTTGTCCAGGGCCAAAACAACGAACAGAGCCATCAGAAACAAAGTATCACGCTAAAAGCGGCCAAGGCATCGATGCTTTCCGGCGAAACCGATATGCCGTAAGGGAATAGGACTTTTCCTCAAGAAAAAAAGCCTCCGCTTCGCCAACTTCCTTGTGTGCGAATTGCGCACGAATCGTCAGAACCGCGCTCCGCCGCGAGGTGGCGGCCTCTATTCGTTTCTCTTCGATTTCCTAGAAGCGGCGTCCTCGGAGACCTGCAAGCTCCTGCCGTGAACCTCGGCAACTCGCGAGTCTATTCTAAGATCATGACCATCTTCGTTACAGGAGCTACCGCCGGTTTCGGACTGGCAACCGTGCGCAAATTCGCCAAAGAGGGCGCGCTGGTAATCGGCACAGGCCGCCGCGCCGATCGTCTTAAGGACGTCGCCACCGAAATCGGAACCAATTTCCATCCGCTGTCGTTTGATGTCGGCCATCGCACTGAAGTCGAAAACGCCATCAACGGTATTCCCGAACGCTTTGCAGCCGTCGACATCCTCGTCAACAACGCCGGCGGCGCTCTCGGCCTCGATCCTGCCCAAAGCGCCAACCTGGATGATTGGGATGCCATGATCGACAGCAACGTCAAGGGCCTCGTCTATTGCACCCGCCTGCTGCTCCCCGGCATGGTTGAGCGCAACCGAGGCCATATCGTTAATCTCGGCTCCGTTGCCGGCGAGTTCCCGTATCCCGGCGGCAACGTCTATGGAGCTGCCAAGGCATTTGTCCACCAGTTCAGCAATAATCTCCGGTCAGACCTGCTTGGAACCGCCATTCGCGTTACCAATATCGAACCCGGCCTGTGCGGCGGAACTGAATTCTCCGAGGTCCGCTTCAAAGGCGACAAGGCCAAAGCTGCCGCCGTCTACGATGGCACCGAGCCCTTAACCGCCGACGACATTGCCGATGCTATCCACTGGGTTGCCAGCCGCCCCGCGCATGTCAACGTGAATACTATGCAATTGATGCCCGTCTGCCAAGCATTCGGATCGCTCGCCGTCAAACGCAGTAAGTAACGCATGTATACTAACGCAACTAGGTTGCGGGGATTCAATTGGCTACTGTCAACATAATGAGCTATTCTTTGGCTACTGGAGGTACGGAGTTGAACCTAGATCCCGGCCGACTCGCCGCTGCGACAAGGGTGGCAGCTCAAAATTAGTTGATCCAAAGCTTCGACTCGTCCGGTTTAAAGTCCTCCATGCCAAGCTTCTTCATTATGGCGGGTAAAACCTGATGAATCACCCTCATGCCACGCAGGAGTTCATCCATGTAAATGTCAGGGTGCAACCGCGAGGAGTTAAACCCCAGACTCTCCCTCTCGGCCTCCTGGCCAAGCGCCCCATCGGACTCATACACCATATTCAGAAGCTCGGCTCGTAATGGAATACCAGCGCGGAAAGCTCTTTCTTTAACGATGTTGAGCCATTTCTCATACTCTGTTTGGGTCTGGTGTCTGAACTCTCGGAACTTAGTCGCCAGGCACTGTACCTCTTCTATATCAATTTTGGAGGCAGCAAGGTCCAATAGACACGGTTCAATGTTCGCAGCTTCCGTTCCCATCAGGTCTAGCTCGCCATCAAGATCCAAGTCGGAAACGTACGCGGCGTAGAATCCATACACATTCGTAAGCGATTTGTAGATCTTATAAATCAGCGATGAACAGAGATTCCCATCAATTAGATCCCAAAGGTCATCGGAATATTCCCCGTAGTCGATGTCCAATTCGTTGGGAAACATTTTTGGCAAATCCACGCCCATATCTTTCAGGGTGTGAAATGTCTGCCAGCACAGTAGGCCTAACTCGTCACATAAAGGATCAGTGTTGTACCCAGTTTCGGCGTTTTCGTCGGCGGCTTCAGACAAAAAATGGATCAATTTTTCCCATTTGTTCGCTGCTTCGACGGAGCCTGCCCACAACACGAACTCAGGATGTTTGTCGCCAATGTTTATCATCGCGCGAATCTTGTCCTCCATCTCGTTGGACATGTGTTCGCCGTTCTTCCATTTGCTGATCTGAGTTGGTGACACCCCGAGGCGAAGAGCAAGTTCCTTCTGACTGCACGACAAAGTTTCCAACGCAAGCTGCACAAAAGCTTCGCTGCCCATATTCGATATATCCCTCAGGTCGATTTAGTAAAAATTCAATATTCCTTTTTGTAAACTCAACCATCCTTCATACTTTAGTAAATTGTCAAGCATATTTACTAAATTATGTCATGCATCCTGGCCTTGGGCAAACTTTGCCAATTGTGCGGGACCGACCTCTCAGTTTCGAATCCGCCGTTGGCCAAACAAGCCCACACAAGCGACCTGCCAAAACTGGATCTTGACACGGTAGACTGTTGGTATGCCGCTGTCTGAGCGCATCGTTGTTGCCCCTGAGATCCTGGCAGGCAAGCCTGTGATCCGTGGCACGCGTCTCGCCGTCGAATTCATTCTGGAACTCCTAGCATCTGGCCAGTCTGAGAGCGACATTCTCGCTAACTACCCTGGCCTGACGCGAGAGGACATTCTGGCTTGTCTGTCGTACGCCAGTTACCTGGCCCACGAATACAAGGCGTTCCCAATTCCGGCGTAGATGCACCTCCTTGCCGACGAGAACTTTCCGAAGCCAGTTGTTGAGATGCTTCGAGCCGAGGGCCACGACGTCCTACGGGCTCGCACGGATCACGCAGGAGCAAGGGACGTCGTCTTGTTGGATTTGGCGGAAGCCGAAGCCCGCATCGTGTTGACGCTTGACAAGGACTTTTGGCAGATCGCCGTTCAGCGTCGAAGTCCATTGGAACAATCCGGGGTTGTTCTGTTCCGAGTTCATCCGGCGACGCCCGAGAGGCTGGCACCGCTTGTACGTGCGTTCATCGCGGCGGATACGGCGTAGGCAGGACATATAAGCATCATCACGGCCGACGGAATTCAAATGGTCGTGGCCCGCAGGCAGTGAATCGCCCTTCCGCTGTTGTATTCTCCGGTTAGCCAGCCAGGAACCTCTGCGCCCGGCGAAGTTTTACCGACGTCTCCATGTTGCCTCACGAATGGCAAGAGTGGTTCTGGAGGTGTAGTATATGTCGATGCTGAGTTGTTGAATGCTGGGGCATATATATGTTCGATCGTCCCTACGAGCTGTACGACATGGGATATACAAGGTCGATCCGACAGACATCCCGTAGCTGATCATTCGCTCTCTTGCACGGGCGAGACCCAATCCCGCAGCTAAAGCCGAATTCGGCGATACCCCGTATGGATTCGAACCAAGAACTTGACAGGTTTTTGAAGTCTCACAACTTATTGATTCTACAAAGTCGTCGAAGTCGTCAAAACCATCAAAAGCAGGCATCCGGTACAAAATCGGTACAAAGCAAATTTTGTCCATCGGGCCACGGACGAGTCGTTAGGACCGAGGACCGGCGCGACCTTCATTGATTCTTTCACCTGCAACACTCACGCGCCTGGCGAGCGACAATAGATCAATACTCGTGTAGCCGAGTCGAGGGATTCCGCCATGGATCTCATCAAAACGCAGTTGATCGAGTCGGTATTCGCCGGAGGCGGCGAGATGGGCGCGAGGATGCGTGCGTTCGACTGGTCTGCAACGGCTCTCGGCCCATTGGAGAAGTGGCCGCAATCGCTACGAGCCTGCGTTCGCGTCATGCTGGGCTCTGGATATCCAATGCTCATTTGTTGGGGACCAGCCTACAAGATGCTCTACAACGACGCATATGCAGCCCTGATCGGAACCCGGCACCCCGCAGCGTTGGGCTGCAGCAAACCCGAGGTGCTTCCCGAGGCATGGGATTACATCGGGCCGCGGTTCGACAGGGTGATGACACACGGCCAGGACGCCAGCCAGCTAACCGACCAGATGTTCACGTTCTACCGTAACAACTACCTCGAAGAGTGTTATTTCTCGTTTTCTTACAGTCCGATTCGAGACGACAACGGCAATGTCGGCGGCGTGCTGACCGCATGCCTGGAGAGCACGGAACGCGTCATCGAAGATCGGCGCAGGCAGGTGCTCCGTGATCTGGCGTCGCGAACGTCTGAAGCACGACATGAGGAGGAAGTTTGGCGCGTCAGTGCCGAAACCCTCGGCCAACATCGACAGAGCGTCCCGTTCGCATTTCTTTATGAGTATCGGCCGGTCGAGCGCCAAGCTCGTCTAGCGAGCGTCAGCGAGGAAATCGACGACTTGCATCCAACCGTCATCGACTGCAACACCGAGAGCATCTGGCGATTCCATACCGCACTGTCGGAGGCTTGCCTCGTGGTGAAACTGGGTCACCGAGCTTCGGCGCTGTCTATCCCTGGCTGGCCATCTCCTCCGCAAGAAGCCACGGTTTTGCCCATCCGCTTGCGCGAGCATAGTGAGGCGGCGGCCTTCGTGGTGCTGGGAATCCATCCAGGGCGCGCGTTCGACGACGCTTATCGCCAATTCGTTCTTCGGATAGCTGAACAAATCGCCATCGGGTTGGCCAGCGCACGCGCGCATGAGCAGGAGCGTCGGCGCGCCGAAGCTCTGGCCGAGATCGATCGCGCCAAGACTGCGTTTTTCAGCAATGTCAGCCACGAGTTTCGCACGCCCCTTGCGCTAATGCTGGGTCCACTTGAGGAAGTGTTGCCGGAAGCCCGCGAGCGGCTCAGTCCGGAACGTCACGAGCAGTTGGTCACGGTTCGCCGCAATGCGCTTAGGTTACTCAAGCTCGTAAACACGCTTCTGGATTTTTCGCGGATCGAGGCCGGGCGCGTACAAGCGGTCTATGAACCGACGGACCTCAGCGGGGTCACTGCGGAAATCGCGAGCGCGTTCCGTTCAGCGATGGAGAATGCGGGTCTTCGGTTTTCAGTGGAATGCCCGCCCATCGGCGAACCCGTGCACGTTGACCGTGACATGTGGGAGAAGGTCGTCTCGAATCTTCTGTCCAATGCGTTCAAGTTTACCTTCGAGGGCTCCGTGACCGTTACCTTGCAGTCGAGGAAGCATGCTGTTGAATTGCAGGTCTGCGATACCGGGGTGGGGATTCCCGAGGAGCACCGCGAGCGGGTTTTCGAGCGCTTCCATCGGATCGAGGGCACTCAAGCACGCACGTACGAAGGCACCGGGATTGGCCTGGCCTTCGTGCAGGAACTGGTCAGACTACATGGCGGCGACGTGCGGGTGGACAGCACACTCGGTCAAGGCAGTACGTTCACGGTGACGATCCCTCGCGGCACGGCTCACTTGCCCGCGGAGCGCATTCAGGCGGCACGATCGATTGCCTCCACCGGAGTACGAGCCGCTGTCTACGCCGAGGAAGCGCAGCGGTGGTTGCCGGATGAGTGGAGCACGACAACTTCGACGACGCCGTTGCCACAGCCTGAACCGGCCGGCGGCCGCGAACTAATCGTAGTGGCTGACGACAACGCCGATATGCGCAAATACCTCAGACACCTGCTGGGCGGCCAATATGAGGTGCATACCGTCTCAGATGGTCGGCAGGCGCTGGAGACCGCACAGCTCCTGCGCCCAGCCCTGCTACTGGCCGATGTCATGATGCCGCAGTTGGATGGTTTCAGCTTGCTGCGAGCTTTACGCGATGACGCGGCTCTCGCCAGCACACCCATCATCCTGCTCTCCGCGCGCGCGGGCGAAGAATCACGACTCGAAGGTTTGCAGGCCGGAGCGGACGATTATCTCGTGAAGCCGTTCACGGCGCGTGAACTGATGGCGCGCGTGGAGGTGCACCTCAAGCTGGCCAAGCTTCGTCGCGAGACCGCGGAGCGAGAAGAGCGGCTGCGGATGGAAGCTGAACTCGAACGGCAGCGGCTGAACGCGAGCCAGGAATTGTTACGGGAAACTACCCGGCACTATCAAGAGCTCCAGGAGCGAGAAGCCGAGATCCGCGCGCTCAAGGATCGGCTCCAACGCGAAAACCTGGCGTTGCGGGACGAAGTCGACCGCGCCTCCATGTTTGAGGAAATTGTTGGTTCCTCGAAGACGTTGCAGACTGTTCTCTCGCGGGTTGGCAAGGTAGCGCCCACGGACTCCACTGTGTTGATCTCAGGCGAGACGGGCACGGGCAAGGAACTAATCGCGCGCGCCGTGCACAAGCGATCTCAGCGATCTGGCGGCGCCTTCGTCAGTGTGAACTGCGCTGCACTGGCGCCAGGACTGATTTCCTCGGAATTGTTTGGCCATGAGAAGGGATCCTTCACCGGAGCCGTGCAGCGTCGGGTCGGGCGCTTTGAATTGGCGGATGGCGGAACGATCTTCCTTGATGAAGTCGGTGACATTCCACCCGACACGCAGGTCGCACTCTTGAGGATTCTGCAGGAACGGCAATTTGAGCGAGTCGGTGGCACGCAACCTATCCAGGTCGATGTTCGCGTCATCGCCGCCACGCATCGGGATTTGAGAACCGCCATAGCGGACGGAAGGTTCCGCGAAGACCTCTACTATCGCCTCAACGTTTTCCCCATCGAAACTCCACCGCTTCGAGAACGTAAAGGTGACATTTTGATGTTGGTCGAGTACTTCGCCCAGCGCTACGCCAAGAAGGCTGGAAAAAATATCCGCACCATCGAAAAGAAGACCCTGGAACGGTTGCAGGCGTACGACTGGCCGGGCAATATTCGTGAGTTGCAGAATGTCATCGAGCGGTCGGTGATCCTGAGCCCAGGTGAAGTGTTTGCCGTTGACGAGGTATGGCTCTCCAACGAATCGTCTCAGGTGATCCCGCGAATCGCAACGCCGGCGTCGGAGCGAGAAATGCGAAATGAGCGGGAGCCGCT
The DNA here is from genome assembly GCA_963718465.1 of Bryobacterales bacterium. Classification (GTDB taxonomy): domain Bacteria; phylum Acidobacteriota; class Terriglobia; order Bryobacterales; family Bryobacteraceae; genus Bog-105. The sequence continues at coordinate 7,651 of CAVQZK010000005.1, read as the reverse complement.
GACCGAACGGGAGATTATCGAGGCCGCGTTGGCCACAAGCCGAGGCCGTGTCTCCGGACCGTCCGGAGCTGCGGCCAAGCTTCAAATTCCGCCCTCGACGCTGGAACATAAGATCAGAGCCCTAAAGATTCGTAAGAGCCAGTTTAAGTTTGGCTAAATCCTCACCAGAATCACCACATTCACCAAATTCGCCAGATTCGCAATTGCGCGAGCGTATCCATCCATTTCTTTTTCAATGAGTTGTGCACGGCTCCCAGATTGCCCTTACGAGAGCGTACCCCAAGAACGGGGAATCAGCTTCAAAGGAGCAAGACAATGACCCAAACTGCTGCCACTCAAGGAGGCACCAACCAAGCCTCTGACAAGACCGCCATTCGCCCATTCCATGTGAATGTTCCGGAAACCGAATTGACCGAACTGCGTCGGCGCATCAGCGCGACCAAGTTTCCTGAACGAGAGACCGTCGAGGATGCGACGCAAGGAGTGCAACTCGCGACGGTCCAGGCGCTGGCGCGCTATTGGGCGACAGAGTATGACTGGCGCAAGATCGAAGCAAAATTGAACGCCCTGCCGCAGTTCATCACCGAGATCTACGGACTGGACATTCACTTCATTCATGTCCGCTCGAAACACGAAAATGCGTTACCGCTGATCGTGACGCACGGATGGCCCGGCTCGATCACCGAACAGATGAAGATCATCGACCCGCTGACCAATCCAACGGCACACGGCGGAAAAGCATCCGACGCGTTCGACGTCGTGATTCCGTCGATACCCGGGTACGGGTTTTCAGGCAAGCCGGCGACGACGGGCTGGAACCCGGCCCACATCGCGCGTGCCTGGACCGTGCTGATGAAGCGCCTCGGCTACACGAAATTTGTGGCGCAGGGCGGCGACTGGGGCGCAGTGATCACCGAGACAATGGGCGTACAGGCGCCGCCGGAATTGGTGGGCATTCACACCAACATGCCTAACGTGATTCCGCCCGATATCGACGGGATGGCATTCACCGGCAAGCCGGCACCGAGAATCTCACGGCCGATGAGAAGCTCGCTTACGACCGGGTGAGTCACGTCTATGCCACGGGCATCGGCTACGCCTTCCAGATGGGATTGCGGCCGCAGACGCTGTACGGAATCGCGGATTCACCGGTCGGCCTCGCGGCATATTTCCTCGATCACGACGCGCGGAGCTATGAGATGATCGCGCGTGTTTTCGCTGGGGGGACCGAAGGCCTCACGCGCGACGACGTGCTCGACAACGTCACGCTCACATGGCTGACGAATACCGGGGTGTCAGGCGGGCGTCTCTATTGGGAAAACAAGGGTGCGTCGTTCTTCGCCGTCAAGGGCGTGGTGGTCCCGACGGCTGTGAGCGTTTTCCCCGACGAGCTCTATCCTGCTCCGAAGAGCTGGGCGGAGCGGGCATATCCCAAACTGATCCATTACAACAAGGTGGAGAAAGGCGGCCACTTCGCAGCCTGGGAACAGCCGAAGCTCTTTTCAGAAGAGGTTCGCGCGGGCTTCCGGTCGCTGCGCTCCTGAGTAATCGCCCGCAAAACGGAGCCTGGATCGCGGAGCAACCGCCAACGATTGCCGCGGTATCGAGGGCCGCGATCCGCCTTTGCGGGCTAAGAGAAACCGAAGAGAGTATACAAGGAGAATCCCAATGGTTTTCGAAACGCTAGCCATACGAAAGGAGGGGGCCGCGCTATTTGTGGAAATTTCGGCCCCACCCATGAATCTCTTCGGGCCGGAATTGGCCCGCGATCTGGGCTCCCTAATTCATCAAGCTGAAGCAGACCCCTCCGTCCGTGTGCTCGTCTTTAAGAGTGCCGACCCGGACTATTTTATATCCCACGTCGATTTGACGCGGGTCAATGAGCTAAGGGAGGAGTCCGCGAAGCTGGACGAAAAATCGGTCGGGCTGCTGTTCCACCACCTGAGCGAAAGCCGCTCGTGACGATCACTCAAATCGAGGGCCGCGTACGAGGCATCGGCAGCGAGTTTGTGCTCGCGTGCGACATGCGCTTCGCCGCGCGCGAGTCGGCGGTGTTCGGTCAGTTCGAGCCGTCCTTCGGCGTGATCCCCGGCACGGGTGGGGTCCAACACCTCACTCGCCTGATGGGCCGCGCGCGGGCGCTTGAGGTCATGCTGAGTGCGGGGGATTACGATGCCGACTTAGCTCAGAGCTACGGCTGGATCAATCGAGCTTTGCCAGCTGGGGAGCTTAGTGAGTTCGTCCGATCGCTGGCTCTTCGAATCGCCAACTTCCCGGCTGCGGGGCACGTCGCAATCAAAGATCGGGTCAATGCGATTGCGCTCGCGCCTCCAGACGACTTCCGCCGTGACTCGGAGGTTTTTGGAGTGGGATTGCGCAACCCCGAGGCGCAAGACCTGATCCAAACGGCTTTCAAACGCGGATTGCAGACCCGAGACGCCGAAATGGACTTGGCCAGGCTACTGGGCGGCTCCGCGCCAAGCTAAGACAGGTGACAACAATTTCAAAAGGAGAATGGAAAATGGAAGACAATACCTTAGTTCAGTCAAGTTTCTCAGCAACGATCAACGCTCCGATTGAGGACGTGGATATTCCGTCGTGGTGCTTCACGTTGCCCGAGTCAGAGTACCAATCGTGCTCAGCAGCTCACTATTCCGCCGGTTCGACGACCGCCCCTGACGGCCGGCGCATGTCGATCAATGTCGAGGTTCTCGGCGGCAGCATGATCGTGCAGCACTACGTCGAGGAGATCGGACAAAAGGATCACCTGAGACTAGTGTCCACCTCAGACGTATTCACGCCAACGGGCCGCACAAAGATAGGCGTGATCTGGGACCTGGCCGTTAAAAAGATCGACGACAAAACGTGCGAATTCACAAATAGTGTGCAAAGCTGTGCCACTCCCGAATTGATGGACTTCCTCGACAAGCAAGGAATCCCGTTGGAAGTCTTCCGCGGCGCTCGTAAACCGATCTCGGAGGCCCACAACCGGCAGGAGACGCCGATGTTCGCAAGAAGCATTGAACGTCACGCATTACGACAAGTTGAGATTGACCGGAGGAAACATGCCACAACTCACCTATGAGAAGGAAATCACTGGCCTTGTCGTGATCGATCCGTACAACGACTTCATTTCCGAGGGCGGCAAAATTTGGGATCGGATAAAGGACGTCGCCGAAGCGAACCAGTGCGTCCCTCATATGAGGCAGGTTCTTGAAGCGGCGCAAAAAGCCGGTATCCGGGTCTTCTATGCGATGCATCGGCGATATCGCCCTGGCGACTACGAGACCTGGAAGTATATTGCCCCGATTCAGAAGGCGGCATGGTCGCGAAAGACCTTCGAGTACGGGACCTGGGGCGGCGAGATTCGCGCCGGGTTCGAACCTCAAGCGAGCGATGTCGTCGCCGCGGAGCATTGGTGTTCCAGTGGATTCGCCAACACGGATCTGGATTTGCAGCTCAAGAAACACGGCATTCACAAACTCATTGTCATTGGACTAATCGCGCACACCTGTGTGGAGGCCACCGTTCGCTATGCCGCCGAGCTCGGCTATGAGGTCACAGTGGTGAAAGATGCGACCGCAAGCTACTCCGATGAGCACATGCACGCGGCCCTCGAAATCAATTTGCCAAACTACGCCTCTGCCATTGTGACCACCGATGAAATCTTCAGCAACCTCGCTTCACTTTGATGGCGTGACCGCCTGCCGACCAGCGTTGGAAGATGTGATGACACGTATCGGCGGAGTCGTCTTGCTATATCATCAAAAAAGAGGGGACTGGCCGGATAATTGAAGCCTACCGTTCATCGCCAGCCCTTCCTTGTGATCGCTAACGTTCGACCTCGAATGGGTCGTTTTCAATCCCACGCGAGCCTGCAACGCATGCTTGCAAGGTTGAATTTGCCACTCAGAGATGCATAGCTCCGCCCGGCATGGCTTCTGTCTTGAAGATTCAATAAGTTCCGCGCGTAGAAGGTGCGTGCAAGTACAAAATCTGTACAAAATACGACTATCATTCTTCTAAGCTACTGAAAATAAAGTTTGGCTCCCCGACATGGATTCGAACCACGTGTGAACTTGACAGGTTTTTTAGATTCTGTAACTTACTGATTCCACAGGAACGTAGAAGTCACAAAAAGCCTCAAAAGCAGGCTCCCGGTACAAAATCGGTACAAAAGTTTTTTGCCTCATAGTGTGCGTCCAGCGCTAAGTGCGAAGCGCGATGTTCTACTTCATGGCAGGTCATGACCCAATGCGGTCAGCATGAACCGCCATGCTTCACACCCTTCATCGCGATGAGCGGATCAGCTAGCTTCCGAACTGAAGCCGATTTCCCACGCACAAGCATTACCTCCAGGCAATTGTCGTGATCGAGGTGAGCATGCACGCTCTACATGAGGCTTCGTGGTACTGATGCTGCAGGTTGGTGAGCTTATCCAATAGCAGCCACGCATCGTAATCGTAACCTTGCTCGTCCGGTCATTCTTGCGCCATCGTTCCACAGGGAATTGTGAAATAAAACGTTGATCCTTTTCCTGGGACAGATTCCACCCAAATCCGGCCTCCGCCTCGCTCGATAATCCTCTTGCAGATCGCCAGACCCATGCCAGTACCGGGATATTCGGCCCCGCTATGGAGACGTTTGAACATGCCAAAGACTTGCTCCGTGAACTGAGGCTCGATGCCGATTCCATTGTCCCGAACGGTAAACAGCCAGGCTCCCTCTTGCCGCTCGGCGGAAATTTCTACGTGCGGAGGGAGTTCACTCCGGTAGCGAATCGCGTTCCCGATGATATTCTGAAACACCTGTTCAAGTTGGAAATCATTCATGCGAACGCGAGGAAGAAGAGCACTGCTAATCGACGCGCCGCTCGCTTTAATCGCGACTTCCAGGTCCAGTAGCGCCTTCTGGAGAGCCTCGGCGGCCTCAGATTCGCCGGCTGGCTCATCCGATTGGGACACCCGTGTATAGACTCTGAGATTCTTGAGCAGGTTGTCCAAGCGCGCGGCAGCCTGAACAGTATGCGCTACGAATTCGTTGCCGCGCTCACCCAAACTGTCGCCATAGGTATTCTGCAGCAACTGACTATAAATCATAATCGTGCGCAGGGGCTCCTGAAGATCGTGGGATGCTGAATACGCAAATTGCTGCAAATCCGCATTGGCCTGCTCAAGCGCGACATTCGCTGCCTTAAGAGCTTCGTCCTGACGAATCCTCCTGGTAATGTCGCGAGCTATTTTCGACGCCCCTAAAATCCGGCCAGCGGCGTCTCTCAAGGGAGAAATGGTTAATGAGATATTCAGACGCGACCCGTCCTTTCTCATCCGAATCGTCTCAAAATGCTCAACCCGCTCGCCGCGCTTCAGCCGGTCGAGAATTTTTGGCTCCTCATCGAGCCGATCAGGGGGGATGACAATCGCAATCGACTGACCAACGGCTTCGGCCGACGTGTACCCGAACAGGCGCTCCGCCCCTTTATTCCAACTCACGATGATCCCATTCAAATCCTTGCTCACGATCGCATCATCTGAGGACTCGATGATCGACGCCAGCCGGTTAGAGTTCAGTTCAAGCCGTTTGCGATCGCTAATATCCCGGAACGCCAATAATAACGTGGCATCACCCTTCATTGACAGCCGGCGGGCATCGACAAGGACGGTGCGCCGCCCGGTTACGGGGAACACGAGTTCAGCCTCAACCGACTTGAGCTCCGTGTCTTGCTCAAAAATCGCTCTTAGCGATTCCCACAAGTCAGACGTTTTCCAGACGCCATCGCCGATATCGCAAAGCGCAAGATTCTGGACTTGATCACGCGAACACCGCAACATCGTATAGAACGCCTGGTTCGCCGTCTGAACCCGCAGAGCACTATCGAGCAGAACCAAGGGCTCAATAATCGTATTGAGAATGGCCTTGGTGTACTCTCGCTCATAGATTGCCTGATCGAGACTGGCGCGGAAGGCGGTAATATTAGTGAAGGTCAGCACAGCCCCGCTCGGGCCGTCCAAGCCGATGCAGGGGGCAATGCAGAGAAGAAATAAGCGGTCGCCTTCCCTGATTTCTAGCCTGTGTTGTGTTTGGTCGGACATCACCTGTGCACATAAGTTGTCAAGGTCCGAAATTCCGGTCAGGGCATCTCCCGCCAACCGACCGATGTCCTCTGGTTTCAGGCGAAGGACCGTTGTCGTCGCCCGGTTGAAATGGACCACTCTGCAGTCGGGGCCGACAACAACAGTCGGAAGTTCGACGGTGTCCAGAATGACGGCAAGGTCCGGCCCGCTTCTCGCATCACCCAGAGCGGGAAGTGCCGTACGAGCCTCGCCAATTCCGCCTTCTCTGTCCATAGAGGTATCCTTGGACCCCCTCGCACCGAAGCGTGGTAGATGCTGCGGCTCCGTTCAGCGCGTTCTCCGCCACCTGAGGAAGAATCTGGCGCAAGGCCAATAGCAAAGCCTGAGAGCGTGGCATGTGAAACGTCCCGGGATAGCTCGACAGTAACCGGCTTTCGAGAACACGGGACTCGTCAGGACCCACGGTCTCGCGAAGTGCATCCGAGACGGCGCGTTCCAGCCGGGCGTAATCCTCAACGGGGATAAGGTGAGAGTCGTTGTCTCCGAGTCTCGGCAGCATTCGGGCATGTACGTCTCCGCTGAAATTGTCCATTAGAAACGAGCAGAAGATCGCGATGCCGTGCTGGTCGGAGAGCTGATCGAAGAGATCTTCAAGATTCATGCTGGCCGCGACTTCACCCCGTTCCCACAGCACATTAACCATTTCGCCCCACCAACGTACTTTGGGGTATTTGCCGTCGCCGCGAACCTGTGTGATGACATCTGCTTCCGCCGAGGAACACCGGGGAGTCCGGCATGGCGTCGCGCATGAAGCTGGGCAAGAGATCGTCGGCGTCAACCATCTGTCAATTGGCCACGGCTCTGAGCGGCTTTTACGTCAACGCCCTCTTCCTCCAGGCGGGGACGAAAAGCATCCCAGTGTGCGATCGTGGGAACCAGAATGACACCCTCCCCATTCGCGAGCGCAGCGGCCGCAAAGCGGCACACAGCGCGGTTGAGAAACTGCTGATCCTGATGCAGCTGTTCAATGTGGTCCCGAGGAGCTGCGTCGGACAAAACACGAGACCAATGCTCCTGACCATTCCACAGATCATCCGCGTTCGTTCGTCCGCTATGGCGTGCCTTTCGTTCGTGCGGGGCTGTTGTTCCCATGCGTTGGTCCTCTTTCTTGGGCGACCGGATCCTTCCAAGTTTTGCACCATTCATTTTACCGCCACGGGACAACGGATGGCGCGCGGAAAAGACGAAAAAAAGACCCGCTACCTAAACGGGCTAGCTGTCAGTTGTGGGGATTATTGTTAGCGCCCCCGTCTCGGCAACCGGACGATCGCCGCTTACGGCATCTTCCAAGTGCTCTCGCCCGGCGACGTGGACGCCCGGTGAGCGTATACCAGACCGTCCAGCCGTCTGCCGATAACATGAATTCACGATTTTCGAATCCATGCCAGTTTAGATATCTATCATTTCATCAGCAACTTACGTGGATTATGCCTTTTGTACAAAATCGGTACAGCGATAGCCCCAAAAAGTCCTCGTAATTATACTGAAACAAAAGGTGTGTCTCCCCGGCATGGGCT
>CAVQZK010000004.1:0-11363 GCA_963718465.1 Bryobacterales bacterium | reverse complement strand
GGTTGAACAGATTCCGGCGGCACTAACGCACGAGACATCGCCACGGGCGAAAAGTTTGTCGCGGCATAGAAAGCACCGTAAATATACTCAAGCCCTACGCAGGATTGGAGGGCTGCGTCCGATATTTATGTATGGAGAGTCCGTCCGGAGATAAGATGTCAGCCGCAGTATCGGGTGAATGTGTCGTACAGGAAACCTTGCCGCAAGTGAATCCACCGACCGGTAAACGCCAGGTTCGCGTTTTATTGATAGAGGACAGCGAAGAGGCAAAGTGGTTGGTCCAAGATTCTCTTCAGAAATACGGCGACGGAAAATATCAACTCAAATGGGCTACTACCCTCGCCGACGGGCTAGAGCAGCTTGCAATGCACGAAACAGACATCGTCCTGCTTGATCTTGGATTACCCGAAACTTCGGGCTCGGCCAGCTACGCTCGGCTCCACGAAGTCGCGCCGGACGTGCCGGTGGTGGTGCTCAGCGGCGATACCAGCGAGGAAACGCAGGTCTCGGTGATAGTCGGGGGTGTCAACGAGTACCTGGTAAAGGAGCAAACGTCGGGGCCGCTATTGGTGGAGGCCATCCGGTCGGCGCTACACACAAAATAAGTTAAACAGCCATTGCAAGCTCTGAGTCCACCGTCCTGGCCGGGCATGCAAATTCGAACGGGCGGAATGGGTCTACTGTTTTCTTTCTCGCACAAATAACCGGAATACTAAGTATCTTTGTCCGGAACTCGTCCAGTTTAGCAACCCAGCGCTGGCTCGCCTGAGATAGGTCGAATTGCAGTAATTCCATGATGCTGCCATATTTTGGCTCATAGTACGGGGGAAGTTCCGCTACTCTGCGGGCGCCTAAGCGGCAAAGCATGGATGCCGAATGGTGCATTCTGGTGGCAGTAGTAATGCCTAAACCGCAATTCAGATGTTCAGCCAGCGCAAAGGTCATTAGCGCGATGTTCAAGGCTGCCATACTCCCTCTGATCTCCCGGCGAACCACCCATCCTCCCGCCTCGCCGCACTGTTTATTACGTTTCCGGGCATTGGCAAACAGCCGGTCCATCACGGCTCTCAACACCGGTCCGTAACGTAAGGAACGAGACAATGCCGACTGGCTAGCCACCAGTTGATCGGGGCTCCCTTGTAAGGGACGATACCGGGCACAGCCGAGAATATGACCGTCTCCATTCTGGATCAGAATATGCCAACTCTCGGCGTCGATCTGCTGAAAGTGCCGCCCGTCGGGCAACAAATGCGGTCCAATTGGGCCGCATTCCCTCAACGCGAGTCCGCGCACCATTTGCGTGTCAAATATCAACTTCTCATGTAATCCGGCATCCACCTTAGATTCGTTGAATTGCGGCGGGACGTCAGACCAAGCTGGAGCGAGAACCTTGAATTGCAAATTGTCTGTTGAAACCGGAGAAGCGAAATGCATTGGTGGACCTAGAAGCCATATCGGCATCTGTCTTTCGCCACTGAGCCCACAGTTTCAACAAAATCGGCATCGTTTTATGTCACAGGCAGCGCAGGGAAGGCGGAGCCGGGAACAAACCAGACTTTCAGCAGGAACCAACTGCTGGATCTCGTTGCCGCACGATGGTCGAAAATACTGATCACCCCCGAGAACGAGTCCGTATAGTTGGGAACGGTAATAAGTTATTGTCCTTCTTTGAACGAGATTGCTCTCGCTGCGATGATTTGCGCACCAGGGCGGGGCCAAGTTTTCTTGGGCCAGAGATTTCTTGAAGAAAAATTAGCGAGTGGGGCGTGCTTGCCACAATGTGTACCCCGCGCAGATGCATGTCTCGGAGCAGAGTGCAGCCCGCATGATCGTACCCGTCAAGTTGGCTGATGTCGACGGTAAACCGCCTGGAGTTGTTTTCAAGCAGCACGGCCTTCCACAGATGCAGGATTTCCTCGACGACGCTGCCCGCGAATCGTAAGGCGACTTCCACGCGAAATTCGTCCGCATGGTCGCGAATATTGATGTTGTTCACGCCGTTCGTGCGCACCATTGCCAGGCTGCGTTAATGACTTTCAGAATACTGCAAAACAGCAATTTTTTTATTTTAATCTTGCAGAAAATATTTCTCGGTCTAAATGGATCGGGGATTAGACCCGCAGCAAACACTGGGCATCAACGGAACGAAGAACGGGGTTAAGTGGTACAGTTCACGGGACACCCTAATCCATGGACACATAACTGCAGCGTTGAATTCAACTACATTCCACGAATATCAATTACATCGGCGGGATGGGCCCAAGTATTAGCGCATTTATTTGGACTTCGTCGCCATCAGATCGCGGCCGGAGTGCGTCGATTGCAGCCACTTGGCCGCCGCCGGAATATCCCACACCGATTGCAGCCGCTCTTCCTTAGGAAGGTAGAAGGCCGCGTTCACCTCGCCTGAAGGCAGAATGTAGACCAGCGGGTCGCCGTCATTGGGTGAGTGCGCGGACATGATTTTGGCCTTGATCGACTTATGAAACTCTTCCTTGGGACGCCAGTTCCAGATTCCTCCATGCTGCGCCTGAAAGCTGCCGGCCTGCTGTAATGCCAACTGAACGTTGCCCAGCGTGTCGTCCAGCACAAGTTTTCCGTATTCCTTGTGCGTGAACCCAAACAGGTCGTGATCGCCCACCATGTTGACCTCGGGACGCACTTTGAGGCGAACAAAGGCACCCACTAACTCGGTATAAGCGGCGTAATGGCCGCAGCGGTAATCGTAATCCTCTTCCGCGAATTCTTTGGCGCGATCCGCGAAGAGCCGCTTCAGCGCTTCCTCGCCTTTAGAGGTCAACGTAAAAGGGGCCTTGTCATTCGCGGGCCAACCGGGCAGTTTCTGCTTGATGCTGAAAAGCGCGGGCAGACGGACGCTTTCAATGTGAGCCTTTTTCCTCAGCCACTCGGACTCCGTGGTTTCGGTGGGAGGAGTGACTATGATACGGATCGCTTTGGAATCCACCATTTTGGAATTCCATCCCACACGCGGGTTGTAATGGACAACCGCGCCCAGGTCGGTGAACGTCAGTTCGTCGCACAAGTAGATATCCGGTTCTTTGGAGGTCTTGTTCTTGAACTCCTGTGCTTTGGTGGGATCTCCCGATTCAATACCCATGTGAGCCAGCACACCGGTGGGACGTACGGAAATACCGATCCCAAACTTTTCGGCAATTTGCGCCGCTTCGAACATCGCGCCCTTCACCATGCCTTGCATCAGATACTCCTGCTCGGCGTTGCGCTGGGGGCTACCCACTTTGAACTTACTGCTGCCCAGATCGCGGAAAAAATCGCCATGACTCCATCCGATGCTGTCGTCGGGTACACCGGATTTGTAGATGACCTTCCCTATATTCTTGTTTTCGCCTTCCTTATCGTAGAAGTAGTTTTGCCGTGAGCTGCTCATGCGTTCCCCTTTTGGTTCCGTCGCCGAGTATAACAGCGATTCACTCCATTGTGGCCCATGAACGCCCCCGATTTGGGCGCCAATTACTCGGGCCTTGAGTAGGTGACAAGCTCCGTGAATACGGCATCCCGCTGCTGTTGGATATTAGGCATGAAGATCCGGTTCGTCAATGACGCCCCGGCCGCCGCTTCTCGCGCTTTGGGCTCGTTTTGCTCGACCGCGAGTACATAGCTCAATAAAGCAATCGAAACACCAAGCGCCGCGGTCACGAAAAATCGATAGGAGCGCGAATAAATAAACGGAACCCAGATGGACTCCCGTCCCTTCTCTTCAATGCAAGTTAGAACTCGTCCGTAGAAACCAGGGGATGGAGCGATTGGCTCCCCTGCTCGCATCCAATCGAACAGCGAAGAAAGAATATCGCCTCCCAGATGGCGAACCGGTTTTCCAGAGACTTGGAACACTCTTTTTTCCTCCCTACCCCAAGCAACACATTAATGAATAAATCTTAAGCCCTATTTGGGCTCGCGATCAACCGGAATTCTTTGCAGTCCGTTCATCGCCATTTTGAGGCCGCTGAGCAATCCTTATGCACCCGTCCACCCGGACACTAATTCGCCCGCGCAGGAGTTGAGAAGCGAGGCAGCAGGCGCGTTGAATTCAGGATGAAAGCCAACTCAGACGAAACGTGGATAAATGCCGCTAAGAGAGGATGGATCAGTCCCACAGCCGCCAAAGCAATGCCAATGGCGTCCACGATCAGGGTTCCGTAGAAGTTTTGAAAGATCACGGCACGGCACCAGCGGGCCGTTTTAAGAGCCTCGACAAACTTCCGCAAGTCGTTGCCAATCAGGAGTATGTTCGCGCTGGCGTGAGCAAGTTCCGTGCCGCTGCCCATAGCGACTCCGACATGCGCGTGAGCAAGAGCGGGAGCATCGTTAATGCCATCACCGATCATGGTGACGATTCGCCCGGAGCTAATCAATTCCTGGACGCGATCCAGCTTTTGTTGGGGAAGCAACTGGCTGAAAACGCAACTCACGCCGATGTCCTCCGCAATGGCCTTAGCGGAAGCGGCCGTATCGCCGGTGAGCAACTCAATCCGCAGCCCCATCTCCTGGAGGTCGCGAATCGCCACAGCCGCCTCCTGGCGTACTTGATCGGCGATATGAATCGTACCGATGAACCGATAATCACGAGCGACGAAAATGTGAGTGCCGGCTATTTCGCTCATGGTTGGCAGCACTACGCCCGCTTCCGTCAGCCAAGCCGAACTCCCCGCCAAAATCGCGTGGCCGTTGAGCCGGGCGCTCACTCCTTTACCCGGGACGTAGTGGAAGGAGGATGGCTCCGGAACAGGCAATTGTTGCTCCTGGGCCGCCGCGATTATGGCGAGCGCCAGCGGATGTTCAGAATTACGCTCGGCAAGGGCTGCCGCTTCGAGGAGTTCTCGTTCCGTGGAGCCATAAACCGGCTCGATGGCGATCACCCGAGGTTTTCCATAAGTGAGCGTGCCGGTTTTGTCGAGCAATATAGTATCTGTCCTGGCTAACTGTTCCAGATAGATGCCGCCTTTCACAATGGCTCCTTGCCGCGCAGCCCTGCCAATCGCGCCCAGAATTGCTAAAGGCGTACCGGCGGCGATGCCACACGCCCCGGCCACGATGATCACTGAAATGGTGGAGCGCAAATTATGAGTGAGCAGCAGGGTAAGGCAGGCGCTCCCTAGAGCAAAGTACACCAAGTATCCGGCAAGTCGATCGGCGAGCCGTTGAATGGGCGCGCGGGTCTGTTCAGCCTTTTCTACCGCCTCGATAATCCGGCCAAACGTCGTATCGCGGCCCAGCTTTTCCACAGAAACTTCGATGGCGCCGGTTTGGTTCAGCGTGCCGGCAAAGACTCTGCTGCCCGGAAGCTTGTCTTGGGGAAGAGCCTCGCCCGTAATTGCAGCTTCTTCGACGCTGGAAGTGCCAGAGACTACGCAGCCATCCACCGGAATCCTATTTCCCGGACGAATCAGAACTTTATCGCCAGGCTGAATCTCCCGGATCGGAACTTGGACAGGCGACCCATCTTTTACGATCCATGCCGATCGCGGCAGGAAGTCTAGAAGATCGCCAATAGCACGGCGGCCGCGACCCACGGTCAACCCTTCCAAAACTTCGGCCGCCAGCACAAAGATAGTAATGATAAGGGCTGTAAAAAACTCTCCGATGCAGACTGCCGCAACCAGTGCGATGGCCATTGAGAGTTCCATGGTCATGCGGCGTTCGCGGACATTTTCAAAAGCTTCCCGGAAGATCGGATACCCCCCAAAGAGTGCTGCTGCAACGCCAAGCAGGCTAACGTGAGGGAACGGCTCCCAGACGCGAAACCATACAAAAGCGGAAGCCACGGCTGTTATCGCGATGCGAATCGCGTCTATCCGTTCGATTCGGCCGTATTGATTACCCGGCTCGTCTTGATAATTATCTTGAGGGCGAACATCACTAGAAATGTTCGTTAGCGCGGGTATGCTTTCGTGAGTGAAGTTTTTTACTTCTGCCATACGCTTCCTCTCAGCGCAAATAGCTGCGCACAATCTCCATCAACTCCTCCGCACCCTTCCCGTCATTGTTTTTTCCGAGTACATGGTGGTGAATATGTCCGTCAATCAATTCGGCCATTAGCCCATTCAACGCTCCTCGGACGGCGGCCGTTTGCTGCAGGACGGCATAGCAATCGGTCCCGTCCTGAATGGCGCGTTCAATTCCTTCGATTTGCCCGCGAATGCGACGGACCCGGGCCAATACCTTTTTGTCGTTATTTAAATGCGCCATGGGATACTATACGGCAGTATAGTAAATTTTTGGTGAAGCGGAGGATAGACCAGGCAAAAAGCTGTTTTTAGAGCGTTGTCAGGGCTATGGATTTGAGGATCGAGATCGCGTGAGCGTCAGCTCGCGCTAACAAAGGCACCGCTTCAGGCGTCGGCAGCTTCTTCGCTGAGATCCGGCAGGTCGTCGCTTACCAGCGATGACATAAACACCGAAACCACCGATTCAAGTCCTTCTTCATCGTCCTCATCGAACCGGTTCAAGCTCGCGCTGTCAACATCCAGTACGCCGCGCAACTTGCCCCAATTCAAAAGAGGAACCACGATTTCAGACTGCGAAGCCGAATCGCACACAATGTGGCCGCCGAACTTGCTCACATCCGGCACAATGACGGTTTCTTTTCTTTTCGCCACAGTTCCGCAGACGCCCTTTCCGAAAGGGATCCGCACGCAAGCAGGTTTTCCCTGAAATGGCCCTAGCACCAGCTCGCGCGACTCCGCCAAGTAAAAGCCAACCCAATTCACGTCGGGAAGGCTGTGATACAGCAACGAGGCAGTATTGGCCGCATTGGCCACGAGATTCCGCTCGCGCCCCAGCAGATTGTGAAGCTGTTCACAAAGGTCCTGATAAAAGGCCGCTTTTGAAGCCGCCGAGTTAACCTTTGTCGAAGCGCTCATCACCATTTAAGTGTATCGCGAAGCAGATATCTCTCTAGGAAGATAGGCCCACTATTCCGTAAGCGCTAACTTGCCGGAAATATCCGATTAGGAGTTGTCCTTCTGCCTTCTCCGATAGGGACTGTTGATATACCCCTTTGCTTCGGAAGCCGCTTCCGACTTTGGCGCCGTCTTCATCGTCTCCCGATAAGCACCTATCGCTTCTGAGTGATTGCCCTGCAGATCGTAGACCTGCCCTAAGCGCAGCCAAGCCAGCACAGCGGTATTCAAATCCAGTTCTTCGGCCTTCTGCGTTGCCTGTTTCAAATCCGCCAGCGCCGGAGTCAAATCGCCGTACCAGAACAGCAGATTGCCTTTCAGATATTCAATCTTCTCCGCCTTCAAATCGGCGTAGCCGGGTGCGCGGCTGCCGCGCAATCCTTCGATCTCATTCAACACCCCCAAAGCCGACTGCTCGTCGCCAAAATCGCTGTACATTTGCACCTGCTCAAAGCGGAACAGGTAATTGCGTGGAAAGGTTGCGGCCAGATCTTTCAGCAGGGGTATGGCGCGCTGAGAATCCCTCTCGCGGCGGTAGACCACGGCCAGCAAAACCTCGGCATCGTAGTGATTACGGATGCCGTTTTTAGCGACGAACTCAAGTTTCCTGATGCCATCCTGCCGATCGCCGTGGAAACCGCCGAGGAATCCGAGCGCCCGCATGTAAAAAGGCAGGGAACCCACTACATATTCATTCAAGCCCAGAATCAGATTCGCGTCTGCGTCTTTCGGATCGATCTCCAGGATCTTTTGATCGGCCTTGCGCGCAGCTGTTGCCTCACGCAGCGAATCCATCCAGGCTTTCTCCACGAGGAACAGATAGTTCGCACGCAAACCATGCGCTACCGCCAGTGCTGCCAGCGCGTCCGTATTGCGCGCATTTATCTGCAATTCCGCCTCGCTCAATTTCATGCTTTGACCCACACACTGGTGGAAGCGCTCTTTATCGGCGTCGGTGATGTCCATCTTCGCCCGCCGCAGAAATGGGTTGTTCCCCGAGACCAACTGACTTTCAAGCGCGCCGTCGCGCAGCATCTCGCGATAGAGAATTGCCTGCGCCACGTGGTTATACATCTCGGGTTCGTTCGGATGCGTCTTTAGCTGCCCTTCGAACACCGCCAGCGCTTCATCGAATTCGTTGTTATAGAAATGATTGAACCCCGGGTCGGCGGTGAACGTCGCCAGTGTCATGGCAGTTGAGAAGGCGTGGACCTGCGGCACCAAGAACACTGCAACCAGCACCGCCACGCTCCGCAAGAGTCTGTTCAGCGCTCGGCGCGCAGTGCTGGAAACGACTTCGTTTTCATGGGCCGACAATGTTTCGAGCGGCTCTCTCATCGCTACATCACCCGAATTTCCGAGCGCCACCGCGACGTTCCGCAAAAAGCCTTCATATTTCGCGCGCATGATGGCCGACTTGCTAAATAGATTGCGGAACTCATCCTTTGTCAGATCCGCTAAATCAGCTAAGTTCGGCGCATAATGCACTGGGCCGAAGAATTCGCCGGCACTCACTGGCGCTCTTCCATTCCAGGGGCATATATCTTGACAGATGTCGCAGCCGAAAATATGATTCGACAAACCTCCTTCTGTTTCTTCGGTCACTGTAAGCGGCCGTGTTTCTCTATGGTCAAGTAAGAGATACTGAGCCGGGAATCGATAACCCACCCCTTTTGCGAATCATTTACAATCGCACGCGTGGGGCATGCGTCAATGCAGCGCGTGCATGTGCCGCATCTATCGGGAGGCGCGCTATCGTTAGTCAATGGAATGGAAAGCAACAACTCTGCTAAAAAGAACCACGAGCCTTGCTGCTGATTGATTAAACAAGTATTCTTTCCAATCCATCCCAATCCAGCTTCGCGTGCGTATGTGCGCTCCAGCAGGGGTGCAGTATCTACGCAGATCTTCCAGGCAAAATCGCCATGTTCCTCGTGAATGCGCCTAACCAACTCTTCGAGCGATGTTCTCAATACGTCGTGATAATCCACGCCCCAGGCGTAGCGCGAAATCCAACCGCTGCTGGAATCGCTCACGTCCGTTGAATGAGGATCCGCCGTGTTGTAAAGCTTGCCCAGGCAAACAATGCTCTGCGCCTCGGGTAGTAATTTTCGAGGATCGCTTCGCACGTCTCCACGGTGATCGGTGAGGTAGGCCATCTCTCCAGCCATCCCCGCCTGTCGCCACGTTTGAAACCGTTCGAAGTCTTCGCTAGGCAGAGCCGCCGCTATGCCGGCGAGTTCAAATCCGCAAGCGTGCGCGAGTTCCTTTATTCTTCCGGCAGTTATGGCCAGCCTGCTACCCTCAACTTTTATTTTGCCTACACTGCTCGATTTTCAAAACGTCTTCGTGGAACGCGGCACGCGCTTCGCGCTCAACGGCCTCAGCCTTTCTATCAACGCGGGCGAACATGTCGCTATCCTCGGCCCCAATGGCAGCGGCAAATCCACCCTCATTAAAACCATTACCCGCGAATGCTATCCGCTGCTGCGTCCCGAAACACGCCTGCGCATCATGGACCACGAAAATTGGAACATCTTCGATCTGCGTACGCATCTTGGCGTCGTAAGTAACGATCTCATGGCGCAATGCACCCGCGATATCACCGGGCGCGAACTGGTTCTGTCAGGCTTCTTTGGCTCTATCGGCATCTGGCCCAACCACATTGTCCTGCCCGAAATGGAGAGCAAAGCGCGCCAGTCAATGGCACGGCTCGAAGTTGAACACCTTGCAAACCGCTGGCTAGACGAACTTTCTTCCGGTGAAGCGCGCCGCCTGCTCATCGCCCGCGCGCTGATCCATAATCCGTCAACCCTGCTGCTGGACGAACCCACCGCAAGTCTCGATCTGCCCACGCTTCGCGAAGTGCGCGATCATCTGCGCAGCCTTGCTCAAAGCGGCATTGGCTTGCTTTTGGTTACTCACCATCTGGACGACATCATCCCGGAAATCGACCGCGTCGTCCTGTTGCGGGATGGCCGCGTTTTTCTCGACGGCCCTAAAGCCGGCATCCTCACTTCCGAGCGTCTTTCAGCCACTTTCGGCGTGCCGCTTGAGATTGCGGAACGCGCTGGTTTCTACCACGCCTGGTAAGCGGCTTTTCCGCCCTAAGCCGTTGTTCATCAATCAGTTCCAGCGAATTTACCGGGCTCTGTTCAGGTTTCGTAATCGTCCATACAACCGCGAAACGGCGCAGTTCGCTTTTAATTCGTATTCAAGCGCCTAAAACCACACCTATACTAGTGAAGTCCGAAGCAATAGTACGCTCCGGTCACACATCTTGTTGGCGGAGGAAAGATCAAAGCAGTCGGAGATCTTAAAGCATGCACAAACCAGTTAAATACTTCGAGAAGGCGGTCACAGTTAGCGCGAATGCCGCCTGGCAGATTTTTGACCGGCTCAATCAGATCAATCAGAAGCCTTCCTTTACTCCGAAGTGGTCCGATAAGCCTCTGTTGAAGAGCTACGAAAAAACCAAGCCGCCATTAGGGTGGCCGCGCGAGACAGATTCTCTCTGCCCCAAGTGCATTCCCGAAATCCGCCAGAAGATCGTGGATGGGAAAGTCGATTACAAGATCCTTCTCAACCAACCGGTTGGAGAGATCAAAGCGAAAATCATCGAGCGCGACGGCAAGATCCTCATGGTGAAGGAATGCTCCGAGCACGGTGTATTCGAAGACCTGATGTCTATCGATCCGGCTTTCTCAAAGCATCTGGAAGACGTTTTCCCGGGCCGCGACATCCGCGCTCATAGCGACGAAAAACTTCACAACCACGGGACCAGCACCATCACCCATGGCCGCGGATCGGTTCTTACCATCGACCTGACAAATCGCTGCAACATGATGTGCGATCCCTGCTTCATGGATGCCAACCAAGTTGGTTTCGTCCACGAATTGAGTTGGGAAGACATTCAGACGCTGCTCGACAACGCCATCTCCATCAAGCCGCGCCGCCAGATGTCGGTGCAATTCTCCGGCGGCGAACCCACTCTCTCGCCCTACTTCCTGGATGCGGTTCGTTATGCCCGCAAGGTAGGCTACAACAGCGTTCAGGCTGCAACGAACGGTATCGAATTTGCGAAACGCCCTGAGTTTGCCAAGCAGGCTGCCGAAGCTGGCCTGCGTTACGCATACCTGCAATTCGACGGTATCGGCAACGCCGCGAACTCGCACCGCGCCGTGGGCAACCTGTTCGACGTCAAAATCCAGGCGATCGAAAACCTCTGGAGCAACGGTGTCGATATCGTTCCGGTGATCACCATCATCAACGGCATCAACAATGAGCAAGTGGGTCACGTAGTTCAGTTCGCGCTGGACAACCCGAAGAAGATCCCATTTCTTTCGTTTCAGCCCGTCTCTTTCACGGGCCGTGACGAAGCGGTTACCGATGATCGGCGGCAGGCGCAGCGCTACACGCTGTCCC
>CAVQZK010000003.1:0-86113 GCA_963718465.1 Bryobacterales bacterium | reverse complement strand
CTTCATGCAGCGAAATGGTGGTATGAATTCCTTCAACCACAAACATATCGAGCGCCCGTTTCATCCTTTGAATTGCTTCATTGCGGTCTTTGCCATGCGTGATTAGCTTGGCCACCAGCGAATCGTACCAAGGCGAGATGACGCTATCGGTATATGCGGCAGTGTCGACGCGCACGCCAATGCCTCCCGGCAGATTCAGTCCCGTGATGCGGCCCGGCGATGGCGCAAACGTTTTGGGATTTTCAGCGTTAATCCGGCACTCGATCGCGTGGCCGTTCAGCACAAGGTTCTTCGGCACAATGTTGTGGAGCGATTCACCGGCGGCAATCCTGATTTGGGCCGTAACCAGGTCGAGTCCGGTGACCAGTTCAGTTACCGGATGCTCCACCTGGATGCGAGCGTTCACCTCGATGAAATAGAGGTTCTGATTCTCGTCCATCAGGAACTCCACGGTGCCTGCATTGCTGTAGCCGATGGCCTTCATGGCCTTGCGCAGGCTGTCGGAAATCTTCTTGCGGAGCTTCGGCGTTACAGAAGGAGAAGGAGATTCTTCCAGGAGCTTCTGGTGGCGGCGTTGAATAGAGCATTCGCGTTCGCCCAGGACTTCAACGTTGCCGTGCTCATCGCCTAGAATCTGAAATTCGATATGGCGCGGCGATTCCAGCAGCTTCTCCATATAGACGTCGCCGCAGGAAAATGCGGCTGCCGCTTCCGATTGCGCTTGCGCCAGCAGACTGGGCAACTCGGTCTCAGTGCGGACAATGCGCATTCCCCTGCCACCGCCGCCTGCCGCAGCCTTCAGCATGATAGGGTAGCCGATCTTACTCGCGAGAGACAGCGCCTCTTCAGGGCTGGACAGCACGCCCAGTGAACCCGGCAAAATTGGAACTCCCGCCTCCTCCATAATGGCGCGAGCCCGCTGCTTCAGACCCATTTCACGAATGATCCCGGGGCTGGGGCCGATAAACTTGATGCCAGAAGTTTCGCAGACTTCGGCAAAACTGGCGTTCTCGCTCAGGAAGCCGTAGCCGGGATGAATGGCTTCGACGTTGGTAATTTCCGCCGCGCTGATAACGGCGGGAATGTTCAGATAGCTAACAGAACTCTTCGCCGGGCCGATGCAAACGGCTTCGTCGGCGAAACGTACGTGGAGACCATGACGGTCGGCTTCGGAGTAAACGGCGACAGTCTTGATTCCCAAATCTTTGCAGGCGCAGATGACTCGCAGGGCTATTTCGCCGCGATTGGCGATGAGGATTTTGCGGAACATTTTGGCTTGCAATTCAGCTCGGCCGCACGGTAAAAAGAGATTCGCCGTACTCGACAGGACGACCGTTTTCCACGTGTTTTGCAACGATGGTACCGGCGATCTCGGCCTCAATTTCATTCATCAGCTTCATTGATTCAATAATGCACAGGACCTGTTTCGGCTCAACGCTGTCACCTGTCTTCACAAAAGGAGGTAATCCCGGGGAAGGCGCATCGTAGTACGTACCTACAATAGGCGACTTCACCACAATGTCGCGTTCATCTCCCTTGGGCGCGGGCAGTGCTTGAGGCGAAGCTGCCGAGGTGATTTCCTGCACTGCTGGGGAGTGCGAAGCCGGCGTACCAATAGTTGCGCCGCCGATCTGGACCGGGAAAACTGTTGGCATCACAATCTCTTTGTCCCCCGCTGCCGAGTTTTTGATCCGTACACGGTCCTCGCCCCGCTGTACTTCCAGCTCGGCAATCCCGGTATCGCGCACTACTTGGATCAGTTCTTTGATCTCGTCAATCGTCATTGATTTGTGTTCTTCGCCAGGCTCCGAGGCCCGCTAAAGGACGACCAATTCTTTCCCGGTCGGAGTCAGAATCTCGCAGCCTTGCGGCGTAACTACCACGGTGTCTTCTATGCGCACGCCGCCCACGCCCTCTTGATAGACTCCAGGTTCAATTGTGATAGTCATCCCGGCTTCCAGTTTTACAAGTTCCTTCCGCCCGATCCGCGGGCGTTCATGAATTTCCAGGCCAAGTCCATGTCCGGTTGAATGGACGAACAGCTTATCCATTCCATGGCTGTGCAACGTATTTCGCGCAGCTCTATCGACACTGGCGCAAGTAACTCCCGGTCTTACTGCATCGAGTGCAGCAAGCTGACTTTCCAGCACGGCGCGATACATTCGCCGAATCTTCGTATCCAGCTTGCCAACGGCGTAGGTTCGAGTCATGTCGCTGGTATAGCCAGCCATGCTCGCTCCCATATCAATCAATAATAGTGCATCGCGCTCTATAGGACGATCCGAAGGGTGGGCATGCGGCAAGGCTGTTCGTTGTCCGGAGGCTACAATCGTGTTAAAAGCATTGCCGTCGGCACCGAGCAAACGCATGCGGTAGTCGATCTCGGCGGCCAAATCCACTTCCGCCATAGCAGGTTTAAAGTAATGAAGGGCTTGCTCGAGCGCCGCTGAGTTTAGCTGCACGGAAGCGCGAATGGTGGCGACTTCGTCGTCCGATTTCACCATGCGCAAACCTTCGACGGCACCGGCAACGGGTTTCAATCGAACGCCCTTCAATGTTTCCCTTAAGCTCTGGAAATCTTCCAGGCTGATACGATTCAGTTCCACCGCTATCGACTTAAGGCGCAGCCGAGTTACCGATTTAGCGATTTCCTTACTCAGCGGGCCTTTGCAAATTTTGACATCGCAATCGCATTCGTGACCCGCCTGCGTCGCATAGCGTGGATCTGTAAATAGGATGGAGCGGTCAGCCGTTTGGAGAAGCGCAGCGTTGCTGCCAGTGAAACCGCTTAAATAGCGAACGTTCGACAGTGCCGAAGACAGAAATCCACTTGCACGAATCTCTTTCAGGGACGAGGCAAGCGCCGCGCGGCGTTGCTCGAAGGGCTCCAATGCCACACTTGAGGCGGTTCTTTTCAAGACGTTTCTTTCTCACGGTGTCAGGAGCAATTTGCCGATGGTTTTTCGCGATTCCAAATCCATGTGCGCCTGAGCTGCCTCAGCTAGTTTATACACCTTATGAATACGCACGTTCAATCGGCCTTGTTCAATCCAGCGAAATAGATCGCTCGACCTCGACCTCAGTTCAGCGGGATCGCTGATGTAGTTCCCTAGATGCGGACGCGTCAGGAATAACGAGCCCTTTTGGCTTAGAATGAGCGGATCAATCTCACCCACACCGCCGCTCGATTGTCCAAAACTGGCCATCAGCCCACGCGGCTTCAGAACGTCGAGGCTTTTATGGAAGGTTGTTTTGCCGACGGAATCATAGACGACATCAACTCCCATGTCTTCCGTGATCTTTTTCACTTCGGCGGCAAAGTCCTGCTGGGTGTAGTTGATGGTGTGATCCGCACCGTTTTCTTTTACGAGTTGCTCCTTTTCAGGAGTGGAAACCGTGCCGATCACTGTGGCGCCCGCGATCTTGGCAATTTGGACGAGCAGAAGACCGGCTCCGCCTGCCGCTGCGTGGATCAAACAGATGTTACCCGGCTTTAAAGAGAAAGTGGAATTTGCCAGATAGTGAGCGGTCATTCCTTGAAGCATTACTGCTGCCGCCTTCTCAAAGCCGATTGCTTCGGGCAGATCTACTAACAGATTCTGAGGAACTGCCGCATACTCCGCGTAGGAACCCCGCGCCATGGTGTAAGCCACGCGCGCACCCACTGGCCAACTAACACCCTTGCCAACTTTCGCTATGGTCCCTGCCGCTTCATTGCCCAGCCGGACCGGCGTCTCCGGAGCTTTGTAAAAGCCCTTTCGGAAATAAATGTCGATGAAATTTACGCCGATGGCCTCTATCTTGACCAGCACTTCGCCATCGCCGGGTTCAGGAGTCGGTAAGTCGATGTATTTCAGGTTTTCCGGGCCGCCGACGGGATCGGCCACAAGAGCTTTCATCTAGCCGATTTTACGATGAGGTTCTAACGGCGTTTCAGTTTAAGTACGACCGGCGTTCCGTCGAACCCAAATTGTTCGCGCAATCGATTCGTCAGAAAGCGCTCCGTGGAGAAATGCATCTTAGGACCTTTATCGGTGAACACCACAAAGGTAGGCGGACGAATGGATGCCTGAGTTATGTAGAACAGCTTGATGTCGCCATCGAATTTCACCGACTCGACGAAGCGATTAAGTTCGCCCGTAGTCACGCGTTTCGATGCCGCTTCAAAGCAGCGGCGGATGGTTGCAAAAATCTTCCGGATACCTTCGCCTTTCTTGGCCGACGTAAAGATGATGGGCGCATACTCAAGAAATTTCAGTTGATCTCGAACGACTTCAATAAATGCGCGTTTGCCTTTTTCATCGCTGGCGATATCCCATTTGTTCACCACGATAATCACGGCGCGGCCCTCTTCGTGCGCGTAGCCTCCAATGGTTGCGTCAGCCCCCACCACGCCGTCGGTGGCGTCGATCACTAATAACGCTACGTTGGCCATCCGAATGTTGCGGCGCGCCATGATAACGGTCATCTTTTCGGTCAGCTCAGTCGTTTTGCCCTTACGGCGAATGCCCGCCGTATCGACAAAGCGGTAGCTGGTTTTGCCTTCGTGAACTGTTTCGTCCACGGAATCGCGCGTCGTCCCTGCAACCGGCGAAACAATAGCCCGCTCAGATCCAACCAAGGCATTTAACAGTGTCGATTTGCCGACGTTCGGCCGCCCGATAATAGCGACTTTGATTCTGCGCTGGTCGCCATCTGCTTCAGCCTCTTCCTTATTCGGATCGTCTTTGGGGAAAGGCGCGGTGACTAGCGAAAGCAGTTCGTCCAGACCGAGCCGGTGCTCCGCCGAAACCGGGATGGGCTCGCCCAGACCGAGCGAATAAAATTCGGGAACCAAGTCTTCGCGTGCGGTTACATCGATCTTATTCACTACCAGCGTCACTGGCTTGCCAAAGGGACGGAGAATCTTGGCCAAGTCCCGATCCGCTGATGTGATCTCGGTTCTGCCGTCGATCACAAACAGAATATGATCCGCCATGTCTAGAGCCACTCGGGCTTGCTTCAGGATCTCCGAGGGAATCAGTTCGTCATCGTTGGGAATGATTCCGCCGGTATCAATCAGGCCAAAGCGTTTGCCGCGGTGGTCGGCCTCGCCATAGATGCGGTCGCGCGTAATGCCGGGCTCATCGCCGACAATGGAACGCCGGTTTCCCAGGATGGCATTGAAGAGAGTCGATTTACCAACGTTGGGGCGGCCTACGATAACGATAGTCGGGAGTGGTTCGTCTGCCGTCATTCCGCTTACAGCTTCGCATAGTTCACATTTACTCTTTTCGAGTTACTTTTCTCCGCATGAGACCATGAGACTTACGAATGACAGCAGAAACTGATTCGCACAACACGCGAAATATAGCGATTATTGCGCACGTTGACCATGGAAAAACGACCCTGGTTGACGCTCTCTTGCGGCAGAGCGGCATTTTTCGCGCCAACGAAGAAGTAACCGATCGCGTGATGGATTCGAACGATTTGGAGCGGGAACGCGGGATCACGATTCTCGCCAAAACCACGGGCGTACGTTATCACGGCACCAAAATTAATATTGTCGACACACCGGGCCATAGCGATTTCGGCGGCGAAGTGGAACGCGCCCTGAAGATTGTCGACGGCGTAATGCTGCTGGTGGACGCGAGCGAAGGCCCGTTGCCGCAAACGCGTTACGTCTTGATGAAAGCGCTAGAGGCGAAGCTGCCTCCGGTGCCGGTGATTAACAAAATCGACCGCCCGGATGCGCGCATTCAGGAAGTGTTGAACGAGGTTTACGATCTGTTCATCGATCTGGACGCCACCGAGGACCAGCTCGATTTTCCCGTCGTTTATACCAACGCCAAGGCAGGAATTGCCAAGCTTGATCCGGACGGACCGGGTGAAAATCTCCAGCCGCTTTTCGAGACGATTCTGGAAAAGATCCCCGCGCCCAAAGGTGATCCAGATGCAGTGCTGCAATTGCTGGTTGCAAACCTCGATTACAGCGATTACCTAGGCCGGCTGGCGATTGGCCGCGTCTTCAACGGTACGCTACGGCTGGGCGACGATGTAGCAATCTGCAAACTCGATGGATCGCTGCACAAAACCCGCATCACGAAGTTGTATTCATTTGAAGGTTTGAAGCGCGTTGACGAAACCATTGGGAAGACGGGTGATGTGCTAGCTATCGCCGGTGTGGAAGGCATCACCATTGGCGAAACGATTACCAGCGCCGAGACCCCTAGCCCGCTGCCGCACATCCAGATCGATGAACCGACCATCGCGATGACCTTCACCATCAACAACTCGCCATTCGCGGGAAGGGAAGGGCAGTATGTCACTTCACGGAATTTGCGCGACCGCCTTGACAGAGAATTGCTGACGAATGTTTCTATCCGTGTGGAGGAAGCCGGCGGACCGGATGCGTTCAAAGTAATGGGCCGCGGTGAATTACAATTAGCCATTCTCATCGAAATGATGCGGCGCGAAGGTTATGAACTTGGGGTTGGCAGGCCCGAAATTATCACGAGGACGATCAACGGCAAACTGCATGAACCGCAGGAACTGCTGGTCATCGATTGCCCTGAGGAATTTATCGGCGTTGTCATCGAAAAATTGGGCAAACGCAAGGGCAAGATGGAAAAGATGGTCAACCACGGATCGGGCCGTGTGCGCCTGGAATTCCTGATACCCTCGCGCGGATTGATTGGCCTGCGCAGCGAAATGCTGACCGACACAAAAGGTATGGCCATCATGAATTCGCTCTTCAACGGCTATATCGAGTGGCAGGGTGACATCGAAATGCGCCCCACCGGTTCTCTTGTGGCCGACCGATCCGGCATAGCCACTGGATACGCCATATACAATTTGCAGGAGCGCGGTGTAATCTTCATCTCACCCCAAACGGAAGTCTACGAAGGTATGGTTATCGGCGAGAACTCCCGCGATGCCGACCTGGACGTGAACATTGTGAAGGAAAAGAAGCTTACGAATATGCGCGCTTCTACTAGCGACGACGCCATCCGCCTTGTTCCTCCGAAGCTTTTGAACCTGGAACAAGCGATCGAGTTCATTCGTTCGGACGAATACGTGGAAGTGACGCCGAAATCGATTCGCCTGCGAAAGAAGGTTTTGAAATCGAATCAACGCTGAGGCTCGGTGCGGTCGACAGGTTGTACCCTGAAGTTATGACTGTCACGCGGCCGAATGAAGAACAGGTTCGCCAGATCGCAAAGGACCTTGCGCCTGACGTTATCAGCATTCGGTTCAACATCGGCCAAGACTGGTCTGAGCACCCAGCCGTGTATTTACGAATTATCCTGTCAGATGCAGCTAGCCAACCGGATCGGCTTGCGGATGTCACCGGGACAGTAGCTAGGCGCCTATTTGAAGAATTCGGACTTTCGGAATCGGATCTTATTCCCTATTTCAGATTTCGGAGTCAAAGCGAACAAGCCAGGCTCAGAGATGAGGCATGGGGCTAGCGCAAGACCTACTTAAGCAAGCTGGCCATCTCGCAATCTACGAGGGTCCGAATCCGAGTCAGGCGGCTCTGCGGCGTTCGGTTTCGACCGCCTACTACGCGCTCTTCCATCTTTTGGTCGAGGATGCTGCCCAGCGTTGGCAAGGGTCGCGTGCGGCTGTGACGGGTTTCGAACGCGCCCTGAACCACGGCGCAATGAAGAACAGTTGTTTACAGTTCAGGGGCTCGAATTGGATCGACTGGCACGGGACTACTCAATCTGTGCCGCCGGAGCTTCAAAGTGTCTCCCAGGCTTTCATCGACTTGCAGCAAGAGCGCCACAACGCCGATTACAATAATCATGAAACCTGGAGCTTAACGGACGTGCTGACGCTCCTGAACACTACGGAATCTGCTTTTCAGAATTGGCTTTCTATCCGAACTCATCCGCTAGCTAGCGACTATCTCCTCTCGATGCTGCTAGGTAAGCCGCGTTAATCTGAAATTTTATTTTTCGCGTTAACCCCGCCCAGCCGCTTCAACCATATTCGTCGGATCTGCCCCACTCCAAGTTACGTCCGCTGTCGGCCCATAAGTTGAAGGAACCGGCTTTCCCATCAAGCGCAGATAAACCGTAAGCTGCGTACGGTGATGAGCCGTATGCAGTACCCGCCGCCAAAAAACCCAGATTCGTTCACGTTCCACATCGAAGAATTTAACATGTGTGAGCCAAACTTGTCCAGTCGCAGCAGCTAAGTTATGCAGGCGTGTGTTCGATTGCTTCAGCAACCGCTCGACAAATCCTTCCACAGTTGAACCTGCGGAAGCACGTCCGTTGCGGCAACCTCCGGAAAGCCGATGAACTCTGCAAAAAAAGCGCCGCTCAGACAGCAATTGGTGCTTCATAATGTCACCGGCAGAAGTCGATTTCGCGTCCGGCCTCCAATGAAGATCGGCATCTGAAAACGAGCGCCACACGGCTGCCGTCTTCTCAATCTCGCTTGCGTATGTGTCAACCAAATGCTGAAAAATCGGTGAACTTGCTTTAGGAACCATAGTGAATCTAAGCTGCGTCGGGAAGTAGAAACCGTTGTTTGCTGCCGAAAGATTGAATTACCGCCTCAGCGGCCAAATAACCGCTGCGTACTGCACCCTCCATAGTGGCCGGCCACCCAGTGCGCGTCCAATCGCCCGCCAGAAATAAATTTGGAATGCTGGTGGCGTTCGCTGGTCGATGCACTTCTAATCCAGGAGCCGCCGAAAACGTCGCGCGAATTTCTTTCACCACGTGAGCGCGCTCTAATTTCGCTTCAGCAACGCGCGGAAAAAATTCCGCCAGCTCTTTCAACGCCAAGTCGATCACTTCTGCCCTAGGCATCTCTGTCAAGCTCCGCGACGCGCTCACCACCAGCTGAATATGCCGGCCATCCCGCTTGTTGTACATCCACTGAATAGTCCGATCAAGCAGCGTTGCATGAGGCAGATCGGTGATCGGCCGGTCGAACCAAAGATGAACGCCCGTGATCGGCGAGTGAGTGAACGGAGTGAAATTCAAACCCAACTGTGGCGCAAGCGCAGCTACACGTTCAAACGGTACCGCCAGTACAAAAGCGTCTGCCTGAATCGGCTTGCCATTCACCGATGCCGATCGTACCAAGCCGTTCTCGATGCACAACTCCTGCACCGGCGCACGGTTCGCGAACTTCACGTAGTCGTAGCGCGACCACGCCTTTTCCGAATACAAGTCCGCCAGGGGGACAGACGGAACACCCATTTGGTACGAATCGGCACCCGCTAAAAAGCCGAGGTAAAACACCTGCAAACCATGTGAGGCTGCCATCCGGTCAAGCTCCTCGTTGATGGCGCTTACCAGCACTTGCCGCCAGAACCGCGCGATGGCGCCTTCCGGCTGATGCTTTTCTTCCAGCCACTCCGCCATCGTGATCTTATCTAGGTCTTCACGTTTTCCGTATTCATACTTGACAGCCAACAATGCGTTGGCAATGCTGAACTTCTCTACAAAAGAAAGGAACCGAAGCTTGGCAAACGACTCAGTGAAATGGAACGGCGCAGGCAGCACGCCGCGCTTCATCACCGACGTTCTACCGCCTGGCTCAATCCAATAAAACTCGCGGTAAAAGTGGATCTGATCCAATACGCCGAGGCGCTTATAGAAATCGGTGAGATTTGTGCAACAGCGCAGCAGCACGTGCTGGCAATTGTCGATGGTGACTGTTTCCTCATCGCTGTTGCTGATGGGATATGAAGTGGCACGGCCGCCTAAATGCGGCCGCGCTTCATACACCGTCACCGGGTATCCAGCCGAACCCAGAGCCAATGCCGTGGCCAGACCCGCTAATCCGCCACCGATCACCGCAACGCTTGGATTTTCAGCCACAACCACTACTTATAGCTGGCTCGCCGTGGCGTGCGCGTACGCCTCAATCATGTTTTCCATCAGCCGCAGACCGCAATCGCGCTCCAGGGTGAGGATCGATTCGGGGTGAAACTGAACCGCCTCAATGGGTAAATCGCGGTGCCGGATTCCCATGATCACGCCGTCTTCCGACTCAGCCGTTATTTCAAGGCACGATGGGAACGTCTCGCGCTTGGCATACAACGAATGATAGCGGCCCACCCGAAAAGGCGACGGCAAGCCGTGGAAGACGCCTCTGCCGCGATGCGTCACCAGCGATCCCTTTCCGTGCATTGGATACGGCAACACTTCCAGAACGCCCCCGAACGCTTCCACAATGCCCTGCAGCCCTAAGCAGACGCCGAACGTTGGAATGCCGCGCCTCGCGAGTTCTTTCACCAAATTAGGCACACCAAAATCCGCGGGCCGCGCCGGCCCGGGAGAGACGAGCACCACATCCGGTTTACTGAAATCGATTGCTTCCAACGCTGCATTTGATCGGTATGTTGAAACAATTGCGCCGGTTTGACGTGCGTAGTTCGCCAGCGTGTGGATGAAACAATCGTCGTTATCCACCAGCAAGAGACGGATTCCGTCACCCACTCGCCGTGTGTGATGCGCCTCTGGACCTGCAGCGACAGAAGGATACAATGCGCGGAAAAATGCAGTGGCTTTCAAGCGGCATTCCCCATCTTCCTCGCGCGGTTCGGAATCATAAAGCAGCGTCGCTCCGGCTGCGTACTTTGCAATGCCATCTTTCAAGTGAACTGTACGAATAGTAATGCCGGTATTGATGTCGCCATTTAAACTGAGCATTCCGATCGCGCCACCATACCATCCGCGTGCATCCCTCTCCAGATCTTCAACGGCCTGCGCGGCCGCCTTTTTTGGCGCTCCAATGATTGTCACCGCCCACATGTGGGTGAGGAATGCATCCAACGAGTCAAAACCATCTTCCAGCGTTCCTTTAACGTGATCTACCGTGTGAAAAAGCCCAGCATACGACTCAATCAGGCGCCGCCCTATGACCCGTACCGAGCCAGGCACGCACACACGTGACTTATCGTTACGGTCCACGTCGCTGCACATCGTCAGCTCCGACTCTTCTTTCGTGGAGTTCAAAAGCTGCCTGATACTTTCGGCATCGCGAATTGGATCTCCCGAACGGCGCGCCGTACCGGCAATCGGGCAAGTCTCTACCTGCTGCCCTTCCACCCTGACGAACATTTCGGGCGAAGCACCCACCAGTTGCTCGTCACCCATTTGAACGATGAATTCATAAGGGCTGGGACTCGATTTCTGAATACGTTGGAACAACTCCGACGGGCTCTCGGTAAATGGGGCGCTGAACGTTTGCCGCAGCACTACTTCGTAGTAATTGCCAACCCGCATGCCTTCCCGTACGGCTTCCACCTTCGCCATGTACTCTTCGGCGGAATGATCGGAAATGATGTCCGCGCGGTTGGTCGATGCCTTAGGTTTAAGTATTGAAGATGAAGTGCGCGATAGACCGGCGGTTGACCCAGCCTCACCCGAGAAATCGTATTGATACCGTTCAATCGTTTCTTTCTTGCGGTCCATAAAGTAAATGTCGTCGCAAAGAAAAAGATGCAGCGTTTTCTGGTCCCCGCGCGGCAAGCACTGTTGAATGGGGTCGAACTGCAGAAGCAGGTCGTAGCCGAATGCGCCCGCAAACATCAACCGCCCATCGTCGGGATGCCGGAATTCCTCCACCAGTGTCCGCAGCAGCGAAAAAGGCGAAGGCTGTTTGCTGCGCTCCTCTTCAGCGAAACGCTCGGCCAGCGGCTTCAAGTGAATCAGCAAACCGCGGTCGTGCTCTTCAGGCGTGTGCCAGTGCGGATGCCCTTGGAGCAACGGCCTGAGCAGACCGATTAGAACTTTGCCGCGCTTATTCAAGGCATTCAGCGAGATTGACCGGCCGCGCCCCACGACTTCGAGTAATGGCGAAATCGTGGCCACATCCCAGCGTGAATAACGTTCCGGATACTCATATCCGGACGAAAAGTAAGCGCCCCGTTTGCCGTCAAGCTGCTTTAAAATCTGACTCAATCCGCGGCTATACGGAACCTTCGAAGCGGTTCGCGTAACTGTGACTCCGCGCGGGGTGCTATAGCTCAACTGCGGCATGGAAAAGGGTTAGCGAAATACCAATTCCTCAGCATATCAGTAGATTTATCGATCCTGAGTCGCCGATTGGCTTCTTCTGTGTCAAGCTAGTAAATATGGCACGCGGATGGGAAAGCAAGTCTGTCGAGTCACAGATGGAAGATGCGGCCGATCGCAAAAAACATGCCATCGCCACTGAGCTGAAAGCCGCGGAAATTGCGCTTCAGCGCGAACGCGAGAGCGTCGAACTTTCCAGAACCCGGGTGCTGCAGGATTTAGCCGCTGCGGCAAACCCGAATTACCGGAAAATGTTGGAACGCTCTCTGGCGTTTCTCGACGAAAAGCTAGCAGCTCTGGATGCCGGCACAAAAGCCCGCAAACATCACGCCTAACGGCGACCTCCGTTCATTACCCGAAGCAGAATATTCAGCGTGGCGACAAACACGTTGAAAATACCGGCAAAAAGCATCAACGCTCCCGGTATCGGGCTGTCGGAAGCGGTTGTCCGAAGCACTCCGCTAGTCGAATAGACCAGGCCCAAAACGCCCATAATGCCAATTCCGGCGCTAACCAGCATGCCCAGCACGCCGATATGCATAAAGCTGTTCAAAACGATAGCTCCGCCCACGGCGAAGAAAAGTCCCATCATTAAACCCTTCGGCGCGGAGAAGGTACTGCCCGACATCATCACGTACGCCGTTATGCCTATAAAAACAACAGCGGTAATCATTAGTGCTGCCATGATTAAAACCGGAGCGACTCTGCTGGCGAAAAACAGGATAGGCGAAAGAGCGATACCCGAAAGAAATCCGTCCGCAACCAGTGCTGTCACGCCCAACGCTGGGTTATTCCGCGCCGCTATAGCGATTCTGGGCACAATATTCAACAACAGAATGGCG
Organism: Bryobacterales bacterium; assembly: GCA_963718465.1. Lineage (GTDB taxonomy): Bacteria > Acidobacteriota > Terriglobia > Bryobacterales > Bryobacteraceae > Bog-105. The sequence continues at coordinate 73,242 of CAVQZK010000003.1, read as the reverse complement.
GCAATCCAACCAATCCAGGTTGAGAAAAAACGCACTAGGGTCTCGGAAGTCGCTCCAATATATCCGCCCGCTATGGCGCAAAAAACACTAACGCCCAACAGCAGGTATGTTTGTTTTATTACACTTGCCTGGTTCGCTGTAAGATCGATTGTCCCGGTAAGTTTCTCTAGTGCTGATGGTTGAGAATCGTACACTTCTTATTTGCCTCTCTTTCCAGCATATTCCGTTCCAGGAACAGCAGGTAAAAATCTGTCTGCAGCCGTGATATGCTGGCTTAAAGAGCTTATTTGCCTGCTCTGCCTGTCCGCGGTCGCCTTGGCACTCGATAGCAGCAAGCCGCTAACCCGCTACGCGCGCCAGACCTGGCAGACGGAAAGCGGGCTCCCCCAGAACACAGTTCACTCTATTATCCAGACGTCTGACGGCTTCATTTGGTTTGCTACTGAAGGCGGGGCGGTGCGCTTCGACGGCGTGAAGTTCGTCGTTTTCGATTCCCAGAATACCCCGAATATTCGAAGCAATAACGTTCGCAGCTTGCTTGAGGATCGCGAGCGCAACTTGTGGATCGGCACGTCGGAGGGGCTTACTCGTATGCGGGGCAGCGAGTCGCAAGTCTTCAACACCGCTCAAGGCCTGCCCAGCAACAGCATCTGGTCTATCTATCAGGACCGTTCAGGCCGCTTGTGGGTCGTCACCTCTGAAGGCTTGGCTCTTTATACTGGCGGAAGCTTTAAGGCATATACGGCAAATGAAGGCACGCCCGTTAGTTCAGGTGGAATCGTCGAAGACCGTTCCGGCACCCTCTGGATAGGCACTCCGGAAGGCGTGCGATGTTTCACTCAAGGCAAGTTCCAAGCGCCTGCCGTTGACGCGAGTTTAGCTTCCGCCCCCGTTGAAGCCCTGCTGGCAGACCGTTCCGGCCGAATTTGGATCGGCACGGCGCGCGGCTTATTCGCGAATTCGAATGGCACCGTGCGGGCTTATTCCACTCGTGACGGGCTGCCCGCCAACGGAATCAGCGCTCTGTACGAAGACCGCAAGGGCAACCTTTGGGCCGGCACCGACGGCGGTATAGCCCGTATTTCAGGCGATAAGGTCGATCGCTTCCCCACCAACGACTTCTTCTCGAACAACCTCGTCCTATCTATGCTCGAAGATCGCGAAGGCAGCATGTGGTTCGGTTCGGAGACCGCCGGCCTTTCCATTCTTCGCGATCAGAAGTTCACAACCTATACCAATAAAGACGGTCTGGGCGACGACTTGGTCCATTGTGTCTATCAGGACCGCCGGGGCATTCTTTGGATTGGCACTAACGCTGGCTTGAACCGCTACGAAAATGGCGCTTTCTTGCAGTTAACGACGAGGAACGGACTTTCAAGCAATTTGATTTTCGCCTTGGCGGAAGATGCCAGCGGCCATCTGTTGGTGGGCACGCCTGATGGCTTGAATGTCCTGGAAGGCGGCGCCATCAAGCTGATCACTTCCGCCGATGGTCTGGCAGATGACTTTGTCAGATCGCTCTATGCAGATACCGACGGCTCGGTTTGGATTGGGACGCGGCGGGGTCTTACACACTGGACAAAGGCGGGTTTCAAGACCTATACCGAAGCTGATGGGCTTGCGAGCGATTTCGTCGGCGCTCTGCTGCGCGATAGCCAAGGCTCGTTATGGATAGGCACATTGCGCGGTTTATCGCAATTCAGAGAGGGCAAGTTTACGAACTACACGACTCGGAACGGCCTATCGAGTAACGTGATCACCGCTTTGTTTGAGCAGCGCCCGGGTGTGCTGCTGATCGGAACCCAGGATGGTGGTCTGAACCGCTTGTCGGGCGGGGAAGTCCTGCATTTTCCTGCCTCACTCGGTCTGCCTAATGCCATTTACGGTCTGCTCGATGGCGGCCGCGGCGACCTGTGGATTGCGTCAACAGCCGGCATTCTGAAACTTCATCGGTCGGAGCTTGACTCGTTTTCTCAGAAAGACCACACGCTTGCGCTGTACACGACAGCCGACGGTCTACGAGTCAACGAATGCAGCGAAGGGCATCCATCCGCTTGGCGAACTCGTGACGGCGCCCTCTGGTTTGCAACATTGCGTGGCGTGTCGACCATAGACGCTGGAAATGCGCGGCAGGAAGCGCCATCGCCGCCGGTAGCCATTGAGAGTGTCTCGGTGGACAATCGTGAAATTGACGCGTCTCAGGTCCGCACTCTCCCTCCGGGCCGGCAACGATTTTCTTTTGAGTATGCCGGCTTGAGTTTCGTGTCTCCCCAACGTACTCGCTACCGCTACATGCTTCAAGGATTCGATAAAGACTGGATCGATGCAGGTACGCGCCGCACGGCCTACTACACGAATCTTTCGCCCAGCAGTTACCGCTTTGTGGTCGCGGCACGTACGAACGATGGCCAGTGGGGCGGGAACAACGCTTCTTTCGGGTTTAGCTTGCGGCCGCACTTTTATCAGACTTATTGGTTCGGTTTCCTGGTATTGGCCTTGCTCGGTTTGACGGCATATGGCATTTATCGCTTGCGCTTACAACAGGTCGAGGCCCAGTTCAACGCGGTTCTGGCTGAGCGTAATCGGATTGCCCGCGAGATTCACGATACCTTGGCGCAAGGATTCGTTGCTGTATCGTTGCAGTTGGAGTTGGCAGCCCGCAAGCTGGCGGATTCACCCGAAACCGCCAAACAAATGCTCCTGCAAGCCCGTGAAATGGTGCAGAACGGCTTGAATGAGGCGCGCCAGTCCATCTGGGAATTACGCTCCCAGGGTTCCGGCAGTTCCGATCTAGCCAGCCGGGTTTCAAAAATGGCCGCCGAGGTCACGGAACGCTCACCTCTAAAAGTTCGGTTTCAGGTGCTGGGAACCAACCGGCCTCTGCCCGGCAAGATAGAGTCGGAGTTGTTGAGAATTAGCCAGGAAGCAGTCACTAACGTTGTCCGCCATGCCAATGCGGCCAACCTGAACATCGATTTGAAATATGACTCTAAGAAAGTCAGTATGACCATCGCCGACGACGGCCGAGGCTTTGAAGGCCGCCCAAGTTCGACTGGCCCAGAAGGCCATTTCGGCTTGAAAGGCATGCGTGAGCGTGCCAGTGAGATTGGTGCAAAACTAGAGGTCGCCAGCGCTCCTGGCAAGGGGACGCAGATTACGGTGGAGAAAGAAGTATCTTGAGTTCACAGATCCGTTTAATGATCGTGGAAGATCACCATATTGTACGTCAGGGTCTTATCGCGCTGCTGAGCACTGAAACCGATATGGCCGTTGTGGCGCAGAGTTCGGACGGTAAAGAGGCGATTGATCTCTTCCGGAAGCACAAACCCGATATTACATTGATGGACCTGCGCCTTCCCACCTTGGGTGGCGCGGATGCTGTCGCTCAAATTCGCCGGGAATTTCCAGAAGCCCGCATCATTGTTTTAACCACCTTCGATGGCGATGAAGACATCTATCGCGCTCTGCAGGCCGGTGCTCGCGGCTATCTGCTGAAAGGGATGTTCGGCGATGAATTGCTCGACGCCATCCGCGCCGTACACGCGGGTAAGTCGCGCATCCCGCCGGCCGTAGCCGAGCGCCTTGCCAGCCGCATGGGCGGCCCGGGACTCACCACCCGCGAACTCGAAGTGCTGGAGCACATTGTTCGCGGCCAGAGCAATAAAGAAATCGGCAATTCCTTGTGCATCTCGGAAGCAACTGTGAAAACGCATATCAACAACTTGCTCGGAAAGCTCGGCGTCACCGACCGCACTCAAGCCGCCACCACCGCCATCCAGCGCGGAATCGTTCACCTCAAATAGGCTCACCATGAAATCTCATCTGTTCCTGGCGCTGTTGTTCTTTGCCGCACCGCTGTCGCAGGCTAGCGAAAAGCCGGCTGCCTGGCGGACTGCCAGCGAAAGCGAACTCAAGAGCTTGATTCCCGCCCGCGCTCCAGTGGAAAAAGAGCGCATCGAAACGGAATTCCGCACCGCCTCGGCCATCACCGACGGCAAAGCGAAATTCATTGCGGGGGTAGTGCTGATCACCGCCGGCTACGCAGCCGATGGCAAATACTCGAATTTTTTTATTGCGCAGGTTCCTGTAAAGATAGGCAATCTTTCCTTGCACCCCGGTGAATATGTTTTTGGTTGGCGCCGCAAAAGCGACGACTTACTTGAAGTTAAGTTTTACGACGCGCATTCCGGAAAGTTTCTCGGAAATGTTGACGCTCACCGGCTCAGCCGCGTGGGACGCATCGAATCCTTCCACATCTCGCCGCCGGCTGAGAAATCGGTGATCGAAGTGGGGCGCTTCGGAATGAATTACAGCCTCTCGGAATAACATTATCTGCCGCGCCTGGTGTTTAAGGGTGGAATGAAACATATATTCCTTTAAATGCTTTTACTGTCATACTAGATCTGTGATCACCGACCTGGTCCAGATCAAACGGTTCGGGGAAAAACAGCGAGGCGAAAACCTGCGTTTCCGCGCGTGGATGAAACGCCATAACTTTGCCGAACGCCGACTGAAAGGGATGGCGCAAGACGTGGAAGCAGAAATCGACTGCACCTCCTGCGCGAATTGCTGCCGTGTTGCGACCACCCAGATCACCGAACGCGACTCTGAACTCTTAGCCAGGTTTCTGCGAGTTAAACTCGCCGCCTTTCTGCGCGACTACACCGACGAAACCGAGGATGAAGGCCGCATTCTCAAACGCAATGAGAACGGGTGCATCTTTCTGGATGGCAATCTCTGCTCGGTCTACGAAGCGCGCCCCCAAACCTGTGAACTCTTTCCTCATCTGGTGAAAGGAAATGGATCGCTGCTGAGCCGGATGTGGCACATGCCCGATCGGGCCGTGTATTGCCCCATCGTATACAACACGCTTGAGGCGTGGAAGCCCGAGACGGGGTTTAAAAAATGAACGGTCTGTTGGTCTTTTTACTTTTATGTCTGCTGGCGGCTGTTTCGTTTGCCGCTTATCAACTTTCCGAAGCGCGCCGCTGGCGCGAATCAAGCACCGAAGCGCGTAAGCAAGCCGAATTGCACCGCACCCAGTGGGAAGAGGCGCGCCGCCTTGTTGTTCAAAAAGATTCCGAAAGCAGCAAGCATCGCGAAATCGCCGAAGCGCAACTCAGGCTGCTCACCCAAACCCAACAACAACTCGAAGAGAAATTCCGGGGGCTCGCTTCCGACGCGCTGCAGAATAACAGCCAGTTATTTCTCGATCGCAGCCGCGTCCAGATGCAGCATTTAGTCGAGCCGGTGAACCAGTCGCTCAGGCGTTTCGAAGAACAGGTGCAAGCCATCGAAGTTACTCGGGCCGGAGCCTATTCCGGGATTTCAACGCAAATCCATGCATTGACCGAATTGCAGGAACGTGTCCGCCAATCTACCGACCAATTGAAAACCGCTTTGCGCTCGCCCATCCAGCGTGGCCGCTGGGGCGAAATCCAATTGCGCCGCGTAGTTGAGATGGCTGGGATGTTAGAACACTGCGATTTCGCAGAACAGAAGACCCTCTTTGGAGAAACCAACCAGCGGCCCGACCTCATCGTCCGCTTACCCAATCATTGCGAAGTCGTCGTCGACGCCAAAGTATCGCTGGAAGCGTATCTCCGCGCCATTGAAGCCGAGCACGAACCGGACCGCCTGCGCCACCTGAAAGACCACGCGACCCAAATCAAGAATCATGTGAAGTCGCTTAGCGAGAAGGCCTATTGGGAGCGTCTCGCGCGTTCACCCGAATTCGTTATCGCGTTTCTTCCCTTGGAATCGTTGTTCAGCGCCGCGCTCGAACACGATCCTGCATTGCTCGAATACTCCGTGGAGCGCCGTGTTCTTATAGCTACACCGACCACTCTGATCACCTTGCTGCTAACGGTAGCCCACGGCTGGCGGCAGCAGGCCGTTACGGAGAACCTCGACAAAATCCGCGTCACGGGTCAAGAGCTTTACACCCGCCTCTTGACCATGGGCCAGCACTTTACCAGACTTGGCGAGTCCATTGAAAAGACTGTCGAGACTTATAACCAGACCGTTGGATCGCTGGAACGCAACGTACTCACCTCGGCGCGTAAATTCCGGGAACTGCGTCCCGCCAACGCTCCTCAGCTAGAAGAAGTAGGAGAGATCGAAACTGGTCCGAGGCGTCTCGATGATGCTAAATGGCCGGTTGTCGCCAGCCGCGCGGGGTGAAATCAGGAAGATAGCTGGCGGAAGCTAATGGGAGTCGAACCCACCCGTGACACGAAGTGCCGCACTCCGGTTTTGAAGACCGGGCCCTGCACCGGCAGAATCTAGCTTCCGACTGAGATTGTAGCGTTGTTGGCGGCGAAGAGTTTTTCGCTCATGGCGAATCGAAGGTCTTCGATGCCCTTGCCGGTAACGCTGGAGATGGCGAGGAAATCATAGCCGTGCTCTTTGGCTTTGGAGGCGACGGCGGCGATGCGGGATTCGTCCTGGCAAGCGTCGATTTTGCTGGCGACGACGATCATGGGTTTTTCCAGCAGTTCGTCGCTGAATTGCCGCAACTCTTCCAAGATGATGTCGAAATCGGAAGCGGGTTCGCGGCCGCTGAATTCGGACACATCCACCAGATGAACCAAGAGCCGATTGCGTTCGATGTGGCGCAGGAAGCGGTCGCCTAATCCGTGGCCTTGGTGCGCGCCCTCGATGAGACCGGGGATGTCAGCCATCACAAAGGTGCGGTCGCCCGCTTGGACGACGCCGAGATTGGGTTCAAGAGTCGTAAACGGGTAATCGGCAATCTTTGGGCGGGCGGCGGACAGGCGTGAGATCAAGGTCGATTTGCCGGCGTTCGGAAAGCCGACTAAACCAACGTCGGCGAGGAGTTTGAGTTCCAGGCGGAGCTTGAACATCTCGACCGGGCTTGCCGTCTTCATGTTCGGTGGGAGCCTGATGAGTAGAAGTAGCGAAGCGGGCATTACCCTTTCCGCCGCGTCCCCCTTCGGCTACGACGAAACGCTGATCAGGCGAAGAAAAATCGAAGAGCTCTTCGCCCGTTTCGGCGTTGTACACGACGGTTCCGACCGGAACAAAGACTTCCTTATCAGCCCCGGTATGGCCGGTGCGCTGGCTGCCTTCGCCATGACGTCCGCGTTCGGCGGTGTGCTCGGGGTTGAAGCGCAGATGCAGAAGAGTGTTGTGATGTTCGCTAGCGACAAAGATCACATTACCGCCGCGTCCGCCATCGCCGCCGCTCGGGCCGCCGCGCGGAACAAATTTCTCGCGGCGAAATGCCAAGCAACCGTTGCCGCCGTCGCCGGCTTTCACGGTTACTATAACTTCATCAATGAACACTAATTTTGCGCGGCGAGGATGTTGACGAACTTGCCACATACGATTGCCACCGATCACGGAACTCAACCGACGCCGGGAACAGTGGCAAATAGCGTGTCGTCTTTGCCCAACCCGACGTTTTTACCCGGCTTATAACGGGTGCCGCGCTGGCGGACGATGATGGAGCCGCCGGTGACGAACTCGCCCGAAAATACTTTGATGCCGAGCCGCTGCGAATTTGAATCGCGCCCGTTTTTTGAACTTCCTAAACCTTTTTTATGTGCCATTAGGCCACGATCTCCTCAACCGAAACGCGGGTGTAATTCTGGCGATGGCCGATGGTTTTCTTGTACTGCTTTTTTCGCTTGAACTTGAAAACGATGACTTTGTCGCCGCGCCCGTGTGACGCGATTTTGCCCCGAACCTTCGCCGACCGCACCGCCTCGCCCAAAAGAAGCTCATTCGCTTCATTCGAGATGGCCAGCACGCGGGCAAATTCCACATCGGCGCCGACGTCGCCAGCGATTGTGTCTACTTCAATTGTCTGTCCAGGAGCAACACGATACTGCTTGCCGCCTGTTTCGATCACAGCGTACATAACTTTTGTCTAAGCCTTTTGTTGGTTAACGTTCCAGGAGGCGCCGCCGGATCTAACGAAGCATCGGGGCACACTAGCAGCCACTAGCTGGATTACAACTCTTCCATCATAACCTACTGACATTGGAAATGCCATAGTTCCGTGAGTGGGCGTCGAGTTAAGCATCCTGGTTCTCCGGGCGACCGGACGGCCATAGAAAATCTTTGACTGGCTCGACGATTTGAGCTGCTTCAGCGAGCAGAGCGGGGTCGAGAGGAAGGTCGAGAGCGGAGAGGTTCATCTCCAACTCGCTGGGCTTTGACATGCCGACCAAAGTGGAAGAGGCATAGGGATGCTGCAGGCAGAAGGCGAGGGCAAAAACGGCGGGATCGATACCGTGCGATCGGCACAGAGCGACGACCTTCGCTGCGGCTAGTTTGACCGACTCCGAAGCGGGGTGAGAAGGCATAGGGCCTTCCGACGTCAGGAGACGAAGGTGTACGGGGGCGGCGTTCAGCAATCCGATGCCGTGCTTTTCGAGAACGGGCGTGAGCCAAAGATCCATGTCTTGCGCCAGAGGATTGTAATGGCAATAGGACAAAACAAAATCAACTTTGGCGCGGACAGCAACGTCGGCTAGGATTTTCAAAGGCAGGCCAGAGATGCCGATTTTCTTTACTTTGCCGGCGCTCTGCAATTCGCGCATGGCGGGTATGGTCTCATTGACGATCTGTTCGCGGTCGCCAAATTCGATATCGTGCGCGATGAGCAGATCGACATGATAGGTACGAAGGCGGCGCAGGGATTCGTCGATGCTGGTGTTTACGCGCGCGGCTGAAAAATCGAAGCTCGCCTTGTCGTAGCGGCCCAATTTGGTTGAGAGAACGACCTGATCGCGTTTACCTTCTAGCGCGCGGCCCATGCGCTCTTCGGAAAGAGTGCGGCCATAGTAAGGCGAGGTGTCGAAAAAATTGATGCCTCTGTCAATGGCCAAGTGGATAAGGCGTTCGGCGTCGGCGTATTCCATGGGATTGAATTCGTTGCCCAGTGTTGCGCCGCCGAAGCCGATAACGGCAACGTCGATGCCGGTGTTTGCAATGGTGCGGTATCGCATTCGTTAAGCGTCCATCTCTACGAGGATTTTGGTGAAGGATTGCGGCGAGAGGCTCCATTTCTCGAGGGCGTCTCCCGCTCCATCAAGCGGCACGGTAGCCGATATGGCGGAGTCCACGGGAAATTTGCCATGAGAGAGCATGTCGATTACTAAAGGAAATTCAGCGAGTGAGTTGCGCGAGCCCAGGATGTCGAGTTCTTTGTGGACGAAATGTTTGGTCTCGAAGCTGATAGGCTCTTTGGCCCAACCTATATAGACGACGCGCCCGGTGTGCGCGACTTCTTCAACGGCCGTACGGTAAGTATCGGGAACGCCAACGGCTTCGACGATGACGTCCGGGCCTAGACCATCAGTCAAGGCGAGCAGTTCTTCATGAACGGACTGATTGCCGGAGTGAATGGCATACTGAGCGCCCACTTGTTTGGCAAGTGCTAACTTGGCATCGTCGAGATCAAGAGCGATGACGGTGGCGCGTTTTGAAACGCCGGCGGCGATTACGCCTAGTCCGACGGTACCGCAGCCTATCACCGCGACAACATCGGCGGCAGTGATGCGGCCACGTTCGGCGGCATGGAAGCCAACCGCTAGCGGCTCAACGAGGCTCAGTTCACGGAGGCCTAGCTTTTCGGCCCGGTAGACTTTCTGCCAGGGAGCGGTGAAGAAGCCGCGCATTGCGCCGTCGCGCTGAACGCCCAGAGTCTCATTGAACTTGCAGGCATTAGTGCGGCCGCGTTTGCACGAGGCGCACTTGCCGCAACTAGTGCCTGGATAAACCGTTACGTCCATCCCGGGCTGATATTCGGGGGGAACGTCAGGGCCCGTTTCAACGATGGTGGCGGCGATCTCATGCCCGGGAATGCGCGGATAACTGACTAACGGATTCTTGCCGCGAAAAGTACTCAGATCCGTTCCGCACAGACCAATGAGGCGGGTTTTCAGCAAGATTTCATTGGCGGCGGGGTGTGGCTGTTGCAATGTGTCGAGCGCCGTTTTGCCGGGTTCGGTGATGTAGAAGGCTTTCATAAGCAGTTATTTAAAGTTCAATTCGAAGTGGTTTGATCCAGAAGTCAAGGGTTGGTATAGACCGGCGAAGAGGAACTCGCCCGTAATGCCGGCGGGCAAATCGATATTGGCCGTTAGAGCTTGGTCGCTGGAGCGCTTTAGATCAACCTTGATTTCGCCTTTCGGATGCGGCATGTTCGCCACGACATGCTTCAGCGTTCCCAGATTGGGGCTGATGCGAACACGCTCGAAAGCAGGCGCGGCGGATTCGATGCCGGCGACGGTGCGGAATAGTTCGAAGTTCGGGCTCGCTCCCCAAGCATGGCAATCGGAGCGGGTATCGGGACCGTTCCATTCCGCCCAGGTGGTCAGGCCCTGGTTGAGCATTTCGCGCCACGGACCGAGAGCATCGAGATATCTGCCGCCGAGACCTACTTCGCGCAGAGCGGCGTTAGTATAAGCGCGAAAGTAAATGCTGGATTGGGCGAGCGACGGATCGGCGAATACTTTCCGCATGATGGCGCTCCCTTGTTCACGAGTGGCGATGCCGGCGAGCACGGCCAGCGTGTTCACGTGCTGGGAAAAAGTTTTGTGAGAGGGCTGGTCGGCAAAAAGGCCGCGCGATTCGTCCCAATCGGAAGTGAGCACGGTGTCTTTCAGCTTGGCCGCCGCTGCGGCGTACTCCACGCTCAGCCCTTTGCTGCCGAGATTCTTTTCCAAATCGGCGGCCCACTGATAGGCGAGCAAGAGTTGCAGATCGAGCGCAGCGGCGGATGACCCGCCGGCTTCGGCTGGAGGTTCGCCATTGGGCCATTGCTTGACCCAATCGACAAAGTTCCACCAGGGCAGGCGGTTCAGAGAACCGTTCGGCTTTTGATAGCGCGCGTAGAAATCGAGGACCGAGCGCACGCCGGGCAGCATTTCTTTTACGAAGGCTGCATCGTCGACATACATCCAGTAATCGTGAACCATGCCGATCCACCAGAGCGAGAAAGGCGGAATGTACTGCTGAAGCTGCGAAGGGGCGCGGCTATACGTTGCACCTTCCGGAGTACGCGACGAATTCAGCAGGCTGATGCCGTTTCTCATGAGACGTGCATCGCCGGTAGTGTAAATGGAGACCATCATTTGTATGCGGGCGTCTCCGGCGTATTGCAGTTGCTCATAGAAAGGGCAATCCATATAGGTCTCGTGGGCGCAGAGGCGGGCAGTGCGAAAGCCGGTGGTCAGAATTCTTTGCGTTTCGGCGTCGGCAGGGGAATCGGGCAGATGAAATTGCGCCTTGCGTTGGAAGGGATAGCCGGTGAAGGAGCCATGCAGATCTGTGATGGTGAGCGGCTCTGAAGCGGTTTTGATTTCGAGTTGAACGTATCGATAGGTGCGCCAAAAGAGCGGACGGTAAAGGCGGCGGTTGCCGTCGGGGATATAGGTATCGGCGGGTCCGAGAAAAATCTTGCCTTCGATGTCGTTGCGGTTGCTTTTGGTTACGCCGCGGTAATCTTTGCCGACGAAAAGCGTTTCGGCGTAACGGAGGTTGAGGTTTGAACCTGCGCCGCCGTTCAGAGTCATTTCGGGAAATGCCGTGGTGAGGTAGCCCTGGTCGAGGAGCACAGTGGCCGACGTGTTGGCAGGCACCATGATGGGAGTGATGCCCGTCGTCGGGGGGAGCGCAAGACCGGTTACTTTGCGAACGCGCTGAAAGTGTTCCGGCGTTTGCTCTTCGAGAGGAATTTCGCGCGGGACGAGCATCCAGCGGTTGGGAGCGTCGCGGGCAAAGCGCGGTGCGGCGGGAGAGATTTCATGGGCAGATTGCCATGTGGAATCGTCGAAGGTGGTGGTCTCCCAACCCCATGGATATTGAGCGGCATCGAATTTCTCATTGGGGCCCAACGCCCAGTAGCCAGTTCGCTGATCGGCCGGTAACGGCTGGGGTGAATAGGCTGGGTCGGGCGCGCATTTCCAAGCGGCGTTCGTGTTCACTTGAGCGTTCTCGGAAGCTTGGGCGTGCAGAACGAAGGCTGTTTGATTGGTGACCTGGGCGACGGCGGCATAGGGTCCGTCGTTCCAGACGACTGCGGCGAGTACGTTCTTGCCTACTTCGAGCTCCGGCGCGAGATCGATTGTTTCGTAGCGCCAATGAGTTAGATCGCCGCGCGCCGGGCCAAAGGAAACCTGCTTGCCGTTTACGTAGAGCTGATAGCGGTTATCCGCGGAAACATCGATAAGAAAGGTTGACGGCTTGGCCGGAAGATCGAAAGTTTTGCGGAAATGGTAGACGCCGTAACCGTGAGGTGAAGCGCCGGGCACGTCGATCCATTGGGCGGACCAGAAGCGGGTTTCGGGTTGGCGAGCGAAGATGCACGCCGTCAAGAGCAGCAGGGAAGCGGCGCGTCTATTTGGCATTGGGAAGCACTCGCAGCACTTGCTCGATGTCTTCAGCGCTGATGTAGAAATGCGGTGACATGCGGACCCATCCCTGGCGGGGGGCGGCGGTAATCTTATTGTGCTTGAGGTCGCTTACGAGGACGCGATGGTCGATGGATGGATGGCGAAAGCTTATTATGCCGGAACCAGTAGTAGGCGTGCCTCTGATCATAAGCTCGTAACCTTTGGCGACCAGGCCAGCTTCCAACTGTTCGGCGCGGTTCACAACGGCGCTGCGAATGTTTCTAATACCGACATCGAGCAGGAATTCAACTGAGGCGCGCTGGCCAAAGCAGCCGGCAGTATTGAGCGTGCCGCACTCATAACGGCCGGCGTCGGAACGCAATGTCATGTCGCGGGAACTGTAATCGGCGTAGTTGGCGGGATTGGTCCAGCCGAATTCGACAGGTTCGATGGCGTCGAGCCACTTCTTCCTTATATAGAGAACGCCATTGCCTTCGGGGCCGAGCATCCATTTATGACCGTCGGCGGCCAGTGCATCGATATAAGATGCTTCGACGTCGATGGGAAAGACGCCCATGCCTTGAATGGCATCGACGAAAAAGAAGCAGCCGTGCTGGCGGCAGGTGGCGCCGATGGCGTCAAGATCGACGCGATAGCCGCTAAGGTAATTGACGTAGCTGATGGCGAGGAGACGCGCGCCGGGAATGGCTGTTGCGATGGTTTCGATTGGGTCGTAAATGGAAAGCCAAGTGATTTTGACCCCACGCTTTTCGAGCCTGAGCCAGGGGTAGTAATTGGCGGGGAACTCTTCTTTGAATGCGACGATGCGGTCGCCTGGTTTCCAATCGATGCCGAGGGCGACGATGGCAATACCTTCAGAAGTGTTTTTGACGATGGCTATTTCTTCGGTCGACGAATTGATGAGGCGGGCGGTGGCCTGGCGGAGACCTGCCCAGGCATCCATCCATTTGTCGTAATGGAGGGAGCCGTAGAGGCAGGAATCGTCGGCCAACCAGCGAATGGCGTCGGCAGCGCGGCGGCACAGGGGAGCCACGGCGGCGTGGTTGAGGTAGATCAATTCCTGCGTTACGGGGAACTGATCGCGATACTTGGCCGCCAGATCCTCACTGGATTCAGCTATATTCCGGTAACCCATTTCTCCGAGCATACGTTAGTTGATTAGATCTCCTGTACTTTCGGGGAGGGAGCGCAAGACGCCGCCTTCCCTTATCGATTTCACTTTGCTTAGTAGATTGCCCTGCTTTACAATTTTCCGGCGATTTTGCCTCTATACTAAGATGTAAGGCGCTTTGAGCGTCTCCGGTTCTGGCGTCCCCAGCAGTGTTGCCTTATAAGGAGTTTATGTGCGGCGACTAGTCCATCTCAGATGTTCAGTTAGTTTGACCCTGGCGTTGTTATTAGCAGTGCCTTTTACTTCCTTCGCCGGTGACGACAAAAAGGGTGATCCCGACGCCATTGGCGACCGGAATGTCTCCGGCAAGGTGAACTGGTATTCGCTCGAAAAAGAGATCGCGTTGGGCAAGCAATTGGCCCAACAGGTGGAGCGCCAATCGAAGATTATCAACGACCCGGTGATTGCCGAGTATGTGAACCGGATTGGCCAGAACCTGGTGAGGAACTCCGACGCCAAGGTGCCGTTCACCATTAAGGTGATTGAAGATCCTACGGTGAATGCGTTCGCGCTGCCGGGAGGGTTTTTCTTCGTGCAATCGGGGCTGATTTTGAAGGCCGATACAGAAGCCGAACTTGCCGGGGTGATGGCACACGAGATTGCGCACGTAGCCGCGCGGCATGGCACGCGGCAGGCGACACGCGGCGAGATTGCACAGCTGGCGACGATTCCGCTGATTTTCATGGGCGGCGCGGCGGCTTATGGCATTTACCAGGCATCGGGCCTTTTGGTGCCGCTCTCGTTCCTGAAGTTCTCGCGGAACTTTGAAGCCGAGGCCGATTACCTGGGCGTGCAATACATGTACAAGACCGGGTACGATCCAGAAGCGTTTGTGGACTTTTTCGAGAAAATTCAGACGTTGGAAAAGCGCAAACCGGGCACGCTGGGCAAAATGTTTTCGACCCATCCACCGACGGACGACCGGATCAGCAAATCGCAAAAGCAGATTGCGGACCTGAAAGCGAAACCGGAATATGTAGTGACGACTTCCGAATTCAACGACGTAAAATCGCGGCTGATGATGCTCGAGAACCAACGCCGACCGGATAAGACGACGGAAGACCCGAATAAGCCGACGCTGCGGCGCAATCCGAACTCGACCACGCCGATTGAAGATGAGACCGATCCATCTAAGAAGGATAAGGGCGATGAGAGTGATCGACCGAAGCTGAAACGGCGTCCAGCAGACACGGGCGACAGTACGACGGGGGATTCGACGACCACGGTGCCGCCCACGAGTACTGCTCCGGCTCCGTCCACAACGACCGCCCCTCCGACGAGCACTACTCCGCCGACAAGCGCGCCGAATTTGACGCCGAACAATAATTAAGCTTTCCATAGTAGTAGGTTTGAAAACGCCCCGGAGCTCAGATGAGCTGCCGGGGCGTTTTTGCGATTCGAAGCCAAAGGAAACGGGGCAGAAGGCGAAGAGATGGCGTATTTTGCGAAACGAAATGGGGTGACCGGGAACGCCACCGCCGCTTTCCGACGAATTTTTCGCCGGTCTGGGATTTGCGAAACGAAGCCGAAAAAACCCGGAGAAGCGCCTTTTGCCAATTTTTTGCGCTTCGAACCCACCACCGGGACGGGAGAGAGGCGAAGAGACGGCGCATTTTGCGAAACGGAATGGGGCGGCAGCTTCGCTGTTGGGAGATTTGAAAAAACAAAGCCAAACTCTCTTTCAGCAGCTTTGGTGATAGTCATGCGAGATCAGTTTAGTCAACCAGCAAGTGGTCGAACGTTAATTTGCGGAGCTAAGTTGTTCAGGGTAAGCCGGATAATTCGTGAGCTGGTTTCGTGACTGAAAGTCCGGGGTGCAAGAAGCGGGTAACCGAGGGGTATCGAGGCGCAGTCCTTCTTGGTAGTGGTTCTAAGGAGAACTTTTAAACGAATGAGAACGATACGGTTGATTTTGGCTGGATTAGCGGCCACGGTGGCGATTTGGGCGGCGGATCCGAGCGGGAAGTGGACGGCTGAGATGCAGGGCCGGAATGGGAACGCAATGACCGTCAACATGAACCTGAAAGCGGATGGCGACAAACTGACCGGAACGGTAAGCGGACGTGGCGGAGATACCGACATCTCGGAGGGGAAAGTGGACGGCGACAACGTGACGTTCAGCGTGGTGCGCGAATTTAACGGCAACAAGTTCACCCAGCACTATGCAGGCAAAGTGGATGGCGACACTATTCACTTCACAATTAACACCGAAGGCGGAAATGGCAACGGCCGAGAACGCAAGATGGACGCGAAACGAGCCACCACATAATTAACGCCGGGCAACGCACTGCGCCGGAGGTTTGGCTGCCCGGCGACTTAAGCTTTGCGATACCAGGCGACGCCGTTTTGTTCCTCAATAAAAGAAACCCGATCGCCGATTTGGGTCCGTTCGTGGGGCGTTTTGCCAAGTACTCGGGCGGTGAGACGTCCCCCTGAATCGAGCAGCACGATTGCCAGTTGGTAGGGTGCATCGGCGGCGTACTGTTCGGGCGCGGAATGGACTATGGTCTCGGTGTAGATAATGCCGTCTCTGGCATTCATCAGGCAGCCTCCAAAATTGTGACTACGCAGGTCGCGCCGGAACCGCCGAGGTTTTGAGCCAAGCCGATTCGATGGCGCGGCACTTGCCGCTCACCGGCATCACCGCGAAGCTGCATGACGATGTCGCAGATTTGACCGACGCCGGTTGCACCCACAGGATGGCCTTTCGATTTCAAACCGCCGCTGGTGTTGATGGGAATTGGGCCGTTGAGCGACGTACAACCTTGCGCGGCAAATGGGCCGCCTTCGCCTTTCGCGACAAAGCCGAGGTCTTCGCTGGCCACAATTTCAGCGATGGTAAAACAATCGTGGAGTTCCGCAACATTAATGTCTTTCGGTCCGACGCCGGCCAGCGCGTAGGCTTTTTCACCTGCCGATTTTACGGCGGGGAACAGAGTGATGTCGGCTTTACTGTCGAGAGCAACGTAGTCTGAAGTCTGGACGGCTGCAAGCACGCGGGCGAAGCGGGAATTGTATTTTGCCGCTTGATCGAGCGGGACGATGACGACGGCGGCCGCGCCATCGCTAATGAGCGAACAATCGTAAACGGTGAGCGGTTCGGCGATGGGTTTGCCGGCGAGGGCTTGATCGAGCGTGATGACCTTGCGCATGTGGGCCAGCGGATTCTTCGCGCCGTTGGCATGATTCTTTACGGCGATCGATGCAAGCTGAGCGCGCGTGGTGCCGTATTCATGCATGTGGCGGCGGGCGATCATGGCAAAGAGGGCGGGGAAAGTGGCTCCGGCGCGGCCTTCGCCAGACATGTCGCCAGCGCCGGCGAGAATTTCAGTGACGCGGGGGGTGGATTGCGAGGTCATTTTTTCGACCCCAGCGGCGACTACAATATCGTAGATTCCCGCGGCTACACTCTGCCATGCATGAAAAAATGCAGAACCACTGGAGGCGCAAGCGTCTTCAAAGCGTGTACAGGGAATTCCTTGAAAGCCGACGGGGGCGCCCACGTAAGGCGCGAGGTGGTTCTGACCGACGAGAGACGGACCTGCGAAATTCCCTAAGTAGAAGGCTTCGACGGCGGCGGGCTGGACGGTTGAATCGGCTAGAGCCTGTTGGACGGCTTCAACGGCGAGGGAGCGCAGATCGCGATCGGCGAAAGCTCCAAAGGCGGTTTTTCCTATGCCGATGATGGCGACAGGTCTCATATACTTTAAGATAGCGTCGATGGCGATCTTGAGGAACTCGCGCAAAACGGACGGGGTGTTAAGCGCGCCGCCCGAAGGCTGGCAGAGTTCCCGTTTAGTTTTGCGGTGCGCATCCGCGCCTGTTGGCCTTGTAACCTGCACGTTTCGAGAAGCTTTCCGTCAATCCTTAATAGGGGATGAATCGCATAAAGATCTGTTTGGAGCCCGAAGGCACGGCTGCCGGTACTTTGCTGGCAACTGTACCGGCGGAGGATTCCATGAGCTGAGCCGCTTCCTCCGGTTTCACAATCACAGGCCAGCACCGACGCAGATGCGCAAACCCGCTTTGTTCAGCAGAACTTACGGCGGATATTCCTGCTGATCTACCGGATTGTGGGTAATGTGGACGACGCGCAGGATCTTACGCAGGAAACGTTCATCAAGGCACTGCAGCGGCAAGGGCAGCTTAAAGATTTGGATAAAGCGGCGCACTGGCTGTCGCGGATTGCGGCGAATACGGCGATTGATTTTCTGCGGCGCAACAAGAAGTTCGCGTTTGTGGATGTGAGCCAGCTTTCCGAAAAGGCGCATTCGCACGAGAGCCCGGAACAATCGGTTTTGCGCGGCGAGCGGAAGCTGCAATTGGACGGCGGATTAGCGGAGCTGACGGAACGCGAACGAATGGCGCTTTTACTGCGCGATGTGGAGGATATGCCTGCCGATGAAGTGGCGGCGCAAATGAATTGTTCAATGGCTACAGTGCGGTCGCACATAGCGAATGCAAGGATCAAGTTCCGGCGCTATTTGGAAGCGAGGAAATCGTCATGAGCGGGCAAGCACAAGGAGCGATGCATCCGAGGGTTGAGACGCTGGCGCTTTACGCGAGCCGGGATCTGCAGTGGTGGGAGCAGTGGAGCGTGGGGCGGCATGTGACGCGGTGCGGAGATTGCGAACAGCAGGTGACGTTATTCCGTTCAGCGGCGACGGAGTTGAAGCGTGAAGCGAACGCGCAGGTGCTGACCGGCTATGAGGCAATAGTCGAGTGGTCAGCCCTGGAACGCGAGATGCTGGGCAACATTAAAGTGGGAGTTGACGCGGCGCGCTGTATCGACAAAGTGGGCCGCGGGCGGATAGCCTTTCGTTTTGCACTGGTGGCGGGCATGGCGGCGCTGTTCGCCGGCGGATGGATGACGCACATTCCGAGCGAGGAAACGGGCCGGGCATGGAGGCAGTTGCAGAATGCGTTCGGATTTGAGCGGCCACCCGTGGCAGCAACGAGTTTGCGAAGTACGCCAGACGGAATTGCGGTGAGAGCGCATGGAGCGACGCTGACGATTCTGCACCCGAGGTCGGCGGTAGTTTCAATGCCGGGACCCTCATCGGTGACAGCCAGCTACATGGATGAAGACAGCGGACAGGTGACTATCACCAATGTCTATGCGCAGTAAAAGCCGGCTCGCGCAGAAGGCTTTGCTTCTGACACTGCTATCGGCAGCGATGGCTCCGGCGGCGGACGACAGTGCCAAGTGGATTTCGGTGGACT
Organism: Bryobacterales bacterium; assembly: GCA_963718465.1. GTDB lineage: Bacteria > Acidobacteriota > Terriglobia > Bryobacterales > Bryobacteraceae > Bog-105. The sequence continues at coordinate 54,459 of CAVQZK010000003.1, read as the reverse complement.
TTCCGGACGACTCGCCGGTGTTGCCGGTTTCGATGAACATGGGGGCGACCACGGCGCATGTGAAGGGCATGTCAATGGCGGTGGACGTGCATGCCCTGCTGGTTCTGCGGAACGTGGGGAAGAAGCCGATTTGCGGGATTACCGTGCGGGTGGAGGCGCAGGATCTAACGCCGGCGGGTAAGGGATCGGTCAGCAAACCGAGTATCTTTGTGGAACCCGGCGAGCGCTTTCCGCTTGATATCAATATGGAACTGCTGCGGCCGTTCAGCAGTACGGCGAAGAACGATGCGCCGATTGTTCAGGTGACGCTCGATTGCGCGCTGTACAGCGATTTCGAAGCGTATGGGCCGGATAGGCTGCACAGTAAGCGGGCGTTAGTGGTTTACGAAATGCAGGCCCAGCGCGACCGGCAGTATTTGGCGGCTTTGCTTGAGAGCGGACAACTGGCGCAATTGCGCGAAGAGTTGAATTTCGGGATGCCGGATTTCGTTCCGCGGCAATTAGGGCTTGAATTTGTGCGTGGGCCGCGCGCCGATACCGGACGCGGGCAGGAAGTGGCAGTGAATCCGGTGGCATTTCGAAGCGGGCTGGTGCAACCGATTCGCGGCGCGGCGCAGGTGGCAGGTAATGAAGTGCGGACCCCGCAAGTGGAAGTGCGCAACATGTCGAAGACGGCGGTGCGCAGCTTGGAGATGGGCTGGATTGTGCGCGATGAGCGGGGCAGGGAATTTGTGTCGGGGTCGGTGAGCTCGGCGACGACAATCGGGCCCGTGCAGACGGCGAACATGACGGAGCCTGGGACGCTGCGTTTTTCAAGGGCAACCGGGCAGCCGATGGTGATTGACGCGCTGATGGCTTTTGTGAACGACGTGGAGTTTGCGGACGGCAAGCTTTGGATACCCAGCCGTGCCGATATCGATGGTGCGACGAACGACCCGGCGTTGCGGCGAGAGTTAGCGGTGTCGCCGGAAGAGCGGAGGCTGGCGCAGATTTACCGGCGTGAAGGGATGCGCGGACTTGAGAGAGAACTGAAGCGGGTGAACTGACTGGCTGATATCGGCCACCAGGTGGAGCGAATAGTTACCGCGCTAACCACTTATTACAGCGCAAGCCAGTTAGAGCAGACAGACGAAATTTGCAAGTTGTTGATTCCGAACCAGGAGAAATCTTAGGACGGTTTGGCCAGCTAAGTGCTAAAGCTAGGCATCATGCAAGAAACAAACACTGTAAAGAGCCATTCGCCAGCGCCGTTGGAAGTGCTGATTGCGCGTCAGTTGGAATCGTTGCTTCTTACGGAGCGCCGGTTAACGCAAGGGTATTCGACGCTGCGGCACTCGGAATTGACGACGGAAGCTGGCTCGCGATTCAGCCAAGAGCTCAATCTGTTGAAAAGCCGCACCGACCGTCTCAGCAGATTGATGGATGCCATTGCGGTTGCCTGAGTGGAACGCGCGCGGCCTTACTTACAGGCCCTGGGTTCCTTGAGCAGGCCGTAGACCCGAAGCATGTTGGACTGCGTAATGACGTACACCTTGCCGTCAGCGACCACGGGATTTGAAAATTTTGTGAAGTTGCCCATGAAGTCGCCGTGGCACATGCTGCTGTTGTAAATTTCGGTAAGTTCCGGTTGGCCGTTTGCCGCTGCCGCAGCAAAAGCCCTGAAAACTCCAGGCACAATGTTGGTGATCGCAGTTACGCCCTGATAGGCTTCAGCAGTCATGGCCCAGACGATGCCGGACGAAGGAATGGCGCCGTTTGAGGAGACAGATAATCCGCCTATGTCAAGGTGAGGCAGGGCGCTGAGGGCGGCTGGTGTTGTATCGATGCGCGCGCCGTTGAAAGTGAATGCGCGCAGACGATCAGTGCGGTCCCAAACATACAGCATCGAATTTGGGCCAAGATCCCAGTAAGCCATGCTCAATGTCTGGCCGCAATCGCCGCTGGACGGATTTGAGGCGTAGCAGCCGTGCGTGGCTTGGAACTGCTGCACGGGGCCGCCAGAACTCCTGACCTGCAGACCTCCGAGATTGGAACGGTTGAGCAAGTACAGGGCGCCCTGCTTGCCGCCGGCGATCAAAAGATTTGTTCCGGGAACCAGGACGGGGCCGCCGGAGCTGACATCCAGGTCTTGCCTCCTCAGGTTGTACCAGTTTCCAGGCGTGAAGAAGCTCGACACCGCGAGTTCAGGCGAGACTTTCAAAACAGAGTTGCCAAAATTGGCAATGCCGCCGTCGAAGAGGCCGTCAGCGGTGGTGGCGTAAACGTTTCCGGTCTCGTCGGCTGCCAGGCCGCGGCCGGCTTGCCATATCCCAGCGTTGTTCCCGACACTAGTTTGAAACTTAAATTCGGGCTGGGAGAGATTCGTCAGGCTATAGCGATAAATGAATCCTTCTGGACCGGTATAGCTGACATTGTCATTCCTGAAATTGGCAAACCCGACGTAAAGTTTGTTATTAGCGACGAGTAAGCCAGTCCTTTGAATTGTGTACTGGGAGGCAGAAACAGTGTTGTTGAGCTTGTCAATGAAGGTGATTTCGGCGGGAGGTCCATAGACGTCTTTGCCGGATGTAATGTCGACCGCGCCGAGATACATTTTCCAGTCGGCGGCAGTGGTACCGATGTAAGCCACAAAGTAAAGGACACCTTGATAGATGACCGGTGTACTTTCGATACCCATATTGGTCTGCCAACTATCGCCAGGCGCTAACGGGAATCCGGCACCGAGCGGCCTTTTCCATAAGGGCGCGGGCTGCGCTGGGTCATCGGCATCGAAAGCGTAAAGAGTGTTGCTATGGTGGCGACATAAACAACGTTATGGATTTTACTGCCGATGGTTACGTGCGGAACGTAGAGCGGTGACGCGTAGACAGAATCATCGACAGCGCGCGAGAAGAGCAGGCCGAACGTATTAGGAGTAACATTGGCTGGAGTAAGCTGCGTTTCGCTCTGGTTAGAGCCGGTGCGAAGGTTGTTATATTGCGCTGTCGTGACGCTTACCTGAGCTTGCAGCCAAGGCGTGATCAGGAGAAGAGATAGCATAAGAGTACGGGAAGGTCTCGATTTTAGCGCCATGAGAACAGCTCCTCTCGAAGATATAACAGCAACTTACCAGGAATTGTAACTCGCTTCAAGGACAATCCGGTACTTTTATGGTCATTGGCGCATTGCCGAGGTGCTTTTGCGCTTGTAAACTTTCTCCATGACAAGAATGTATTTGAGAGTGGCGATTTTCTTGGTGTCGATCTGCCTACCGGCGGTACCCGCCGTCGTCGGAATTTCAGATCCCACGGCGCTTGGTTCGAACGACTCTGTAGGATGGGCGCAACTGGGGCCGGCGAACAGCGTGCTCTCCGGGACCATAAATGCCGTTTCCACACATGGTACAGCCGTGACGGGAACAAGCGCGCTTTTTCAACGTGTAGATGAAGGGAATGGTTGGTTGGGGGACTTCACGCTGGGAGACGCGCTGTTTTGGAACACGGACAGCGGCGCTCCGATGACCTTTGTTTTCGCACATCCGGTGCGGGGCGGCGGCACCTTTATCGAGGGCGATCTAATTGGCGGGTTTTCCGCTACGATTACCGCGTACAACGGAGCATCGCTTTTGGAAACTTACACTGTCAGTGGGACAAATAACGCTTACGAGGATGGAAGCGCGCCCTTTGCCGGACTTTTAAGCGATAGCGCAAACATAACTAAACTGGTATTCTCGGAGGCAAGTAACTCGGGGCCTGCCAATGAGTTTGCGATTGATAGCTTGGTGCTGAACTCTAGCATGCCTGAACCGAAGACACTTGGTCTGGGCGCAACAGCTATTCTTGTGATGCTGGGGGCCGTTAGTTACAAACGTACACGGAAACGCCCGTTTAACTAGCTAACTGCTGGGCTAGCTGAGGTACGAAGCCGTACCGAAACGTATCGGGCAAAGTGGCGGTGAGGAACCAGAAATCTTCGATTCCTTTAATCACGTTGATATATTCCACTAAGTCGTTGGGCTTCTGAATGAAGCAGTTGGCGTTTAAGCTGTAGACCAGCTTGATGTCTTCATCGGCGACGGAACTAGTCATCACCACGACGGGGATTTGTTTCAACGTGGAAGAACTCTTCACCTCAGACAGAAGGTCGCGGCCATTCTTGCGGGGCAGATCGAGATCAAGCAGGATCAGATCGGGCCTTGCCACCAGACCAGCTTCCGCTTGGCCGAGGTAATCGGTAGCCTCCATGCCATCCCGAACGACGACCAAATTGACCGGGATAGATGTCTCTTTGAGCGCTTCGCGAACCAGGCGGGCGTCGCTAGGGCTATCTTCGACGAGCAAGATTCTGAACGGCCTGCCAACGGATCGTTTCCTCATTTGGCCCAGGTTAAAGCAATTTAAGGACCAATTCCGGACACGCTTGTAAGTAATTGTAAACAAATGATAAAAGGCGAGGAGCAAGGTGCTGAAGCGGGTAATAATGCGCGGTGTTTCGCGGGACGCTGAAAAATATGCCAACTTAGGACGCCGGAGGTCAGGTGTCAGGATGAATCATTGACATATCAATAAACTCTTTCTTATCATTAACATTGCACTCAATTCCGCTCTTTGGGAGGCTTTTTGATTAAGTTAGACATCATCAATGAAGTAGTGAACCGGACGGGTATTACGAAGACCAAAGCGGAAATGGCTGTGGAAACGGTATTCGACACTATGAAGAAGGCGCTCAGTGATGGAGACCGCATCGAACTGCGGGGCTTCGGCATTTTCAACGTGCGGCCTCGGAAGACGGGCATTGGAAGGAACCCGAGGACGGGCGCTGAGGTTGCTATACCTCCCGGCAAGGCTGTGCGTTTCAAGCCTGGCAAGGAATTACAAACATTGCAATAGCAAACAGCCACGCGACGGACAATTCCGCCCAATACTTGCCGACAATTTTCCATACGGTGAGGCGGCCACGCCGCTGGTGGCTGAACGCGCTTTTGCTGTTGATTACTTTCGTTACGACGACGGTATTCGGCTCCGCTTTAACAAGGAGTTTTAAAGCCGGGCTGCCGTTTGACTTGGAAACCGTTTGGGATGGGTACGTGCGGTTGGCGCACGGCGACCTAAGTATTTTGTCAGGCGTTGCTTTCTCGCTTCCGTTGCTTCTCATCCTGTTGGCGCACGAATTGGGCCATTACGTAGAGTGCCTGCGCTGGCGCGTGGACGCCAGTTGGCCTTACTTTCTGCCATCGCCGACGCTGTTCGGAACTATGGGCGCGTTCATCCGAATCCGATCGCCCATTTACAGCCGGCTCAGTTTATTTGACATTGGGGTGTCGGGCCCGATTGCGGGATTCGTTATGCTAATCCCATTTCTTGTGATTGGCGTATGGTTGTCGCATCCTTTGGCGGCCGGCGCAGCGCACGGACCCTTTGTATTTGGCACGCCGCTGATATTGCGCCTGATAGAGTGGCTGACGTTTGGAAAGCTGGACGCGACCCGCCTGCTGCTTCACCCGATGGCGATGGCAGCTTGGGCAGGGCTGCTGGCAACGGCAATTAATTTGCTGCCGATGGGCCAACTGGACGGCGGCCATATACTCTATGCGGCGTTCGGCGTACGTGGGCACCGGATTGTTTCGACTAGCGTGATTGCACTTTTGGCGGTGTTGGGGTTCTATTACTGGACGTGGTGGTTTTGGGCGGTGGTGATGTTTTTCTTCGGCAGGCGCCACCCACTGGTTTACGATGAGCAACGTTTGTCGCGCGGGCGAGTGATTTTGTCCGTCGCGGCCGTGGTTATCTTCATCCTCTCGGCATCGGTAATACCGATCCGCATGTCCTGAGCGCAAGATGAAGATATCCGCGACGATCATCACGTTCAATGAAGAGCGCAACATTGCGCGGGCGATTGAGAGTCTGCGCTGCTGCGATGAAATTCTAGTGCTGGATAGCGGCTCGAACGACCGCACAGTTGAAATCGCGACGAATTTGGGCGCGCGGGTGGAAGAGGCTTCGTGGCATGGTTATGCGGCGCAGAAGAACATTGCCGCCAGCTTGGCCGCGAACGACTGGGTATTCGCTTTGGACGCCGATGAGAGCTTGAGCGAGGCGCTGGAAGCTGAGATCTGGCACATCAAGAAGAGCGGGCCGCAGCACGATGGGTACACGGTTCCGCGGCTGGCGCAGTATTTGGGCCGCTGGATTCTGCACAGCGGCTGGTATCCGGACCGGAAGATCAGGCTGTTCGATAGGCGCAAAGCGAAATGGGTTGGAGAGTTTGTGCATGAATCGGTGACGGTGAGCGGGTCAATCGGCCGTCTTGAATCGAACCTGCTGCATTTCACGTGCAACACGCTTTCAGAACACTTGAAAACGGTAGATATGTACACCACACTAGCGGCGCAAGAGATGGTGTCGAATAAACGCGCGATCGGATTCAGCGAATTGCTGCTGGACCCGCCGTGGACGTTCTTCCGATCGTATGTTTTGAAATTGGGTTTCCTGGACGGAATCGAGGGGCTGACCATAGCGTATATGGCGGGCCTGTACAACTTTGTGAAGTATTCGAAGGTGCGGTCGATGAGCCCTGGCCGGAAAGATTAGGGTGCGGGTTTTGCACGTCGATTCGGGGCGCGAAATGCGCGGCGGGCAACGGCAGGCATTGCTGCTCGGGAGGGCCTTGAAAGACACGGGGCACGCAACTACTTTACTGGTTCGGAAAGATTCGCCGCTGTGGAGAGCCGCGGAGGATGCGGGATTGGCGGTAGGCGTGGCAAATTTCCAAACGATCTGGCGCGAAGCAAAGAATGTGGATGTGGTGCATGCTCACGACGCTAGATCGCACACAATAGCGGCAGTGGCACTCGCGTTAAATAACGCGAAGACGCCGTTAATAGTCTCGCGGCGCGTGGCATTTCCCGTGCAGCGTTCGGCAATTTCGCGCTGGAAGTATGCGGTGCCAGCGCGCTTCCTGGCGGTATCGCAGTTCGTGGCAAGGCAGCTAAAGGATGAGGGCATACCATCCGAAAAAATAGATGTGGTTTACGACGCGGTAGAGGAATCGGCGGTCGCCGCTGAGTGGAGCGCGGAGTATCCGGTGGTGGCACTGGCTACAGGCGATCCCGGGAAAGGGCGCGACTTAGTTGAACGGGCTGCACAGCTTTCGGGAATCGACGTATTGTTTTCGGACAACCTTGGCCGCGATCTGCGCAAGGCTTCGATGTTCATTTATATTTCGCGCTCGGAAGGACTGGGGTCGGCCGCGCTGCTGGCGATGCAAATGGGCGTTCCGGTGATTGCGAGCGAAGTGGGGGGATTGATCGAAGTTGTGAAGCACGGCGAGACGGGCTTGCTGGTGAAAAACGAAGTTCCGGAGATTGCGCAGGCAATGGAACGAATGCGCAGCGATGGGGCGATGGCACGTTTGTTCAGTGAACGCGCAAAGGCGCGGATACAAGCCGAGTTCACGCTGGAACGCATGCTGGAGCAGACGCTTGCTTCTTACCGGAGGGCGGGTGCCCGCTGAGACTGTTCTTTATTGCACGCTGGCCGCGCTGTTTGGATTATTGATCGGCAGTTTTCTCAACGTTTGTATTTATCGACTGCCGCGCGATTTGTCGGTAGTGATGCCGCGTTCGTTCTGCCCGGAATGCGGAACGCAGATCGGGTGGCGCGACAACATTCCGATGCTCAGTTATGCACTGCTTAAAGGCCGCTGCCGGCAATGCGCAAACGCCATCGGCGTGCGTTATCCGCTGGTGGAATTCAGCACGGCCGTGCTGTTCGCGGTGCTGGTGGCGCGTTACGGGTGGGATATGGCGGCATTGAAATGGTGTGTATTTACAGCCATAATGACCGTGCTGTTCTGGGTGGACCTGGAAGAACGTATATTGCCGGACGAGTTTACTTTGGGCGGCTCTGCCGTTGGACTGGTCTTTGCCTGTCTTGGTCCGACACCCGGCGGCCTGGGTGAATTGTTTCTGCCGAATGCGCGGCCAGTGTGGAGGTCGCTCCTGGAATCGGTTGGAGGGGCGTTCATACTGACTATTCCTATCTCCGCAATCGGTCTGCTTTGGGGACGTTTGCGGCGGAAAGAAATGCTGGGTTTAGGAGATGTAAAGTTGTTGCCATGTATTGGAGTATTCCTTGGAATAGAGAATGGAATACTGGCACTGTTGATCGGCAGTTTGGCGGGTGTATTGATTGGCGGCGGCTTTATCTACCTGGCACGCAAGAAGGCGTCGGAATACGAATTGCCACTCGGCAGTTTCTATTGCGCGGCGGCAGTGGCAGTTCCGCTTTTTGCGCATATATAAGCGAACGTAACCTGAAATTCGTGCGATTTGCGGAGGTTGAACTCTCGAATCCTTATATGTAAGCTTGATAGTGAATGAACGTCACATGTCGAATAAGCGCGACTCTGCTGGTGCTGCTGTCGTGGCTTGCACCGACGATGACGTGCGCCATTCCGGGCACTCAAATGACGGCAGCGGAACATTCCTGCTGCAAGCAGATGATGGGCAAATGCGGCACCATGCAAATGCCGGTATCGCATAGCTGCTGTAAAACTAAAGCGGAAAGCAAGCAGCCAGCGCTGGTGCAGCCGCCGGTGGCCTCGTTTGCCAGCCAGCCGGTTGGTGTTGCTGCAGCCGCGCAGCTATTTACAGCGAGGCTTTCGGGTTATGTTTCGCTAAAGAAAGCGGAGCATTCTCCTCCTTGTTTGCGGCCACTGCCTTCGCTCCTCAGAATTTAGACAGTCTCCTTTCTCATCCCCAATTACGCGCTTGGTTGTGCATCCGTGCGCCTCCACGCGCCAATGCGATTAAGAAACAGGAGATCTGTTGATGAAGATCGGGATAATTCTGTCAGCGCTGGGAGCGCTGGTCGGCGCTCCGGCTATTTGGGCGCAGAACCCAACGCCGCTGTCGGTCTTGTTGGCGGAGGCGGCAAAAGACAATCCGGACATTCTTGCCGCGGACCATAATTGGCGAGCCGCGACGCAGATGCGCCGGCAAGTGACAACACCGCCCAATCCGCAGTTCACGCTTCAGCAGTTCAGCGTGGGTAGTCCCCGGCCATTTGCCGGATTCAGCAACAGCAACTTCGCGTACATCGGAATTGGCGCTTCGCAGGAACTTCCCTATCCGGGAAAACTCCGTCTGAAAGGAGAACTTGCAGACCGCGCGGCCGAGGTTCAGAAGTCTCAGATTTCGGTGATGCAAGCGACAATCGCGGATCAAATAAAGTCGGCCTATCTGCGATTAGCTTACTTGCAGCAGACCATGACTCTGCTGGAAAGCAGCCAGATCACTCTTGGACAAGTCGCGGAAAGCGAACTGCTTCGCTACCGCACCGGTGCCGGGGCGCAGGCAGACATCTTGAAAGCGGAGCTCCAGAAGACAAAGCTCATTCGCGAAATCACGATGCATCACCAGGACATGGGAACCGCCGAAGCGGATTTGAAACGGCTTCTGCACCGGTCCCAGCAGTCTCCGGACATCGTCGCCGACGGCATGGCGGAGACCACTCTGCACTATGGTTCCAGCGAACTTCTGGATTTTGCGAGATCTCAGAACCCCGAAGTGAAGTTGTCGGCAAACGCGCTTGAGAGGGAAACCGCCGGCCTGCGATCAGCCGAACGTGGAGGCAAGCCGGACTTCAGCGCCGGCTATATGTATCAGCGAACGGGCGATGATTTTCCGGCTTACTACATGTTGACTTTCAATTTAATTATTCAGCGCCGGCAGCGAGTAAACGCGGAAGTTGAGCAGGCTGCCGAAGCACTAAAAGGAGCGGCGCAAGAGATGGATGCCGAGGTACAACGGCAGACGGCGGAAGTGCAGAAACAATACGTAGCGGTGGTGAGCGCGGCCGAGCAATTGAATGAATATCGCGAAGGCATCATTCCTCAAGCGGATGCTGTCTTTCATGCCGTCCTGACGGGCTATGAGTCGAGCAAACAGCCACTGGCCGCCGTTCTAACCGCGCTGAACGACGTGTTTGAACTGAAGCGTGAATATGCGCAGGTACTGTTGGATCACGAAACTGCTCTGGCCCGATTGGAAACGCTCACTGGAGCGACACTGCGATGAACAAATATATCCTGCGAACGTCGCTTGCGTGGCTTGCGTTAATCGCTTGCGCGGCAGCCGCATACCGCTACCTCGGCCAGGGATGGAAAGCACCTTCCGAGCCATCCGAAGTTCAGCCCATCGCGGTGGGCTCCGCGCCTTCTGAAACCGGGAGCAAAGCGGCGAGCATGAAACCTGCTTCAGAAGCAGCGCGTGCGCCGGTCCAGCTGACACCCGAGCGTCTGCAGAGCATCGGCGTACAGACGGAAGAGGTCGAATGGAGGCAAGTTACCGATGATATCCGCGCCACTGGGACGGTTGTTATTGACGAGCGCCTCATTTCTGATGTCCAGGTGCGGTTTTCCGGATACGTGCGTAAGGTCTTCGCGAATGCTACCTATCAATACGTGAAAAAGGGCGATCCGCTTTTCACGATTTATAGTCCCGATCTGCTTGCCACGCAAAACGAGTACCTTCTTGCACGCCGAAGCGAAATGCAAGTGAGCGGAAGCGGCGTGGGCGGCGTCAGTTCAGACGCGGCCGCATTGACCGATGCCGCCGAGGCCCGTCTTCGCCAATTCAACATTTCAGAAACAGAAATTGCCAAGTTGAAGCAAACGGCCCAACCGATATCGGACCTGGTGATTGATTCGCCGGCCTCGGGATACGTCACGGAACGGAACGCGCTGCCAAATCTTTATGTCGAACCCGCAACGCGTCTCTATACCATTGCCGATCTTTCACGCGTTTGGGTCGACGCGCAGGTCTTTCAGGGCGACGTGGGACGCGTCAAACCAGACGATCGGGTGCAGATCACGGTAGACGCCTATCCGGATCGCATCTTTCATGGGCGGATAGAAAGCATTTTGCCGCAGGTCGACATGGCCACCAGAACGGCGCGAGTGAGGATTGAGGCCTCCAATCCGGATGTAAGGCTGAAGCCCGGCATGTTCGTGAATGCCGTTTTCAAGACCAGGGCGGCTCGCGGTCTGGTGGTTCCGGCGGCCGCGATTTTGCAGTCCGGTACACGCCAGGTAGCGTTCGTTGACGAAGGCGGCGGCCGCTTGACTCCGAAAGACGTTGTCCTTGGTACAACTCTGGGCGACCAGGTGATTGTAATACAGGGACTCACCGCTGGCGAGCGCATCGTCACGTCCGCCAACTTCCTGATCGATTCGGAAAGTCAGTTGCAAGCTGCCGTCGGTTCGTATGTTCCGCCCGCGCCCGGAGCCGGTGCCGCCGCCTCGCAGCCATCGCAAAGCGCACAAATCAGCATCGACTTTTCAACCGATCCAAATCCACCGCAAAAGGGAACCAACACTCTACGCACCAAACTCTCCGACAGCAATGGGAAGCCGGTAGACGGAGCCGATATCTCGCTGACTTTCTTCATGCCGGCAATGCCAGCCATGGGTATGGCGGCGATGACGTCGAAAATGCAACTCAAGGGACAAGGAAACGGCACGTATCAGGGGCCGGGCGTTCTTCCTTCCGGCGGGCCGTGGCAGGTAAGCATCACCGTTCAGAAAAACGGAAAGGTTATTGGCGCAAAACAACTTCGAATCAACGCGACGGGAGGTATGTAGAATGCTCCCACGAATTATTGAAGCTTGCGCGCGCAACCGGTTCCTGGTCTTCGCGGGTGTTCTGATGCTGACCCTTGCCGGAATATGGTCGCTGGGCCATGTCCCTCTTGATGCGTTGCCCGATATCTCGGATGTTCAGGTGATTGTGCATACCCCATGGAACGGCCAGCCGCCCGATGTCATTGAAGATCAGGTGACCTATCCCATCGTGACCAGCATGCTGGCGGCACCTCAGGTGAAAGCGGTCAGAGCGCAGACCATGTTTGGTGATTCCTACGTCTATGTCGTCTTTCAAGATGGGACAGATTTGTACTGGGCGCGATCGCGGGTTGTAGAGTATCTTCAGCAAATCAGCGGGCGGCTGCCCGAGAACGTACATCCAGTAATTGGCCCCGACGCAACGGGTGCCGGCTGGGTGTACGAGTACGCGATTGTCGATAAAAGCCACAAGCGGAGTCTTGCCGATTTGCGCAGCTTGCAGGATTGGCGCCTGCGCTACGCGCTGGAGGGTGTTTTCGGCGTGGCGGAAGTCGCGAGCATTGGCGGATTTGTACGGCAGTATCAGATTCAGCTTGATCCGCGCAAACTGCTCGCCTACAATATTCCGCTTTCTACGGTGATTGAGCGGGTCAAGGCAAGCTCGAACGAAGTCGGCGGGCGCGTCCTGGATTTAAGCGGGACTCAGTACATGATCCGAGGTCTTGGATACTTGCATTCGCTAGACGATCTGGCGGACGTTTCCGTTGGGAGCAAAGATGGGACGCCCATCCTGCTGCGCAGCCTGGGCTCGGTGAACTTCGGCCCGGACATCAGAGAAGGAGCGGCCGAATGGAATGGCGAGGGCGAAGCGGTGGGCGGCATAGTCGTAATGCGGCAAGGACAAAACGCACTGAACGTGATTGACGGGGTGAAACGCAAGCTGCGCGATATTGCTGCTTCTTTACCCGAAGGTGTTGAGATTATGCCCGGTTACGACCGGTCGGGCCTGATTCGCGATTCAATCTCAACGCTGCGGCGGGATCTGCTGGAGGAAGCCGTTATTGTCAGCCTGGTTATTATCATTTTCCTGCTGCATTTCCGGTCGGCGCTGATTGTGATTGTCACGCTGCCGATTGCCGTTTTGATTTCATTCATACCCATCCACTTCCTCGGCGTCAGTTCAAACATAATGTCCCTTGGCGGTCTGGCGCTCGCGATTGGAGTGCTGGTAGACGCCGCTATTGTGATGGTGGAGAACGGGTATCGCCGCCTGTCCGAGTATCAGGAACGGCATCCCGGCCCAGTGCCAGACGACGTCCGCATCAAGCTCCTGACTGACGCCGCCAAACAAGTGGGCCCGGCATTGTTCTTTTCCCTGCTGATCATTGTGGTTTCGTTTCTGCCTGTGTTTCTTTTGGAAGCACAAGAAGGGCGCATGTTCCGTCCGCTTGCCTGGACCAAGACGCTGGCCGTGGGCGCTTCGTCGATATTGGCCGTCACGCTAGTGCCTGTTCTCATGACTCTGCTGATTCGGGGACGCCTCCGGCCCGAGCGGAGCAATCCCGTGTCGCGCCTAACACAGGCCATCTATCTGCCAGTGCTTCGTTTCTGCTTACGCCATCGATTTCTTGCGATTGCGGTCAACTTGGCATTCTTGGCGGTGACGTTACCGTTGGCCCTGAAACTTGGAAGCCAGTTCATGCCGCCGCTGTTTGAAGGCTCGACGCTTTATATGCCGACGACGCTGCCTGGAATCGCCATCGGACAGGCGACTTTGCTTCTAGGCGAACAAGACCGCGTTCTGCGCAGTTTCCCGGAGGTTGCGAGCATTTTTGGCTCGGTCGGCCGTTCAGACAGCGCCACCGACAACGCGCCGCTGGATATGTACGACACGACGGTCATGCTGAAACCGCGCGAACTCTGGCCAGCCGGTATGACCTACGACAAGCTTGTTCAGGAGATGGACGCCAAGCTGCAATTGCCGGGTCTTTCGAATACCTGGACGATGCCGGTGGAGAACCGTTTAGATATGGAATTGACAGGCATTAAGACGCCGCTCGGGATGAAGGTGCAAGGTATCGACGCGGAGGGCATTGACCGGGCAGCTTCGAAAATCCAGGCACTCCTCTCCGGCAATCCGCATGTCAGATCTATCTTTTCAGAGCGGGCGGCGCAGGGCTTCTATATGAATGTAGAACCGGACCGGATGGAGGCGGCTCGTTACGGCTTGACCATCGCAGATATTCAGCGTGCGGTTGCCTCCGGCATTGGAGGGCAGAACGTTGCCGAGAACATCGAAGGGCGCGAACGCTATCCAATCAATATTCGCTATTCGCAAAGCTTCCGGAACTCGCCGCAGAGCATGTTGGGCGTGCTGATAGGAACGCCGTCGGGAGCGCAGATCCCGCTGGGGCAAGTGGCGCGCATTGCCTTTTCGCGGGGTCCGTCGATGATTCGCGATGAAGATGGGTCGCTGACCGGATACATCTACATCGATTTGAATGACACGAACTACGGGGGCTTCGTCACGGAAGCGACGAAACAACTTCAAGCAAAGCTCCACTTAGCGCCGGGCTATACATTTCAATGGTCGGGTGAGTACGAATTTGAGCTTCGGGCAAAACAGCGGCTGAAACTGATTTTGCCCGTGGTCTTTTTTGTGATTTTTGTACTGCTCTATATGGTGTTTCATTCAGTCGCGGAGGCGCTTGTGCTGATATTTCCCACTATCTATGCGCTCACGGGCGGCTTGCTGCTTCAGTATCTGTTGGGCTACAACTTCAGTGTTGCCGTATGGGTGGGTTACATCGCTCTTTTCGGAATCGCGGTGGAAACGGGAGTGGTCATGGTGGTTTATTTGCACGAAGCGCTGGACCACCATGTGCAGCCGGACAAGTGTTTGTCGAAAGCCGAACTAGAGGCCGCAGTGATGGAAGGTGCGGTGCAGCGGCTTCGGCCCAAACTCATGACGGTTGCGGCGGTGTTGGCGAGTCTTATACCTATTCTGTGGGAATCCGGGGTCGGCTCGGACGTGATGAAGCCGATTGCGGCTCCGATTGTAGGCGGCGTAATCACGTCAACTATTCACGTGCTCATTTTGGTTCCCATCTTCTTCATGATGATGAAGGAGCGAAGCATGTCTAAAACAACAAGAAAGGAGAATTTCTAAGGGATTTTGTGAGATTTGCGGGAAAAAGCAACCTCCTTGGTGTATTATAGGACTTTGTGATATGAAGGAACTTTTTAAGGTTCTCTCCCCCGGAGAACCCGACTGGCGTATTGCTAACCAGCTGGACCCGAAGCGTTTGCCGGCACACATTGCCATTATCATGGACGGAAACGGGCGCTGGGCCAAGCAGCGGAACTTTCCCAGGATCATCGGCCATCGCGCGGGCGTGAGTTCGGTGCGGACTACCGTGGAGACCTGCGCGCAACTTGGGCTGGAAGCGCTTACGCTGTATGCCTTTTCGGTGGAGAATTGGAAGCGGCCGCGCAACGAGGTGGAAGGGCTGTGGCGTCTGCTGCGCTTCTATTTGCGGAATGAAATCGCGAATCTCATGCAGAACGATATTCAATTGGCGGCCATAGGGCGGCTAGAATCGCTGCCCGGGGTTGTTCAGGAAGAATTACAGAAGGCGATTGATAAAACGTCTTCGAACCGCGGGATGCGGTTGAACTTGGCCATCAATTATGGCGGCCGCACGGAACTGGTGGATGCGGTGAACGCCATGATTGAAAACGCGCGGCTGGAAGGAAATCTGGACGCGCTGGAGATCACCGAAGAATCGATTGCCGAGCATCTATATACAGCAGGGTTGAAAGACCCGGACCTTTTGATTCGCACATCGGGCGAGATGCGGGTGAGCAACTTTCTGCTTTGGCAGATTGCCTATTCCGAACTGTACGTAACCGAGACGCTGTGGCCCGATTTTGGGCGCACGGACCTGCTGGAAGCCGTATTGGAATATCAGAACCGCGAGCGCCGCTTCGGCGGGTTGACACGCACCACTGCGGCTTCCATGGAGACCCCACAATTCCTTTTAGAAGAGGAAGCATTAGAATTGCCTTTAGCCTAATTGCAGGCTGATGGCATTTTGGTACTTCTCACTTCATGACGCGACTGATTACAGCCATTGGGCTGGTTATCGTCGCCGTTTATCTCATCGGCTGGGCGCCTCTTCCCCTTTTTGTTGCCGCTGCGCTTTTGATGAGCGTGCTCGGTTATTGGGAGTACTCAGGGCTGGTGGCGGCGCATTCTATTCCCCGGCCTGGCGCATTTGGGCTGCTGGCTGGCGTGCTTATTCTGTTTTGGCCTCAGCAGTCGTTGATTGGAATCAGCATTCTGGTCGTCTGTGCGTTTGTAACGTCGTTGCGCCACGACAATATGCGGGCGGTATTGCCGCAAGTAGCGTGTGCGTTTCTGGGTGGATTTTATACATTCACGCCCTGGCGATTTTCCATCGATCTCCGGCAACAGAGCGTACACCTGCTGTTTTTTGCGCTGGCGTTGAATTGGATTGGAGATAGCGCGGCCTATTACGCAGGCCGGCAATTCGGCAGGCATAAGTTGGCTCCCATAGTAAGTCCTAAGAAGAGTTGGGAGGGTGCGATTGCATCGGTGTTGGCGTCTGTGATTTTCGGAGTTATTTACTTAGGGCGCTTTGTTACGCAACTTAGTTGGTGGGAGGTGGCGATTATCGCTACTCTTGCCAATGTGGCAGGGCAGTTTGGCGATTTGGCCGAATCGGCAATGAAGCGCGGGGCGGGAGTGAAGGATAGCGGCGATTTGCTGCCAGGACATGGCGGTATATTGGACCGAGTGGACAGCAGCTTGTTTGCGCTGCCGGTGGTGTATGGGTTATACATGGTAGCAAGAGCGCTATTTCCTAACTCTTAGACGACAGCGAATGTCTTGGGCGGGGAAAACCCATGCGGCGTGACGTTCATACCATTCCAGATTACGGCGGGCCAGCCAGCGGCCGGTTCCGTCCAGAACAAAATTCTTTCCAAATGTGAGTTCGAGCTCCTCGATGCTGAACCTGACATTCGAACCGCCGAAGCTGGTGAAATCATCCCCCGTGAAGTACTGGAAGCTGCGCGCAGCCAGGTGACGCACGTGGGTGGGATCGGTGTACGAGTTGTGGGAACTGAAATGAGGCGTCACGATGAATATATTCGCGCCTTCAGACGCCACGCGGTGGACCTCCGCCATGGTACGCGTCACGTCCCGAACGTGCTCGATGATATGCAGCATGTGGATCCGGTCGAACGCATTGTTGTCCAAAGGCCAAGGGAACCGATCGAGGTCCCACATGATGTCGGCAACGGATCGCGGATGAATGTCGATGCCTATGGCCCCGGGTTCGGCCTTGCGCGTCCCACAACCGACATCAAGAATCATGTAAGCACTCTAACGCACTAATTGCGTGATTGTGAAATGGGCCGCCAGTACTCTTGCCCTCATCCTCTCCTACTATCTCTGCCCAATAAATCAGAAACCCCTAACATCCCGTCCTCATCACTAACTTAGACCTTTGCCTTATGGGGCAACTGGCGCCTAAGTACTTGCAATTCCAAGAGTAATAGGCGCCAGTTCCAAAAATAAGATTGTTAGTTGATGGTAGGAGAACTTACAAATATATGAGTTTAAAATTGGGAATGATTTCGCTGATTGCATTCGGCGCCTGTTCCGTGTTCGCCCAAACGGAAGCGGGCGGCCCGGTTCAGTTGGGCTTCAAATTCGGCGTACCGATCACGGACATGTTCGACGCGAGCAACACTACGTTGTTCAACGGAAATCAGAATGTTCCGGGGTCGAATTACACGAGTGCGTTTCCGCGATACATCTTGGGCGTGAGTGGTGAGTTCAAGCTGCCTGAGCGTTTGCACATGCGGCGCTTCCGTCTGGAAGTAGATGGGTTGTATAAGCGAAGTGGTTTTGCCACCTCGAGTCCGTATGATTCATTCGGGAATTTAGGTTATTACAACACCAGCATGAACGTCTGGGAAGTCCCGGCGCTTCTGAAGACGAATATCACGCTTGGCCATGTCCGTCCATTTGTCGATTTTGGCGCTTCCCTGCGTCATATTTCATCTATTAAAGACAATGAACTGCTGCCGGGGATTCCGCTCGGCGTCATTGTCGATAACGCGCCGGAGTTGCACAATCGGAACTCGTTCGGCGGCGTTGCCGGAATCGGCATCACGTTCAAGAAGGGGCCGATTGAGATAAGCCCGGAGGTTCGCTATACCCGTTGGGCGAACGAATCGTTCCAGGCGGCTGGCCTGCGCACGAATTTAGATCAAGGAGACTTCCTGCTGGGAATCAACTTCTAAGTTCTTCCACAATGCGAGAGGGGCTCCGGCTAAATGCCGATCCCTTTCGCCTCAATGGATCACTCTGGTCTTCCGATTCATATAGTCCATCAGAAGATAGTTGCCCAAGTTGTAAGGCGTGGTGAAGTAGGCCTTGCCTTTGCACATTTGAGTCACTTTCTGAACGAACTGCACTAAGCCGTAATCGCTGGCCAGCATGAAGGTATTGATAAGGATGCCACGCTTCTTGCAGCGCGCCACTTCCTCTAAAGTTTGACTGATCACCAGCGGATCAAGCCCAAAGGCATTTTTGTAAATGCGCCCGTCTTCCAAGGTGAGGGCAGAAGGCTTGCCATCGGTGATCATGATAATCTGCTTCATGTCCTTTTTTTCCTGCATCAGAAGGCGCTGCGCCAATATCAGCCCATCGCGAGTGTTGGTATAGTAGGGACCCACTTGAACGCGCGCCAAGTCGGAGATGCGCAATTCTTCGGCGGAATCGTGAAACAGCACGCAACGCAAAGAATCGCCGGGATATTGCGTCCGAATCAAATGCGATAGCGCCAGCGCCACTTTCTTAGCCGGCGTGAACCGATCTTCTCCATAGAGAATCATGCTGTGGCTGCAATCGAGCATCAGCACAGTCGCGCACGAACTTTGATATTCGGATTGATGAACGTGTAAATCGGAATATTCCAGATCGAGCGGCAGTTTCGCGCCCTCCCGCTGCATTGCGGAGAACAGCGTCGCGCTGACATCAAGGTTCAGCACGTCACCGAATTCGTAAGTCTTAGCGCCGCCGCTGGAATCGATGCCGGTTGACATGTCGCGCGTATCATGCGCGCCAAAGCTGGACTTGCCTAACGAGCCGAGCAGATCTTTGAGCGTTTTGAAGCCGAGAAAGTCGATTGCCTTATCAGTGACTTCGAAATGCAGTTGGCTTTCCGGACCGCCTTGGCTGCCGGGAGCGGATGGATTATCGGGCGGTTGGCTATCGGTGTTGATATAGCCCGCTTCTTCCAACTTGTTCATCAAGTTTTGGAGAAGCTTTTCGCGCTGCTGCGCCGACATCTGCTGCAGGCGTTGGCGCATTTCTTCGAGCCGGGCAGGATCGAATAACTCGCCATTTTCCAGCGCGCGTTCAATGGCCTGTTTCAGCTCTTCCAGCGTGTGCTGGTTCATCTCCGAAAACTGCATGTACGGATTGTCGAATCCGCTTCCCAACAGGTAGTCGGCAAGAGAGCGCAGCAGATCTTCCATCTCGATGCCGAGATCTTCCTCGGAGAACTTGGAATACGAGATGCGCCGCATGCTAGTTTAAATTCCTGCGCCCGCCACCGCCGCCCTGACCGCCGCGGCGAGGATCGATTCCGCCTCGCCGTTGTTCGGGATCGTCACGCACGCGTTCTTCGCGCACGCCTCTTTCGCCGGCGATAAACTCGAGTTCTTCGTTGCGGCTGATGCGCTTGTGGGCGTAGAGACCTTCCAAGATGAACTCACCCGCCGAAGCGCGCAGGGCGTCGCTTTCGTTTTCGCTCAGACCTAACTTCCTGGTGAGGGCGAGCAGATCTTGAATGCGGCTTAATTGGTCAATCATCTTGTGGGACGGCAGGTCCTCATCGAGCCGGAGCGAACCTCCCAGTTCAAACCATTGGACCACCTGCCGCATGTTGACGCCATCGAAGTAGGTGTTGTAAACTTTGCCCACGGCGTTGCGGATGAGTTCGCGCGCCACGGTATCGCCGCCCTTCAGTTCGCCTTCGTATTCCAATTCGAGCTTGCCCGTGATGGATGGCAGAGCGGCGTAGAGATCGAGAATGCGCGGTACGGCCGCCGTCTCTTTGGTTAGCAACGAACGCCTTTCGGCATTCGAGAGCACGTTCTCAAGCACACTGATGGGCAGCCGCTGAGAAACCCCCGAGCGTTTATCGACCCGCTTGTCTTCGCGCGCTAAGAACGCGATATGCTCGACTACTTCGTGAATGTACGGTGGAATTTCAAGCTGGACCGGTGAGCGGCGATTAGTCCAGGCTTCCTGCCTGGTGATGGCAATGCCCTGGTCAACTGCCAATGGATAGTGAGTGCGAATTTCACTGCCGATACGATCTTTCAACGGCGTGATGATTTTGCCGCGCGCCGTATAGTCTTCTGGATTCGCGGTAAAGACCAGCATGACGTCGAGAGGAAGGCGGATGGGGTAGCCCTTAATCTGCACATCACCCTCTTGCATGATGTTGAATAAGCCCACTTGCACTTTGCCCGCCAGATCAGGCAGCTCGTTGATGACGAACAGGCCCCGGTTGGCGCGCGGCAGAAGGCCATAGTGAATGGTAAGCTCGTTCGAAATGTCGCGGCCGGTGCGCGCCGCTTTGATGGGATCGATATCGCCAATCATGTCGGCAATAGTGACATCGGGAGTGGCCAGCTTTTCAATGTAGCGCTGCTCCGCGGTGATCCAGGCAATTGGTGTCTCATCGCCCAAAACCGCCACCTTCTCCCGGCAATGCTGGCAAATGGGGCGCAGCGGGTTGTCGCGAATCTCGCAGCCGGCAATGTACGGCATTTGCGGATCGAGCAAGCGGGTGAGCATGCGGGCGAGACGTGTTTTCGCCTGTCCGCGCAGCCCCAGGAGAATGAAGTTGTGACGGGAAAGGACGGCATTTATAACTTGCGGAATCACCGTATCGTCGTAACCCATCACTCCTGGAAACAAGGTATCGCCGCGATCCAACTTACAAATCAAGTTAGATCGAAGTTCTTCTTTAAGGGTTCGCTCCGGTTGAAGCCCGTCGAAAAAACGACTGGTTCGGAGTGCGCCCAGCGTACCAGGCAAGTCGGAATGAGGCATGTGGTAGAGACTCGCGGACGGTTTTATGAAACAAGTCTAGCAATGTATTTTGAGGCGGCAATTTAGAATGGTGGCCGTGAACTTCTCGGCCGAAGACGTAGAAGGCCTGCTCGATCTGGATGAGTTGATGCAGGAAATGCGTACTGCGTTGTATGAATTTTCCGCTGGGCGAGTAGTGATGCCGGTCCGCAGCGTGGTTCGGGTGAAAGAAGATTCGTGGTTTGGGCTGATGCCGGCGGTGTATCAGGATGTGTTTGGCGCGAAGCTGGTGACCGTCTTTCCGGAAAATGCGGGGACGCCCGTTCACACGCATCAAGCGAAAATCGAGCTGTTTGATGCCGGGACCGGCGAGCCGCTGGCCAGCTTAGATGGACGAGTGATTACGGCTTGGCGTACTGCGGCGGTTTCCGCGCTTGCTACGGACATCTTAGCGGAGCCCGATGCCAGTATTTTGACCATTCTCGGGAGTGGAGTGCAGGCGCACACGCATCTCAAGCTGCTCAAGAAGGTCCGCGACTTTAGCGAGGTCCGTGTTTGGAGCCGTACATCTTCTCATGCGGCAGCCTTCGCTAAAGAGACCGGCGCGGCCGCCATGGGGTTAGAAGAAGCGGTGCGCGGCGCGGACGTGGTTTGTACCCTGACGAACGCCGACGAACCATTTCTGAAGGGCGCCTGGTTGAAGGATTCCGTTCACGTGAATGCGGCCGGCTCGGTTGGCATGCAAAAGCGCGAACTCGATTTCGATGCCATGGCCGGGGGCGCCGTGGTGGTGGAATCGCGGGACGCAGCCAGCTGGGAATCGGCGGAAATCGTGCAGTACGGCTGCCCGATTTATGCCGAACTTGGAGAGCTTTTTTCCGGTGCAAAGTCCAAACCCACGTCATCGAAAACCATATATAAGTCGCTTGGGGTGGCGGTGGAAGATATTGCCGCCGCCCGGCTAATCTATCGTAGGGCGCAAAAAGCAAGACAACAGTAAAGCAATTGTGATATGTTCTCGGTTCGTGAGAAGCCGCGAAGCTACTTCGGTGGATTACCAGCTCAATTGGCGTAAATTGCAGCAGGTGGGCTTGAATGCCTACGAAGCGCGATCGTACCTGGTTTTGATGGGCCACCCGCGTTTTAAAGCGCTGGAACTGGCGGCACGCGCGCACGTACCGCGGCAAAAAATTTACGAGGTGCTGGACAGCCTGGTGGAGAAGGGATTCGCTCAGGTTGTGCAGGAGCGCACCAAGCTGTTCTCCGCCGTCGACCCGAGCCTATCCATTCCCGGTTATCTGGCGCGGCGCAGTAAGACGCTGCACAATGAATTGACTGAGCAGGCTCGACTGGCAAGCGGCTTGATTGAAGATCTGCGCGCGGCGTTTCTTGAAGGCCAGGACGGACGAGGAACGCTGGATTTCCTGAGCCTGGTGAACGATCCCACTCAGACCGCCGTTCACTACCGCCGTATGCTGACGACGGTTGGCAATGAGTACGCGGAGTTCTCGCGGCCGCCGTTCGCCGTTGATCCGCTTGACGAGCAACTAGTGAAAGAGGCGGCATCGCGAGGAATAAAGTGCCGTCTTCTGATTGAAGCCGGGCCGATTGACGAGGAGCATCGCAGCCGCTTGGATGAGTACCGAGCCGTGGGAATTGAAATTCGTTTTGCGGAACGCTTGCCCTTGAAACTGGCGCTGTTCGATGCCAGGTGCGGAATGGTGGCGCTTCTGGACCCGGTGCTTACGCGGCCGTCGTGGACTGCGGTGATTTTTGAACACGATGGATTTGCCGAAGCCATGGCTGGACTATTCGAAACATATTGGTGCCGAGCGCCGCGCGAATTTTGAGCACGCATAGAAAATGGCCCAGAGTCGTTAAGCTACGAGCCATTTGTCAGCTACCCGGCTAGTTATTGCAGCGGCAGTTCGCCGTTTTTGTCCTTCTCTTCGGAATCCGGGATCACGGACGCCGCCGCCACTTGATCGCCCTCTTCCATGCGGACCAATCGCACGCCTTGCGTTGAGCGGCCCGCCTGACGTATTTCGCCCGATTCGAGGCGGATCATCTTGCCGTCTTTGGTGATGATCATAAGGTCGGTATTCTCGCGTACCGAAAGCACGGCCACCACTTTGCCCACTTTGGCGGTGGTTTTCATGTTAATCACGCCTTTGCGGCCGCGTGCTGTAAGGCGATATTGTTCGAGCTCGGTTCGCTTGCCGAAGCCGTTTTCAGAGATAGAAAGAATCAATCCCTTCTCTTCCACAACTTCCAAGCCCACCAGATAATCGCCTTCGTCCAGATCCATCGCTCTAACGCCGCGAGCCTGGCGGCCCATGGCGCGCACTTCATCTTCATTGAAGCGAATAGCCATGCCTTCATGGCTGCCCAGGAAGATGTAGCTCTTACCGTTGGTGATGGTGGCCCCCAGCAGTTCGTCGCCGTCATCAAGCGCCAGTGCAATGATGCCGCGCGAGAGCGGATTGTCGAACTCCGTCAGCTCGCATTTTTTGATTACGCCATGGCGCGTCACCATAACAATAAATTTGTCGGCAACGAATTCCTTCACGGCCAAGAAGGCCTTCACGTGCTCGTCAGGCTGCAGGCTGATCAAGCCCGAAATATGCTTGCCCTTGCCGGTGGTGGCCGCATCCGGTATCTCGTAAATCTTCAGCCAGTAAACACGGCCCTTGTTGGTGAAGATCAGCATGTAGGCATGGGTGGACGCAATTACCAGATGCTCAACCGCGTCTTCCGAACGCGTGCCCATGCCGATGCGGCCCTTACCGCCGCGCAGTTGCCGCTGATAGGTATCTACTGACGTGCGCTTCAGGTAACCGCCGCGCGAAACAGTCACGGCAACGTCTTCCATCTGCACCAGATCTTCCAGCCGGATGTCGCCGGTGTCTTCTACAATCTGCGTGCGGCGCTCGTCGCCGAAGTCCTTCTGAACTTCTTTCAGCTCCTTGACGATCACGCTCTTCAGCACTTTGTCCGATCCGAGAATCTCGGCGTATTCCGAAATCATGCGTTGGATTTCAGCCAGTTCGTCGAGGATCTTTTGGCGCTCCATGCCGGTCAAGCGCTGTAACTGCAGTTCAATGATGGCCTGCGCCTGAATCTCGCTGAACTGGAACGTCGTAACCAGCCCATCGCGCGCCTCTTTAGGACCTTTCGATCCGCGAATCAGGGAGATGATGGCATCCAGCAGATCGAGCGCTCTCTGAAAGCCCAGCAGTATGTGCTCGCGAGCGCGCGCCTTTCGCAACAGGTAATCGGTGCGCCGCCTGACGACATCGGTGCGATGCTCCAGGAAGCGCTTGATAACGTCGATGATGCCTAGTTCGCGCGGCTGTCCATTCACAATCGCCAACATGATCACGCCGAAGCTGATCTGCATCTGCGTTTGCTTATAGAGATTGTTCAGCACGACCTCGGCATTTTCGCCGCGCTTCAATTCGAAGACGATACGCATGCCATCGCGGTCGCTTTCATCGCGGGCGTCGGATATGCCCTCAAGCTTCTTCTCGCCCACCAGCGCCGCTACGTGCTCCAGCAGCCGGCCTTATTTACCTGGAACGGAATCTCGGTGACGATGATCGATTCGCGGTCCTTGCCCAGTTTCTCGGTCGCCGCCTTCGCGCGAATTTTGATGCTGCCGCGGCCGCGCGTATAGTAGTCGACAATGCCCGCGCGACCCAGAATGAATCCGCCGGTCGGGAAATCCGGGCCCGGCACCATTTCGATAATTTTCTGAAGCGGCGTGTGCGGATCGTTCAGCAGCGCGATTGAGGCATCGATCACCTCCCTTAAATTGTGCGGCGGAATGTTGGTGGCCATGCCAACAGCGATGCCCGACGATCCGTTGATTAACAGATTCGGAACGCGGGTGGGAAGCACTTCCGGTTCTACTTCGCTATCGTCATAGTTCGGACGGAAATCGACGGTTTCCTTGTCGATGTCTTCGAGCAGCGTGGCCGCGATCTTCGAAAGCCGGGCCTCCGTGTACCGCATCGCCGCCGGCGGGTCACCGTCCACCGACCCGAAGTTGCCTTGCCCGTCTACCAGTGGATAGCGCATCGAAAAGGTCTGCGCCATGCGAACCAACGAGTCATAGACCGGCGTGTCGCCGTGAGGGTGAAATTTACCCAGCACTTCGCCGACGATCTTTGCGCACTTACGCGTGGGTCGGTTGAAATGCAGACCCATTTCATGGAGACCGTACAGAATTCGCCGGTGAACCGGCTTCAATCCGTCACGAACATCAGGCAAAGCGCGCCCAACGATCACGCTCATCGCGTAATCGAGATACGAGCGCTTCATCTCGTCTTCGATATTGATGTTAATTACGTTTTTGTTGTCGCCGCCGGGCGGAAAAAGTACACCGCCGCCGGACCCGTCTTGTTCGGCCAAGAAAACTCCTAAAGGGCTCGTTGGATTCTAGGGCAAGTCATTGTAAATACGGTAACTTACCGAAATGCCAACTACCCTTATTGTAGCAGGATTAAGGCAGAAAGACAGTCAAACTTATTACTGGCGTTGCTTAGGGATATGACCTCTTTTGAAGATACCGAATCCGAGGAGCAGCGCCCCTGCTGCCGCCAGAAGGCCAGAATTTCCCGGCTCGGGTACTGCGCTCGCGGCGGGCGTTACGCTCGAACCTTGTCTGGTGGTTGTTTGACCGAAATTGGGCAGATCGTAAAAAAAACCGGAAAAGGGCGTTGCGGAGCCGCTGTTGGGAGGTATGCCGAAGCAGACGGCGTCCGTGTCCGCTCCGGAGCAAAGCTGAATTTTCGACGCCGCGCTGCCGGAAGCGAAATTGAGCGCGCCCGAATTCGGATCGTATAAAAAATCGGTGGTAGTGGGCAGGTTGAAGATAAAGGTGTTCGTGCCGCTAGGCCCAGTTTCGTGAAAATCGGCCTGGAAGCTTGTCAGGTTCGCTAGTTTAAGATCGCCGTTTGCCTGGGCTGATCCGGCAAAGGTTCCGGTCAACGTTCCGGTGTTGCCAGCTTGATCTGACCAACCGCCTTGCGAAAACGTATAGCTGACGGTGGATGCGGCGGCATTGCCGGCAGCGAAACAAAAGATGCCGAGTGTAGAGGCCACGGCCAGACGGGCGTGGCTGAGCGAATACTTTCCTGTGCGCATAAAATTCCCCTGTTTGGATTTGTAGAGCAGAGCGTGCCCTGCTCACCTTAGAAAACGCCATTGGGTTGGAAAATCCCTCAAAAGAATCGGCCCGCTACCGCAGTCTTACCGCCAGAGTTAGCGAGGAAGTTTGCCGACGGAGCACTACTTCAGTTGTACGGGCCTAAAGGGAAAAAATCGGGCGTTGCGGATGTTGCGCCGGATTTGCTGCAGATAACGGTTGAAACCTTTATCAGCACTTGCCAGCGGCAGGCGGCTTTGGAATATGGCGAAAATGCGATTCCGCT
The DNA here is from genome assembly GCA_963718465.1 of Bryobacterales bacterium. Taxonomy (GTDB): domain Bacteria; phylum Acidobacteriota; class Terriglobia; order Bryobacterales; family Bryobacteraceae; genus Bog-105. The sequence goes on along the minus strand of CAVQZK010000003.1, from coordinate 28,281 downwards.
GAAGAGCGGCTGTTATTCGCTGGAGATTCGGTCGGGCAAACTGTTCATTGAAATCTGGGAAGAGAAGCGGAGTATTTCACGGCGGATTCTGGGGATTGAGCGCACGTCTATCGGCATTCTGGATTGCGCGGTGCAGAAATTTGGCGGAAAGCCGGGGCGATTGACATTCCTCGATCTGGAACGGCCGCAGACGGCGCATCGCACGTTGAGCGGGATTCGCCAGAACTTTGCCGAGCAGTTCCGGTCGATGCTGCAGCGGCAGTTTCCTGGCTGGGAGATTGAGGCGCTATCTTCGGCGCTCGATCTGCAGCGGTCGCTTTCGTCGGTGTTCCCGCGCGCGAAGTTAGTTCGCGGGAGTCACATTCTGGCAGCCGTGGCTTGCCCTGGTTTGCAGGAGGAACCGGATCTGCTGGCCTTCGCTCTCATTTGGTATCACTATCTGCGCATCAGCCGGCGCACACAAGGGCAGACGTCGCTCATTTTGTTTCTCCCCGACGGCGCGGGGAATTTGACTGCGCAACGGCTGCGCTGGCTCAGGGGTGAGTCGCTAACGCCGCGCATTTTTCGATTCAATGAGCATGGGTCGGCGGGCGAGGTGGATCCGCAAGATCTGGGCAACCTGCAAACGCGGGTGAGTTCGCTGTATGTTCCGCCGCGCCTCACGCCGGAGTTGGACGGCTTACTTTCACAGCTTGAAACGATTCCGGGCGTGGGGCATTTTCCGGAACTCAACGGCTCCATTAGTATCCGGAGCCGCGGTTTGGAGTTTGCGCGCATTGAGAACCGCCGTTTATTCCTGGGCATCGACTCCAAAGAAGAAGTTTCGCTGGACAAAACCAGCGAAGCGATTAAATTTGCCGAGGCGCTGTCTCATTTGGCAGCAGTGGCCAGCGCCCCGGAGCTAACCCCTCCTCATTATTCGGAGCGCTGGTTCGAATCGGCAGTGCGTTCGAATTTGGCGCTGGCAGACCCGGAATTGTTGTCGAACCCGATTCACGGCCAAATGATCAGCTTCGCCGCCGGAGACCGCGATCTGATTGACTTGCTGGCGGTTTCGAGCGCCGGGCTCGCCATTCTGGAACTCAAGACAGTGGAAGACATCCACTTGCCGATGCAAGCGCTAGACTACTGGATGCGGGTCGCGTGGCATCTGGAACGCGGCGAACTGCGGCATCTGTTCCCGGGGACGGTGCTCGAGAACAGGCCGCCTAAACTCATGCTTGTCGCGCCTGCCATGGCTTTCCATTCGTCGAACGCAACTTTGCTTCGCTATTTCTCGCCGGAGATTGAGGTGGAAAGAATTGGCGTGAATTCAGATTGGCAGAAGAGTTTGAAGGTGGTGATGCGTCTAAAGGGCGCGGACATTCCCATATCGCACTGGAGTTCTGAATGAGTTTCGAAGGCTTGATCAATATTCGCAAGGCCATTACCACGCTGAATCCGCGCCAGGTTCGCGAACTGGCCGAGCGGGATTTGAGCATCGCTCTACATGCGCCGGACGATTTGGCTTACCGGCAAATGGAAGAATATCTGCTGCAGGATTTGAAGCCCGGGCGGCGGCGCGATTCAGCGGTGTTGCTGGTGCGAGGGTCGAATTCTTCGGCCGCCACTCACGACCTGGCGATTTATCACGCGAGCATCGATGCGCCGCACAGATCGCTGATCTACCGGCCAGAGCGGCCAGATGCGGTGGTACACAGAGCGCTCGCCCAGCATCCCGATCTGGGGGTGGCCTTATCGCGGTCTTTTGTGCCGTTTCGCAACCCTTTCATCAACAGCGTAATCTCGAAAACGGCGAAGGAAAACACGTTGTTTTCAGTCGCGACCGCGCTGCCGGATATCATTCCGAGCTTAATTGAAGTGCCGTGGGCCATTGCCGAATTTGCCTCGGACACGGCGTTTCTCACGATGAACCAGGTACGGATGGCGTTCCTGATTGCCGCGGCGAGCGACCGCGAGGCGGGCTACATGGAACAAAAGTCGGAAGTTGCCGCGGTGATTGGGAGCGCTTTCGGATGGCGCGCGCTGGCGAAGCAGCTGGTGGGAAAAATTCCGTTCGGCGGCGGGTTGATTGCCAAGGCTGGCGTGGCGTATGCAGGCACTAAAGTTCTGGGTGTCTCTTTGAATCACTTTTATAGTGTTGGCTTCACGTACTCGCGCGATGAACGCGACCGAATCTACACTGAGGCATTCAAGCAGGGCAGAACGATCGCGACTCGCATTTTGAAGCTGTTGCGGCCCGATATGGCGGCGAAGTTTGGGGATACCGGCGCTGGATCGCGGGCCGACGCCGGTAACGGGAAACGCGCTCGTGCGTCTTTCCGATAGATGATGTTGAATCGTGCATTCCTTTCGCTGTTAGCGGCTGCCTCGCTGCTTAGTGCCGACACATTAGTTCTCCGCAACGGCTCGACCATTAACGGACGGTTCGTGAGCGGCGATAACCGGGCGCTTCGATTCGCGGTGGGCAGCCAGGTGAATACTTACGATCTGGTGGATGTCGATTCGCTGCGTTTTTCGGATTATCAAGCTCCGCAGACGAGCTACAACGCACCGCCTCCGCCTATGCCCCAACCTGTGCCTCCGCCTGTCAGCAGGCCGCCGGATGGGTATGCCGCTCCACCTCCGCCATCTGCGCCCGTACCCATGGCGAATGGACCGACGGGTTCGCAGATTCCGGCTGGCACGCAAGTTTCGGTGCGCATGATTGATGCGGCGGATTCGGAGAAAGACTACGTGGGCAAGACCTATCGCGCCACAGTGGACAAGAATGTAGTGATAAACGGCCAGACAGTGATTCCGCGAGACGCCGATGCAATTGTGGTGCTAGCCAACGCGCAGGATTCGGGCAAGATTGAAGGCAAAACGATTCTTTCGCTGAATCTGAAGAGCGTTGCATTCAACGGCCGGACTTACGATGTCGCCAGCAGTGCAGTGGCCAAGGAGAGCTCGTCACGAACGAAGCGATCGGGCGAAGTGATCGGCGGCACTGCTGCGTTGGGAGCGATTATCGGGGCGATTGCCGGCGGCGGCAAAGGCGCTGCGATTGGAGCCGGTTCGGGCGCGGCTGTGGGTACCGCAGCTCAGGTAATGACTTCAGGCCAGAAGGTGAAGGTGCCGTCCGAAACTGAGTTGCTCTTCACACTGCAAAACGCGATCGATTTGTAATCTCCTAGAATCGGTGTATTGACTAATAAACCCGTAGCAGTTATTACCGGCGGCAGTCGAGGCATTGGGCGCGCCATTATTGAGGAATTAGCCGCGACGCACACGGTGGTGGGCACTTACAACACAAGCCGAGATGCGGCGGATTCGGTGGCTGCTGCGACAGGCGCGACATTCTTACAGTGCAGTTTGGGAGACGGCAGTTCGTGCCAAACTTTCTTGGCCGAACTTGCGGAGCGGTTTCCGGCGGTGGATCTGCTGGTGAATAACGCGGGGATGGCTCCGCGCGAAAGACGCGATATTCTGGATGCCACTGACGAGAGCTTCGATGAACTCTTCGCCGCCAATTTGAAGGGGCCTTACTTCCTGACGCAAAATGTTGCGCGCGCGATGGTGCAGAGGGGCAGCGGACGGATTGTGTTTGTCGGGTCAATCTCAAGCTTTGCGGCTTCGGTGAATCGGGGCGATTATTGCATGACAAAAGCTGCCATCAGCATGGCCGTGAAGCTGTTCGCAGCCCGATTAGCGCCGCATAATATTCCGGTATTCGAAATTGAGCCGGGGATTATCCGGACAGATATGATTGCTTCTGTGGCCGCGGCATATGAGCAGCGCATAGCCGATGGACTGCTGCCACAGCGCCGCATGGGTGAACCAAAAGATATTGCGAAAGCGGTGCGCGCCATTGCCGATGGGCAACTCGATTATTCGACCGGGCAAGTGCTGCATGTGGATGGCGGGTTTCACTTGCGAACGCTTTAGGCTGAAAATATGGAGCTGCTGGATCCGGTTGAGGTACGCGTGCTGGGTGCGCTGATGGAAAAGGAAGCCACCACGCCGGAGTATTATCCGTTGTCGCTGAATGCGCTAGTGAATGCCTGCAATCAGAAATCGAACCGCGACCCGGTGGTGGATTACGACGACGACACGGTTTATGATGCGCTGAACCGGCTGCGAGTGAAGCGATTTTCATTAATGGTTACGGGCAGCGGACGCGTGAACAAATATGAGCAGCGTATTTCCGAGACGTTGAATCTGGGGCGGCGCGAATCGGCGGTATTGTGCGTGCTGTTTCTGCGCGGCCCACAGACGCTGGGCGAGATTAAGGACCGGAGCGAACGGATGTTTTCGTTTGCGGACCTGGCGGAGACCGAGAATGTGCTGGATAAGCTGGCTGAGTTGCCGACGGGAAAGCTGGTTAAGAAACTACCACGGCAAACGGGCCAGAAAGAAGCGCGCTTTTCGCACTTGCTTTCGGGCGAACCAAATGTGGAGGCTGCAACGGATTCGATTTCGACCGCGCCGCCCAGCAGAGTGGCGCAGCTAGAACAGGATTTGGATAATTTGCGCGGAGAGTTCAACGAATTGAAGCGGCGCTTTGAGGCGTTGGAAGCGCAACTGCGTTAGGAGTGCATGGCTCCGCTAATCAAGCTGTACAGCAGAACAGCTAAAACGATGGCGGTGATGGCAACGTACTTGCGATCTTTCTCAAGAGCGAAGCCAACCAGCGCCAATGCCACGCGTAAAATGGGGGTGGCTATCAGCAGCAGCATCCCAAGTTGAATAATGGACCGCGCGCGCAGAGCAATTGCGCCGCGAATGATTCCGTCAATGTGGCGATCAATGGCAGGTTGTCCTGCAAAACGACGATAATCGACTGGTTCGCCGCCATGCCGCAGCAGGTAATAGATGCCGCCGGCGAGAACCACTGAACCGGAGACGATCACGCCCGTAAGGAGAAGACGGCTTACTCCGCGCTCGATACCGGCATCATCTACGTGCATGCTCATATCTGGCCCCTGACGCCGGCAACGATCATCTGGATGGCGATTACGCCTACAACCACTGCGAAGACGCGGCGCAAGAGCAGAACCGGCAGACGCGCCAGAAAACGAGCGCCGATAGTTGAGCCGGTGAGCACGCCCAGCATGACGGGCATGGCGATGCCCGGGTTCACATAGCCCCGGCTGAGATACACGCTGGCGCTTGCCGCGGCGGTGACGCCGATCATGAAATTGCTGGTGGCGGTAGAGACTTTGAAGGGAATCTGCATGGCTTGATCCATGGCCACGACTTTCAACGAACCGGAGCCGATACCGAGCAGCCCGGATAAAGTTCCCGCACCGAACATCAGCCCCAAGCCGGTTTTCACGCGGCGGACGTCGTACTTCTCGACAGCGCCGTTATTGTGGTATTCGCCATTCAATTGCAGTTTGGCGGCTAACGGATCGGGCGGAATGGGTTTCTTCGCGTCTTTGTGATCGCGGCTGGACTGCCAGGCGGATTGCAACAGAATCAAACCGAATACAACGCTCAACGCGCGGGTGGGAATGTGCGTGCCGAGGAATGCGCCAAACAGCGCGCCCAAGGTGGTGGCGATTTCCAGAAACATGCCAATGCGAATGTTTGAGAAGCCATCGCGGACGTAAGCGGCGGCTGCACCCGAAGACGTTGCAATCACCGACACCAGACTTGCGCCGATGGCGTAGCGCAGTTCGACTCCGAGAAATAGGGTTAGAACAGGAGTAACAATCACCCCCCCGCCAAGGCCGGTCAGCGATCCTAGAAAGCCCGCCGCGAGCGAAGCGCCAAGTACAATCGGTGTGAACTCAGCGGCGGTCATTCTTGTCCGTAAGAGATAGCATTGTCTCTAGCTTAGAATTCGAGGTACTTGTGAAGAAGTTATCCGTATTTTGTTTATTCATTTTTCTGGCCCAGGCGCAGCAGCGACCGCCGGCCATTCAATCGCCGGAAGTGCATAGCGATGGGCGCGTGACATTCCGCTTCCTTGCTCCGAATGCGCAGAAGGTTACGGTAAGCCTGGAGGGAAGCAAAGCGCCACTCCCCATGCAGAAAGACGAACAAGGGATTTGGAGTGTGACTACCGAGGCTCTCACACCGGACTTGTACGGATATTCCTTTCAGATGGATGGATCGAATCTGTTGGACCCGATGAACCCCGAAATCAAACCGAACCTGTTGAATCAGAGCAATGTCGTGGACGTGGCGGAGAGCGCGCCGCAGCCGTGGGATTTGACCGACGTGCCGCACGGCGTTGTTCATCACCATTTCTACAAGTCGAGCATTGTGGGCGATAACCGCGATTTTTATGTCTACACGCCGCCGGGCTACGACGCTAATGCGCAGACGCGCTACCCGGTGCTTTACCTGCTGCACGGCTACAGCGATAATGCGAGCGGCTGGACGGCGGTGGGGAAGGCGAACCTGATTTTAGACACGCTCATCGCCCAAAACAAGGTGAAGCCGATGATTGTGGTGATGCCGCTAGGTTACGGCGCGCCCGAGATTGTACAGCGGAATCCGGCGAGTTCGCCATTCAACAATGCAACCCTTCGCGAGAAGAACTTCAACAATTTCCGTTCGGCGTTGATTGACGAGGTGATTCCCGCCGTCGAACGAACGTACAAAGTAGAGAGTGGAAGGGATTCGCGCGCAATTGCGGGCTTATCGATGGGCGGATCCGAATCGCTGCTTACGGGATTGAATCGCTTGGATAAGTTTTCCTGGGTAGGCGCGTTCAGCAGCGGCGGTCTGAGCGGCGACTTCGCCAGCGACTTTCCACAACTCAGCGCGGCATCGAACGACAAGCTGCATTTGCTTTGGATTGCCTGCGGAACGGATGATCGCCTGATTACCGTCAATCGGAAGATAATCGACTGGTTAAAGGAAAAGAACGTGCGAACGACACCGATAGAAACGCCCGGAATGCACACATGGATGGTTTGGCGGCGGAACCTGATCAACTTTGCACCGCTGCTGTTCAACGATGCAAACCGAACTGTGCGTCCAGCGATTATTACCGGAGAGAATTAAGAGGGCGAATGGCCGGAGAGCAATTTGCGCTCTACCGGCCATCGATAAAGGAATTCTTTTACTTGCTGGCTTCGCTGGGCGGCTTAGTACCAGGCATGTTTGGCTGAGTCACGCCAGCCACCACTCCTTGATTCACCAGGATCTTTACCTCTACGCGACGATTCATCTTGCGGCCTTCTGCTGTATGATTGTCAGCCGCTTCGTGGCTGATGCCCATGCCAGCTAGCGGTAAGATGCGGTGAATCGGAATGTCGCCGTTCTGCTCCAGATAACGCACCACGGCGTTAGCTCGATTCTCGCTCAGCGTCTGATTGCGGGCTAACTTACCGGTGCTGTCGGCGAAACCGGCAACCTCGATCACAAAACCCTTTTCGGCTTGCGCCTTCTTGGCGAGATCATCCAGATCCTTCTTGGCATCCTCACTCAACACCGCTTGATTTAGCTTGAAGTAAACCGTGGCGGAATCCTTCACTTGATAATTATCGAGGTCGGATACTCGCTTGTTCACATCTGTAACACCCTGGGTAGCCTGATCAGCGGTGGACTTCACCTGTCCAACGAGACCTTGGGTCTGATGCTCCTGATCATCGAGTTGGCCTTGGCGCGTGTCCATTTGCCCTTGACGCGATTCAATCTGGCCAGCGCGCCCTTCCAGCGTACCCGCTCGGCCTTCTAAGCTGCCGGCGCGCGCTTCCAGAGGAGAAACGCGAGTATCAATTTGCCGGGAAGCACGCATGGAGTTGGGATCGAACATGACCTTGTCGGCGAGAAGATCGCCCTTGTCATCGCCTTTTCCCTTAGCTTCTATATGAAGACCAGGGACCAATGCAGCCACATCCATTTTGTCGCTGTGGTGAAAAATGACACCCTTCTTCAGTTGGATTTTGGTGACATCGGTCAGATTGACGGTCCCGATGGAATCGTCGTCGATCCGCAGCTTAATTGAGTTGCCGTCGCGTGACAGAATGACACCCTGCACGCTGGTGGTTTGTCCGGCGCTAAACGTCCTGGTGTTAGGCGTGACGCCCAAAGCGAGTGTTGAGGTTAGCAGAGTCTGCGCTGCAAATGCCAAACTCACCCCCCATGTTTTAGTTAATGTAAAGTGTTTCATTACTTTAATGACTTCTCCTTGGAGTTTTTGACGCCCTTCGAACGGGCCTTGGCAGATTCTTCCCCACCTGTCGTTGTTAGACTCCTCCGAAAGATTTCTGTGACAGTATGTTTTACAGGCTGTTAACAATATCCCTCAGCTTCACGGCTACAACAGTGCCCGAAGGTACTATAAACTAAACTGCGACTCATGGAAGAAGAACATTCTCCTGGCCATTTTGGGGCGCCAGCCAGTAGATTCGATGGTTGGCGGGTGCTGGCGGCTGCCTTTATAACCTTTGGACTTGCCGTTGGCATTCCCTATTACAACATTCCGTTCTTCTGGGATTATTTCCAGAAGTCTTTTCACTGGAACCTGGAAGAAATCTCGTTGGGATTTCCCATTGCGGCGCTGCTGACTCTCTGGGTCGGCCCATTGCTTGTTCCGCGTTTTAGTCCCCGCAAACTCATTATCGCCGGCACGGGATTGACGGCCGTTGCCTTTGTTGGGTTCGGCGCGATGAAGGGATCGATTGCGATTTATTTCATTCTCTATTTCTTCTACACGTGCGGGTATTTGTTCTCGGGTCCTATTCCTCATCAGATCCTGGTGTCGCACTGGTTTCGGCGCATGCGTGGGCGTGCCATGGGAATTGTCTACGTTGGCGTGGGCTTGTTTGGCGGATTGGGTTCGTTCCTCGTGCGCGATCTGACGGACTGGTATGGTTTCCATACTGCGCTTATGGTAGTGGGTGCGTTGATGTTCCTGGCATGGCCGCTGGCATTTTTCTTCCTGAAGGACAAACCCGCGGAAGTGGGGCAGTTTCCCGATGGCGCTTCAGAGGCGCCGCCCGATGTTCACCAACCAGCTCATTCGTTTGCGTACCTGTTGAGGAGCGGACCATTTTGGCTGCTGTTGGTGGGCAGTGTGTGTTCAATTGGCTCCATCGGGTCAATTAACATGCACATGAAGTTGGTGTTCCGCGACGCGGGGTTTACCGATCAAAAGATTCTCAACGCAACATGGACGACGGCTTCGGTGCTGATTTTGTGGTCGAGCATTGCAGGGCGGCTAAGTATCGGCTACTTGGCTGATATATTTTCGAAAAAGCGCGTGATGACAGCGACCTACTTCATTGTGGTGGCCACGATTCTGCTGTTGCGTACGGTTACGCCGGATCGGTACTACTCGCTCTATATTTTCGCGATTGTGTTTGGATTTTCGATGGGTGCCGATTACATGTTAATTCCATTGATGGCGGCCGAGCAGTTTGGCGTGAATTCGCTGGCCCGGGCAATGGCGATTATTTTGCCGATGAATACGATTGGACAGACGTGGCTGCCCTTTTTCGTATCGGCTCTGCGGGAGCGATTTGGAAGCTATCAAGTTCCGATGGAAGTGGTATTTGGGATTGCCATGGCGGGGGCGCTTGCAATTTCGGTTTTGCCGCGCAGGGCTGCCGTGAAGATTCTTCAACGGGTTCATTCCGTCTGATACGCTCGAATTTACCCGAAAAAACATGAGCAGTTTGACCATTACGCTACCGGACGGCAGCCAGCAATCGGTACCGGCCGGAACGCGGCCCCTGGATGTCGCCAAATCGATCAGTCCTCGTTTGGCCGACGCCGCTATTGTCGCTCGCGTCAACGGAGATCTCTTCGACCTCACTCGCCCTCTGGAAGGCGACGCCAAGGTCGAGATTCTCACCAACAAGAGTCCCGAAGCGTTGCAGGTTTACCGGCATTCCACCGCACATCTGCTAGCCGCCGCGGTGCTTGAGTTGTTTCCGGAAACGCAGCTCGGCATTGGTCCACCCACAGATGCCGGCTTCTACTACGATTTCGACCGGGCTACGAAGTTCACGCCCGAAGACCTGGAAAAAATTGAAGCGAAAATGGCCGAGATCCAGGCGCGTAACCTTCCTTTCGACCGCAAACTCACGCCCAAACCTGAAGGCCTTGAGAAATATAAGGGCGATTGGATGAAGCATGAACTGATCGAAGAGCGCGCCGGGGATATCTTCTCTGAATACACGCTTGGCCCTGATTTCATCGATTTCTGCCGCGGTCCCCACGTATCTTCCACCGACAAGCTGAAAGCTTTCAAGCTGCTATCCATTGCCGGAGCCTATTGGAGGGGCGACGAGAAGCGGCCGCAGTTGCAGCGCATTTACGGAACTGCTTTCTTCAGCAAAAAGGAACTCGACGAATACCTCATGCGCCTTGAAGAAGCCAAGAAGCGCGATCACCGCAAGTTAGGCCAGGAACTTGACCTTTTCAGCATTCAGGATCTAGCCGGCCCGGGCCTCATCTTCTTCCATCCCAAAGGCGGCGCTATCCGCAAAGTCATCGAAGACTGGATGCGTGAAGAGTACATCAAACGCGATTACTCGCTCGTTTATACGCCGCATATCGCGCGCAGCGATCTGTGGAAGACGTCCGGCCATTACAACTTCTATTCGGAAAACATGTTCGCGCGCATGGAACTCGACGATGCCGAGTACCAATTGAAACCGATGAACTGCCCCTTCCACATCCTGATTTACCGTGACAAGATGCGCAGCTATCGCGATCTGCCGGTGCGCCTGGGCGAGTTGGGAACCGTATATCGTTATGAACGTTCCGGCGTCATGCATGGCCTGTTGCGTGTACGCGGCTTCACGCAAGACGATGCGCATATTTTCTGCACGCCCGATCAGATCGAAAACGAAGTGGTCGATTGTTTACAGTTCGCCATCGACACGCTGAACACCTTCGGCTTCACCCAATATGAAGCCGAACTCTCTACGTGGGATGGCGGTAAAAGCGGCAAGTACGACGGCACTGCCGATCAATGGGAACTCGGCGAAAAGGCTCTTGAGCGCGCGACCTCGCGGTTGAATATGAAGGTGAAAGTTACGCCTGATGAAGCGGCTTTCTATGGCCCGAAGATAGACGTCAAACTGGTCGATGCCATCGGCCGCCTCTGGCAATTGTCCACCGTTCAATTCGATTTCACTCTGCCGCGCCGATTCGGCCTTGAATATATCGCCGAAGACGGCAAGCAACATCAGCCGCTCATGGTACACCGCGCACTATACGGTTCCATCGAGCGGTTCTTTGGCATTTTGATCGAACACTATGCGGGTGCTTTCCCCGTATGGCTCGCGCCCGTGCAAGCCATTGTTCTGCCCATCACCGATCGTCAAAGCACGTACGCGAAAGACATCTACGCTAAGCTCAAAACCGCCGGATTCCGAGTGGAGATCGACGATCGCAACGAAAAAGTAAATTTCAAAATCCGCGAAGCCCAGCTTGCCAAGATTCCGTACATGCTGGTGGTGGGTGATCGCGAGGCGGAAGCGGGCAAGGTGGCTGTGCGCAACCGCAAACACGGCGACCAGGGGGCTGTCCCGGTGGATGAGTTTGTTACAAGGCTGACTCAGCAGGTCACGTCGAGGAGTCTCGAAGAGTAAACCGTTAACCAGTTCCGCGGCTTACTCGCTGGACCGGATCTCCGCAAGGCGGTCCAGCAGCAACTTAGGCAGCTGCCCTTCGATCTCCGGACTGATGAGTCCAACGCTGTCGAGGTCCTGTATGTGTACGCGATCCCTGAGGCGGTAGCTGGTGAGTTTCATTCGGACGAGGTCGGCGATGGGAGCCACCAGGATACCTTCGCGGGTTGTGTCAGGCGGAGACGCCGGGACGGCTTCCGCATATTCCAGGCGGACCTTCTCATTCAGAAACAGGAGATAGACGGCGGATCGAGCCCGCGGCTGCGCTGCATCAATGAGCATGTCGACACCGGCAGTATGCCGAAAAACCCAACCAGCCTTTCGAGCCGCCTCAATGACGGAGGCGAGGTGCGGTCGATCAATGGCCGCGTCAACATCGGACGTGAGGCGTGCGCGCAGGGGATCTCGTTCGAACACGTGGATGAACACAGCCATGCCGCCCACGATTCTGTAAGGTATGCCTGCCGTAGTCAGCACCGAATGAAGTTGCTGGATTCGGTCGAACAGTTGTTCCACGTGAGTATCGTAGGCTGCTGCCGTGAGCATGGGCTACTTTGATTCTGGCATGCCCGGGCGGCGACGACGACCTTAGGAGGTACCGTTTAGTTGAGCCACTTCCCCACCAGTGCGGTGGGCGGATCTGCAATAGATTGGACGCGCGGAATCCGCACGGTATCACGGTCCTTCATGGACGCCAAAGGCAGCAACCCCTCTTTGAGCAGCGCGGCGCAATCGTGCTCCGAAAGCATCACCTCGGCGCAGGGCTGGGTATGGGTTTCGCCATTCAGTTTGTAAACATGCAAGGGGACGCCCTCGATGCATTCGTTCTGCGCCGGCCGCATCTTCCAGCCAGAGTCGGAAAACAAACGGCCCAGCACGAAGATACAGGCGAATGCCGGATTGCCCCACAAATACTCGTGGTGCTTTGGAGCGCCTGGCATTTCCTCAAACTCGAAGCTCTCTATAGTCGACGTGTCTTTGCCGTAAGGAAGCCGCAATAGGAATCTCGGCATGGCGAGCGCCAGCCATCTCGCCTCGGGCGATTTTCTCAGCTCTTGCCAAGCCGCCGCCGCCTTCGCGTTTTCTTTCTGTGAAGGCACACACTCGCCGATGAACGGAGCATCGATGTTCATTGCTATCTGCGCCAGCCGCTTCAGCAGAAGCACGTCCTGCACAACTGTCCGGTCAAAGGCATAGATCCCCGCTATCACGCTCCACGATTCGTCTTTGAAAATGTCGCTGGCGTTGAGATCAGCGGCCAGCCGGTCTTTCGATATATCGAAGATGTATAGCTGAATCAAGTCGCTGTCCAGATGGCGGACCAAAAAATCGAGCCCGCGCCACGCAGCCTCTATGGCCTGAAAACGCGCGTCGTGAAGAATGCTGCACATCAACATGCTTGCCCGTTGCGTACGCTCCGCGGAAGCCCGCGCTTTGTCGGCGCTCTCCCGCGGCGTACCATACCTCGCAACGATCCGGTCCACCGTTGCTTGCCATTCGTCCGCCGCAGACGCTACTGCGGTTGTTTGCTCAACGGCCGCGTCAAGCAGGTTGCCGCGTGAAGTGAGCCGCGCCAGGTCTTCCGCCGAAGGCATACGAATGGCAGGGGCCTCTTCCACTTCTTGCGAATGTTCGTTGGACTGCTCTCTAACATTCAAGTGGCTGAACAATTCGCTGCGCAGGTAGATGCTATCCGGTTCAAAATCGTCCAGACGTTCGAACTTCAAATCCGCGTCGCTGAACTGGCCGTTCCCAAATGCGATTTCGACGTGTAGGCCAAGATCTCGTAGAACTTTGTCGAAGTTATCGCGGTCCACTCGCAGCGGTTTCCGTCCACCGGCGCCGCTGCCGCTAAAATCGCCGAGGATTAGCACTCGGAAAGGATCGTCGGGTTCTGGTCGAACTACAGGCATAATGCCGGAAACTATACTAGCGCAGTTTAAGGCAGAACCGGCCGGGCGCAGTCGTCATCTTCTCCGATCGGCTGGCCGGGCGGCGCATCGGCAACCGGCGTGGATTTGAAGCGGTCGGGGTACTGATTGAAATCATTCACCATGCGGACTAGATTCGCGGGCAGGCGCGAGTTAATCGCCTGCAATGACGAGCGTACGGCAAGACGTACCGAACTGGACGCTTTCTGATCGTTTGCCAGAGCAAGCGCCTGACGCAGCAAAGTAAGGTTGACCGTTGTACCGACTTCTCCGGCCAAGCCACTTGCTTTCGGAGCAAGCCAGGTAGCGTGCGCTATATCGTTGAGCACTTCTTCCAAACTGGGATTCGCCGCATTCCGTGCGTGATATTCAATCAACCGCGCGCATCTTTCAGGGTTGAACAACAGGCTGCCCGTCAAGCCCGCGGCGGCTTCCGCGGCAGCCATCGGATCGAAGGTTAAGCCCGTTTCTGAAGGAAAGCTCTCACGTGTTCGAGGGTATCCGATCGGGTGCGGAGGAATGAGCGCAATGATACGCTCAGGCAAAGTGAGCGTATGCGGGCTGACGGTTTCCAACAGCAGCTTGAGAGCCCGGCGCTGTTCGCTAGCGAGCACTACAGCAGTGATCTTCTGACCGTCACCACGCAATGCATACGTATAATCGAGACCGCCCAAACTTTTCGCGGCAGCCTCGGTTTGATAGCGATGCAGAAAGTAGAGCGGCACGAGCGTTTCATCCAACCTTGACCACGGGGCGCCCACCGGAATGCTGTTTTCACCGAAGCGCTGCAGCGCGGCCGCACGAACCTTCAGCAGTCGCTCCAACTCGTCCAATGCATTCGGGCCGTTGTCCCAGAGATGCGCTTTGGGGTGGGCGCTACCCAACGGCCTGCTATCGGCATCGGAAATGAAGATATTCCCTTTCGCCGCAGCATCGCCGATGATCTGCGAAAGAGATTGCTTCTCATCGGCGCCAGCCGGAAACTCCGAATAACCGTAGCGAATGGCGACCTTATCCCATGCTCCGATCCCAACCGAATAAGCGTTCGCTAAATCAGGCGAACCATCGCCACGCAAAGTGATCCTGGGATGCGGATAATCCATTACCGAGGCATTCGCTGCGGTACTCGCGACATAATTGTGCGCCAGCCCGAGAGTGTGTCCAATTTCATGCGCCGCCAACTGCCGCAGCCGCGCGTACACCGCGTCTTTCAATTGCCCGAGCGGCTCGGCGACCGGTCCGAAAGGCGAGAGCAGACTGCTGAAAATCAGATAATCCTGCCGGTACCGCAACGAACCCAGCGTTACTTGGCCCTTTAGAATTTCACCCGTGCGCGGATCGGCGATCGCCTCGCCATATGACCAGCCACGGGTGTATCTATGCACCCATTGCACAACGTTGTAGCGAATATCCATGGGGTCCACATCAGGCGGCAGCACTTTCACTTGGAAAGCGTTATGGAATCCCGCTGCCTCAAACGCCTGATTCCACCAGACTGCGCCCTCCATTAGCGCTTGCCGAACGTCGTCGGGCGCTCCGCCGTCTACGTAATAAACAATCGGCTCCACGGGATCGCCAGCGCCGTTCGCCTTTACCAAGCGGTGTCTGACAATGAGCCGCTTATCGGGATCTTCGCCCAGGGCTGCCGAGTAATCCCGATATGTAAGGTCGAAATATCCAGCTCGCGGATCGAATGCGCGCGGTGCGTACCCACTCTCGGGAAGCTGAATAAACGAGTGGTGTTCCCGCAGCGTAATGGCTTGCGGGAACGGGTGACTTCTTCCACGTAGTTGCCCGGCTCATCGCCCACCAGCGTCAACGTAACTTCGATTTCTGAATTCTTCGGGAATCCTTTGGTTCGTTTCAAATAGAAAGCGCTGCGTTTCGGGTCGATCTTATAAGCGCCTTGTTTGGTTCTCGCTAAAGCTGCGGATGCGCCAACCATATCGCGTTGAAAGAATTCTGTGGCATCCACCAGCGCGCGTTCGCCGTCTTTCGCCATGACATCGAAGCCCCACAACACCGACGCAGCAAACGAATCTGCGACGGCGCGCTTTTCCATTGGGTTGTCGCTCGAAGCGCGGAAACTGTAGTTCTTCTGAATCAGTAGAACGCGCGGCCCTACGCGCTCGAAGGCCACGACGCGCGGCGAAGAGAGCAATCCTCTATCCAATCCAACATCGTTAGATCCGAGACCAGCCGGCAATGAAGCAACGTATAGAAATTCTTGATTCCATCGGCCAATCTCAAGCAGCAATTTACCGCTTTCGTCATCCCAATACAGTGGAAAGAAGCCGTCGATTTTGCGCAGGTTCTTCGTTGCATCCGGGATGGATTTCTCTGCCGCGGCTCTCGCCGCCAATGTGCAAAGGAGGGTAGTTAGAATAAGGCCGATTGCTTTCGAAGCCATTATTAACAGACTAAGGGGTGGGCTTAACGGTTAACGTCTCTTTCGCGTCCACATGATCGAACTCCATGGGAAAGCTGCGGCCCACGTAATAAGCCTGCCATTGATCTTTATAGTGTCCGGACGCCACGTAACCAGATTCGCCGATTACCAGATTCTGTACCGATTTATCCAAATCGCCCAAGTCCACAACCATTCTTTCGGAAGGGCCAAGCCGATTAGTAGTCTGCTTTACAGTTGTGCCGGAGCCGCTCATGGCAATAGGACCCATATCAAAGAAGCCGTTTACCAGCGGCAATTGCTTACCTACCGGATGTTCGAAATTCCATTGCAGCGCCTTGCCCCAACGCCACTTTTCAGGCGGCGACCCCTGTTGCGCGCGTGCATCTTTCAGAGCGGTGTTCAATTCGTCCAACAGCCACTCGTCCCAATCGTCCTTGGGCACCCAGCCCGGCGGCCGGACCCGCAGCAAATTTTCCACTACTTCCGGCCGCGGTTGGATATCGGGCAAGGGCGGCTTTGCCTGCGGGATAATCAGCTTTACTAAACTACTCCGCAAATGATTGCTCAGCAACTCAGTTATTAATGGCGCGGCCTCATCTTTGTCCATCTGTCCGTCCCAATTGCGTAAGATATTCACGCTTGAGCGCATCAGGTCGTCTTTTCGATTTCGTTTAGTAAATGCCGCGACTACGGCCTGCGCTAGAAATTGATCGTATGAAGAATAAACGTCCTTTTGGACCGCCAGCATGTCGTCGACCGTAAGTTGCTTCTTCGCTTCCAACAGCGCTCTTATCTGTTGAACGCGGTATCTATCGGCGAAGTCGCCGCCAATCGAGTAGGCGTAGTCTTTCGGGAACGGATTTTGGTTGGCGGTCGCAATAATGCCGGATGCCGGGTTGTAAATACTTGGCAACCGATCGAAAGGGATATAACCGTCCCACTCATACTGGCCCGACGCGCCATCCAACGGCACGTCTCCAGAAAAATTCTTCCTGATGGGTGTCCGTCCGCTTGCCTGATAGCCGATGTTGCCAGCCCGGTCGGCATAAACAAAATTCTGGCCCGGGCCCCAAAACACGCTGAGCGCCGCGCGGAACTCATTCCAGTTCTTTGCGCGATCAAGCTTAAAAAACGGAAAGCCGAAACCATCGGCGGCGCTCCAGCGCATGGTGTAGTTCTTGCCGCCTTCATGAAACACTACCGGACCATGCCGGGTCACCCACGTGTTGAACTGAACCGGCTTGCCATCTCTGACGGCAATCACTTGGCGATCTAGCTGAGCTTGTTGGAGCTGCCCTTTAAATACATACCGGCCAGTGCGCTCGTCCAACTGCTCGGCGTATAGATCGAGTACATCGGTTTCCAGATTCGTGACACCCCAGGCAATCCGATCGTTATGCCCAGTGATCACGCACGGCAGACCGGGAAGCGCGGCGCCCGAAACATTCAATCCCGGCGCTTGCAGATGAACTAAATGCCACGTGCCCGGAATGCCATACGCCAGATGAGGATCGTTCGCGGCCAGTGGTTTGCCGTCGGCCGTGCGCACGCCCGAAACCGCCCAGGCGTTGGAACCGGGACTCACTTCTGCGCCGCGCTCGCCGGAAAGAGCACCTTGAACCGTAATGCATCGGCTCCATCGGCGAGTAGTTTGCCCTTATCGAATTCGAAGCGCCTGGAATCTGTCAAATCGCGGAACATCACCAAGCCAATCAGCATCGAATCGGTAAGCGTCCACTGGCGTGGATCGTAAGCATGGCCCGGAAGCGAAAACTCCAGCGAATACTCCCCCCGGTGGGTCTCGATGAAATAGTTCACGCCGCGCGCATACTCCACCATTACCGTCCGCTCTTCCGGAGTTAAGTGTTCTACGTAAGAATCCGCCATGGCCCGCATTCGCATACTGCGCGACTGCTCATCAAGCTGTAGCGCGCTTCGGCCAAACACCTCGGCTAGGTCGCCGGCGCCAAACCGTCGCAGACTATCCATCTGCCACAATCGATCTTGAGCCGTGACGAACCCTTGCAGGAAAATTGCATCTTGCCAGGAAGCGGCTTCAATATGGGGAACACCTCGGGCATCCCGCTTGATTGTGCCGCGCGCGCTAATGGGCGCCGAAATCTCACCGGACGTTTTTGGTAATGGCCGGAAGCCCAGCCAATAAATTGCAAACCCGGCAAGAACGAACAGAATCGCCATGCTCACGTTGACAATTCGCACGAAGCGGGACAGCACAACCGATTTTACTCTGCCGGATAAGTAAAGCAATGGGTTACCGTTTCATTATTTTGGTTCTTATCCTTGCCACTAACGGCTTCTTTGCCGGGGCTGAGGTAGCTCTTATTTCAGTCCGCCAGTCTCGCTTGCGGCAACTCGCCGAACAAGGACAAGCCGGCGCACAAAGCGCACTTAATCTGCTGGCTAACCCGGGACGCCTGTTATCGGTTACTCAATTTGGAGTTACTCTGGCCAGCTTGGGATTGGGTTGGGCAGGCGAAGACACGCTGTACAGATTGCTGCGCGATGCGCTGAGTTCATTTCCGTTCAAGGTGGCTCCAGTATTGCTTCATGGCGTGGCTTTCGCGCTGGCTTTCCTGCTGATCAGTTACGCCCACGTCATTTTCGGCGAGGTCGTACCCAAGAATCTGGCCATTGAAAAAGCGGATCGAGTAGCGGTTATGGCGGCGCCCGTGCTGTTGATTTTCTACCGAATCTCTCAGCCTCTAGTGATTGTGATTGAACGCTCGGCCGCGCTAGCTTTGCGGCTGTTAGGACTGAGTGAACGGAAAGGAAGGCGCGGGCATTCGCCGGAAGAGTTGAAGTTCATTGTGCAATCGAGCCGCCGCGAAGGACACCTTCAGCAGTTTGAGCAGGACGCCATTCAGCGGCTCATTGAACTTTCGGATTATTACGCGCGCGAAATCATGACGCCGCGACACAACGTAATCTCGTTGCCGGTGGATGCCGACTTAGACCAGGTGCTGAGCGTAATGAGCACGCACAAATATACGCGTCTGCCGGTTTACGAAGACCGGCCCGAGCAAATCATCGGTATAGTTCATTACAAAGACCTCATTCGCGTCTGGGATGAACGCCGATTCGCTCACGAGCGCCGCCGTGCAGCACGTCCTTTTCGCCTGCGCCGCTTCGTCCGTAAGCCCTTGGTGGTTCCCGAAACGAAACCCCTCAACCAGTTGATCGACGAATTCCGCAAACGCCATACGCATATGGCGCTGGTGGTGGACGAGTTCGGAACCGTTACGGGCCTGGTCACGTTGGAAGACGTACTGGAACAAGTTTTCGGCGATATCGGCGACGAGCACGACGCCATTCGACCCGAGCCGTCGAACCATGAAGAAGTCCTGGAATTGGAAGGCAACACCACAATTCGCGATCTGGAAACGCGTTACAACGTGATGTTGCCGGGTGAAGCAGGCTTCGAAACTCTGGCCGGTTTCCTGCTTTTCCAGTTTGGTTATATTCCGAAAGAAAACGAGTTTATCGAATATGGCGGTCGTCGCTTCACCATTCGACATATGGACCGCAACCGCATTGCAACGGTTACCGTAGAGAAACTTGATCCGAAAGCCCAGCCCGGTCCCGGGAAAGAAGCTTGAGCACTAGTCAACAACCCAATCGCATGGCCTATCTCGCACTAACCGCGGTGTGCATTTTTGGGGAACTACATATCTGGCCATACGCATCGGTTTAGAGACTGTGCCGTGGGCTTTCTGCTTGGTATTCGCTATGTGATGTCCGGTAGCATTCTACGGTATCCCACCAAGAACCCACGCGAGGAGTACCATCGCTCTCTCTATGGGTCTTTGTGATTTGTGGAAAGAAGACAGGGTGGCTCCAAAATCTAATGACTTTGCTTCAGCACAGATTTCGGCGAAAGACCTCTTAGAAATATAGGAGGTGAGTATTCGTCGGCGTCTTTAGCTGTTAGAGGCGGCAATTGATGCGAGGATGCGGCGCATGGTCAAAAACGCGGCGAAGGCATAGCGATTACTGGCACGCAAAACACGCCAGCCATGTCGGACAACGCTGTGCGCCCATTGGATCAGGCTATGTTCTCGCGCCGAGTCGTATTCGCGCCGCTTTTTGGTGCGTAAACGAAGGTTGCGCACGACCCGTAGGCCAAAACAATCCCGGAAGAAACGTTTATAATAAAACTTGGAGCAAATAAAACAAGCAACAAAGGAAATGTTTTCACTGTTATGGAAATGACAACAGTTTTGACTCCACTAATTTCTGCCGTGGCCGTCACCGTGGCCAGCTTAATCAAGGACCGCTCTGTTCGGAATTTCGAGAACAGAACGAAGAGGATTCAATTCTGGAAAACGATGCTCGACGCCAGTCCGCTCTGTGATGTTTCCGAGAATGAGTTGATCGTTATCAAAGAGGAGTTGCGGCGGGAAATTGGCGAAGCCACGAACGAGGTCGTGCTCAAGCACAATCAGCTTCTAGGCAATGCCTCCATTATTCCCACTCTTGGCTTTGTCTGGATAATCGCGGTACTACTGGGCCAAGTCTCCTCAATTACGGAACATAGGATGCTCCAAGAAGGGGCTTCGAAAGACGCTGTGACGCAGTTCGCAATCACGTGGATGATCATTGAAATCAGCGCATTATTCTTCGCCGGATTCCAGTGCCGAAATTTCCTGAGGCGATGGCTTTGGGAGCTAATGAAACCGGGCGGTCCTTGGCAGCGCGTGCGCGAGAATAGACAACTCCAAGGGCTTGTTGGAATCGGGTCGGTTTTCGTTTTCCTAGCCTTGATGTGGATATCCAGAGACCTCATGTCCGCGCCTCAGTAGCGGGTGCCCCTCTATCTAGTGTCTCCACCCCTTGACCGCAGCCGCATAAGCCCCATTATTTCAACGAAAAACAAATATTCGGGAAGTTAAGAGGTTTACTTCAATCCACCAGTATTCGGCCTCCCCGGTCCTCGGCGCGAATACTTCCCGCGCCACCGTCCCTCAAGCCCATTGATAACACTATACGTTGATTTGGATCTAAACCATTCGAGGTAAAATTGTCTCGCGCCAGTAAACCGGACTCCGATGTTGGAGCAGAAGCCAGAAGTCGCCGAAAGAAAAATAGATGAGTTTGCTGCTAACGCCGCGGAATGGGTGAATGCCGCCATGGGGGCGTTCGAGGCAGCAAAGCTGCTTTTCTACATTGAAAACCCACGCTTATGGTTCTCAGCCGCCATACTTGGACACCATGCCCTTGAAATGCTCCTCAAAGCAGCACTCATTCAAGAGGGATTTACGGTTGCTAAAGGGAAGCCATGGGATGGATTCGTCTGGGGTCACAAAACAGAGGAACTCGCTCAACTTCTTCACACTAAGCGTCCTGAGTTTTCTATAAATATCCCTGACAAATGGGATTTTCTTTTTGACTGCCCTACATATTTGGCTCGTTACGACGCGTTTTTTGATGAACTGCGATATCCTACGTCGCCGTTGCAGCGAGTTGAAACGCTTGGGCCGGGCGCAGAGGAGATTGAACTTCTGGCAGAGTTGGTCCATCTCATCTTACCCTTTGCCTCTCGGCGATCAGCGCAACAACAGCCCGAAGTGTGAACGGCTACCAAGGCCGCGCGGCTATTTCTCCGCGTTGCAGGTTGCGGTGTACACTCGTTACGCCAGCATCTCCTCGATACAGTGCCCTATCAAAGTTGGGTTGCGGCCATCCGGAAAGCATTGACTGAACCTCCCCAGTAGATTGATTCTTTGACCGGCCTCCCGCAGCAGGAGTGCTCCGCCATCGGAACTGATCGTTCCGCCGTTGAACTCTGCTATCACTTCTTGCTTGCGCTCACTGGCGAATGCCAGCCGAGATGGGATACACTCTGTCATAGAAAAGCCGTCTCCTCCTTGGCGTGCAACATTTGCTTGCACTTATGTTTATGCAAGATGGGACGGCTTTTTGCTAGACCCTTTGCGAGATATGCGGGCTAGTTTTGTTCCAGCATTGCGTTTCAGAAATTCCCGCACTTTATCGAATTACGGTCGATTACGGCGGTGTTCTATCCTGTCCTTCTTCGGATCGATCATCGGCTACAGCGCGTTTATCTACTCGGTGAAGAACTCGCCCGTGGCGATTGTCTCGGTTTACTATTTCGTAAATCCGATTGTCGCGATATTTCTCGGCTGGCTGATTTTCAAAGGCCATTCGGCCTGCGCGGGGTGACCGCCATGCTGATTATTTTCAGTGGAATCGCGCTGGTACGCTGGAGCGAATCCGCCAGGCGCTACGCGGATTCCCCGACCCGCCGCCATTGCCGATTAGCGCTTAGCGCCCGCCACAACGACTGAATTGGTGGGCTTGCTGAATGCCTCATCGCGCAAGTCGGCATTCTGTTCAATCGACTTCACCGTAAGGTCTTCATGAGCGCCGCCCGGCTCAGTGGTCTCGTGCACAATTTGGAACGGGAACTTCACGCCGTCCACTTCCTGATAGTCGAGGAAATCCACCGATAATTTGTAGTACGCCGAAGTTTCGCCGCTCTCTTCGATTCTTCGCAACAGATGCGATTTCACATCGAATAAGAATTTAGTCGCTGCGATGTTATTCGGCGCTATCAGGACATCCACCATCTCGCCGTCCAAATCCTGGGCAGGCGCCGGATCGACCTCGGAGTAAAGCCTTTTCAGGTCGACGTAGCGCAAGGGATTGGCATCCATTTCGAGCGGCAATTCGGCCCCGCGCGCCAACCGCTTCACCTTTTTCTTCTTCGAGAATATCCAACCACTCTTGCCGTCGTACCCTTCTCGTGCTTCCTTAGCGATGGAGAGAACCAAATCGGGCTTTTTCCAATAAAGAGTCACTGGACCGGCGTGATGGCGCTTGCCATGGATGACGCGGGTTTGAATGCGGCCGACTGCTTCGGCGCCGCCCAGAGCAGTCACATACGCCGCAAGAACCTCGTCAACCGTCCGAGGCGCGGCAGCGGACTGCAGACTTGTTGCGAAAACCGTGAGTGCGAGCAGAAAAAATGAACTCTTCATAATCAAGAGACACACTTCGAGTATGACGGCTTTGCATCAAGTCCGTTCCCGAAGCGGCGGTAACGAGAATTCACTTTTCAGACGTAAGAGTGACTTCGAACAGTTGCGAGTCTTTGTATGGCCCGGGAAAATCGCCCAGATATTCGAGATGGGCGTGAGTGGCAATCAAATAGCGGATGAGCCAGTCTTCGGGGTAATCGGGAGTGCCGAGGACAAGAAAGTCGCGATGTTCGCGGATGAATTGCGGGTAAGGCTCGACGTTAGCGCGAATCGGGAAGTGCTGCTTGAGGTTGGGCAAGCCCTCGAATAGGGTGGCATGAGCGTACTGGATGGCGAGGGACCGGTCGTTGAGATAGAAGAGACGTGCGACCGTGCTGGGGCTTTCGTAGTGATCCATTTCAAGGAAAGTAAGGCCGCTGGCGGCGACGAGCGGGAGGTCAGGCTTGACGCGCTCGAGGGAAGCGGAGTTGGAGATGGCGGCGCTGTTGCGGTTGCGTTTGATTTCCTTCAAAAGCGGTACCAGCGCGTTATCGGCAGGGATGTAGAGAAGCAGCAAACAGCATGCCGCGGCTGAAGCGGAGCGGCTCAAATTCGTATAGGCGGCAAGCAGGAAAGCAATAGCGATTGCGTATCCCAGCGCGGCGGGTGCGGCGTAGCGGGAAAAGAATGCGCCATGCGCCCGCATCAGCGCTAGATTGACAACGACGGGCAAGAGCAGCAATCCGGCTAAGAATACAAGTTCGAGACTGCTCATGCGGACGCGGAGTTTGGATTCGGAGCGATGGGGTTGATAGGCAACCGCGAGTGCGCCGCAAAACGCGAGAAGGAGAACCCAACCCTCCGGGTAGAGGGTATCGTAATAGAAAACGGCCATTTTCCTGATGCCTGCCTGGAAATCGGCGGGGAAAAGACTATCAGCATAGCTGGCCATCACGCGAAAGTAAATAAATGGCAGGGCGGCGGGCAGAAACAGCACGGCCCAAAGAGCGGGATCGGGCTTGCGGCTGCGATACCAGCGCAATAGTTCGCCTAAACCGAAGGGGAACAAAAATAAAACGCCGAAGAAGTGCGTAAGCATCATGGCGGTGTTCGCCAGCAGCAGCAAGAGCAAAGACCTCCCGCTCCGGCCGGGTTCGACGGCGTTCTGCCAGGCGAGCATGACCATAGCGAAGAAGCCGAGGACGAGGCCGTAAGGGCGCGCTTCGGTGGCGTAATACAGGATGGGCGTGGACCAGAAGACGAGGACGGCTAATGCGCCATAAATGGGACGGAGACGGCGAGCGACGAACACGTAAAGGCACAGACTTCCAGCAAGAAAGACCAGAATGAACGGCAGGCGCAGGGCGTAGGCACTATCGCCGAAGATGCCTATCGACAGGCGCGCGATGAAAAACATCAGCGGGGGATGAAGGTCGATGTGGATGCCCTGCCAGACGTCTGCAAGAGTGGGCGCTTTAGCGATGTAGTAGGTGTACAGCTCGTCGTGCCATAATTGGCGCGGCTCATGACTGCAGTCACGAAGAAGTAGAACAATGCGAGGGCCAGCAAGCAGAGTTTGTCGATCAGGGGCGAAATGGCCGCCGCATCGAAACGGCCGCGCAGAGCCGCAAAGCGTGAGGAGAGGGCGGGCGGTTCAAGCGTTGTCATGCTTTACTTTGGCTTACCCGCCAAAGCGGAACGGGCGCGGTCGGCGCCACGTTCGTAATAGACCGCAGGCCACCAGTTGCCCCAGATTTCGGCGTCTTTTGAACAGTGCGTGGTAGCCGCATATTCGCTATCGCTGTAGAGGAGATCGGAAGGGTGTTCTGAAGGGGGAACGAAGCAGAATGCGCCGTAATCACGGGTGTAGTACGCGAGGGGGGCGAGTCCGCCGCCATGGGAAACTTTATCGGCGAAGAGAATTCGCTGGGCCAGTTCGTGAGAACCTTTGGCGACGGTGGGGCCAATTTCAACGGCGTAGGGCAGCGCGCCGCCGGTCGAATGGGAAGCGAAGGGCGCAACCATTCCTTTGTCGAGCCAGTTCTTGACCAGCGCCTCGGCACCGCGACCCGTTAAATAAGAAAGGCGAGAATAGCCGTTGAAGAACATTACCTGGCGGCCAGGTTGGTAGACGTAATCGCCGTCGCGATCGACGGTAATGTTAAGTGTCGATTTGTTAAGGCCGCGCTGTTCGCAGAGAAGATCGAGCATGTGGTCGTCGGAAGAGCCGATGAGGCGGGTGGGTTGGCGATCAACTGCGAGCCGCGCGACGACTTCCGCCCAGGCTTTTTCCGCAGCGCTGTAGCGATAGCCGAAAAACCCCTGGTGAACTTCGCGGTAGAAAGCGGCGTAAGAGCCAAAAGCGACCGGGCCATGGCCGGCAGGAATGACCCAATGGCCGCCTCGGCCTGGTCCAAAGACGCCAAAGGGGGTAATTGAAATTACCCAGAACAGAGCAGCGGCGGCAACTGAGAGAACTTTCAAAACAGGCCCCGAAGCGGCTATGGCCCAGCCCGCGCAGAGGAGAATTCCAAACGCCAGACCTAGGATGTATTTTGGTGAACCGAGATCCCGGAAATAGTAGAACAGAGGCGCGATGGCGGTAGCCGGTAAGACAAGCTGAACGATGCCATGCGAAGCAGAGTGTTTCCACGCGCCCCATGCCGCGAGAACAACGGCTAGCGGGCCGAAACCGAACAATAGGTAGGTGGCGAAGATGCGCCAATCGATAATCCAGGGAAACGCCGCTTCGTTGGGAAGGGCGCGGACCACCGCGAGCCAATAAAGGCCGGCGACTAACGCGGCGGCGCTTCCGGCAGAGACGATGCGCAACCATTCGAGACGCAGGCTGAGACGGTGCTCCGGATGACTGATCACTGTACAAAGCAGCGCGATGATGAACGGCGCAAGCAGGATGATATCTGGCCGGCAGAAGAATGCAAATCCAAGGATGCAGCCGGAGGCGATATCCCACGCCATGCCCTTGCGAAGTACGATGAGCGCGGCGGCGCCGGCCGCCATGGCGATGGAGAACGACGCTTCGTTGCCGTAGAGGAAATTTATCACCAGGGCAGGCGTGTTGAGAAACAGAAATAAGCTCCACCAGGGACCGATGCCGGTTAATTTTTTGAGATAAATGCCGAGCGCAACCAAGCACAGGACGCCGCAGACAGCGGCTGAATAGCCGGTTACCGCAACGCCAGGGAGCGAGGTAAGTTTTGCAACGATGGCTTCAACCTGGTAGTAGAAGGGAAAGTATGCTTCGCGGTAGTAAAGCGGCGGATGGGTGGGCGATGTGAAGATAGGCGCTTTCGAAAGACTCTCAATTTTCGCGGCTTTGCTGCCGAGATCCTGATCGAGAGGCAGATTCGTACTTACGAAGCTGAATAGAAAAATGGCGGCAATAACGAGGGTTGCGAACAAATTCCAGCGTTCCAGCGAACGATGGGAAATTTGCGTAGATAGAGGAGCCGGCGCGGCTTCTAACGAATGAGGCGGCGGCATAACCGAAGTCTAGCCCAGACACCGAAACTTGGTCGCCTAGATAAGTTGCCACGTAACATTTGAGAAGTTTGCTTGTTAGGCTGTAGATATGCCGATCTTCGAATATTCTTGCGACGATTGTGGAACCAAATTCGAGAAACTGCTGCGCCGGATAACGGAGGCTGACGGCGTTCGCTGTCCGTCTTGCGGGCAGGAACACCTGACTACCCAGTATTCAACATTCGCGGCACACGCAAAAGGCAGTGCGGCCCCAGCCCAGGATTGCGGGGCGGGCATGTGCGGTTCGGGCGCATGCCAAAGCGGCATGTGCGGAATGAATTACAACTAGTGTTTGCCGTTCGCCGGCATGAACGAGCAGGCGTTCTTTATAGCCTCGACAAATCCATCGAACGATGAAGGCTTGGTTATGTAATGCTGGGCTCCAAGAGCAAGGGATCTACGCTTATCGGCCGCCAGCGAGGAGGAAGTGAAGACGACAACGGGCATAGAGCGCAGATCGTCGGCATTCCGCATATCGGAGAGTACTTCCAAACCGCCTTTGCGCGGCAAGTTTAGATCGAGGAGTATCAAATCGGGCCGCGGAGCGGTTCCGTAAGTTCCTGAGCGGCGCAGGAACGCCATGGCTTCTTCGCCATCGGCAACGCGGAACAGACTAACGTCTATTTCAGCCTCTTTAAGGGCTGTTTCAAGAAGGAAGACTGCCGCGTCTTCGTCCTCTACATAAAGTAAGACACGGTCACGCATTATTTAAAGCTTAGGAAAAGGGACGCACACAAAGAGAAGTGCGTAACCCTGGAAATAGTATCAAAGCAGGTTTCAAAGTCAATGTCTACTTTATGGGTTGGTGTAAATATACTGGTTGCATTCTTCCCTTGACTTTCGGTCTTTATTCGCCAACACTAGAGGGAAAAGGAGATTGACCGAATGGCGCTCACACGACGGCAGAAAGAAGTGATGGACTATCTGTCGAATTTCATCGACCAGAACGGCTACAGTCCCAGTTACGAAGAGATTGCCTCAGGCTTGGGTTTAGCGTCGCTGGCGACAGTGCATAAACACATTCAGGCGCTTGAGGCCAAGCAGTATTTGCGGCGCAGTTACAACCACAGCCGGTCGCTCGAAGTAGGCGACCGCTTCTATACCGAAGAAGGTTCACGCTTACAGCGGCGCTCGCCGATGCCGGTGATTCCATTGCTGGGCAGGATCGCGGCCGGTGCTCCGGTAGAGGCGATTCCGAATCCCGAAACTTTGCATTTCAGCGATTTCATTGGAAAGGACAGCACGTTCGCGCTGGAAGTCAGGGGCGAATCGATGATTGAGGATCATATCTGCAGCGGCGATTTCGTGCTGGCGGAGAAAACGGATGTGGTGCGCAACGGCGATATTGTGGTGGCGTTAGTGGATGGAACCGAGGCGACTTTGAAGCGCTATTATCTGGAGCCGGATGGGCGGGTCCGCCTACAGCCGGCGAACGCGGCGATGGGGCCAATTTTTGTGAATCAGGCGAATTTGCAGATTCAAGGGCGGGTGCTGGCGGTGATGCGGAAGTATTAGGAGTCACGGAGAATACGCTTCACCAGCCGCTTTTGCAATGTTAAACTCCCATTAGTGGCGGATCAAAGCGCGGAACAGGTAACCAATAGGCCCAACCTTGGACGGCGAATGATCTTCTGGGATTTCCCGAGGGCTTCGTGGCCATATGATGTAGTTGTCGCAATCATCCTGGCGTTCATTTTTGCTACTCCCAGAGATTGGTTTCAGGACCAACCCAGGGCTTCCAGCCTGATTCTGATGTCTTCTCAACACGGGTCGAACCGGGTATTCATTGCGAACGATCTTTTGGAGAACGTTCCCGA
>CAVQZK010000002.1:0-44598 GCA_963718465.1 Bryobacterales bacterium | reverse complement strand
CATTTCCCTGAAATGGAGATCAAGATACAGTAATTTTTTTGCTCTGACGTTCGTTCTGTTGTGCCGCGTGGCGCAAGCGTCGCATTAAAGCAGACGGGGCCCCGACCTCGCCTATTCGTGCGACACCGTTCGCTGGGCCGCGACCAAATATTCCCACGCAGCTGATGGCCTATGCCAAGGAGTACGGCATCACGCTCAAGCAGCGCCGCCAGGCGATGGCCTGCGTGAATTGGCCAGCCAAGCGGATTGATATCATTTGCGCGGCGCGGCCGATCAGCCGATCCGGCCCGCCGCCAATTCGATCGATTGCCCTGCCGACCGGCCCGGGGGATCACCGTGAAGCTTCCACGCCGTCGATTTCTCCACCTAGCGGCCAGCATGGTCGCGCTTCCGGCGGCAGCGCGGATCGCAAGAGCGCAGGCCTATCCGACCCGGCCGGTGCGATTGATTGTCGGCGCTCCTCCCGCCGGCCCGGTCGACATCTCGGCGCGCCTCATTGCGCAATGGCTGTCGGACCAGCTCGGTCACCAATTCATCGTCGACAACCGCCCGGGCGCCGGCGGCAATATCGGCACCGAGGCGGTCGTGCACGCGCCGGCCGACGGCTATACGCTCCTGATGGCTTACGCATCGAACGCGATCAACGCGACGCTTTATGACAGGCCCAACTACAATTTCGTCCGTGACATCGCGCCGGTCGGCGCCGTCAACAGCATTGCGCTCGTCATGGAGGTGCATCCCTCGTTTCCGGCCAAATCGGTTCCCGAGCTGATCGCCTACCCAAGGCCAATCCCGGCAAGCTCAACATGGCATCGCCCGGGACCGGGACCGGGCCCCATCTGGCGGGCGAACTGTTCAAGAAGATGGCCGGCGTCGACATGATTCACGTGCCTTATCGCGGCTCCGGGCCGATGCTGGCCGACCTGCTGGGCGGCCAGGTGCAAGCCGCCTTCGATGGCCTGTCGTCGTCGATCGAATACATCAAAGCCGGCAGGCTGAGGGCGCTGGCGGTGGCGACCGCGAGCCGCTCGCCGGCGCTGCCGGACATTCCGGCCAGCGAATATGTGCCGGGCTATGAGGCAAGCGGCTGGTGCGGCGTCGGCGCGCCCAGGGGCACGCCCACCGATATCATCGACAGGCTCAATCACGAGATCAACGCCGGCCTGGCCGATGTCAGGATCAAGGCGCGGTTGCGGATTGGGCGAGGCGGTGCTTCCAGGCTCGGCCGCCGATTTCGGCAAGTTCATTGCGGAAGAGACCGCGAAGTGGGCAAACGTGGTAAAGTTCTCCGGCGCAAAGCCTGACTGAACAGACCAAACAGACCAAGCAGGCCAAGGGGACCCGCATGAAACTTCCGCGTCGTCGATTTCTACGCCTGGCAGCGGGCGCTGCCGCGCTCCCGGCCATGGCGCGCTTCGCCTGGGCGCAAGCCTATCCGACACGGCCGGTGCACATCATCGTCGGCTTTGCGGCCGGCGGCGGGGTCGACATCACCGCGCGCCTGATCGGGCAGTGGCTGTCCGAGCGGCTCGGCCAGAATTTCGTCATCGAAGATCGGCCGGGAGCCGGCGGCAACCTCGGCACCGAGACCATCGTGAATGCGCAGCCTGACGGATACACGCTGCTTCTCGCCACCGTCCCCAATGCGGTCAATACGACGCTCTACGACAAGCTCAATTTCAACTTCATCCGCGACATCGCCCCGGTCGCCGGCATCATCCGCGTCCCGATGGTCGTCCTGGT
Source organism: Bryobacterales bacterium (assembly GCA_963718465.1). Taxonomy (GTDB): domain Bacteria; phylum Acidobacteriota; class Terriglobia; order Bryobacterales; family Bryobacteraceae; genus Bog-105. Next base: position 42,855 of record CAVQZK010000002.1, on the reverse strand, counting down.
GCATCCATCGGTTCCGGCCAAGACGGTCCCCGAGTTCATCGCCTATGCCAAGGCCAATCCGGGCAAAGTCAACATGGCTTCGGCCGGCAACGGCAGCGCGCCCCATATGGCGGGCGGCTGTTCAACGTGATGGCCGGCGTCAAGATGGTCCACGTCCCGTATTGCGGCCAATCGTCGTCCACCATCAGCGACACCGCGTTGTGGCCGCCCGCAATTTCGTATCCTACCGGATACCCCATCGGCCCCTTTACATTGGGATTGATCACACGCCACAGGGCCGGGTGCTCCATCATCGCCGTCAGCTGTGCGTCCGCCTCCTTTTTTGCGACCGTCTGCTCCTCCACCCACACGCTCTTACGCGGACTCTCAGCTGGCAGACGCTCGGTCTTCATCTCCTCTTTGACAAAGCTGTTCTCCGTTCCATCCACATCGAGGTCAAGCCGGAATGAGAAGAAGTGATCATGATTGACTCCAACCGTGTTCTCAGCCACGAAATGCCCGTAGCGTTCATCTCGTCCGTCATGGTCTTCCGCTGCAGTGCGGCTCCGTACCGCCTTCACCTCCACAGAGCCTGTCGCGCCAACGCCGATCTTAATGCTGCCGTCTTGCTGGAAAGTCCAATCCACGGCGTAATCATAATTGCCAAAGGTGGTGATCATCCGCAGAATCAGATCCCGCCTCTTTCGGCTGTCGGTCAGCCGTCCTCCTTCGCTGTGCCGCCAGGCGAAGTCTCCCGCCTCGCGTTCAAATAGGCATGCTGTTCGCGGCCACCGTTGCGGCAGGCCGCGCGAGGTCGCAATCACGGAATCGAAATAGACCGCGTTGCCCGGGCAGTCGGCGCCTGGCTCAAGAGTGCTCGCCACGCTTCCCCAAGTATTGCCCTCGCCCATGTCGATAAAAGTTGTGTGATACCAGCCCTCCGCCGGGTCCTGATAGGGAACGAAAATCTCCGCAAGCGAGCCCTCATATAGGATGGAGCGTTCTTTGCCTCCGTCCAGGTAGCTCACATTGGTTACCACCACGCCCATCTTTGGATCAATACGGAAGTGAAACCGCCAGTTCTGCCAATTGACCTCGTTACCTTCTGTTTGGAAACCATGAATTGGCTGTGTCACTGAGATTGGTCCCGGCACGTCGCGCGAGGCAATCGTACCGGCGTCGTAGTCCGCATTGCCCGCTGGAACCGGCACGGCTCCGGTGTCGATGAGGCGGATCATCTTCTGCTCCTCCGAATCCCACACCGCGATCAATCCTTCAATCGGGTGACCGCCGCCGTTTGCGGCGCCCCGCCTCTGGGAACACTTCACACGTTGAAGCCGACGGCCCTTCTCCTCGGGAGTTCCAAAGTAACCGGGCGAGTCTCCGTCACAATCCACGGTATCGAAGTCCGTTATGCCGCGGTTGCGCATGGCGGCTTGCCACTGCGGGTCGGCCTTCAATCGTTCTGCAACGCCTTCGGTCTCATCCGTAATCAAAACCGGCTCAACGCCCGGCACCTCTCTCCAAGAGATTACCTTTCGAGCAGCAACGTCTACTACGGCCTCAAATGTCTGTCTACCCTGTTTGACAATGGCCAGCGCCTCGCGCCGGAACGGTTCGCCGGGTTTCCAGCGCAACACTTCCGATTTTGGAGGCTCGCGCAGGTTGATGCCGGCGAAGCGGCTCGCCGCGTCCAGCTTGGCAGACGCCTTCATGGTTTCGAAAACCGCCCAGTACTCCTGGAATGTGAGCGCATCTAGCGGATGCCGTGCCACCTCGGCCAGCATACATGGCGCAGCAACGGCAAGAGCGATCACTGCATAGCGGACCAATCGATTCACGGCATTTCCCCTCCCTGCTATCAGACCACGGCCTTCCAGCTTGAAACGCGAAAGCCGAGATTTGGGGTGATTGGGTGGATCAATTTACTTGTGACAACGACACCGAATTCCGCCTGATTAGGGCGTAGCCCGCACCGATGATTAGCCAAATGACGCCCGCGACCTTGGCCTGCCATCGCAGGCTCGACCAAATATAGAGGCAAACCGCGCAACCTGCAAGTGGAAGCACTAGATAGGTCCAATGGCGGTTTCTTCCGCGCACAAAGTAGTGCATGAACGTTGATAGATTCACCGCGGTAAAAGCTAGAAAAGCTCCGAAATTCAGCAATTCGGCGCCGAGCTCATAGCTGATGGAAAGCGCACCGATCAAAGCTAGCGCTCCGCTAAACAGCACGTTATAGCTTGGGACGTTCGTCTTCAGGTCCACGTGTCCAAAGAAACGGGCGGGCAGTGCATTGTCGCGCCCCATGCCGAAGAGCAAGCGGGCAGCGCCCAATTGCGGCACCCATTCCAGACCCGGCATTCGCAATCAGCAGCGTGGCATTTACCAGGTGGAAGAAGACCGGCCCTCCCGCGCGTCCGGCAATAAAACTGTATGCGGTATCGAGGTCCGGAAAGTGATGGAAGTCCGGCCAAACCAACTGGCCCGCATACACTTCGACGGCGGAGAAGATTCCTGTAGCGAGGCACACGAGAACTGTTGCGCGGAGGATGTTCCGCTTAGGATTAATCACTTCCTCCGATAGGGTGGAAATACTGTCGAAACCGATGTAACTGAGGGCGGCAATCGAAGTCCCCGTGAAGACAGCGGAAACCGAGAAGTTTGGCCGATCATAAAAAGGCTTTATGAAGAAAGCCGAATCGTGATGTCCCAGCCCTACCAGATAGCGCGTCATGCTGAAAAGCATGCAGGCGACAACCACTGACATTGCTATGGCAAGCCAGCGATTGATGGCGGCCGATGTCTCTACCCCGCGCAAATTGAGCACCGTAAACATCAATGCGAAAAAGGTGGCCCAGATCGGATAGGGCATTGGGAAAATGTTTGCCGCTGCCTTGCTGCACCAGATGGTGCAAATGAGCGGATTCAATAAATAATCGAGTAGGATTCCCCAACCAACCAGATAACCGGCTAAGTTGCCAAACTCACCGCGCACGTAGGCGTAGGCTGAGCAGGCGCTCGGATAGACTCGCGCCATGCGGCCATAGCTCACCGCTGTGAGAAGCATAGCCACCATGGCAATCAGTATGGTGGTAACAACATGGCCCTTTGCCACTTGCGACACCACGCCGAAGAGCGGCATAGGCGCTGTTGGCTGTACCACTATCAGGCCGTAGAAAAGGAGATCCCAGAGAGTTAAGGACCGTCTCAGCCTCGCGCCGGTCGAATCAGCGGTTTTCGCTTGTGGCATTCGCTCCTGATTATGAAAATCGTTTTCCGGTATAGTTTTCCACCGCATCGAAATTTAGAGAAATTCCGAGTCCAGGACCATCGGGAATGGACAGATACCCGTCGGCATCCAATACCCATTTATTGGCGACGATATCATCGATAAACGGCGAGCCAGTCAGATATTCCACTAGGTCTGTGAATTTGCCGGCCGACGCTAGTTGCAAATCGGCTGCCAATCCCAGTGCGGTGTTCCAGCCATGTGGAATAAAACGAACGCCGTTGTCCTCCGCCATCCAGGCAATCTTGCGCTCTTCAGAAATACCGCCAACTTTGGTCACATCCGGCTGCACGATATCAAACGCGCCCGCTTGCAGCCACGGAGCAAATGACTGCCGCCGGGTTAAGACCTCGCCGCCGGCAATGGAGACTTTGGAGTTCTTTCGAAGCAGGACGTAATCGGCAAGGTTATCGGGTGCTAGCGGCTCTTCAAACCAATAGACGGCGTATTCATTGAGCATGTCCGCCGTTCGTACAGCCCATTTGTATCCCTGGTGCCAGAACGCATCGCTTCCGCCTGCATCAACCATGAGCATGGAATCCGGCCCAACCGCTTCGCGAGCTGCTCGAACAATCTCTTCGTCGATTTTGTTATTTTCGCGGCCAAACGGCCCCCAGCCGATCTTGAACGCCTTGAAACCCTGCGCTTTTATAGCTTGCAGGTGTTCCGACAGAGGTCCCGGCGCGCGCATCAAAAGAGACGCATAGGGGCGCACGCGCTCACGGTATCTGCCGCCGAGCAACCTGCCGACCGGTTGGCCGGTGGTCTTCCCAAGAATGTCCCACAGCGCAATATCAATACCACTAATTGTGTGCGTGATGGTGCCGCCCCTACCCAGCCAAAAGGTGTTTGAGTGGAGTTTTTCGCTCACGCGCTCTGGTTCGAGTGGATTCTCACCCAGATATAGAGGTTCTAGGACGGCCAACGCTGCTTGTACGAGCGCGTCATTTGTGAACACCGATCCCCAGCCGGTCACTCCTTCATCTGTAAAAACGGCAATCAGAGTGTGAACGCAGTCGCTGGGCTTTATTTCACTAGCCCAACCGCCTTCCGGTGTGGCTCCGCGCAATCCAGCCGATTCAATTCGGGTAATTTTCATACGGAGATAGATGCCTTAGCGAGAATGCCGCCGTCGCATACGAGATGTGAACCTGTGACATAGGCGGCCTCTTCGGAGAGCAGCCAGGCCACAGCCCTGGCTGGATCGTCGGGCACGGCCAGACGACCAAGCGGAATTTCGCTCGAGACTTTAGCGCGCATCTCCGGAATGTTCTGCGGGGAAACATTGTTCCACATTAAGGGTGTTTCAGTAGCGCCGGGAACGATTGCGTTCACACGAATGCCGTGCGAAGCATAGTCCACAGCCATACAGCGCACAAGGGCCGAGATGCCGGCTTTGGTGGCACTATAGGCGCTGGCGCCTCCGGCGGCCATGGCAACAAATCCGGTTGGAGAGGACGTACAGACGATGGAGCCCGCAACTCGCGCCGCCAACATAGCGCGCAATGCATGTTTGCAGGCGAGAAAGATTCCTGTGAGATTCACATCTAGAACGGCTTGCCACGTTTCCAGCGGAAGTTCGTGGATCAATCCACCTTGGTCGATTCCAGCATTTGCAAAAAGACCGTAAGGAGTTCCAAGCCGCTGACCAATGCTTTCGAAAGCCTCCGCCAGCTGGTGCTCCTTCGTAACATCACACTGAAGCCCAATCGCCTGCCTTGCCCCTTGTCCTAACGCCTCATCCGCCGTTTGGCGCGCGGAGTCCACATGCTTGTCGAGTACAGCAACACTATCACCCCGCGATGCGCAGCGCAGAACAACGGCGCGGCCGATTCCGCTCCCTCCACCAGTGACGACAATTGTCCGCAGATTTGAGTCGGGAGATCTCATTGCTGATTGAATCCGCCACTGATGCGAAATGCTTCCACTACCCGGCCATCCTTCATCGTGGCCTGCTTTCGGAGACCATCCTCCTCCCTTTTCAGATCTGCCTGATCCCAATCGGGCCGATATTTGTTAATGGAGGGATCGAACTGGCTGACGTGCGCCGTCGCCGCTTGAAGCTTCAAGTCCATCATCGGCGTGACATCGACCCAATAATTCGCATCTTGCGGCGTGACGTAGTAATACACTTCCACGGGCACATGCCAGGGCTGTAAGTGATCGTGGAGCAACTGATTAGGGAAATAGAGATGCCATTCGGCAGCACGTACCGCGTCTATGGTGTTGTTCGCGGCCATTCTGTGATCTGTCTTGTGCCAGCGCACATACTCCGATCCGGGATCGATGGACATCACTACATCCGGGCGATAGGTTCGAATGATTTTCGTGACTTCCTCAACCAAATCAAAAGTATTCGCGTACTCGAGCATTCCATCATGGAACTGCAGCCAATGAATGTTTGCCGGGGGTATCCCAATTACTTTGCATGCATTCTCCTCTTCCATGCCGCGAATCTGCGCTAGCCGCTGACTGCTCATATCGGGGTCGTAGGAGCCCTTGTCGTCGTTAGTGTAGATAAAGATGTGAATCTTGTTGCCCTGTTTGGCAAGCAGAGAAAGGGTTCCCGCACAACAAAACGTGTCGTCATCCGGATGCGGAGTAAATAAAAGGATAGTCTTGCCCTGTAGCTTTTCAAGCGCCACGGGAGGAGTCTGAGGGCGCGCAATTCCGGCCGAGAGCGCAGTGAATACCAGTACTGCTGGAACTCGGCAAAAAGTGTGGCTGAGTATTGAATTCATGTTCTCCAGATTATAGTCCTGTGACGGGTTTCCCATTGACTGTGAAAGAACGATGCAAATAAGCTTCTCAAAAGCCTTATACTGATTCAACAGCGTTTAGTAATCTCGCTAGCTCCGTTGCAAGCGGCCAAAATTTACAGCGAAGGACAAAAGCAATGCAAAACGCACTAATCCGAGTTTTAACCCGCTGCCTGTTTGTTTCAGTCATTGAGGGGCTATTGCCGGCCCAATCCACCACGGGCTCAATTTTAGGTACCGTCACCGATTCCAGCGGCGCTGTGGTTCCGGGCGCAACGGTGACAGTCGCCAACATGGACACAAATATCAGTTCTTCGTTCCTCACGAACGGCAGCGGCGACTACGTTGCCACCCTTCTTCCCATTGGCCGCTACTCCGTAGCCGTAGAAACGAGAGGCTTCAAGAAGTCAATCAGTACAGATATACAGGTAAACGTCGAAGACCGCCTCCGTCTCGATTTCACGCTGCAAGTAGGCAACATTATCGATACCGTTGAAGTGCAATCCGCCGCACCCTTACTGCAGACGGATTCTTCTAACTTGGGCCAGGTGGTGGAGAGCAAGCGTATCGAAGACCTGCCGTTGAACGGTCGATTCTTCTCGCGGCTCGCTGTTCTGACGGCGGGAACCGTGCCAACGCCCACGGGGGCGCGCGACGAGGCCACCGGCGGCTTCAGTGCAAATGGCGTGCGGCCTTACCAAAATACGTACATTTTGGACGGCATGGACAACAACAGCCTCTCGGAAGATCTGGTCAGCCAAGCCAGCTACGTGGTAGGGCCGCCGCCCGATGCTATTGCGGAGTTTCGCGTGCAAACCAACTCCATGAGTGCTGAATTCGGCCGCTCCGGCGGCGCGGTGTTGAATGTCAACATCAAAGCCGGTACAAACGACTTGCACGGCTCGGTTTATGAGTTTCTGCGCAACAGCGCCATGGATGCGAAAAACTATTACGATTCGCCGACTTCGCCAATTCCTCCGTTCAAGCAAAATCAGTTTGGCTTCAGCGCGGGAGGCCCAATCATTAAGAACAAGACATTCATTTTTGGCGACTATCAGGGCACGCGTATCCGAACCAGTCAGACCAGTCTGGCCAGCGTTCCCGCTTCGGCCTGGAGGAATGGCGATTTCAGCGGCTTTCAGCCTATTTTCGATCCACAGACCACTGTGATCAACCAGGATGGCAGCGCTACGCGCGCGCCTTTCGCTAACAATCAAATCTCGCCTAGCCGCTTCGATCCCGTGGCCGCCCAACTCATTAACCTCTTTCCCCAGCCAAACGTTCCCGGCAGTGTAGCGTCCTCCGGCGTGTCGAACAACTATCTGTCGAATCCAGGATCTCCGAACAATACAGATCAATACGACATTCGAGTGGATCACAAGGTCTCGGACAAGGATTCAATCTTTGGGCGATTCAGCTTCTCCGACCAGACTTTGACTCCACAAGGGCCAATTCCGCCGCCGCTTGATGGTGCGTCATTCTCGTCCGGAGATTTTCTGAACAATGCACGAAGCGTGGCTCTTTCAGAGACGCACATTTTCACGCCCACGTTAGTGAACGAGCTTACGGCTCGGCTATAACCGCAACCGTTCAGAACGCTTGCAATTCAACTCCAGTAAAAATCTGTCGGCGCAATATGGCATTCCCGGCATCCCGTTCAGCTCGAATAACGGCGGGCTGCCGCAGTTCAACATAGAAGACTTAACCGCTTTCGGGAGCTCGGAATATCAGCCCACTGTAGAAGTTCAGAATGTTTATCAGATCATCGACAGCTTGTCTTGGGTGAAAGGCCGCCATACCATTAAGTTTGGGACTGAGTTGAAACCGAAGGTGGACTTCTCAATTCTGCAGCCGCCGGTTCCGCGCGGAGCATTCAACTTCAATGGAAACGCGACTCGCGATCCCAATAATTTGTCGAATACCGGCCTGGGAACCGCCGATTTTCTCTTAGGCGCTATCTCCGATTACGCACAACTCAGCTCGTTTATTAACGACCAATTCGAGCAGCCGGGCTACTTTTTTTATGCCCAGGACGATTTCAAGGTATCGAGAAAATTGACCCTGAACCTGGGGCTCCGATACGAGTTCGTTACGCATGTTACTGAACGCTATAACGCCATGGCGAACTTCAATATCGCGACGGGGATGCTCGATATCGTCAAGGGCCGAAACGATCCTCTGCCGCCCAGCTTCTATCCGCAGATTCCGGTCAATCGCAACGCTCCCCCTGAATTAGTGCCGAATCAGAAAGATGAATTTGCGCCGCGCTTTGGTTTTGCTTACAGCCTTTTTCCCAAAACAGTGCTGCGCGGCGGCTATGGCATATTCTATTCCTCCTATGAAGCTGGCCCTCTCAGCATTCCCAATCCGGGCAACAATCCGCCGTTTTTTGAACAATCGAATTACAACTCATCGAGCATCACTTCCCCCAACCCCGTTGTGAACAAACTATCGCTGGGCTTCCCCACCGATGCCCTGGCCAATCCGAGTGCGCCGGGGTTATTTTCGCTCGATCCTAACTTCAAAAACCCCTACGTGCAGCAATGGAATTTCAGCTTGCAGCAGGATCTGGGATGGAACTCGCTTTTCGATATCGCTTACGCTGGATCTAAAGGCACCCGCTTGTATGAGTTTCGCAACATTAATCAGCCCGTACCCTCCACCGATCCCAACAGCGATGTAAATGCTCGCCGCCCCTACCCGTTTATTCAAACAGACTTGTCGCTTTGGTGTTCCTGCAGCAGCTCCACCTATCATTCGTTGCAGGCTAAAGTTGAAAAGCGTTTCACTGCCGGGCTCAGTTTTCTCGCTGCCTACACCTTCTCAAAGGCCATCGACGAGCAATCGAATGCCTCCCTCGGCTTTAACAACGGCGGTGGTTTTCGCGACACTCGCTATCCCAGCGAAGAAAAAGGGTTAGCCGATTTCGACGTCCGCGACCGTTTTGTTTTGAGTGCTACCTACGAGCTTCCCTTTGGCAAGGGCAAGCGTTTCGCGAGTACCATGAACGGCTTTGGCAACGCGGTGTTGGGCGGTTGGGAACTCCAGACCGTGACCACCGCGCAAACAGGCACGCCAAGAACTGTAGTTGCCAATATCGGCGTCTCTAATTCTGACGGAGAAAACCGCCCCGACGCGGTTTCCAGCGTTTCGTGGATTCCGCAAAATCAAGGGCCCAACAATTGGATCAATGCCGACGCTTTCCAGACCGCTGTGACTGGCACCTTCGGCACCACAGGCAGGAATACCATTGAAACGGCGCATCTGACGAATGTCGATCTGTCCGTTTTCAAGGATTTCCTGCTCCGCGAAAGCCTCAAGCTCCAATTCCGTTCGGAGTTCTTCAATCTTGCAAATCACCCGAATTTCCGCGGCACCAGCCTAAATACAACGTGGGGCCAAGCGAGTTTTGGGCAGTATTCAGCAGCCCAACCCTCGCGTCAGATTCAGTTAGCGTTGAAGATGATTTTCTGATTCAGGCAAGCGCTTCCTGAATTACCTTACCGCCGAAATCGGTAAGTTTTTCATTGCGGCCATTGTGCAGGAACCATAAGCGGTTTTGATCCATGCCCAGCAACTGCAGAATGGTCGCATGAAAATCTCGCATATGGTAGCGCGTGCCTTCGCCGCGCAAACCGAGTTCATCCGTTTGTCCGATAGACGTCCCTGGCTTGACACCGCCGCCCGCCATCCACATTGTGAAGCCGTGCGGATTGTGGTCGCGTCCGTTGCCGCCTTGTGACATCGGCAGACGCCCAAACTCGCTGCCCCAAATAACCAGCGTCGAATCAAGCAAGCCCCGCTGTTTCAAGTCGCGCAGCAACCCAGCCACGGGAAGATCTGTCATGCCACACATTTTTTCGTGGTTTGCCACCAGGTTGCTGTGTGCGTCCCATTGCACCGACACTGGCCCGCCGCCCGAGTAAATCTGCACAAAACGCACGCCACGCTCCACTAATCGGCGCGCCAGCAAACAACGAGTACCGAATTCCGAGGTGTGCTTCTGATCGAGCCCATACAGTTTCCGCGTAGCTTCAGTTTCCTGCGCGATGTCCACCGCTTCCGGCGCATGGCTTTGCATACGGAACGCCAGTTCGTAAGAACTGATGCGGGCCCCCATCTCCGTGTCGGAATCCAGCGTGTCCATCTCGTTCATGCTTTGCAAAAAGTCGAGCGTGCGGCGCTGGCGTTCAGGCGTCATACCGGGCGGCGGATCCAAATTCACAATCGGCCGCGGACCGGGGCGAAAAACCGTTCCCTGATAGACAGCAGGCAAAAACCCGGCACCCCAACAGGGAGTGCCTCCTTCCGGTGTTCCTTCGGGTTGAGGCATCACGACATAGGAGGGAAGATTATCGCTCTCACTGCCGAGGCCATAGGTGATCCACGAGCCCATGCTCGGATAACCCATCAAAATACGGCCCGTGTTTACCTGATACATAGCGGGCGCATGCACTGTGCTTTCTGTGTAGAACGATTTCACAAAGCACATGTCATCGACGCATTCCGCCATATGCGGGAAAAGCGTTGAGACCTCCCGTCCGCATTGACCGTACTTCTGGAATTTCCACGGACTCTTCAGCAGCGGCGTATCGCCCTTGGTGAACTGGCTGACGACAGTGCCATAGCTCGGGGGTAATGGCTGCCCGTCATATTTCTCCAGCGCAGGCTTGGGGTCGAACGTGTCTATATGGCTCGGGCCTCCCACCATATAGAGAAAGATCACAGATTTGGCCTTGGCCGGGAAATTCGGGGGTTTGGCCGCCATGGGATTAACGCGCTGCACCGCCGCAAGCGCCGGCGGATCCAGCAGGGAAGCCAGCGCAATAGATCCAAAGCCATGAGCGGCACGTACTAAAACGTCGCGCCGTGTTACCGCTGGACCAATGTGCTTTTCAAAGTCACGGGACATAGACAAACTCGTTTCTATTTAAGAGTGCCAGACACATATCGGTTAAAGATCCACCCTTGCTGAAAAAACCTTGCGCCAATTTAGTTTCAGCTAAGCTCGGAGGGCGCGCCAACCCAAGCTTCCAGGCAGTCCGAACCTCGCATTTCCTCGCGCCTTTGCACTCAACTTGCAGCCGGCTTGCAAATGCTTGCGATTGCTCCTGCATGAAACCGCTGTTGAGCAAAGAGAGCGACTGCAAGGCATGCGTGCTCGTTCCCCGCACCGGGCAAGATGTGATATCGTCCGGCTGATCGTAAGCGGACAGCAGCGGCAGCCTGACGCTTCGCTTGTTGTAGAGATAGATACTTCGCCGATCCTGCACTGTTTTGTCCGGGCTTACCGGCCACAAGCCATCGCGCTCGTGTTCCGTGAAGATCAAGTCGTACACTTCCGGTTCAATGGGTATCCGCACCGGCAGGCCGCCAAGTTTAGGGTTCAAGCTCCCAGTCACAGAGAGAATTTGGTCGCGTAGCGTCTCGCCTTCCATGCGCTTCCGGTTCATGCGCCACAACAGCCGGTTATCGGGGTCGGCCGCAACTCCTGCGGGATTGGGCGTTGAAACTTGCCGGTAGGTGTTGGACATTACAATCAGCCGGTCAAGGGTTTTCACGCTCCAGCCGTGCGCTACGAATTCCGCCGCTAGCCAATCGAGCAAAGCTTTGTTTGAAGGCTTATCGCCCATTAGCCCAAAATCATTGGGTGTGCGAATGATGCCGTTTCCCATGCGGAACTGCCAGATCCTATTGACCATCACGCGGGCAGTCAGCGGGTTGTCAGGCGATGCCAGCCAGCGGGCCAGCGCCGTTCGCCTTCCTACCGGCTCGTTCGGAATTCGATAATCGGCTTGCACCACGCGCGGCACCGCTGGCTCAACCGGATCAAGCTGATTTTTCGGATCGCCCAACCGCAGAATGTAATTTTGCGGCGCAGGTTCTCCCGTGTTCACATATGTGTAGGCTTGCGGTAGAGGATCGGGCTCCGTCTGTTCGATTTCGTGGAGTTTCACCCGCAACTCAGCGCGTTTCGCTTTATCTTCCGGAGTCATGGCCGCGACGATCACATCCCACGTTGGCTCTATTTGATCGCCAGCGTTGCTCGCTAACTTCTGCTGCTCCGGCGTACGTTTATCTTTTGGGATGTTGTAAGCGTCTCTGAGTTGCGGCTCAATTTGCGCCAGACGTTCCGCTTCAATTCGTTCCTGATAGGGTTTGGAAAGCTTTTCCAGCGCTTCTGTTATCGGTTTTAGGCGCGCTTTATAGGCATCGTCCGCCGCTTTCCAGGCGGTCTTTTCTTCAGCGGTCGCGATATCTACTTCTTTACCCTTGGCTGTCGAGAAGATCGCCTGCATACGGTAGAAATCCGCTTGCAGAATGGGATCGAACTTGTGGTTATGGCAACGCGCGCAATTAATGGTCATGCCCAGAAAGGTTTGCCCGACCGACGTTGCAATCTCCGTCAGCACCTCCTGGCGGCTCACGTCGGGATCGATATTTCCCGATACGATGTGCTCTGAACCGGCGCGCGCATAGCCTGCCGCAATCAAAGCCTTCTTATCGCCTGGAAACATCTCGTCCCCCGCAATTTGCTCCTCTATGAAGCGATCGTAAGGCTTGTCTTGATTGAACGATTCAATGACGTAATCGCGATAACGCCAAGCGTGCGGGCGGTCTTGGTCAAGTTCAAAGCCGTTTGTGTCGGCGTAGCGAACCACGTCCAGCCACTTCAAACCCCAGCGCTCGCCATAGTGAGGCGATGCCAAAAGCCGGTCCACGACTTTTTCATATGCCTGCGACGAGCGGTCTGTCATAAACGCGTCCACTTCCGCAGGGGTGGGCGGCAAACCGATGAGATCAAGCGTGAGGCGGCGCAGGAGACTCGCCTTGTCCAGCGCCTTCGATGGTTTCAACTGCTTATTCCGAAGACCATCGAGAATGAATGCGTCGATAGGATTACGCACCCAGCTGTCGGCAAGTACAGGAGTCGGCGGCTGACTGATTTTCTGGAAGGCCCAGTATGAACCACGGGTACCGATGAACGCGGACTCCTTGTCTGCGAAACCGAAACTCAGGGTCGCTGCGACCATGAATAACCCAACCGGAACTATCCTCATTTGCGTCATTCCCGACATCATCCTAGAGAGTATTAGACTCGGCTTGGAGCGAAGTATTTGAGCTACGAGAGCTTACCAAAGCTTAACGTATTGCCGCCGCCATTAAAAGAGGTCGGACGTGTGCGGATGCGCTCCCACCTTATGTATAATTCTGGCTTGTCCTTTGCCTTGTTCGTGCTTTCTGCCATTTCGGAAAGCGGACTGCCTCACAAATCTATCGATAGTTAAGCGATGACAAAAACGATTTCTTACTTGTTGGTTGCCGCGGCGGTTAGCATCGGATTGTTCCAAGTCCCGTCCCTCTCTGCACAGATGGGCAGTCCTTTGCCGCCATACCTGGACGCGAAACGAACAATAGCAGAAAGGGTAGACGACCTACTCTCCCGTATGACATTAAAGGAGAAAGTCGGACAGCTCAATCTGCCCTGCGTTTACGTGCGTGAGTTGGGGACCGATATCCCCTCAAAGATGCAGGCTTGCCGGAGATTCGCCGCCGGCACGTACACTCAGGAGATTGGTCCTGGCTGCGGCTTCTTCACCTTGGCGAATGAAATTTTGCACGACGGCACTCGCCAGCAAGCCGAGTACTTCAATGAGCTTCAGAAGGTTGCGCTCACTCAAACTCGCTTGAAAATACCTCTCCTGGAGGACGAAGAGGGCACGCATGGCGCGATGTTTCCGGGCGGAACGATCTTTCCTGAAGGCTTGGCCCTCGGCAGTACGTTTGATCTGGATCTGGTGAAATCCGTTTATGCGGCGGCGGCAGCGGAATCGAGAGCTGTTGGCATCCACATGCTTTCTACTTTGGTGCTGGAGTTGGACCGCGATCCGCGGATGGGCAGAAACGAGGAAGCATACACGGAGGATCCGTACCTCTACTCGCGCATCGCGGAAAACATCGTCCAGGGCACGCAGGGAACCAACATCGCGGCGTCGGACAAAGTAATAGCTGTCCTGACGGATTTCCCGACTCAAAGCGAGCCCGCTAGCGGCTTGGAAAGGGGCGCCATCGAATTATCGGAGCGCGCTTTGCGGGAGACCTTTCTCCTTCCCTGGATCGCCGGAATCACGAAGACTGGTGCTCTAGGGGTTATGACTGGATACCCGGAAGTCGAGGATGTGCCGGCGCACGCTTCCGAGAAATGGATGAACGACGTTCTGCGGCAAGAGTTGGGCTTCCAAGGAGTAGTGGAGAGCGAAGGCGGTGGATTCGGAACGTTGATTTACGAGCACATTGTCAAAACCCAAAAGGAAGCCGGCGCGCTCGCCTTGAAGGCCGGCGTCGATCTGGACATTACCTATGAACCTGCGTACATGGGGCCCTTGATTGAAAACGTGCAAGAGGGGCGGGTGCCTATCGCCTTGGTGGATCGCGCAGTGCGTAGAATTTTGAATTTGAAATTTCGCCTTGGGCTGTTCGAGAACCCCTATGTCGATGTCGATCACGCCATAAGCACGGTTCATTCGCAATCTCATCAGGATCTCGCTCTGCGCGCCGGCCGCGAAGGAGTCGTGCTTCTAAAGAATGAGAAAAATATTCTGCCCCTCAAGAAGAACTTGAAGTCGATTGCGGTCATCGGTCCGGACGCAGAGAACCTGATGAATCAACTCGGGGACTATTCGCCGCACAAGATCCTGCAGAACGTAACCACTATTTTGCAAGGAATCAGGGCGAAAACCGGTCCGGAAACCAAGGTCGTTGCGGTGAAGGGTTGTGGGGTGTTGGGCAACGACAAGAGTGGTTTCACGGATGCCACGCGCGCTGCCAAAGGCGCGGATGTCGCCATTGTTGTAGTTGGAGAGAACCAGGGTCGGAACGGGTTGGATGAGGCAAAAGATCCTCCCACGGACGGTGAAGCTCACGACGTTGCCAGTCTCGACCTGACTGGGGTGCAGGAGGAATTGGTGGAGGCGGTCTACGCGACCGGAACGCCGACTGTGGTGGTACTGGTAAACGGCAGGCCTCTCTCAACCCGCTGGATTGCTGAGCACGTGCCTGCCATTGTCGAAGCGTGGCGGCCGGGAGAACGCGGCGGTGAAGCCGTTGCCGATGTGCTATTCGGCGACTATAACCCTAGCGGCCGACTGGCAATCACGATTCCGCGTCATGTCGGTCAGTTACCGGCTTATTACAACTACAAACCTGGCAAGGAATATTGGATAAGGGGAGAAAAGCGAGGTTATGTGGATATGCCCGCTACTCCTCTTTACCCGTTCGGTTATGGATTGAGTTATACGGAGTTCAAATGCAGTAACCTCCGCATCAACCCGCCTGAAATGCATTCGGAAGGCGTGGCACACGTCAACGTTGATGTAACAAATACAGGTGAGCGCTCTGGAACAGAAACCATTCAACTTTACGTCCACGAAACCGAGACTCCCGTAGCTACAGCTATTAAGCAACTGCGTGGATTCGAACGCATAGAGCTGAAACCGGGCGAGACGAAGAATGTCACGTTGACCATAACGCCAGAGGATCTGCAACTGCTGGACCGCGACATGCATTGGCGGGTGGTTCCCGGTGATTTCGAGATCATGGTCGGATCATCGTCGGCGAATCTACCACTCAGAGGCATTGTGAAAGTACTGCGTTAGTGATTGTTCGATGGGACTAGGGGACCACTTTGGGGGCATAAAATCAATGCGAATTCGATTAGGACCGGCATCAATAGCGGCCTGTTTCGCGATCTCCTGCCTTCCCGCCTGGTCGTCGGCTCTCCGCGCCGCCTCCGTTAAAATCGATATCACGCCGCAGACTTCCCAATGGCTGGTAGGGTACGATGCCCGGCAGTCGACGGGTGTTCACGATAAAATCTATCACCGAATTCTTGCTATCGACGACGGCAGGACCAAATTTTATTTGATCGCCAGCGATCTTTGCCTATTCTCCCCGAGCGTCTACGACGAAGCAGCAACCCAATTGCAAAAGCAGTTAGGCATACCGCGTGAAAATTTCTGGTGGAGTGTTACTCATACGCACTCCGCACCTGAAGTGGGGCCGCCGGCCATGTACCGAGCACTGCTTGGCCGCTCAAACCACGAATGGAGCCGCGACTACACAAATGACGTGATAAGCGCGCTGATTCGAGGTGTCAAGGAGGCAACTGCGAAGCTTGAACCTGCAAGTATTGAGATCGGCTCCGGGATCTCGCTTGCCAACATCAATCGCCGCGCAAAGGATGTAGATGGAACGGTTACCCTTGGATTGAATCCGGATGGCCCGGTCGACCACCAGATCGGACTGCTCTCCCTCGTTCGGCCTGACCATTCTGTTATTGCAGTGGTCGCAAATTTCGCTATGCACGGCACTGTGCTGAGTGGGCAAAATCTGGAAATCAGCGGCGACGCTCCCGGTATTACGGCATCGTACGTCGAGGAGAAGATTGGGGCGCCCATGCTTTACGCGAACGGGGCGGCGGGAAACATCGCGCCTATCTACAGTGTTTATCCAAGCGCGGAAAGCGGCCATCTATCGCAATTTCGCGTACTGCTCGGAGACCGTATACTGGCAGGAATAAAATCATCTCTACGCCCTTCAATGGGCGATCTTCGTCTTGAGCTTGACGAGATTACTGTCGAAACGCCAATGAAACAGGGGTTTAGCTGGCCGGAGGAGTTATCTCGCTACGCCGCTCAAACAGCTTCCGGCATCAGCGTTGTTCGTTTGCCGGTGCGATTATTGAAAATAGGCGACACAGTAATCTGGTCGGCACCCGTGGAACTGTTCTGCGAGATCGCCATGGAAATACGCAAGAGTTCGCCCTTTACAAACACGTTTTACTTTGGATACACCAATGGCTGGCTGGGTTATCTGCCCACTCGGGCTGCTTTTGGCGAAGGCGGCTACGAACCCAAAACGTCCCCATTTACCGAGGCCGCCCAGCAAGATTTGTTGAAGGCTGTCGAGACGACGCTCAAACAGCTAAAGCCCTGATTCCCCCCGGTCACACATCCAGGCGAAATTTCAAACCACCTCTATCTATCTGAATCCTAATGATTTGCCGATTATGGGCTAAGGGCTGCCGCTGAAACTCACGCTTCCCGTGCGCCTAGCCTGTGTTCGCGGGGTAATCCCGCAATCCACAAAGAGAGGGAGAATACCGAATGTTTTCAATACTAATAGCGGTCGTTATGGCGATGGTTGCGTACCGGATGGATTCACCATTTCCGACAAAGCCGTAGCCTTGAGCTGGTTGATGCTGCCCCGTACAGCGTGTATGGGGCAGCCGATGAGAATTTTCCTAGCTTAGACCCACTTAGCTGTTTGTTTACCACTCTCCACTGGCTTTCACTAGGGTTCACTGCTTTGGTGCTGTTCAGGGTAATGTACTCGGGCCTGAACCGCACTAAACCTTTTGGCGCGTTCGCGGCCATGCTGTTCACCGGGCTTATGCGCGATCTGGCGCTCTTGTGCATCAACCGCGATACGCATGCGTATACCGTCGCCTGGGAAGTCACCCTGCCTGTGTTGCTGCTGGCGCATGCGTGGGCAGTGATGGCGACCTATCAGGCAATCGCACGCCTCTATCCGGGAATCGGACAGTTCGCCGAAGTGCTGTTTGTTGGGTGCCTAGTGATTTCCGCCATGTTCTGTTTCGTTGGGCTCAGTTGGGAAATCAGGCGAATTGGCGGGGCTGAGGCATCGCTCCGCTCGGTGTTTCTACTCTATCAATGGGTGGATGGCCTGGCGGCCGGCGGCTTGCTGCTGGCCTCAGCTTTCTTCCTGCGCTTGCCCGCCCCGCGCAAGCAATTACCCCCGAACCTGGTGCGTCATACTTGCCTGCTTGCGGCATACTTCACCTCCTATGCAATTACGTGCTTCGTGAAAACCCTGTCGCCGCTCGGTCTCAGTGTTTGGGAATACGCCCATTTCACCCTTCTGATCGCTCTTTACGCCGGGTGGGCGCTGGGCATCTCGGCTGCGGGCGAACGCAGCGAATCCTGGCCGGGACTTTCGCCCGAAGTCGCGGCCCAACTTCGCGAGCACGACGCAATAGCTAACAAACTAGCGCGTTACGCCGCGAAATAAGTAGACCGAAACATCACAAACGCTCCCGCATCGCAGAGGTCCAAACCGCCGGGAATTTCCAGCCAGTACAGCAGCGCGGCCAGCCTGAGCATGGCACGGCCCCTGCCGATATTCAGCCCATTCCACATATGCCTGCCGATACCCGACCAATTCTCCCGCTCGGCCATGGCCGCGCGTTCCGCTTCCCGCGCCGTCCGCACCTCCAGCTCAAACAACTCCCGATAACGGGTGTATTTCAGCAGGCGTTCGCGCCTGAGTTTCCGGCGGTCGACTAATGGGCCGGTGATGGCCGACCAACGGAAATCGTCCTCGTCCAGCGCGCCCCGCATACCGGAAAGGAACTGGATCGCTTGCAGCGCAGTGGCGGAATCCTCAACCCATGCCTGAGCCAAGCGGCTAAGCTGTTCACGTGCTTCCGGCCATTCGTCGTGTTTGAGCGGAATGTCCATCAGGCATTCGACCGAACCGTTCGCACCGATCTGTTGAGAAGTACTTTGATGGTGCGATGGAATCGCCCACGACTAGGATCGGTCTTAACAATGTACTGGTGGTGGAACTTCATTCGGATTCTTCTCAAAGAAAACTCTGTTTCGCCGCTCCGGTCTTGGTGTATGCGACACAATGTTGTCTTATGGCCGAACTCAAAAAACGTATCGCCGTGCTGGGTGCCGGCAATATGGGCGCGTCCCTGATCGGGGGCATGCTCAAGGCCGGAGTTACTGACCACAGCCATCTCCTCGCCACTACTAAATCCCGCGAACACGCGGAACAAATCGCACAGCGATTCTCCATATCGGTAACGGCCGGAGGAAACATTACCGCCGTCCAGCAAAGCGATGTCATTATTGTCGCCGTCAAGCCGTCCAGCGTGCCCTATCTCATCGAAGAAGTGCGCGATCACCTGCGGCCCGATCAAATCCTTCTCTCCCTAGCCGCTTCTCTTCCGCTACCCTATGTTGAAAAGCTGGTGGGCCTTCCGATGCCCGTTTTCCGCGCGATGCCCAACATTCCGGTGGTCGTGGAAGAAGGCGCAACGGCCATCGCGGCCAATGGTGTAGCAAGCGCCGAGGACCGTGATTTCGTCGAGGGGATTTTCCGTTCGGTAGGTGTCGTTTGCTTTGTCGAAGAAGAGAACATGGATGCGGTCACCGCCCTATCCGGGAGCGGCCCAGCGTACATTTACATGGTGATAGAAGCCCTCATCGCCGGAGGTTTGAAAATGGGCCTGTCTCGCGAGATCTCAACCAAGCTCGCGGAGCAAACCGTCCTGGGCGCTGCCAAACTGGTGCGCGAAACAGGCCTTCACCCCGCTATTCTGCGTGACCAGGTGATCACTCCCGGCGGTGTTACCATCTCGGCCATTCACGAATTGGAGCGGCATGGCCTCCGCTCGATGCTCATCTCCGCTGTCGAAACAGCTACCGAGCATTCCCGCAAACGGACGAAGGTACTTACAGATAAGTCGAAGTCGGATTCCATTTAACTGCTCCATTACGTGTGAGCCGACTATGCGTGATCCGCGCGCGTGCCAGTGGAAACCGTTTGGCTATTCCATCCAGAATGTTCTTTGCTGGCTCCTCGAATTGTCCTGATGCTGAAGAATACCAGGACGATCGAGGTAACGGCATGCATAAGCGCTCGCGGGTCCAACATATTGCCAATACTCTTACCGAATGCTAGCGCCAGCACCGCCCAACACCCGGTTCCCACCGCAGTGATGATGGCCAAGGTTTTATCGTTTGGCCGCCCAGCCCGGACAAATGTTTAGAACTCCGAGCAACGCCGCCGCAACGGACGATCCCAAAGACCAAATGAAAACATCTCCCATAAAAGGAGCCCACAGCAATGTACCCACCGTGTGCCCGCACGCCCCAAGTATCAACAACCATCCGAATATACGATCAACCGTTCTCATTGTCACAATCCCTCTATTTCTCCGCCTCTGCTCCAAAAGCATTCAGCAATCCGTTCCACCCTCCCGGATCATCCACCGCCGTGCGCATTGTCTCGGCTCCCGCCCCGTGCCGCTCAAAATAACGATGTTCCAGTTCCACGCGAGTAAGGCCGTCTCCCGCAGGCGTGAATCGCACTTCCACCTCGCTGCATTTCGCTAAATCAGGCTCATACTGCCAGTTGGGAGTATGAGCCAAGCGATGATGAGCCGATGCGGCGGTTCCCAGACCAGTATGCTTCCCCAGTCGCACTCTGTACCATCCATCTGCTCGCTATAGGCTCGGCCTCCGCAACGGCCCTCTATAACGTTCCTCTTCATCGGCGATTTTCCGATGTGGTGACTGCGCGGCCACCAACTGTCGACGCGTTCCGTGAATACTTTAAACGCATGCTCGGCTGTCGCCTTGACGGTGATGCTCTTTCGAACGGGTGCTGGAGACATTTTCCCGGTCGGTGTCATTCTTCCTCTGTCTCTTTCTTAAAGCCAGCAAGAGCACGCGTCCAGAACTGATCGAAATACTCCCGCAGTGAATCAAATCCTTCAGGATTGAGTTGGTATAGCCGTCTCGCTCCGGTGCATCACCAGCCTGGCATCCTCCAGCACTCGAAGGTGCTGCGAGATCGCTGGCCGGCTGACCGGAAACTCCTCCGCGAGCTTACCTACCGGCAAAGGCCCACTCAGGAGGCGCTCTAAAATGGCTTGTCGAGTTGCGCCGCCCAGGGCGTGCAGCTGCTCTCCTCGGTAAGTATTCACTTACGGTCAGTTCAAATTAAACTCCTTCGCGGAGTTAAGCCCATTTTGCGTTCAACATGGGCGGAACGACAAGAAACCCGTCTGGGACGCGGGAGGTTATTCGTAGTGTAAGGCTAGTGTTGGATCTATCCGGCTTGCTCGGAGCGCGGGCACGAAGCAGGCCAAGCAAGCCACCGCGGTCAAACCAACCGTAGCCAGCGTGAGTGTTGTTGGGTCGTGAGGGGCCAAGCCGTAGAGTTGGCTCTCCACCAGCCGGCTTAGTCCCATGGCTAGCGGCAAACCCACCGCTATCCCGAGTCCGATCAGAATGAGAACGTCTTTCATCACCATCCAGATCACATTTCCCTGAATGGCGCCCAGCGCCATGCGTATGCCAATCTCACGTGTGCGGCGCGCTACGGTATAAGCCATCACACCATATAGGCCGATCACCGCCAGCAGCGTTGCCAGCCCGCCGAAAACGGTCGAAAGGCTTGCTACCATCCTCTCGGTGCGGAGCGAAAGATCAATCTGCTCTTGCGTGGTCCGCATGGCGTAGACCGGAATGTTCGAATCAAGCTCCCGTACTTTACGCCGCATCTCGGTCATCACCTGTTTGGGGTCAAGCGTCGTCCGGAGGTAGACGGTCATGCCGCCTACGTAATCGCTGGCCAGATAGGGAATGAAGGCTTGTGGAGCAATTTCATCCCGGAGGCTGGTGTATTTTACGTCTTTCACCACACCGACGATTTCCATATCGGTCTTCGTACCTGGGTCCGCCCCGAAACCCAAGTGCATGCCGATTGGATTGCGTCCGGCAAAGTATTTCTTGGCGAAGCTATCGTTAATCATCACGGTAGTAGGGGATTTAAAGTCCGTTCCATCGTCGTTCTTACCGTGTAAGAGAGTAAGCGAATCTTTGACGGTGAAGTCGCGGCCCTGCAAAATGGGAATCCCCATTGTCGCGAAATAGTTCGGGCTGATCGAATTCATAAATGGCTGCGGATGCTGGCCGGGCTTGGCGGTGTATCCTTCTGCGGTCATGGAACTGTCCCAGTCATCGCCGGCCAAAATTCTAAGTGACGCCAGGCCAACGGAGCGAACGCCCGGCGTTGCCGCCATTTCGTCGGTTAACCGTTTGTAAAAGAGTTTCGCCCGCTCTGCCGAGTAGCCGTTTAACGACGGATCTAAGTTGAAGCCCACCAGCTTTTCAGTTGAGAATCCTGGCCCCAGATCGCGCAAATTACTTAGCGTGCGCATGAACAACCCTGCACCGATCAGCAGCAGCAGCGAGAGCGTCACTTGCGCTCCCACCAGCATTTTTCGGAGCATGACGCTGCCTCCACCCACCACCGCGCCCGCTTGATCTTTAAGGGTGGGCGCCACATCGGCTCGCGAGCTCTGAATGGCCGGAACCAGGCCGAATATCAGGGTCGTAACAAGCATTACGCCGAGTGTGAAAAGGAGGATTCGAACGTCGGGAACAGCGCTTATTTTTACATTGCCGGCTGCATCCGCGGGCAGGAAAGCCGTCAGCAACAGTTGATCGGCAACGAAAGCGACGACCAGGCCGAGTGCCGCTCCGAAGCCCGAAAGGAGCAAACTTTCAACCAGCAATTGTCGAATGATCCGCGTCCGGCCCGCGCCGATCGCCAGCCGGATGGCCATCTCGCGCTCACGCACCGTCGCCCGCGCCAGCAGCAGATTGGCCAGATTGGCACAGGCCAGCAGCAGCACCGCGCCGGTAAGCGCCATCAGCACCCACAGAGGCGTGCTCATTTCTCTTCGCAAATACGATTGGCCTTGCGACCCGGGCATCACGTCCACCCAGCACTTCAGAAACTCGCGGCGCGAGTACTCGTCCGCATGGCTGAACGCCGCCTCCTTCACCTCCATCTGGAGCATGCTGTGCATAAACGGTTGCAGCGCAGCTTTGGCTTGCTTGATGTTTACGCCTGGTTTCAATCGCCCGAAGACTTGAACCCATCGCCACCGGCGGTCCTTCATGGCGTCCCAGAAAGGCGTCATCTGCGCCTTCATCTGAACCGGGATGAATACCTTGGCGGTCTGTCCGAAATCAATCCCGTCGAAGCCCGCTTGAGCGACCCCGACGACGGTCATATTGTGGCCGTTGATGACCAGCGTCTTATTGATAATCGCAGGATCGCCCGCAAATCTGGTTTTCCAGTAGTTGTAACTGAGCACGGCCAGCGGATGTCCGTTAGGCACTTGGTCGTCCGAAGGAGTGAATGTGCGGCCAAGCGCGGCCGTTACCCCCAGCACAGGAAAATATGTTCCCGAAACCAGTTCAGCGGCCACCCGCTCCGTCCGGTTGCCGAACCCGAGGCTCGTGTCAAACGAGTAACGGCAGAACATACCCGAGAACACGTCATTGTGTTCGCTGAAGTCTTTGTACATCGGATAAGAGAGGGCATTCATGCCCGAGTTGCTGCCGTAATGGCTGCCGCGTTCCGCCAGTTGAACCAGTTGCTGGGGATTCTTCACCGGCAGCAGCCGCAGCATCACTTGGTCCAACAGGCTGAATACTGCGGTGTTCGCGCCAATCCCGAAGGCTAGCGATAGGACGGCAACAATAGTAAACAAAGGAGTGCGGCTGAATCCACGAACGGCGTAACGAATGTCATTCCAGAGGGTGCTCATAGCGGTTTAACCTTAGACTTACGATTCAGCCGACGGTTAGGTTCAATCGATTCCCTGAATGCGGAGTGAAATCAGCTGGTCTATGCTCACGTTCTGCATCCCATGTGCTCGTAATTTTTCGACATACTCGGGCGTCACACCATGAATGCGCATGGCAATCAACTGGTCAGGTTCCGGGTGCGCGTAGCCCAAACGCGCAAATTCGCTGACCATTTCCGGCGATACTCCGTGAATCCGAAACGCGATCAATTTATCGGAATCGCTCGTGTTGATTCCACTGGCGCGCAGGCCCTTCACAAACTCAGGCGACACACCATGAATACGAAAAGCAATCAATTTGTCGGCGTCGGCACCGCTAATTCCGACCGCTCGAATGTCACGCACGAACTCTGGCGATACGCCATGGATGCGAAATGCAATTAGTTTGTCGGCGTCCGCGCCGGTGATCCCGGCGGCGCGTATGTCACGCACGAATTCCGGAGAGACTCCATGGATGCGGAACGCGATGAGCTTGTCCGAATCGGAGATATTCAATCCCGAACCGCGAATACCGCGTATGAAATCGGAGCTGACTCCGTGAATGCGAAACGCGATGAGCTTATCGGTATCGAGATCGGTCAGTTGCGCCGCTTTCATCTCACGGGCGAATGAAAGGCTTAAGTCGTGAATCGCGAAAGCAAACAGCTTCTCGTCGTCGATTCCTCCGAACCCCAGCGCCGCCATGTCGTGCGCGTATTGCGGATTGGCGTGAAAGGTAAAGAGCCCCGCGCCAGAGCCATCCTTTAAGAAGCCTTCGCCATAAATGGTCCCGGCATCCCTGGCGATTGAGAACTGAACATCATGCTTTCCCGCAGTGCTCCAATCGAGTCCCCTCAGATCGTCCGCGTTCCAATCGGAACTCGTATTCATCGAATGGTGGCCATCGCCGCCATGTAGTGAGAGATATATCTTATTGCTAACGTCAGAACGGCTGAGCGTCCACTCGCCGTGATCGATAGCGCCGAGCGCAAGCACCGGCGCCAATAACAAGAGACACATCGACTGTAGATGTTTGGTGCGCATAAGAGTGAGTCCTTTCGGCCTAGAAAATGCCGGCTATTTTGAGTTCAATTAGTTGGTGAAGAGTGAGGTCTTTGAAGCCATGCTTCTTGACCTTTTCTATGAATTGCGGAGTTACACCCTGTACTTTTGCAGAGATGAAATCGTGTATTTTCAAATCGCCTAGACCGGCCGATTGCATGGCTTTAACATACTCGGGAGTGATTCCCTGCACTTTCATGGCAATCAGTTCGTGGGGGCTGGGGCTTAGCCCCGCCGCGTGCATCCCACGAACATAGTCGGCCGTGACGCCTTGAACCTTGAGGGAGATAAGTTGGTCAACACTCAGATTTTTGAGACCGACGGATTCGAGGCTTTCGATGTAAGATCCGCCAGTGTCTTTCTCGTCGGCGGACGCTGGAGGCGGCTCAGGAGCTTGAGGTGCTTCAGGAGCAGCAGGCGGCTCCGAAGGGTCGCCGGCGACGAGTTCGATGTTGCTGGTAACGCGCGCCATAGGCGTCACGCGGGCCGTGGGAGCTGCCGGGGGAACGGGTGTAAAAGGAACCACGGCCGGAGCCGGCGCGATTGGAGGTTTTGGTGGAGGCGGAGGCGCATCATCTTGAAAACCCGTGGCTGCCACCAATACGCACGAGGCGCATAACACCGCAATTGCCGCCAATCCAGCCGCAGGAATCCTGCGGTTTATGGACTCCAGGCCAAGCAGACGACCCACGCGTTTCTTCAGCGCGCCGCCATTTGCTGCCAGCACCCAATCGGGAGCGGACCGCGACGTTTCGAGAATCGTCAACGCTCGGGCGTATTCCTCTATATTCCCTGTGATACTGACCGCGACATCATCGCAGCAGTTTTCCCGTTCATTCCGAATCATACGATTCACCCACCAAATGGCTGGGTGATAGAAAAGCACCGACTCCACCGCTATTTGAAACACGTTGACGAAACAATCAAACCTTTTGATATGCGCCAGTTCGTGCGCGATCACTGCTTCCAGTTGCTCGGGCGAAAGCCCAATCAACGAAGAAGCCGGCAGCAGAACCGCGGGCCGCAACCAGCCAGCTACTGCCGGCGCATCGACCAGGCTGGATTGTACAAATCGAACTGCCCTGCTCAACCTGAGCCGCCGCTGCAGTTCATGGCATTTCGCAAGTAGAGTGTCTGAAATCGGCTTGCGCCCGCCACGTTGCAGCCGTTGCAGCAACACCCAACCGCCAAACGCCCGCATTCCAAACAGCAGCACGCCAGCCGACCAGGTCCAGACGAAACAACTTAGCCAGTCAAAAGACGTCAGCGGAGCGGCATTTGAGGGCAGAATTGCACTTACGTTTGTCCCGATGCGTTCAGGAGCTGTGCTTGCGAGCGCGGCATCTGGAACATGGTTCAAAAAAAGAAATGTACCGATCGGCATCAGTGCCATCAACAGCAACGCGCAAACGCCAAGGCCGTAACGAACTCTGGGATTCAGAGTCATCGAAACGGCAAAAAACAGCAGCACCGCCAATGCGGTTCCCTGCCACAGAAAGTGAATCAAGGTCCAACCAAGGCCTTGTACAATCGCCGGGTTCATTTCGGTCTCCCTTGGTATTCATCCAGCATGCGCCGAATTTCGTCAATTTCCATCGAAGAAGTCCTTTTATCCGCTAGCGCGTGCATCATTAATTGACTCGCGGATCCGGAAAATGCCTTTTCAAGCAGGTCGCCTACCAGCCGCCTTTTCGTGTTCTCAGCGGGTTGGCGGGCCTGGTACACGTGCGCACGTGCCTCTTCATTCCGAATCACCATCCCCTTGCCCGTCATAATCTGCAACAGCTTAAGGACGGTGGTGTAACCGCTGGCCTTGGTCTCAGCCAGTACCTCATGCACCTCCCGGACAGTAGATGGACCGCGTTCCCAGAGGACTCGCAGGATTTCCAACTCCATCGAGGTCGGCTTCATTGCTGTTTGCATTCCCATGGCACGACGGTACTACGAAAGCCTTCGTAGTGTCAACGAAAATTGTCGTACTTATCGCCGGAACGGCAGCCGGATGCTATTCTCGGGGCGAGGCAGGTGTGCAGTTTCGTCGCTTCAAGGTCGCAGGCCGGCTCGCGGTGGGAATTGCGGTGCTTAGCGCCCTTTATGCCGCTCAACGGAACCTCCCGCAGAATTTCCGGGAATATCCAGGCGATGAATATCACAGCGGGCAGATTCCACTGCCTTTGGATTTCGCCGAAAAAACCGAGTGGGTTTTCGCTCGCCTCATGTATCCATCGATTCCCGATGCTCGATTCCGCCATGCCGGTTGGGATTGGACCAAAGGCCATTCCAGTTGGACCAACGATTATCCCCGTGCCGACAGGCACTTCCTGCAAGCCGTTCGGCGCTTGACCCGACTCGACGTGCGCTCAGTTGAGCAGCCGGTGAATTTGGATGACCGCAACGAAGTCTACAATTATCCCTGGCTTTATGCCGTTTTCGTCGGCGAGTGGGATTTAAGCGATACGCAAGCCAGGACCTTGCGCGAGTATCTGCTGCGTGGCGGCTTTCTCATGTGTGACGATTTTTGGGGTACCCACGATTGGGCGGTGTTTGAGAACAGCATGAAACGTATTTTTCCCGAGCGGCCGGTGGTAGAGATTACCGACCGCGACTCTATCTTTCATACGGTATACGATCTGGGCGAGCGATATCAGGTTCCGGGCGAGTGGGCCGTGCGGACCGGTGTTCCTTATAGAAACGATGGCTACGCTGCGCACTGGCGCGGCATCTACGATGACAAGAACCGGCTTATGGTAGCGATGTCGTTCAATTCCGATCTGGGAGATTCCTGGGAGTGGGCGGACGATGCGGAGTATCCGGAAGAGTATTCTGCCCTGGGTATCCGGATCGGCGTCAATTACATCGTCTACTCGATGACTCATTAGAAAAGAGACTCTATGAAGACACTCCTGCCCATGGCATTTGTTCTGTTTGCTAATGCCATTCCTCTGTGCGCGTTCGACGGCCTGAGCGATGACCAATTGAAGCTGCTGCAAGATCCCGGAGGCTGGGAATACCTAAAGATGGGGGACAAGGACGCAGGCATCGACACCCAGCACATCTGCTTCGATGGCACGCCGCATCCCGACGTCTGTAGCGGCCGGCTGAACTTAACCACCGGAAACACCTTCACCCAAAAGGTATTCATTCATGGCGAAAGCGCCGAACGGCACGGCACTTACAAGCTTGACGGCGACCAACTCGCGTTCTTTGACGAGTTCGGCACGCGCGATGGCCCGTACACGATCCAGATCGATACGGAAAAGAAGTCGTTAGTGATGGCTATGCCGCAGGTTCGCGTGGAACTGGAGTTGGAAAAAGAGTTCCGCAAGAATAGGGATAAAGATAAGGACAAGAAGTAGGCTTGGCACGATCCGGCAGTGACAATCTCTGCTGCCGATTTATCGCCAGGCCACTGCGCGCTTGCTCTTGCGAGCGAAGATTGCAACGGTGCCGAGCAGCCCGATGCCGAGCAAAAATAGCGAACCCGGTTCAGGCGTAGCACTCGTGACGAGGGAGACGGGCACTCCGGTGGGCAATGCCGGGTTGACGCCGCCGGCATTCGGATTATCGAGAATGGTGGTCGCGTTTCCATCTCCGGCCGCGTAGACAAGCCCCAGACCCGGCATGTTGCCATCGCTCCAAAGAACGCCTACGTTTCCGCCAGTTATGTTAAATGCGACCCCATAAACGTCGAATTTGCCGCCGAAAAAAGGGTAGTCGGCGCAATTGTGGGGAGAGTCTCCGCCGGGATAGAACGTGTCGTCATATGAAAAGCCAGACGCGGTAAACGCCGGTGTACCGGTGGGCGGAGCAGTGTAGGAGATCGGCTGGTACAGCCCGGTAATCGCACCGGAAATGCCATCGTTGGTGTCCGCAAACGTTCCGCTGATGCCGGTGATTTCATCAACACCGGGAGTTGAAGCCGGTGAAATAGTGAATGTGCCGGAACTGCTTATGCCCCCTCCGGTAAATGAAAAGTTAAACCCATCCGCCAGTGCAATCGGCGCGGACGCAAAAAGCGCAGCCAGCGCGAATAATACGAAATACTCTTTCTTCATTTTTCTCCTCCGGAATTCCCCTGTGATCTCAAGGAACCTAGCGAGGGTTAGACGCGAATTCCGCGCGCCGACTACATTTAAGCTTTCAGAGCAGTTTGAGGACAGTACCACGCGTACCAGGAAAAGATCTTTACCCGCGCGGCGGTCGAAGCATGAAAATGCTCCCTACCTGCCTCCCTTGCGTGTTTTCCGGCGTCGAGAGACCCAGATGCAAATGAAACTGCATTGCCGCAACTGTCCAAAGCCTACTCGAGGCTGAAGAGCATTATACAGAAAGAATGTCTAACCGCATCAATTCAGCAAACTACGGAGCCTACGGTTCGCACCAGCCCGGGCGAGTGACATACTTGTTATGCTGCGAACACAAATGAGATCTAATTGCGTAGGTATTGCCGCGCCAGCCATACTGGCACTTTCAATCATGTCCTTATCCCAAACACTCGCCGGGCAGACTGACCCGGCTCAGAAAAACTATTTCGTATATGTCGGCACTTACGGCAAAGGCATCTACGGTTATCGCTTCGACGCGAGTTCCGGAAAGCTGGAGCCCATGAATCTGGTGGGCGAAGTGGCAAACCCATCGTTCGTCGCAACTGATGGCGATTTCAAGTATCTATACGCCGCCAGTGAGCTGGAAGGAAATAAGGATGGTGAGATAGCGGCATTTTCCATCGACCGCAGCTCCGGCGCTTTGACTTTTCTCAACAAGCGCTCTGCTGCCGGACTTGCTCCGTGCCATTTGGCAGTCGATCACACCGGAAAAATGCTCATTGCGGCGAACTATACTTCAGGCAGCGTTCCCGTATTCCCGATTGAGCGCGATGGAAAATTAGGCGAGCTTTCGGACTTGATGAAAGGCAAAGGAACGGGCCCGAACAAAACACGCCAGGAAGGGCCGCACGCCCACGAGACGGTATTCTCATCGGATAACCGGTTTGCCTACGTGCCCGATCTGGGATTGGATGAAATTCGAATCTACAAGGTGGACGCAGCCAGCGCCAAGCTGACGCCGAACGATCCGCCATTCGCCAAGGCCGACCCGGGGTCCGGCCCGCGCCACATGGCAATCAGCCACGACGGAAAGTTTGTTTACGTTATCCACGAATTAATTCCTCAAGTGTCGGTGTTCACGCGCAACACATCTACCGGCGCCTTAACGCATATTCAGACCCTCTCGTCGGTTCCGGATGGGTTTAAGGGCCACAGCGATCCCGCCGAGATACTGATCGATAGGGGCGGTAACTTTGTCTACGCATCGAATCGCACGTTTGGCTCGATTGCGGTGTTTGCGGTGGATCACGCGAGCGGCAAGCTTTCGCGTATCCAAGTGATCGAAACGGGTGGCACCATGCCGCGCGGCGTCGAGATGGATCCGAGCGGAAAGCTTCTGTTTGTCGGAGATCAGAAGCAGAACAAGTTTGTGCTGTTCAGCGTGGATGGCGCGACGGGCAAGCTGACGCTGACTGATCGGGTGTTTGAGGCGCCCTCGCCGGTTGCTTTTAAGTTTGTGCCGGCGCAGTTCTGATCAAATTGCGGCCAAGTGTTCTTGTTCGACTCAACGGAAAACACTTCCGGTGAGACGTGAAAGCTGCCCAGCCGTCAGAAGTTTTCTAACATCCACACGTTGCTATCTTGTTCCAGCTGTGAGAACGCAAGATGACGACCATCGGGCGAAGGCCAAGGTTCGGGCGAGTATTCACCCTTGCCTTCCAATAGATCATGGATGCGAACTCCGGTCGCGTAAACGATCTTCCAGCTGACAGGCAAACGGGTGGTGAGATACCAGCCTTTTCCATCGGGCGACCAATTCAGCGCATGCAGATGAGATAAGTTCTTCAGAACAATCTCACTCTCCCGACCTTCGGCGCTACTCTGCGCTAAAGGCACGACATGAATCGTGGCATCCAGCGCATCGGAAGCAATCCAGGCCAAATGCGAACCGTCGGGCGCCAGCGCCCAGGAGATCTGTAGATTCGAGGCAAGCGGGATCCGGAGAGCTTCATTTCTTCCTGCGGCGAAACCGTGTTCGGGATCAAATCGCCGGAACACAATTTCATCGCCCGTCCGCTGCGCCAGAATACAGGGAGCGTCTGGTCGTTGGGCGCACGCGAACCTTAGTCCCCACTCTGTATAGCCGGAGGTTTGCAGAACGAATTGAGGAAACCCTTGCACAGTAGAGACCCGCATGAGCCGGACTGGCTCGGGCTCGCGCCAGTCACGAGGGCGGTCCAGATAGAGGACAGAGCGTCCGTCTGGGCTCATGCTTGGGCTGAACTCATCGGTTGAACCATGGACGTATGGTTCGTCCGAGACCTGATCGGAACCTTGCTTGAAAATTTCCCATTTCCCGTTCCGATTAGAATCGAAGAAAATTGCTTTGCTGTCCGCTGTCCAGGCACGGGGAAAATCATCGCGTCCTTGGCCAAAGGTCAGACGGCGCACCCGGGACAGAGACTCTCCGCTTTTCTCAAGATCGCCCTCGTATACGCTGTGTTGGCTGAGTACCGTTCTAAAAGCGAGTCGCAGGCCATCTGCGCTGATGCTCAGTCCCGCTACTTGCTCCGTCCACCTGCCAAGCGATACCGAACCGCCGGCAACTTTGTCTGTGCGAGAGTCGACACGCACGGCTCGCAGCTCTCCACCGTAAGATCCAGTAGGATTAGCGCCCAGGAGTTGTCCATACAGCAGGCGTCCGTCGGGTAGACTGATGGCATCCCCGCTGAGATTCGGACCCGAGAGAATTTCTTCACTTGTTCCAGTGGACAGGTTGACCGATCGAATAGCGCCCTGATTGCCGCGCAATTGCGCGTTCCAGCGCAGTATTACAAAGTGCAGCCGTTGTCCATCGATGGACCAGAAAACGCTGCCGAGCTTATCTTCTTCAGAAATCTCAGCAACGCGCCGCAGCTGGCCCTCCTGCGGTTGGAAGCAGCAACAATTCTTTGACTCTCTTGCTTTCCCGCACGAGGGCAATTTGGGACCCATCCGGTGAGACAACCCCGTCATGAAATGCACCGACTCGTTCGGGGTCACCCGGGCCTTTCGCAGGAACCAGCCAAACACTTGCCTCCCGGTCATCCGGCGCCGCACCGGTTGCCAACAGCTTGCTCTCGTCAGGAAACCAGCCTAGATGTAAGATTGTCGCCCCCATAGCGGGAGAACGTAAGGGCCGTGTTTCCTTTGTTGAGGTTTCTTCAAGAAAGATCCCCGCCGGATTGGCATAGGCGAGAGTTTTACCGTCTGGCGAAATGGCTGCTGCGGAAACAGACAGTTCAGGCGAGAAACTTGTGAGCCGGATGGTACTGCTGGCCCTTTGCCCTTCGTGGCGGACAGGGAAAAAACGCTCTGCGGCAACGCCGAGTACAAGAAGGCAGGCAGCACCTCCGGCAAGCAGCGTCCATGAACGCCAGCGGTGGCCGGGCTTGCCTTCTACCGGCGCTTCCTGGCCTTGCGTCGCGAGTGTGGGCTGCGGCACGGACCTCGGTTCGTCGGTACCACGCTGAAGCTCCGGAAGATCGCCTTCATTGATCGGCGGTGCAACCTCGCCGCCGTTGGATGGCTGATCCACAACCTTTACTTCGGCATTAAATCTGTATCCCTTCTTTGGCACAGTCTGGATGTAGGCTCTTCCATCCGCGGCCGTCCCCAGTGCTCTCCGCACCTGGAAGATGTGTACAGACAGGTTTCCCTCTTCCACGTAGCTGTCTGGCCACAGCGCCCGAATCAACTCGTCGCGTGTGAGGAGACGCCCCGGGTTTTGGACCAGATATACGAGTGCGTCGAAAGCCTTCGGGCTTAACGAAACCGCTGCTCCTCCGTGCTGCAGCAGCCGGTTCGCCGGATCGAGGAAAAACTCGCCAACTTGGAAGCACTGTCCCTTCAATCAGTTACCTTCATCAACGCTGCGTAAAGAAAATCTTAAGAAATTCACAATCGGCTCTCCAGGACTTTAACAGCGCCGCCGGATACGCTACGAGGGTCATTACGAAGACGCCCCTCATCGGGCGCTCCTTCGCCGACCCAGACCGGCGCTTTGCGGGTTTGCAGCGGCTATGGGGCATCGATGCGGCAAGTGTTCTTCATAGTGGATTTTTCATTTTCACTCACTCGCAAATTAATGGAGGAACATCATGACAAAGATTACACATGCATCGCGCTTCGCGGCCTTGATCTGCGCAGCTCTGCCGTCATTCGCCGGAGCCGTTTCCTATAACGTCCAGACTGTATCGTTTCCCGGGGATAACTTTACGCAGCTGCTCGGAATCAATGATGCCGGCACAATCGTCGGCTATCACGGCGCGACGGTGAACCAGGGCTTCACGCTTACCCCGCCTGGCACCTTCGAGGACACCAACTTCCCGAACTCGGCGCAGACGCAGGTTACCGGCATCGCCAACCCCAGTATCCACGACGGCTACAGGGTCGGCTTTTACGTGGATGGCAACGGCACAACCCACGGTTTTGTCAACGTTCAAAACTTCGTTGTCTCCTTTCTCACGGTAGATCAGCCCGGCACGGCATTTAATCAGGTGCTGGGGATCAGTTCAAATGCCGCGCACATAGCGGGGTACTCCTCGACAGATGTCACCGGCGCAACCCTACAGAAGGCATACATAGGTACTGCCGGTGTTTTAGGGAACACGTTCACCGGCATTAACGGCCTATTGCCCGCAAACCAGAACAGCCAGGCGACCGGCATCAACAACGCCGGCAACGCGGTGGGCTTCTACCTGCCGACTGCGGACACCTCAATTGGGTTCCTCGACACGGCCGGCTCAATCAGCACAATCGACCCGTTCGGCTCCACGTTTACGCAGGCGCTTGGGATCAACGAGGCGGGCGAGATTGTCGGTTTCTACGTAGATGGCAGCGGCGTCCAGCATGGCTACACCGATATAGGCGGAGTTTTCTCCAGCTTCGATCCGGCGGGTTCGGTGAACACCACCATCAACGGAGTTAATAGCGCTGGGCAACTCGTCGGCTTTGCCACCATCGACGACAACGTCGTCGGGTTCGTGGCTACTCCCACACCGGAGCCGGCAAGCTGGGTGCTGATTGGGATTTCGGGCATCGCTCTGATGCTTTGTTCGAGCGCCCCGCCGGCGCGGAGCAAGGGACTTCAATTCATGAAAACAGGACGCTATGGGCGCACTTTACTCGCGGGTATCGCGTGGCTCGCATTTGCCGTGGGGGGTGCTCGGGCCGCGACGATTACGGAAACAGCGCCCTTCACGATCCTAGCGCCAACTGCCGCGAATTTTCCCGCGCAAACTGTGAATGTTTCGAACCCCCAGTTCAATGTCACGCTGGGGACACTCGAGAGTGCAACCACCACTATTACCGGCACAGTCAGCACGGCGTTGGAATTCTTCAGTACGGGTGCGGGCGGACCTTACGATATCTTGTTAACCGACACGCTTAGCTTGGCTGGTATTCCCGGCCTCTTTGGGCAAGAGTTGACAGGCGCCGTTCCAGCGGACCAATCTGTTTTCACCTTGCCCGTGACGTTTCCTTTTGGTCCGCTGGAGCGAGGAGATCCGGCTGAGTTGGTTGCCGGTTCAGGAACGTGGAACCAACTTTTCAGCCTTCCCTTTCCTTCGCTCACGATAAAGCAGAGCCCGGCGCCAGTCCTCGTTCCCGGCATGATCATCAGCGGCTCGTCGGTGACGACGTACACCTACACATCGGCAACTGCCCCCGTTCCTGAGCCACGATTCTGCAGCGTGCTCGGCTTGCTTCTCGGATTCGGCTTTGTGGCGAGGAACTGGCAGATGCGGAAAGGGCAGGGCGATTCGGCTCAGGGACATCGCCTGCGCCGTTAGGAGAACCAATGCAGCAAGACGACTGCTCGACATATGTGATGGGCGCGACGGAGCACGAACGGCGGCGGCTCTTGCTGCAGGGTTCGATTCTGAACTCGCTCACCGATCGATTTCTGAGACAAGCCGGCCTTTCCGCAGGCATGCGCGTTCTGGATCTAGGTTGCGGCATTGGAGACGTTACGCTAATGGCCGCTCGTATCGTCGGGCCGGGCGGCTCAGTAACCGGCTTGGACCCGGATAGCGTTGCGCTGGATACGGCACGGGAGAGATCTCATGAGGAGAACCTTTTTCAAGTTAAGTTCGAACAGGCTACGTTCGAGGGCTACAGTACCGACCGCCCGTATGACGCCATCGTGGGAAGGCATGTACTGATCCACTCGGCGGACCCGCTGGGATGGATTCGGAAGATCGCTTCTCTATTGCGGAGCGCCGGAATCGCTGCATTTCAAGAGTACGACCTATCTTATTTCCCACCTATTGAACCAGAACTACCGCTGTTCAGCTGAGTTGAGGGAGTGCCTGGTTGAGCTATTCCGCCGGGCAGTGGCGTACCCGGACACTGGAGCACGACTCTATCACTGGATGCAACTGGCTGGACTTTCGAAGATGCGAGCGAACGGCGAATGTCTGATGAGCGGCGGGGTGGAATCGCCGCATTACGAATGGTTCGCCGAAACTATCAGAAGTGTGGCCCCGCGCCTGGAATCGCTCGGGCTCATCAGTGCAGCGGAGTTGGACTTGCCAACCCTCGCCATCCGCTTGCGTGATGAAGCCATTTCGCGCGCTGGGTGTTTAACGACTCCTCTGATCGTAAGCTGCTCCGGCGAACGAACGTAACACCCTCATTACTAGTCAGGCTCAGAGCAAACAGGCCGCAACCTTTTTACAAACCGCTGTGAAACAGCACAGGAGAAAGTCGTTTTGAAATACCTAACAGATCAAACTGAAACACACACTCACCGGCCGCGCGCCGTAGTTCATCTTCGGTCATGGCGGGCCATGATGCCGCTGTTATGGCTCGGAGCGACAGCTCTCACCGCTATGGCCTCGCCGCTGTCGACCTCGTTCGCCTACACGAGAGCCTTCCAAACCTTTACCGCGCCTACTACGGGGCTTTACGATATCCTCGCCTTCGGCGCCCAGGGCGGTTCTGGTTTTGCTTTACCGGGCCTTCCAGACCTGGGCGGCCTAGGCGCCGAGATTGGCGGCAACTTCACCCTCACGTCTGGCGAGACGCTGCAGATTGCTGTCGGCGGCGCGGGTGGCAGCAATTTCGTCAGCCTCAGCGGTGGCGGCGGCCCCGTTACCGGCGGAGCAAATGGCAATGGCGGCAGGGGTGACGGCGCGGCCGGTGCGGCCGGCGGGGGTGGCTTTTACACCTTTGGCGGTGGCGGGGGGATACTGGCGCTTGGCGGCGGTCTCTCCTTCGCTGCGGGCGGCGGCGGCGGTGTTGACATCCTGGGTATAGGTGCTTCCGGCGGTTTCGGGGGCGGCGGCGCAGGGCTTCGGCGACACTTTTCCCTTCGATGGCGCTGGCGGCGGTGGTGGCGGCTACAGTGGTGGTGGCGGGGGCGCCGCTGGCAGCTTCGGCGGTGGTGGCGGCTCATTTGACGGCGGCGCTAACTCAGTGCTCATCGCCGGCTTCAATAGCGGCAACGGCTCGGTGGTGATCACCGGCCTGACGCCGCCCGTTCCCGAGCCGGCCAGCCTTACCCTGTTGGCCGCTGGCATTGCCGCGTTGCTGGGACTTCGCCGCCTGCGTCGGCCGTGAGCCGGGCTCTCCCATCGGTGTCGACTGAATCTCGCGGCATACAACCCGGCTCACCGCAATCCCTCCTATTCTTCAGGAAGTCGAACGATCCATCAATCAGTCGATCCGGTGCCGTAAAAAGTCCTTCAGCGCTGCGCGTTTTCGGCGGCTCACAGGAACTCGCGAGCCGTTCCGCAGCACCACTTCCTCGCCGCGCAAAGTGGTTCGCAGCTGGCGCCCGCGGTCAAGCTGGACAATCGCCGACCGGTGGATGCGGACGAAACTGCTCGGGTCGAGCCGGGTCTCAAGGGAAGATAGCGACTCGCGCAGCAGGTGATCCTTTGCGTTTAAGTGCAGGCAGGAATAGTAGTCGTCCGCGCTGATCCAGTCGATCTCGGCAACCGGGATCACCAGTTCACCGGCGGCAGCGGAGATCACCAGGTGCTGAATGCCGCGCTTTTCACGTTGTACACGCTCGGCGGCCAGCAGCGCCGTGAGCCGGGCGGCGCGCTCGACGGCTTCCTTCATCTGGAGTTGTTCGCGCACACGCCGCAGCGCGGTGTCAAAACGCTCGACGTTAAGCGGCTTCACCAAATAATCGACCGCATGCGCTTCGAACGCGCGCACCGCGAAGTGATCGTGCGCGGTGACAAATATGACGGCGGGCATCCTCTCGCCGAGAGCGCGGAGGACTTCGAATCCGTCCATTTCGGGCATTCGCACGTCGAGAAAAAGGAGGTCGGGCACCAGAGCGTTGAGTGCGCGTAACGTCTCCGGACCGTTGCGGCTTTCGCCTGCCACGATCATGTCGTCGTGCAGCGCGAGAAGCTGGCGGACGCCGCGGCGCGCCAGCGGTTCATCGTCGGCTACCAAAACGCGCTTTTTGGCCGGAGTACGAGTCACGGTAAAGGATTGCTCTCAGCCTCATGATACGGGAGCCGCACGGTGGCGACAACTCCTCCACCCTCGGCGCTGGCGATATGGAGGGAGGCGCTCTCGCCATAGAGTGCAGCGAGGCGCGCGCGCGTATTAGCAAGTCCGACGCCGACGGGTCCGGGCAGACCTTGTGCGAGCCCTGGCCCGTCGTCGCGCACAGTGAGTATCAAGCTGGGGCCGTCCCGCCACGCTCTAATGTTGAGTTGGCCGGCATCAGCTCGCCGCGCGATACCGTGCCGCAGTGCGTTCTCCACAAGCGGCTGGAGCAGAAACCGAGGGACCGCCGCGCCGGCGATCTCGGGCGAGGCTTCGACACTTGGCCGCAGGCGGTCGGAGAAGCGTACCTGCTCGATCGTCAAATAGCGCTCAAGAAATGCCAACTCCGTGGCGAGCGTTGTCTCGTTCGTCTTCTCCGCGCTCAGCACCTGCCGCAACACGTCGCTCAACAACTCAAGCATTCGCGAAGCCGCTGCGGTGTTCTGATCGCGCACCAGTACCGTGATTGCGTTCAGGCTATTGAAAAGAAAGTGCGGATTGAGCTGCATCTGGAGCGCGCTAAGGCGTGCCTCGGCGAGTTGGGCGCCCAGGCGCGCGGCCTGTGTCTCGCGCTCGCGCGCTTGCGCGAGGTAGAACAAAGAATGTTCGATTCCCACCAGAGCGAAATACACTCCAACGCCAAAAGGCAGCGTGGTGAAGATCCAGGCGACGAACTCGCGCAGTACTTTTAGGCTGGTTAGATCGGAGGGAATAGGAAATATAGCCAGCCGGAGCATGGTACCGAGCCCGGCCCATGCGACGCACATTCCCAGAGCGCCCGCGACATGCAGCAGAATATGGCGCGCCAGGTTGGGCGGCTGTAGGGGCAATCGCCTGCCGGCTCGAAACACGAATGGCGTAAGAACCGCGTAGAGCAGCCAGTCAACCGAGTTGAAGGATACCCAATGCCAGTCCGGCGAATGCCCCTCCAACCGACTCTGCATAAAGGTGTCGAATCCCGAGAGGAGTGCAGGAACCAGCCACGCGGCGAAGATTAAGGCCAAGGAGGGAAGCGGCGCACGCGCACGATCGGCTGGAGGGTGCGCGATGGGGTACATCTCGCGAGGATAGCGCGCCTAGCCTATACCATGCTCCCTAAAGCCGTTGGCAGCACGAAGCGTACCGTCTACTGCAAAAATTTGCGTGGGCGCCACTTTGGGCGTTAGCTTTGATCCATGGAGCCGCTCCACCAAAGCGCTATGGCAACTACACTGGGCGACCGCATTGGCGAAAGGGCCGCAGAGGGTAGGGAGCCTGCGGTGCGCATTCAATCCATCGACATCGTGCGCGGAGCCGTGATGGTGCTCATGGCGATTGACCATGTGCGCGTGTACTCTGGACTTCCGGCTGGCAGCGCGGAAGCGGGCCTCTTTTTCACGCGCTGGATTACGCACTTCTGCGCGCCAGGCTTCGCCTTTCTCGCTGGAACGGCAGCGTTTTTGTATGGCAGGAAACTTGCCGATACGCAGGCGCTCGCGCGCTACCTTGTGAAGCGCGGTCTCCTGCTGGTGCTGCTCGAACTGACTGTGATCCGGCTGGCATGGACATTCAACTTCAACTACCGGCAGTTTACGCTCGCGGGCGTCATCTGGATGCTCGGCTGGTGCATGGTGCTGCTGGCGGGGATGGTCAGGCTGCCCGGCCAAAGCTGTCGGGGCGATCGGACTGGGCATTATCTTTTTCCAGCAAATCTTTCGCTTTCCGCCGCACTTGCTGCCAGGGCAACTCCAAAACTCGGTGGGTTGGATCTGGGAGTTCGTGTATCCCGCCGGCCTGGAGAACCGGTCGGGCATAGCCGTCCTTTACGTTCTGGTTCCGTGGATCGGCGTAATGGCAGCCGGGTATGGCTTCGGCCTGATCTTGACGCGCGGACCCTACGAACGCCGTCGGCTTTGCCTGACAATCGGCTTGTCGGCTACCGTGATTTTTCTAGTGATCGGCAGCCTCGAAGTTTTCTTGAACCCCGCACCCGCGAATGCTCTTCCGCCACTATTCCGCCTCTTGAACCAACAAAAATATCCGGCCTCGCAGCTTTACTTGATGATGACGCTTGGTCCTACGATTGCGCTTCTGCCGCTGGCCGAACGCGCTCGGGGCTGGTTCGCCGGAGCACTGGCGACAATCGGCCGCGTACCGATGTTTTACTATCTGCTGCACATCCCGTTGATTCACGCCGTGGCGCTTTTCGTGATGCTCATTCGCGA
Source organism: Bryobacterales bacterium (assembly GCA_963718465.1). Taxonomy (GTDB): domain Bacteria; phylum Acidobacteriota; class Terriglobia; order Bryobacterales; family Bryobacteraceae; genus Bog-105. Next base: position 3,505 of record CAVQZK010000002.1, on the reverse strand, counting down.
AGGACGCCTCCACCCCGAGTGGTATGCGACCGCACCTTACACGTTCGTGCCGCCGGAACACAGATGGGGGCTGCCGATGTTGTACCTGGTGTGGGCGATTGCCGTTGCGATTCTCTATCCGCCGTGCCGTTGGTTCGCGGGCGTGAAGGCGCGCCGCCGCGAGGGCTGGTTGAGGTACATTTAAAACCCAAAAAAATCTTTGCCGGCGTCCGAACATTTCGGCAAGAACCTTCGTCTAAGCCACTGACAAACGTTATGCTCAGGAACGAAGCACGTTACACCATCCGGCCTACGGGCGAGAGCAGCGTCGCGGTGCAGGTCTTTAAGTCCGGGTTGATGGCAAGGCGCAAGCATATTTTGTTTCTGGAACACTATCGCGGCGAGGTGGAGTATGACCACGAACACCCCGAAAAATCGCGTGTAGAGCTAGTTTTCGAAGCAAATAGCGTGGTGTGCCGCGATCAGTGGCTGAGTCCCGAAAAGCGTCGAGGGCTATTGGCTTTTGTGCAAAAAGAGGTATTGGCCGCTGACCGCCATGGGCAGATTGCCTTCTCTTCCGAGCGAGTTGAGCGGAAAAGTCCAACTCGGTTTGAGCTGGCAGGCACATTGAGTATCCGTGGGAGCAGCAGACCAGTAGTATTCGAGGTAATAGTTCTGCCAAACGGCAAGGATCGGCTCGAAATCGACGGTACGGCAAGAGTCAAACTGAGCGATTATGGGATAGATCGGCCGAGTTCTTTCTTCGGCTTGGTTGGAACAAAGGATGAGATCAGCCTGCGTTTTCTGCTGTGGCCGGAGCGCGGCGCTGCTATAGAAAGAAATTTAAAGTCTGCATCGGGCTGAACCAACGTACGCTGGCTACTCATCCCGCAAGGCAACAATCGGATCAACGCGTACGGCCCGCAGCGCCAGCAACCATACCGCACAGAATGAGACGATAAGGAGCAGCCCGCCAACTGCGAAGAGAGTGGTTGGATCATGCGGGGAAATATCAAACAAAAACGAACGAAGGATGCGGCCGCAGGCTAAACCAACCGTAAGCCCTATCAGGGCGCCGAAAAAAATCAACTTGAGGCCCTGCAGGAAAAATAGGGCATGGATTTTTGCCGCCGTCGCACCCACGGCCATGCGTAACCCGATTTCAGCCGTTCTCTCATGCACATCGTGCGAAATCACGCCGTAAATTCCGATCGCCGACAGCAACAAGGCGAAACCTGCAAAGATTTCCATCAATGTTGTATGCAGGCGCCGCAGCGCCGTGGCTTCGGCAAGCACGCCGGACATGGTTCGCACTCCATAGACGGGCTGATTATTGTCCATTTGAGCGGCGAATTTTCTTATGGCAGCTACTGTTGCATTCGGATCACCCGCAACTCGCGCGACCACGTGCATGTGTACTTGATTCTGATAACCATGACCATTGGCGATTGGCGGCTGTTGCCAGTAGGGTACAAAGATTTCCGGCTCGGGTTTCTTTTCGAGCGCATCCTGGCGCACGTCGGCTACCACGCCGATTACCTCACGCGGTCTTTCGCCGGTACCTCCATCCGTTAGAATTTGCTTTCCTACCGGGTTTTCATTTGGCCAATAGCGGAGAGCGAAAGCTCATTGACGATCGCTACCCAGGGTGCATTCACGCTGTCAGTCCGCTTAAAGGGACGGCCTGCCAACAATGGAATCTGAAGCGTCTTGAAATAGTCCTCACTGACCGCAGTAAAATCCCCACCGTGCGTCTCGGTGGCGCTGTCTCCGGTCTGGCCGACTATTCGGAAACTGCGTTCACGCCGGCCGGTGTTGTAGGTCATGGGGAGCCAACTTACAAGAGCAACAGACCGAACGCCCGGCAAGAGTTGTACGCCCTCCAGGAGCCGCCTATAGAAATTCCCAACTTCGGTGTAAATGCGCACGCCATCCGGATGCCAAAGAAAATAACGGGGACCTGAAAGAAAGAGTTGCATGGTGACAACTTCCTGCTTCCGAAAGCCAGGATCAACACTCAGGACGCTCAAGAAACTTCGAATCATCAGTCCCGCGCCGAAAAGGAGCGTTACCGAGAGTGCAATGCACAATGGCGAAGGTGCTTCTGAACCAGGCACGCTCGCGGCCCATGGAGGATCGCCCGGCCCGCTTCAGAGCGGTGTTCAGATCGCCCCTTGTTCCCACGAACGCGGGGACAACGGCCAGCAGCGCGCCGCTCAAGAATGAAATTGCCAAGCAGAACAGCAAGATCGTGATATTCAGATGAATCAAGTGCAGCAACGGGAAATAACCGGGAGCAAGCAGCACGAACAAATCGATTCCCCAGCCGGTTAACAATACTCCGGCGCCTCCGCCGATAATCCCAATGAGAAGCCCCTCATTCAGCAGTTGCAGGACCAGCCGGCGACGAGTGGCACCGAGGGCGGCGCGGACGGAAATTTCGCGGGCGCGCCTTACCAAACGGCCAAGAAACAAATTTGCGACATTGGCGCAAGCGATTAAAAGAACGAAAATCACCGCGCCCCAAAGCGGATAGAGAATGCCCTTCCAGTCGCCGAATTGCGCTCCTTGAATGGGTTCAACCTTTGCGGTCCAATCCTTATTGGAGCTGGGATTCGCCAGCGCGATCCGCTGCGACAATACGGTCATCTCGGCTTGGGCTGAGGCCAATGTGGCGTGCGGTCTCAGCTTACCCACCGCAATCAACCAGGACCGGAACGAGCGGTCTTGAGACTGAGCGCCGGGTAGGGCAATGGGCATCCATATGCCGGTATCTTCATCGAAAAGATGAAAATCGCGCGGCAGAACCCCGGCGACGGTGCGGCTCTCGCCATTGACGATAATTTTCCGGCCCGCGATGGAGGGATCACCTCCGTATCGGTTTTCCCATAGACCGTAGCTGAGCATCACTGGCGCGCTTGCGTTGATCTCGGGAGAGTCCGGAAAGAACCGGCCGATCGCCGGCTGAACACCGAGCAGCTTAAAGAGCCCGGGCGTAGCATATTGCAGATTGGCCCTCTCTGGAAAGCTCGATCCGGCAATGGTTACCGGCGACCCGGGAGCGACGAGTTCGAGGTCCTCGAACGATCGGCTGCTTTCGCGCCAATCTCGAAAGGTGGCGGGCGCCACTGGTGATTTTTCGATCCTCTTCGTTCGGTTCGTTTCCCAAACAATCGCCAGCCGGTTTGCATCCTTGAAAATCGGCGGAGCGAGAAGCACCGTGTATATCACGCTAAAGATGGTAGTGCTCGCGGCAATTGCCACGGCTAGCGAAAAAATGGAGAGCGCAGCTACACCCGGTGGCGCGTGGAGAAATCGATACGCGAGGCGAAGATCTTGCCATACGTTGTTCATGAGCGAGTCTCCAGAGCAGGGACAGCACGTCATTTGCCTATTTAACGAACCCCGAAACGACCCATTTAGAAGTGGTTACACAAGGGTGCCCCAAAAATAGTGACGAGGCAACGTCCGATTTTGGGATCGGTCTGTGCGACTTGGGGAGCCGGGACCATATAATGCGCCTAAT
>CAVQZK010000001.1:0-94077 GCA_963718465.1 Bryobacterales bacterium | reverse complement strand
GTCCCGGTTCGCCCGAGCACGTTAACGGCTACAAAGTCTCTGCGGCTTTCTTCAGCACTCTCGGCGTGAGCCTGGCCGTGGGCAGTTCCTTTTCTCCCGAGGAAGACCGATTCGCTGCCATACCTGCGGCCGTCATCGGTAATCGCCTTTGGCACGAACGTTTTCAGGACAATCCCTCTGTTGTCGGTAAGACCATCACCTTGAATGGCGCCGGTTATACGGTCATTGGCGTTTTACCGGCCGCATTTCGTTTTGAAGACCAGCCAGTCGATGTCTTTACCCCGATAGGTCAAGCGGACCCTCTTTTCCGGAATGATCGTACGATTCACGACACCCTCTGTATTGCACGCCTGGCGCCTGGGATCGGCATTGGTCAAGCCCAGGCCGAAATGAATACGCTTCAGGAGCATATCGACGAACTTAATCCCCTTATAGAGAAAGGGGAGGCAACGTCTATCGTTCCGTTGAAGCAAAGTCTTGTCGGCGACGTTGGCGGGACGCTTCTATTGCTGCTCGGAGCTGTCGGCTTCGTTTTGCTCATCGCCTGCGCGAACGTTGCGAATCTGTCGCTGGCACGCTCAGCGGCACGCACGCGCGAATTTGCGGTTCGACGGGCGCTGGGTGCGAGCCGAATGCAAATCATCCGGCAATTGATCACAGAAAGCGTGCTTCTGTCGTTTGCCGGCGGAACTCTCGGACTCGCCGTTGCGAAATTTGGACTAAAGGCGATACTGGCGGCAGCTCCGGGGAGTCTGCCGCGCATCGAGAACATTGGCGTAAACACTTCTGTTCTCCTGTTTGCGCTTGGCGTCTCAATCTTAGTTGGAATGCTGTTCGGCCTGGTACCGGCGCTTAAACACGCAAATACCGATCTGCAGAAAGGCATAAGAACAGGCGGCCGCGGGTCAACCCCTGGCCATCAGCGCACGCAAGGTGTTCTCGCAATCACGCAATTCGCGCTGGCGTTGGTCCTGCTGTCGGGCGCTGGATTACTCTTCCGCACAATCCATAACCTCTGGGCCGTGAATCCGGGCTTTAACACCCAGCACGTCATCACGTTCCAAGTTGGATTTTCGCCTTCCATGGCTCTGACAGCCGCCAGCACACGTGCCGCCTATGAACAACTCAGTGATCGTATCCGCCAGATCCCCGGCATAGAGTCGGCCGGCATGACGGCGCTCGTACCCTTGGGCCGAGGCGACAATTCCGGCCCGTTCTGGCTCGGTCCACACCAGCCTGCATCCATGGCCGAGATCCCGCGGGCGCTCTATTATGCGACTGATCCCGATTACCCCCGCACCATGCAAATCCCGCTCCTGCGCGGCCGCTTTCTAACGCAGGCAGATAATCTCCATTCGGAACCGGTGATTCTCATCGACAGCCTGCTGGCGCACACCTATTTTTCTAATCGCGATGCTCTGGGTCAGAGTATAACGATTCCTCATTGGGGTGGATCTCAGGCGCTGCCCGCTCGGATTGTGGGTGTGGTCGGTCACGTCGAACAATATGGGATCGACGGCTCGAGAGGCGAGAAACCCCAGATTTACTACTCTTTCTATCAGCTTCCCGATGAGGCTTTGCCCGGCTTTCGGAACGAGATCACATTTGCTGTACGTACGCCGCTTGATCTCCGCGCGGTGATGCCCGTTATCAAGAACGCAGTATATGCAGCGAGTGGCGATGAGCCGGTTTACAACATCCGCAGCATGCGCGATCTTGTTTCCGGGTCCATGGCGCGCCAGCGCTTCCCCATGATTCTGTTGGTTGCGTTCGCCGTTCTGGCATTGCTGCTGGCCACCATCGGAATTTACGGAATGATCTCTTACTCTACGGCGCAGCGCGTGCCGGAGATTGGAATTCGCATGGCGCTTGGAGCGGCAAAGGGCGACGTGCTGCGGATGCTGGTTGCTCAGGGCCTTCGGCTCGCACTTATCGGTGTCGCCATTGGAGCCGCCGCAGCCGCGGCGCTCACCCGAGTGCTGTCGAGCTTCTCGCATCTCCTCTATGGCGTCCGCGCGGCTGACCCGTTGACATTCGCAGCTGTCTCGCTCTGTCTGATCCTTGCTGCGCTCTTCGCCTGCTGTATTCCAGCTCGCCGGGCGGCGCAGTTGGACCCCATCACCGCCCTCCGTCACGACTAGCAAAATCGGCCAGGGAGCGGACGCGAGCCTCGCGAAATTACCATGCTCGATTTCGGAGTCCCAGAATAGCTCTCTTCTCAATCTATTCAGGATTAGCGATGAACTCTCCCGATACTACTTCCTTTGAAGAGCCGCAACCGCAAACCGTAGGGCCTCCTCCAGCGCCTGCCCGCAAAGGCAATGGAATCGTTAGGGCGCTTGGCTTAGGACTGATCACCGGGGCTGCGGACGACGACCCGTCAGCTATTGGAACTTATGCGAGTGCCGGGGCGAAGATTGGACCATCGTTCCTGTGGACAGCACCCGTCACATTTCCCATGATGGTGGCCGTTGTCTACCTCTCCTCGAAGCTGGGCTTGGTTACAGGCGAGGGATTGTTTGCCGTCATTCGCCGCCATTATTCCCGCTGGTTCCTTTTCAGTGTGTTAACCGGAGTGATCGTTGGAAACCTGATCGAAGCCGCTGCCGACATCGGGGGTACGGCCGCCGCTTTGAATTTGCTGGTTCCCCTTCCCATGGGTGTCATTGTCGTCGCTACTGGACTCCTCATCCTGGCACTCCAAATCTGGGGCTCCTATACCCTCCTGAGGAATGTGTTTCGTATCCTTGCCCTCGCGCTGCTCGCCTATATAGGGTCTGCATTGCTCGCTCACCCGGAAGCCGGCGCCGTGCTGCGCGGATCTTTTATCCCCACCATTCGATTCGATAAAGATTTCCTCGGCATGGTTGTGGCCGTCATCGGAACATCTCTTTCCGCTTATCTGTACACCTGGCAGTCAAACGAAGAAGTAGAGGAGAAGATCGCCGCGGGAAAGAGGCGGCTATGGCAGCGAAAAGGGGCCAGCGGGTCTGAACTAAAGCAATCCATGTGGGACATCATCTTCGGAATGTTCTTTTCGAATACGGTGATGTACTTCATTATTTTGTCGACCGCCGCAACGCTCTTCCGAACTGGGAAGACGGATATCAATACCGCTGCGGAAGCCGCCCAAGCCCTCCGGCCGCTCGCTGGCAATGCCGCCGGGCTTCTATTCGCCCTGGGCGTCGTTGGCGTTGGCTTTCTGGCAGTGCCCGTCATGACCACCGGCGCTGCTTACGACCTTTGTCAAAGCGTCGGCTGGAAGCATGGGCTCTACCGCAAACCTGCCGAAGCAAAAAGGTTCTATATAGCCATCGCCGTTTTTACTCTGATTGCCATTACAATGAACTTTTTTGGCATCAATCCCATGAAGGCCCTTGTCTTCGCGGGAATCGTCCAGGGCTTTTCCACGCCGCCGCTGATGCTCTTGATTATGCTGATGACAAATAACCGGGAGCTCATGGGCAAGCGCGTCAACGGACGCGCTATCAACGTCCTGGGTTGGATCACCACCGTCGCCATCTTTGCCGCTTCCATTGGCCTCGTCGTCAGCTGGTTCGTATAATTCGCGGGTTCCGGAACATCGTCTGCTGGTTAGCGCTCGGCGTATTGAGTGAATACGTAGCCATGATCCTTGCGGGAAATGTGGCACTGATAGCACGCCTGCTGGGCTTTGCCATCGAGAGTATTAGCCTTGCTGCCTTCGTCGAAGTTTCCGAAGCCCCAACCACCGGTTGCGGCGTAGCGGCTACTGTCCTTCACCATGACGGCAGTCAGTACGCGGTGTCCCTCCCCGCCGTTGCCCTTGTCACCGACGAGGAACTCAAGCATTTCTTCGGCGATGACGGCGCCGTCGGCATAGCTGCCGGTCCGCAGTCCCTTCATTGCCTGTTCGTTCCCGTAAAAGTAAAAAATGCCATTGGTGCAGGGTTTGACGCACGGAGACTTGGCGAACCCAGGAAACCCCGCAGGAACAATCGAACCGTGGAGGAAGGTCCACGTACGGTAGCCATCGGGATAGGAGACAGACCCCTGATCGGCTCGCACCGAAGGAGCCTGAATGAGCGTGAATAGCACGGAAGCGCTAGCGGCAATTACTGTGATGACGAAAATATCTGATCTCATAGCTACCGCGATTGTAGCCGCAGATTGGTCCTTTGACTAGATCCATTTTGAGGTACGGAAGTGTACCATTAATCGGTTCGCTTCAAGGAATACCTCAGTGGCGGCTCCCGTCCGCATCCGCCGCCGCCTTCATCACGACGCAGTCACCGGCCCAAAGCCGCTGCCAATTTGATCAATCCGGCGCGAATCGTCGCTTCGTCGAAGGCCGCAAAACCCAGCAGCACTCCTTTCGGGTCGGCGGACTTCAAAGTATACCGGTCTAGCGCGATAACCTCAATATCGCGTGTTGCTGCCGCCTTCTCCGCTTGCCGCGAAGTCATCCCATTCTTTAGAAACGCTGCTGTATAAAGGCCCGCCCTGACATCGGAAATCTCAAGCGCGCCCTTCAGAAACTGTTTGCTCCCGTCGATCAGTGCCGCCAGGCGGCTGGCGTATAGATCGCGCATCCGCCGGAGATGGCGGCCCAGATGGCCATCCGCGATAAAGTCGCAAAGCACCGCCTGATCCGTGCTCAGATGGTGGAAATCAGTGCGATAACGGAAGGCCAGGAAAAGGTCCGCCAGCGAAGGCGGTAAGACTATGTATCCAATCCGCAGTGACGGAAAAAGCAGCTTATTGAACGACCCTATGAAGATAACGTTCGAATTCCGGTCCAAGCTTTGTAATGCCGCAATCGGACGTCCTACGAACCGGTATTCACTGTCGTAATCGTCTTCAATGATGAAGGCGCCGGTGTCGGAGGCCCACTTGAGAAGCGACATCCGCCGCTCTAGCGGCATAGTCATCCCTAGCGGAAACTGGTGCGCCGGCGTTACGTATGCGCCCTTTGCATGGCGCGATGTCTTTAGACCAGCGGAGACGGACAGGCCGCGCTCGTCTAACGGCACCGGCACGATTTGGGCGCACGCATTGCCGAAGGCGATGGTCGCTCCGAAGTATCCCGGATCTTCCATCCACACGGCGTCGCCCTGCTTCAATAGAAGGCGCGCCAGCAGATCGAGCGCCTGCTGCACTCCGGAAACCACAATGATCTGATCCGGGCTGCATCGCACGCCCCGCGATGAGCTTAAGTAATCTGAAATAGCCTGGCGCAAAGGCCGGTAGCCGCGTCCGTCGTCATTTGTCTGCAACCACGATCGTAAGGTCCGCGCTCGCCGCCCTGCGATGCTTCCCCAAAGTTCAGCCGGGAACTCGGCAATCGCCGGATCTCCCATGCAAAAAGGCCGAACGCTTTCCCTCACCGCTAAACCAATCCAGGGCTTAGGCCGCACGTAATCTGAAATCACGCGGCGAATGTAAACCGGCGGCTTGGAATTCGTCGTCCGAACCGGAGCCGCCGGTGCAACCCGATTCACCCGCGTACCCGAACCAACCCGGCACGAAACGTATCCCTCCGCCTGCAAACGTTCAAACACGTTAACAACCGTGCCGCGCGATAACCCGTACTGGCTGGCAAAGTCTCGCGATGCAGGCAGTCTGCTTCCAGCCCTAAGCCGGCCTTCAATGATGGCTAAACGCAGCTGCGCGTAAAGCCAGCTCGTCAGGGTTTGATGTTGCGGGCGGTTATCGAGCGTAAGTTCAAAAGAGCTGATCGATTTAGGCATACCCTGCTTGGTCCAAAAGCTTACTTGCAATGGGCTTATTCATTGGACCAATGTATAGGTAACAGATTCCGCAGTTGAATGCAACACAACTCAACTCACGTAATGGATTTCGATAGTGCCTGCGCCAAAGCCGAGCGGCCGGAAAATGCCACGCTCAGTTCCCGGCCGCCGATCGTGAGTGTAAATTGTAAATGGCTGTGGACCCTTGACAATGTTCCAGATGGGAAGTCCGTCTTCCGGTCCGTCAAGCAAATAGACCCGGTCCTGCTGCAAAGTCGGTCTGGCAGTTTTCACATTCTGTTGCAAACGAGAAGTAATGTGCTGCTCTTCTACGTTGTTCACATAGGCGGCCCATTGCTTACGAACTGCATTCCATTCCAAGTAACGAAGCCGATTCGTTACCAGGACGGCTCCAAATACCGCGCCGGGATCCTTCCTTTTAGCCCTGATTAGGTCCACGGCGGCGTCCAGTTGCTTCTTGGCTTTTAAAATATCCGCGCCCTTTCCCTCGCCCAGAAAATAGCCATATGAACCACCTTGAAGGATGTGGCCTACCACGTCGCAATCCTGTTCGTCCTTCTTTTTGTTCGCGCGGCCGTACAAAATCTCTATGGCGGGATCTCCCATATAGATCTGCTGGCGGTTTCCCGCCGAGGCGCGCTTAGCGGCAATTTTCAGCGCGGCGAACGCCTCGCGCATGGCATCCTGCGGCTTATTTTGCGAGTATGCCGGTTCTCCTTGCACGGCCTCGAATTCGGCGTACCGTTGCCGGTTCAAAACTGCTTCAGCGCCGCCGTTCTGATATGTGATGAGGTCGTTCGGAAGTGATGCTGGGGTAAGCGGCATAAAACGAATATAGTCCAAGTGCATGGCCGGCCGTCGAGCTGCTGGCCGGAAATTCGGCCTGAACTTTCATGCCATACGTGTGCGGGAGTTGAGGTCGCTGCCATCAAAGACTGCTTCGGAGACAATCCGCAACGCACTAACATCTTTTATGTTTGACTATCCGGTGACCGGTATTTTGAGTTCAGTCCTGCCGGAGCGCAGACATTGGATCGCTTCTTGTCGCGCGATTGGCCGGAATCCAACAGGCCAGTGCAGCAGTGAATAAGATTGATGACTACCGGCTGAAAACCGGCTCAAGGCTTGGTGGGCGCTGTGATCTTGCAGGCGTCATCGTCATCATCCCACTTCTGATTTTTCGCTATAGGCTTTGATCGTTGCTTCGTCCACCGCGTCCACCGTCGCGCCGAAGTACCCGCGCGCCCACATATATGCTGTCCTCAGTGCTGTTTGCGCAGTTCCAGAAATTCCGCTTGCAGATGCCGCGATGACCGACCCTTGATGTACTGCGCCAGTTTCGCCGGCACCAGTAGCGGCGGCGCGGCCAGCAACAAATGAATGTGGTCCGGCGATACGGCCCCTCTGACAATCACCACCTCCCGCGCTTGACAAACCTGCCGTATCAGGTCGCGCGCACGCTCCGCCATCCTCCCGCGCAGCACCTTCTTCCGGTACTTTGTGCACCAAATCACGTGGTACTTCAGATCGTAGACCGCGTGCCCGCTTTGTCTGTATTCCGCCATTTCTCCCATTGTCCGGGGAATCAGGCGGCTAAGACCGGGCGGACGGAGCTAAAGCGTGATTGCTTCGCAACCATGTGTTTGCGAAGCACCGCTCCGTTCTTGGCTTCTACCAGCCCGTTGTCGTTGCTGTGGCGCGGTCGGCTTTTGGTTTGTTCGATCAGCACGAGACCGCGAGCAGCGGCAAAAGACTACGACGCTTCAGCATTACTCGAATTATAAGCATGCGAGGTTGCTATTATCAATCATTAGTCATAAATACTGACTTTCCTGCTTTTATGAGCGCCACTATCAAAATCCAACACAAAGGCCAAGTCACCATTCCAACTCGCGTCCGCGAACAGGCCGGGCTTTCAAAAGGGGACCTCGTTGAATTTTCGTATCAGCGCGGCAGAATCGTCATCACCCCGAAAATCATCATTGACCGGTCGAAGTTTCCGAACGCCGATAACGAATACACGCCGGCGCAACGCCGTCAGATCGATGCCCGCCTTGCTGAGTCCGAGAAGGATTTCAAACAAGGGCGCACCTATGGCCCCTTCAACACCGCCGATGAAATGATCGCCCACATGAAAGCCGCCCTTAAAACACGATCAGCGGCTTCCAAAGCCAAGCGTAAAGGATGAAGATCGACTATCTGCCGAGGGCTCTCAAAGCACTCCAAGACGCGCCTCCGGCAGTGCGGAAAGCGTTTTTTAAGCAGGTAGCATTATTGGAGCGGGATCTTCGGCATCCCTCCTTGCGCGCAAAGAAATACGATGACGCATTGGATCGCTGGCAAGCGCGCGTAAATAAAGATTGGCGGTTCTACTTCAGTATCGTAGACAACACCTACATCATCCGCGACATCATCCCGCACCCGAAATAATCATCGAGCAATGGAAGCCGGATAACAGACCAGTTTTTGCCGTTTTCTTTCCCGCCCACCGCGCGAGCAAGCCCATTGCTTTTTCGCTTTGCCTCTTAAAGAGTGCCGGTTTCGATGAAGTGCAAGGTTAGGAATGGTATCAAAATTTGTTCATTTCGAGACGGATGCTGCCCTGGCAGGTTACCTAAACCGCAGATTGTTGGGATCGTAGGGCACGTGAACCAATGGGGTCTCGGTGTCGATGCTTCGAATCCGTTGCAGGCACAGATGTATCTACCGATCGCACAGATCCCTGATAAATTGATGAGCGGTTTTGCACAAGGACGGGTGTACGTGCGCGGCCACGGCAATACCGTAAATTTCGAGGCGCTTCGCCAGCAGTTGCTCTCCCTAGACCGCGGATTGGTCGTTTTCGATAATCTGCCGATGGAGCAAATTGTCTCGCGATCTATTGCGAGCAGACGCTTCACGATGGTGCTTCTTGTGGCCTTCGCAGGGATTGCGCTCGTTCTGGCAAGCGTAGGGATATACGGAGTGATTGCGCAGCTTGTCGGACAACGCCGGCAGGAGATTGGCATACGGATGGCTCTGGGAGCTGCGCCCGCTCAAGTGCATGATTCTGACCGGATTGGCTGTCGCTTGCGCTCAAACGGTCGATGTCCAGCATGCTATTCGGTGTAAAGCCGACCGATCCTATCACTTTCGCCGTCGTGGTTCTCGCTCTTTGCACAAGCGCATTATTAGCCTGTTACGCCCCGGCAAAGAGGGCTATGAAGGTGGATCCCATGCTTGCGCTTCGAGAATAGGGATGGATAAACGTTTGTTTGCGAAATAGAAATTCCTTGGAGGAAAGCCTCGATTCACTTCTTATCGGCAACAAATCGCCAATCGTAATCCCGCAGCATGTCCGCGAACTGGTGCATATTGAGATTGGCGACTTTCTGGAGGCGGACGTCCAGGACGGGAAATCACGTTCACTCCCAAGAGTCTCGTTGACCGGCATCTGGCGAAGGGGCTGGAGGATATGAAGAAGGGCAGAACCCACGGGCCGTATGCCAGTGCCGAGGCAGCAATTACCGCACTCGATGCGCGTGCCAGACGCCATAATAAAAAGCTAAAATCATGAAGGTACGCTTTACGGAGAAAGCCGACAAGGACTACGCGGGCCTGCCGACTATCATCCGCAAAGCCTTTGGCAAACAATTGCGCTTTCTTCTGGCCAATCGTGGCCACCCCTCGCTAAAGGGCAAAGAAATACAACGAGGCGCTAGACATTTGGCAGGGCAGGGTAACGCGGGATTGACGCTTCCATTTCAAGATCGAAGGCGACGAATATGTCATTCTCTCCATCATTCCCCACCCCAAATAACGCCGCTACGCTCGTCGCCATCGAAGAGCCCATACACGGATCGAAGCCGTTATCTGCGAGGAGCTCATTTATCCGGCGGGAAGACCTGGCATGCGACATAGGCGTTGCAGATCGTGTCCATTCTCGATAGCCGTCGCGACATAGAGCGGCTTCCGGAGGACGTACTTCTCTCACAGCGGCTTTCTTCACCGCTTTGCATCTTACCGAGCGTGCTTTCGATGAAGTGCATGCTATAACGAGGGATGATTTCGGCCGGCCGATAGCCGGATTGTAAGGCGCATCGACGTCCCCTATGCAAATAAACGCCCCCGCTACGGAAGAAGAATTGCACCGCGTTGCCGCAGGCATTAAAGTGTTGCTGATGGATGTGGATGGCGTTTTGACGGATGGCCATCTCTACATCATTCAGGGCGCCGACGGAAAACTGGTTGAGACCAAGGGCTTCGATTCACAGGATGGCATCGGATTGCGCTGGCTGCAGTGGTTCAACATCAGGACGGGCGTGATCAGCGGGCGCGAGTCGCCAGCCACCGCGGAGCGCGCGAGCCAAGTCGGCATGACGTGGGTTTTCCAGGGTCATATCGAAAAAATTCCCTTATTTGAGCGGGTGTGCGCCGAAGGCAACGTAAAGCCGGAGGAAGTAGCGTATGTGGGCGACGATCTCACCGACGTTGTTATTATGCGGCGCGCCGGGCTGTCTTTTGCGACCGCCAATGCGCGGATCGAGGTGAAGCGCTCAGCCATGGCGGTGACGGCAGCGGCGGGCGGATCGGGAGCGGTGCGCGAAGTGATTGAACTTCTTCTCAAAGCGCAGGGCCATTGGGGCGGGCTTTTGAAGAAATATGAGGTGGTCGCCTGAGCGAAACGGCTGCGGGCAAAGTCGGATTGGTACTCACCACGGTGAGCGCTCCGGGAGTGCTGCATCAACTGACGGGCGTTATCTTGCGGCATCAGGGAGATATTCGCTCGGTCTCTATCATTGAAGATCAGCCGCAGGAAACGCGGCTTTATTTCGAACTCGACCTGCCTGGCTCAGCGGACGAACTTGTCCGCGATTTGCAGGGCCTGGAAGTGGTGCGCGGCATCACGCTGGTGCAATCGCTTCAGAAGATCTACGGCAAGCGGATCATCATCATGGGCGGCGGCGCGCAGGTGGGCCAAGTGGCGTTAGGGGCAATATCGGAAGCAGACCGGCATAATATCCGCGGCGAGCATATTTCGGTGGATACGATTCCGCTGGTGGGCGAGCAGAAATTGGCCGCAGCGGTGCGGGCATGCCGTCGGCTGGCGCGCGTTAGGGCGTTGGTTTTGGCAGGCGCATTGATGGGCGGCGATATTGAAGTGGCGGTGCGGGAAGTGCGCAATGAAGGACTGCTGGTCATCTGCCTGAATATGGCGGGAAGCGTGCCGGATGCTTGTGACTTGGTAGTAACCGATCCGGTGCAAGCTGGGGTGATGGCGGTGATGGCTGTTGCCGACACCGCCCAATTCACCATCGACCGTCTACATAGACGGGTTTTCTAAAATTCCGATTTGGCTTGAAGAACGAATTCGCGCAGCAAATCCGGATCGCTGCCGTTCTTGGAGATCGAGAAGAGCCGCAAGTAATATTGTCCGGAGTTCAGGAGCCGGGGGAGTGTTACATCTAGTTTGTCGTTCTCAACGACAGCCGCGCCCCGCCAAATCATCGAATTATTAGCATCGACGAGTTCAACGGATGCGGGCCCCGCAGTCAAACCCGCTGCATTCAGGTGCATATGCAACGGGCGCCATTGAGAAACGATAGCAGTTTCCGTGCCGCGATACGCCGTGATCGTGACGTCGCGCGGAGTTGAAAATACAATTGCCCCGAGGGCCAAAACCGCGAAGGCGCTGGCGTAGGACAGGTGAGGGATAGTGAACCACTGCTTCCAGAAGCTGGGTTGCCTGACGGATTCTTTCTGTATCCGCTTCGCTTCCGTTGAGGCGAGAGCCAACTTCGCCGCGGCGATGTGGACTTGCAGGGTTTCAAGCTGCTCAACGCAACTTTCGCAAGCGAAAATATGCGTCTCGACAAACTCCAGCTCCTCTCCGGTAGAGTGATTCATGAGGAAGCGCTCCAGGGCTTCCTCGCTGGGATGCTCGCGATATGGGTCTGTCATAATTTCAAGGAGATTATTCTCCGCTCTTTCCATATCGGATAAGTGCCTACTACCCCACCTGTGCTCTCACTAAGACTGAGAAAATTCCGCTAGTCGCCAGTTTTTTCCTGCCGATTTCCCCGAACTTTGCTTTCGCCCGGGATTTAAGCAATCGAAATTGCGTTTCCGTGAGGTCCATCTCACGGCAGATCTGCTCCTGCGGCTGTTCATGCAGATAGAAACGGACCAGGATATCGCGGTCTCTCTGAGATAAGGATGACAGAGCGCTCTCCATCAGTTCGGCCTTTTGGCGGATGATGGCCTCCTGTTCGGGATTCTGCTTGCGGTCGGCGACCGTGATACCCATTTCAAGGTCGGCCTGTTCGCGGCGCGTATGCACCGCTTGTTCGATGTATGCCGCTACTTGACGCCGCACAACCGTACGCACGAAGCCCATAAGGCGTTCCGGTTCGCGGAGATCTCCGCGCTTAATGGCATGCACCACAATCAGGAATGTGTCGTGGACTTTATCTTCCAGCTCCTGCGGGCCAAGCTGGCGGCACAGGTAATATCTGATCCCGCGGCTGAAGAGCTTGTACAACTGCTCCATTCCGGTATCCTCGCCGGATTTGATTTGTGAAACTAAGACACTCCATTCGATGGCTGTGTGTCCCGCCTTCGAGGCTCTCTCTCTAGCCTCGCGCGCCCTTTCGCCATCGTCGTGGCCGGGCGCCGGATAAAGTTTCGGTTGTGTCGCCACCATCACTTCAAGATCACTCCTTGGCAATAATCGAATAAGCGGCCCAAAAAGAGGGCGAGCTTGTGTAACCAACGCTCCGCTGCATCTCAAGTTGGGTTTGCCGCAGTGCAAACGCCGCATTCTGGGCCACGGGCCCCGGCTTGGCAGATTGGAGATAACGATAAAAGGATGCGAAGAAACGGCCGGAATCGTCGGGTGTGGGCCAGGAACTGACAATTACCGCGGTTGCTCCCGCCAGCAACCAGGCGCGGCTCAGTCCTAAAGGCCGGCGCTAGGCAAAGCTCTACCCTGGCCAGAAGAACAACCACTGAGTACGATCAAACTACCCGGTACGCGATACGTGGCGATAGCCTCGGAAGTTATTAATTCAGGGACGCCGTTTTTCAAGCTGAGGGCTAAAGCAGCTTCCTCGGGTTGTTTCGGCGGACTGACGACGTGCACGGCAAAATGCACCACTTGAGGCGGAATGGCAAAAGCTTTCTGCAGATTTTCGCTAGTGGCTGCCGATCCGCTGAGAAATTGTTCGTCGGCGAGCCCACTCAGCTTGCCCGACGCACGAATTTCGCGATCGCTGCCCGCTAAACGCGCCAATGAGACGGCTGGTGAACTGGTTTTGGCATCGGCGGGGCTGCGAATCCCGGTCAAGCGGGAGTCGGCAGAATTGTAAATCGGGTCGCTGATTCCGACAAATCGCGAAGCGGGCATTTTGGCTTGGGAATCAAGCAGCAGCAATTCGCTGGGCAGAAGCCGCAGCGTGTGTTTAGCAATAAGCGGCGTGCAGTAATCCGAGGCGGGATCAGGCAAGCCGGAAAAAGGAACCGCGCCGGCCAATGGCCCATCGCCCACGATCAACCAATCCGTTTTGCCAGTTTCGCGAGGGCTTAACTGCCCGAGAATTGCCCGGCTAAGGTCATGCCCGGATTGCTTGGTATTTCCCCCATCCCGAAACGCATTCGTGAAGGTGGCCGCCTTTAAATTGATATTGTCCGCCTTTTCTATCGGGTAAAGATTCACTTGATCTCGGGTGACAGCCCATAAAAACGATTTTCCCTTGCCGAGGGAGAAACTGAGCAACAGCTGTGACTCTCCTAATCTAGTCTGGATATTTCTAAGTGAATTCTTACGCAAAATTCTCTCATCTAGTTGATAAGTTTTTTCCGCTTCAAGTCCGCTTTGGTTCTCAATTGCGCTCAGATCTTTCCGAATCTGTGCCAGTTCTCTCTTATCATCCTTATTATTACTGACCAAAGTCACGCGTGATTGGGCGGCCTGCAATTCCGCTAACTTCTTGAAATAGCTGGCTGGAAGGCGTGAATTGCTGACAAATGCCCGGGTTAATTGTTCTCGCAGACTAGCCGCCCGGTTCCGGGCTAGAACCTCTAATCCTTCGCGCGCCAGCGCTTTATCGCTTTTTAATAGAGAAATTTCAGCCGCTAATTGGGCGAAATCGTGATAGATCTCGTGCAGTAAAACAACGGTTTGAATATTAGTGGTGTCGCCGGGCAGAGCGCCGCGCCGCCATTGGTCAGCCGCTTCCACGGCGCGCCGATACTCATCCAAGGCGCGGGTTGTGTCGCCGGATTTCTCCAGAATTTCCGCCCGGATGTGAATGGGATAGTACTGAGGAATGGTTTTAAAGGAGACGCTGGATGAGGCAAACGCTGCATCGATCAGCTTGAGTGCGAGCGGATAATTTGGATGCGGCTGCTGTATCTCCAACTCCGCTAATTGCTCTTTGCTGACGGCTAGCCCGTCATTATCGTGTAACGACTGGCGGAGGGCATAAGCTTGGTTGAGGAATCGCGACGCGGAAGGCAGATCGTTCTGGAGGAGCAGAGCATTGCCGCGATCATTGCAGACTATCGCCTCAAGAGCTAGGTTGCCGGTCTTATGGGCGAGCGCGATACTCTCATCGGAATACTTTTCGGCTTCCCGTGTCTTTCCCTGCCGAAAGCAGGAGAACGCCTGGTTTTGAAGCGCCCGGGCCAGAAAATCGCGAGTTTGATCGTCCTTAGGCGAACGCCGCAGCATTTCGATGGAGCGAAGGCCGTTTTCTTCGGCGAGACTAAAGTCTCCCAATTGACTGTAGATAGTGGAAAGGGTGCCGCTGGCTCCGCCGGCTAACCTATAGTTGCCTGCTTCAATGGCGAAGTTTTTGGCTTGTTCTGAGGAAGCTAACGCCTCTCTGTATTGGAAAGAAAGAAGTTGGGCGGTCGAGAGGAGCAGCAAACAGCGCGCCGACGCGTCGGGATTGTTGCGTTCGCGCGCCAGCGACAAAGCGGTCTTAAACGCGCGAATTGCCTCGGGAAGGCGACCCGCGTTTCGAAACTGCTTGCCGATCACGATGGCTCCTTCGAGCGGATCGCTAGGCGATGTTAGAGCACGCTGAGATTGGTTCGCAGCAAGCAAACCAGAGTGCAAAAGACCAAGCACACTCAGTGCATGATTTACCGCAAGCAGCCACTTAACTGGTGCCTGGACGGTGCGCCTGGGGGGTGGCAGTAGAAACGTCCTAAACGGAAGTCTTACTCTACCACCCTTCGGTGTACACCGCCAGACAATTTATCGTAACTGCCGGATAAAGCGCGGATTAGAACCCAAAAAGCAGCCGCATAACCACAAATAGTGGTTCGAAAAGGATTGGTGCGTGCATTAGTGCGTGCATTGGTATGTTTCTCCTGCTCACAAAATCCCATTTGGAAACTTTGAACGGATCAAAAATTAACAGCTAACTTGTTGAAAATAGAGGAGAAATAAAGGCAATGATATACTTGACACAGCGGCGAAAAACACGTAAACTTTAGATATGAACTACGAACCCAAGACAGTCCAGGAAGCAGTGATCTACTTTTCCGATCAGGATGTGTGCTTGGAATACGTAGTAGCGCGGCGTTGGCCGAAAGGCGTTACTTGCCCTACATGCGGCAGCAGCAGCGTCCGGTTCATGGAAAAGCGCCAAGTATGGCAATGCAAGGAACGGCATCTTAAACGGCAGTTCAGCGCCAAGACGGGCACGATCATGGAAGATTCCCCGCTCGGTATCGACAAATGGCTGCTGGCAATGTGGATGATCGGCAGTTGCCGCAACGGGGTTAGCTCTTACGAAATCATGCGGACGGTCGGCGTGACGCAAAAGACCGCATGGTTCCTATTGCACCGGATTCGTGAAGCCATGCAAGTGAAGCACGCTCCCATGATGAGCGGCGAAGTAGAAGCGGATGAAACGTTCGTGGGCGGCAAGGTTCAGAATATGCATAAAAAGTCGAAGCGGAAGATCTCTGCCGTGAATGATGGACACTGGGGCAAGACTGTAGTGATTGGGCTATTGGATCGGGAAAAGGGTGAAGTTCGCGCCAAGGTATCGCCGAACCGCAAGAAGCGCGAAGTTCACGGCCACATTCGGGCGAACGTGGCGGAAGGATCTGCGCTCTATACTGACGATTTCAATGCGTACAACGATCTCAAACCGGATTTTTCCCATCATGTTGTGAATCACCTGGAGGCTTATGTAAATGGGCAAATTCACACGAACGGCTTGGAGAATTTCTGGAGTTTACTGAAGCGTACGCTGGGTGGCACGTACATCAGCGTAGATCCTCATCACTTGTTCCGTTATTTGGATGAGCAGATGTTTCGATTCAATAAGCGTCGTTTGACGGGTGCCGAGCGCCTTTCCATTGTGGTTTCTCAGATTGTAAATCGCCGCTTGACGTACAAACGGCTTACGTCCGAGGAATAGGCTCCGCAGAGCCTACAAGAATCAGGCTAGGGAGTGCCGTGTCAACCTTGATATCATCTGCTGAAAAAAGATCCGAAGGCACCAGGGAGGAAGTGTGCCAAGAAAACTGACCGCCATTTAACTCTTCCACGCTCGAATAAAACCAATAACGATTTCTATCAGCACTCCGATACCGCAACACACGAGGAAAATGTCCAGTCTGTGACTTAATAGTTGTAATCTTTCTTCTTCTAGCCTTTCTTCTTCGCTGATGCCATTAACGCCAGAATTGATCAGATTACTCGCGGTGCTTGAAGACGCATCTATAAAAGATGCGCGAGATGGTTTGGAGAAATTACGCGATTTGTATTCCACGTGGCTGATGTATTCAACCGGAGCAGTTGCTATAGGAGTGGCGCTAGAAGCTCCGGAAATAATCGGGGATATTTGTGAGCAATACATTCGCTGGCGACGCGGGTATGTGCCTAGCGAATTCGACAGACATACTGGAATGCCGACAGTTGAAGGCATCAATTGGAAAAAGGTCATCGGTGCAATCGGTTGGGTGTTGATTGTTGCCGGAGTAGTTTTTGAGGGTCGTTTCGAGTCGCTTGTGTCAGAGAAGAACACGAGCATCCAAAGCATTGACTTGGCCCATGTGTCTGGACTAGACAAAGAAGTCATCGCTGCCCAACAGTCCGCGACGGGTGCGTATAACTCCGCACTTGATGCGCATGAACAAGCAAAAGCCGCAAGTGATCGTGCAAAATCAGCTTCGGAAGATGCAGCTACGGCACACCGAGACGCAGAGCGCGCAAACAAACACGCCGCAGAACTCGATTTGAAGAATAAGGCATTAGAAGAGAAAAACCTAAAGACGGAATCCGATCTTCTGAATTTTATAGTTTGCAATGCTCCTAGGCTTTTACCATTTTGGACTGCTCGCGGAAAGACGAGCGAAGACGCTATACGACCATTCGCGGGAAGGCTGGCAATCATTGAGTATTTGCCAGATCTTGAAACCCATAGAGCCGCTTTTAGCATAGCCGCAAGTCTGCGACGGGCGAAGTGGGTAGTCGAACCACCACGCGCTGTCAATGATAATCTTAACGACGGTGTGTGGGTCCAACCAATCGTTAGCGGGGGTCCAGACCCGACCAGAGAAGTTGCTGATGAACTTGTAAAGTTCCTCCATTCGTACAACTGGCAAGCGCAGAGGTTGGCAATCGGCCTGGAAAAGGAAGGCTTGCCGGTTGGTTCTTTAAAAATCTCTGTTGGGCTATACCCGGCTGTTGCATATGTCAGCTCTCCCGGATCAGCGCCTTTAGATTTAGCATCGAGAGAGTTCGACGCTAGAATGCAGGAACTACGCGCAAAACATGATGAGGAATTGCTTTCGCACTTGACCCCTGAGGAGCAAAAAGCCATGAAGGAGATGGACAGCAGGATCGAAAGCCATATTAAAGAAGAACAAGGTCCCTGCCAAGTATTGGCCCATTGATTCTCCAGCCTGTAATTCACGCGCAATTCTCCTGTATGCTTAAAATTGCGTGCGAATCTAACCACTTCGCCTAGTTAAAGCCTTTTCGGTGTTCGAGACCGTAAAACGCCCAAACGCTAGGGAGGGGTGAGGTATGTCCTCGAAGGCCAGTCTAGCACGAGGACAAGCTTTTGCCAATAACGAAGACGCCCCCAAACTTATTTACCGCCCTGCGTTTGTTTGTTGAAAACATGACCGTGTGGGGAATGATATGATCTCCGCAGATTATCGTGAGGAACTTGATACGGTACTTGCTTACGATTGGCGTTTAGACCCATCACTTTGTATGGCTGATAAACCCAATCGTGGTCCCCGATCCAGTGTTCCTAAGTCAAGAGTTAACGAGGATCGTCTCGACGAGCTTGAGCGTGGCGTTAAGGCTACAAATGAGGCCATCGCAGCACTAGCAGGAAACGAAACCCAAAAAAAACGAGAGCAGAGGATTCGAGAGATAGTAAGGGACGCCGTTAAAGAGGAGACCAAACCGCTTTGTGATGCTATTGAAAAATTGAAACCCAGAGCGTGGCGCAAAGCACTCTTTCTGCTTCGGGAATGGTCAGTACTAACCACCGCGATAGCGACGCCCCTGACGCTTCTTGCAATTGTTGTAGCGCTAGGAATTCGCGTTACATTGGACGTTAAAGAAGAGGCTGCGTTTCGGACACGTACGGATGACCGGCTTACTCGTACCGATGATCGGCTTACTCGTATTGAGAACCGGTTGCTTCAGTTAACGGCAATGGAATCGCCCTCTAAAGCTCTTGACGAAATAAAGAATCTGAAAGGAAAAGCTTTCACCAATGCCCTGCCAGCTCTCAGCTTAGTGACAGAGCAACCAATTTTGGAAGTCAAGCCAGATGATTCCACGCTTCATCAAATTGCACAAAAATTGTATTCAGCGGACGAGTCAGTTCCAGATTATTGGAAAACAGTTTTACGATTTATCACCTTCGTCGGTTCTCGCGCGAATCCAAATGTCCCGCCGCCCGGTCCTCCAACCTCGATATTTAGTAATAATAATGGGTTTGGTGTTCATATACCGCCAATTAAAAATCAGGTCGTGTTACTGGATGGAGGGGACCTTGGGCCGATCCGGTTTGAGCATTGCAGGATCATCTTTACGAAGCATCCAGTTCAAATGAATAATGTGGATTTTGTCGATTGTGTTTTTGAACTGCCTGATTCTTCATCTCCAAACGAGTACATAAAGCGGGTGACCAAGGAATTGCTAGTTTCTAATCTCACTAAGATCAAGTCTGCTTAAGATGTTCCGTTGTGGCCTGTCACCGGCAAATAACCAAAGAAGGCTATTGGCGAGCAACTAAAGAGGCTTTATAGCGCTACTGGCTTGGCAGTCCGTTTGGCGGTTTTTCGTTTAGTGGTTTGCAAAGTAGGCAGCGAAGATCTAGGAACATTAAGCAACCTGGTAGCGAGTTCGTCAAAAGCTTGGAACTCACTCTTCGGCTTTTTCTGGCTTACCCTCGCTTGCGGCGGGGCCGGGATCATCGGCTTTCGCACTCTAATTTAAGTATGACATTTTTCCCATCATGGGTTAGAGCGGCTCAGTTTTATCGGGCAGTGTCACCCACACATTACTAACAGGATCTAGTGACTTGGCGGTAAGCGTAAAACCAGGCAGTTTGGGCGGAACTGGCTTTGGACCATAGGACACGAAATACTTTTCTAGTGGGCTTCCCTCGGTATTCATGACGCCCACCGAGAATCCGTCTGCGGAGGGAACCATGATCGTCATTAATCTGCATGGGCCGACACCGGGGGCATTCCGACCAAGCAGCATCGCTTCATACACGGCGTAGAGTGTTCTGGAAATATCACAATAATGCGCTTGATTCCGCTGAAAGAGCGTCGCTTGAGCAATTGATGATCCGCTTCCAATGGTGGCGAATGTTGTGACCCGCACGATGTTAGATCCCTGGGAGACAAAGATATGCGGCTGAGCGTCTATGAATCCAATTAGGATTAATTGTGCCTCAATCTGCTGTGAAGCGATCTGCGTCTCGACATGTCTATACATTTCATCTGAAGTACTCGCCTTGCCGTTTTCCATAAATTCTTTGTGAGTCATGCAGAGTAAATGGGAGGTAACCTCATCAGCTAGGCGCTGCTTCATCACCCGAAGCGGAATCCTCAATTGTTCAATCACATTTGTAGACGTAATGTCCGCCGCATTGGCAAGCTGCTCCTTATATAGGTCGATCAGTTCGCGTGCTTGCGAGACCGGGCCAGCAAGCAATCCGCCCCAATATTTATTAATTGGAGCGTATTTAATTTCGCTGTTTGCACTCGCCGCATCGGTCTCTACCCTCTCATCGAATGCGGAAACGATTGCCGGCTTGCCGTCCCACAAACAATGAGCCGCGATGCATAACGTCATATCAGCTTCCCAAGGATTATACTGTTTCGGCCTATGATCGCGGAACGTCAGCGTCATGGCTCACCCGCCGCTACTACAAAGTTCGCTAATTTGGCAACTGAGTCAAGTATATCATTGCCGAAATAAATCTATCTATTTTTGTGACTAAAATCGAACAACTCGGAACTTTTCAGCGGCAAGAAGCTAAGCAGTTGATTCTAGGAAGCTTATCGGTTGAGAAGACGTGCGGACTTTAGGGAGGGGAAAAGAGAGGTGAATAGGATAAAAGAGAGGAAGATAGGCGTTTTTACGTCTTCAGCCTACCCCGTATGCGCCGGGCCAGCTTCTCAATCTCCTCGGTTTTCTTCACGGAAGACACATCAACGACGTAATCGCCCGCTTTTTTAAGCTGGTCGCGGAGATCGCCGGCAAGCGTGAAAAGATCTTCGGCGTCCTTTAGCGCATCCTGGTGCGATTGTTTGGCGATGGCATCCTTTTGCGATTTGCCGTTTGGCAGTTTGCGGTCTTCCTCGGGATTGCCGGGATTGGGGGGAGGGGGAATCCGCTGGCCGCTGTCCTCAACTTGCATAGCGGCCACCCGAAGTCTTTTCGGAACGAGATAGACAGACCCGCGCAGGCTGGCTGGAAGGACGACAGTTGTGCCAAAGGTGGCCGCCGAGGTCGCCGGTTCATCGCCGGTCTGTTGAGCGAAGATAGCGCCCACGAACGCCATTCCTATAAGCGAACGGTGGAACGCAACGACCATACAATAAATATACGAAACCTGCGTTCGGCGTTCCCGGCCAAGCGACGCTTTTTTGCAACACAAATCCGCACCCCGTCCGGCACTGCGAAGCCGGAGCTCGCTGCATATTATGAACAGACGTCCACTCTCAGCGATCGTGATCGGTCGCCTGTATATAAAGGACTGGTGCGCTGACGAAGCTTGACTGGCGCCTAGTTGATGTTTTTAAGAACTTTTCCGATGAAAAAACGTTGGTTCATTGAACCGGAGCCCGAGGGGCGATTTCCACGGCACGGTATCATCGAATTCCCAGGGAGATTCACATGACAAAAAGACTCTGTTTTGCGTTCGTTGCATTGGCCGCTCTTCCGCTTGCCGTATTCGCGCAGGAGCCGCCACCGGCAGCGGCAGCGGCGCCGGCTAATCCAATCTCGGCCAGTGAAAACGGCTTCTACAACGTTGTCAGCGGTGAAGTAATCGCCGCCGCCGAGAAAATGCCTGAAGAAAACTACTCCTTCAAGCCAACACCCGATGTTCGCAGTTTCGGCCAACTGGTCGGCCATGTGGCAGATGCCCAGTACGGTTTTTGCTCAACGGCTAGCGGCGAAGCGAATTCCCCGAAAGGGATTGAGAAAACCAAGACTTCGAAGGCGGATCTTGTGGCGGCACTCCAGGAGGCTGTTGCTTACTGCAAGAAAACGTATGCCGGGATGACCGATGCGCAGGGCAGCCAGATGGTGAAGCTGATGAACTTCAACCTGGCGCGGCTCAGTGTACTCTCCGTGAACACGGCGCATACCGATGAACACTATGGAAACATGGTGACCTATTTGCGATTGAAGGGAATTGTCCCGCCAAGCAGCGAGCGACGACCCGCCGGCGGTGCCGGGAAGTAATTGCGAAGCGGCCGTGCATCCCCGCACCTATCGCAGAGATTGGCGGCATTCGCGGCCGCAGGCACGGGTCAACGCTTTGGCGTCAACGGTAAACCCTAACCGCAATCGAATTCACCCTTCTGTAGCCACCGGTCTCTACTGAGGGTGGCAGGAGAGCAGCGGTTCTATCAATTGCCCACCTCGTCTTATTCCGTTGGGGCTGGCAATATGCCCAATGGGATCTATTGTTTGTTGGGAGGAACGAAGCTTACTTTCTACTGGCCGCTTTTGAGGCGACCACCGAGGCGGGGACAGGCCAGCCCTCGGAAGACTCCAAAGCGTGAAACGCCTTGGAGATCGCTTTGGCCAGTTTCACGTTGAATGTTTGGCGACCGTTCAGCTCGGCGGCGAAATGAACCCACAGAGTGACAAACGTTTTCACTTTTTTATAGAACAGGTCGCGGTTCCGTAGATACTAGCGATTGGAAACGATCAGTACTCCAAAAGGAGCGATTGTAAAAGCCTGGGATTCCGGAGCGCCAGCGGGCGGAGCAGCTGCAAGCACATGGCGGAACTGGGGCCAATTCCCGGGCATTCCGGTGATATCGGTCGTCTGCTGATTGGAGCTGGTGTTTAAAACGATTAAAGCGATGTCGTCGCCGCTTGCCTTTCGACCGAATGCAAAAACGTTTTCATTGCCTGATTCGAGGGGAATGTATGAGCCATTGCGGAAGGCCGGATTCTGGTGACGAAGTTTGAGCAGATTTGCGTACCAGGAGTAAATGGAATTGGGATCTTTACTCTCGATCGCGACGTTATACCGACGCGCGTCCGCTTCGACCGGCAGCCAAGGAGAACCCTTGCTGAAGCCGGCGTTAGATCCGGAATTCCATTGCATAGGAGTACGTTCGCCATCCCGATCGTCAGCGCGCGGACGCTTCGGCCCGATAGGAAACTCCTTTAACTGGGCGGCAGCCATAGTGCCCATGCCAATCTCCTCTCCGTAGTACAAGAGGACGCAGCCACGCTGGGCGAGTGTAAGGGCGGCGGTCAGTTTGGCGATCTGGTCGTTATGGGTTCCGTCTCCGAAAACGCTCCATTGACGGGAATGGTCGTGATTGCTGAGAAAGAAGACCGGTGTTCCCTGCCCGAGCTGAAGCTGCGCATCATCGACTTGCTTTTTAAAAGCGGAGGCATTTAGAGTCTTGAGATTCCCGAACAGAAAATCCATGGGGAGTTGAATCTCGTCGTGATTTTCGCCATAGACCTTTGATAGATCCTGGATGGTGGCGGTAGAGGACTCGCCGAGGAGGACAGGATTGCCAGGATAGCTGTCGAGGATTTTTCGCATCTCGCGAAGAACCTGGTGATTCTCCGGCCGGCCGGAGTTGTATGGCTCCAGAGCGGCGGGACCTCCGGGAGGCGGCGGATGGGGATCTTCGGGGAATGCGGGATCTTCAATGAGGTAAGGTGTGGCATCAAGGCGGAAGCCGCTTGCGCCGCGGTTCAACCAGAAGCGGACAACGTCGAACATGGCTTTACGGAGATCGGGATTGTTCCAATTCACATCGGGCTGCTGCGGCAGGAAGACGTGGTAGTACCACTGTTGAGTGCCCGCATCCCAGGTCCAGGTGTAGCCTCCGAAGATGGAGGTCCAATGCGTAGGAGGCTCGGTGGGTCCGCCGCCGCTGCGCCATACGTACCAGTCACGCTTCGGATTAGTGCGCGACGAACGCGACTCCTTGAACCAGGGGTGCTGATCGGAGGTGTGGTTCACGACAAAATCGAGAAGAATGCGAATGCCGCGCTTCCTGGCTTCGGAGACCAGCTTGTCCCAGTCGTAGAGAGTTCCATATTCGGGAGCCACATTAGTGTAATCGGAGATGTCATAGCCGAAATCGAAATTCGGAGATGGGAAGAAGGGAGTGATCCAAATTGCATCGACACCCAAGGTCTTCAGGTAGTCGAGCCTGGAGGTGATGCCGTTTAAGTCGCCAATGCCGTCTCCGTTGGTGTCCTGGAAACTGCGGGGATAAATTTCGTAGATGACCGCATGGTCGTACCAGCGCCCGGCCGGTGCCTGAGCGAAAGAAATACTTGTAACGGCAAGGAGGCAGAGAGCGGCTGGTTTCATTTACGCCATCGTACTACCACGAGTTGGCGGCGCGATTGCCGCGGCATCACCACGAACGGCCTGCTAACTGTTCCCGATCAAGGAACCTGTATAAGCCCGTCCCTGTAATTCGAGTGTACACGTACCCGATGAAAGTGAGCCGAGCCGGAGATCAAGCTTCTGCGACACGGTCGATCAAATTCCGCAGCGCTCCAAGCAGTGCGTCCACCTTCTCTTTCTTATCCGCCATGCTCGCCCGCAGAGCCGCGATATTGCGGTCCATACGCTCGTGATCGGTCTAATTACGCTCGATAGAATCGATCCGCTTCATGCGATCACACCAATCGTAATCGCCACTGCCTTCCGCCATTTAGTCTTCCTGTGTTCTAAGTCTAGCGCCGGTCAAAACCCCAGTCACAGAAAAAGTTTTTTCTTTCCCTAACCCCGCCAACAACTTACGCTACTCGTCCTTTTCTTCTTCGCGTCCTCCCGCGCTACTCTTTCGGCGCATGTCCGATGTGTGCCCTCCGGCATAACACGGCAATCGACCGAAAGGAGAACTCGTTTGGCTTCATTTTTTCAACTCACTGCCGGGCCCCGTTCCGCCACCCTCCGCAGCACCCGCGCTCGCCCGATTAATTCCCCATTCCCCTCTATATATATTTATAGGCGGGAAAAACCCCCTCCCTTTTGGTCTTTCCGCGCCAATCCGCACGCTCCGGTTTATCCTCGGAAATTTGTTTTTCTAATCGGAGAATGCCTGCAAAATTTGAAAGAACCACTGTTCTTATTCGGCTTTAACTGTGTTAAAGACCTATTCCTCCGCGCTGCGCTCGAACTAAATCGCTTGCTAATGCGCTATCATAGTGATATCATTTTGATAGCATATCGTTGTTCCTCCTGGGAGGGGAGACAAATATGAATGCAAATCAAATTGGTCCGAATCGCGAACGTGAAGTGACTGTCTTGAGCGGCTG
Source organism: Bryobacterales bacterium (assembly GCA_963718465.1). Lineage (GTDB taxonomy): Bacteria > Acidobacteriota > Terriglobia > Bryobacterales > Bryobacteraceae > Bog-105. Next base: position 69,306 of record CAVQZK010000001.1, on the reverse strand, counting down.
GCTAATGCTCGCCATCTGGTTCGGCCTCTTACTGTTTGCTGTCGCCGAATTTGCCTCATCGCACGATTCTCCGCTGCGTTTTTAGGTATCGGGATTGTGATTCTCGCCGCCTTCAGTCGTCATGCTCCCCGGCTTTTTCACCCTGCAGCCAAACCAAGCGCGCGTCTTGGTCCTGTTCGGCAGCTATAAGGGAACTGTCCGTCGAAGCGGCTTGCACTGGGGCAATCCGTTCTATCAAAATGGTGGAGCCGGCGATCTGCAAAAGCTGGCCGGCAGAGAGATCGGCTCGGTCACTACCTCTGTACGCTCCATGGCTCGTAACAAAGTGTCTTTGCGGGCGCGCACCCTCAACAACGAACGGCTCAAAGTCAACGACAAGCGCGGCAATCCCATCGAAATCGCCGCGGTCATCGTCTGGCGTGTGGCCGACACCGCGCAAGCAATGTTCGATGTCGATAACTACGAAAACTACGTCACTATGCAAAGCGAATCGGCCCTGCGCCATCTCGCCAGCCTCTACTCCTATGACGACGGCGAGGCGGAACGAGTGCACCCTGCGCAGCAACGTCGATGAAGTCTCAAAAGCCCTCCGCGAGGAATTGCAGGAGCGCTTGGCAAAGGCCTGGCGTTGCCGTCGACGAAGCCCGCCTCACCCACCTCGCCTACGCCCCCGAAATCGCTCAGGTCATGTTACGCCGCCAGCAAGCCGAAGCCGTAATCGCCGCTCGCCAAAAGATCGTCCAAGGCGCAGTGAGCATGGTCGACATGGCGCTCCGCGAACTGGCCGACAAACAGGTTGTGCAACTCGATGACGAACGCCGCGCCGCCATGGTCAGCAATCTCATGGTCGTGCTATGCAGTGAATCGGAAGTTCATCCGGTCGTAAATACCGGAACGCTCTACAACTGATGGCGGAACGGAAACCATTCCTGTTGCGCATTGATCCTGAGCTCTGGCCCGATCTCGAAGCTTGGGCCCAGGATGAATTGCGTAGTGTGAATGGCCAGATTGAGTTCTTGTTGAAGCAAGCTGTGCGGAAGCGCAAAGGTGGTAAGCCCGCCGCCCAGCAGACACCGCAAAAGGAGGAGCGAAGCGAGTAATAATTTTTTGGCGGTCGAAGTGTCACTCTATGCAAAACAAAGTAAACTGACTATTTACCCCAGGGAGGATTCCATGATCCGAATAAAAATCAACGGCGCCTCAAAGCTGTACAAAGGCGACCCCGACATGCCTTTGCTTTGGTATTTGCGCGACGTCTTGCGACTCACCGGTTCGAAATTCGGCTGTGGAATGGGGCTGTGCGGAGCCTGCACCGTACACATCAACGGCGAAGCGCAACGCAGCTGCCAGTTCCCAATGCAGAAGCTGGCCGGGGCAGAGGTGCTGACCATCGAGGGCCTCAGCGCTAATGGCGAGCATCCGGTTCAACAAGCTTGGCAGGCTGCCAATGTCCCGCAGTGCGGTTATTGTCAAAGCGGCCAGATCATGCAAGCCGCCACCTTGTTGAAGACGAAACCGAAGCCTACCGACCACGACATCGATTCCGCCATGCAAGGCAACATCTGCCGTTGCGGCACCTACCAGCGCATTCGCGAAGCCATCAAAGCCGCTGCCGAGGTGAAAGCATGAGCCGCATCGAACTGTCGTCGCGAAGAGATTTTCTGAATGGCGTTTTTTCCACGAGCGCCCTGATCTTTGCGGCTGGCATTCTCCCGGCCAAGGACACCGCGTCGCTCGACGTCGCCAAGACCGCCTGGAATCCGAGTGTGTTTCTTGGCCTTGAACCCGATGGTTCGGTGATAATCGTCGCCCACCGCTCGGAAATGGGCACCGGCATTCGAACTTCGCTGCCCATGGTAGTGGCCGACGAGTTGGAAGCCGATTGGAGCCGCGTGCGTATAGAGCAGGCCATAGGCAGCACTAAATATGGATCGCAGGATACGGACGGTTCCCAATCTGTCCGCGATTTCTACGACATTATGCGCGAGACCGGCGCCACTGCCCGGCTCATGCTGGAGCGCGCCGCCGCCGCGCAATGGAATGTCCCTGCCGCCGAATGCAAGGGCAAAAATCACGAAGTCGTTCATACGGCTAGCGGCAAGAAGATTGCCTATGGCGATCTGGTCGCCGCTGCCGCCAAACAGCCCCTCGCAAAGAACGAAGACCTGCAACTCAAAGCTCCCGCCGATTTCAAATACATCGGCAAAGGTGTTCCCAGTGTCGACCTGAAAGACATGTGTACCGGGCGAGGCAGTTACGGTATCGATGCGCATCTGCCCGGTATGGTCTATGCTTCCATTGAGCGCCCTCCGGTTCTCGGCGGAAAGTTGAAAAGTTTCGACGATGCCGCGGCGCGCAAAGTGATGGGCGTCCAGCAGACGGTTGTCCTTGATGGCGCACGGCCACCTTACGGATTTCAGGCTTTGGGCGGAGTCGCGGTGATTGCCGATAACACCTGGGCTGCCTCGCAAGCCCGCAAGAAACTAAATATCGAATGGGAATCCGGTCCCAATGCGATTTACCAGTCGGACAGTTACAAGAAGCTGTTGACCGAGACCGCCAACAAACCGCAGCAAGTGGTGCGCGTCACCGGCGACGTGGACGCAGCATTCAGCAGCGCGACTAAAGTGGTGGAAGCGAACTACAACACACCGCTGCTGGCTCACGCCCCCATGGAGCCTCCGGCGGCCTTAGCTAATTTCCAAGATGGCAAGGTTGAAATCTGGGCCGCTACCCAAAATCCTCAGGAGGTGCAGGACACAGTTGCGAAAGCTCTCGGCATCAAACCCGCCGACGTGACCTGCCACGTCACGTTGTTAGGCGGTGGTTTCGGGCGCAAGTCAAAGCCCGATTATGTGGCTGAAGCGGCGCTGCTTTCGAAAAAGGTCGGCAAGCCCGTCAAGATTTCGTGGACCCGCGAAGAAGACATCCGGTTCGATTATTTCCACTCCACGTCGGCGATGTACTTCAAAGCCGCTCTCGATTCAGCAGGCAAGCCGACCGCGTGGCTGCAGCGTACCGTCTTTCCGCCAATCGGCTCAACGTTTGATCCGAAGGAAAGGTATGGCGGCGGAGAACTTGGCCTTGGTTTTCTCGACATCCCCTTTGATATTCCGAATCTGCGCGCGGAAAACGGCCCGGCTGAAGCGCACCTTCGCATTGGCTGGTTGCGCTCTGTTGCGAATATCTATCATGCTTACGGCATTCAGTCGTTCATCGACGAACTCGCTTACGCGGCTGGCAAAGATCCCGTGGAATTCTGGCTGGCCACGCTCGGTGAACCGCGCAAGCTGGATCTTGCCACCCAGAAAGCCAAATACGAGAACTATGGCAAGCCCCTGGCGCAATTTCCGCTCGATACCGGCCGCTTGCGCCGTGTGGCTGAATTAGCCGCTGAGAAATCGGGCTGGGCCAATCGCAATACGGGCAATGGCCATGGGTGGGGCTTTGCCGCGCACCGCAGTTTCCTTACCTACGTCGCCACTGTTGTCGAGATTGAAGTAAACAAAGACGGCAAGGTGCATATACCCCGCGTGGACATGGCTGTCGATTGCGGCCGTGTTATCAATCCCGATCGCGTCAAAGCGCAGTTTGAAGGTGCCGCCGTAATGGGAGCGACCATTGCGCTGATGGGAGAAATTACCGCCGCCGATGGCCGCGTGGAACAGAGTAACTTCAATAACTACCCGGTTGCGCGCATCAACGAAGCACCGTACCAGACGCACGTTCACTTAGTAGGTGATAACGAATTACCCGCCGGTGCCGGTGAGCCCGGCGTGCCACCCATGGCACCCGCGATCTGCAACGCCGTGTTCGCCGCAACCGGCAAGCGGATTCGAGAATTGCCTATTAACAAACACAAGTTAGTTTAGAGACACTTACGAATTCCGTTCGGTAACCAACTCGACAATCGACTGCAGCGCCCGCTGGGCCGCGTTCCCCGGGAATGTGGCCACCAGTTCTTTGGCTTTCTGCGTAAACGTATGGGCGCGCTCATACGCGCGCGGGATGGCACGGTAACGCTCCAGCAGCGTATGCACCTGCATGAACGGCACATTCTCATAGCTGCCGTCTCCAATAATGGTCTCAATCAATTGCCGTTCCGCCGGCGTCGCTTTCTCCAAACCGTAGATCAAGGGCAACGTCACCTTACCTTCGCGAAGGTCGTTTCCGGCCGGCTTGCCCAGAATTTTTTCAGTCGAAGTGAAATCCAAAATGTCATCCACTAGTTGGAAGGCCATGCCGAGATTCCAGGCGAACTCGCCGAGCCGGCTCTCGGTCGATTCGTCCACATTCGCCGCAATACCGCCCATACGGGCACAGGCGGAAAACAAGCTGGCCGTTTTGCGGTCCACCAGCTCCATGTAATCCGCCTCGGTGACGTCGGTGCGGTGCAGCCGGTCCAGTTGAATCAGTTCGCCTTCCACCATCATTTGGGTGAGCGAGATCAGAACATCCAGTAATCGGAAATTGCGTTCGCGCAAGGCTACCTGGAACGCCTGCATGTAGAGCCAGTCGCCAGCCAGCACCGAAATGTGGTTTCCCCAGACTATGTTCGTGGAAGGCCGGCCACGCCGCGTTCTAGCCAGGTCGATTACGTCGTCGTGAACCAGCGTGGCTGTGTGGATCATTTCCACCACCGCCGCCAGCCGCCGCGCGCAGTCCGTCGAAGGTCCGAACAGCCGGCTGCAAAGCAGCAGCAGCGTTGGCCGCAGCCGCTTGCCGCCGCCCGCCTGCAAGTACTGATTGATGGTGGTGAACGCATCCACCGACGCAATCGATTCGACACTGATCTCGCGCTCCACCTCTAGCAGGTCGTCCTTCACCAGATCAAACGCCTCGCGCGCGGTCATCGATTGCCGAATCTTGCTGAGCATTCTTTTCGTCTCAGTTTAGCGGGTGAAACACTCGCTCGAAGGTTTTGGTAGTTTGAACCGCGAGTTCTTCCACCGAAATTCCTTTTGCTTCGGCAATGACGCGGGCCGTGTTCGTGATGTACGCCGGCTCGTTCCGCTTGCCCCGGTAGGGTATCGGCGCCAGGTAGGGCGAGTCCGTTTCCAACAGCAATCTATCCAGAGGCGTAATCCGTGCCGCCTCGCGGATCTCAATCGCTTTGGGAAAAGTAGTCACTCCGCCGAACGCCAGAAAAAAGCCAAGATCCAAGCACTGTCTTGCCTGCACCGAGTCGCCGGTAAAGCAATGCATCACGCACGGCAAGCCATTAGGCGCCCAGTGCTCGCGCAGAGCTGCCAGCGTATCATTCCAAGCGTCGCGAGTGTGAATCACAATCGGCATCTTAGCCGCTGCGGCGATTTCGAGTTGCCGAATGAACACCGGAAGTTGCGTCTCTTTGGGAACGCCCCAATGGTAATCGAGCCCGATCTCGCCAATCGCCTTGACCTTTTGATGCGCCAGCAACCGCTCCAGATCTGCGAAAGTGCCATTAGTGACAGTTTTGTACTGTCGTTCGGATGAACGCCCACGGTCGCGTAGATAAACGGATAAGCATCCGCTAAACGAACCGCCGCTTCCAGATCGGGCGGACCATTCCCCGTTCCGATAGCGAGCATGTATTTCAGTCCAGCCGCACGCGCGCGCTCGATGACAGCCTCGCGGTCAGCGTTGAACTGCTCGTCATCCAGGTGACAATGCGAATCGGCTAAATCCACGCTATTTCAGGCGGGCGCCCGGCGGAATGTCTTCGTGAAACCCTGCCAGAACGGGCGGTCCTCCGTCAATGCTGGCGGCGACAATCATGCCTTGTGATGTAAGCCCCTTTAGTTTGCGCGGCTCCAGATTGGCGACAATCACCACTTTGCGTCCCACCAGATCCTCCGGCTTGTAAGCCAGCGCGATCCCGGCGACAATCGTTCGTGGTTCCGCTTCGCCGATGTCTACTTTCAGATGAAGAAGCTTATCGGCGCCCTTCACCTTCTCGGCTGATTTCACTTCTCCCACGCGCAGATCGACCTTCGAGAAATCGTCGATAGAAATGCTGGGCGCCAGTTGAATAGCTGGCGCCGCTGGCTCCGGCGTTTTGCCTAATAACGCCGCCTGCCGCTGCCGTTCCACCTCTTCAAGATCTTGCATCTTCTTGACGGTTTCTTTCGCGTCAAGTCGCGGGAATACCGGCGAGATTTCACCTATTGTATTCCCAGCCGCAAGTTTAGACCAGGTTGCATTCTTGTAGGTCGCTTCGCTGAGTGGTACACCCATACCGAGTTGCATCCACAGTGCTTGGGCTGCGTGCGGAAGAACAGGGTATACCAGCAGGCAAACCAAGCGGAAATTTTCGACAGCCGTGGATAATGTTTCGTCCAGCTTTAGTTGCGCCTCGGCAGACAAATCCTCAGCCAGTTTCCATGGAGCACGCTGCACGATAAATTTGTCGATTGCGGCAATGATGCCCCAGATTTTCTCAAGAGCGCGTGAAAACTCGAACGTTTTGTACAGGAAACGAGCCTCTTTGCCAGCTTCGCTCGCATAGGAGGCCATCTCTGGGTCGACGCCGCCGGAAGGTACCACTCCTTGCCGGTACTGACGAATCATCGTCAACGTGCGGCTCGCCAAGTTCCCCAAACCGTTCGCAAGATCGGAATTATAGCGGCCCACCAACGCATCGAAGCTGAAACTGCCGTCTTGTCCGAAAACAATCTCGCGCATCAGGAAGTACCGTAGCGCGTCCACCCCCATGGTGTCGGCGATCGGAGTCGGTCGCACAATATTACCCCGTGACTTGCTCATCTTGTCGTTTTCAAACAGCAGCCAGCCGTGTGCAAAGACCTTCGTAACTTAGGACAGCTGCGTCGGGATCCGCCGCCGCCATCAGGAACGCCGGCCAGAAAACTGTATGAAACCGCAGAATCTCTTTGCCGATCAGGTGTAAATCAGCAGGCCAGAGATTCTCGACCCTCCACCGCACTCACATAAGCCGTCAATGCATCAAACCAAACGTAGAAAACGTGTGCGGGATCAGTTTCAACCGGAATGCCCCATTTAATGCTCGTGCGCGTGATGGACAGGTCAGTCAATCCCTGTTTTACAAACGCCAGAATCTCATTGCGCCGTATATCCGGCTGCATGAAATTGGGGTTAGCCTTATAGAAGTCCAATAGCCGATCAGTAAAAGCTGAAAGCTTGAAGAAGTAATTCTCTTCGGTAACTTCTTCGTAAGGCTTGCCGGTTTCCGGGTCAATGTCGCCCGGCTTAGCGTCATTGACGAACGATTCACTGACCACGGCATACATCCCCTGTAATAGCTCTTGTAGATGTATCCGTTTTTCTTACACGCTTCGAACAAAGAGTTTACGATTTTCGCATGATTCTCGTTTGTGGTTCGCTGAAACCGGTCTATTTGCAGATCGAGCTTCTGCCACGTTTCGCGAAACTCATTTGAAATAAGATCTACGAATTCCTCCGGCGTCTTGCCCTGGGCGCGGGCGGCGCGTTCCACTTTAGTGCCATGCTCGTCCGTTCCGGTGGTCAGAACGACATCGTAGCCTTCCATTCGCTTATAGCGCGCAATGGTTTCCGCGGCGATCGTGGTATAGGCATGACCAATATGCGGCGCGGCATTCACATAATAGATGGGGGTTGTTAGGTAGTACTTGCCTTTGCTCATTCCGAATGATTTGAGTGTACTTGTTTGGCGAAAGCTTGATTGGCTTCGCTGATGACGGTGCGCAGCGGCACGCCTTTATCCATTGCGGCTCTGCGGCAATCGTCGTATTCCGGCGCGAAATTGCCGTGCTCGTTGTATTTCACGCGTACCGTGCCGTAATCCGTTTTCACCTCGGCGACACTCCGCGCCAGAACTCTGCGCTCCGCTTGCAGCATGCGAATTCCGAGCGTGCTGGTTTCCGAAAACAGAACAGCGGCGAAGTCGTCTGCCAATTCTGGAACAGTTATCACGGAAATCAAAGTGGCTGGCCGGTTTTTCTTCATGAAAATTGGCGTGAGCGTTACGTCGAACGCCCCCGCTTCCAGCAACCGTTCCATGGCATAACCAAGCACCTGCGGAGTGGAATCGTCGATATTCGCTTCAAGAATGGTGACCGAGGTCGATTCAGCGGCGTTGCTGCCTTCCCCGATTAAAACGCGCAACACGTTGGCTTGCATCGGAAAGTCTTTATCGCCCGCGCCGAATCCTTGCGCCAGTATTTTCAAAGAAGGCATCGGTCCAAAGCCTTTGGCTAAGGTTGAAAGCAAGGCGGCTCCGGTTGGCGTGGTTAATTCCGTTTGCGGCCCAGCGGAGTACACCGGCTTGTCCCTCAGCAATTCCGCCGTTGCGGGCGCAGGAACAGGAAGCGTGCCATGTTCGGTTTCCACAGTTCCGCTGCCGACGTTAATTTTGGACGCGTGAACTTCATCGATCCCCAGTGAATCGAGCGCCACGCAAGCACCGGCAATATCGCAGATGGAATCGACCGCTCCTACCTCATGGAAATGTACTTTCTCAATCGGTACGTCGTGCGATTTGGCCTCGGCTTCACTCAGCCGCCGAAACACCGCAATGGCGTTTGAACGAGCTTTTTCGGACAAGTTCCCCGCCCCGATGATTCTCTCAATATGCGGAAGATGCCGGTGTTTTTTCTGCTCCTGGTAATCGACTGAGAATTTCGACGCCGCAATGCCCTTCCGCTTCGTCTTTTCCAATCGGAACGACGCCTCCAGATTGAGGCTTTTGAGCGCTGTTTCCAATGTCTTCCAATCCGCGCCGGCATCGAGCAGCGCGCCGACGGTCATGTCGCCGCTGATACCGGAAAATGCGTCAAAATAGCAGATTTTCATGGACTAAGAGGAGTTACCTCTCAGTGTACCCATATGTGCAGAGGCTAATCAGAAGTACCCGTAAGCGAGCCAGCCGCCATCTACATACAGAGAATGGCCGGTAATGAAGCTGGCCTTCTCGCTCAGCAGGAATGAAACCGCGTCTGCCACATCGGCGGGTTGCGCCAAACGGCCCAGGGGAATGCGCGCTTTGATCTGCGCTTCATTCACATTCCCTGCCGCAATATTGCGCTGCGTCATCTCGGTTGCCACATAGGCTGGACCGACGGCGTTCACGCGGATGCCTTTCTCCGCCCACTCGATGGCGAGCACTTTTGTCAGCATGGCCACGCCTGCTTTGGCGCAACAATAGGCGGCTCGGCGGGGGAATGCAGCTTCGGCGTTGGTGCTGGTGATAAATACGATTGCTCCGCCTGCCTTGGTCATCCGCTTGGCGCAGGCCTGGGCGAAATAGAACGCGCCATTCAGTTGGACATCCACCATGCGCGCCCAATCGGCGGGGGGCAAACTGATGCTGTCGTGCGGCCTGCTGAATCCCGCGCAATTGACCAAACCATCTAACTGTCCAAATTTCGCGAGCGTGGCCTGCGCCAGCGCTTCACATTGCTCCGGGTTGGCAATGTCACAGGTTATGCCGATAGCGTGCCCGCCTCCCGCTTCGATATTTGCCGCTTTTGCTTCAGCCTGCGCGGCATCTAAATCGGCGATCACCAATCGCGCGCCCTCCGCCGCCAGCCGCGCGCTCACCTCCTCCCCAAGCCCTCCGGCGCCGCCTGAAACTACGATCACCCTGTCTTGCATAGTTAGAAAGCTGAGCGTATCATTCATGAGCAGGAGCCTACAATTTGAGCATTGCCACGGCCTTCAAGAGTCCGCTTCATGAGATGACGCAAACCACGCCGACTTGCCTGTGGAATGATTCGGCGGCGTTTGAAGAGCTAACGTATTCGATGGAACATGGGGCGGTGGGCGCCACCTGCAATCCGGTCATCGTGCTCGACGTTCTCAAGCAGGAGATGCACCTTTGGAAAGATCGGATTGCAGAACTCATTCGGGAACGACCCGCTGCCTCAGAGCGCGAAATCGCCTGGGCGCTGGTGGAGGAGATTTCCGCCACGCGAGCCGGCATGCTGAAGCACATCTTCGACGCGCAGCATGGCAGGAACGGCCGCCTCTCCATTCAGACCGACCCGATTCTGTACCGCAACACCGAGGCGCTTATCCAGCAAGCCCTGCGCTTCAGTGCTCTGGCGCCGAACGTGATCGTGAAAATTCCGGCCACCACCGCCAGCCTGGCTGCGTTTGAAGAGATTACTTATCGCGGGGTCAGCGTGAACGCAACTGTCTCATTCTCTTTGCCCCAGTGTGTCGCGGTGGCCGAAGCCGTGGAGCGAGGCTTCAAACGGAGGGAGCGGGAGGGCTTGGATATATCCACCATGGGCCCGGTCTGCACCATCATGGTGGGTCGCCTGGACGACTGGCTGAAAGTTCAAGCCGAGAGAAAAAACATCTGCATCGACGCCGCCTATTTGGAATGGGCCGGCGTTGCGGTCTTCAAGAAAACGTATCAGCTTTTCAAACAACGCGGCTACCGGCTGCGCTTGCTTTCAGCGGCCTTCCGCAACAACATGCATTGGAGCGAATTGATCGGCGGTGACGTGGTGGTCTCGCCTCCTTCGAAATGGCAGAAGCGCTTCAACTCCAGCGGCGTGACGATAGAGGACCGCATTTCCATGCCGGTGGATCCAAAGATTGTCAACGAGCTTATGGAGAAGTTCCCCGATTTCGTGCGTGCCTTCAGCGATGGCGGCATGGCGATTGAGGAATTCGATACCTTTGGTCCCACAGTCCGCACCTTGCGGCAGTTCATTGATGCTTGTCACGAACTCGAAGGACAGATCCGCGAATTTATGCTTCCGAACCCGGACAACCAATGCTGATTCGCGGGTAACGAATCTCGTTTTCGGCAGTTCCTCCCATTTTGGGAATCGCCACTCTTCAACAACCCCAACAAAAGATCGACCCACCCAACATGAGCCGATTGCAACGGGTGCCATTTCTATTCAAGGACATTCAAGCACTCAGCGCCCCAAATATTTGCGCAATCCCCAGAAGCCGCGCATTCACGCCGTCAGTTGAAGCGATTCTTTCGTTGAACCACGCCGTATATGGGAATCAGCAATAGAATCGTAACCATTCCCGCGTACGCGGCCCCGGCCTGCCGAGATCGTTGTCGAAACACTGATCGGGTTTCCTGCAACCGGATCGCGTGAACGCTCCTGCAAATGTCTGGGGATTCTGATTGCTGTCGGCGTCGAATATGACCAGATAGTCCGCGCCCGCCAGGGTTGGGATGGAGAGTTACTGCTGTCGAGAAGATAAAATTACAAACGCGTCCTGAATTCCAGCCGCAGCCACATTGGTGCCGAGTTGAACGGAAAAGCTCACCGCACCGCCAGGCAAGAATTCCAACCGCTCGTTAAATGAGCGCGTCAATCTCGGGTGGCGATTTCAATTATCACGGAGCAGCCTTAGCCCATCCCATCGGCAATCTATCCAGCTTGCAGGGCGGCCGTGGCGCACTTGTGATCTGCGTCAGAGACGCCCCGGCCGCATTCTGAATTGCAGTCCTTAACCGCGGAGCGGCACAGGCCACCACCCCAGCCAGCCGTCTCGCCGAAACCTAAAATTTCGAAACAGCGCTCGAAGCGAAGTCGGCAACCAGGATGTGTATACCGTCAAATACTATTCCTTCCGGTGTCGCCCCGGTTGGAGAGTGTCAAGGAGCGCCCCATCGCTGGCCCGCAGTTGCGTTACATTATTTCCGTTATGGTTTGTCACGAAGATCGATTGGCCGTCGAAGACCGCGTTTATCGGACTCAAGCCGACCGCAAAGGCCCCCAAACTAGCCCCGCTCGCCTCCGCAATCTTCACAACCTCGTTGCTGTTCGGAGACATACCCAGATAGCGGACCCGTCGTAAGTAACACCGAGCGGATTGATCCCCGTAGGAAACGTTCCAAGGAGTGCGCCGTCTGATTGCCGTAGCTTTCGCACAGTATTGTCGTGCGCGTTAGAAACCCGAATCGATCCGTTTGCTACGCAAATGCCCCCTGGATAGTGGCCCACGGTAAAAGTCCCTAGAATCTGCCCGTTACTCGGATTGATTTTCATTACCGTGTTGCTGCCTGAATTCGTAATCCAGATGTTCGTGCCATCGAAAGCCGCTGCATATGGCCGCCGTCCCGACGTGAATCGTTGCCAGCCGCGCGCCATCGCTGCCCCGCAGTTTTGAGACAGTATTGCTGCCCGTATTGACAGACAAAAATGTTGAGGCCGTCGTAGCTGATTCCGGCGGGCCCGTGCCAACGGTGTACGTACCTAGAATTTCGCCATCGCTCGGTCGAAATTTCGAGACCGTATACCCACAGCCCTCACACGGGTAACCATAGTTGGTAACCCATACGCTTTGACCATCGAAGAGCATAAAATTCGGACCGGGGTTTGGAATCCCTGCCGACATTGGGATGAGAGCCTTCGTATTGCTCGGATACCAATGGAGCTCTGCGATTCGACCTGGATTGCCGCCTGTCAGGCCTTGCGCGGCCATTTGAATAGTCGCCAGTAGAGCAGCGCTGGCAAAGTGGGTTAAACGGCGGAAGCCCAATTGTAAAACAAAGGGCGTCGTTGATCTGTCATTATTCATAGTCTTTTACACCTTCCATTCCGATTTACTTTTGAAGTGGTCCTAAATCCATCTCTTTACGCGCCAACCGCGGCCAAACGGGGTCATTAAATTTCCGAACAGGGATGTATAATCGACCTACTAACCCCTCAAGACAGGAAGACTCAGGCGTGAACCAATCCGGCAAAGGGAGGAGTGGCGCAAATCCCGACGATTCAAATCGGGAAGAACACGATTCTCAGTCACTGCTTTGTTACGACGAACTCCGCCGTTTGCGGCTCAAATCCTTAGCGGCGAGCGGCCTGATCACACCCTGCAACCCACCGCGCTAGTCCATGAAGCGTATTTGAAACTCTCCCGGCAAGATCGCGCTAAATTCCTCAATCGGTCTCAGTTCTTCGCCATTGCAGCGCAAGCCATGCGCAGAATTCTGGTCGACTATGGGCGGGCTCGAAGACGCGAAAAGAGAGGAGGAGAAAACCATTCAATTTCGCTGGACGAAATGTCGGTAGCGGCAAAAGAGAACCCGATTGATCTCTTACTCCTTGACAGATCGTTAACCCGGTTAGCGTGCATGGATCCGCGCCAGGCACAAATCGTGGAACTGCGATTTTTTGGAGGCTTATCGGTTGAAGAGATCGCCAAAATTCTCGGCATCTCACCCAAGGCCGTCAAACGCAACTGGGCCTTGGCTAAAGCCTGGCTTTACGGAGATCTCAGAGGGCAGTATGATTCTGCATCCAGCCCGTTGGCAGCGAGTCAAGAAACTCTTTGAAGAATCGCTGGAAAAGCGCCTGACGCTCGCTCTGCGTTTCTCGACGTCGCTTGCGCTGATGTAGACATTAAGGCCGAAATCCTGCAACTTCTTAAGAACCATGCCGAAATGGCCGGCTTCCTTTCCGAAGATGCCGAGACGGTCAGCGCGCCCTTGGGTGAGAATCTGCCTGCCCGCTTCGCCGCCGGCCAATTCCTGGCGAACCGCTTTAGAGTGATTCGGTTTATCGCGAAGGGTGGAATGGGCGAAGTCTATGAAGCTCAGGATCTTGAGCTAAGTACCCCGGTGGCAATCAAGATGATTCGGCCCGACCTGCTGAATGCGGAGTTCTTGGATCGATTTAAGCGAGAAGTTCAAATTGCCAAACGCGTAACGCATCCCAATGTTTGCCGCGTGTATGACCTTTTCAGGCACTCGGACGAAACCGGAGCGCCAATCTACCTGATTAGCATGGAACTGCTTAGCGGCGAAACCCTGGCGCGAAGGTTGCGCGGAACAAAAACGGCTCGGTCCGCACGAGGCCATGCCGGTTATTGTTCAGATCGCGGCAGCGCTGGAATCGGCACACAGCGCCGCAGTTTTACATCGCGATCTCAAACCCGAGAACATCATGTTGATTGATCGCGATGGCAGCCAACGGGCGGTAGTGATGGACTTCGAATAGCGTGGCCCGTGAGCGCCGGTCTTGAGAATTCTGAGACATCGGCGTTGAGCGGAACACCCGCCTACATGTCACCGGAGCAACACGAGAATCGAGGCTCACGCCGGCATCGGATATATATTCACTCGGGCTACTAATGTACCGCATCGCAACCGGTACACCCGCGCCCGATCGAATCACCAGTCGCTTCTCACAAACTAAACGGATTTTCGGTCGTGGGGAGTCGCCAATTCCTTTAGCCGCTGGTTTTAGTCGAAATTGGGAAAGGGCGATTTTTACATGCCTTGAGCCAAACCCAAGCCGCCGCTATCCGAACGCACGCGCCGTCGCCGAGGCGCTTGCGCAAAAGCCCCCGTATCCTCTTCGTGGTCTTTTTGGTGTCGCGGCAGCCTTGCTGGTTATAAGTCTCATGGTTGCTTGGGGCATTGTAGGCCGCGGGAGCTTGCTCAGCCCTGGCGCTGTGCTGGCGACCCGTCCTACCATAGCCGTCCTCGGCTTCACCGATCAGAGCGGCAACCAGAACGATAACTGGATTTCTACTGCACTTTCGTCGTATTTGACGGAAAATTTTTCTGCTGGGGGACGTCTGGATTTGGTGTCGCAAGATCGCGTCGCCGAATTTGATCGCGATACCGCTATTGCCGAGGTCCGCAGCGTCAAACGCCTTTTCTATCAAAGGCACGAGAGGTTCTCGCCGCCGATTTTGTGTTATCAGGATCGTACTCGGTTGTAAAGGGAACAATCTACATCGGCACCGTGTTGGCGGAAACACGCCGGGGCCGGTCCTTTGCGCAACACTCGGAAAAACTGCCGTTCGACAAATTGCTTATCGCTGTCGCGCGATCGGCAACGGCCCTGCGGAAACAGCTTGGCGTTCCCGAACCTAAGCCGGACGAACTGGAAGAGAGCCGGTCGTCGTTGCCCCAGACCCTTGACGCCATGAGGCTCTACGCCAATGGACTCGATAGGCTTCATAGCTTGGATGCGCAGACGGCAAGAGATTTGCTCGAACAGGCGGTCGCGTCAGATCCGGCCTTTCCTCTTGGCCATGCCGCCTTGGCGGACGCTTGGTCGATGCTGGGATACAGCAACAGTAGCTTGACGGAAGCAAAAAGGGCCTTCGACTCATCGGGCAACCTTAGCTGGGCAAGCCGCTTAGTTGTGGAGGCAAGATACCGCGAGGCCAACCGCGAATGGAGTCTGGCCTCGGATGTCTATCAGCGGCTGTGGTCTTCGAACCCCTCGCACTTCGACTATGGTTTGAGCCTTGCCGGAGCGGAAATCTCAGCCGGTCGATTTGACAAAGCGGAAAAGGCCTTGGAACGAATTAGAACCACCACAGTTTTCGCGCGGTCTGACCCGAGAATCGATTTGATGAGTGCGCGGGCCGCGCCAGAAACCAATCACGTTCTGGAGGAGCAATCAGCAGCAAAGGCTGTTGAGAAAGCGCTGCGTCGCGGCCAGAAATCGCTAGCGGCTTCAGCAATGCGGGAGAGAGGGTGGGCACTTATACTTCTAGGTCGGGCCAAAGAGGCTGCGGGCGTCTTCAAAGAAGCGCGTAAGATCTTTGAACAACAAAAAGATACAGTGAACGCTTCTCGCGCGCTAGTCAATTTGGTTACGGCGCTCGGCGGTCAAGTTCCCAACTCCGAACGCTTGTTGATGGACCAGGAAGCCCTGGCTGTCTTTAAAGCAACGGGAACGTTGGACGCGCAAGCAATGGTCTCGAACAATTTGGCGGGAATCTTTGAAGAGTCAGGCGATGAGCCCAAAGCTCTTAATCTATACGATCAAGCCGCCAAACTGGACCAAGAGATCGGAGATGAACGCCACTGGGCTCTTGCTGTCTCCAATATCGGCAGTGTCCAACAAGGACTTGGAAATCTGGATGACGCCGCACGCTCCTACGAGAGAGCAATAGCCAAATTCCTGAACTTCACAGCGATGGTTCACGAGCGGGGACACTTGAAAACCTCGCCGATGTTTTGCGGATAGAGGGGAAACTTAAGGCTGCGGAGAAAGCCTGCCGGGAGGCACATGAAATTCGATTGCGGATCAACAAGAATTCCAGCGGGATTGCAGCAAGTGCTTGTGTTGCTGAGATCTTTTGGGATCAAGGTAGGCTTGCGGACGCCGCTTCGATATATCGGCGCAACCTTGAGTCCTCTCGCGGACGAGATCCATTAGGGACTGTTTCAGCCCTAAGGTCGATCAGTTTGTTTTTGATGGAACAGGGCAATCTCATGTTGGCGCAGAGTGAAATAGACCAGGCCATCTCGATCCAATCCGTTATAGAAAAGAGCGAGCTATGCCTCTACGAGCTTACGAAGGCCGAGATCGATTTAGAAGATGGCAAAGACTCTGGCGCAGCCGAACTTGTTAGAAGGGCATTGGGGCGATTTCAACGTCGGAATGCCCCATATGAAGAGGCGGAAGCGCACGTTGTACTGAGCCGCGCATTGCTCGCTCTCGGCGAGTGGGAAGCCGCGCGCGCCGAATTGATGCGGGCTCAAATACTGCTTCCTAAAATTCGATCGCCGAAAATCAGAATTGAATTTCTTCTTCAATCGGCTCGGGTAGCCTCAGGTTCGAATGACAAAGCCGAGCTGGTACCGGCGAACCGCGACATCGAGATGGCCCTAAACCTGGCCATCAGGTACGGTATGTGGGGATATCAACTAAGAGCGAGGCTCGAAAAGGCCAGAGTTGAGATGAAAATGAGTGACGAAGCCGACGCAACAAGAGAACTACAAGAAATTGCTACTGAGGCTCAATCAAGAGGATTCACTCTTATCTCCTCAAAGGCGAAAAGAATGCTCGTCAATCCCAAACTGTAGACTACCGACCGCTCAACTGTGGAGGTGGCCGGAATTGCCGCCTGATCCGCCTTCTCAAACCTCATCCAGTTCTCGAGGACGAATAAGTACCAAAGCTGCAGCGGAGCCCACTGTTTCTGCGCGGCGGCATCTAACTGCTTCAAAACGGCCGAGGAATTGATCCACCCTCCACGTTCCAACAACGAATCCTGAAAGACGTTCTTCGCCTGCGGCAACCAGCGCCCCGCTAACCATCTCTGCGCCGGAATCGTGAATCCGCGTTTGCGCCCAAACGCCACCCGGTCTCCCAGATGTCTGTGCGCCAGTTCGCGCAATACCGCCTTAAGTTGGCCGCCGTGCAGCCGCAATGAGTAAGGGAGCGAACCTGCGTACTCCCAAATCGATTGATCGAGGAACGGTGAACGGGCTTCGAGCGCATAGTACATTGCCCCGCCGTCCACTTTGGTCATGTACTCGCCGGTGAAGCGCCCACTCCGGTCGTAGCGAAGCATATCAGCCAGTACGCGCCTCCCGGCGTCTGGTGACCACTTCATATCGCGCTGCCAAAGCTTCACATCGCGCAAGCGATCGCCCAGCATTCCGTCGCGCTGATAGTTGGGCCAACCGTCATGCGCCGCCGCCACCGCGCCCAATCCCCCCGTTGCGTAATCCAGAAAATGAGCCGGCCGCTTAAGTGCGCCAATTTTCGCGGCCCCGTTTCGCAACCCATACCAGGCTCTCCCAAACGGTTCTGGAATCCAATGACTCAGCCGTTGTGCCATCCACAAATGGTTGTGCTCCGGATAACCCAGGAAAACGTCGTCGCCCCCATCACCCGTCAGCAGCACGGTAGCTTCGGGCTTAATCGCTTGCGAAAGCTCCAACATTCCTAACGCGGACGAACAGGCGAACGGCTCACTGTATGCGGCAGCCAATTGGTCCGGAACCGAAATCTGCTCGGGATCGATCGGCAAAATCTTGTGCGCAATCCCCAGCGCCCGTGCCGTGAGCACTGCGTCACGGCTCTCATCCGCGGCGTCTCCCGGCGTGCTGATGGTGTATGCGGTGAGATTGCCGCCGAGTTTCTTGATCGCCCAGCAAACCAAGCTGGAATCCACGCCGCCGCTGAGCAACGCGCCTACCGGCACATCGGCAAACAGACGGACCTTCACCGCTTCAAGGAACAGCCGCTCCGTCTCATCGACTGCCTGCTCGAACGTGACCGGCTTGCTATCGTCAGCCGTCGGAGGCTCCCAGTAGCTCCGGTCGTTAACGGCACCGTCCGACCATTCCAATAAGTGCCCGGCCGCCAGTTTTTGCAGCCCGCTATAGATGACCTTGGCGTCCGTGACATAGCCGAACTCCAAATACTCGCCCAGCGCCGCCGGATCGATCTCGCCAGCTAGGCCCGCTGCCCGCAATGCGCGCGCTGTCGAAGCAAAGGCAAGCGACCCGTCCGGCCGCAACGTGTAATAAAGCGGCTTCACTCCCAGCCGGTCGCGAATTAGATAGAGCTTATTTTTTGCGTCATCCCAAAGTGCGATGGCAAACATCCCGCGAATCTTCTCAACCAGCTTCGAGATGCCCCACTCGCGATAGCCGTGAAGCAGGATCTCGGTGTCGGTGTGGCTGACAAAACGGCAGCCCTTCGCTTCGAGTTCCGCTCTCAGATCCCGAAAATTGTAAATGGCCCCATTGAAAACCACCGCCAGTTTCCGGTCCGGCGTCATCATCGGCTGCTTACCTGCTGCGCTGAGGTCAAAAATGGAAAGTCGCCGGTGTCCTAAAACCGCGCCGCTCCACACGTCCAGACCTTCAGCATCCGGACCCCGCCGGGCTTGGGCGCCGTTCATCGCGCGCACGCCTTCTTCAGCGATAGGAGACTTTGCGCCAACCCATCCAGCGATGCCGCACATTGCTCCAGAATACTAAATAGCGCAATCTTAAACCGAGTTGAAAATTCAAACCCAATTCGAAGCTCGCTCGGTAAATTCCATATTGTCAGCAACTTAGAACCACTAGAAGCCTGATAGAAACTAAAGCAAAGCGCCCATTCGTGTCGATATACTTATGGAAGGCAATGCAGCAAATCATCCGCAAGGGGATCAAAGACATTCTGGTAGAGGACGTGCCTGATCCCATTGCGGGCGCGCACCATGTCTTAATCCGCCCCGTTTTTTCGCTCATCAGCAGTGGCACTGAAACGGCCAGCATTCACCAAGAGGGGGTGCTGAAGGAAGTAGCCGACAACCCCTCCTATATCCGTAAAGTCCTGGATGTAATGAAGACGAACGGACCCATTTCAACAGCCCGCGAAGTTTATGCCAAGTTCAGTGAGTACGCAGCCCTTGGCTATGCCGGCGCGGGCATCGTCGTCGAAAAACACCGCACCGTCACCGATCTGGAACTTGGCGACCGCGTCGCTTATGGGGGCGAAGGTACTGGGCACGCCGAAACGATTATCACGGGTCGTAATCTGGTGGCGCGCGTACCGCGGAACGTGCCGTTGGACCACGCTTGTTTCGCTACTCTGGGCAGCATTGCCCTGAACGCCGTTCGTATCGCCAATATCAGTTTGGGCGATAGGGTCGCGATCATCGGTCTGGGACTGGTAGGCCAATTAGTTTCTCAGTTAGCCCGGCTGCAGGGTGCCGTAGTGCTAGCGACCGACCTGAAGAGTGACCGCGTTCAACTGGCGCGCGATCTGGGCGCTCAGGAACCTATCTTCGGCGGCGGTTCGCTGAAAGATCAGGTGGCTTCCAGCACCAACGGCAAAGGCGCCGATTGTGTCATCATCGCCGCTGCCTCAAAATCTTCAGTTCCCTGTAAACTGGCTCTCGATATCTGCCGCGATCGCGGCCGCATGGTGGTATTGGGCGCGGTCGAGATGAGCTTTCCATGGAACGACATGTACCTGAAGGAAATTCAGCTCTTCATGTCGCGCGCTTATGGACCCGGCAGTTACGACACGGCTTATGAACGCCACGGGCAAGACTATCCATACTCTTACGTGCGCTGGACGGAGAACCGCAACATGGAGGAATTTCTGCGGCTGATCGATCACGGGGACGTGAAAATCGAACCCCTGATCACCCACCGTTTTCCTTTGGCGGACGGTTCGAACGCCTACTCGACGATCATGGATCCGGCGTCTAACAGCCTGGCCGTGCTGCTTCAATACAAGACCGCAGACTCGCCGGCTGCCGCCTCGGAATTCGCCCCGCGCCACACGGTTACCGTGCAAGGCGGCAAAAAGAAGGACGGGCAGATTGGCGTCGCGCTGATCGGCCCTGGTAACCTGGCCCGCTGGGCGCATCTTCCCAACATTCAAAAGCTTCCAAACGTCAGCCTGCGTGCCATTCATTCCAACAGCGGGGTGCGCGGTAAAGGCTATGGAACGCGCTTCGGTTCCGCTTACTGCACCACCGATTACAAGCAAATTCTCACCGATCCCGAAGTCGATGTAGTCTTCATCACCAGCCGGAACCAGCATCATGGTCCGCAAGCTGCTGAGGCTCTGCGCGCGGGCAAGCACGTATTCGTTGAAAAGCCCATGGCCATTACCGAAGAGGAGTGCCGGGACATTGCGCGCGCCACGGAGGAAAGCGGTTGCCATTTAACGGTCGGGTTTAATCGTCGTTTTGCGCCGTTCTATACGCCGCTGAAAGCGAAATTGGCCAAACGCACTTCACCGGCCGTGATAGGCTGCCGTATCAATTCGCCCGGCATTTCCGGCGCTTACTGGATGGCAGA
Organism: Bryobacterales bacterium; assembly: GCA_963718465.1. GTDB lineage: Bacteria > Acidobacteriota > Terriglobia > Bryobacterales > Bryobacteraceae > Bog-105. The sequence goes on along the minus strand of CAVQZK010000001.1, from coordinate 48,827 downwards.
TCCGGCTGTTGGAGGCGCAATCTTAGGCGAGGCATGTCATTTCGTCGACCTAATGTATTGGCTGCTCGATTCAGAACCGCTCAGCGTCTCCGCTTATTCGCTGCCGACCGGCAAGCAAGATCCAGTCGGTGAGAACAACATGGTGGCTTCGTTCCGTTTTGCGGACGGCTCGATTGGGACTCTGAATTACTCCACGATTGGGAGCAAAACCTCGGGCGGCGAGAGAGTCGAAGTCTTTATGCAAGGCTTAGGCCTTTTAACAGAGGACTTCAAGAGGCTCACAACGGCGGGCGGCATTCGCCAGACGAAGAAGAAAATGTTCGCTGAGAAGGGGTATGACAGGCAGATTGAAGATTTCATAAGCGGCCTGCGCAACGGAAACGCTCCGAAAGTAACTGTGCGCGATGGCGCGCGATCGACAATCGGCTGCCTACGCATGCTGCAATCAGCCAGAGAACTGCAACCTATGGTCATAGATTGGGAACGTGTCATCGCCTAGCCTCAGCACCGATGTCGAAGCGACTGCCCAAACCGGCGCTGAAAAGGCAGTTATCTCCGTGCTGCTGATTGGTCCTTCATTCGACATTCTAGGCGGCCAGGCCGTCCAGGCATCGCGTCTGATGAAGGCGTTAAGCGATGTTCCCGGGCAGAAGGTGACATTTTTCCCCATCAATCCGCGCCCGCCAAAACCGTTCCTGTGGGTCCGCAAGGTTCCATTTTTGCGCACCCTGGTGAACGTCGTTCTGTTCAACGTCCGGCTTATCTGGACAGCCCGCAAGCACGACGTTCTGCATATCTTTTCAGCCGGCCTCAACTCCTACAGCTTGTGGACGATTCCGGCTTTGCTTTACGGCAAGATGTACGGCAAGAAGATGATCGTCAATTATCGAGACGGGCAAGCCGAAGAACATATCACCCAATGGCGGTCGGCCGTTCCCACGCTCCGATTGGCGGAGCGCATCGTTACCCCTTCGGGCTTCCTGGTCGATGTCTTTGCTAAACACGGTATCAAAGCGCAGTCGATTTTCAATATAATCGACGCGGACAATTTCATTTACCGTAAGCGCCGGAAGCTGCGGCCCGTCTTCATGACGAATCGCATTCTCGAACCGCTCTATAACGTGGACTGCATTCTGCGCGCTTTCCAGATTATTCAGGCCAAATATCCCGAAGCTTCGTTGACCGTCGCGCATGATGGGTGCTGCCGTCCGGCGTTGGAGAAGTTCGCCCAAGAACTGGGATTGAGAAATACCGAATTCATAGGCCGGGTGGCGCACAAGAAAATACCCGAGCTTTACGACGCGGCAGACATTTATCTGACCAGTCCCAACATCGATTGCATGCCCGGTTCTTTGTTGGAATGCTTCGCGTCCGGTCTTCCGGTGGTGGCTACTAAAGCCGGCGGCATTCCCTACATCGCCCAACACGGCTACTCCGCTTTGCTGGTCGACATCGACGACCATGAGGCGATGGCGGCGCGGTCCATTGAGTTGCTTGAGAACGAGACCCTTGTCGAACAGCTCACTACGAATGCACGCAATGAAGTAAAACAGTATGATTGGAAACCGGTTCGCGATCAATGGTCTGAACTTTACCGTGAAATTGTTCCTGAATGAAATAGCTTCTCTTTCAGCAATCTGTTTCTGCATGGCGGCTTTCTGCAATGCGCAAGCTATCCCGCAGCAAACGGGGAAGCCCGGCTATCTTGTCAGCGACGGCAATAGCTTTAGCTGGGGAAATATCACAACCGGCCCGTCGGGTGCACTCGACTGTGTCAGTCTGGCGGGCGTTTGCGACATTGTTACGGCTCTGGTACCGCTCAAGGTCACCGCAAATACCTGGTCCGGTGCAAATGATTTTGGCAACGCCGCATTTCTGCGGTTGCTCAGCGGCGCCGGCACTCCCTCAAAAGGATGCGTCCTTCCCACGGATAACGGCAAAGTGTATGTGCGAAACGATGCGAAAGCTCCCAATTCGAGTCTTTACATTTGCGACCAGAACGCTCCAGGCGCGTACTCCTGGGAACTCGCGCAGCCGACGGGAAACGCGCCAGTTCCCTCCGCGAAGTCAGCCATATCGAATGTTGCGCCAGCCAGCTCCGTTCAGCCTCTAAACGCAAGCGCTATCCCCGCGCAAAATTCTCAAGCGCCGCTTAGTTTCACAGGCAACGGTTCCAAGACCATCAGTTCCACTGGGACGACAAAGGCGGACGATTGCGCCAAGTGGGATGCTCAGGGAAATATCATCGACTCGGGAGCACCATGCGGTTCGGGTGCGGCGGGAGGCGCGGCGATCGGCGGAATGCCTGTCTATTCGGCCAAAGGAGTTCCTTTGCGAGGCCACATCGTGACGGGGCGATCTTCTTTCGGCGGTAAATACCAGACAACCGTGACGTTTTCCGGTTCAGCCGCATTTACGAGCGCGACAAGCTACGTGTGTACCGGCAGCGACATTTCAGGAGCCACCGCTCCCATTGGCGTAGAGCAAAAGAGCGGCGCCAAAATAACGTTTTATTCCACCACCGGAAAAGGAACGAACGAATTTAGTTACATTTGTGTCGGAAACTGAGCGGGCGGAACAGGAGGATCTTCGCTGAAACTAGTGTTTGAGCCGCACCACGCGCGTTCTCACCATCAAAAGAACCGGGATAGGGAGCAGCCGCAGTTGGAGTGCAAGTAGTGAGCGAACCGTTAAGGTGGAGACCGTTTAGGCTGCTTTTTGCTTGGCGGCGGCCCAAAGTTGGTCGACAATGGCGGCGCGAACGTCCATTTTGTCCAGATCTTTGACGCCGTTGCGCTGTTCGCGTGTCATAATCTCCATTTCTTTGATTCCCAGGTTGAACGGATGGGCCTCCTGTTGGCGCTTCTCCCGTTCGAAGCCAATTTCCAGCTTTTGCCTTATGGTTCTCTGCTTTAGCAGGTCATTTAAGGCTTTGTGGAAGGCGTTATTGTGGGTGGTGAAGTAGCGCTGGTAGAGCGAGAATTTCTTTTCGTCGGCGATTTCGCCGGTGCTGGATATCCCCTTGACTCAGCTCACCCCCACAGGTAGTGGTCTTTGTTGGGCTGATCGGACCATCGAGTCATAGGGTTTGGGCGCTGTGTTGACGGCCTGTTGCATCAGCCGAAAGAAGAGCTTGCCTCGGCTCTTTGACTTGCGGCGGTTGAAGCGAAAAGTGAATTCATCGAGATAGTAGGGCAGATAGTAAGAAGCCACTCCACCTTGGTGTGTACCCAATAGCCATCGCTTCAATAGGGACGCGACCCGATGTACACGGGGCATCAATTTGGAAGCCTCTCCCCCTCGATTCCTCAGGATAGTAATCTCCCGCTGGTAACCCTTCTTCTCCAGGCCCGCGTAACCGTGCCAGCCGTCGGTGTGGATCAAGCTCCCGGACTCAACGCAATCTTCCACGAAGAGGTGGAGGTTGGCGGCTGAGCAGTCCTTGATCATGCCCATCCTGATCCGGCCAATGCCCGCTCCGTCGGCTTGGGCGGCGATTACAACCCATGCTTTCCTGGCGGTTTGCCTTCCTGACGTTCCCTCCTCCATTCCACCTATCAGGGTCTCGTCCACTTCGATCCACCCGGTCAGGCGATCCCGGTCCGGTCGGACCATCGCACGTCTCAGTTTATGCAGCCACGTCCACGCCGTCTCGTAGCTGGCTAAGCCGAGCACACGCTGCAACCCAAGAGCGCTGGTCCCGTTCTTCTGACTTGTCACATCGCGCTAAAGCGTGACAGCTTCGCTGCCATACCACATCGCTCGGAACCACATGACCAGCGGCTTCCGAGTGTCCTGGAAAATCGTGCCCGCCGTAGCCGAGGTCTGACGCCGGCAGCCGCAGCACTGAAACAAAGTGGCACGAACCACAATGGCCTTCGCTGCCGCACATTGCGGACAGCGAAATCCGTTCGGCCATCGCAGGCTCACCAAGTAAGCCCGGCAGGCGTCTTCCGTTGCAAAGCGGCTCTCGAATTCTGCAATCGTGCGCGGATAGTCTTCCATCCCTGAAATCTATATGTTGGGGTCGGCTGAGTCAAGGGGATATCCAACTCGCCGGTATTGGGGTCGAAGCAGGTGCTTTGGAGGCGGAGAGCGCGCTCGCTAAGCCAGCGGGATTCGGCCATGCGCTCGACTAGGATGATTTCGCTCATGCCTTGCGGCTTTTGGTCGTACTCGACATGTTGGAGGAGTTTATCGAATTCGGCTTGGTTTTCGCAGGGGAGAACGGTGAATTTGCCGCCGAGACCGTGGACGCGGCGGTTTTGGGCGGAGGTCAGTTTGCCAGGTTCCGTTGTGGGGCCGGTGCTTTTCTGGGCGTTGAGTTGATTGGCGGTGATTTGCGCGGTGGTAGACATTTGTTTTCTCCTGAATGGTGCGTGGATTTCGCCGCCGGCGGGCGAATTACGGTTCGAAGCCAAATGCGGGACACGGCGGTCCGCAGCGGTGGCTTTGGTTGAAAAGTAGCATGGAGGTCAAGCGGAAAATGTGCGGATGCCGGAGGGAGAAATGGCCGTAACCATTGACCGTTCTATGGTTTACAGCTATTTTTTGAGTTCTTAGAAAAGTTGTGACCAGGAAACTTCGTCGGGTTGCGTTAGTTGGATAAAAGGAGTCGGGTCGATTTCGTCGATAGTGACAATGCGGAAGAGGAGGGCGGTACTGTCAGTGCTGGCGGTGACGATGCGCTGGCCGTCTGGTGAGAACGCGCCACTCTCAACGGCGCCGGAGTGGCCTTCCAGCTTCGCAATTACCCGGAATGTTGGAAAGTGGCGTGAGCTCACGGAATTGAGGGGATTGAGAGTTCCCCGAAGGCTGTAAATGCTTGACGTGGCTAGAGATCGAGTTATTTTTGGTTTTCTGAAAAGCTTGTGACCCGCAATTTCGGCGCGTCGCGGCTGACACTTGAGGGGATGAAAACGGGTGGCCCCTTCGGGCTCTCAGAGAAGTCGGTACGGCAGCCGTTCAGTTCTAGAAAGTGACCTTCTTAGTGCGTAAGCTACTGATTTTATAGGGACGTAGCGACAACCGTTTTCTAAGGACTGGGGTTCTCAAGAGCGATTTGGTGGGTTGCTGCCGATCCGAGCATCGATCAAGGGCGTTGAACATCCTGCTAAACTCGCCATATCGTTTGCCGAGTTGTGTGGCTGGTCGCAACCAATCGCCTCAGCCCGTCCTCGCTGAGCGGGCATCAACAGGGTCGGATGATGAATTTAGAGACTGCGATCACGGTAATCGAGGAGTTCCTATCGAACGCCATACCGCACACCGGTCCTTCCGGGTTTGAGGGACTGGTGGCGGTTCTTCTACAGGAAGCGACGTGCCAAGAGTTTCGGCTTTCTAGTTCCGGCCGTCAAGCAGGACGTGACGCCGGATCGGAGTCGGGTTATGGCAACAGCATCAAGGTTGAGGCTAAGCACTATCGGAAAAGCACTCCCCTCAATCTTCGTGAACTCATAGCCGAGATAAGTGAGTCTGCTGAGTCGGATCCTGATCTCGATATGTGGGTACTGGCCACTTCCCGCAAGATTGACGATCAAATAGCGAGCGCGCTGGACAAGCAAGCAAAGCGCTACGGGATCGAGGTGGTCCTGTTAGATCTGGGTCTTTCGGGCCTTCCTCGTCTGGCGGTCCTAATGGCAGCGCACCCGGAATTAGTTATCCGTTGGGCCATTTTACATCGGTTAAACCACAATCCGACTGCGATTAGAGCTGCTCTAGCAACTCTCGGGGATTCACCGGAATTTGAACCGTCGAGAGACCGACTGCTTGCAAAGCTAGGATCGACAATGGGTTACAACGGGGCACGTAATCGGAGCCACAAAGGGCTTTTGAGGGTTTTGGGAGATGAAGGAACCGCAAAGCACGCCTTTAGCCAATCACTCGGGATACGGGTGCCCGGTACCCAGGTAGTCAATCGGAGTGCGCTGAACAAACGCTTTGATGAATGGTGGGAAGGCCCGAATTTTTCAACTCCAGTTGTGGTACTCGGTGAGGAACGAACAGGCAAGACGTGGGCGGTATTCGATTGGGTTGCGGGGCGTATTGATCGTGGCGATATGCCACTCACGCTTCCGCTTGCGGCAGTCGCCGAGGAGTTGACCAGTGCTGGTTCCTTCGACAAACTACTTCCAAAACTGTTAGCTAAATGGATAGGGGTCGGTGAGGAAGTATTTTGGAAGCGTCGGCTTGATCGCTGGATGAGCAATCAGGCCACAGCTAGACCACTCTTCCTCCTCATCTTGGATGGGATAAATGAACGCACGGATATTCAGTGGCGACCATTCTTCAGCGTTCTTCAGAGTGAGCCTTGGCGGGAGAAAATAGCGGTTCTCGTGACGGATCGCCCACAGCACTGGCACCGTTACTCATGTGAGGGCCTTCCGGGATTTCAAGAAATTAGAGTAACTGGCTACTCCGACTCGGAACTTGATCAGGCCCTTTCGGCGAGAGGTTTATCACATGACCTCATTCCAATCGATCTACTGCCGCTCATTTCAGCTCCAGGATACTGTCGATTGGTTGCTGATCATTATCACGAGATGATCCAATCAGCCGACTTCACCAGAGAACGTCTCATTTATCTGGAAATCAAAGATCGGTACGCTTCGAAACTACACTATCCGCTTACCGATAAGGATCTCTTTGAGATCATTGGCGACCTTGCTAAGGATGCAGCAAGAAATCCAACTTTAAGCCCTAAAGAGTTGCGTTTGCTAATCGGCGCACGGGACGGTAATGAAGCCAATATCTACGAGGAGATCGTGAGTGGCGGCCTCGTTGTTCCGGTTGTCGGCAGCGAAATGATTCAACGTTATAGAGTCGATCATTTGCGGCTCGTGTTCGGGTATGGCATGCTTCTTGTCGACGAACTGGTCAGACAGTCCTCTCCACTTGGCGGCCGGATCGAGGAGTTCCTGACTTCATGGTTTGAACCTCATCCAGACATGGATCTGAAGGTAGAAATCTGCGGTTCCGCTTTATTTCATGCGTTATTCTTGGACAACGTTCCAGAAGTCGTCATTCGCGAGATACTTCGCTACTGGCTCGGCCTTCGGAACTGGGCAGATACGGCGCAAATCGCTTTTACAGACTATGTGCTCCGGCGCCCAAACGTCTTCGTCGAGGTCGCTGAAGAATTCTGGTCTTCCAGCCGCGACAGCGGAGCCGCGCAGGCATTTTTGCGGAATGCGTTTGTAGCGCATCGCGACAATTCGGGCGTTCAACCGATCTTAGTGAAGGCGGTCGAACGATGGATGGGCTTTGTACACCCTTTGGGTCGCCACTTTTGGGACTATGACGCAGCAAGGAAAAAGGACGTCCGGCGTGTTCTTGAAACACAAACTGACCAGACCGTTATTCTGCCAGGAGATGAAGCCGGAGAGGAAGAAACGCTTCGGGGTGCTATCCAGGCCAGAGCCGGTTGCTCTCTGGTTCCAGGGGAGATAGAGGTTGCCGGGGTGAGGTTAACGGTGATCTCCGATGGATTTCTCCTTAGGCTAGCTCGTTTTGGCTTAATGATCATATCTGCTGGCAATCGTTTGCCATTCATTCAGTGCTTTGTTCATTGGGCGGTGGCGTCGGCCGTAATGGACGATGGCGGTTTTTTTGATCCAGTCTCATGGGTTCTTCGATTGTCGGACGAAGACCTCGAACAGGATCTTTTTAAGATTGTCGCTCTCCTACTAGAACGACATGAATCAACCGCATCCTCAGCTGCTCGCATACTTCTTGCGGCTTTTGGGAGTAAAGACTCGAATTCATTAATTCAGCAGTACGGGTTGGTTTCCGCGTGGCATGAAGAATTGAAGGCGCAGCATGCCCTGGATCCCTGTAAAAGCCTTTTTCCTTGGTCTGCCGACGAACGCCTATCTTGCCTTGGGCGCGAAGATGTGGCCCTGAGGATAATTCTGCAGCGGACCGAGCTCGAAGATTCTGGACCCCTCAGTTCGTTTACCGTGCACATTGATGCGCCGCGCTAACGACTCGCTTAATGCCATCGACCCACTGGTAATCCGATCTGGTCTTTCACAGACGATTGCCGGACATGCCTTACAGAGCTTGACCCCGATCCTGTGCGCGCACGCGCACGAGGCGATCGCGAATTTCATGCGGGCGGTCATTAGGACTATGCCAGCCCGTGACTTGGCCGGCCGGTACTCGCTTGCAGTCAAGCTCCCGGAGCTCTCTCTTTTGATGGGGCGTGATGATGTAGCGGCCGTGCTAGATGCCATAGCTGACCTCTCGGTCGACGCGGCAGATTGGTCTCCTGTCGATCAAAACGGACCTCGGTATTCTCGAAAAATAGCGGAAATGCATGCCTTCATTAGCATTGCTCCCCATCTGAGCCCGTCGGACCTCTTGAATCGATTAATTGGTCGGCCATCGACGGCTCTTGATATGCAGGAGCTTGATTTGTGGTTTGCTCCAACTGCTTCCGATGAGGCCCTCGCGACCATTAAACGTTTACATGAAGCACCCGACCCGTCAACACTTGTTCGAATTTTGTGGGCGCTACCCGATTTGGCAATCGCGTTTTCCGAAGCCGATCGAAGACGGATCGTTGAGTTGGCAGAATCAGTCAATGCCTCAGTGCGGGCGGCGGCAATTCGGCTTGGTGTTTTTGCTGAGGACAAGGAACTCGGACTGCGCTTGGTATATCGGCGCAGATTCGCCAATTTGGAAGTTGGTTCACTAGAGCTACATTGGGACGCCTTGCTGCTGGCCCGCTTCGGAAGCGACCTGTCGTTTGAAGAGGTAGCCAAGCAAGTGCGTCCGTCTGTCTTAGATTTTCTCATTGCCGAACGTGGCTATCGATCTGATGAAATCCAGATCTACGCGCAATGTCTCGACATCGAGTGGCAACGAATAGTCTCGGCGGTGGATCCTGGGATTGGATCATTGCCTGAAATCAATGTAGATCCCGATCCACAAGTTACCGGAGCGCAATTTCCTCAAGTATCTAGACCTGTTCGGAATAAGATAATTCGCTTTGGCCAATTCGACTCTTGGACTTCCGGTCCTCCGTCTTCCCCTGCATCCGAGTTGAAAGAACTGTTTGCTGTGGATATTGAAAGGAGAGTCCGGGACTTAAACGAAGATCGGCAGCAAAAGATCGAATTAATTCTGCGTGCTTGGAAAACGGAGGCATTTAACTGGTACGGCCGGGTATTCCGGACTGAGATTCTCGATAAGATCTACCAGCAATTTCCAGCGCTCGTTCAAAAATGGATCGGGCCAGCGCTCGAATCTTCTTTAACCGGTCGATCAATGCGGGCGCGACTGGTAACCTTCCTAGAACCGGTCTGCCGAGTGCTTCTTAATCGGGACCCAAAACGAGGATTCAAATTGTGGAGCTTTCTCCGGAACCCGGGAGAGACGCCACGATCTATTGACGACATCGCCATTGCGTGTAATGCAGAGCCAAGCGACGAAGCGAGGATTGCACGCAAGATGATTCTTGATGACTGTTGGAGTGACACATTGATCGCGCGCATTGCGTTTAATTATCAGAAGTCTGGTCGACAAGAATCGCTGGATGAGGCTATCCACGATTTGATTTCCGCCGATCAGCTTTGGAAAAGGGTCAAAGGTATAGCCCTAGCGAGCTTCTCCGATATTTCTTTAGAGAGGTTCGAGGACCTTGTGTTGCAGTCTGGGATTGTTGGTTCATGGGCCGAAGATAGTTTGGGCTTACTTCGGGAAAATGTGCGCAAGAACCACTTGGCCAAACATTGGTACTCGGTTTTTCTTATGACAGATAACCCAGATGAAGCATGGGCTGCGCTTCAGGTCGTTGAGTCGCTCTCCGATTCGCGGCTCCTGCTTTGGCGATTGCAGCTTGAGAAGTCGCACGACGGGAGCGAGGCGGTTGCAAGAAGGCTGCAGTTCTTAGATCAGTGTTGGCGAGGACGAAGGATTGATGACGAGTTCAGCCGAGCCAGCGCACGAAAAGATCAGCTATTTGGGTTGAGATTTCCGAGAGGAGAGATTATACCTTTTGTTTAGGCGGAAGAAGAGTTGCGCAGTGGTGATGTCGATCAATGACCCCGCGCGGGCAATGGCGAACGTGACCACGTTTGCGGTCTTCAAAGTACAATCGGAACCATGCGCCGCGTTGCCCATTTGGGTCTTCTTGCCTTAGCCGCTTCTATTTGTCTCTCCGCACAATCGATTCAATACGACAGCGCCCGGAAAATCTGGCTGCTCGGTTCTGCCACTAGCTCCTATGCCATGGGCTTGAGTCGTGATGGCCAGTTGCAGCACCTGTATTGGGGTGGTCCGCTGTGGCGATTGGAAGATGTTCCGCCGGCGGTGACGCATGAAGATATTTCATCGTTCGACCCGCATGAAATGATCGAGAACGAAGAGTATCCGGGCTGGGGCGGGCCGCGCTATTACGAGACCGCTCTTAAAATCACGCGCGCCGACGGCGATCGCGATCTTGTTCTCCGCTACGTGTCGCACAACATCGACGGCAATAAATTAACCGTCGTTTTAAAGGACATTAAAGACGATATTGAAGCGAAACTCACCTATCGTGTCTACCCCGACACCGGCATTATCAGCCGGCGCGCGACCATTCGCAACAAAACCAATCGGGCTTTCACTATCGAAAGCGCTCAATCCGCGACTTGGTACATGCCTCCTGGCGATGGTTACCGGCTCACCTATCTCAGCGGGCGTTGGGCCGCGGAAACACAGGTCAATCAAGAGCCTATTCACGAAGGAATGAAGGTTCTTGAAAGCCGCCTCGGCCACACAGGCCACAATTTCAACCCGTGGTTCGCCATCGATAACGGAAACGCCAGCGAGCAACATGGCGGCGTTTGGTTCGGCGCTTTAGCTTGGAGCGGGAATTGGCGCATTACAGTTGAGCAGACACCATATCGGCAAGTCCGCGTCACTGGCGGATTTAACACTTTCGATTTCGCCTGGCCGTTGAAATCCGGCGAGTCTCTGGAAACACCTGAGTTTTTTGCGGGCTATTCGGCCCATGGTTTCGGCGAGGCTTCCCGCCTGCTTCATCATTTAGAACGCAACGATATTCAGCCCCTCGGCCCACAGGCGCGCCCGCGTCCAGTGCTTTACAATTCATGGGAAGCTACCGAATTCAACGTTAACGAAGCGGGCCAAACAGCGCTCGCCGAGAAAGCGGCGAAACTGGGCGTCGAGCTATTTGTAGTTGACGATGGCTGGTTCGGCAAGCGCAACACCGATCACGCGGGGTTGGGCGATTGGGTTGTTAATCCGGCGAAATTTCCGCAAGGCTTGGATGGACTCATCAATTCGGTCAACAAACTCGGAATGGATTTCGGCCTCTGGGTGGAACCGGAAATGGTCAATCCGGATAGCGATCTCTACCGCGCACATCCAGATTGGGTCATGAACTTTCCAGGCCGACCGCGCAGCGAACTGCGCAACCAGCTTGTCTTGAATCTTGCCCGTGACGACGTGAAGGAGTACGTCTTCGGCTTTCTGGACAGGCTCGCCACCACTTACAAGCTTCGCTACTTCAAATGGGACATGAACCGCACTTTCGCCGAACCTGGCTGGCCCGAAGTCGCGCCGAGCGAGCAGCGCGAGCTTTGGGTGAAGTACGTGTGGAACTATTACGACATCATGGATCGGCTTCGCAAGAAGCATCCTAATCTGGAGATTGAATCGTGCTCCGGCGGCGGCGGCCGCATCGATTTAGGCGTTCTCAAATATGTCGACGAAGTCTGGACGTCGGATAACACCGAAGCCTTCGACCGGCTCCGCATTCAAGAAGGCTTTTCGGAAGCATATGCAGCAAAATTCATGTCCGCTTGGGTGACAGATGTTCCAAACACGAACGGCCGCACCACACCGTTGAAATACCGTTTCCTGGTTGCCATGCAAGGCGCGTTGGGCATTGGCGCGAACTTGAACAAGTGGACAGAGGAAGACGCGACGCTCGCCACAAAGATGGTTTCTCTGTACAAACGCATTCGGCAAACCGTCCAATTTGGCGAGCAATATCGGCTGCTCTCGCCGCGCACCAACGACACAACTGCGAACGAGTACGTATCAGGCGATGGCAAAGAGGCCGTGCTGTTCGCATTCCGCCATTCGCAGGAATACAACACGCCACCACCTATGATCCATTTGGAAGGCCTGGAGCCGAAGGCGGTCTATCAGCTCGAAACGGTGGAAGGCAAGTTAATGGAGAAACTCAGCGGAGCTTACCTCATGGACAACGGGGTGGGGCTGAGACTTACCGGCGATTTCGACAGCACGGCGCTGCTGTTACACCGGCAATAGATTACAGATCCTGAAAGAACGGGTTGAACTCTTTCTCGTGGCCAATGGTGGTCGTCTCTCCATGTCCAGGTATTACGACCACATCTTCGGGCAGGTCGAACAGCTTGGCCTTGATGGAGCTAAGAATTTTGCGGCCATCGCCGCCGGGCAGATCGGTTCGCCCAATGGTCTCGCGGAACAGCGTGTCTCCAGAAACCAGCTTGTTTTCCTGTGGAATCCAGATGCAAAGGCTCCCCTGAGTGTGGCCCGGGGTGTGCAGGATATTGAAATCCGCGCCGCCCAGTTTAAGATTTGTTCCGTCCACTGCCTTCGTATCCACTTCCGGCCGCTCCGGCCGCGGAACACCCAACCACGCCGCCTGAAGGGGCAAGGCATCCAACTGTTCGAAGTCTTTCTCGTTCAAGTAAACGGGCGCGCCGGTGAGCGCCCTTAACTTTGCGGCGCCCATCACGTGATCGATATGGCCGTGGGTGATCACGATGGCCTTTACTTTGAGTTGATGCCGGTCCAGAACCGCTGTGATCTTTGAGATCTCATCGCCTGGGTCCACCACTATTGCTTCGCGGCTCTGCTCATCGCCGAATACGGAGCAATTGCACTGTAGTTGACCCACAGGAAGTATGACGTGAATCATTAGCTATTTTCATGGTAGCCGCCCAGCAAGCGAACACTAAACGCAACGCGGTATCTCTCCGGTAACGTCACCGGCTTCCAGTCGCGGTTCAGCCAGATATGCCTGGTCGCGCCTTCCGCCAAGAGCCGCTCCGGCTTTATGGACCTGATCCGGTATCCAAATTCTACAATCCGCGAACTCGCTTTTGTGATCTCCGTCTCAACTACAATTTCTTCGTCGTACTTTGCCGGATAGAGATAACGGCAGTTCGCCTCTATTACCGACAGGTAGAGCCCGGTCTCTTCCAGATCTTTATATTGGAATCCTCGCGAGCGCACAAGCTCCACCCGTCCAATTTCCATCCAAACCAGGTAATTCGCGTAATACACGACGCCCATTTGGTCTGTCTCCGCGTATCGAACGCGAAATCGCATTTGTTGCTTCGCCGGGATCATTCTGCGACTATAACCGAGCCTGTTAGATTTGAGACATGCGAGTGAAGGTTTTGTTCTTCGGAGTGTTGAAGGACATCATCGGCAAAGCCGAAGAGTCGGTTGAAATCCCCGCAGGAGCCACCCTAGCCACGGTATTTGAAAGCTATGCTAGACGGTACGAAACCCTAAGCGGCAAGCGTCCGTCGATTCTATTTGCCAGGAATCAAGAATTTGCGAAAGAAGATACGCCGCTCACCGACAACGACGAAATCGCTTTTTTGCCGCCGGTAAGCGGTGGTTCCACGAACGTGGTTCAGACACCCGAAGGACACCTATTCGCGATCACCCGGGACGCCATTGATTCGCGCAGAGTGGTGGAGAGGCTGCAACGTCCAGAGGATGGAGCAGTTGTGGTTTTTGAAGGAGTCGTGCGCAACAATACTAAGGGCCGCGCCACCATCCACTTAGAATATGAATGTTACGAGGGAATGGCGCGCGAACAGATGGTGCGCATCGGGCGGGAAATCGCTAGCCAATTCCCCATCGGACGGATCGGGATAGTTCACCGTCTGGGGCGCTTGGAGATCGGAGAAGCCAGCGTTTCGGTGGTAACAACAGCTGCGCATCGCAAACCCGCCTTCGAGGCGGCTTTGGAGGGAATCAACCGCCTTAAACGTGAAGTGCCGATTTGGAAGAAAGAGTTTTTTGCGGATGGGGCGGTTTGGGTGGATGGGGAGTGGGATGACCGGCTTTTGGCTGGTTCATCCGAACATGTCAAAGCGTAATCTTACCGCTTGGCTGATGGCTCTCACTGCCCGGCTGCCGGCTCTCGTTTTTTGTGTTGGAGGGATAGTTTCAGCACAGTTCAAACCGGCCGTTCCGCCGCCTAACGGCCCGGAATCGCCACAATCCCCAACCTTTTCCGTCAAGGTCAATCTGGTTCGCGTGCTGGTGTCGGTTCGCGATCAAAGCGGAGGGATTGTTACCACGCTGAACAAGCAGGATTTCCACGTCGTGGATAGCGGAGTAGAGCAAGAAATCGCCGTCTTCGAACGCAACACTTCCCTGCCCCTATCAGTCGCCATTCTGATCGACACCAGCGGCAGCACGCGCATCGACCTTCAATACGAAACACGCTCGGTCGATCGTTTCATTCCCGCGTTGCTGAACGCCGGCAACCCCGATGATGCTTTCGCGCTCTTCAGCTTCAATTGGCGCACGAACCTGGAAGTTGATTACTCCCGGAACAAACACCGGGCGGAGCAAGCGCTCCATAAGCTTGCAGGGCCAGGGCGGCACGTCGCTCTACGACGCCGTCTATCTTGCCAGCGACACCCTGGCGGATCGCGAAGGCCGCCATGTCATCGTAATCGTCACCGATGGCGGCGACACAACCAGCTACAAGAAATTTTCCGACGCTCAGCTGGCCGCGCAGCGTGCCGACGCCGTGCTGTTCCCGATTGTAGTTGTTCCCATCGCGAACGACGCCGGCCGCAATCTGGGCGGTGAACACGCACTCGCCGTGCTGGCGTCTGCAACTGGCGGTAAGATCTTCTATCCGGCTGGGTTCGATCAACTCGACCAGGCATTTACCGATATTATTCGCGAACTACGGACCCAGTACCTGCTCGGCTTTTATCCAAAAGATGTGCGCGAGGAACCTCGCCGCTTCCACCCTACTACGGTCTCTACCACAACCACCGCTTTTCGTGTCATCGCCCGAACGGGCTACTACGAACCGTAATCCGGGTTGGCAATTAATGAGCCAGTCGGTAAATTCCAGATTCTCCGGAATAACTGGAAGAGCACGCTGCCTAAAACAAGTGTCAACAGTAGGCTCACTAATGCCAGATTGAAAGCCAATTGTCGAAGCAGCGAGAAATGCCAGGGAAATGGGAACGCCTTGTGGATCGAAAACATGCCTACGCCAACCGGGAGAGCAGTCACCGAGAATGCCGCAAGGTACCTAATTAGGAGTTGATCTCGATAGCAGCCGATATACCCCGTAGAAACGTAATCTTCGGGGCCGCTTATTCAGCTTCGAAAGCTCGTGCAGTTGCGCCAATAAGTAAATCTGAGCAGCGATGAGTACTATTGAACCAAGCGTGTTGATCAGATCAACTGGTATTTTGGCTCCCACGATCTCGACCTTTTCACTTTCTTTGTTGGATGCTGTCTTTAGCCTGGATTCCGAAGTTCAGTTGGGCAGGGAGGCGCAAATGTCTGACAAGAATGGAGGATGGACAAAGATAACGGGGATGTTTGTGTCCCACGAGAAGCACTGGTTCTGTTAACGGATGAGCGGCTGATTCTGCGGGAAACGAGCCGGGCGGTAACACCGTTTGGCGGGGTGGCGGTTTTTATCGCTTACCTGCGCAAGATTGGTTTTGTGCAGAAACTTCGGGAGAGTATGCCGATCTGCTGGCGATCCCGGAATCAGATCGAGCCTGCTGCGACGTTCACCGCATTTTTGATCGCGGTATTGGTGGGTGCGAAACGTTTTGCGCATGTGAACTGGTTGCGCGGAGATCGAGCTCTTCATGCGTTGTTAGGCATCGATCGGTTTCCCACCGACGACACCATCCGCAATCTATTTCGCCGCTTCACGATGGGCAACGTGCAGCGCTTGTTCGAGCCCTTGATGCAATGGCAAATGGAACGCATTCCGGTGCGTGGTGAAGGCTACACGCTGGATCTGGATTCCACCGTTTTTGAGCGCTACGGCCATCAGGAAGGATCGTTGAAGGGGCACAATCCGCGGAAGCATGGCCGCCCCTCGCATCATCCGTTGCTCGCGGTTCTGGCCGAAGCCCATTTGCTCCTCCACGGCTGGCTCCGCAGCGGCAACTGCGGGCCAGCACGTGGCGTAGTGGAGTTTCTCGAAGAAGCTCTCGCGCTGTGGGGACAGCGCCGGAAGATCCGCCTGGTAAGAGCCGATTCTGGATTCTTCGATGACAAGCTGCTGAGTTTTTTGGAACAGCGCCGTCTGCCCTACATTGTAGTCGCGCGCCTGACGAAATGGATCAAGCGGGAAGCGCAACACGTGGAGCAATGGCGGGCGCTCGATGAGGCTTATTCGGTCGGCGAGTTCCGCCTGAAGCTGTTCGGCTGGCAAACCGAGCGCCGCTTCGTGGTGGTCCGCGAAGTCGTGCGGGAAGGCCGCGACAGTGTGGGGCGCAAGCTGATCGACGTTCCCGGTTATGTTTTTCGCATCTTCGTCACCACACATACGGAGACTCCGGAAGAGATCTGGCGCGATTACAACCGGCGCTCCGATATGGAAAATCGCATCGCCGAACTGAAGCATGATCTGGAAGCCGGCGGCTTCTGCCTGAAGCAGTTCTTCGCCACGGAAGCAGCCTTTCGGGCCATCTTGCTGCTGTTCAACTTACTCGCGGAGTTTCAGCGCGCCGCCAACTTGCCGCGTTATCGCGAACCAGCTACCATTCGCACCCAAGTGCTCACCTGCGGAGCCATCTTGGGCCGCGCCGGAAGACGGTTGGTTCTTCATAAGCGTAAAGCCAACCCGTGTCAGTGCCGGCAAGCAGACCAACGAGCGGGTGTGAGTTGAGCCACATCGGATAGATTCCGGCGGGCCATTCCGGGCAGCACGGCAAGCAGATAATCCTTCACTGGCAGACTAAGCCGGCGGCAGGATTCGAACACCGAGAGAATGGCTGCAACCTTTGGGCCGGACTTCGCGCTCCCGACGTGCAGCCAGTTCTTGCGACCGAGGGCGATGGGACGCATGGAGTTTTCTGCAAGGTTGTTGGATAGTTCCACTTCGGCGTGATCGAAACAACGGCGCAACTTGAGCCACATGTTTAAGGTGTAAGCCGCGGCTTGTCCCAGTGCGCTTTTCGGCAGCACTTTCTTGCGCAGCAACACGCACTCACTATAGATCTCGGTTGCCCATGAGTCGGCGTGTTCACGACGCAAGGCCAGACGATCTTCGACGCTCAACTGTTTCTGCCGCGCATGGCGGTCTATCAGAAACAATGCATCCATGCGCGTGACCATATTGATGGCTGCGGCATCCTTGGGATTTAGTTTCACCGCATCCACAAACTTACGACGCGCGTGAGCCCAGCAACCGACGTGCATCATCCTGGGGCCGCCCACACTGTCGTATGCCTGATAGCCATCAGTTTGTAGAATCCCTTGCCACTCACCCAGGAACTTTCGCGGACCCTCGCGCCCGCGGCCCAACTGAAATTCGAATACCGTTTCGCCGCCCGGCTTTCCGTACTGCCATAAATAAGCCTGATGATCGGCTCCCCGCTGGTCGCGCATCTGCACCGGAACTGTGGTTTCATCAGCCTGCAAGTAGGATTCGCGCAGCAAGTCGAGCCGCATCCTAGAGACAATCGGTATGAGCAACTCGCCTACCCTCATCACCCAGCCATCGAGTGTGGCTCGGCTGATCTCCACACCCACTTCGCGCTCCAGCATGACTTGTTGACGGTACAACGGCAAGTGATCACAATACTTGGCAACCACCGTGTTGATCACCACGCTGTCACTTGCCAGACCCTTCTCGACAATGCGCGGTGCAAGCTCAGCCATCGCGACGCTGGTGCACTTCCCACAGGCGCGTTTCTCGCGCCTGGTCACGCGTACAAACCAGCGCGCCGGTTCTTGGTCCAGAACCTCGCTCTCGTCGTAACCGATGAGCGATGTTTCCGCACCGCAGGTTTTGCAGTTCGGTTCGCTGCAGGCAATCACTTGTTCGACCCGCGGCAGATTTTCCGGCAACGGCTTGCGGCCCGGGTGGGGTTTGCGTTCGCGCCGTGGCTTTTGCGCCAGTAGTTCGCCGCTCCGTTCCCTTTGCGATTCGGCTTCTACTTCCTCGCTCGTGGCGCTGGGCTCGTGCTCGGCCAATAACTCCAACTGCAGATCACTCAGCGTTTCACTGTGCGGGCCCAGCACTTGAATCCGCCGTTGCCGCAAGCGCTCTTCCAGCAGCCGGATCTGTGCGTCTCGCTTTTGAATCGTGAGGCTGGCCCACTGTAACTCGCGTTCCAATTTCGCAATGTACGCATGCGGATTGTAAGCGGCGACCATAACAGCGATGCCCTATATTACGCGAATCAGCGAAAATGTTCCAGAACATTTTTAAGCACTTTTGCGATACCAGCTGCATTGTTTGCTCTGCTTCAGATCCAACCCATTTATCAGCATCGCCAACTCTTCGGAACGCATCGTCAGGCTGCGCTGGCCGTTTCCTTCAGGCCAGCGAAACGTCCCTTTTCCAAGCGTTTCGCGCATACCCATAATCCGCTGCCGTCCCACACCAAGGCTTTCAATCTCGTCTTTGTTCTATTGGTGAACAAGAACAAGTGCCCGCTCAATGGATCTTGCCCTAAGTGATCTCGCACCAGCCCGTGCAAACCTTCAAATCCCTTGCGCATATCAATGGCTTCCACCGCAATATAGATCTTGGTCGCCAGCCCTAAACCAAACAGCATGGCCGCACATCACGCGCTTTCCGCGACGCGAATCAGTCGCGCCAACTCCGCATCGGTGTAGCCCCACGAGCTTTCAATCCTACGACCGTTGGCCAAGCTCAATATAAACTGTCCTGCGCCCCCACTCGCCGCCACCTCCACTTTCACCAGGCGTGGCCGCCGCTCTCGTTTCCCAGCCTTGATCCGATGCTCTCGCCGCCAGTAATCGAATGTCGTCAAGGCAATGCCACGCGCTTCACAAAACTCACGCCGCCTCAACCCGGGTGTGGGACATAAAAGTGGAAGCTAGGCCGCCCGGCGGGACTCCCAGTAGTCCTCGAAGCGGTCGTTGAGATGACAACAGCGCAGCGCGATGATCGAGTTGGCACCACAGACGGTCCAGAACATACCGGATTGTTTGAGGCGTGAGCCGATCACGGTCTTGCAGCCGGCCTCGATTACGCCGGAGCCGATGAACAGGTGCTGCCGCCGGAACTCGGGATATCGCATGCGGTCGGCATTTCGGTCGAAGTAATCCGCTTCGGTGCGGAGTTTTTCCCGAGCGTCTGCATTCGATGATTCGATGGAGCGCAACGCGAGAGTCAGCTTCTCGATTTTGCCCTTATCGAGCAGACGCTTCTGGTGGACTTTCATCCAGGCTTTCTGTTTGGCCATATCGTGGGGTTGCAGCTTGCGAGCCAGTTCCCACAGGTGCTGGCGCGCATGATAAAGATCGACGATCTGAACCGCGCCCGGAAAGCGCTGATCGGCCAGATTCCAGATCCACTCGGCTCCGTCTCCCATGACGACTTTTTTCTCCGCGCGGCTCCAGCCGCGGTTCCAGGCTCCCAGATAGTACTACTGTGTTACAAAACAGAACAAAATAGTATAGAATTGTTTTGTGGGAAAGAAAGCCTCCGAGCCAGGCCCACAAGAAAAGCGCTTTGCGGCATACATGGATGGCCTGGTTAAAGCCGCGGGACATGCCGATCGAGACATTCCACTGAGGAACTATTGCACGGGCTTGCTGTTGCCGGGTGAGCGCAAGAGTGTAGAACCGATGGCGGCGCGTCTAGCACCAGACAATGTTCGGCGCATGCACCAGAGTTTGCATCACGTGGTGGCAGACGCGCCGTGGAGTGATGAAGAGGTGCTTCGGCAGGTGCGGGAGTGGGTTTTGCCAGCCATGAAGAAGCCGAGCAAGGTAGTGTGCTGGATCGTCGATGACACGGGCTTTCCCAAGAAGGGAAGTCATTCTGTGGGCGTGGCTCGACAATACTGTGGCCAGGTGGGCAAGCAGGATAACTGCCGCGTGGCGGTGAGTTTGTCGGTCGCCACCTGGTCAGCGAGTCTGCCTATTGCCTTTCGTTTGTACCTGCCCGAAGCGTGGACTCAGGATAAGAAGCGGCGGCAGCAAGGCGGCGTCCCCGCTAAAGTTCAGTTTCAGACCAAGCCACAGATCGCGTTAGCGCAGATACGGCAAGCGGTGGAGGAAAATGTCACGCCGGGTGTAGTGGTGGCCGATGCCGGTTATGGAGTCGATGGTCGGTTTCGGGCAGGTATTACGGAATTGGGGTTGGAGTACTCGGTGGGTGTGCAGTCCTCGCTGTCTGTATGGGAACCCGGCACCGAACCGCTGCCACCTTTGCCGCGCAAACAGATTAGGCGTCCCGCGAGCCTGCTGCGACGAGACAAGGATCATCATCCTATTTCGGCTAAGCAACTGGCCTCTGAGTTACCGGCGGAAGAATGGCAGACAGTCACCTGGCGGCAGGGCACGCAACAGAAGCTACGCTCGCGTTTTGCCGCCGTGCGAGTTCGTCCGGCGCATCGCGACTACTGGCAAGCCGAACCCCAGGCGGAGGAATGGCTGCTGATGGAATGGCCGAAAGGAGAATCGGAACCGGCTAAATATTGGCTTTCGACGCTCTCAGCCGATACAAAACTAAAAGATTTAGTGGCGATCGCCAAACAGCGCTGGATCATCGAACGGGACTACGAAGAGTTAAAGCAGGAACTCGGACTGGGCCATTACGAAGGCAGAGGCTGGCGAGGTTTTCATCATCACGCCACACTTTGCATTGCCGCTTACGGTTTCCTGATGGCAGAGCGAAGCCGTTTTTCCCCCTCCGCCCGCAGCGGCAAACTGGAGCTACGCACTCCGCCACTTCCTGCCGACTTCCAACCCCGTGGCTCCGCGCACAAGGGCCGAGCGGCATAACCCAGCCTCGATTGCTACTCTTCGCCTCCGCCTCGCCCGCTCACTCCTTCACCAACTCCCTTGTTGCCCTTTGTGCTGTGCCCTACGTTTGTAACACAGTAGTACTAGAGGCGCTTTCCGAACTCTTCAGCGGGTTCGATGCCGCCGGTGTAAGTGGTCGAACCCGGATCGCGGATGGCGTAGCCCTCTTCAGTCCACGTTGTCTGCGTGAACACGCACCCCAGTTTGACTTCGCGCGTATGTGCAGGCTGGCCGTCGGTCTTGCCTTTCCGGCCCTCCGTTTCCTTCTTCACTACAGGCGCTCCTGTTCCGTCCATTTGCACATAAAGGATCGGAATCGGATCACTGACGAGGACCGGCAGATCCAACTGCACCGCCTTGCGGATTTCCCGCTGCTCGCCCGCGGCAATGTCAGCTCCGATCGCCTCTGCCGAACGTTCCACGGATTTGGCTGTCACCTCCAAACCGGCCAGAAGCCTGATCTGTTCGCGACCGTGCTCGAAGGGCGCTGCCTGTCCCACCATAGCCTGCATGCGGCGTACGCCAGGGGAGAAGTCTGTGTCCTTTACATCCAGTGCCTCGTCGGCGGGGCACCGGCCTTCATGACACTGCGGACATAAATACCAGGGGCGTAAGAGTTCCACCTCGCCCAACGCTGTGAGCAGTCGCCGTGAGCGCAGTTCACGGTAGCGGGCTTGTTGGCCGCAGGGGCACAGGATAAGGCGCTGGTCAGCGGCAGGCTCGGCAAACTGAAGCAGTTGAGTCAGAGCCGTCGCCCCGGCCTGATGCAGGGCGGCGCGGAAGCCCATCTCCACCGCCTCCAGATCCAGGCCGCCGGTCTGCTTACGCGCGGCGAAGATCCGGCCCAACAGCGTGGCTACTTCCCGTGTGATTTCGGCGTGGATCGCTTCGGCCGTTTTTTTTCCTGCGGCGTAAGCGTATCCTCCACAGGCCGGGCGCGGCAGATCTTTTCGTTGGTATCCACTAATTCGCGGCTCAGTTCCTGATACTGTCGAAACCCGGCGATCTCGCGTTCGGCTTTCCGTTGCGCGGCGGCGGTCGGAAAAGTTTCGGTCACTGTCTTACCATCCGCTTTGTAGGTGAGTCGCAGGTTCGGGCCGTGACCCGGGTCGCCAGCTTTATGGCAATGGCAGTTAGGATTGCCGCAACCGCCTCTGGTGGCAGAGATGGACCCGGGACGGAAATCGCCCAAGTGCGCGATCTGCTCGATCAGCCCCGAGCGGCGATTTTCCAGCTCGGAAAGAGCATCGGTCATCGGAATAAGCCTCCTTCTACCTAGCGTACCAAATACGCACGGTTAACAGGCCCAAAAAAGAAAACCGGCATCCCCTCCTCTTTTATGTCGCACACCCCCGCTCAACCGAGAAATTCCAGTTTTGCGAATAAGGAGGTAGCATACCGGACTGGACAGTAAGTATAGTGGCGGGTCGGACGAACGTTTGATTGGCGAATGGCGGAGTTTGTCCGTTGTAAGGATTGGCGAAGTTCAGGCCAAGGGCCGGATAGCTGGTAGGCCTCCGTCCAGGGCAACGCGCTCACCGCCGCTTGCAGCGGACCGCCGACGCCATTCGTATAACTATCGTAGAAAATTCCGTAAGACGACCGAATAGTAAGTTTGCCGTTTCCGGACGGGTCCCACGCAAAACCAATGCGAGGCATGAATTCGTGGTAGTCAACGTTGGCAATACCCGCGGGAACGCCGGGATCACCCGGAAAGAGCAGACCGGGGGGAGCGCTGGGCATTACCGTTGACTGTTGACCCGGCACCCATGCATTCATGCGATTGCGGACGTCGGTATAGGGAGTGTTTACTTCGTAACGGAGGCCGTAGTTGATGGTGAGGTGGGATGTGACGCGCCATCGTCCTGGGCGAATCCAGCCACTATCCATTTGCGAAGTCCTCTATTGAAGTCACCGCCGCCTTGAAAAAATTGAACGGGTTGGCCGAGCAACAAACTGGCAAAGGAATCGCTGGCCGGAAAAGGAGCCTGTGACGCTAGAACTCAATCTGGAGTGATCCGGCGCGAGAAGTTACGATGGTGGTATGAGGTTGACCGCCGGATCAGTTTAGATTGAGCGTTTGCAGTTAAATAAGCGACCGCCCTAAAGGAATCCTCAAGTCGCTTAGCCGGAATCCGCGCCCTAGTTGTCGGACATCGAGTTTTTCAACGGCATCGTGCGAGGATCGCTATCAAGTGCGTTCTACAATCCTCACTTCGCAGGTGCCCGTCTCACGCTGGCATAAACAGATCGGCGATCCCACGCGGGCCGACGGCATCCTGGATCGGCTGGTTCACAATGCTCACCGTATCGAAATGCGGGGTGATTCCATGCGCAAAAATCGCGGCAAAAACGAACGGACAGGTACTCACACCGTGCAAGGAGCACCGTCGGCTGATTAGTGTCGAACGCGAGCTATGTGGAGAGTGACTAGCCGCTGGTTCATCGAGTTCGGCTAATAACGTCACGAATCGCTGCAATGACGAGATCCGGCTGATCACGCTGGATAAAGTGTCCGCTCTTTTCGGCAACGCGAAACTCTCCGTGAGTTGAGCGCTTGGCGAGATCCTCCTGCAACTCTCTCCAAATGCGATCCCACGCTGCGAACTGCTCTTCGGTCATTCGGTTCGTCGAAGAATCACTTCCATCGCGAGCCTTCCTTGGAGTCGGCATCCCACGACCGAGCACTATCAACGGCAGATCCGTTCGCCATTGCAGCCGTTGGCCTGGTTTCACATAGTAGCCCAGCCGCGCTGTCAGGTCGTCCAGGCCCGGTCCTTGAGGGTCAAGTTCATGCAGCCGCCACGCCTGTTCCTCATGGGATGAGTCCACGAACACCAGTCCAGCGACTTCGTCCGGAAACTGCGTTACAAAACGACGCGCATACAAGCCCGAAATAGAATGACTCACCAAGATGAATGGCGCTTTTTCGCCTGACGCGTTCAGCCATGCGTGCAGGTCCCCCACGGCCTCATCGACCGACTGCAGTGCCACAGGTGCCTTGTCGCTCTCGCCATGGCCAGCGTGATCGTAACTGCACACACGCGAGAAACCCGATACTGCCGGCTGGACGGTCGCCCAGTCTTTGGCGGTGCTCCCACCTGCGGGAATGAGGATCACCGTCGGTGAAAGCCCACGCTCGCCATCGCAATAAACGGAAATACGACGATCTCCGATGCTGATCATATGATGCTCAGCAAACGCGGCTGTAGATGTGGCCAGCAAAACGGCGACGAAGAAGAAAGTAAACCTGACCATGCTCGATTCTTACTGAAAGTTGATTGCTACTTCCTCCGGATCGAGCTGTTGTCCTTGTAACAGGAGACGTTCAGAAAGATTCGGGTCAAATTGTGAGATAAATCCTGCAGCGCTCATCAGCACACGTGGATCTGTCGTTCGGGAATCGGCGTAGATCAACCAAAGGGTCTTGGCCTCCTCAAAAGCAGCCCTACTATCCAAGGGCGAGTCTTGTTCTGAAAGCCGTGCGTCAGGACAATCGATAACTGGCTCGGGATGATTCCTGATTAGCCCGAGAGCGTGTTCTAGGCGTTTGGGCTTGACTCCTTTAAGGGTGTAATACGTGATCAGAAGCTCTTGAGCCTTCAGATCGTTTGGATTGCTTTGTGCCTCTAGCTCTAAGGCGTTGACATCCGAAGCTAACAGCTTCGATGCTGAATCTGCCAAGGATTGGGACGATCCCGCGTCCGACACGGACTGCGCTGAAACCGTAAGCGTCCAGGGACTTGCGATAACGGCCAGCGCGATCCACAGGAGCAGTCCATACAGACGCTCACCCCTTCGGTTCCTTAGACCGAAACTGTCGGGCTCGAACGACAGCTCCACGGTTCCTCCTCTTGTCGCCAAAAGCACAGCAGGAGCCTGTTGAAGACTTGATTGACTCAAGAATCTTCCACTTAGACTCATTGCCCCATTTTGAAGTTCACCGCGATTGTGGTGATCACCTCGACCGGAGCACCATTCAGCAGCGTCGGCTGATACTTCCACTGCGAAGCAGCATCAATCGCCGCCTGCGTCAATCTCGCATCGACGGAGGTGTTTATAGCCGATAGCCCAAGCAGGTTGCCGTCCGTCGAAATGACAGCCCGCAGCAACACGGTGCCTTCGATTCCCGCAGCCTGAGCATCCGCCGGATAAACGGGAGTCACCTGGTACACCAGCTTCGTGGCTTGCACATTGCCTCCGATCCGAACCTGTCGGGCAACGCCAATGGGGGCCCGGTGAGCGCCCTTTCCGATCACGTCCACATTCTCACTTACCTGGCCGATGTCGAGCTTGATATCGAGCCGCCGGGCGATGCCGGGAGCCAGTGCCAAGCTCGGCTGCTGGAGAACAGCGAATCCTGGCGCCTTCACCTCCATGTTGTACGTCCCAGCGGTTACATGAGCGAACTGGTACGCGCCATCGTCTCCGGACCGCGAGATTTCCTGGTTAGTCTTGTCGATGTTGTTCAGCAACACTGTGGCGTTCGGCACGGCCGCTCGGCTCGCGTCATAAATAGTTCCGGACAAAGAGGAAACGGCTCGCGGATCTTGCGCGCGAAGCGCCGCCAGGGGTGCCACGCACGCAATCGCAACCGCGAATGCGGCGGCGCATGCCCCACGCGTTAAGCCTCGCCGATTTCGCACCGGATCGAGCAATGCCTCTACCCGCCGCTCAAGGTCGTGCGTGCCGGCCATGAACACAGCCGCCCGCGACTCGGTCACCGAACGAGCGATACTCACCAGATGTTCGGCGTATTCTGATTGGGCGGTCCCCGCCAGAATAACCGCGTCATCGCACGACCGTTCCTGCTCCTGCCGGAATCGCGAAAGCGCCACCCATGCCAACGGATGGAACCAGTAGACGGTGCATGCTAGTTGGGCAAGTGTAAACAAAAGCCAGTCTTGTCGCCGTAGGTGGACCAACTCGTGCATCAGCACCACGCGCCGCCGCTCCGAACTCCAGTCCGCCGAATCCGCCGGCAATAGGATCACCGGCCGCATCCATCCATAGCTGAAGGGCACATCAGTTTCGTCGCTTTGCCGCAAAGCCAGTCGCTGGCCCCAGCGCATTCGGGACTTCACCTCCATTAGCGTTTCCTGCCACTCCGCGCTCCGCACGCGCGCCGCGCGTCGCAGCGACATGAAGGCACGAACGTGCCCCAGGGCCGGCCGCATCATTGCCAGGCCAACCCCGCACAACCACAACGGAACAATCCAAGATGCCGGTCGGCGATGCTCGCGGGTGGTCGGCTCCAAAGATTGCGTGATTGTTTGCGGTGCGCTCACGTTCGGCGCGGCAGAAGCCGCGACAGCAGCCCCCGAAACGGGGATCTCCCATCGGATGAGCAGCGACAACGCCGGCGCAATTAATACCGCGGCTAGAGCACAGGCCCAAAGCAAATACCGAGCCGACGAACGGCTGTTTCGGAGAGCGTAAGCGATTACGAACGCGACGGCGAAAATCACCGTTGCCTTTAGGCTGGCAACTGCCAGGAACATCAAGGGGTCCATTTCAAATGCCTTCTTTCTTGGCCTTCTCGATGAGGAGGGAGAGACGATCCAGATTCTCGCGCGATAGTGCGGTCTGCTTCAGGTTCAGAAGCGCGGTGATCGCCTGTTCGGCAGAGTTGTCGAAAAATGTTTCGAGCAGATGTCCCAGCGCGGATTGCTTGGCCTTATCGCGGGACGCCACCGGTAAGTAGACATAGCGCAGCGCCTGTTCTTCATGGCGAATGTGGCCTTTCTCCTCCAGCACGCGGAGTTTCGCGCGCACGGCGGAGTAGCTGGGAGGGTCCGGGAGCGCCTGGTGAATCTCGGACCCGGTGGCACGGCCCACGCGATACAGCACGTCCATAATCTGTCGTTCGCGACGGCTGAAAGTCTGATGGCGGGCCCGCTTCATACGCATGGTGCTGCAAAAACAGCACCTTGCTCTAAAAATAGCATCAAGACGGAAAATTGTCAAGGGGGCTTCGTCGGCTGTCGTTAACATATGATCTGTCCGTTTTAGAAGGCGGAGCGGGAAAGGGCCGCTGGACGGTCAAACTGAGCTGAATCGACACCTCTGCTTCCAAGTGACATGAGGGTATGGACCCCACTTGAGATGTGGCGTTATCGTAAACTTGCCGAAGCCGGAGTATTGATCGTTCCGACGACCCGATTACCGATCCGTTCAATAAAACTCAACATGTAGGTTACGCTTTTCGAGTTCTCTTTTCTGCTCTGAAAGGACACGCGCACACTCGCTGACGAGAGTAGGAGCTAGTGTTCTGTCAGACAAATATATTGTAATAACTAGCAAGGCGCGTTAACCTTGGTCTATGGGCAGACCGATATCGAAATTGGATGCAACCGTGGAAGAGAGAATAGAACTGCGGAATCGTGTTCGTGCCACGACAACTCCACAGCGGGACAGTCTTCGTGCCCGGATTGTATTGATGCGGTTGCGAGGGATCAAAGTGGAACAGGTGGCCAGCGAGCTGAGAATCAGCGTGCCCAGCGTTTCGAAGTGGTCCAGCCGGTTTGAAGCTCATGGCCTTGCGGGGCTGAAAGATGCGGCGGGACGCGGGGGGAAGCCGTCATTGCCAAAAGAGAAGATCGAGCAGGTCCTTATCAAAGTGACCCAGCCGCCGAAAGGCCGTCGCCGCTGGAGTGTGCGGACCATGGCAAAGGCCGTAGGCATCTCGCATGACAGCGTGCACCGGATCTGGAAGAACAACGATCTGAAGCCGCACCTGACGCGGACCTTCAAGCTGTCACGCGATCCGCAGTTTGAGCCGAAGTTCTGGGATGTGATCGGCCTTTATCTGAAGCCGCCGGACAAGGCTCTGGTACTGTGCTGCGACGAAAAGAGCCAGTGCCAGGCTTTGGAACGGACGCAGCCCGGACTGCCTCTCGGCGCCGGGCATATCAGAACTCGGACTCATGACTATTACCGGCATGGCACGATCACGCTGTTTGCGGCGCTCAATTACCTGGACGGCAAAATCCTCTCCCGCACGGAAGCGCATCATACACATGTGGAGTGGCTGAGGTTTCTCAAACAGTTGGATCGCGAGACACCGAACGACCTGGCACTGCACCTGATCGTGGATAACTACGCTACGCACAAACACGAGAACGTGAAGGCGTGGCTGAACAGACACCCCCGATTCCACGTTCACTTCACGCCCACAGGCAGTTCCTGGCTGAACCTCGTCGAGCGGTTCTTCGCGGATATAACGCAGGATGCCATCCGAGACGGCAGCTTTACCAGCGTCCGTCAACTCATTACCGCTATTGAAGACTATCTGGCGCTCCGCAACGAACAACCCAAACGGTACCAGTGGCGGCCGAAAGGGGAAGAGATCCTCGCTAAAATCCAACGCGCCCGCCTGGCCATGGAGGCTGTAAGTTAATTATATGAATTTACCTGACAGAACACTAGCTCAGCATGGGCGCAGAGCATTAGACAGTGACAATTCCTGCAGCTCCGTCTGCCTTTCAGCACCTCTCCGTCGGGCTTGGCTTCAGGGCAATTCCCGCGCTCGGCGGCTTCGCTCGACAGTTCGAGCCCCGATGGGGTTTCGGTTTCCCAGCCAGATTGCCGGCCGCGCCTTTTGAAACAACACAAACAATCTGGCTGGGAGCCCCTCCGAAAAACTGTCTCGCTTGCCTTGAGAGCGGCCCCCTTCGCACCGGGTCGCCCCGACGGATCGGGCACGAAAGGAAGACAAAAATATGCTTTGCAAGAATCGCATCACTCTCATTGGGTTTCTCGGCCAACACGCTGAGACACGCTACCCCTCGAACGGGACTGCCTACACCCGTTTTTCCATCGCGACCAGCGTGAGCTGGAAAGTGAAGGAAACCGGCGAATACAACACACGCACGGAGTGGCATCGAATCATCAGTTTGGAACAAGCTCGGCCAGTGGGCCGCCAACCTCCAGAAAGGTGCATACGTGGAAGTCGAGGGCGAATTGCGTTACCGGGAGTTTACTCCCGCGGAATCGGACCGCAGCGTTCGCGTTGCCGAGATCTATGCCAGCTTCGATCCTGTTGCTCGATCGCTCCGATACGCAGCCGACATCCGAAGCTGCTGACTTAGAACCTGTCGAGGAAACAGCGGGTTGACCAACTAGCCGGGCATCGGTCCGAATCGATGCCCGGCCTTTTCATTCGGAAGTTTTGGTGGATCATCTAGAGAAATTGGCGCGACGTGAGGCCGATGCCTATAGCAGACTCTTGGACCTTATTTGGACCTTCCGCTACCGCCCGTTCAGGAACGCGAGGGAACGGTGCTCTGCGAAAAATAAAGAATTTAGGCGGCCTACAACGGCGCGGCATGGCCTAGGATTAGCTTGAGGTGCTAGCGGGTAACTCCGTGGGGGTTCAATTCCCCTCTCCGCACCATAGACTCATTACTTACGAGCACTGGCCAACTTCGGCGATTCTCTCGGTGATATTATTCTGGAGACCGGTAGAGTATCAGCGCCCTACTTTTGATTTTAAGTACCTCAGGATAAGAGTTATGGTTCCTATTTGAGGTAAATCAAGGAGTTTAGTCATGTTATCGATTACACGGAGCTTACGAAGCTCCTCTCTGGGCGCATCGGAATCTCTGGGCGGCAGGACCCGCAAGGCGCTCTGTGTCGCGGTCTTAACGTGCTTGAGCGCTGCTCGGATTCTTGCCCAAAGTGGCGCCACCGGCACCATCGTTGGAACAGTAACGGACACTTCGGGGGCAGTAGTCCCGAATGCAAAGGTCTCCATTGCAAGTGTTGCCACAAATGTAGGTCAGGATACGTTGACCTCGGCTGCGGGAACATACTCTGTTCCTTCCTTGTTGCCCGGTTCATACCGCGTCACTGTCGCCAGCGCCGGGTTTTCCAATCAAGTCGTAACGGGTGTCGAACTCTCCGTGGGTAGCGAGGTAAGGGTCGATGTCATGCTTAAACCTGGGGCCGTCAATGAATCCATAAGCGTGGCGGCAACAGCGTTGGCGTTGGATACCGAAAATGCGGCGGTGGGTCAGGTGATCAACCAAAAGCAAGTTGTGGACCTGCCGCTTAACGGGCGCAATTTCACGCAACTCCTGCTGTTGGGAGCCGGTGCCGTTCAAAACTCAGGAGAGCAGGGATCGTTTCGGGCGAACGAAGGGAATTCGCTCTCCATCCAGGGAGCTCGTCCCGATTCCAACCAGTACATGCTCGACGGCATCACAATCAACGATACG
The DNA here is from genome assembly GCA_963718465.1 of Bryobacterales bacterium. GTDB lineage: Bacteria > Acidobacteriota > Terriglobia > Bryobacterales > Bryobacteraceae > Bog-105. The sequence continues at coordinate 18,588 of CAVQZK010000001.1, read as the reverse complement.
TATTATCAGACCCCTGCAATTATTCCGTCTATCGACGCGATACAGGAGTTTCAGGAGCAGACGAAGGGTTATTCCGCGGCCTACGGCGGCGGAGCTAACCAGATTAATTTGACGACGAGATCCGGCACGAATCAGCTGCACGGAACGGCCTATGAGTTCTTTCGGAACGACGCCCTCGACGCCCGGAACTTTTTCGATCCGCATACCATCTCGCCGCTTCGGCAAAACCAATTCGGCTACACGTTGGGCGGCCCGGTCTGGATTCCTAAGCTATACAACGGTAAAAATAAAACCTTCTTTTTCGTCAATTACGAAGGGCTGCGCACCCGCCAATCGCAGAACGCGTTCGCCCTAGTTCCCACCACGGCGGAGCTCAGCGGAGCCTTTCCAGGCGCTATAACGGATCCTGCTGCTAAGTCGCCCTTTCCGAACAACACGATTCCACAAGGAGATTTTTCGCTGTTTGGGAAAAGCGCCATCCCGCATTTCCCGGCTCCCAATGTGAATCTTCCACAAGGCAATTATCAATTTACGCAGGCGATTCCATCGAATGCCGACCAGCAGACCTATCGAGTCGATCATTCCTTAGGCACAAACAACAATTTCTTTGTTCGTTATACGCAGACCGAGTTCAGCGTCGCCCAACCTGGCGGCATTCTCCCCGAAGGCACCAGTTATTTGGATGAGCCGTCTCGCCAAGTGGTAGCTTCCTACACGCACACCTTCAGTCCAACCCTAGTCAATCAGCTTCGATTTGGATGGATGCACGAGCTGGTTACTCTTGCCGGAACGAATATCCCGGAGTCTGAATGGAGTGCGCTAGGTCTGAAAGGTTTGTTTCCATACAATCAATACACGACCTATCCGCAAATTGGATGGATGAACACCGGTCTGAGTGGCTCTGGAGGGCCTGCGTATGCGCCTCAGGAGTACGATCAACCGACATATCAGATTTCCGACACTCTCTCAATCGTTAAGGGAACTCACAGCATCAACGTCGGTTTGGATATTCAACGGCTGGAAGGTTACGTTAACACCTTCTCCTCGCCGAAATTTACATTCGATGGATCTTTCACCGGCAATCCCGTTGCCGATATGCTGCTGGGCGATGTTGCCATTGCGAATGCACAAGAACCCACGCAATTTGCTACAAATCCATCCAACGCGAACAGTGACGACTGGTTCTACATGCACATCGCACCCTGGGTTCAGGACGACTGGAAGGTCAATAAAAGGCTTACCGTCAATCTCGGCTTGCGTTGGGACTTTATGCCACTGCCTTACGATGCGCGAAACAACGCATTTTGGTTGGACACCAAAATACCCGGTGGCGGTCTGTATACAGCTAGTCAGGCAATCATAAAAGACGGGATAGGTGATGGACTTTATCAGTACGGAGGCGGTTCACCAGGGCCGACCCAATGGGGCACATTCGCACCGAGGTTCGGAATTGCTTTCCGGCCTTTTACAAATGACAAGACAGTGATGCGCGGCGGCTATGGCATTTTCTACGATAGCTTCGAGGCAAAGGAGGCGTTTGCAGGCGGTGAATATCCTTTTGCCGAACAGTCTGTGTTCTACGACGTCAATATCGGTACTCTATTTCCCGCAGCGGCGCCGTTTGCGCCGGTCACCTCAGCGGATCTGGGTTTTGTCTGGGCCGAGGATAAGCTTCGCATTCCGTATCTTGAAATGTGGACCGCTTCTGTAGAGCACGAGATCGGTCCTGGAGTGAAGCTCGAAGCGGATTACTTGGGATCCGCCGGACATCATCTGGTAGGACGAGCTTGGGAGAACGCACCATATCCCGACGATCCGGCAAATTCAACGCCAGCTTCCGCGCGAGTGCCTTACCCGAATCTGGGGACGATGTTAGGTCATCCTTTCGCGTTCAATTCTAACTACAACGCATTGGAAGTGAAGCTGGAACACAGCGGTCCATCCCTAACTGTCGCCGCATCATACACCTTCTCACATAGCCTGGATGACAAATCGGACGACGCCGGCATAAACGGCGATAGCTCCGGTAACGGCCCTATGGACCAATACAATTGGCGGCTGGATTATGCTTCTTCCAGCTTTGATGTTAGAAACCGCTTTGTCGGCAGCTTTGTCTATGATCTGCCCTTCGGAAAAGGAAAGGCTCTACTGGGACACGCTAACGCCTTCGCAAACCTCTTCCTCGGTGGTTGGCAGGCGAATGGTATCTTGACGCTTCAGAGCGGACTTCCGTACTCTATAACTGCATCGGACTTAGGCTTTGTCAATCAGAATTACGGGCAACGCGCCGATGTTGCTGGAAATCCCTATCCGTCCGGGTTTCACCAATCCATAAACGAATACTTCAATACGGCAGCATTCGCGCAACCAGCACTCGGGTATTTTGGCAACTCTGGTAGAGATATCCTTCGAGCACCTGGAATTGCTAACCTCGACTTCTCCCTTTTCAAAAACATACCCTTAGGCGAACGACTCCGTTGGCAAACCCGATTAGAAGCCTTCAATGTCCTGAACCACGCCAACTTTGGATTCCCCGACTCTAACATCGATTCATCCTCCGTCGGCGCCATCAGCAGCGCGTCGCCAGGACGAATTTTGCAACTGGCTATGAAGCTAATCTGGTAAACGCACAGCCGGATTGGGCTTCATAAGACGTGAATATGTCAAATGACAAAAACGACTTGCCGCGTTGCGCTAATACGTTCGCCCAGAGCGCTAGCAAAAACTCGAGATTTTAGATGTTCTGGAAGAGACCAATAGTGGTCACCCCAAAGCCGGCCAATAGAAGTAAGTCAGGACAAGGGTAGTTATAGCGCGGCAGCCGGTGCGCGAGCAAGTCATTTTTGCGGGGGTCTTGTTTTTTCGGTGAGACGGTGGCAAACTGACGCTGCCTGGGCGGAAGGTACGGCAACGCTGGGAAGCGGCCGGAGCGCCGACTCAGGGGCTGGCAGGGCCGGATGAGAACACCACCCGGCTTAGGATCTGTTAGCGGGAAGGCGCTGAATCCCAGGGGAGCAGGTCAGTATCGCCCAGGACTTTGCCCCAGTCCTCCACAGGACGATTCGAAGTAAGCGATGTACTGGCGCGTTCGTAGCGGCGCCTGACGATTTCGAGCAGATCTTCAGCGGCGGTGAGCGGCAGCTTGCGCATGCCGAGTCGTCGATGATGAGCAACGGCACAGTGGCGAGGGAAACCATGAACTGTTTGCGCGTGCCGGCGGCGGCCGCATCGGCGGGATCGTCGAGCAAGACATGCGCTTCGCAATAGTGCGCGAATACGAGATGAATCATACAATAAAGAGTGCCTAAAGTAACTTTTCTACCGGAGAACAAGACCTTTGAATTCGAATCCGGCAAGCTTCCATACGACGACCATGGAAAGCCGGAGTCGCTGCTTGATGTTGCGATGAACAACAATTTTCACCTCGACCATGCCTGCGGAGGCAGCTGTGCATGCACAACTTGCCACGTGATTGTTACAGAGGGCGAGAAGCATCTTTCCGAAGCTGAAGACGATGAGTTGGACAGGTTGGAGATGGCGGCAGGGTTGACGTTGCGGTCGCGGTTGGGGTGTCAGGCAGTAGTAAAGGGCGATGTGACGGTGGAGATTCCGGCTTGGAACCGGAATTACATCAGCGAGGGTGGGAAATCGACGCTCTAGCGAGATTGGGATCGAGAGAAGAGGCGAATTTCGGCGATTAGGAGTGGCTTTTGGAGGTTTCTCAGGAGTTCTGAATGACTTACCCGGGGCGCATAGCCAATTGATTTGAATTGTTGACGAATTCCAGTTTCGACCGTGATGCGTCAGCGAGACTTGGGCAGTTTGAAGACAACTGCCGGATTTAAGGGTATTTGCAGATGCGAAAGCGACCGGGATGCCTAGCGAGGAGGAGGGATTATTCCCGTCTATAAATATATATAGAAGGCGGTGGGGAATAAATCGGCTTTTGGGAGGCGGGAAGGCGCGCGAAATTGCCTGAGTGGCAGAAGGCGATTTGGAGAGATTTGGCATAAGAGGCAGAGGTTCGCTCGCAAGACGAGAGTAGCGGGTGTCAAGTAGGGTCCGAAAGCGAAAATGCTTGAGCGGGCCTGTTTGTGCGGGTTAGAAAAAGATTTCGATTTGTGATTGGGTAACGGGCGACTGACCAGATTACCTTCTGGCAGTCCCATGGACCGGTGATTTCAGGCATTTTAGGAGATTTGCAGGGCGTTTGTTTGTGGGCTGTTGACGATTTCCAGCGATTTCGCCAACGATTGTTCCGATTAGATTGGAATTGCTTTTGAAGGCGCAGAGATGGCGAAACCGTGCGGGACGCTGGCGGAGCGGGATCGAGTGCAACGGAGCTGTCTCGCTCACCGCCGTTACGGCTACCGCCGGGTGTGGGTCCGGGGCTCATGTGCTGGCCGTGAGAGAGGCTTTAATGCGAACTGTTTTGGGTTCTTGCGCCCGGATGCGGTGCGGACAGTAAGCTTATTACTCAAGCCTCCCGAGCGATATTGACGCCGAAGCAAGCGCCTCTCATACTCGTACAAGTCCTTCCACGGATTTGAGGTTTCTTGGCTTGACGCACCAGTTAGGTGTGTCTTGCGGATGCAGAACCTTCGCGTGGAGTTCTTTTTTCCCGGAGGATTCATTTGTTCGTCAAGCGTTCTTTTGTAACGGCTGCTCTCTTGCAGCTGGCTGCTTTGTTCGTGTTTACGTCCGCGGCGTTTGGTACGACGCCGGCCTCTGTCCCGGTCAACACGCCGACGGTGGTTTATCAGAGTTTCAATGCCAGCTGGTTGGCCTTTCAAACAGCCGCGGATGGGAACGTGTATTACAAGTGGTCGACTCCCACCGGGTGGTCCGTCTGGGATCCCTTGGCCAGCCCTGCGGGAGTGCGGGTGGTTTCACCTCCGACCGTGGTATTTCAAAGCTCGAACAGCAGTTGGCTGGTGTTTGTCACGGGCTATGATTCGTCCAACGCCCTGGGTTGGTCCGGGTGGTCCTCCGGCATCGGCAGCCCGGGGGTGCAGATTGTTTCGCAGCCATCAGTCGGTTGGCAGGGCACAGTCCTGGAGGTGTTCGCCACAGCAGCAGATGGGGAATGTCTATTACAAATGGGAAGTCAGTTCCCAATGGTCGGCATGGGATGGCTATATTGGGAACCCTGGCGTTCAGATCGTTTCGCAACCGGCTATTGGATTCGAGAACGGGAGTTGGCTGGTGTTTGCGACGGGCGCAGACGGGAATGTCTATTACAAATGGTTGACGTTGACCAGTCAAACGGGATGGTCGGTTTGGGACAGCGCCATTGGAAGTCCCGGAGTGCAGATCGCTTCGATGCCGGCAGTAGGCTATCAGAACGGGAGTTGGCTTGTGTACGCGACAGGAATGGACGGGAACGTGTACTACAAGTGGTCGACGTCGACGGGTTGGTCGGGCTGGGATGGTGCGGTGAACAGCCCGAACGTGCAGATTGTCACGCCGCCTTCTATTGGGTATCAGAGCGGCAGCTGGCTGGTGTTCGCCACCGCGGCGGACGGGAATGTCTATTACAAATGGTCCACCCCGACAGGATGGTCGGTCTGGGACGGAGCCATTGGCAATCCGGGAATACAGATCGAATCCCCTCCCTCGGTCGGGTATCAGAACGGCAGTTGGCTGGTGTATGCCACGGGTTCGGATGGGAATGTCTATTACAACTGGTCGATCTCGACCGGCTGGGCCGGCTGGGATAGCGCGGTCGGCAGCGGCAACACGGGCCGGGGATTGGCACCGACGGCGCCCGTCAAGGAATACCTGTATTTCAATGGCCGCGTAATCGCCGTGGAGAACGGCGCATGACACATCGACAATCGAGCTATTTACCCGTGAAACTCTCTTTTTCTCTGCTGCTGTTTTTGAGCTTCGCCGGCTTTGCTGCGGCACAAAATACAAGCGTGTACGATGGCATGACTCCGACGGGCAGCTGGGCCGCCGGCAGCACGAACGCTGTTGCTGGGCTGGAACACTACAGTTCCTTCAGCGGCGCGCTCAACGCTTCCCTTCCGCTGTATCATGCAGGCGGCCGCGGCGAGGCGGCCTTTGATCTCTCTTGGAACTTCGCGCAGAATTGAATGGCGATGAAACAGTCGGCGGGCTCGACCAATAGCGTCGCCATCGATCCTTACCCAAGTAATAACATCGCGTCCGGAGCCTCGCCCACTGCCGCTTCTAATGCGCTGGGGTTAGGCGGAGCCGGTGCGGCCTACACCCGGACGGGCGGCACCTACACCACCTGCAGCTCCGGCTACGCAGTAGGCTCGACACTGACGGCTATTGTCTTCGTCACTGGGAGTGGGGCGGAAGTAAATTTGATTGACCAGGCAACCAATGGAGCGGCCTACAGCGTTCCCAATGCCTGCACCAATGGCTCGCCCACCTGGAATGCGGGCCGAGGCACGGCTTTTCACAGCGTAGACGGGAGCATGCTACAGTTCATCGATTCGGCGGTACTGGAGCAGAACCCAAAGAACGCCGCACATGGCGCTGCGACCATCAGCGGGACGCTTCAGTTTCCCAGTGGAGTGACCTACCGCATCGACAACTCCAACGTCAGTTGGATCCGCGATCGGAACGGAAATAAGATCACGTTGAGCTATACCAACGGACCGCCGGTGCCGGTAAATTGGTTCCTCTACGTGGCCGCGCCGACGCAGATCGTCGATTCGCTGAATCGCACGATCTCGATCAACTACGACGATTCTTCCTGCAGCGGCTGTGTCTCGATCACATATCCGGGATGGCAGAGCGCCAGCCGCGTCATCCACATAGCGACGGCAGCCCTCGATAGCGGCCTTTTTCGGAGTGGATATGGCGCCCAAACGATTGACCAATTGTTTCCTAACACGGGTCAGCCGACTTCGTATGACTACAATCCGACCGTGGCGAGCTCAATTCAATTTCCGGACGGGCGGGACTACACTTTCAGTACGACGACTATGGCGATCTGGCACGAGTGAACTTACCGACCGGCGGCGCCATCGAGTACGATTTTGGAGATGGAAGTAACGGCAACACCTCGGGATTTCAAGGCTCGGCCACGGACAGCAATCCGGTCATGATCTATCGTCGTCTGCAGGAGCGGCGCGAATACGCCACTGGCGGCAGTGGATCTTCCTGGACGTCGCGGACTCGCTATACGGTGAGCTACGCGACCGGCACCACAACGGATACCGACGTGCTGTACAACACAAGCCAGGCGGCGATCGGCCAGACAGCGCATCTCATAGATGGATCGCCACTGGATGCCCTGAGCCTAGGGGGGACGGGCTGTAATGTCTGGAACGAGGGGCTGGAAACGCAAACAAGCTTCGGCGTAGGCGGGTTGACAACCGTTTCCAACGTTTATAAAACGCAGTCGGGTTGTATGAATAATCCCACTTTGAGCAGTCAGGTGACGACCTGGGCAAGCACGAACCAGCAATCCAAGCAAGCCTTTATTTACGATCAGTACAACAATGTTATGGACAAGAAGGAATACGACTGGGGAACAGGCGCTCCAGGCGCTCTCTTACGCGATACCCAGAGTGCTTATCGGTGGACCGCAAGCACGGGCTATGCGGCACCTGCTCTGAATCTGGTGCATGCCTCTTCTTCTATAATTATTTTCGATGGAAGCGCGCATCGGATTGCGGAGACGGATTGGAAGTATGATGAAGCTGCAGCGCAGCGTCTGGAATAGTAGGCCACGATAGCGGCTACGGAACCAACATCATGCTGCGCGGAAACGTCACGTCGCAATACCAATGGCTGAATGTGTCGAATTCGTTCGCAGGGACAGGCATGACATACGACATCGCCGGGAATCTGTTGACGCTGACGGATCCCGATGGACATGCCACCACGCTCAACTATAGCGACCCGAACAGCACGTTCGCGCACCCGACCACCATCACCAATGCCGCCGGGCAGAAGACCACGATTCAATACGATTATGGATCCAGCAAGCCGAGTTCAGCCACCGATCCGAATAATCAGGTCACCGGGTATACGTATGCGGAGGGAGGCGACCGGCTGACGCAAATTCAATGGCCCAACGGCGGCCATCAATATGAAAGCTATCCCAACCAGACAACGGTGGTTACGCAACAGGACCAGAACACCAGCGGGGATGCCGCCCTGAAATCGCAGGTTCTCTATGATGGACTGGGCCGTCCCAAGGAGTCAGATTCGTATGAGAGCTCGTCGTCCTACATTGCCGCTACCACCACTTACGATGCGGCCGGCCGGGTGCCGGCCACGACCAATCCGTCGCGCTCCGGCGATGGGCTGAATTACACCACCAGCTACACTTACGATTCGCTGGGACGCGCGCTGCAGGTGCAGACGGCGGATAACGCGGTGGCCGCCAGCAGCTACACAGGCAACCAAACTACGCTGACCGACCAGGCGGGCAAGGTGAAGCAATTGACGTACGACGCATTGGGACGCTTGACCAAAGTGGTGGAAGATCCAGCGGGTCTCAACTACAGCACCGCTTATAGCTATGACGCCCAAAACAACCTGACCCTGGTCGTGCAAGGCGCGCAACAGAGGGGCTTCACTTATGATTCGCGGAGCAATCTGCTCAGCGCTCAGAATCCGGAAAGCGGGGGCGCCTGGTATACGTATGACGCGGCCGGCAACCTGCTGACACGAACCGATGCGCGCAACGCCACGACGACTTATACATACGATGCCCTGAACCGGCTGACGGGCAAGACCTACCCGGCTGGAACGCCGGCGGTTGCTTATACGTACGATCCGGCGGTCGGCAACGGTATTGGACAATTAGGGACGGTGACCAATACCAATGCGGCGACCACTTATTCGCTATTCGATTCGCTGGGGAATGTCAAAACGAGCAGCGTTCTAATCGGCGGTCAGACTTACACTTTTGCTTACAGCTACGACCTGGCGGGCGGGCTGACGTCGGAGACCTATCCGTCGGGGCGGGTGGTGACGACGGCTTACGATGGCGCGCACCGGCCGAGCGCGCTGGCGGGGAGTTTGGCGGGGCAGGGCAAGAGCTATGTGAGTGCGGCGACGTATTGGCCGCATGGGGCCGAATGGGCGGTGACTTATGGCAACAGCGTGGTTCCGGTTTACTCCTATAACGCCCGGCTGCAGCCGAGTTGGTCCTATACGACGATTGCCAACAACGGCAACAGCTATCTCTCCTGCCAGACCTACAGTTGGGGAACGGCGAACAACAACGGCAGTCTGCAGAGTGCGGCGGAAGGCTATGGCAGCGCGGTTCCGTATGCTTCGCTGAGTTGGCTGAACCAGAGCTACAGCTATGACAAAGTAAAGCGCTTGACGGGGGTGAGCGACAGCGGATACAGCCGCACGTTCGGGTACGACACGTACGGCAATGCCTGGGTGACGGGCAATAGCGGGGTGCCGCTGGCGGGCAATACGCCGGCGGCGAATGTGTTCAACGCCAGCAACCAAATCGGAACGGCGTATGATGCTGCCGGGAACCAGACCGCGGTGAACGGCAACACTATCGCCTATGACGCCGAAAGCCGGCAGATTTCAGCCGCCGAGCCGGCCGCGCTCGGCGGCGGTGTCGAAAATTACCTGTACGATGGCGGCGGCCAGCGGGTGGAGAAGACGGGTCCCGGCGGGACGACGGTCTATGTCTACGATGCGCTGGGGCGGATGGCGGCCGAATATGGCGCGACGGGCAGGCGGCGGCCTGCACCACTTGTTATCTGGTGACGGACTACCTGGGAACGGCGCGCTTGGTCACGGACCAAAGCGATAACGTCATCGCGCGGCACGATTATTTGCCGTTCGGGGAAGAAATCGGGAACAACTCGGGAGGGCGCAATGGCCTGTGGGGAGCGGACCGGGACAGCATCAGCCCCAAATTCACCGGGCAAATCAGGGATGGCGAAAGCTGCGAAGATTTCTTTAATGCCCGCTATTTCACGGCGGCGCTGGGACGGTTTAACACTCCGGACCCGGCGAATGCCGGGGCGGATCTCATGAATCCGCAGAGTTGGAATGCATACGCGTATGTGGCGAGGAATCCGTTGAATGCCACGGATCCGAGCGGGATGAGTATCGTTCCGTGCGAATCTCCTAACAGTATCGCCTGTGTTGGAAACGATCCTCAGCCGGGCGCGAGCAATTCTGGGGGCGGTCCTCCTATCGATACCTGGGTTTGGTGGATGGACGGCGGCTGGTGGACGATTGCCCACCCTAGTTCGGGAGGTGGTGGCTCCGCTGGTGGAAGCGGAAGCCGTAGCGGCAGAATGTTTCGGTTCACGCCGACACCGCCGAACCCGGCAAAAACGCAGCGAACAATGACTGCGTGGCTGGATTCACCGCCGCGGGCACGGGAATCGGTGCTGCTGGTGGAGCTTGGGTCGGCGGCAGCATGGGTGCTGCCGGAGGTGCTGGCGCAGGTGCTGCTGGTGGGACGCTCGTTGCTCCTGGGGTGGGAACAATAGGAGGCGGCATTGCCGGAGGCGTTGCGGGCGAGACAGTCGGTGCTGCAGGCGGTGCCTTGGTCGGTGGTGGCATCGGGGCTGGCGCGGGATACGTCATAGGGCAGATTGTTTGTAGCAGTAGTTCGGGAGGGGGTGGGAGCGGTTCAAGTTTTGGGGACAATCAAAGACAAAACAAGCAGGCGAATGACGCCAGGAGCGCTGCCGAGCGAATTACGGGAAAGCGGTTCACTCCAGCTCAGGAACGGAAGTTCCACGATACGATTACCGGGCAGGGACTCGGCTATCACGAACTTGTTGAGATCGCCGTGGAAGTCTTGGAGGGACGTATATGAGCCACGGACCGGTAGCTATGCAGCAGGCGCTTGTGACTCTCAAGGGCAAGCCGGCTTGGGGACTTGTTAGAACTCACGGGTCGATGTTTTTCTTGGAGATTGGAAAGCCGCTACCTCAAGTCGGCGAGGAGAAAATGCACGGAGAATGGCATTTCTTGTTCGAGATTTGTCATTGGAGAATCGAAGATGGAGGTTCCCTCGTCGTTGGATCGGACGACTCGCAAGAGTTCATCGACCAAAAGTTCGCCGGTTTGCAGCTAGAGTCAATACATGGTGTGGAGATACTGCCTTCATCACATGATCTCCGAATCATCTTCAGTTCGGGCCACTATTTGACCACATTTTGCACATCGGCAGCCTCGACAGAACAATGGATGCAGTGGCAGCTATTTGATCCTCACGATAATGTTTGGATATCCGACGCAACAGGCCGACTTTCTGGAAAAAATGCTCACGAGTGAATCTGTGCGCGATTCTCTTGTCAACAAAATCCAGGGGAGATCCAAAGCGGCAGCGGGGAACCGTTGGACAGCCCGCGCGTTTCCAGATATGACATGTTGGACAACTTATCCTAGTTGATAAATGCTCCTTTCAGGGTTGCGCAACCGGCGGCCAGCAGCGCGGGCGTCAACTTCGGCGAGATTGGGAAGACCCAAGCCAAGATGCTGTTTAGTAGAGAGATACGCCGCTTCAGACCGCCCCAGCGAGTGGCTGGCGCGAGAATGATTTCATCCCCTTCGTACTTCAATTCGGCTCCGCATAAGAACACCTGCGATCGCAGTGTGCCCGGCTCTTTGTGCTCCGCCATACCACTGGCCCGGCCCGCCAGCAACGATACCGTTCCCAGTCGTTTGTACTCGTAGTCCCGAAGATGGCTCCGGTGCTGGCGGCAGAGCCGGCGTTGTCGTCGCAAGAGCCTGAATGCCGGGCTTCTCGTCGTAAGAGATTGTGACCATGGCTGGCTCCTTCAGCGCGCGCCCTTGACCAGTTCCTCATTGACGATCTCCACCTCTTTATAAACGTGCAGGACCACGGCCGTTTTTGCCTCAAACTCCGGGTCCCGACGTTCCACCTAGCAGCGGATCTTGTGAGGACGAATTTCGCTTTGCATCAGAATCCCGTGCAACCGCGAGCGGCTCAGTTCTGTCAGGCTCGAGTGACCGGCGTCAGCGCAGTGCTTCCGCACGTGCCCCCGCAACAGTGAATATGTCCAGAGCTCGTAAGCGTAGCCCAGTTCCTTCGGTTTCCGGCAGGCGCAATGCTGTACCCCCAGCAATCGCATTATCCGGAATCCGCCGACCCTTCCCCGCCCGCGGCAACTCTCCCAGTGCAGCTGCCAGTCCGAACTGCAGAAACTTGCGCGCGCATAGAGCGACCGTATGGCGATTGACGCCGTTGCTGCGGGCCGCCGCCCCGTCGCTCATGCCGCCGGCCAAATCCAGAAGTATCCCCGCGTGCAATACCTCCCGCTTCTCTCCGCTGCGGGACCGCCTCAAACTCTCCAGTCGCTGCTTCTCATCTGCGGCAAGACTTAACGCCTGCCGCTTCGTGGTGAATGGCATAAACCATTCTCGCACTAAAATGTTCTTATAGTATGGATATCAACAGAACGATAATCTAGATCGTAGGAGATTCACGCGCTCCGGCACGCCTACGCCACTCAACGCGTTTGCCTGAGCTCCCCACGCTGTTGCTTCGATGTGGTCGAAAAAGCGGTTTTTTCTCTCCAACGAGCCACATCCGCCGTTGACACAGCGCTCCGTGTTCCAGGCTGCTTACGGGGAGCGTTTACAATCGGTACCAAACGATCGCCGTTTGACACCCAATTTGCTTGATTGTGCCAGAAAAGTGGCGTTCTCGTCCATGAGGAATAAGGACCACGTGCCACTCTCCGCAGATGTGGAAGGAATGACATGCTTAAGTCCCGGCGGCGAATCTTATCGCCCGGATCCATCGGCAAATCGTATTCCTTCATAAGTAAATCGGAGGAGCCTCCCTGAGGCTCTCACGGCTGGCGTTCACGCGCCACGCTTTGGTGCTAATAAGCCTTAGCAATCACCGCGCGCCGGTCAACCCGTTCGCCGGTTATGATGCATTTCCCGGCGCCGTCGTACTCGTCTTTCAAGGGGAAATTACGCACAGTCGCTTTAAACTCCTTCAGGCGGGCGTCGCATGGCGGATCGTCTTTGATGTGCGCCAAAACAAATTTCCCGCCGCTGCTCTCAGCCGTAACATTCTTCAGAAGATCCTCCACTTCCGCCAGTGAGTTGGCAGTCACGCAATTACTCTTCAGCCGTTCCTTCGCCGCATTATAGAGATCGGCCTGCATCCGCGCCAAAGTATTTTTCAGCTTAGCGCCTAACTCTGCCACGGTAACCACTTCTTTCAGGCCGGTATCGCGCCGCTTCATCACCACGCTTCCCGCCGCCAGATCTCGCGGCCCAAGCTCCAGCACCACCGGTACTCCCCGCCTTTCCCAATGGAAGAATTTCGCGCCGGGCGTTTGGCCTTCCCGCGCATCCAGTTTGATTTTAAGATCGCTGGCAATCTTCCCCGCTGCTTCCATTACGGATACGCGCTCGTCGTCTTTGCGGTAAATCGGCACCAGCACCGCGGGTATCGGCGCCACCCTTGGAGGTAAAACCAAACCCTTGTCGTCGGAGTGCGTCATGATCAGGCCGCCAATCAAGCGCGTACTCACGCCCCAGCTGGTCTGCCACACATAGTCCAGCTTTCCTTCGTTGGTCTGGAACTTTACATCGAAGGCGCGCCCGAAGTTCTGGCCCAAGTCATGGCTTGTTCCCGCCTGGAGGGCCAAGCCGTTCTGCATCATTGCTTCAATGGAATAGCTGCGCAGTGCACCAGCGAACTTTTCGGCTTTACTCTTGGCGCCTTTAATCACCGGCATGGCCATCACGTCCTCGGCCACTTCTGCGTAAATATCTAAAATGCGCAGCACTTCTTCCATCGCTTCAGCATGGGAAACATGCGCCGTGTGTCCCTCTTGCCAGAGAAATTCCGTGGTCCGCAGGAACATGCGTGTCCGTAATTCCCAGCGCACCACGTTTGCCCATTGGTTCACCAGGAGAGGCAAATCGCGATAGCTTTGAATCCAACGCGCGAAAAAATGCCCCACAATAGTCTCCGAAGTGGGCCTAATCACGTAGGGCTCTTCTAGTTCCTTGCCGCCGGCGATTGTCACCACAGCCAATTCCGGCGAAAAGCCTTCCACGTGTTCAGCTTCTTTTTTCAAGAAACTCTGGGGAATCAGCAGCGGGAAGTAGACGTTCTGGTGATTGCTTGCCTTCAACCGCTGGTCTAATTCACGTTGCAGGGCTTCCCAAACCGCATAGCCATTGGGCTTGATCACCATGCAGCCCTTAACGATTTCGGCCGGCTCGGCCATATCGCCCTGAAGAACAACGTCCTGATACCATGCCGCGAAATCCTTGCTTCGCGGCATGATCCTAGATTCTGCCATTTCTCCGATTCTCGCAATTGGTCGGTTGGTTAAACGGGAAACGCCGGCCATTCTCGTAATCGCCAGAGCGCTTGATTGCTTTGCCATGCCGGGCTTTAGAAGATAGTCGAAATCGAGTGGGTCCGCATCGTCCTTGGAACCCATATGCACATTAACTCCCCGCAGCTCTGGCAACGCCGCTAGTTCCGTCAGTGCCAGGTCGTGTGTCGAGAGAGCGCCGATTGCGCCCTGTTGGATTAGAGCCCGAATAATTGCTTCGGCGGCAATTCGCCTGTCAATCGAATTGGTTCCGCTGAGGATTTCATCGACCAGGAAAAGGACTGGGTTGTGGTCCGCCGAAGCACTCAACGCCTGCTTCAGGCGATCCACTTCGGCGAGGAACTTCGATTTTCCATGCAGTAGTGAATCCTGAACTGCTATTGAGGCGCAGATCCGGAAACGAGATAAAGACATAGCGCGGGCGCAAACGGGTGAGCCGGCGTACGCCAGGACCGCGTTCAGACCGATGGCGCGGAGGAGCGTGCTCTTCCCCGCCATATTCGAGCCGCTGATTACATAAATTCGGGTGCGCTCATCCCAGCGAATGTCATTGCCGATGCATGCATCGACGGGCAGCAGAGGGTGACCGATTCCCTGGCATTCAAGAGTTCGAGAATCTTTTGAAAGCTGCGGGAAAGTGTTGCTCGGATGCTCATAGGCATAATTAGCCATGGCCATCAACGCTTCGAACTCGCCCCAAGCTGAGAGCCAACGGCGCATGGATTCGGCATGCTGGTCTTTCCATTTCTCGATGGCTAAAAAAGCCTGCGTTCCAACGAGCAGACAGCGTGAAACGGCATAGAACCACTCCTTATCACGCTCTCTGAATATGCCGATCAGACGTTCAAGTCGGCGGAGGTGGGCGGAAGAACCTAAGTGCGCGGCTGATTTGGCTAATTCTAAAAGCAACGGTGAACGGAATTCTTGCGCCCCCAGGAGGCTTAGGCCGCGACGTAGCATCCCGATCTCTGGACCTAACACGAGGAGTGCAGGCACCGCCGTTAAAATACGAGTACGATACTCAAGGGCCAAAGCGCCATTGAGCAACAAGAGAACGCCAATCCAGAGGGCGAGTTGGCTCCACGCAATCAGAGAGGTCAGGCCGAACAGCAAGAGACAAGCAACGGCGATGGACTGTGTCAAGGCAAGTACGCGGAGAGACGATCTAACGCGTAAGGCTCTCGATTCCAACCATTCTGTGATGGTATTCCAATCGCATTGCTGGAAAGCGAAGTCGCCGAGCAAATGAACTCGTTCGCGAAGCTCAATATTATGCTGGAGTTCTTCGACTGCCTCCTGGCGGCGCATCGATTCCTGCAAAGCAGGCGTATCGAGCAGGTAGTGGGCAAGGTGACGGCGGCCGGCTTCTGTCCTGCAGGTACACAGCAATTCAAAGAGAGATCCTTCGCCGAAGAGTTGCAGGTCTTTTGCGTAGCAATGGCCGTCACCGACAAATTCATCACCCCGGAAGCCCGATCCCGCCCAGTGCCCTTCCAGGCGATCAACACCCCGTTTGTAATATTTCTGAAGGCGCAGATTCCGTAACACGGCCTTATTTCGCCGCTTTCCGATCTTTCCGGAATAGATTGCCAGCGGCACGGGAATCAAACCGCACGGTAGCGGCACCGTGTGCCGCGACACAGCTAGAAACGCAATAACGAGAACGGCCAGAAAGCCAGCGGCCATTACGGTGAATGCGATCATCTGGCCAAACCGCAATTGTGACGCCGTGGCGTTCAAAGATAGGACTCGTGCTTGATATTCCAGAAGAATCGTATTCACAGGCATAATTCAATCCTAATAGCGCGCCCGGTCATCCTTGCAAACTACCAGCCTCCTCTACCCCTTGACTGAGCCGCGCCCTCTCATGTATAAGTAACTTAGGCATGCGAATTGTCAGTTATTTAGGCATTACCCCATGAGCCGCCCTTCAGACCTGATTCAGGGCACCCTCGACCTTCTGATTCTTGGTATTCCAAATATCAAGAGACCAAGAAAACATGAAATTTTGTGGCTGATAAGTCCATCTTCTGGATATATCCAAAGATGTTGTAAGTATGCGATCACGTGTGCATAAAATGAAAAAATCTCAAATAAAGAAAAACCTTGTCATCGAATGTTCAATGTCAGTGAATATTTGTTGCAATTTTCTTGTGGTACAAATATATGATCTTATGTCAAACTAGATATAGACGATGCATGATAAATTGCATCTAGAAGGAGCCCTCAAATCTAAGGACAAATTCACACTATGGCCGAAGGTTGAGAGGCCGTCTACTATTCGTATTGAAAGAAACTAAGAATTTGGCCTCTCAGCCCTTCACACTATTGTTGCCTCTTCGATGTTTTAATTTCTAGTTATAAAATTTATATCATGGTATTGTTGGTTTTAAAGTTAGCAACTTTGTTGATATTTTTGTTTATGCATGTTGATCGTTCTTTGCTAATTGTGGCATGTCATTGTTGCAAATGTCCAAATCTACATACTCCAACATTCAAGGAGATATATAATGGATCAATGGACATATATATATATATATATATTTGTCCACAAATATGAATCTGTAACATTTTTCACACACCGTGCAATGTGTATTGGGCTTGATGTTTTCCTATTTCAATAATGCATTATGTGTTTGAGCAAATGTGTTTTATTTTATTTTATTTTATTACGTTTTTTTATAGAGCAAGGACATAGTATGTAGTCATTGTGCTAACATCACGTGTTGGACTAATGATTCTTACATATGCTTTAGACTTGCATACTTTCAGGGACCATGACTTTTAAAACCATGGAATACGGCAAATTTGGCATGTTGCAAAGACACACATGGGTCTTGAAGTTTTGCATGTAGTTTAAAAAGTAGACATGTGAAATGTAGATATGATATGTCAACATGATGGGTTGAAAGACCAATACGCACCGCTTGATTCATGTAAGACCACTTTTACATCCATGCCCCATTTGGATGAAATCTCTCCATCATTTGGTTCTCCAATTTCATAATGTGGGTTGGGCCCAATTTCATATCACCTCGTACTTGAGTAAAACTATGCATCAAATATATTATTGGAGACTTTCCTTCATCACCGCCGCATGGAGGCAATCTCTGTAGGACAGTTTTTCCGCAACTGGACGGAAAGAGCTTTCGCAGAATCGGCGTCTTCCTTTCTCACCGGCTCCACGCCCTGCACCATCTGTTCGAGCGCAGAATAGGCGGCCTCCATATGTTTTTCGTCTTTCAACGCTCGGTACCGGTGGATAATTTCCTGGAATGCCTCGACGCTCGAAACGAACGGTTCGCCACCCGCGACGAGGTTCGGGAGAAGAGAGAGTATTCTCTGCTTATTGGGATGGCTTGCACCGACCAGGTACATCGGTATGCAGGAATCGAGGTAAAGCACTACCGGTCTCGCCCCTCTTCTATTTCTCGCAATAGAGTATCGATGTCTCCGGTCGGCCCTTCATACTTCGAGAACTTCAGGATTTTGGAAAGACGCCTTTGCGCGGAGGCAGGTCTCGCGTTCACCAAAGAGGCATGAATGCTCTCGCGAACGAAATCCGCGACGGTTTTTCCCTGGGATTTGCTTATCTTTTGCAAATCTCGGTAGGTATTTTCCGGGGGAGAACCTGTAGCCTCTTACTCATGTGATGAGTATAATATTACTCATCATATGAGTCAAATGAGCGCGCTCACCCGTTGCTCGAGTCGCCGCCACCCTTTTTTCAGCTTGTCGCTGAACTGGCGCATTCCCGACGACGCTTTTTCCATCGAGTTTGCCAGCGCATCGACGCTCTTGGAGACTATCTTGGCGCCCTTGGCGACCATATCGACGCCCTTGGAGGTGACATCGATACCTTGGCTCAGGCCGTTCTTGTTGATGACCTTCCCAGCTTTTTCGAGCACGGTCTTCGATTGGTTGACGCCCTGATGAATCGCATCTTTCACCGTACCCGCCGCTTTCTTGGCATCCTGGCTAATCTTGTTGGCCTTGGTCTTGAGCTCCGTCACGTTTTTCGTGATTTTATCGAGCTTTTCTTTTGCTTTCATGGTGCACCTTCTTGGAATCGTCATCGACATTCCAATGCCGGCCGGCCGGATGATATCGAGTAGTTGCTGAAAACCTTTCATGACCCGACGGACAACTTCCTGAGACTTGGCCTGGCTCGGCTTGCGGTCCACGCTGCCGCCGCTGTGGGCCGCGAGCGTCTCGGTCTTGCGTATCCGCCCGTCGTTATCATAATCGAGACGGATGGTGCCGACGCCCTTTT